>NZ_FOHN01000012.1 GCF_900111595.1 [Clostridium] polysaccharolyticum | reverse complement strand
AAAAAGAAATACGAATTGCTTGCAAAACGTCGTGGCAAGAAAAGAGCCATTATCGCTATTGCCCGTATGATTCTCACTGCTATCTATCAGATGCTGTCCACTGGAGAAGCATGGAATCCGAGCGATCTTTACAAAATTGATATGCCTGCCCCCCTTGTTGAAAAGCAAAAGGCAAAGGCAATCAAACAAGCCAAGAAACTTCTTCAAAAGGAAGGATTACTGCCTCCAGATAAGCCATTAGCTTTTTAATCTTATCATCAATTAAAACATTACTTTTTAAAGTTGCCTATCAAGACAGCTTATTTAAGTGCGCCAGTTTACGGCTTCCCTCTACTTTCTTTCACACTACCCTCCTATACTTTCTTAAGAATATGAGTAGGATGTGTGGAAATTCAAAACTTATTCATAGATTGAAATAAATTATGATTTGAGTATAAGATGGACATGGGATATAATACATATAAAAGTAAAGGCAGGTGAAGTAATGACAAAAAAAATAAAACTTGTATTTGTATTTGTGCTGTATGCTTTTATTCTTACTGCTTGTGGAGCAAAAGTTCACACAGAAACTTCTTTTCATAGAGATGGTTCAGGAACTAGAATTATTTATGTGGAGATTGCAGCTAAGGATGAGGGACAAATTAAAGGTGGTTTTGATAGATTAGAAGATACATTGAAGGAGAAATCACCAGAATGTATAGAAGTAAAACGCTATGAAGATGTAAAAAGGCAGGTCATGGTTTATGAATGCAGATATGATTTTACAGATATAGAAGATTTAAAAAAGAAAACCAAAGAAGTTACAGCCAAAGAGCCTTCTATAAAGTGGGAAGTAAATCAGGGAGCATTTCAGGGAGCCGTTTCTTATGAGGAAAACACAACCACGAAAGATCTGATAAAGTGGGCAAAGGATTTACTGGAACAAGAAAATGTAAGGAATGCAGTTTTAAGTGAATTCTTTGAGGAGGAAGAAAGTAAAGTCTCGTTTGATGGTGAAATAGTATGGACAGGGAAGGAAAATGCTTTCTTTCAAATAGATAACACTCCCGAAGTTAAGGAGATTTCGGTATATACGATCCTCGATGATGAAGGAAAAGAAGAAAAAAGGATTAAACTCGGTTTCTCTTATGAAGATTTTAAATCAATGAATGTAGAAGAGGGGCTGCATTATTTACATGAATTTTCAAAGGCGTTTCGGGTGGATGAGACATGTAATGGTTATTCCGTGACACTGACAAACCAAAAGGAATTGGAAGCTTTTTTTGAAAAGGCTTCGGGGGAACTAGGAAATGAATTGCCATATAAGGATTTAAACATTAAAAAGCCAGATAAAAACTACTATTTGGAAAAGAAATGTGATAATAATCTGTTTTCCAATCAGTTTTTAATAAAAGAGGTTTATAACCTGAACCAGCTGCTTTCGGGATTTCGTGTTACCGCTTCAACAGTGAAAGACTATGTTTCTGTTCCTAGGAGAAACATTTACAAAAGTGAGCAAGTACATCATACATATGGTCTTGAATCTAATAAAGCATATCCATATATTGGAGAATATAATAGAAATGATACGTATTATCTTGATTTTTGTGGTGGAGAAAGTGCAAAACTTTTAGACACAAAGGTTTCGTATTCAATAGATGAAAATCTTGTAGGCTTACAAAGTGTTGTATTAGAGGTTGAGAAAAATGGTATGGAGCTGGCCAATAGCCAGGTAATGAAATTTTACAGTAATCTAGGGGAAAAAGTGCAGTATGAGGAAGATGGGGAAAAGGTAAGAATTACTTTTTCCAAAGAACTCTTATTGGGAAAAGAAGATAAAAAAAGTGTACTTAAGAAAATACACACATTTGGTATTCATAAGCTGAAATATGAGTTCTCATCAGTCTTTTCGTTAAGTCGTTATATTCCCCTAAAGGGAAATAAGGTGTCATATACTATATCAATACCGTTATCCTTAAAGGTGCAGAGTTTCTCATTCGGGAATAAGACATTTCATAAAAAAGAGATTAAGAAATACAAAGATAATCAGAACTGGTCTTTTCAAGCGGATTTAGACAGCATGCAGGAAGGTAACATCAAACTTGATTTTTCTAAGCCTAATATGCTTTTTTATGGGATTATGAGCATTGCTGTTTTACTTCTGATAGGAGGCGGATTGTCTGCATATTTCTATTATAAAAGCAAACCAGGCAAATAGAGGAAAACCGACAAAACCAAGACAATTCTTCTGGAGGGGAAGCTTCCAGAAGAATTGTCTTGTAAGTAACAGAAAGAGAGGAATAGAATATGAAATTTCGGCCATGTATTGATATACATAATGGAAAAGTAAAGCAAATTGTTGGAGGAAGTTTATTGGATCAAGGGAATCAGGCTATTGATAATTTTGTGTCTGAACAGGATGCTTCTTTTTATGGAAATCTGTATCGGGAAAGTAATCTGCGAGGAGGGCATATTATTATTTTAAATCCAGCTTTATCAGAATTTTATAAAGAAGACGTTCGTCAGGCCCAGTTAGCTTTGGAAGCATTTCCGAATGGATTGCAGATTGGTGGAGGAATTACAGCAGATAATGCAAAATCCTTTCTGGAAAAGGGTGCGACTCATGTGATTGTTACATCTTATGTATTTAAAGATGGGGAAATCCAAATAGAGAGGTTACATAAGTTACTGGAAGCAGTAGGAAAAGAACATATTGTGTTAGATTTAAGCTGCAGAAAAAAAGATGGAACATATTTCATTGTCACAGACAGGTGGCAGAAGTTTACCAATGTGGAAGTAACATATGAGACATTGGACATGCTTTCAGATTATTGTGATGAGTTCTTGATTCATGCAGTTGATGTAGAAGGGAAGGCATCTGGTGTAGAGACAGAATTAGTAAAAATGCTTGGAAAGTGGAGCAAAATTCCAGTTACTTACGCAGGAGGGGTTGGCAGTTATGAAGATCTGGAGCAGCTAAAAAAGTTAGGAAACGGTCATGTGGATGTGACAATAGGAAGTGCCTTAGATTTGTTTGGTGGTAAATTAGATTATCAGCACGTGTTAGCGTTATGTAGGGAGACGGAATTGTAACAGAAAAGAAAAAGAATATGTTAAATATATGGTTAAATATTGCGTAATAAATTACAATGGAAAACAGCGTGTTTTCGGGCTTTTTAGCTGACTGAGGTAATGGACAAGTCAAGAAAATATGGAAAAAGGGTTGATTTTTTGATTAAATGTGTTATAATTATTACATAAATGTTACGAATGGTTAAGTAATTGTTTCGTACTACCGATGATAGCACATATCAAAAAAGTAGAAGGAGATTATTTATGAAATTCAAGAAAATGTTTTCTATTGTACTTATGGCACTTCTTTGTTTTAACTTTTTTAACATAAAGGTGTTTGCAGATAGCGTAGAAAGAGAGAACATAGCTTATGAGAACAATGCAAGTGAAGCGTACACGCTAAAAGCTGGAGGAACTAAGATACAAAAAGAAAACAAGCTTACGAAGGAAGCAGCAGGAATTGTACAGGAAGTTTTATGCAGGAGCATAGCTGCTAAAGCGAATACAAAAGAAATATCTAAGACAGACATAAAAACGGTAAGTGTTATGTCATCTAATAAGACACAAGCAAAGACATATAAAGAATCTGATTTACGATTATTATCTGCAATCATTTATTGTGAAGCACAAGGTGAAACTTATGCAGGTAAAGTTGCAGTAGGAATTGTAGTTATGAATAGAAAAGCATCAAGTCAGTTTCCTAATACCATTAATGGAGTCATATATCAGAAAAATCAGTTCCAGCCAACTAGGAATGGTGCTTTAAAGAAAGCATTAAGGAAATATGATGAAGGCAAATTTAAATCAGGGGCTGGGAAACAATGTGTAAAAGCAGCAAAAGAAACTTTAGACGGAACAAAAACAGTAACATATAAGTCACAAAAAATAAATTTAAAAGGATATCATTTCTTTAGCTGTTATCTAAAAGGATGCAGAATAAAGATTGGTAATCATCAATTTAAATAGAATGAGCTTGAATCAAAAGGGGGAGTTGTAATTTTTTGCAACACCCCCCTTTTCACTTAGTAATAGATGTGATATTATAATATTGATTTTCAAAAAGACGCAAGGAGGGGACACAGTGGAAAAAGAACATGTTTCTGAAGAAAAAGAAGTGGTGACAAAAAACTTTATCGAACAGATTATTGATAAAGATATAGCAGAAGGAAAATGCAAGAAAGTCATAACACGATTTCCACCAGAGCCTAACGGATATCTTCACATTGGACATGCTAAGTCCATTCTATTAAATTCAGGATTAGCCGAAAAATATAATGGTCAATTCAATCTAAGATTTGATGATACAAATCCTACAAAGGAAAAGACAGAGTTTGTGAAATCAATTGAAGACGACGTACAGTGGATTGGAGGCAAATTTGATGACAGAGTATTTTTTGCCTCTAATTATTTTGAGCAGATGTATGAAGCAGCAGTTACACTTATTAAAAAGGGAAAAGCATATGTTTGTGATTTAAATGCGGATGAAATCAGAGAGTATCGTGGAACTTTAACAGAGCCTGGAAAGAACAGCCCTTATAGAGACCGTTCTGTTGAGGAAAACTTAGCTTTATTCGAACAGATGAAAAATGGTGAGTTTGCAGACGGAACAAAGGTTTTACGTGCTAAGATTGATATGGCTTCGCCTAATATCAATATGCGTGATCCAATTCTGTACCGTGTTGCTAGAATGACACACCATAATACTGGCGATAAGTGGTGCATTTACCCTATGTATGACTTTGCGCATCCAATTGAAGATGCCATTGAAGGGGTAACGCATTCAATCTGTACATTAGAGTTTGAGGATCATAGGCCGCTTTATGACTGGGTTGTAACAGAATTAGGTTATGAAAACCCGCCAAAGCAGATTGAATTTGCTAAACTGTATCTTACTAATGTAATTACAGGCAAACGTTACATTAAAAAGTTAGTAGAAGAAGGTATTGTGGACGGATGGGATGACCCAAGACTGGTTTCTATTGCCGCACTTCGGCGCAGGGGTTTTACACCAGAATCCATCCGGAAGTTTATGGAACTTTGCGGTGTATCGAAGAGCAACAGTTCAGTGGACTATGCAATGCTAGAGTATTGTATTCGTGAAGACCTGAAGATGAAGAATGACCGGGTTATGGCTGTTCTTGATCCAATTAAGTTAATTATTGATAATTACCCAGAAGGTGAAATAGAATATCTTGATGTACAGAATAATCAGGAAAATGAGGAGCTTGGCACTCGTAAGGTTCCATTCGGCCGTGAATTATATATTGACCGTGAGGATTTTATGATAGAGCCTCCAAAAAAATATTTCAGATTATATCCAGGTAATGAAGTTCGTCTGATGCATGCATATTTTGTAAAATGTATTGACTATAAAACAGACGAAAATGGAAATGTTATAGAAGTGCATTGTACGTATGATAAAGAAACCAGAAGCGGTTCAGGCTTTACTGGCCGTAAGGTAAAAGGGACAATACATTGGGTAGAGTGTACGACAGCAGTTCCAGTAGAAGTAAGAAATTATGAAAATATTGTAAATGAAGAGCTGGGTGTTTACAACGAGGATGGCAGTTTAAACTTAAATCCGAATTCTTTAACGGTGTTGAAGAATTGTTTTGTAGAACCATATTTAAAAGGTGCGAAAGCACTTGACCGTTTCCAATTTGTTCGTCATGGATACTTCTGTGTGGATAGTAAGGACTCAAGAGAAGATAAATTAGTATTTAATCGTATTGTTTCGTTAAAGAGTTCATATAAACCAAATAAATAATTTTATTATTTATGTAATACCACATAGGAGGTTGGAGAATGAGTGATTTGTTTTCTGGATTAGAGGAATTTGGTCTTGGAGGATTAAAAAATGTAGAAGTATATGAAAATGAGTCAGCAAAATCGGAGGAGGCTGCACCTGTAAAGCATCAAGTGACAGAAGCTGAGATTTTATTTGATAAAACATATACGTGTCCTGTATGTGACAAGGAATTTAAGAGTAAAACCGTTCGTACAGGTAAGATTAAACTGATTTCTGCTGATACAGATTTGCGGCCTAAATACCAGCTTGTTGATTCTTTAAAATATGATGCCATAGTTTGTCCGCACTGTGGATATGCAGCGTTAAGCCGTTATTTTAACTACATGACATCTACGCAGGCACGTTTTATTAAAGAACAGATCTCTAATAACTTTAAAGGAATCAATCAGGAGGGGGATATTTATACCTATGATGAGGCCATTTCAAGACATAAACTTGCACTATTAAGTACGATTGTCAAGAAAAGCAAGCAGAGCGAAAAGGCATATACATGTCTGAAGCTGGCTTGGCTCTGCCGAGGAAAACGCGAAAGCCTGCCAGAGGATACAGAGAATCTTGAGGAAGTAAAGAAAAAGCTTATGGCAGAGGAACTTGAGTTTCTTACAAAGGCTTATGAAGGTTTCTTAGGTGCTTTTTCAAAGGAAATGTTTCCAATGTGCGGTATGGATGAACACACAACTACTTATCTTGTTGCCGATTTAGCAAGAAGATGCGGCAAATTTGATGAATCTAAGAGATGGCTTTCTAAAGTTCTTACTGCAAGAGATGCCAAGGAACGTATTAAGGCGAAAGCTAGGGAAATTAAAGAGTTAATGCCTTAAGTAAATATATAAAACAATAGGAAAGTGCCTGCTAAATTTCACTGGATGATTTTTAGCAGGCGTTTTCTTATTATCACATACCATAAAAGGTTTTCTGGTGCGTTGAATAGTTATTGCAAATAGTAATTATAAAAGAAAATATATCGTTTCCAGATTTTGTTTCTGGAAAATAGCGTATAGACAGCTTTTTTATGAGTTTGCTTATCAATGAAAAACAGATGCATCCAAGGAAGCTACCTAGTATATTTAAAATAATATCTTGCAGGTCAAAGCAGATATCTATAGTATGTAAAGTAATAATGAGTACAAGTTGCATGAATTCAATACTGGCTGATAATAGCAATGTAAATATATAGTTTTTTCTCTTTGTAGTATTTACCAGAAATGGAATACAAAATCCAATAGGAAAGGTTAATAGTATATTTCCTGTAATTTGGTATGTATCTAAATGATTAAATTTCAATTTGAAATTGATGCATTCTGTTATAGAAGAGAAAAATTGAGAACCATCTAATAAGTATAAGAGTTTTTCAATGAGTGGTACTAAAAGCTGGTCCTAAATACTATCTATATTTTTATAAATTAGAGGATGATTATATCGATCTTTATTTAGAAGGCACTCTAAGAAGCAACAGTTAATTCCATACAATGATACCATAATGTTTAAAGTAACAAAGGAGCATACCAATCAAAATGTAAGGATTGATTGCATGCTCCCTTATCTTTATTACGATTCATCTAACATAACAGAATTTATCTTCAAAATCGAACGAGGCACTGCATCCCTGGAGTTTTTCCAAGGAGCATCCTGATTCCGGTAATCAAACTTGTCCCGGAACCATTCTAGATCTTCTTTTACCCGTTTCATATTTTCTAAATATAAACGATTTAAATCATTTATAAATTCATTCAGCAGATTACCACTTAGATTGCTTCCTGCCATTTGATAAAGCATTCCATAATGCTTCGTACAGAATCCTTTGGAATTTCGGAAGGTATCTCGAAATGTACCCTCTGTTTTATATAAATAAAAAATAGTAGCGATGTATCGGTCAAAGGTGTTACGAATACGGTTACATACAAAACAGTTTGCTTCTAAGTAATCCACGTAGGACTTTACGTCGGTATAAGCTGGTTTTTTAAAGAAAGAACCAGTGGCAGGCTTACCGTTTTTGGAAAGTCTTTCTAAGTTTTTAATGACTTCGTTCATATGAGTATCTAAAATCAATGTAATTCCAAGACGGTTCTGGCTGGCATACATTTGTTTGATATGGTGGCTGCAAAAGCCCACTTTGTCGGTTTCAGCACGGGTATCGTCTTCCATGTAACTTGGTCCCATAGTATATTCAATGCTCTGTGTTTCTAATTCATGGTACATGCTGCATAGGGGGCACTCACAATCAGCCTGGAAGGCATCCGTAACAGGGATTGTATAAAGTTTTTCTTTCAAGTCGTTCATCCTTTCCTTTCTGTTCATGAATATTATATCATAGACAAGAATATAATGTATATAATAGAATGCCTTGCATAAAACAGTGGAGAATGGGATATAATGAACTGGAGAAAAAAGAAAAAATGAGAATACGAGAGAAAATATGAGATATTGAGTGAAATATATTTAAAATATCAATATTTACAACACATTATAAGTTGCATAAAACTAGTAAATTGACTAATATATGTGTAACGGTTAGCACTCGATTTAGATGAGTGCTAATAACAGAAAAAAGAATAGATTTTTCGTATAGATTTAAGGAGGAAATAAACATGAAATTAGTACCTTTAAATGACAAAGTAGTGTTGAAACAATTAGAAGCAGAAGAAACAACGAAATCTGGTATCGTTTTACCAGGTCAGGCTCAGGAAAAACCACAGCAGGCTGAAGTTGTTGCAGTAGGTCCTGGTGGAGTTGTTGACGGCAAAGAAATTACAATGCAAGTGAAAGCTGGCGATAAAGTTATCTACCAGAAATATGCTGGAACAAACGTAAAATTAGATGGTGAAGAATATATTATCGTAAAAGAAAGCGATATCATTGCAGTTGTAGAAGACTAAGAAACTTATATAGAGATAGAATCTTAATTAGGAGGAATATAATCATGGCAAAGGAAATTAAATATGGTGCAGAAGCACGTGCAGCTTTAGAAGCAGGCGTTAATAAATTAGCAGATACAGTAAAAGTTACTTTAGGACCAAAAGGAAGAAATGTTGTTCTTGATAAATCTTTTGGGGCTCCACTTATCACAAACGACGGTGTTACGATTGCCAAAGAAATCGAATTAGAAGATGCATTTGAAAACATGGGTGCCCAGTTAGTAAAAGAAGTTGCTACTAAGACAAATGACGTAGCAGGTGATGGTACTACAACAGCTACTGTATTAGCTCAGGCTATGATTCATGAAGGTGTTAAAAACTTAGCAGCAGGTGCTAACCCAATCATTTTAAGAAAAGGCATGAAAAAAGCAACGGACTGTGCAGTAGAAGCGATCAAAGGCATGAGCTCAACAATTACAGGAAAAGAGCAGATTGCAAAGGTTGCTGCAATTTCTGCTGGTGATGAGGCAGTTGGTGAAATGGTAGCAGATGCTATGGAAAAGGTTTCTAACGATGGTGTTATTACAATTGAAGAATCCAAAACAATGAAAACAGAGTTGGACTTAGTAGAAGGTATGCAGTTTGATCGTGGATATGTATCTGCGTATATGGCTACGGATATGGATAAGATGGAAGCAAATCTTGAAAATCCATATATTTTAATTACGGATAAGAAAATCTCTAACATTCAGGAAATCTTACCATTATTAGAACAAGTAGTACAAAACAGTGCAAAATTATTAATTATTGCAGAAGATGTAGAAGGAGAGGCACTGTCTACATTGGTAATCAATAAGTTACGTGGTACATTCTCTGTTGTTGCTGTAAAAGCTCCAGGTTATGGTGACAGAAGAAAAGCAATGTTACAGGATATCGCTATTTTAACAGGTGGTACGGTAATTTCTGATGAAGTTGGATTAGATTTAAAAGAAACAACATTAGAACAGCTAGGCCGTGCTAAATCCGTAAAAGTACAGAAGGAAAACACAATCATCGTTGACGGTGAAGGAAGTAAAGAAGAAATCAATGCAAGAATTGCTCAGATTAAAACTCAGATTGAAGAAACAACTTCTGAATTTGATAAAGAAAAATTACAAGAAAGACTTGCTAAATTATCTGGTGGTGTAGCTGTAGTTCGTGTAGGTGCTGCAACGGAGACAGAAATGCAGGAAGCAAAACTTCGTATGGAGGATGCATTAGCTGCTACAAGAGCTGCTGTGGAAGAAGGTATTATCGCAGGTGGTGGTTCTGCGTACATCCATGCTTCTAAAGAAGTTAGCAAATTAGTTGCATCTTTAGAAGGAGATGAAAAAACTGGTGCTCAGATTATCTTAAAGGCATTAGAAGCTCCTTTATTCACAATCTCTTACAATGCAGGTCTTGAAGGTTCTGTTATTATTAATAAGGTAAAAGAAAGCCAGCCAGGAACAGGCTTCAATGCTTTAACAGAAGAATATGTGGATATGGTTGCAGCAGGTATTCTTGACCCAGCGAAAGTAACAAGAAGTGCATTGCAAAATGCTACATCCGTTGCTTCTACATTGCTGACAACAGAATCTGTTGTAGCTACAATCAAAGAAGATGTTCCAGCAATGCCAGCAGGTGCTCCTGGAATGGGAATGATGTAATTCGTATCTGAAATTAAAATCTATAATTAATATAGCAAGAGAGAATTCCGAAGTACTTCTATATAGAGGAGCTTCGGAATTTTGTCTGATTTATTAGGTATTATTCCTTGAGACATAAGAGGATATGTTCTATGCAGTTACAAGCGGGAATGAAGTATGGACTGCTACATCAGATGTTTACTGGATTAAAATTACAAAGAGCGAAGGGCAGGCATCTAATCCATCCTTAACTTTCAAAATGGAAAAGAACTCAATGACAACTAGCAGAAAAGGAACCATTACAATAAAAGCAGGAAGTGCAACGGCAACTTGCACAGTTTATCAGCTAGGAGACAGGAATGGTAAAGAGCCAGAAAAAACATCTGTATTCGGGATATCAAAACATCTGACATATGGGGTTTTTAGTTATGGACAGAAATTCACCATTACGATTACTCCTACGGTTGATTGGAAAGCTACAAGCAACAATTACTTTATCAAGTTTGCTGGTGTAAATGGTTCAGAGATATCTGGCAAGGCAAATGTGAAGAGAACATTTGAAGTTGAGGTTCTTCCAAACGACAGCAGTTCTAAAGATAGAAGAGTGGGCACGATCTATCTATCTGGTGGTGGAGAGGGGCAGTTTATAACTTTTACACAGGCACCAAGGTAGAATAGTCCCATACATATTATTACAAAGAAAAAGGGGTAATGAAACGTAGGTGCTGTTGTACTCCTAAAAGGTAGACTTATAGCGTAGTAGTTTTATTTGGCTGCTACGCTGTTTTTATTTGATAAGTCTGAGGAACTCAGACTTTGTTATGCAGTTATGAGGTAAAGTCTGATTCATTCAATCCATTGTTGGCAGATACGGATGGAAAGAGGTTGGCTATTTATGGTATAATTAGGTTGACATTTTAAAGTGGTTTAAAAAGAAAGGGGATTTATAATGAGAGGTAACAAAATCTTACATATTTTTTTAACATTAGCATTGATCATTACTATGTGTACACCAGTGGCTATTAAGGCAGAAACGACATTTCAAGTAATATCACCAATAAGTGAATCTACAGTAAGCAAGAATTTTACTTATTACGGAGGAACCTATCCTTTGGTTGTGATTCCAAGTGATAACTCAGTGTGGACAGCATATCCAAGTGCATCATGGATTAAAACTAACAAAACAACTGGTACTGCAAGCAATCCTGCAGTTGAAATTACCGTTGAGAGTAATAAGCAGACGGCATCTCGTAGTGGAAAAGTTGTTTTTTCTGCAGGAAGTGCTTCCTATACATTTACGATTTATCAAACGGGCAATCCAACTGGCAAAAACCCAGATACTGAGCCAACTATTCTGAACGTGCAGTACACTAGTCTGCAAGCTCCATCATATGGACAAAATTACTTTATTAATGTTGGCAGTAATCGAGCATGGACTGCTTATTCAACCCAAAGCTGGATTTATTATGTAGATCGTAACACATATCACGGCGGAGCAGGTAGTTGTGTAGCCATGTACATAGGTGTGAAACCTAATACCACTGGCAAGCAGCGAGTTGGACAGATTATTGTCAAAGGAGAAAATGTAACGAAAACCATAACCATTACACAATCGGCATGATAGCAAGTACCTAAATGAAATTGTTAATTGCGTATGTTTGATAACCATTTTAAAGTGTTAGAGTAACTCGGTTTTATGATTTTCTCTTTGTTTCTTAAGTCTTATTTCGTATAATAAATCCTAGAACATGAAGAATAATAAGGAGAAAATCATGAACGAGTTATATGCAGAGGCTGGAGTGAAAGTAAAACCGCCATGTAAGAATACACTGTTAAAGGCATTAATGGTTGCTGGTATTATATTTTTTGCAGTATTAGCACTTTTAGTGAAGAGTCCGTTATTTGGACCAATGGCAGCAGTATTCGTTGTAGTAGCAATTATATTTTATGCTAAGACTTAGTAATGTGGATTATGAATTGTGAAATCATTTTAAAATGCTTTTGTTAAATATAATTTATAAACAATGTATTTGTTTCCTCACTAAAATTATGTATAATAGAAGATAGCATGAGAAATGAAGGAGGAAGACAATGAATGAATCATATGCAGAAGCTGGCGTAAGAGTAAAGCCGCCTTTTCAATCTGTGTTTTTAAAGGTATTATTAATTGTTTTACTGGTATTTTTATTATTATTGGCAATATTAAGTGGAAATCAGCTTTTGGTTCCCTTAGTAGCTTTGGTAGCTGTTCTTGCTGTTTATGTATGGCCACGTCTTAGTTATGTAGAATATGAATACATATTCTGTGATGGCCAGTTTGATTTTGACCGTATTACAGGCCAGGCAAAGCGTAAAAACATGTTAAGAGTAGATATGGAAGATGTTGAGGTTATCGTATCTCCAGAAAGAAGAGAAGAGTTTGATAATAAATCAATTAGCAATGTAAAAAATTACAGCAAAGGCATGAGTAATGCATTTATGATGATTGCTTCAACAGAATCCAGCCAGATGAAAGTGTATTTTAATCCAAGTGAGAAAATGATTGAATGCATGTACAACAAAGCCCCTAGTAAAGTGAAAAAGTAGAGAGTAATAAAATTATTAGTTTTTTTAATAAATGAAAGACAGT
This sequence comes from [Clostridium] polysaccharolyticum, assembly GCF_900111595.1. Lineage (GTDB taxonomy): Bacteria > Bacillota > Clostridia > Lachnospirales > Lachnospiraceae > Clostridium_AI > Clostridium_AI polysaccharolyticum. The sequence goes on along the minus strand of NZ_FOHN01000012.1, from coordinate 86,610 downwards.
CTATAATCTTGACAAATAGCTGCCTTTTCGATATACTTTTTAAAATTACCATAAAATTATGATATTAATAATACTAATTAATTGTTAATATGTAATTTTCAGACAATTTAATTACAGTTATTCAGACGAAAGAAAGCGAGGGTTTTAAAATGGGTACAATTATCGGCGAAGGCATTACATTTGATGATGTGCTTTTAGTACCAGGTTATTCAGAAGTAATTCCAAATCAGGTGGATTTAAGAACTAAGCTTACAAAAAAGATTACTTTGAATATTCCAATGATGAGTGCTGGTATGGACACAGTAACAGAACATAGAATGGCAATCGCCATGGCAAGACAGGGTGGAATCGGTGTTATTCACAAAAACATGTCAATTGAAGCACAGGCAGAAGAAGTTGACAAGGTAAAACGTTCTGAGAATGGTGTCATCACGGACCCGTTTTATTTATCTCCAGAACATACATTACAGGATGCAGATGAGCTGATGGCTAAGTTCCGCATTTCTGGAGTGCCCATTACAGAAGGCAGAAAATTAGTTGGTATTATTACAAACCGGGATTTGAAATTTGAAATGGATTTTTCCCGTAAAATCAAAGAATGCATGACTTCAGAAGGTTTAATTACAGCACTGGAAGGAATTACATTAGAGGAAGCAAAAAAGGTTTTGGCAAAAGCAAGAAAAGAAAAGCTTCCTATCGTTGATGGAGAAGGCAATTTAAAAGGTCTTATTACGATCAAAGACATTGAAAAACAGATTAAATATCCTTTGTCTGCAAAAGACGGGCAGGGAAGGCTTCTTTGTGCAGCAGGTGTAGGTGTTACTGCTAACATTCTGGATCGTGTAGATGCTCTTGTAAATGTAAAAGTAGATGCCATTGTAATTGATACAGCCCATGGCCATTCTGCTAACGTGCTGCGGGTTGTAAGAATGGTAAGAGAAAAGTATCCTGATTTACAGATTATTGCTGGCAACGTAGCTACAGGACAGGCAACAAAAGACTTAATTGAAGCTGGTGTAGATGCTGTTAAAGTAGGTATTGGGCCTGGTTCTATCTGTACAACACGTATTGTTGCAGGTATCGGTGTACCACAGGTAACAGCCATTATGGACTGTTATGCGGTGGCAAAAGAATATGACATTCCTATCATTGCAGATGGCGGTATCAAATATTCTGGTGATATGACAAAAGCTATTGCAGCTGGTGCTAATGTATGTATGATGGGCAGTATCTTTGCTGGATGTGACGAAAGCCCAGGAACATTTGAATTATTCCAGGGAAGAAAATATAAAGTATACCGTGGCATGGGTTCTATCGGTGCTATGGAAAATGGAAGCAAAGACAGATACTTCCAGGAAAATGCTAAGAAATTAGTTCCTGAAGGGGTAGAAGGCCGTGTTGCTTACAAAGGTACAGTAGAAGATACGGTATTCCAGCTAATCGGAGGCATCCGTTCCGGTATGGGTTACTGTGGAGCCCCTACTATTGAAGACTTAAAGGTAAATGGAAAGTTCGTTAAAATTTCTGCTGCTTCCTTAAAAGAAAGCCACCCACATGATATTCATATTACAAAAGAAGCACCTAACTATAGTGTGGAAAGATAATGGAATAGAGATAAATGAGAGACACCAGTGCGATAAGCACTGGTGTTTTTGCAAGCATAAAGAAGTCATATACATAGAAGGAGAAATATGCCCAGATTATTTCATATGCGGGTAGAAATTCCAACGAAAATAAGAGTATTCAATTTTGCAGGATGCTTAAAAAGTACGCTTATGATTTGGTATTTTGGAAATGCTTATGCAATAAGAGTCTAAAATTTATCAAGAATCTATGGTAATAATTTGACATATTATAGAAGACATGTTATTATGGGAAAAGTGTTAAGTTTGTTTAATTAATTAGTGGGAGTTTTTTGAAAATGAAAAAAATTTATTAAGAGGGGTAGGTTTGATAATGTGTTTTACATTATTGATGCCATGTAGAAATATTGCTTTTGCAGCGAAGAAAACTGCACCTGATTATCACGGAACATCAACGTATTACAGCAATGAATCATGGGAGTTTGATAAAAAGAATACTACATTGTTAACAGAATACTATAAAAAGAAAGTAGGAAATTTCTATAAATGTTTAGTGTACTATGGTGATTGGGTGAAAAATCAAGGACAAATATATTCTATAACGACTGCAGCTACGAAAGAACGTAGCGTTACAAAAATTGTAAGTACTGAACTTGGTGTATCAGCATCGGATGATATTAACGAGTTAAGTGCAAAATTGTCTAGTTCGTATTCAACAACAGTTACATATACTTTCAGTGTTTCTCAAACTAATACTTACGATTTGAGCAAATTTGTTTCAGGTGATTATAGATTGGCTGGAATGGGAACATTGTATGGATGGGATTTTAAGAAAGTTAATACAGTTACTAAGAATACATCTTTTACTAAGACAAGTTATTGTTACAGTGGAAATGGCATTACAACTACTTTAGTAACTAGATAATTTCTTAATGAAAATTTGCAGGTTTGTGGTCAATTGAGCATATCCTGCATTTTTTCGTGTATAAAAGTGAATAAAGGAGAAATAATTGTGAATAATATAACATTGCATAAATCAAGGAAAAGGAATAGAAATTCTCTGTGTATTATACTGATGTGCGTTATAATCGGTATATGTATGGCAGGGTGTACAAAAGGGAAAAATGAAAAGATGGTAATTTATGGTGGTGATGTGTTAAAATATGCGCTTTGCTATTATTCAACAATGGATTATCAACAATCTTTTGCAATCCCGATAATTTCATCTAAAAAAATTAAAAGTTTTCAATTTGAATCATTAGACATAACAGGAGCAGGGGAGTATTCTGTTCAGTGTTCTGATTTGTACTTGGAGCAATCATATAAATATAAGGGGTGGAATGTTTATTGGTGTGTGCTACAGCTAGGCATAGAAAATTATGAAAAAAGAGCTGATTTTTCAATAGATGCTATAAATTTTGTCATAAATGATAGAGAACAAAAATATAAAACACCATATTTTCATATTGCAAATACAAAAGGGTATAACGAAAATATAGTAGAAGATGGAAATGATAATATGTTATTTCATGGTGATACAGATCTTATTTATTCCAAAATTCCAGATGATAAGGAGAATCCAGTTCATACAAATGTTTCCATTTTGAAAAAATTGAAAATATGTGATTTTTGTGCATTTGATTTTTTAAACATTACAAATATGAAAGTGCTATTAAGTAACGGCACTGGTGAGGTTAAGGATGAATTTACAAAAGAGCAGATGGTGGATTATTTATTCAAAAAGAATGATAATGTTTTATTTGCATATAATTTGAATTATAAGCAAGGTATTAGAACGTTTGATATTGTAAAAACATCAAAAATTATTTTATATAAGAATCAAAAGAAAGAATTGTGTATGTTTGCTGATAATACAGGATTTTTTATAAATAACAGCGAAAACGATAAAAACATAAAAGAATATATAGAAACATTGCCTGTGAATAAGTAGGTAGGGCAGGAGGAATAAGTATTTGAGACGAATAATAGTTACAGTATTGTTACTAGTGTTATGTGTATTTTGTTTATATCTTAATTTTGAATTGAATAATAGGGATCCGTATGAAATCCAAATATCAGATAAAGATTTAGAAAATGATGATGTGAATTTTGATAGTGCATATAAGGTATCACGCACAGATATAAGAGAGTATAGAAAAAAATGGGAGTTATAACATTTGATAAGAGGGATTATCATTATATAAGACTTGAAAAGAAGAGCAAGTATAAAATATGCGTAAAGCAAGGTGATATTGTTAAAGGAGGCATGCTTATAGCAAAACAGGGCAATAATGTGTATAGGGTAAAGGATAAGGTTAGAGTAATAAATATAACATATGGAGATGTAATTGTTATCACATTATTAAGTTATCAAAATATTCTATGTAACGTTCAGTTGCCACAAGAACTAGTTAATAATTTTACATATCAGTCAGAGTCCTATATTGTTTATAATGGAATTAGGTTAGAGGGTAAAATAATTCATATTAGTGATACTATTAATAAAAGAATCTTCGAAATAAGCGTAAAAGTGAAAGATCGTAAAATGTTATTGAGACCAGGAATGGAAGTACAAGTTTTTATACTGCTCAGCAAACGGAATGGAGTAATAGCAATTCCAAACAATTATATATATCAATTTGAAAATGGTGATGCCTTTGCATGTGTAAATCAAGATGGTTCATATATATATAAACCTATTGTAACAGGGATATCTGACGGAAAATATACTCAAATTGTATCAGGAATTTCAGAAAATGATATTGTTTATGAGAATTTGACTTATAATGAAAAGTAAATATGAGAGGGGTACTTGTTATACGTTATGATTGACTTGATAGATATTACAAAACAGTACAGAGAAGATAAAATTATTATTAAGAATAGGAGTTTTTCTGTACAGGATAATGAGTTTGTTTCAATTGTAGGACCATCAGGAATTGGAAAGAGTACTTTATTAAATAAGAAATGAACAATTTGGTTTCATATTTCAGTCATATAATTTGCTGGAAGATTTAAATGTTTATGAAAATATAATTTTACCAATTGTATATAGTAATAAAAAAATTTCCTTAGAACTTAAGAAACATTTAGAATACTTGTCAAATCTGCTTGGTATAAAAGATATTATGAAAATGGAAGCAAGATTTCTTTCTGGAGGGGAAAAACAGAGAGTTGCTATTGCAAGAGCATTACTTTTTTCGCCAAAGTATATTTTAGCCGATGAACCAACTGGAAATCTTGATAATAGCAATGAATCAATTGTATTGAAGCTGTTTAAACAGTTGAAAAGCGAGGGAAAAACGGTCATTTTGGTGACACATAGTCAAAGGGCAGCACAATTTGCAGATCGAGTAATAGACTTGGGAAAGGATTAAGTGTTGGAAAAGATTAAATTTATAATTCATATATTGATAAAGACAGTATTTAGTAATAAGTTAAGAGTTGGATTGACGATTGCAGGTATTACGTTTGGTTTATTTCTTTTTACAACAGGAAATGAAGTGATAAATACCTACATAAGAAATGAGTATAAGAAAGCACAATGTTTTGATCCAAAGAGCCTGATTATTTCTTCAGATAGTAAGTTGAATGTTGATGAATTAGTTGTAGATAAGGAAGATATAAATTTGACAGAATATCAAACGTTATTGTCAACTGGTATTTGTAAACGTAGGTACAGAAATACTGGTATAAATATTGCGATGGAATTAAGTGGATGTAGTTATTCTTTTTTATCTCAGCCAGTTTATTATTATGATGGAGATGATTATTCCAAAAGGAATATTATTTTATATGGAAGTGATTTTTCAAAAAAAGATTATAATCAGAAAGATGCTAAGGTTATCATTGAAGAGAGTACATCTAAATTGTTGTTTGGGAAGAAAAATAGTGTTGGTGAAGAAATAAAGTTTAGATTTGAGAGTAGGATATATACATTAGAAGTTAAAGGTGTGATTGCTGATTTGCCAAATACAATTTCTTCTAATTTAAAAATTAATAGTGCATTATCATCTACAGAAGAAATAAATGCGACTTGCAGGTTATTTATACCAGATACATGGCTAATAAATCAGAATATGCAATCTACAAAAAAATATACATTTGTTTTGGCATTTTCAAATGAAGCTTACGAGGAAAATTGCAAATATGTAAAGAAATGGTTAAGAAAGAACAGGAATATGGAAAAATTACAGATAACAACTTATATGGACATAGTGGAAAAGTATAATATTGTGGCAAAAGCTATTAAAGCTGTTAGTAATACTATTTTAATGGCACTTGTTGTAATATCTGGATTTATTATTATGCTAACACTTTCTTTCTCAGTTAAAGAACGTATTGCAGAAATTGGAATACGGCGTGCATTAGGTGCAAATGCGAAAGATATTATGTTGCAATTTATATTTGAGGGTATTGTAATATCAATTACATCTTGGTTTATTAATATTATATGCTGTATTGTTTTGTATTCGTTTTTTTCTGCAATAATTTTAAAGTTCTTTTTTACTGTATTCTTGCTCAAATTACATTTACGAACAATAATGTTTACGTTGTTTATATCAGTTACTGAAGGTGTTGCATTTTCTGCTATACCTGCATTGCAGGCATCAAGGATAAAACCAGTTGATGCAATTAGATTTGATTAAATGATGCATAGGATGTTATTATGAATCATTCATAATGGTATTTACATATAAAAAATTGCAACTTCGCATTTTTCTGCTACAATTAGACAGTATTTCTGAGATAATAAACAAATACTAAGAAGCATCAGAATATCTGATGTTTTTTAGTATAGAAATTTATTTGGAGATTAAATGCACAAAAGCATAAAGGGAGAATTATCTGCTAGAAGGTTTTTGAAATTATAAATTGGAAAAATAAAAAAGATAATATGGGGGCAGAATTATTTTAGAACGTGCTGTTTAAATTACATTTAAATACTAGATAAGAAAGGCAGAAGTCAATGAGAAAAACAAAAATTATTTGTACACTAGGACCAGCTACAGATCAGCCAGGAGTGTTAAAGCAAGTTGCAGAAGCAGGAATGGATGTTGCTCGTTTCAACTTTTCACACGGAAGTTATGAAGAACATGGCAAAAGATTTGATGCACTTTGTAAAGTACGTGAAGAAGCCGGACGTCCTATTGCAGCACTTTTAGATACCAAAGGTCCAGAAATCAGATTAAGAGATTTTGCTAATGGGAAAGAATATCTTGAGAAAGGCCAGACCTTTACATTAACTACCCGTGAGATTGCTGGAACAAAAGACATTGTTTCTATTAGCTATACAGGATTACCAAAGGATGTTAAAATCGGAACACGCATCTTAATTGATGATGGCCTGATTGAGATGACTGTTGAAGGAAAAACAGAAACAGATATCGTATGTAAAGTTCTAAATGAAGGACCAGTTTCCAATACAAAGGGTGTAAATGTTCCAGATACTAGGCTTAGCATGCCATATCTAAGTGAAAAAGATAGAGAAGACATTATCTTTGCTTGCAAAACAGGATACGATTTTGTTGCTGCATCTTTCGTAAGAAGTGCTGCTGACGTATTCGAAGTTAGAAAAGTCTTAAGCGAAAACAATGGTGATGCAATTCGCATTATTTCAAAAATAGAGAACAAAGAAGGCGTTGACAATATTGATGAAATTATTGAAGCTTCCGATGGTATCATGATCGCTCGTGGGGATATGGGTGTTGAGATTCCAGGTGAAGAAGTACCAGTAATTCAAAAAATGATCATCAAGAAAGTGTACAAAGCTGGTAAACAAGTTATTACAGCAACTCAGATGTTAGATTCCATGATGAAAAACCCAAGACCTACTCGTGCGGAGATTTCTGATGTAGCAAATGCTATTTATGATGGTACAGGAGCTATTATGTTATCAGGTGAAACAGCTGCTGGAAAATATCCAGTAGAATCTGTTGCCATGATGGCAAAAATTGCAGAAAGAACAGAAAAAGATATTGACTATAAAAAACGTTTCAGAATTATGGAATCCAAAGAGCATGCTACAGTCAGAGAAGCGATTTCCCATGCAACGGTTATGACAGCGCATGACTTAAATGCAGAAGCAATCGTATCTGTAACAATGTCTGGTTCTACAGCAAGACGTGTAGCAAAATACCGTCCAGCAAGTCCTATTATTGGATGCTCAGTAAACGAACAAGTATTACGCCAGCTAAACTTAGCTTGGGGTGTTATTCCAATTAAGATTGAAAAAGAAAGCGATACAATGGCTTTATTTGGTCATGCAGTGAATCGTGCAAAAGAAGCTGGTTACTTAAAAGCTGGAGACATTGCAGTAATTACAGCGGGGATTCCTTTAGGTATTGAAGGAGCAACAAATATGATCAAAGTGGAAAAAGCAGGAGAATAAAAAACAAGCTTGTATTTTGCAGGCATTTGTGGAATAATTAAATATTAATGGAGTTATCTTTAAGCCTGTCGGCATTAACGAAAGTTAGCGACAGGCTTTTTTCGATTTATATAAATTTAAATACACGTTATTTTAAAAGCAAAAAAGACAGGATGTATTCATAAACTGATAAACCTGAAAAGGCAGGGGGAATATGCATATGAAAAAACGAAAAAGAAGAAAAACAGATCCGAAAGAATGTTTTATGAAGATATGTGGAATTATCTTATTTCTGGCTGTCATTTACGGACTTTTATATTCTGCAAGTGAGAAAAGAGGAAATGGACCTGGGATTATTTCAAAACTGTTTCCTACGCAGAAAGTTGGGAAGCCTGCAATTGAAGAACAGTTTTTAACACCTAATGAGTATTCCAGGCCAGGGGATAAGTTAAGAAGAGTAAAAGGCATTGTGGTTCATTATACAGCAAATCCAGGGTCAAGTGCCAAGAATAACCGTAATTATTTTGAAGGATTGAAAGATAGCAAAGAGACTTATGCAAGCAGTCATTTTATTATAGGGTTGGATGGGGAAATTATTCAGTGCATTCCTTTAGAAGAAATTTCTTATGCGTCTAACAAGCGGAATATTGATACCATTAGCATTGAATGCTGTCACCAGGATGAAACAGGAAAATTTACAGAGGAAACTTATCGTTCTCTTGTAAAGCTTGCGGCATGGCTATGTGGAAAATATAACTTAAAACAGGATGATATCATTCGTCATTATGATGTAACCAAAAAAATCTGTCCTAAGTATTTTGTAGACCATGAAGATGCATGGGACAGTTTTAAGGATAAAGTATTTGATTATATTGAAGCATTTCATAAATAGGAGGAGGTAATGAAAGAGAAAAATATGGTTACAAGTAGAAGTACAAGAATTTATAAAATGACAATTACTGCTTTGTTTTCTGCTTTCGTTTATATTGCAACAAGATTTATTAACATAACATTGCCTATTTCAGGTGCTGGAGGGCTTGTTCATCTTGGCAATGTTCCTGTTTATATAGCAGCCATTTTATTTGGAAGCAGAATTGGTGCGGTTTCAGGTTCCTTTGGAATGGCACTGTTTGATTTGACATCTGGCTGGACAATATGGGCGCCCTTTACATTTATAACATTATGGATAGAAGGATATGCAGTAGGTGCCATTACGAAGCATAAAAAAGGCAAGATGCAGATCTTTTTTGCCATGTGTGCAGCATTAATCGTAAAATGTGCAGGGTATTATATTGCGGAAGTAATTTTATTTCATAATTTTTTTACGCCACTGTTTTCAATATCTGCCAATGTGACACAAGTTGTTACTGCGGGAGTGGTAACTATTGTACTGGTACCAGTATTAAATCAGCTGCAGGAACAGTTTCATTAAGAAAATGTGGTGATAGTATTTAAATATAAGTAAGGTTTGGGCAACTGGTTGCCCATAAACCTGATTTTATGATATTATAAATTATCCATTAACAGACAAAGGAGAGGTTCATGAAATTACAAGAGTATTTAAAAGAAAACAGATTAATTACAGATGGAGCAATGGGAACCTATTATGCAGCATTAAAGGGAAATGATAGACTGGTTTCTGAATTTGCCAATATAAATGAACCAGAATTTATTGAAGAAATACATATGGAATATATAAAGGCAGGTGCAAGGCTGCTTCGGACAAATACGTTTGCAGCCAGCAGGGATGTGCTGCAAGTGGGAGCAGAGGAACAAGAGAACATAATCCGTGCAGCATGCCGTATTGCAAAAAATGCAGTAGAAAAAGTTACAAAAGAGAATAAACAGATAGAATCCCAGCCTGTATTTATTGCAGGAGATATTGGACCGATTCCGTATAATCCGGATCGGACAAAAGAAGATATAATAAAAGAATATAAAAGAATCTGTGACATTTTTATAGAAGAAAAGCTGCCTGTGATTTTATTTGAAACCTTTTCAGATTTAATTATGATACAGGAAGTAATTGCTTATGTAAAAGAAAAAAGTGATGTATTCCTTATAACAGATTTTTGTGTGAACCATAACGGATATTCTTCAATGGGGATCAAAGCCAGCCGTCTGCTGGAAATGGCTGGCAAGATGGAACAGATTGATGCAGCTGGTTTTAACTGTGGTGTTGGTTCGGGACACATGTGCCAGATTCTAAAGAAAATGGTTTTTCCAAAGAATAAATATATCATTGCTATGCCAAACGCTGGTTATCCGGAAAAGTTCCAGAATCGAATGGTATTTCGTGATAATGCAGATTATTTTGTGGAAAACATGCTAGAAGCAGCAGAACTGGGATTGGATATTGTTGGAGGCTGCTGTGGTACAACACCTGCTTACATTAAGAAACTTGCTCAGTCTATTTCACAAAAAACAGTTTTGAAAGCAGCAGCAATAGAAGTTGTACAGGAAGAACAAAAAGAACAGAAAAAACCAGCAATAGCAAATGCGTTTTATGAAAAATTAAAGCAAGGAAAAAAGGTTGTGGCTGTGGAATTAGATCCACCTTACGATGCAAAGTATGAGTCAGTTATTCAGCATGCACAGTATTTAAAAGAGCATAATGTGGACATTATTACTATGGCGGATTCACCAAGAGGACGAAGCCGTGTGGATTCAATACTGATGAGTGTGAAACTGGTACATGATGTGGGTGTTTCTGTAATGCCTCATGTTTGCTGCAGAGATCGTAATATGATTGCCATGCGTTCTTCGTTATTAGGTGCATATATTAACGATATCCGGAATCTTTTGATTGTAACAGGAGATCCTGTGCCTAGTGTAAGCCGAAGTTCTATTTCCAGTGTGTTTGATTATAATTCCATACAGCTTATGAATTTTATGAAGGAAATGAATCAGGAGCATTTTTCAGATGAACCTATTTATTATGGTGGAGCTTTGAATTATGCTGGAAGAATTGATAAAGTAGTAGAACGAATGAAAAAGAAAGCAGATGCAGGGGCAGCATATTTTCTTACACAGCCTATTTACGCTCCAGAAGATATTGAACGGATACACCAGATTAAAGAAAGAATCGATACGAAGATTTTATGTGGAATTATGCCATTTACCAGTTTTCGTAATGCAACATTTGTAAAAAATGAATTAGCTGGCATTCATGTACCAGATGAAATTGTAAATCGCTATCATCCAGATATGAGCCGCAAAGAAGCAGAGATTGTGGGAGCTGAAATCGCTAGTGAAATTATAGAAAAACTTTATGCTTTTGCAGATGGATATTATTTTATGCTGCCGTTTAACAGGGTAAGTTTCATGGATAAAATAACGATACAGTAACTTAGAGGTTTAGAACTAAGAAAGGTTTGGTATAGCAATGAACAAGAAAGAATGGAAAGAACTTGCAGAATCTAAGGTCATATTTTTAGATGGTGCAACAGGTTCTAATTTATATAAAAAGGGGATGCCAGCAGGAGTATGTCCTGAAAAATGGATACTGGAAAATCCAGAAAAACTGATTGAATTACAGATGGAGTTTATTGAAGCAGGGACAGATATTCTGTATGCTCCTACTTTTACAGGAAATCGCATTAAGTTAAAAGAGTATGGACTGGAAAATGATATCCAGCATATGAATCATGTGTTAGTAGGATTGTCAAAAGAGGCGGTAAAACGTGCAAAAGAAAAGTATCCAGAGCGAAAAATATGGGTGGCTGGTGACCTTACCATGACAGGAGAGCAAGTGTATCCTATTGGAAAGATGCTTGTGGAAGAACTGATTGATGTGTACAAGGAACAAGTGAAGTATCTGTTAGAAGCAGATGTTGACTTATTTGTTGTGGAAACCATGATGAGTCTGCAGGAAACAAGGGCAGCAGTGATTGCAATCAAAGAGTGCTGTGATTTGCCTATTATGGCTACCTTAACCTTTAATGATGACTGTAAAACTTTATTTGGAACCGATCCAGCAACTGCAGTAGTGGTATTAGAAAATTTAGGGGTAAGTGCGGTAGGTCTTAACTGTTCTACTGGACCAGACAAGATGCTTACTGTAGTAGAAGAAATGAAACGTGTTGCGACCATTCCAATTATTGCAAAGCCAAATGCAGGATTGCCTCATTTAGAAGATGGAGAGACTGTATTTGATATGCAGCCAGAGGAATTTGCAAAACATATGGAAGAACTTGTGGAAGCAGGAGCTGCTATTGTAGGTGGATGTTGTGGAAGCACGCCAGAGCATATTAAAGCATTGACTAAGAAAATTGGAAGCAGAAAACCAGTTCCTTGCAATACAGAAAAGGTAAGAGCATTATCCACAGAGAGAAAAACATTACAATTTGATTTAGATGGACGTTTTATGGTAGTAGGAGAACGAATTAATCCTACAGGGAAAAAAGCACTGCAGGCAGAACTTCGAGAAGGAAACCTGGATATGGTTCTTCAGTTTGCACAGGAACAGAAAGACAATGGTGCAAGCATTCTAGACGTAAATGTAGGAATGAATGGCATTGATGAGAAGGAAATGATGCTGAAAGTGGTAAATGAACTGACATTAGCATCTGATTTGCCTTTATGTATTGACTCAAGCCATATTCCAGTAATTGAAGCAGCCCTTCGTATCTATCCAGGACGTGCTTTAGTGAATTCCGTTTCTTTGGAGAAGGAAAAGTTTGAAAAATTAATTCCAATTGTAAAAAAATATGGAGCCATGTTTATTCTGCTTCCTCTTTCTGATGAGGGGCTTCCAAAGGATTTAGATGAGAAGAAAGAAATTATCCAGATCATTTTACAGGAGGCCAAGCGACAAGGCTTTACGGAGAAAGATATTGTGGTAGATGGATTGGTGAATACCATTGGAGCCAATAAAATGGCAGCATGGGAAACTATGGAGACCATTCGTCATTGTAAACACGATTTAGGAATTGCAACAATTTGTGGTTTATCTAACATTTCTTTTGGATTGCCAGAACGAATCTTTGTGAATTCCACGTTTTTAGCCTTAGCCATTCGAGAGGGATTAACCATGGCCATTGCCAATCCTTCACAGAATTTATTGATGAATGTTGCATTTGCGACGGACTTATTAATGAATAAGGAAGAAGCAGATGTGAATTATATAAAGAGAGTTACCCAAAATCCAATGACCATTGTAACGGAGACTAAGGATGCTGCCAAGGAAGTGGAAGGCAGCCAGAATTTTGATAAAGTGGCAGAGGCTGTTATTAAGGGAAGAAGAAAACAAGTTGTTGATTTGGTAAAGGAAGCTTTAGAGGCAGGGCAAGATCCACAGCATATGATTGAAACCATGCTGATTCCAGCCATAAATGAAGTGGGAAGATTATTTGATAAACAGATTTATTTTTTGCCTCAGCTTATTAGCAGTGCCGAAACTATGAAAATTGCAATAGATTATCTAGAACCAATGTTAAAAAAAGAAAATGAAACAAAATTGGGAACAGTTATCATGGCTACGGTAGCAGGGGATATTCATGACATAGGGAAAAATCTGGTTGTGCTTATGTTAAAGAATTATGGGTTTGAGGTAATTGATCTTGGAAAAGATGTTCCAACAGAACTGATTATTGAAACAGCAAAAGAAAAAAATGCGGATATTATCGGATTGTCTGCTCTTATGACAACTACCATGACTGAGATGAAAACAGTAATTGAACGGGCAAAAGAAGAAAAACTGACTGCCAGAATTATCATTGGAGGGGCAGTTATTACTCAGGATTATGCTGATGAAATAGGTGCAGATGGATACTCAAGAGATGCACAGGAAGCTGTAAAATTAGTAAAACGGTTATTAGATTTAAATTAAGTAAAGGAAGTCACATAAAATGAATGTTAGCTTGGATCTTATTATACCAGTCTATTTACCAGACCAGAAATTGGATGTATTGTTAGAACGTATTAGAAAGCAGAGTATACAGCCACAGCGCATTCTTCTTCTGAATACAACGGTTTCAGGAAAAGAAGATATTGTAACGCCTTACATTGAAAAATACGGTGTGGAAGTATTTCCGATTGCACCAGAAGAATATGATCATGGTGCAACAAGAGCTTATGGTGCCAGTTTATCAGATGCCGATTATCTCATGTATATGACACAGGATGCAGTACCGGCAGACAGCCATTTGATTGCCAGTCTTTTAAAAGGTTTTGAAGAACAGGAAACAATAAGCTTGTGCTATGCAAGACAGTTAGCAGGTAAACATGGGGATATCTTAGAGAAATACACTAGAGAATTTAATTATCCGGATAAAGATATTGTGAAGGGAAAAGAAGATCTAGAAACGATGGGAATCAAGGCATTTTTCTGTTCGGATGCATGTGCCGTTTACAAACGGTCCGTTTATGACGAATTAGGGGGATTTGTAAAGAAAACCATTTTTGCAGAAGATGCAATAATGGCTTACCACATGATAATGGCAGGATATCACATCAAATATGTCAAAGATGCTAAGGTGGTACATTCTCATAACTATACGTATATACAGCAGTTTAAGCGTAATTTTGATGTGGGTGTTGCACATAGCCAATATAAAGAAATTTTTGGGACTGTTCAATCCGTTCCAGAAGGTGTAAAATTAGTGAAAGAGACAGCCAGTCAGATGTGGAAAGACAAAAAGTACTTAGAGTTAATGGATTTGTTTTTTGCAAGTGGATTTAAATTTCTTGGGTATAAATTAGGCTGTCATTACAAACGTCTTCCAGAAAGTCTGGTTTTGAAAATGACTTCTTTTAAGGCATATTGGAAGTAAAGAAGCAAAAGGATGCACTGGAGGGAATATGGAAATTGTAGATATTATTATGGGAACCTATAATGGAGAAACCTATATAAGAGAACAGATCGAATCTATTTTAGAAAATACTTATAAAGACTGGCGTTTGTGGATATGTGACGATGGTTCCAAAGATAACACCGAAGCCATTGTAAAAGAGTTTGGGCAGGCATATCCTGATAAAATTTTCTGGAAACCAAATGAGAAAAACAAAGGTGCGGCCATTAACTTTTTAGACGGGGCAAGAAAAACAACAGGTGATTACGTCATGTTTTGCGATCAGGATGATTACTGGCTTCCTGAAAAGATAGCAGATACCCTTGCCTGTATGAAAAAAGCAGAAGAAGAGTACGGAAAAGAAACGCCTATTACTGTATTTACAGATGCGATTGTAGCAGATGAGGGGCTTGGAACCATACATTCTTCTTTTCATCAGAGCAGTAAGTTAGATACTTCAAAATTAGATTTGGCACATATGCTTATGGAAAATAAAATGATGGGCTGCACCATGCTGCTTAATGGAGCATTACTTGGGAAGCTTCGGACATTTCCAAAGCAGGTCCGTATGCATGACTGGTGGACTGGTATAGTTGCAGCAGCATATGGAAAAATCGTGTATCTTAATAAGGCTACCATGTTATACAGACAGCACACTAGTAATGTAGTTGGCAGTACAGAGTTTTCTAAAAAAGCCGTAATGGACAAGGCATCAAGCTGGAAGAAGCAAAAGAAGGCACTTTTAGATACCCAGAACCAGGCAGGCAGTCTGTATGAATTAGGGAAACAAGATTTGGAAGAGAGTGAGAAAAAAATGATATACGCATTTGCCACACTGCACAAAAGAAACTGGGTAATGCGTAGAGTGGACATTGTCCGCTATCGGTTCTTTAAAACAGGAACTGTTCGAAATGCAGGTGTTCTTCTATTGATTTAAATTAGATAATAGAAATGAAGCGTGTTTTAGGGAGAGAGGTAAGTATGAGTAATCGTGCAATGAATAAAAAAAGAAGAAAACGCAAGCGTATTGTGAAAAGGATTATGAGCTGCCTTCTGGTGGCGATTGCGATCGTATCAGGTTCCTTTGCGGCAAAAGTAAGATATGAGGTAACAGATGCATTTGCTACAATGGACAGAGACAAATCTTCGGATTTATCCAATGTGTTAGACGACAGTGATTTGCTTTCAGATGATCAGATTATGAATATTCTGCTGATTGGTTCGGATAAAAGGGCAAACTGGTCACAGGCAGGGCGTTCGGATTCTACTATGATTGCTACTATTGATAATAAGAACAAGCAGTTAAAACTGACTTCTCTTATGCGTGATATGTACGTGGATATTCCAGGCCACGGCAAGAGTAAGTTTAATGCTGCATATTCATTAGGCGGCGTGGAACTGTTATATGAGACTATCGCACAGAACTTTAATATCAAATTAGACGGTTATGTATTAGTAGACTTTGAGGCTTTTAAAAGCCTTATTGATGAGGCTGGTGGAGTGGAAGTCAATTTAAATCAGGAAGAATACACTTATCTTACCACTGCATACCACAGAAGCAGCGTATTAGATGTGGTACCAGGACTGCAGACTATGAATGGTGAACAGGCACTAGCTTATGCAAGAATCCGTCAGGTGGGAAATAATGATTTCGAACGTACACAAAGACAGAGAAACGTAATGCTTTCTTTATTTGCAAAAGCAAAAGCCATGCCATTTACAAAGTTATTTGATTTAGGCAAAACAGTATTGCCTTATGTGACTACAGATTTATCCAATGATGAGATTTTCCGAATGGGAAAGACAGTTTTGTTTATGGGAACTACTCATATTCATCAGATGAGAATTCCAGTAGATAATTCATATAAGAACCAGAAAATTAATAAGGCATGGATTCTTGATGTGGATTTAGCACAGAATCAGCAGGCACTTTCGGAGTTTATTTTTAATAAGGCCGAAGATTAGCAGATGAAAAAACGTTATATATAATAGTAAAAAACATTTGATGGAGTCATTTCTAACCCCAGAATGCATTGCAAATAAGTCAATTCATTCTGGGGTTTTTGGCTATTTGCAAATATTGGTTTTAAGATACGAAAATTATATAAGTTTTATTGGATAAACTTTAAGAATTTATAGTAATTACACAAAAGGCTAGTAAAAATAGGATTTATTTGATATAATATTAACAAAAAGTATTTGCTTTTATTACATAAAAATAGGATAATAACATGATGCTTCTAATTTTGGTTTAGGAGTAACATGATATTATAAAATCAGAAGGGAGAGATGAATATGAAAAAGAGAACAATGGATGAGTTTGAGAGCATGCTGAATGAGTTTGAGCCCGTTAGTGAAATCGAAGCAAAAAGTGAAGTAAATGGCGGATCAGGGCTTATTGAAATACTTTCCATCGTAGGACCAGTAATTGCGTACGCAGTTGTACCATTTACCAGGATTATTTAAATAAAGCATGTACAATAAAGGAGCTCTAGCCTGATAGATGGGATAGGGCTTCTTATTATTAAATAATAGATGCTACAATGAAATATTTCTATGGAAAAGGATTAAGTCATCTGGGCTGTTAAATCAAGTGCAGCGAAAGTGAGGGGAAAAATGAAATATCAATTAACCAATGCAGTGTGGGAAATAACCATGAAATGTAATATGAGATGTCAGCATTGTGGTTCTTCCTGTGAAGAAGCGATGGAGGATGAACTTACAACAGAAGAAGCATTAGAACTGTGTGATGATTTAAAAGAATTAGGTCTTAAATATATAACCATATCGGGTGGCGAACTGACAACAAGGAAAGACTGGCATCTGATAGCGAAAAAACTTGTTGAAAATGGAATTGTTACCAGTATGATTACAAATGGCTGGATTATGAGTGATGATACTGTTCAAAAAGCTAAAGAAGCAGGGATCAATACAATTGCTATTAGCATTGATGGATGTCAAGAAACTCATGATAAGATCCGTAAACCGGGATCTTTTGAACGGGATATAGAGAATTTTAAAAGAATTAAAGAAAGTGGGATCATACCAGCGGCGATTACAACAATTCAAAAACAGAATGTAGACGAATTAGAAGAATTGTACCAGATATTAAAAGAAGCTGGAGTCCTGACATGGCAGTTACAGATTGCACTGCCTATGGGCAATTTTAAAAAGCATATGGAAGAATGTATAGAGCCTGCAGATGTTTTAAAAGTTGTGGATTTTGCTTATTCCAAAATAGAAGAGGATATGACCATTGATTTGGCAGACAGTATTGGATTTTATTCTAAAAAAGATACTGCACTTATGAGAAAACGGTTCGGAAAGGATGCTTACTGGCAAGGATGCAGTGCAGGAAAATGTAATATTGGAATTTTGAACAATGGTGATATCGTTGGCTGTACTTCCATTCGAGGCAAAGAATTTATAGAAGGCAATATAAGAAAAACAAAACTAAAAGAGATATGGAATAGTGAAGAAAGTTTTAAATGGAACCGCTGTTTTACGCGAAACGACTTGAAAGGACTGTGTAAGGAATGCCAGTATGCGGATTATTGTCTGGGAGGATGTGCAAATCTTAGATATTGCATGAATGGAGATGTATGCTCTGAAAATACATATTGTATTTATAATATGCAACTTAATGAATATAAGAAAAAAATACAGAAACTTTGTACCTTACAGGAACTGGAATCCCTGTTATATTTTATGTTAGATAAAAAACAGATTCAAGTAGCAGGCATGGTAGCAGACAGGATAGAAGAATTAGGGATTACTAGTGAGGGAATCCAGCAGAATCTTGGATTTCTGTATTATAGCAAAGGAGACTATCAGACCTGTGCTACGATCAATCAGAAAATACTAGAACAGAATCCACAAAATAAGTATGCAAAAAAAGGACTTGGACTTGCTGTCTATCAGCTTGGAGATGTGGAAAAAGGAATTCAGCTGATGTATGAAGCTTTGGACAAAGACTATATGGATAGTTATTCTGATTTATATTTAGTATTGAAGGAACAGAAAAGAGAGAAGGAAGCTGAGGCTTTAAAACAGGAAATGGACAAGCTGGAGAAATAAGCAGAGATAATAATGCATGTTTTTACTAACAAAGCAGATGCAAAAATAAAATGCAATATTATAGAAGGAAAAGAAAGGAGGAGGTATTATGGATAAGAGGACAGTACAAGAATTTGAAAGCATGTTACATGATTTTGAGACAGTAAGTGAAGTGCAGGCTAAAGAAGAAGTAAACGGAGCTAACGTGGCAGTTATGGCATATGCAATTTCGCCAGTAGCAACAGAATGGGCAAAAAAAATAGGAAGTGAAATTGCCAAAAAACTTTTCGGTTAATTACAAAAAATATTAGCAAAATGTGCAAAAAAGGAGGAGGGCTTATGGATAAAAGAGCAATCCAGAAATTTGAAAGCATGTTAAAAGAATTTGAGGCAGTAAGTGAAGTGCAGGCTAAAAAAGAGGTAAATGGAATTTCCATGATAGCTAAGTCATGTTATAGTGTTCAGGCAGATAAGGAAATAAAAGACCTGCTTATCAAATAATTTTTTATGAATTGAGATTAAGATATAGAGAAAGGAAGATGTTTTATGGACAAGAGAACCAAAAAAGAATTTGAAAGCATGTTACATGATTTTGAAACAGTTAGTGAAATTGAGGCTAAAAAAGAAGTAAATGGAGCTAATATTCCAGCTGTTGTAGCATATGCAGTTACTACTACTCCAGTTGTTTTGGAAATAATTAAAAAACTTTTTGGCTAATGAAAAAAGGCTCTGCCTTTATGGAAAACAGGAGGCAGAGCTTTTATTTTGATAAAGATGGAATAGGAGCAAAGGGATGAGATATCAGTGTATTTACCAGCAAGATGCAACAGATTGTGGAGCAGCCTGTCTTGCTACTATTATGTCATATTACAAAAAGCAGGTTTCCATAGCCCAGATCAGAGAGCATGCAGGAACGGGGACACAGGGAACTAGTGTATATGGCCTTATACAGGCAGCAAAAGTTTATAAAATGAAAGCATGTGCAGTAAAAGGGGATAGGGAAAAACTTACAAAGGATTTATGGCTTCCTTGTATTGCAGATGTTATTGTAAATGATAATCTGAATCATTATGTTGTGATACATAAAATAACGAAAAAAGGCCTGATTATAGCAGATCCAGATAACGGGATTGTACATTTGACATTTGGAGAGTTTTTTGGAGAAGAGAAACCAAGAAAAGATCATGTAAAATATAAATGGAAACAGCATTTTATTTTTTTTACACCTGAAGACGATTTTGAGGAAACAAGACATAGAACAAACAAATACGGCAGATTCTTTTTAGAAATCGTAAAGCAGAAGAAAAACATTTTAATATTGGGAATGGTATCGTTGCTGTGTACTGCTTTGGGAGTTGTACCAGCATTTTATTATAAAATAGTGATGGATCAGATACTGGTGAAGGGGCAGAAAACCTTCTTTATATATTTATCTATAGGGATTGTAGGGATTTTAATTTGTAAAATTGGACTACAGCTTTTCCGAAGCTATCTGGTATTAAAACTAAGCAGACAACTGGATTTTTCTAGAATGGAAGAAGCATTTCGAAAGACAATGGGGCTTCCAATGAAGTTTTTTCATACAAGACGAAAAGGAGATATTATATCTAGGTTAATAGATGTTTTTAAAGTACGAGAAGGTATCATAAGTGTAACCATGAGCCTGCTTGCAGACAGCCTGATGGTTTTAGCAGGAGGCATATTGCTTTTTCGCCAGAATAGAACTATGTTTGCCATTACAGCAGTGGTTATGCTGTGTTATTTATTTGTAGTCATTGTATTTGAAAAATCCTATGAAAAAAAGAATAAAAAGTTTATGGAAAGTAATTCGAAGTTCTCGTCCTATCTGTATGAAGCGGTATCAGGAGCGGAGGAAATCAAGATTTTCCAGGCAAATCAAAAAATTGAAAAGAGATACAACCGTTATTTGGACGAGCTGTTACAGAATGCCAATACCCTAAGTATGAAACAGGAATTTCAATTGGCATTAAAAGACCTTTTGGAACTTATAGGGGGAATTCTGATTTTGTGGTTTGGTGGCCTGCAAGTGATGAGCCATCATATGTCAATGGGAGATCTTGTTGTATTCTATATGCTTTACGGATACTTCTTTTCGCCAGTAAAAAACTTAGCTAGTCTTCAGGGAAAGATACAGTCTGCCACAGTTGCACTGGAAAGAATCTATCAGATATATGAGATTGAGCCGGAAATAAAAACGGATTTGGAAAGATCTGATGATGATATTACAGAAAAGGAAGACTTACATTTTAGTGGAGATATTGAATTTAGGAATGTACATTTTCAATATGGAATAGAACAAAGCATGATAGAAGATATGAGTTTTCAAATCAAGAAAGGGGAAAAGGTCGCTTTCGTTGGGGAGAGCGGATCAGGAAAAACTACAATAGCCAGACTGATCTTGCAATTGTACCAGCCAGTAAAAGGAAAAGTTTTATTTGACGGAAAGGAAATAGAGGACATAGCATTACTGAGAAAAAGAATTGCTTATATTTCACAAGATACATTTTTGTTTGGAGGAACTGTTTATGAGAATATTACATTAGGAACGAATCGTGTAAGGAATGAACAGGTTGTAGAAGCGGCCATGATTGCACAAGCTGATGAGTTTATCAGAAAGCTTCCTTTTGGATATGATACAGTTCTAGGGGAAAATGGAACCAACCTGTCAGGAGGGCAGAAACAGCGAATTGCAATCACAAGAGCATTGCTTAGAAATCCAGATATCCTTATTCTGGATGAAGCGACAAGTAATTTAGACAGTGTTACAGCTAAATCAGTGGAATATGCATTTAATAAAAAGTTTGCGGATCATACGAGAATTATCATTGCGCATAAATTGAAATCAATTATAGACTGTGACAGAATCTTTGTTGTGAGAGATGGGAAAATTGTGGAAAGTGGTACCCACAAGGACTTGTTAGAGACTGGAAAATGTTATCGTCAGCTTATAGAACAGTATGAAAATAAATAGCATAATTTATTTAAAGTCTTTCATTCAAGAAACTACCCATCTGACAAGTAAGGTAACAACTTGACAAAGTATAACCAAGTTGTTAAAATAACTTTAGTTATTTAACGTAGCATAATTTTAGAAAAGTATTGCCCCATAGATATGCATTTTTTGTAAGATGCTGCTATGTAGGGCAATTTGTTTAAAGGAGAATACATACTTAAAATGAGAAGAATGGTTTTATCAATACTTGTTGACAACACTTCTGGTGTATTAAGCAGGGTTGCTGGACTATTTAGCAGGAGAGGATACAATATAGACAGTATATCTTCTGGAGTGACCCAGGATCCTAAAGTTTCACGACTTACAGTTGCAGTAACTGGGGAAGAATTAACCTTGGAGCAGATAGAAAAACAGCTGGAAAAGCTGGAAGATGTAAAAGAAATTATTGAGTTAAAAGAGAACAATTCTGTATGCCGGGAACTTGTACTTGTAAAGGTTATGGCAGATACAAAAGAGCGTCAGGCAATTATAGGAATTGCAGATATTTTCCGTGCCAAGATTGTAGATGTTGCAGTAGACTCGCTTATGATTGAGTTAACAGGCAATCAGAATAAATTAGATGCATTTATTAAGCTACTAGACGGTTTTATCATTAAAGAACTTGTAAGAACTGGACTGACTGGTTTGACAAGAGGACTAGGTGATATTGCCGACTATATAGATTAGCGCGATGGGACAGTCACTCATTACACTAAAAGAATAAATATAATTTAGGAGGAAACAGAAATGGCAAAGATTTTTTATCAAGAAGATTGTAACTTATCCTTACTTGAAGGAAAGACAGTAGCTATTATTGGTTACGGCAGCCAAGGTCATGCACATGCATTAAACTTAAAAGAATCAGGTGTTAATGTTGTGATTGGTCTTTATGAAGGAAGTAAATCATGGGCGAAAGCAGAAGCTCAGGGATTCAAAGTATATACAGCAGCAGAAGCTGCTAAAATGGCAGACATTATCATGATTCTTATCAATGATGAAAAACAGGCTGCTATGTATAAAAAAGACATTGAGCCAAATCTGGAAGCTGGCAATATGTTAATGTTTGCTCATGGTTTTGCTATTCATTTTGGTCAAATCGTACCACCTGCAGACGTTGATGTTACAATGATCGCTCCAAAAGGACCAGGTCATACAGTAAGAAGTGAATATCAGGCTGGTAAAGGTGTTCCTTGTTTAGTAGCTGTACATCAGGATGCTACAGGAAAAGCTCAGGATATGGCACTTGCATATGCTTTAGGTATTGGTGGAGCTAGAGCAGGTGTTCTTGAAACAACCTTCAGAACAGAAACAGAAACGGACTTATTCGGTGAACAAGCTGTTCTTTGTGGCGGTGTATGTGCATTAATGCAGGCTGGTTTCGAAACATTAGTAGAAGCTGGTTACGACCCAAGAAATGCTTATTTCGAATGTATCCACGAAATGAAATTAATCGTAGACTTAATTTATCAAAGCGGTTTCGCTGGAATGAGATATTCTATCTCCAATACAGCTGAATATGGTGATTACATAACAGGACCTAAGATCATCACAGAAGATACTAAGAAAGCAATGAAGAAAATCTTATCCGATATCCAGGATGGTACATTTGCAAAAGACTTCTTATTAGATATGTCTGCAGCAGGTGGACAGGCTCACTTCCGTGCTATGAGAAAATTAGCAGCTGAACATCCATCAGAAAAAATTGGAGAAGAAATCCGTAAATTATACAGCTGGAATGGTGAAGACAAATTAATCAACAACTAATTTGAAAATGGTTTTGCTGTTTAAATTATAATATGTAAGGGAAAAGAGAAAACGTATATTTGAATATGTTTTCTCTTTTTTTATTCTGGCAGGAAATTTTGCATTCGCTACTTTACATGCAGTTAATAATCAGATTTTACCAGCAATGGGAAAATAAGTTATGAACAAAATGTTGCATAATTATTAAGAATGTGTTAATATTTTGATGCGGTTATGGAGTATAAGACATAGCAAGGGGAAATAATAACCGAGAACAGGGAGGATATTATGCAACAATTTAAAAAGACATATCGAGCATTGTCTATCATAATGATTATGGCTGTCTTTTCCATTTCGTGGAATGGGAAAACTGGAGAAAGTCTGGTACAGGCTGCTTCTTCACTAGAAAAGCCTGTTTTAAAAGCGGCAAGCAGAACCTCAGCAACAGTTCAGCTTAAATATTCAAAAGTGAAGGGGGCAGCTGGATATCAGATTTACCGTGCTACAAAAGGGAAGGGTACTTACAAGAAAATAAAGACTACAAAAGAATTAACATATAAGGATATGACTGTTTCTGGTAATACAGCATACAGTTATAAAGTAAGAGCATATCAGGAAAAGAATAGGAAAAACATATATAGCAGTTTTTCATCCGCAGTAACTGTAAATAGAAATCTATCTAAAGTAACTGGGTTATTGGCAAGTTCTTCAGCTAACGGGATTCGCCTGAAATGGAATGCTGTTACCAATGGAACCTGTTATCGAATCTATCGTTCTAACTCTAAAAGTGGTTCTTATCAATATATAGCATCTACTGCAAAAACCAGTTTTACCAGTCAGAACTTAGCAGAGGGAAAGACATATTTTTATAAAGTTCGTGCTTATACAGAAAGCAGTCAGGTAAAATATTACGGATCATCTTCCAATGCAGCTGAAGCAAAATATGGGACAACACAGTCCAATGGTTCCTATCAGCAGCAGGTAATTGATTTAGTAAATAAAGAACGCAGGGCAGCAGGTTTATCCACTGTTACAACAACAAGTAAACTAGAAAGTGCTGCTTATAAAAGAGCAGAAGAAATCGTGGAAGTATTTGATCATACTAGACCAGACGGAACGAGTTTTTATTCTGTTTTGGGAGAGTACCAGATTTTATATACTGCCTGTGGTGAAAATATTGCCTGGGGGCAAAGAACTCCAGCTGAAGTAATGGAGGGATGGATGAACTCTCCAGGTCACAGACAAAATATCTTATCTTCCAAGTATGGAAAAGTTGGAATTGGTTATTATACAGTGAATAATAGAGCATATTGGGTACAGATTTTTACCAATTAATATAAATAAAACAAGGATTCTCCTTATGGGATGAATCCTTATTTTTTATACCTATAATTGGGAAGTATACGCTTTAAAGGCAGTAGGAATGGCATATTCTTTAGCGATTGTGTCTTTTGTCACCCATACCAGATCTTCCATCCATTCAAAATCATGTTTTGGCAAATGAATTCGGTAGCCGATCATATGCCATTGTACATGGCTGAAAATATGTTTCCCAGGTCCTAACAGTTCTAGTTCATATTCATGAATTCCGTGCTCAGACAGAATAGATTCTAATTTTTCAATGGAGAGAGCTTCATTCATATTGGGAAACTCCCATAGTCCAGCTAAAAGACCTTTATCAAATCGTTTATGAAGTGCGTATTTTCCGTTGCACTCAAGCAGAAATATAGTTTTTTCTTCGATCGTTCTCTTTTTTTTAGAAGATTTTACAGGTATTTCATCTGTAAGGTTTTTTTGAAAGGCCTTGCATTTCTTATTTAATGGGCATTGTTCGCAATTAGGTTTTCCATTGGGAATGCAGATGGTAGCACCTAAATCCATAAGAGCCTGATTCAAATCTCCTGAATGCTTTGCAGGCATAATTTTCAACATATCCTCTTCCAGTTCTTTTTTGACCTTAGGAAGCGTTATGTCATCGTAAGAACCTGTTAGACGTTTGATGACACGCAATACATTACCATCCACTGCGGGAACAGGTATCTGATAAGCAATGGATGCAATGGCACCAGCTGTATAAGTTCCAATGCCAGAAAGTTTTAACAGAGCATGATAATCACGAGGCAATTCACCATTATACTGTTCTACAACGGTAATAGCAGCTTTCTGCATATTACGTACACGGTTGTAATATCCAAGTCCTTCCCAAAGCTTTAAGAGCTGGTCAGGATCGGCCGTTGCTAAATCTTTAATTGTAGGGAATGCTTTTACAAAACGAGCAAAGTATCCTTTTACGGCTTCTACCCGTGTCTGCTGTAACATAATTTCAGAAACCCATGTAAAATAAGGATTGGACTGGTTTCGCCAAGGCAGCTCCCTTGCATTTTTATCGTACCAGTCTAACAAATCATTTACAATAAAACCATAATCTGTACTCATTTCAACCCTCATTTCGTGTATTATTGTCCTGCTGTGTATTGTACTCTATTTCGCATGGAGAAACAAGCTATAAAATAAGGAATATCCTTGTCCCTTGCATTCGATTGAAACATTTGATATGATAGGAACAAATAAGTTTTAATATAGTTTACATAGTAGGAGGAATAGCATGTCACAGAGAAGAATTGAGACACAATGTGTTCAAGGTGTATATAATCCCAAAAAAGGAGAGTCCAGAGTCATTCCGATTGTACAAAGTACAACTTTTAAATATGAAACAAGTGATCAGATGGGAAAATTATTTGATTTAGAAGAGAACGGATACTTCTATACTCGTCTGGCAAATCCAACAAATGATTTAGTAGCAGGAAAAATTGCAGAATTAGAAGGTGGCATTGCAGCCATGCTTACTTCTTCTGGACAGTCAGCAAATTTCTATGCGGTATTTAATATCTGTGAAGCAGGAGATCATTTTGTTTGTTCATCTGCATTATATGGTGGAACATTTAATTTATTTGAAGTAACTATGAAAAAACTTGGGATAGAATGTACGGTTGTGGATCCAGATGCTTCAGTGGAAGAAATTGAAAAGGCATTCCGGCCAAATACAAAGTGCGTTTTTGCCGAGACGATTTCCAATCCATCTTTAGTAGTGCTGGATATTGAAAAATTTGCAAATCTGGCCCATAAACATGGTGTACCTTTAATTGTGGATAATACATTTGCTACTCCAATCAATTGCCAGCCGATTAAATGGGGGGCAGATATTGTAACCCACTCTACAACAAAATATATGGATGGACATGCTGCAACAGTTGGTGGATGTATTGTAGATAGTGGTAATTTTGACTGGTTAGCACACAAAGAAAAATTCCCAGGCCTTACAGAACCAGATGAATCTTATCATGGAATTGTTTATGCCGAGAAGTTTGGAAAAATGGCATATATTCAAAAAGCCGTAGCACAGCTTATGAGAGACTTGGGTTCTATACAGTCTCCACAGAATGCATTTATATTAAATCTAGGTCTTGAAACATTGCATTTAAGAGTACCAAGACATTGTGAAAATGCTCAGAAGGTAGCAGAGTACTTAGCTGCAAATGATAAAATTGCGTGGGTGAAATACGCTGGATTGCCTCAGGATGCACATTATGAGACCGCAAAAAAATATTGTCCAAACGGAACTTGTGGTGTTCTTTGTTTCGGATTAAAAGGCGGACGTGAAAAGAGCATTACATTCATGGATAATTTGAAGTTAGCTGCTATTGTAACACATGTTGCGGATGCGCGTACTTGTGTACTTCATCCAGCAAGCCATACACACAGGCAGATGACAGATGAACAGTTAATGGAAGCGGGTGTACAGCCGGATTTAATTCGGTTCTCTGTGGGAATTGAAAATGTCCAGGATATCATAGAGGATATTGAACAGGCACTCAATGCTATTTAAGTACAGATGTATGCTGCTGGAAATAGGGCAGGCCTTTAAAGACTTGCCCTGTTTTTTTACTTAATGGAAATTTCGTTACACGCTGTTTCCATGTGAGCAAAAAAACTAAAAGGACAGGTTGCATTAAATTGTTGTAAGATTCGGAGGAAGTATCATTGAATTGGAAATATATTTTGTTTGATTTAGATGGAACTCTTACAGAGCCTAAGATAGGAATAACCAAGAGTTTTCAGTACGCACTCTCCAGCTTTGGAATCAAAGAAGATAATCTGGACAATCTTGAAAAGGTTATAGGCCCGCCGTTATATGATTCATTCGTTCATTTTTATCAGTTTAGTGAGGAAGATGCCAAAAAAGGTGTTGCCAAATACCGAGAAAGATTTGAAGTAGAAGGCTGGAAAGAAAATAGGCTGTATGATGGAATCGTTACAATGCTAGAGTCCCTAAGAGACAAAAAAATAGCTATTGCAAGTTCCAAGCCTGCTGTTTTTGTGGAAAGGATATGTAAGTACTTTGATATTTATAAGTATTTTGATGTGATTGTTGGAAGTGAATTAGATGGAACCAGTGCTACTAAGATAGAAATTATAAGTAAAGCATGCAGCCAGCTTGGAGTTAAAAATAAAGAAGATGTTATTATGGTTGGGGACCGTAAATTTGATATTGAAGGTGCACATCAATTTGGAATAAAGGCAATAGGTGTCAACTATGGTTATGCACAAGGAGAGGAACTTTCTTTAGCAGGAGCTGATTATATAGCAGAAACAGTAGAAGAACTGGAAAAATTATTGCGAAAAGAAAGAGGATAGAAACAAATCTTGCATAGATATGAATTTGTCAAGAGAATTGTTTAAGATGTTGTAATTATCTACATAATAATTAGTTTTATTAATAGAATCGGTAGTTATTTATTATAAAAAATATAAAAAACTTTAAAAATTATTATCCAATATTAATAATTTGTGGTATAATATACCTATGAGAATGATTTAATTTCTAGCGAAACGGGTGGTATCGTGTTACATATAGCAATATGTGATGATGAAGCAGTTTTATGTTCCAGATTAGAAGAAATGCTTTTGAAAATTGCAAAAGAATGTGGAGAACAATTAGATATTGATGTTTTCTATAAGGGAGAAGAATTATATAAATATTTAAATCAAAATGTACAATATGACATTATTTTCTTAGACATAGAGTTAGAAATGATGAGTGGTGTCGAAGTTGGTTATAAGATTCGAAATGAACTTCAGAATGATATTACACAGATAGTTTACATATCGGGGAATGAAAGCTATGCCATGGAGCTGTTTCAAATCAGGCCACTTAATTTTTTGATTAAGCCAGTTTCTTATGAAAGAATGTATAGTGTGTTTACAACCGCACTTCGAATTGTTAATAAGGGGAGCCAGTATTTTGAGTATCAGTTTAAACATGCTTCTTATAAGGTTCCTATTAAAAATATTTTATATTTTGAAAGTGAAAACAGGAAGATTAACATTATTACTACAGAAGATACCCGTACATTTTACGGAACACTTGATGATGTATATGAAAAAGTAAAGCAGTATAATTTTCTGGATATACATAAATCCTATCTGGTAAATTATAATTATATTGTGAAATTCGAGTATAGACAAGTGACATTATCCAATGACAGAGTTCTTCCTATTAGCCAAATGAACCGGAAAAGAATAAGGGCATTACAATTGGAGATAGAGAAGGATGGTGTCTCGGATGCAGCTCAGTAGATATGAAAGCATGAGCTTGGTTATTAACATTTTATATGTTTACACAGTTTTTAAGTTTATTCGGACTTTTATGGGGAAAAGAAGAGTCAGGTGGTATGTTGAACTTATTTCTTATTTTATGTTTTATGGTGTGATTGCCGTTGTAATGATTTTTTTTAATCGGATAATTATAAATATGGCAAGCAGCATTCTAAGTTTTTATGGATTGGCGCTGCTTTACCAAGGAACTATAAAGAATAGGTTAATGGCAGCTATTACTGTTTTTATGACAATTACATGTACAGAATTGTTAGGTGCGGCATTGTGTGGTTACCTGCAGTTTGATAATTTTTATGGGAAAAATGATTATTCATCTGTTGCGGCTACTATTTTTTGCAGAATTCTCAGTTTTATTATTGTATTGATTTATGAGAATTTCAAGCATATGAGGCAAGGTGTTGATATACCGGTTAGTAACTGGCTTGCATTGTTATTTATACCAATCGGGACATTTTATATTATCATTAATATTATGCTTGTGGGAAATGACAGGCAGGTTTTAATTGCAGTAAGTGTTTTTGTATTATTAGGCATAAATATTATCGTATTCTTTTTGTATGATGCTATGAACAACTATTATGAAGAAAAACTGCAGAAAATGATGTTACAGCAGCAGAATGAAAGCTACTTAAAACAGATGGAAGTTATGAACAGCTCTCATGAAAACGTGCGTTCTGTTCGTCATGATATTAAAAACCATCTGATTGCAATTGAAACATTTGTAAAGAGGGAAGAAAAAAAAGAAGCCATTGACTATATACATAAAGTTATAGACGCATCTTATGGGGATAAGGCAATTGTATCTACTGGCAATATTGCCATTGACAGTATCTTGAATTATAAGATTGAACAGGCAAGAGCCAAGGGGATTGAATTTGAAAAAGAGATCCGGATACCGACAGAACTGAATATAGAGGACTTGGATATTGTTGGGATTCTAGGTAATCTTATAGATAATGCAATTAATGCAAATATGCAGATAAATGAAGGGAGGAAGATTTTTTTAAGTTTAAAATACAGTAAGAATATGTTTTTTATTGCAACTTGGAATACTTTCAATGGAAAAGTGGTTTATCGCGATAATAAGATCGCTACCACACATAAAGATAAAGAACATCACGGAATCGGATTAAATAATGTGAATTCCATCGTTCAGAAATATGATGGGACAATGAATGTGGGACATGAGGATAAAGTGTTTAAAGTTGATGTTATGTTGTATTTAAAGTAACTGTGTAGGGGTTGCATGAGTTGGTTTAAAAAAGCAGGGCTGCTTTTTGGAGGAGGTAATAGTTATGAGAAATTCAATATTAAAATTAGAAAAGAGTATCGGTAAAATTGGATATCAGATAACAAGAAAAAATATTAACTCAGCATGTTGTGTGGTTGCATATCAGGAAAAACTACCAGAATCTGTAAAAAAACTGCGTGAATTTTAATTGTATAGAGATTTGCAAAATTTAATATAAGTATTAAAATATCCAGTCTTAACCGGGGGGAAAATAAGACTGGATATTTTTAATTTTTCTGTTATCATTCTATATAGAAAAGATAGTACGGAGGGATTATATGATAAAGATTAGAGAGATAGAATTTGGTGCGGGAACTCCTAAAATATGTGTTCCGATTACAGGAAGAACTCAAGAGGAAATATTTGAACAGGCAAAAAAAATTGCTCCATTAAAGGTGGAAGTAGTGGAGTGGAGAGTAGATTATGTACAGTTTTTAGATTCCGAAAAAACAATATTATCCGTATTAAAATCATTAAGAAATATCCTTGGTGAAAAAATTCTGTTATTTACGTTTCGTACCAAAAAAGAAGGTGGAGAGCAGGAGCTTGAGATAGAAACGTATTTGGAACTTAATAGAATGGCAGCAGAAACTGGATTTGTAGATTTGGTGGATTTAGAGATATTTTCATCTAAAGAGAAGTTAGGATATTATATAGAAATGATACATAATGCTGGATGTAAAATCATAGCATCTAATCATGATTTTTTTAAAACACCTTCTGAAGAAGAGATAATCAGCCGTTTAGGAAAAATGGAACAGGCAGGTGCAGATATTTTGAAAATTGCGGTTATGCCTCAGTCTGCTGAGGATGTGGCAACACTGCTTCGTGCAACAAGTAAAGCAGCTAGTCGGTTTAATAAGCCTGTGGTTACTATGTCTATGGCAAAACTTGGAGCAGTAAGCCGGATGACAGGGGAAGTGTTTGGTTCGGCGATGACATTTGGAACAGTAGGAGAAGCATCAGCACCTGGACAAATTCCAGTTGGAAAGCTTCGTGAATTTTTAGATTTCTTTTCTTTTTCTGATAAATAAGATATAATGAATATGAATAATAATGAGAAGTAGTATCATTATTATTTAGAATAGTAAGCAAGAAAGAAGGAAAGAAACGTGCAATTAGCAGAATGCAGAAAAGATACCAGTTATATCGTGCAAAAAATGTCACTTGGACTAGAAACCAATCGTCGCTTGCAAGCACTTGGGGTAACGAAAGGGACAAAGATTACGGTTTTAAATCGAAAAAAAAGTGGCAGTGTTATTTTCTTTGTGAGAGGTTCCAGACTCGCAATTGGGAAAGAAATTGCACAGGCACTAGAAGTAAAGGAGTCAGAATAATGGGTGAAGAGTTAAATGTAGGTTTTATAGGAAACCCTAACTGTGGAAAGACAACTTTGTTTAATGCCTATACAGGAGCAAAACTGAAAGTTGCCAATTGGCCTGGTGTTACGGTAGAGAAAAAAGAAGGTGCCATGAAGTATCATGACCATAGATTTAAATTAGTTGATTTGCCTGGTATATATAGTTTGACTTCCTATACTATGGAAGAAAAACTTTCACGAGAATATATAATTGGGAATGATGTAGATGTGATTGTGGATGTTGCAGATGCATCAGCACTAGAGAGAAATCTGTACCTGACATTACAGTTAATTGAGATTGGTAAACCAGTAGTGCTTGCTTTAAATATGATGGATATTGTAGCAGAGAGAGGGATGGAAATTGATCTTCACAGGCTTCCAGAAATGTTAGGAATTCCAGTAATACCTGTATCAGCAAGGAAAAGGACTGGCTTGGATATTCTGATGCATACGGTGGCACATCATAAATCAAAAACAAAACAATGTGCTTTGGAGCATCATCATAAGCATATGAGTAAAAGTGGAACATATCGTTCTGATATTCGTCATGAGCAGCATGCAATTGTTTATGATGATGTAATTGAATCTAAGATTGATAGTCTTACAATTCTTTTAAGCCAGAAATATAAGGAAATTCCAAATAAGCGATGGGTGGCAATAAAACTTCTGGAGCAGGATACGGAAGTGATGAAACGGTATCCGTTAGACACACAGGGAATTATTGATAAAAGTTATGAGACGGAAATTACCAATCAGAAATATGATTTTATTGAAGAAATTATAGAAGAAGTTGTAGTAAATAAGGCAGAGAAAGTTGCTGCAACAGATAAAGCAGACAGGTTACTGACTAATCAGTATTTGGGTATTCCGATTTTTTTAGCTATAATGGCTGCAGTATTTTTTGTTACCTTTGCAGTAGGCGATTATCTAAAAGGTGGATTTGAATGGGCCATAGATACGCTGTCAAGTGGAGTAACAGATGGGCTTTTAGCCATACATGCATCGGATGTTGTGATATCTTTAGTAGTGGATGGAATTATAGCTGGAGTTGGGGGAATTTTAACCTTTCTTCCAAACATTTTTATTTTGTTTTTAGCATTAGCATTCCTGGAAGATAGCGGATACATGGCACGGGTAGCTTATGTTATGGATGGAATTATGGGAAAGCTGGGACTTTCAGGAAGAGCTTTTATTCCTATGCTATTAGGTTTTGGATGTACTGTGCCGGCAATTATGGCATCCCGGGCATTGGAAGATAAAAGAGACCGTTTCAGGACAATACTGGTAACACCATTTATGTCCTGTAGTGCAAGGCTTCCGATTTACGTTTTGTTTTCACAAATGTTTTTTGGAAAGTATGCTATGCTAGCCGCATATTCTATGTACGTAATTGGCCTCTTAGTAGCTATTGGCATTGCCTTAATGATAAAGGTATTTGGAAAACAGAAAAGCATAAATCCGCTTCTGATTGAACTGCCTGATTTCAAGACACCAAATGGAAGAAGTATTATCATTTATGTGTGGGATAAGGTGAAGGATTATTTAACAAAGGCAGGGACTACAATTTTCGTAGCATCCATTATTGTCTGGATTTTCCTTAACTTTAATCAGGATGGATTAACTACGGATATTTCTACAAGTTTTGGTGCAGCCCTCGGAGTAATTCTTGTTCCTGTTCTTAAGCCAGCGGGACTTGGCATGTGGCAGGTGGGATTGTCTTTGTTATCTGGATTAAGTGCAAAAGAAGTTGTAGTTTCGAGTTTCTGTGTGCTGTTTCATGTTGCTAATATTAACTCGCCACAAGGCATTGCCAAGCTTCAGGCTTCTCTTGCAGCACAGGGATTCACCCAGGTAAATGCATATGCTATGATGCTGTTTTGCCTATTGTATACACCTTGTATAGCAAGTTTGGCAACTATAAGAAGGGAACTTCAGTCTCGCAAATGGACTGCATTTGTGATTGCATTTCAATTAATCGTTGCTTGGACTGTTACAACCTTATTTTATCAGATTGCAGTTAGATTGTAGCAGGACAAGGGATACGTTTGGCTAGAAATCCAGGAGAAAGGTGGAGAGAATATGGAGAATCATTTGATTTTGAATCTTAGGCAGCGTCAAGAACGCTGGGAACATGAGAGCCTTAGCCCTTATGCATCCTTTAGTGATGAGTCTTTGGGAAGAGATGTCTATGAAGAACCTTGCGATATTAGACCAAGTTACCAAAGAGACCGTGACAGGATTTTACACTGCAAGGCATTCCGAAGATTAAAACATAAGACACAAGTTTATCTTGCACCTGAAGGAGATCATTATCGAACCAGACTTACCCACACACTTGAAGTCGCACAGACAGCTAGGACAATTGCGCGTGCACTCCGATTAAATGAAGACTTGGCAGAAGCAATTGCACTTGGCCATGACTTAGGGCATACCCCTTTTGGCCATGCAGGCGAACGTGCATTAAATGGAATTTGTCCCGAAGGATTTGATCATGCCAGACAAAGCCTTCGGGTTGTAGAGGTTATTGAGAAAAATGGAGAAGGACTAAACTTGACCAGAGAGGTACGTGATGGCATCCTGAACCATCAGACAAAAGGGACGCCATCTACGTTAGAAGGCAAAATTGTAAGAATATCAGACAAAATAGCATATGTAAACAGTGATATTGATGATTCCATTCGTGGGAAAATTATATCTGAAGAAGAATTGCCTAAAGATCTTATAGAAATTTTAGGTGATTCTACAAGAAAAAGACTAGACGTTTTAATTCATGACGTAGTACGCAATAGCGAAGGAAAAGATGATATCGTTATGTCAGACATCGTGAGCAATGCTATAATGGAACTGAGAAAATTTATGTTCACACATGTGTATACCAATCCGAAGGCAAAGGGCCAGGAAAAAAAGGCAGAGCATCTTTTGGAACAGCTTTACGAATACTATTGTAAATATCCACAGCAGATGCCGGCTGAATACCAGATGTTTATTGCAGAAGGAAAATGGTCAAAGGAACGGGCAGTCTGCGATTACATCGGTGGGATGACTGACAGGTATTCCATCAGTAAATATAAAGATATTATGATTCCAAGTGTATGGAATATTTTTTGAAAAAATATGAATTTCTTTTAAAAGAAAAAAGGAAAATAGACACAGGTGTCGAATGTAATAAATTAAGGGAGATTTTAATTTATTAGCAAGGATATAGTAAAGAAGGAGGCACAATGTTTTATCCAGATGAAGTCATTGAAGAAGTAAGAGAACGAAATGATATTGTTGATGTTATTTCCAATTATGTAAAATTAAAGAAAAGTGGAAGTAACTACGTAGGATTGTGCCCATTTCATAACGAGAAGACGCCTTCTTTCTCTGTTAGCAGGAATAAACAGATGTATTACTGCTTTGGCTGTGGTGCCGGAGGCAATGTATTTACCTTTATTATGGAATATGAGAATTTTTCGTTTGCTGAATCGGTTAAATATCTTGCACAAAGATCAGGGATAGATTTGCCTGATGAAGATTATTCAGGGGAAATAAAGCGGGAAAATGATTTAAAGTCCAGGCTATATGAAGTTTATAAAGCAGCAGCCAATTATTATTATTACCAGATGAAGACAGAACAGGGAAGAAAGGCATACGAGTATCTTAAAAACCGAGAACTGACTGACGAGACTATGAAGCAGTTCGGCCTTGGGTATTCCAATATATATAGTGATGATTTGTACCGGTATTTAAAGAGCAAAGGATATGAGGATGAATTGCTGAATAAGTCAGGGCTTTTAACTTATGACGAAAAGAGAGGCGTTCATGACAAGTTCTGGAACCGGGTAATGTTTCCAATTCTGGATGTCCATAATAAAGTAATTGCTTTTGGTGGAAGAGTAATGGGTGATGGGCTGCCGAAATATCTGAATTCTCCAGAAACAATCATATTTGATAAAAGCCGCAATCTGTTCGGGCTGAATTTTGCAAGACAGGCACGAACAAGAAAATTTCTGCTGTGTGAAGGCTACATGGATGTCATTGCACTTTATCAGGCGGGATTTCAAAATGCAGTAGCATCCTTAGGGACAGCATTTACATCCCAGCAGGCGAGTTTGATCAAGCGGTATGCAGATGAGGTTTTTATTACCTATGACAGTGATCAGGCTGGAACCAATGCGGCACTTCGTGCCATACCTATTCTAAAAGAAGCAGGCTTGTCCGTTAAGGTAGTTAATATGCGGCCACACAAAGATCCTGATGAGTTTATAAAGGCACTTGGGAAAGAAGAATACCAGAAACGAATGGATCAGGCAATGAACAGTTTCCTTTTTGAGGTAGATGTTTTAGAGCGTCAGTTCAATTTTGAAGATCCCGAGCAGAAAACAAAGTTTTTTCAGGAAACAGCAAAGAAACTTTGCACATTTGAGGATGAAATCGAACGAAGCAATTACATCGAGGCTACGGCACGCAAATATCATATCCCATACGAAGATTTAAAAACTATGGTAAACCGCTATGGGGCGAGTTTATCCAATGTGAATCAGTACAATACAGCAGTAAAAGCAGATAGAGAGAGTTCCAAGCCACATAAGGAAGCGGATGGAATTAAACAGTCACAGAAAATACTTTTGACTTGGTTGATTGAAGAACCGGAAATCTACGACAAAATCAAAGATATTATTACAGCAGACGATTTTAAAGATGAAATGTATCATAAGACAGCACAGTTAGTATTCGAACAGTTTAGGGAAAATGGTATAGTGGTACCAGCTGCAATTTTGAATCAGTTCTCAAGCAAAGAAGAGCAAAATGAAATTGCAGCACTTTTTAATACAGGTCTAGTGGGAGAAATTAATCATGCAGAAAAAGAAAAAGCATTCAATGATACAATCCATAAAGTAAAGAAGTTTAGCTTGGATTATGAGAGCAGCAGGGTAACGAGCATAGAAGAACTTCAGAAAATCATAAAGGAGCAGACAAATTTACAAAAATTGCATATTTCTTTGCAGGATGGTTAGTATAGTGAATAAGACCTACGTGGAGGAAGAAAGAGGATGAATAATATGGACGATAGTATGGCGAAGTTTTCTGAAAAGTTAAAAGAACTTTTGGATATTGCAAAAAGCAAAAAAAATATTCTGGAATTTCAAGAAATAAATGATTACTTTTCCAGTATGGCATTAAGTCCAGATATGATTGAGCAGATCTATTCTTATTTAGAGAATAATGGTGTAGATATATTGCGAATTACGGATGACGGTGAAGACATGATTCCGGATTTAGATGACTTAGATGACGTGGAAGAAGAAGACTTAGAAAATATTGATTTATCAGTTCCAGAAGGAGTCAGTATTGAAGATCCAGTCCGTATGTATTTAAAAGAAATAGGTAAGGTTCCATTGCTTAGTGCTGATGAAGAAATTAATTTAGCCCAAAGAATGGAAAAGGGAGATGAGGAGGCTAAAAAGCGATTGGCAGAAGCCAATCTTCGTCTTGTTGTAAGTATTGCCAAGAGATATGTAGGCCGGGGCATGCTGTTTTTGGATTTGATTCAGGAAGGGAATCTTGGATTGATTAAAGCAGTAGAAAAGTTTGATTACCGTAAAGGATATAAGTTTAGTACTTATGCAACATGGTGGATTCGGCAGGCCATTACAAGAGCCATTGCCGATCAGGCAAGAACCATCCGGATACCAGTGCATATGGTGGAAACCATTAATAAATTAATCCGTGTGCAAAGACAGCTGCTTCAGGAGTTAGGAAGGGAACCAACTCCTGAAGAAGTTTCTGAAAAAATGAATCTTCCAGTAGATAGAGTGCGTGAAATCCAGAAAATTTCCCAAGAACCTGTTTCTTTAGAAACACCGATTGGGGAAGAAGAAGACAGTCACTTAGGAGATTTTATACAGGATGACAATGTACCAATACCAGCAGAGGCAGCGGCATTTACACTATTAAAGGAACAGTTAGTAGATGTGTTAGGAACACTTACAGAACGTGAGCAGAAAGTATTAAGGCTCCGTTTTGGATTAGATGATGGAAGAGCACGTACATTAGAAGAAGTAGGAAAGGAATTTAATGTTACCAGAGAACGAATCCGTCAAATTGAGGCAAAAGCATTGAGAAAATTAAGACATCCAAGCCGTAGCCGGAAATTAAGAGATTATTTAGACTAGTCAGGAGATTTTTATGCAACTTTCAGATAGGCTGTTTGCCATAGCCAGCGAAGTACCAGAAAATAAAGCCATTGCCGATGTAGGCTGCGACCACGCATATACATCTATTTATTTGGCAGAACATAAAAAGCCCACACATATTATCGCAATGGATGTTCGAACAGGTCCTTTGGATAAGGCGAAAGAAAATATTAGGGCGAGTGGTTTGGAAAAGATGATAGAAACCAGATTATCTGATGGATTAAAAGCCGTTGAGAAAGGGGAAATTAATACTGTTGTTATCTCAGGCATGGGTGGTGCCCTGATAAAGAAAATATTATCAGAAGGCAAGGAACCGTTAGAATCCGTAGAAACACTGATTCTTCAGCCACAGACAGAAAAGGCTGAATTAAGAAAATATCTTCATTCTATTGGCATGAAGATAAAGAAAGAAGTCATGCTTATAGAGGATGGAAAATATTATACGATTGCTGTGGCAGAGCGAGGAGAGGAAAAACAGCCATACAAGGAAGTTGAGTATGCGTTTGGAAGATATCTTTTAAATGAGAAAAATGATATTCTGTATCAGTTTTTACAGAAAGAATCTGAAAAAATCCAGTCCATTTTAGAGAATCTTGAACTGTACAGAGAAAAAAATGAGCAGCGGATTAGTGAATTAAGAGAACAGCAGAGATTAATTGAGGAGGGGCTGAATTATTTCAAATAAGGAGTAGAGTTATATGTCAAAAACTATAAATGTTACCATAGATGGAGTTTCCAAAGAATATCCAGAGGGGATTTCTCTTTGGGAAATCAGCAGAGTTTATCAAGAAGAATGCCATGACCAGATTATGCTTGCTTTTGTAAACCACAAGCTTAGTGAACTGAGAAAAACGCTACATAACGATGCAGTTGTTCGTTTTGTGACCATAGGAGAAGATGCTGGATATAAAACTTATACAAGAGGTCTTACCCTTGTCCTGTTAAAAGCCATTTATCAGGAAATGGGCAAGGAAAATGTGAAAAAAGTTTCCGTAGAGTATACCATTGATTCAGGCGTATACTGTGATTTTGAAGGTTCTTTGGCACTTACGGAAGAAGTGCTTCAGAGAATAGAGAAGAAAATGAAGGAATATGTTGAGAAAGATCTGCTTTTTGACAAAAAATCAATTGATACAGATGAAGCGATCCGTTTGTTTGAACAATATAAGATGTACGACAAACAGAAACTGTTCCGATATAGAAGGGTTTCCAGAGCCAATGTTTATAATTTAGATGGCTTTGAAGATTATTTTTATGGTTACATGCCATACAGTACGGGATGCTTGAAGTATTTTCGGTTGTTTTTGTATGATGAAGGCTTTATTATGTTACTCCCACACAGAAATAATCCTGAAACATTGCCGGAATTTAAAGACCGTCCGAAATTCTTTCAGACTGTTAAGGAGTCGAATGAATGGGGAAAAAGTATGGATGTGGATACAATAGGAGCTTTAAACGATGTGATAGCTGCGGGACAGATGAGTGACTTGATTCTGGTACAGGAATCTATGCAGGAGAAGAAAATAGCAGATATTGCAGCCAGTATTGCAAAATCAAAAGATAAAAAGTTTGTAATGATAGCGGGGCCTTCATCCTCGGGAAAAACGACATTTTCACACCGTCTAAGCATTCAGCTTAGGACATTTGGTTTGAAACCCCATCCAATTGCGGTAGATGATTATTTTGTGGATCGGGAAAAGACACCTGTAGATGAAGAAGGCAACTTTAATTTTGAGTGCTTGGAAGCCATTGATGTAGAGCAGTTTAATAAAGACATGACTGCACTGTTAAATGGCGAAAGAGTAGAGCTGCCTTCATTTAACTTTAAAACTGGTAAACGAGAATACAAAGGTAACTATAAACAGTTAGGTCCAGATGATATTCTTGTAATAGAAGGGATTCATGGACTAAACGACAAATTATCTTATTCACTACCAAGAGAGAGCAAATATAAGATTTACATCAGTGCATTGACATCGTTAAACATTGATGAACATAACCGGATTCAGACAACAGATGGAAGACTGCTCAGGCGAATGATTCGAGATGCTAGAACAAGAGGAACATTAGCAAAAGAGACGATTGCTATGTGGAAATCAGTACGCAATGGCGAGGAAAACTATATCTTCCCGTTTCAGGAAGAAGCAGATGTTATGTTTAACTCAGCAATGATTTATGAACTGGCAGTATTGAAACCATATGCAGAGCCGATTTTGTTTGGGATTCCAAAAGATTGTAAAGAGTATGTAGAAGCAAAAAGGCTCTTAAAATTCTTTGATTATGTAATCGGAGTAAGCAGTGAAGAAGTACCACATAATTCCATACTACGAGAGTTTATAGGCGGAAGCATTTTTAATGTATAAAAGAGTGAAACATCAGGGACGGAAAACAGGCACAAAAAAAGAGTTTCACAATTGAAACTCTGGTTTTGTATATTAGGCCATTAGCTGTCTGCTGAGCAGCACTATAAGCCGAGTTCTGTATTAGATGGTTATCTATCTGGTCCTGATGTCACCATCAGGCTCAAGCGACCTACCCAAAAGCACGACGGGCAATCGTATCGCTTTAAATTCGGTCTTGCTTCGAGTGGGGTTTACATATGCCCCTGCTGTTACCAGCAAGGCGGTGAGCTCTTACCTCGCCTTTCCACCCTTACAGAAAAAATCTTCTGCGGTTTATTTCTATTGCACTAGCCTTGGAGTCGCCTCCACCGGACGTTATCCGGCACCCTGCCCTGTGAAGCTCGGACTTTCCTCACCTAAGGTCTTTCGACAGCTAATAGGCGCAACCATCTGTGCTACTCATCAAACGTAAAATATTCTAACACGAAATTGCGAAAATGTAAATAATTTATATCTCATGTTTTTAGTTTTCTGTTCATATATACTTTTATAAGGACATGTAAACACATAGGTAGAATA
This sequence comes from [Clostridium] polysaccharolyticum, assembly GCF_900111595.1. Classification (GTDB taxonomy): domain Bacteria; phylum Bacillota; class Clostridia; order Lachnospirales; family Lachnospiraceae; genus Clostridium_AI; species Clostridium_AI polysaccharolyticum. The sequence continues at coordinate 45,627 of NZ_FOHN01000012.1, read as the reverse complement.
GGATTTTTGTTTAGTAAACAAAGGAGGGCATATGGATATGTTAGATTCTACACTTTCTTTAAGAGAAATTGAGCATGAATTAAGAGAAGCAATTACTAAGAGAAAAGGAACTATCCGAACCATTGGGGATTTAGAACTTACAAGCGAAGATTATAAAATATTATCTTTGCGGTTTAGAGGATTCCGGAAATATCAAAATGATATAAATATTTATGAACAATTTACTTTAAGTCTTCTTGCTTTTGGATCGTATCAGTTTATGGGGGAAGAAGATCCATTAAAGATTGTTGAAAAAATCAATGAAATAGCTAGTGTAATTCCACAATATCTCCAGAGAAAAATCTTAGATGAATTTGACAGTGCTATTAAGGAGTATTCTTTATCGAATCCTAGCATTCACTTAAAAACAGTACCTCAATTAATATCACTTTTTTTATTAGGCTCATATAATACAGACACATTTTACCATCAGTATTTTGCAGAAATAGAAAATTGTTCAGATGAAGATTTTACGGAAGAATATATTGAAAAGCTAGATCGGAAATATTTTTACAGAGAATATGCGATATATGAAAAAGAAGTGCTGAACCATGCATTTGGCATGCAGAGACGGGCTTTTCTTGATTGCATGAATAACAAACTGGATATAAAAGAAATGCTCGTGAAATATACAAGACTTCCATATCGTTTTATTAAAAACTGCTGTGAATGGTGTGAATGCCATGAAAAGAAAAATAGCTTAAAAGTCGTGAAGTAACAGTTGTATATATTTCATTCTTGACATGAAAAATATTTATGTATATACTTATTTATAATTACATATAAAAAGACAGGCAATGACAAGGAGGAGTACAGATTGCTGAAAGCATAGAGAGAAGATGGAAGGTGCAAATCTTCGGGTAGGCAAATCTGGAAGTAGCCTTTGAGCTTTGAGCTGAACAGGACAACTTAGTAGGTTTTAACGGAAGATCCAACGTTATATGGATAGTAATAGGTAGCTTACATAAAAGCTGAATCTTTATTATATAGATAATATTATTCTGAGAGCAGGAATGAAAGTTCTTGAATTTAGGTGGTATCACGGATGTTAATTCGCCCTAAGCAATGTGCTTAGGGCGTTTTTTAGAAAGGATGAAAGATATGAAGTTTAACATTGCAGTTATTCCAGGGGATGGAATAGGACCAGAGATTGTAAAGGAAGCAAAAAAAGTTTTAGATGCCGTAGCAAAAAAGTATGATCATGTATTTGACTATACGGAAGTGCTAATGGGAGGAGCCTCTATTGACGTTCATGGAATTCCCCTGACAGATGAAGCCATAGAAGTATGTAAAAAAAGTGATGCCGTACTTATGGGTTCTATTGGTGGAAATACATCCACGTCACCTTGGTATAGATTGTCTCCAGATAAAAGACCAGAGGCAGGCTTGTTAAAATTAAGAAAATCCCTGAATTTATTTGCAAACTTGCGTCCAGCAGTTCTTTACGATGAATTAAAAGGGGCTTGCCCATTAAAAGAAGAAATCATTGGTGATGGCTTTGATATGATGATTATGCGAGAATTAACAGGTGGCTTGTACTTTGGTGAAAGAAGTACAAAAGAAGAAAATGGTGTTATGACCGCACATGATTCCCTTACATATAACGAAAATGAAATTAGACGAATTGCAAAACGTGGTTTCGATATTGCTATGAAACGCAGTAAAAAAGTAACCAGTGTGGATAAAGCAAATGTACTGGATTCTTCTAGGCTATGGAGAAAAGTGGTAGAAGAAGTTGCAAAAGATTATCCAGAGGTTACATACGAACACATGCTTGTAGATAACTGTGCAATGCAGCTGGTAAAGAATCCAGGCCAGTTTGATGTGATTTTAACGGAGAACATGTTTGGTGATATTTTGTCAGATGAAGCAAGCATGGTAACTGGTTCAATCGGAATGTTAGCTTCTGCAAGTTTAAATGATACAAAATTTGGTTTATATGAGCCAAGTCATGGTTCTGCTCCAGATATTGCAGGACAGGGAATCGCCAATCCTTTGGCAACCATCTTATCTGCAGCGATGATGCTACGCTATTCATTTGATTTGGATAAAGAAGCAGATGATATTGAAAATGCTGTTAAGACGGTATTAAAAGCAGGATATAGAACAGGTGATATTATGCAGGATGGAAAAACATCTGTTGGCACTGTAGAAATGGGCGACATTTTGGTAAAAACTATATTAGGTGAATAGAAAAGAGGGTTTATTATGAGAAGTGATGCAGTAAAATGTGGAATGCAGCAAGCACCACACCGTTCATTGTTTAACGCATTAGGATTAACAAAAGAAGAAATGGATAAACCATTAATTGGTATTGTTAGTTCCTATAATGAAATTGTACCAGGCCATATGAATTTAGATAAACTTGTAGAGGCTGTAAAACTTGGTGTAGCTATGGCGGGTGGAACTCCTAGAATGTTCCCTGCAATTGCAGTTTGCGATGGTATTGCTATGGGCCATGTTGGCATGAAATATTCTTTAGTTACAAGAGACCTTATTGCAGATTCCACAGAATGTATGGCTATGGCACATCAGTTTGACGCTTTGGTCATGATTCCGAACTGTGACAAAAATGTACCAGGTTTATTAATGGCAGCAGCAAGATTAAATATCCCTACTGTATTTGTAAGTGGAGGTCCAATGCTTGCAGGACATGTAAAAGGAGAGAGGAGAAGTCTTTCCAGCATGTTTGAAGCGGTTGGTTCTTACGCAGCAGGTTCTATGACAGAAGAAGATGTATTAGAATTTGAAAATAAAGCATGCCCAACTTGTGGGTCATGTTCCGGTATGTATACTGCCAACAGTATGAACTGTTTAACAGAAGCAATTGGCATGGGCCTGCAGGGAAATGGTACGATTCCAGCAGTTTATTCTGAGCGTATCAAACTTGCAAAACATGCAGGCATGAAAGTAATGGAATTACTGGAAAAGAATATACGTCCAAGAGATATTATGACAAAAGAAGCATTTATGAATGCTTTAACAGTAGATATGGCATTAGGATGTTCTACTAATACAATGCTGCATTTGCCAGCAATTGCACATGAAGCAGGTGTGGAGTTAGACATGGATATTGCAAATGAAATCAGTGCGAAAACTCCAAACTTATGCCATCTGGCACCAGCAGGTTATACATATATGGAACAGCTTAATGAAGCAGGTGGCGTTTATGCTGTTATGAATGAATTAAGCAAAAAGAATCTGCTAAATCTTGATTTAATTACAGCAACAGGAAAAACAGTTGGAGAAAATATCAAAAATGTATATAACAAAGATCCAGAAGTAATTCGTCCAATTGAAAACCCATATAGCCAGACTGGTGGCATTGCTGTATTAAAAGGAAATCTTGCTCCTGACTCAGGTGTTGTAAAACGTTCTGCAGTAGTTCCAGAAATGATGGTACATGAAGGACCGGCACGTGTATTTGATTGTGAAGAAGATGCAATTGAAGCAATTAAAAGCGGGAAAATCGTGGCAGGTGATGTAGTTGTGATTCGTTACGAGGGACCAAAAGGCGGCCCAGGCATGAGAGAAATGTTAAATCCTACTTCAGCAATTGCAGGAATGGGATTAGGATCTTGTGTTGCATTAATTACAGATGGACGTTTCTCAGGTGCTTCCAGAGGGGCTTCTATTGGACATATTTCACCAGAGGCAGCAGTAGGAGGACCAATTGCATTAGTAGAAGAAGGCGATATCATTTCCATTGATATTCCAAATAATAAATTAAATGTACTTGTATCAGAAGAAGAATTAGCAAAGAGAAAAGCAGCATGGACACCAAGAGAACCGAAAGTAACAAATGGTTATCTTGCACGTTATGCAAAAATGGTTACATCAGGAAACCGTGGTGCAGTCCTAGAAGTAAAATAGAGATACAAAGAAGACTTATGAAAGAGGTACAGACATGCAGTTAACAGGATCACAAATCGTAGTGGAATGCTTGAAAGAACAAGGCGTGGATACTGTTTTTGGGTATCCAGGTGGAACGATTCTAAATATTTATGATGAATTATACCGTCATCCAGAGATTAAACATATTTTAACATCTCATGAGCAAGGTGCTGCACATGCGGCAGATGGATATGCAAGATCCACAGGAAAAGCTGGAGTATGTATGGCAACTAGTGGCCCGGGTGCAACAAATCTCGTAACAGGAATTGCAACTGCCAATATGGATAGTGTTCCAATGATAGCAATTACTTGCAATGTTGCAAATCCGCTTTTGGGAAAAGATTCTTTTCAGGAAGTAGATATTGCAGGTGTTACAATGCCTCTTACAAAGCATAACTTTATTGTAAAAGACATTACAAAGCTTGCAGATACCATGCGAAGAGCATTTAAAATTGCACAGTCTGGTCGTCCTGGTCCTGTTCTGATTGATATTACCAAAGACGTAACAGCAGCTAAAACAGAATATACCAAAGAAGTTCCAGCCATTATCGGAAGAATTGGAGATACTATAACAGAGGACGCAGTTGCTGATGCAATTGAGATTATTAAAAAAGCGAAAAAACCTATGATTTTTGTAGGTGGTGGAGCGGTTATAGCAAACGCTAGCCAGGAACTGGCAGAGTTTGTGGAGAAAGTTGATGCACCAGTAACAGATACCTTAATGGGAAAAGGTGCATTTGATGGGAATAATCCGTATTACACTGGCATGCTGGGAATGCACGGCACAAAAACAGCGAATTTAAGTGTATCAGAATGTGATTTACTGATTGTTGTAGGTTCCCGTTTTTCTGATCGTGTTACAGGAAATGCAAGTAAGTTTGCATCTAAAGCAAAAATACTTCAGATCGATGTGGATCCTGCAGAGGTAAATAAAAATATTGTAGTGGATCATTATATTATTGGTGATATAAAGCTGGTTCTTGATATTCTGAATAAGAAGCTGGAAAAACAGGATCATAGCAAGTGGCTTGAGAAAGTTTTTGCAAGAAAAGAAGAGATGCCTTTAAGCTATCCTGTGGATCGCTTAACAGGGCCATATATTATGGAAAAGATTTTGGAAATCACCAAAGGTGAAGCTATCATCACGACGGAAGTAGGCCAGCATCAGATGTGGGCAGCACAGTTTTATTCTTATAAAAAGCCAAGAACATTTATTACTTCTGGTGGACTTGGAACCATGGGATATGGTTTAGGTGCTTGTATAGGTGCAAAAGTTGGAAATCCAGATGTACCAGTATTTAATATTGCAGGAGATGGCTGCTTCCGTATGAATATGAATGAGATTGCAACGGCAACTCGTTATAATATTCCAATTATACAGGTCGTATTCAACAACAATGTATTAGGAATGGTAAGACAATGGCAGACTTTGTTCTATGGCCAAAGGTACTCTCATACAATTTTAAATGATAAAGTGGATTTTGTAAAACTGGCTGAGGCTATGGGAGCTAAAGCTTACCGTGTTACAAAGAAAGAAGAAGTTGAACCAGTCATTAAGGAAGCAATGCAGCTTGGAGAACCAGTTGTAATAGAATGTGTCATTGACTGTGATGATAAAGTGTGGCCAATGGTTGCGCCAGGAGCTCCAATTAATCAGGTTATGACAGAAGATGACGTATAATACTGATAAAAGATAAAAAAGATTGACTAAAAAAAAACAAAGTTTTATAATAGCATATAAAATAGAAAAAATGCTATATAGGAAGATTAAAGGAGGATATATAAAGTGGCTAGAGTGTATAACTTTTCAGCAGGTCCAGCAGTATTACCAGAAGAGGTATTGAAAGAAGCAGCAGATGAAATGCTTGATTATCAGGGAACAGGTATGTCTGTTATGGAAATGAGCCATCGTTCAAAGGCATATGACAAAATTATTAAAGATGCAGAACAGGATTTAAGGGACTTAATGAATATTCCTGATAATTATAAGGTATTATTTTTACAAGGTGGTGCATCACAGCAGTTTGCTATGATCCCAATGAACCTAATGAAGAATAAGGTAGCAGATTACATAGTAACAGGCCAATGGGCTAAAAAAGCATATCAAGAAGCTAGTAAATATGGTAAAGCTAATAAAATCGCTTCATCAGAAGATGAAACATTCTCTTATATTCCAGACTGTTCCGATCTTCCTATCAGCGAAGATGCAGATTACGTATACATCTGCGAAAACAACACTATTTATGGAACAAAGTACAAAACATTACCTAACACAAAAGGAAAAACACTAGTTGCTGATGTATCTTCCTGTTTCTTATCGGAACCAGTGGATGTAAGCAAATATGGTGTTATCTATGGTGGAGTTCAGAAGAACATAGGACCTGCTGGTGTTGTTATCGTAATTATCCGTGAAGACTTAATTACAGAAGATGTGTTGCCAGGCACACCAACCATGCTTCAGTATAAAATCCATGCAGATGCGGATTCTTTATACAATACACCACCAGCATACGGAATCTATATCTGTGGAAAAGTATTTAAATGGCTTAAGAAAATGGGCGGTTTGGAAGCAATGAAACAGCGCAATGAAGAAAAAGCCAAAATTCTTTATGATTTCTTAGATCAGAGTGAATTATTCAAAGGTACGGTTCGGAAAGAAGACCGTTCTTTAATGAATGTTCCATTTGTAACTGGTGATGCTGATTTAGATGCAAAATTTGTAAAAGAAGCAAAAGAAGCTGGTTTTGAAAACTTAAAAGGCCACAGGACTGTTGGCGGCATGCGTGCAAGTATTTATAATGCTATGCCAAAAGCTGGTGTGGAAGCTTTAGTAGAATTCATGAAAAAATTTGAAGCAGAAAATAAATAGTCAGTCATACGGGAGGAAATTATGGTAAAGGTAAACTGTCTTAATAAAATTTCACCTGTTGGGTTAAATTTACTAACAGATAACTATACACAAGTAGAAGAAACAGCAGATGCTAATGCAATTTTAGTTCGTAGTGCTGCTATGCACGATATGGATTTTTCTGATAATCTTGCAGCAATCGCTCGTGCTGGTGCAGGGGTAAACAATATTCCTTTGGATAAATGTGCAGAAAAAGGTATTGTGGTATTTAATACACCAGGTGCCAACGCCAATGGGGTAAAGGAATTAGTAATCTGTGGCATGCTTATGGCTTCTAGAGATATTGTTGGTGGCATTGAGTGGACAAAAGAAAATGAGAGCGATCCAAATGTAAAGAAGACCATGGAAAAAGCAAAATCGCAGTTTGCTGGTAAAGAAATTAAAGGGAAAAAGCTTGGCATTATTGGTTTAGGAGCAATTGGTGTATTAGTAGCCAATGCAGCTAACCGTTTAGGAATGGACGTATATGGATGTGATCCGTTCTTATCCGTAGGCAATGCCCTTAACTTGTCTAGAGATATTCATGTTGTAAAAACAAGAGAAGAAATCTTTAAAGAATGTGATTATATAACCGTTCATGCTCCTTTGTTAGACGATACCAAGGAAATGATCAACAAAGAAACAATTGCCATGATGAAAGATGGCGTTATCATTTTAAATTATGCTCGGGATCTTCTTGTATGTGAAGCAGATATGGTAGAAGCAGTACAGTCTGGCAAAGTTGCGAAATATATGTGTGACTTTGCAAGCCCTGCATTTAAAGATGTAAAAAATATTATTGCTACACCTCATTTAGGAGCATCAACAGAAGAATCCGAAGATAACTGTGCAATTATGGCTGTAAATCAGGTTATGGACTACATCGAGAATGGTAATATTAAAAACTCAGTGAACTATCCTGCATGTGATGCTGGAATCTGTACAACAGAAGGACGTATTACTGTAAACCATAAAAATGTACCAAACATGTTAACACAGTTTACAAAAGTGTTTGCAGAAGAAGGAATTAACATAGAAAATATGGTAAATAAGAGCCGTGGAGAATATTCATATAGTGTATTTGATATTTGTTCTCCATCTGGCGTACATTTAGTAGAACAGTTAGAAAAAATCGAAGGCGTATTAAAAGTCAGAATAGTAAAATAATACAGCGGATATATAAGAGAAAAAGCAAGAATAAATTTAGAAAACACCTGTGGATTGCGATTGTGAATCCAGCAGGTGTTTTTTAGGAGAAGAAAAATGAGAAAACAAAAGAAAAAGTAAGGAATGGATTAGCCGCATTAAAAAATTGGCAGAAGTACTTACAATTTAATCTATGAATCCTCAGGTACAACAGCTTACTGGACAGGTAAGTCCGTACAAGTTGAAATAATGAAAGAAAAATGATCCTTCTCTAGGAGCTTTTTTTGTATAAAAAAACATATAACGGCAATTCTATAAGGTAATAAAGCTTAGGAATAAGGAATCGTATAATATGGGAAATTCTTATAAGAATGAAATATATCTGCGGTATATTTTAAGCAGCTGCACGGCACCTGTCTTGGCTAATAAAAAGCCTTCAGGACTTGTTACCGTATGGAAGCATTATTTAAGTGATGTTGAATTGCAAGCATACTGTGAGTCAAGTGAAAATGGCTTCTTGAATGGAAGCAGATTAGAGATTCTGTTAGAAACAAAACTTTACTATTTGCTTTTTTGTTATCAGAGAGAACAGCTAGAAGAGGAACTAGAAAAGAACAAAAATTCAAAACTATTAAAAGAATATTTTCTGGCATTAAATCTAGATGAAAAGATCGGACAGCTACGAAGAAGACTGCAGGCTTATTATTTAGGAGCTGCAGAATTTCCCCATGAAATAGGTTTGTTTCTTGGTTATCCTATCTGGGATGTAGAAGGATTTATTGAACATAAGGGGTTAGCATATAAGATATGTGGTTACTGGAAAGTGTATGATGATGTGCCAGGTGCACTTCAAAAATTTGAAGAATATGACTGGTTAAAAAAGGCTGCTTTGAATCGGTTTTATATGCAGCTTGAGAGAAATAATCAGAAAATCTAAGAAAAAAGCTATCCAGTTTGTATAAAAAGTGGTAAAATCTATTGATGATACGAACATGCAGATAAGAAAGAAGGTTTTGTAATGACAAAAATAAATATTATTTCGGGTTTCTTAGGAGCTGGAAAAACAACATTAATTAAAAAACTTTTGAATGAAGTGTATAAGGGGCAAAAAGTCGTTTTAATTGAAAATGAATTTGGTGAAATTGGTATTGATGGTGGTTTCTTAAAAGACGCAGGTATTGAGATTACAGAGATGAATTCAGGCTGTATCTGCTGTTCCTTAGTAGGTGATTTTGGAAAATCATTAAAGGAAGTACTAGAAAAATTTAAACCAGACCGTATTATTATTGAACCATCAGGTGTTGGAAAATTATCAGACGTAATCAAAGCGGTAAAAGATGTGCAGAAGGATTTATCTCAAGTAGAATTAGATAGTTATGTCACTGTTGCAGATGCAGGAAAGTGCAAGATGTATATGAAGAACTTTGGAGAGTTCTTTAATAATCAGATTGAACATGCCTCAACAATTATTTTAAGCAGAACACAGAACTTAAGCCAGGAAAAACTAGAACAGGTTGTAAAGCTGATACGCAGCGTGAATACAGAAGCAACAATTATTACAACAGCATGGGATTTGATTACTGGAGAGCAGATTGTTGCAGCTATGAAAAAAGAGAATTCACTAGTTGATGAATTATTGAAAAAAGAAGAAGAAAGCCATGACCATCATCATGATCACGAATGCTGCGGACATGACCACGACCACGATCATCATCATGACCACGAATGCTGCGAACATGACCACGATCATGATCATCATCATGATCACGAATGCTGTGGACATGACCATGACCACGATCATGATCATCATCATGATCACGAATGCTGTGGACATGACCACGATCATCATCATCACCATGCAGATGATGTATTTACAAGCTGGGGAACTGAAACACCACACAGATATAAGAAGGCAGAAATGGAAGCAGCATTGAAACAACTATCCGAATCTGAGGAATATGGTATTATTTTACGAGCTAAAGGTATGGTTGCCAATGAAGATGGTACATGGATTTACTTTGACCTGGTTCCAGGAGAATATGAGTTACGTGAAGGAAATCCAGATTATACTGGACGCCTATGTGTAATTGGAACGAACCTGAATACACAAAAATTAGAAGAACTATTCCAGTTAGCATAGGCAGATTGAGAGGAAAGTACAATGGAGATACCAGTTTATGTCATCGTCGGCTTCTTAGAAAGTGGCAAGACGAGTTTTCTTAGAGAAACATTAGAGAGCGAAGATTTTACAAGTACAGAAAAATCTCTTCTAATTGCTTGTGAAGAAGGGGAAGAAGAGTATGAAGAAAGCTTTCTTAAAAAAGTAAATACTTCAATTGAGATGATTGAGGATCAGGAGGAACTTACGCCAGAAAAACTGGAAGCTTTCCAGAAACAATATCATCCTGACAGAGTTTTGATTGAGTATAATGGAATGTGGAAGTTAGAGGATCTTATGAATATGCAGCTGCCAAAAGACTGGGCAATTGTTCAGGTTATCAGCATTATAAACGCAGAGACATTTTCTCTATACTTAAATAATATGCGTTCCCTTGTAATGGAAGAATTCACGAACGCAGATATGATAATTTTCAATCGCTGCGAAGATGATACACCAGGGGCTTCCTACCTTAGAAGTATCAAAGCAGTGAATCGGCGTGCAGGTGTTTATTTTGAAACAAAGAGTGGAAAACCATTGGAAGTAGAAGAAGAACTTCCATTTGACTTAGATTCAGATATTATTGAAATCGAAGACATTGATTTCGGTGTATGGTATATTGATGCAATGGAAGAATCTAAAAAATATGATGGTAAGACGGTTCGTTTTAAAGGACTTGTATATAAAGGCAAGAAGTTTGCAAGGGGTACTTTTGTTCCAGGACGTTTTGCAATGACATGCTGTGCAGATGATATTTCCTTCTTCGGATTTATCTGTAAAGGTGGAAAAGAATTTTATGAATTGGTGGATTCCCTCGAAAACCGTGAATGGGTTACTGTAACAGCAAAAATCCGTCATGAATTCTGTAAGGATTATATGAGAAAAGGACCAGTGCTTTATCCAGTATCCATTGAAAGATCAACAAAGCCAAAAGAAGAATTAATTTATTTCTAATATAGAAAACCTCTTAGATTTTTCTCTAAGAGGCTTTGCTTAATATAGCAGGAAATGCGGCAGAATAAGAAAATGCTAAGGACGTGTGTTAAATACAATACAGTACACAAAATAGGAATCAGGGGGATTTACTGGAATGGTAAATCCCCCAAAACTCTTCAGGATAGTTCATAATGGATAATTTACAGTGTAAATTAATTGCCTACACCTGTAATTTTTATATAAATAGCATTGGTATATTGATAGGTACTTAGTGGACGGTAAAGGGCATTGTCGTCATGGGCAGCTACTAGGATTTCTTTATTTGCTGTAAGTACATAAAGACTGTGGTATATTCGGCCAGTTTCATTTTGCAGCTGAATAATGTCACCAGGTTCCATGTCTGATTGTGTTGTGATTTTACCTTGAGGACCTGAGGACTTATTGGTTAGCAGAAAACGATTTAAGAAAATGGCCCCAGTCCATGATGGGCTACGGCTATTTAGTGAATTGTAATACCATCCAAAAGTAGGAGTGTAGTTCATATGCTTTGCACCAGCATAGAGACATTGAGAGATAAAATTGGTGCAGTCCCCCCCTAGCTTATCAAAGCTGTAATAAGCAGGATTTCGGCCAAGTGCCCATTTTCTGGCATATGCAACACCGGCATTTCTGTTATAAGGAAGCAGATTTGGCATTTTCGTCACCTCGTTTCCAGTATATTCCTAGGCAGCAGAAAGGTTACTGTTTCTTAGATAACAGGGGATTTTTAAAAAGCCTTTTCTTCTCGTTTATGGGTTTGATCCATTAACCATATTGGTAGCGACATTACCAGTTCAAAATTCTAAGATACTTACATTTTTTGCAGGAATGGTGGCAGCAGCTACATTAGGATATGTAACGCATTAAAAAAAAGTGTACAACAAAATTTAGTAAAGATGTATAGGAAAAATGATAAATACATTTGCATATTTTTCTAATATATGATAGACTTATCTCAATTGATGTTTTAAATCAATTGAGATCCGTTGCTTATTAATTATACACTGAAACAGGATTTTTTACTCATGTAGAAAATCTCATTATGAAAACCTTATTGACATTGAATTACTGTATTAACTCAACTTCTTGTCAGCCTAATATGTACAGTATTTACATAAGAATTGAACTGAAAGTAAAGGGAAATGAAAAATAATAAGTGGCATTATGATGTAATGCTGATAAGACCTTGACAACATGGAGAATACATCGTTTATTTGAGAAGTGAAGGAGATGTAATATACGTTGGGGACAAATAATAATTCAATGAGAATCATTAAAGATATCTATTGGCCAGAAAAGATGAAGCTTTATTTTGAACAGACTATGAGGGCAACACCATCCCAATTCCGTAATATTGCTAGTGGGAGTCTGGTTCGTGAGATAGAGGACAAGACAAGGGAGAGAAACGGAACAGAGGTAGAAGAGCAGGATTTGCTTAATGCATTTCTTGATACCATCCCTGTTTATTTCCGGGGAGATATGATAAAGCTGCTTAGAGATCTGGGAATTAATACAAACAGAAAGAAAGAGGAAAGTGTTCCTGAAAATGATATACCGGCTACCAAAAAAGCAATCCTTAAGGCAGTAGAACTAGCAGGTGTTACATATGATGAAAAAGCAATAGACAGTATTTTAACTACATATAAAACTAGCCTGAGCAGTATTCGGACGAATATTGTATTGGGTACTACCACAAGAAAACCGGAACATAGAGGACTAACGGTTCATTTTTCAGATATTTTCAATCAGCTTAATCCTTATAAAATTGCGGTAGAGAATCACTTGTTGCCAAATAACGGAATGCCGGCAGATAAACTGGTTATGGAAGTAATGGAGTCTATACCAGTGTTAGGGTATATGGTTGAATTTGATGCAGCTGTAGGAATGCAGACTATAGGTATTTTAAGTGCATCCCATTTGCCACAAAAGCTTCAGTATATATCTGCTCTTAAAAATGTACCAGACAGCTTTAGAAGAAATATAGGAATACTGGAAGAGAGTGGAATTCGGTATGGAAGCATTTTCGGAGTGAATTACTTAAAAGGAACCATGTTCGCTTATTGCATGGCAAACCAGTTACCAAAAGTTACAACACAGTGGTTTGGAAATCTTCTTAAAAAATTTGACTATAAGGTTCCATCTGATACAATTTTAGAGCTATGCCTGAATTTGAATTCTATTACGGCAGAGTTTTCATATATTAAGAGTCAGCCAGATTCTATAACGGTTCAGGTTTGTGTAAATGTTTTTGAGGAAGTGCCAAAGAATCTGAATAAGTTTATAGAAAACTTTGGAAGGAATCTGGAGTTCCGCTCGGAAAAGAAAAAATATATGTATGCAATTACATTTACCAAAAATGGACAATATCTTCATTTAAAGGGCGATTATTCAGGTACAATGGTAGATTGTCTGACTGGACCTTTCAATCAGCCTATTAGGGAAGAGGAATAATCGTATAACTGAATACGGCGGTAATATATGTACCTTGCGTATATATGTTATATATAAAAACCTAGGTCAATTGAAGGGGGGGACCTAGGTTTTTTGGATCAGTAATAGGAAATTTGTATCTTTTAAGATATACTAAATTTTCGTCACTTTATGTTTGAAAATTATACATGTTGTCCTGTTTTGTGGATTGTTATAAGGGAATATGGTAAATTATACACAAATAAAACGATTGGGAGGGATTAGATGCTAAGCAAAACAAAAAAACGTACTTTTGCGTTTATTATGAGCTTTGTATTTATCTTAACAGGTTTTGGGTTTAATGTAGGCACTCCAAAAGCAGATGCCGTAACGGTTACAGACTCAAACCTTACTTTAGCTTTTGAAGCAGGAAATGGATGGAATGATGGAACTGCTTCTTATCAGCAGATTAGCTGTACATTATCCAGTGGCAATGCTGGAGTAATTACAGATTGGAAAGTAAGTTTCCAGTTTAGTGCAGGAGCACAAGTTAATCAGGGATGGTGCGGAGAATATTCCGTTGATGACGCTGGTCTTTTGACAGTAGAACCATCTGACTCAAATGCGACAATTCAGAAATCATCTTCAACTACATTTGGTTTTATTGTGAAAAATCCAGGTACTTTTAAAGAGGATTGTGCAGCAATTGTCAGCTATAAATTAAATGGCAAAGAAGTTACAGGTGAACCAGAAGTTCCTGCTGTAAGTGAAGAACCAACTCCAGTGCCATCAGCAGCAGTAAGCAAAGAACCAGCTGTTTCAACTGTACCAAGTCAGAAACCAAGTGCAGTACCAAGTCAGAAACCAAGTGCAGTACCAAGTCAGAAACCAAGTGCCGCACCAAGTCAGAAACCAAGTGCAAAGCCTTCTGGAAGCGGTGACTGGTTATTCACAGATGGTAACAGAGTTATTGATAAAAATGGCAATCAGGTATGGCTGACAGGATGTAACTGGTTTGGCTACAACACAGGTACAAACTGTTTCGACGGTATCTGGGCTTGTGACTTAAATAAAGCATTAGAAGGTATTGCAGACAGAGGATTTAACCTTTTAAGAATCCCTATCTCTAGTGAATTATGTTTAAACTGGGAAGATGGAATCTATCCAAAACCTTGTTACAATGATTTCGTTAACAATTACTTAGCTGGAATGAACAGCTTAGAAATCTTTGATTATGTAATCAAAAAATGTGATCAGTTAGGCATCAAGATTATGATGGATATCCATAGTGCAGAAACAGATGCTTCTGGACACTATGCACCATTATGGTATACAGAGAAGATTTCTGAAGCAGATTATCTTGAATCCCTTTCATGGTTAGCTGACAGATATAAAGATGATGATACAATCATTGCTTACGACTTAGAAAATGAACCTCATGGAAAAGCCCAAGAAACAAAAAGAGCGATCTGGAATGGTACAAAAGATCCTAACAACTGGAAATACATTGCAGAAAAAGCAGCAGCTGCTGTATTATCCAAAAATCCTAATGCTTTAATTATGGTAGAAGGTATTGAAATTTATCCAAAAGACCTTGAAAATAATTCTGATTACCATTCAACAAACGCAAAAGAATACTACGGAACATGGTGGGGTGGTAACTTAAGAGGTGTTAAAGACTTCCCTGTTGATTTAGGAAAGTTCCAGAATAAATTAGTATATTCTCCACATGACTATGGCCCAGGAGTATTTGAACAAGACTGGTTCAAGGGTGATTATACATTGCAGTCTTTATATGATGACTGCTGGGGTGACAACTGGATGTACATCCACGATGACAACATTGCACCAATCTTAATTGGTGAGTGGGGTGGTTATATGTCACAGCCTAACTTAAAATGGATGACATTATTAAGAGAATTAATCATCAAAAATAAATTAAACCACACATTCTGGTGCTACAATGCGAACTCTGGTGATACAGGCGGATTAGTAGGATATGACTTTATCACATGGGATGAAGACAAATACGAATTCGTAAAAGAAGCACTATGGCAAGAAGGCGGTAAGTTCGTAGGTTTAAGCCAGGATACAAAACTTGGTAAGAACGGAACTTGTGTAGGAGAAGTTTTCAAATAAAAATTCCAATAAATAAATAATCCTTTATCAGCACCCAGGCGGTTTTGTCTGGGTGCTTCCATTGTGTAAAGAGAAAAATAAAAGAATGGTATTGCAAAAGGTGTGAGGATTAGAGTATGATAGTAGCAATAAAAATGAAAAAAGGGGAAATGAAGGTGAAAGGGAAAAAAATATTTACCAATCCAGTCATGGTTGTGCTGATTGCGGTATTTTGCAATATTTTATGGGGGAGTGCATTTCCATTTGTAAAGAGAGGATATGCACTCTTTCATATTACAGATGCCGTAAGTGACAAGCTGCTTTTTGCTGGAACGAGATTTTTTCTTGCGGGGATACTATTGCTTGTGGGGTATCTGGCATTGAATAGAAGAGTTCCAAAACTTCACAAGGATAACTTAAAAAATGTAGTGGAACTTGGGATTGTACAAACAACGGTTCAATACATTTTTTTCTACATTGGATTATCCAACAC
The DNA here is from genome assembly GCF_900111595.1 of [Clostridium] polysaccharolyticum. Taxonomy (GTDB): domain Bacteria; phylum Bacillota; class Clostridia; order Lachnospirales; family Lachnospiraceae; genus Clostridium_AI; species Clostridium_AI polysaccharolyticum. The sequence goes on along the minus strand of NZ_FOHN01000012.1, from coordinate 29,508 downwards.
TACTGGCACCAATGGTTCTATTGTAAATTCTTCCAGTGTGTTCCTTTCGGTCATCCTTTCACATTTTATCTATGCGAATGATAAAATTACTTTGAAAAAAGCCATAGGATGTATGATTGGGTTTGGTGGAGTGTTATTCTGTACATTAGGACAGGGAAGTGCAAAGTTTTCTTTTACAGGAGAAGGGTTTATTGTAATTAGTGGATTTACATCTGCAATGGGAGCTGTGATATCGAAAAAAGCTACCCAGAGAGATGAGTCATGGGTAGTAACTGCGTACAATTTAGCAATGGGTGGAGCCATTTTAATAGCTGCAGGATTTCTGATGGGTGGAAGGCTTTGGGAGGTATCATTAGAAGGAAGTCTGGTTTTGCTCTATCTGTCTATGCTGTCAGCTGCTGCATTTACTTTGTGGGCTATGTTATTAACTTACAATAATATTAGTAAAATCTGCATTTATAACTTTGTGATTCCTATTGCAGGAACACTGCTTTCAGGATTGATATTAAAAGAAACTATTTTTAAAAAGGAATATATAGTGAGCCTGCTTTTGGTAAGTGGGGGAATTTTTCTTGTAAATAGCCAAAAGCATGATAAAATCGTACAGTAATGTTTAAAATAGACAATGACAGAAAAGAGGGCTGCCCATGACACAAGAACAAGTCGTAAACATTGCAACGGAAATCAGCTATCTTATGCTGAAAAATGGAGCGGAAATTTATCGTGTGGAACAATGTGTCCGTTTTATTGCCAATGCCTATGGATACTATGATGCAGACTGTTTTGCAATACTGACAAGCATCGTTGTATCTGTTGTGGATGGGGATAAAGTATGCACTAGGACAAAAAGAGTAACGGATCGGGGAACCGATTTTAATAAAGTCGTAGCACTAAATGATTTGTCGCGGAATATATGCAGAGAATGTATGGATTATGAGACTATTATGAAAAGAATAAATGAAATCAGAAGAACTAGGCCATATCCATTTTGGGTTTCTACGGTGATGTATATTATGATTTCTTTTTTCTTTGGATTGTATTTTGGCGGAACCTTTATAACAGCCTGCATATGTGGAGTGGCAGGAGTAGTGGTGTATCCTGTTCAGTGGTTTGCCAGAAAAATTCAGACCAATATTTTTATTGCTAACATGATTACTAGTGGCGTAATTACCATTCTGCTCAGTACGTTTTATGTTACGTTTTATCCAAAACAGCTGGATATTATGCTGATTTCTCTTATTATGAATTTAGTGCCAGGAGTTGCACTGACACACTGCATGCGTGACTTGATTTCCAATGAGCTGATATCGGGACTGGCACGTCTGGCAGAAGTATTTATCAGTGGAGCAGGGACGGCAGCAGGTGTGTTTATTGTGTTGTCTGTATTTGGACTGCAAATTTAACGAAAGAGCAGGTAGCATCATGTTTTTAAAGTGGCTTCTAGAGTGTTTTTATTGCTTTATTATTTCAGTAGGGTTTTGCGTGATATTTAATGTAAAAGGGAAGGATGTATTTTACGGTGGCTTTGGAAGTGCTCTGGGATGTTTTTTATATCTTATCTGCCAGAGCAGATTTGGCTCTATTGTAGGCGGTTATTTTATTGCCACAGTAGCAACCACTTTGTATTCGGAATATATGGCAGTAAATCGGAAAAAACCATCCACCATATTTCTGATTCCGTCTATTATTCCATTTGTTCCAGGAGGTATTGTATTCCGTGCCATGTCAGCCTGGTTAAATGGAGACCAGAATGAATTACTTGTACAGGGAAGGTATTCCATTACGGTAGCAGGTGCTATTGCACTTGGCATTATTATAGGTATTTCATTTGTGCGTTTACAGAAAAGCAGTATTAAGCTTTTACGTTCAAAATTTTGAATATAGCAGTTAATGATAAATGTTCTCATCTACATTCTTGACTGGGATTTAATAAAAGAATAAAATGATATTGAAAATCGTTATCATAATTAAATTCGAGAAAGGTGAAAAGAATGAGTGTAGTAATTGTAGGAGGCCATGACAGAATGGCGGCGAAATATAAGGAGATTTGTAAACGATATCATTGTAAGGTTAAGGTGTTTACCCAAATGCCTAGCAAATTAAGAACTCAGGTTGGAAGTCCGGATTTGCTGATTTTATTTACCAATACAGTTTCTCATAAGATGGTAAATGGTGCATTAATGGCAGTGGAAAACCAAAATACGGTTGTAGCACGTTCTCATAGCAGCAGTGCCTGTGCGTTGTGTGATATTTTGGATAATTACGCTGCCTGTTAGAACTGCGAAATATAGAAGTTTTATATGACCAGATGTCGTTAGTAGAGAACATCGACCTGTTTATGGGTGAGCTGGTGAGGAAAAACAAGAAATAAACTGCTTGGAGCAGCAGTAGGAAAACAAAGCAAACCAGCAAGCACCTTTTGGGGCAGATCTGGAATAAGGAAGCACTGAAAAAGCCCCCAGAGGGGGCAGCTGAAAATGTAGTGCAGCTGGCAGACCTTTCAGTGCGCCTTCCAGGCACAAGCAGGTAATATCCCCTGATAGGGGAGAGAGCAAGCCATCAGCTAAGCTGGTGGTCTTGACTTTATATAGTTGGAAACTGAATCTTTTTATACTTCTCGAATTTCGTTTTCACAATTTTCAGATTTTCTTCTGTATAAAAGCCGCCTTGGGTGACAGCAATTTCAGTCATATGTTCCCCGCCACCAGCAGCACAAGTACGGTCGCGACAGAGTCCATTTTCGGCTAGTACGAACTTCCATTTTCCATTATCTGATTTTTCTAGGTCACCACCAGCTCCACAGACTTGACATTCAACAGGGAAGCAAAGTCCATCCCATCTAGGCTGACCTAAAATTAAAGCATTGGAGTGACAATTTGGGCACCATCCCATGTTCTCGTCACCAAGCCATTTTCTTTCTTCTACTGGGGTATGTAATGCTTGCATGATGTTATTTCCAACTTCTTCGGCTCGTTTAATCAAATTATCATGAAGTAGACAATGTTTTGGAGCAGGAACTCTAGTAGCCATAAACATATCTACTATTTTTGCACCACTTGTAATGCATGCAGCCTGCATAGATTCTAATGCCATAGACTGCCAAGAAAGAGTTGAACCTCCAACTGCGATTAATGCTCCAACACGGTCAATGTGTTTTAACTTTCCTGTAGCCTCAAGATATGGAATCGTATACCCAAGGTTTCGATGCATGAACTTTAAGAATGTAGCACTGGGCATAAGCTCATAGGTTGGAATAGAGAAAATTAAGGCATCTTGCTGTAATAATACATCCATAATGGCTTTTTTATCATCTTTTCCTTCTAATGAGCATTTTAATTCTTTGCCATCGCTCATTGCATGAGTGCAGACAGTACATCCAGTACAATCTAAAATATTGTAGTCATGTAAGTTGATCATAGTGATTTGTGCACCTTGATTTTGACAAGCAAGCAAGGCTTCTTTTAATAAAATTTCAGAATTGGAATCTTTTCTTCCAGCAGTAATTCCCATAACTTTAAAACTCATATGTGTAACCTCATTAAATTTATATTTTGCAAACTATATTATACTACATTTATCTGCAGATGGTAAAGGAGAAACTCTCCTTGAGTTTCCGTGGTTTTATCTACAACAGTCTCATTTTATCTAAAAGTACAAATCACTGCATCGAAACCAGGCATCCGTATTGAAAGCCGTTGCATGGATCAAAGAAAAAGTTTGTCTATTTTATGTCCTGATGTATTGCTTCCAAAAGATAAGATAAATTTCACGAGCGTAGAAAAGCCAAATTTTTGTTGTATTTCTGCATAATCTGCTCTTTTAGGGTATCATATTAACTTTGAACTGTTATCAAGCTTGGGAAAGCAGCTAACAGAACCAGAAGATATCAACCTTTCAAAGCTGTAAAAAAGGAGGCAAAACTTTACATAGTCTTTACAAATGCTTATAATATATCTTACAGCTTAGGAATATAATGGATTTTAGTGTATAAGCAGAAATTTTATGATTTATATATGGAAAGGAAGTATATAAAATGAATTACTGTTCCACAATAGTAATTTTTTTTGGAGGGTTAGGAATGTTTCTGTACGGTATGAACCGCATGGCTGAGGGTATGCAGAAACTGACAGGAGCATTTGTTAAGAACTTTTTAGAGGCTTTATCGGATAAAAAAGCAATGGCAATACTGGCAGGAGTGCTGATTACAGCCATTATTCAGAGCAGTACAGGGACAACCATTATGGTAGTGGGATTTGTCAATGCAGGAATTTTAAGTCTGATTCAATCTGTTGGTGTTATTATGGGAGCTAATATCGGAACTACAGTAACAGGATGGCTTGTATCGCTGTTTACTCTTAGAAACCTGCAATATGGGTATTTAATAGCTTCATTTTTAGTAGGAATTGCAGCGTTTATGATGATGTTTTTAAAGACAGAGAAGAAAAAAGTGGCTGCAGATGTAATCTTTGGAGCTGGAATTCTCTTTTTAGGGTTATTTACTATGACAAATGCTATCGGACAAGTGAAAGAACAAGGAGATTATGTTCAGAAGTTTTTATACCTAGGGAATAGGCCATTTCTTGCAATTATAGCTGGAATTTTTGTGACATTAATTTTGCAGAGTTCTTCTGTATCCATAGGAATTCTCCAGTGCTTTGCACTGAATGGACTTGTAAACTGGAAAACAGCCGTTTTTATTATCTTAGGACAGAACATAGGAACTTGCATGCCAGCACTTATTTCCAGTGCAGGTACTCAGGTAAATGCAAAACGATCTGCCATGATTCATTTGTTTTTTAATGTTTTTGGAACAATTGTATTTGGTTTCGGAATGGCAATTGTATTTGCAAGAAATGCGGGTTTTGCTAATGGAACCATATCCAGTGCAGGAATTGCAGCATTCCATTCTGGATTTAATATTGTAGTAGCCTTTCTGCTCGCTCCATTTACAAAACTTGTAGCCAGTTTTTCTGATATTGTGTTAAAAAGTCACGGTTTAGAGGAAGCTGAAGATGACGTGGAACTTGCATCGAGGCATCTGGATAAACGTATTTTAGAATCCCCATCTTTTGCAGTAGCGGAGGCTGTCCAGGAAGTGGTTCATATGGGAGAAGTGGCTTATGAATCAGTTAAGCTAGCCTTTGATGCTATCATTTCAAGAGATGCAAGGAAAGTGAAAATAGTATTTGAGAAAGAAGATACTATTGATAAAATGACGGATGTAATATCGGATTATTTAGTAAAAATCAGTGCATTGCCTTTAACGGAAGAACAGCATACCAGTATTACCAATCTGTTTTATACCGTAAGCAATTTTGAAAGAATGGGGGATCATGCTGAAAACCTTGCAGAACTCTGCAATTATATGATAGAGAATAACATCCAGTTTTCAGAACCTGCCTATAAGGAATTAGAAGGTATTATGGAGATTGTAACCAACAGTTTTATTTATTCCATAAGGGCTAGAAGAGATTTGAGCAAGGAAAGTGCAGACAGGGCAAGACAATATGAAGACCTGGTAGACAGTATAGAAGACGAACTTCGAAATAAACATATGAAGCGGTTAGCTAATGAATTGTGCAAACCTACCTCAGGGGTGGTATTTCTTGATATTTTAAGTAATCTGGAGAGAATTTCCGATCATGCCGATAATGTTGCAGGGTATGTCTTAAATGAGATATAATAAAAGATGGTGGTGAAAAGTATGGCGCAATTGATTTATTGTATAGAAGATGATGATAATATCCGTGAACTAGTAATTTATACCTTGCAGTCTGCCAATTATCAGGCTGAGGGTTTCGAAAATGCAGAAAGGTTTTACAAGGGATTAAAAAACAGAAAACCGGATTTGATTTTGTTAGATATTATGCTGCCTGATGAAGATGGAATCTCTATCTTAAAGAAACTGAAGGCAAATCAGGATACAAGGAAACTGCCTGTAATTATGTTGACTGCCAAGGCAAGTGAATATGATAAAATCAAGGGGCTTGATCTGGGAGCGGACGATTATGTGGCCAAGCCATTTGGAGTAATGGAACTGATTTCCCGTATCAAAGCAGTTATGCGCAGAACCAATGTCAGTGAGCGTGAAAATGTATTGCGGATCGGAAACATTGAACTGGATAATGAAAAACATATTGTTTTAGTAGAAGGAGAACAGGTATCTTTAACCTATAAAGAATTTGAACTTCTTTACAATCTGATGGTCAATCATGATTTAGTCATGTCTAGGGAAAAACTGCTGGATCTGGTATGGAATACAGGTTACGAAGGAGAAAGCCGCACCGTAGATGTTCACATCGGTTCTTTAAGACAGAAACTTGGTGCTGCTGGAAGTCTGATTCAGACCATCCGGGGCGTAGGATATAAAATCGGGGTGGCAAAATGAGAAAGCGAATTTATATGAATATGTGTGCCTTATCCTGTGCTATTTTAATGGTAATTTCTGTGTTTGTTCTAGTGCTCTTTCATAACGTAAATCACATTATGATGGAAAAACAGATGAAAAGCGAAGTAGAGGATATTGCCATTGCATTAGAGCATATGAATTCAAAGGAAGTGCAGAGGTATTTGGAATCTATATCCAAGGAAAATGATTCACGAATTACTGTGGTAGCTAAGGATGGAACGGTGTTATACGACAGTAAGGAAAAAGCAAGCCAGATGGGAAATCATAAAGACCGTCCTGAGATTAAGGAGGCTTTTACTCATGGCAGTTCCTTTGATGTAAGGCATTCCAAGACTCTGAATGAGCAGACTTATTATGCAAGCCAGTGCGTAAAGTCGGGTGAAGCTGTTCGTATCGCCTATGTGTCACAAAGCCTGCTTTCTCTAGTGATAAGTTTGACACCTTATTACTTTGTTGTATTTGCATTTATCATGGTGTTGTCTCTGGTGGTTGCATGGAAAATGTCCAATACTATCATTGAACCTATCAATAATATTGATATACACAACCCGGAAACTAATTTCCGTTACAAAGAGTTTAATCCTTTGTTACGAAGAATTAGTAAATATAACGATGAGCGAAAGAAAAATGAGAAACTTAGAAGAGAGTTTTCGGCTAACGTTTCTCACGAATTAAAAACACCTATTACCACTATATCAGGCTATGCGGATCTGCTTCGGAATGGCATGGTAAAGGCCGAAGATGTGGAACATTTTTCAGAGAAGATTTATAAAGAATCAGAAAGACTTATTAATCTGGTAAATGACATTATTAAGCTTTCCAGGCTAGATGAGAAAAAAGTAGGAATTGATGTAGTCAGTGTAAAAATGAATGAACTTGCCATGAGAGTGGAACAGTCTTTACAGCCTGTTACCGATCGCTATAAAGTAAAATTTGATCTGGATATAGAAAATATCCGGATTACAGCAGTGGAGCTTATGATGGAAGAACTTTTGTATAATCTCTGTGAAAATGCAATTAAATATAACAAACCTGGTGGTTTTGTGCATTTGAGGATTAAGAGGAAACAGGAAAAAGTAGTAATCGAAGTAGAGGATAACGGAATTGGAATTCCAAAGGATTGCCAGAACCGCATTTTTGAACGTTTTTACAGGGTAGACAAAAGCCATTCCAAACAGATTGGCGGGACAGGATTAGGGCTTGCCATTGTGAAGCATGTGGTAGAATACCATGAAGGAAAAATAGACATCGACAGTGATGTAGGAATAGGAACTAAAATTATGGTAACATTGCCAGCAGAGACAAAGGTAAGTTGACATTGCCATCTCCATTGTGTAAGCTTGTTATAATTCCAGTATTTCGTATGGAACAAGCTTACCGATGGAGTGATTATATGGAGACTTTCGTATTTGCCTGTAACGCAGTGTTACCTATTATTTTGCTTATTTTTCTGGGGTATTACCTTAGACGGAAAGAGATTTTAAATGATAGTTTTTTAAAATGTGGAAACCGGTTTGTATTTCAAGTGGCGTTACCCGTGCTGCTTTTCTATAACGTATATTCAATTGAAGCGATTACAGAGATTCATTGGCAGGTACTGCTTTTTATATGTATGGCAATAGGAATTATATTTCTGGCAGGTATTGGTGTGACAATACTGTTTACGAAGGAGCCGAAAAAACGTGGTGTTCTTTTACAATGTATCTTTCGTTCTAATTTTGCCATTATAGGTATTCCATTAGCAGAATCTATAGGAGGAAGTGGCGGGATTAAGGCAGCATCCGTTGTTTCTGCATTTTCCATTCCTATGTTTAATGTACTGGCTGTCGTTGCATTGACTATGTTTCAGACGGATGCATCAGGAAAAAGGGTTTCTCTTAAAGAAATAGGAAAGAAAATAGCGAAAAATCCATTAATACGAGGTGTTTTATTGGGAATAATCTGCCTGTTGGTTCGTTTGGTACTTCCAAGGGAAGAACAGTCAGGACATCTGGTATTTACCATGCAGGATAATCTGCCATTTTTATATAAAGCAATTAAGAGTGTAGGAACCATTGCCTCTCCACTTGCACTAATAGTGCTAGGTGGCAATTTTCAGTTTCGTGCAGTGAAAAGACTGAGGAAAGAGATTATATATGGAACATTCTGGAGAGTTGTGCTTACACCATTTCTTGCATTAACCAGTGCAGTACTTTTGTCAAGTTACACAGAACGGTTTCAATTTACAAATGCACAATACTCAGCATTTATTGCGTTGTTTGCCTCTCCTGTGGCAGTAGCAAGTGCCATTATGGCAGGGGAAATGGGTGGGGATGAAGAACTGGCAGGACAGCTTGTAGTGTGGACAAGCATTATGTCTGTGTTTACTATATTTATTGCAATTGTTATTTTAAGAGGAATTGGACTAGTATAAGGTGGGTTCGCAGTGATTATTGACTGGACATTGCATAGTTTTCATTACGAAAGAGCAGTAAAGTCGCAAAAGAAAATATTTTATAAATGTCCCATATGCAAGAGAAATAACTTGGCACGGCATGGGTACTATAAGAGAAATATAGTACGATGGCAAGGTACTTTGGAAGAAGTACAGCTTAAGATTCTGAGAGTTCGCTGTTTAGCTTGCAAAGTAACTCATGCTGTTTTGCCAAAAGACGTTGCTCCATATCGTATTTATAGCATTTCTTTCTATCTGAAAATATTACGTCTTCTATTTCAATTCAAAGGAAAAGTAAGTTGTTGTCAAAGGATTCTAAAAATATACCATAATTTTGTTTATAGGACGTTACATGGTATTCATCTTATTTTATATATCTTTAGAAAACAATGGATAAGCTGGTTATATTATCTACAGAGCACTAAGATTATAACTAGAAAAAAGGTAAGGCAGATCCTTTTTTATACCACATAGATTGTGAATAGGCAAAATGTAAATATTATGTTACATTTGGTGAGGAATAACTAGATATAAGGGAGGTTACAATGCGGTTACATACAAACGATTTATGGGTATTACAGGAATTGGAGGACGTAGATATGTATGTGGAGGATAGACGGCGAAAGGGAAAGCTGATTTTTGTCTATGATTATGTGAGTCAGTTTATTTTGCAGGCAAAATTTTTCTTTTTAATAGAGTCAAATGCAGATACGATTTCGCTGTTTGATAAGCTGTGGCGTTATGGGATTCCAAAAACGGTATTAATTGAAACAGAAAGGATGTTGGGGGAGAATTGGCTGCAAGTTGCACATGTACTAGGAATTCAGGTGTGGAAAACAGAAGAAAAACGAGTTGATTTAGATACTGGTTCAATTAAGGAACAATGGGGAGAAAAGATAAAGACGCTTACAATAAAAAAATACAGGAATTTTAAAGAATTCAGGAAGCATGTAAATGGGCTGATTTTAGAGTGGAATCAGCAGAACAGGGAAGGACGTGAGAAAAATTCAAGATTGCAAGAATACGATAAACAGCTATGCAGGCACATTTTTCTAGAGAGAGAAGTATTAAGAGAGAGTTATCTCATCAAATACAAAAGCTTTGTTACGGCAAAAGGCAACATTCAGGTTCTGCACAGAATTTATCAGGTGCCAGAACAATATAAAGGGAAATGGATAGAAATCAGAGTCTCTCTCATTTACAAACAGGAAATTTACATATATGATGAAACCAGAAATTTGCTGATACATCGGTGTCCATTAGTGGCACAGCTATAAAATTTTAATTTTTAGTTTACAATCTGGCAGATTACTCCTTATTAAAAGATAGAAATACTTCTTCAGTGGCCACATGAAAAGCATTTCCAATTAATAAAAGGATTAATAGGAGGATGAAAATTATGAGTAATAGTTCTTTAGTAGTGTATACCAAAATATCACCAAACAAAACGGTGAACAGAAATCATGTCATTGATACAATCACAATCCACTGTATGGCAGGTAACTTAACCATTGAATCTTGTGGTAATTTATTTGCAGACAGTACAAGAGGTGCAAGTTCTAACTATGGTATTGGCAGTGATGGCAGAATTGGCATGTATGTAGAAGAAAAAGACCGTTCATGGTGTTCTTCTAGTGGTTCTAACGACCATCGTGCAGTTACGATTGAAGTTGCAAATGATGGTGGGGAATCGACAGGATGGCATGTTTCAGATAAAGCCTACAATGCTTTAATTGATCTGGTTACAGATATCTGCAGACGTAATGGTATTAAACAGCTTCTCTGGAGGGGGGACAAGTCTCTGATTGGGCAGGTGGACAAACAGAACATGACAGTACATCGCTGGTTTGCAGCAAAAGCCTGCCCTGGAGATTATTTATATAACCTTCATGGACAGATTGCAAATCAGGTAAATGCAAGATTAGGTGCTCCAGCAGTTCCTGACAACAATAACAATGATTCTGGTGCATCATATTTAGTTAGGGTAACAGCAGATGTATTAAATATCCGTAAAGGCCCTGGAACTTCTTATGGAATTGCTGGTACCATCCAGGATAGAGGAATTTATACCATTGTCCAGACAGAAGGCAATTGGGGTAAATTAAAGAGTGGTGCAGGATGGATTTGTTTGGATTATACTGTTAGAGTGTAAGAACAGTTAAATATTAGCTGTTAATAAAAAATAGCGTTTTGCTAGTGCGATTAGTTGCTTAAACGAAACTTTTTGTACGGCAAAGCGCTATTTTTCTTGAGGTTAATAGTTTATTCAATAGTCTTGTCTATATTCCTATAATAGAGTAAACTAATAGTGGTCTACATAGTTTAGGGAGGGGAAAGAATGTATAGATTTTTGGCTTTCTATATAAAATATCAGAAAGTGTTCCATGTAGTTCTAAGGATTCTATTTGCTATTTTTGTAGCGGATATTGTTCGGTTAATTAAAGCAGGTGGAGAAACAAATCGTATAGTAAGCGAAATTTTAATAGCTCTCGTGCTCGCATTAGTTGGATCTGTAACAAGAAATGATAAGGAAAAATAGAGACGTAAACTTCAAAGCCAGGGTATCTGCTCTGGCTCCTGTGCTCTGGAAATTGTTTTCCATGAATATTTGAATTGATATATACACGTAAGTTAAGAAAAACGGAAGAATAAACAATAGAAAGTTAATTGATTATTAATGAAAATTGATAGATAGTGGGGCGAATATCTTAGTAGGGGAAAATAAAACTACGTGGGTTTCTTTCTCATGCTAAACCTCACGTTTACTATTAGTTCAATAAAAAATTTATAATCAATCAAAAAAAGTAAAATTCTGCATTTACAGTCATATCTACATGTCCCACATATAAAAATATCCAAAAGTAACACAAATACTAAACTTCAAGTTTATTATTACTCTTGCCAAATCTTTCGTTTTCCTGTATACTGTTAAAGATTATTACACGAGGTGGAAGGAGAGTCGAACGTTGAATATGCTAACACAACAAGACACGCCTATTCGTAAGGCGTTAGAAGAACAGAGACACAATCGTTTAGCTCATTTTGATGTACCTGGCCACAAAGGTGGAAGAGGAAACAAAGAATTGAGGGACTTTCTAGGAGAAGAATGTATGAGATTAGACATGAATTCTATGAAGCCGTTAGATAATTTATGTCATCCCGTATCAGTAATAAAAGAAGCACAGGAACTTGCAGCAGAAGCATTTGGAGCGAAAAAAGCATTTTTTATTGTAAATGGAACAACTGCGGCGGTGCAGGCTATGATCATGTCTGCATGTAAAGCTGGCGAAAAAGTCATTATGCCCAGAAATGTACATAGAAGTGCAATTAATGCGTTAGTAGTGAATGGAGCAATACCTGTTTATATAAATCCAGGAACGAACAAGCAGCTAGGTATCCCATTAGGAATGTCTGTTGAAGATGTAAAGAAAGCAATTTTAGAAAATAAAGATGCCAAGGCAGTGCTTGTGAACAATCCTACCTATTATGGAATCTGTTCCAATCTTTGTGAAATTGTAAAACTTGCCCATCAGTATCATATGCTTGTACTGGCAGACGAAGCACATGGAACCCATTTATATTTTAATGAAGATTTACCGGTGTCAGCAATGGCAGCAGGAGCAGATATGGCAGCTGTCAGCATGCATAAGACAGGTGGCTCATTGACACAGAGTTCTATTCTGCTTACCAATAATAACGTAAACAGCGATTATGTGAGGCAGGTAGTTAATTTAACCCAGACAACAAGTGGAAATTATCTTTTGCTGTCTTCACTTGACATAGCCAGAAAAAACATGGTGTTAAATGGTGCGGAAATGATACGGAAAACCCTTGGTTTTTCAAGTTATGCCAGAGAAGAAATTAATAAATTAGGCGGATATTATGCATTTGGGGAAGAACTTATAGATGGAGATATGGTTTATGGATTCGATACTACAAAACTTTCCGTTCATACAAGAAATATTGGACTTGCGGGAATTGAAGTGTATGATTTGCTTCGTGATGATTACGGAATCCAGATCGAGTTTGGAGATATTGGCAATATCTTAGCCATTATTTCGGCAGGAGACCGCAACCTTGAGATAGAACGCCTGATAGCAGCCTTATCTGAGATTAAGCGTCTGCATCAGAAAGACAAAGCAGGATTATTTGATCATGAATATATTCCACCTCATATTATTATGGGACCACAGCAGGCATTTTATAGCAGGAAAGTTTCCATGCCAATCGAAAAAAGCGAAGGTCGTATCTGTGGAGAATTTGTTATGTGTTATCCACCAGGAATACCGATTCTTGCACCAGGTGAACTGATTACCAGAGATGTGCTTAATTATATTCAATATGCCAAAGAAAAGGGATGTTTTATGACTGGAACACAGGATATGAAAATAGAAAATATTTGTGTTGTGGAGGAATCATAATGGAATATTGGTATAGCGATAAGCATACAAAAGATGTGAAGTTTTCTATGAAGGTAAAAAGGCAGATTGTGAGTCATGAAAGCACATATCAGAGAATTGACATATTAGAAACTTTTGAATATGGAAGAGTTCTGATTCTAGATGGGGAACTGATGATTACCGAAAAAGATGAGTTTATCTATCATGAAATGATTTCCCATGTATCCATGGCGGTTCATTTAAATGTAGAGGATGTGCTGGTAATTGGAGCAGGAGATGGAGGAACAATCAGGGAACTTTGTAAATATGATACCATAAAGAGAATTGATATGGTAGAAGTCGATAAGGATTTGGTGGATATTTGTAAGGAACATTTCCAGAAAACAGCCTGCAGGCTAGATGATAAACGTGTCCATATTTATCATGAGGAAGGACTTCGGTTTGTCCGTTCTCATCATGAGGAATATGACTTAATTATAGTAGACTGTGCAGATCCTTTCGGACCTGCAGAAGGTTTGTTTACAAGAGAGTTTTATGGGAACTGTTTTAAGGCAATGCGAGAAGATGGAATTCTGATTAATCAGCATGAAAGTCCATTTTACAGTGAGCATTCCCAAAGTGTCCAAATGGCACATAAGCATATTACAGCAGTATTTCCTATGAGTACAGTATATCAGTGCCACATTCCGTCTTATCCATCGGGACACTGGCTGTTTGGATTTGCATCCAAAAAATATGACCCGATTAAAAATTTAAGAGAAAACTGGTGGAACAGTCTTGGAATCCAGACACGTTACTATAATACGGATCTCCATAAAGGATGTTTTTGCCTTCCGAATTATGTAAAGGAGCTATTAGGAACCAATGGATAGAAACATACATACTTTTATTGGCTGTGAAAGCGAGTACAAAGATGCAGATGTTGTGATATTTGGTGCACCATTTGACAGTACCACGTCGTACCGTCCAGGAACTAGATTCGCTAGTTCAGCCATTCGCAATGAGAGTTTTGGATTAGAGACGTATAGTCCTTATCAGGATAAAGATTTAACAGATTATCAGATTTTTGATGGAGGCGACTTGGAACTTCCATTTGGAGATCCAGGTGATGCATTAAGGAAAATTGAGGAATATGTTGATGGGATTCTTGAAGATAACAAAATTCCACTTATGATAGGTGGAGAACATCTGGTTACATTAGGTGCAGTAAAAAGTACAGTAAAAAAATACGAAGATCTTCATATTATTCATTTTGATGCCCATGCAGATCTGCGAAATGATTATTTAGGAGTTACCCTGTCTCATGCAACGGTGCTTCATCGCTGCCATGACTTAATAGGAGATAATAAGATTTTCCAGTTTGGGATTCGAAGTGGAGATCGTGAAGAATTCCGATGGGGAAAAAATCATGTAACTACTTGTAAGTTTAATTTTGATACGTTAGAAGAAGTAGTAGAAAAGCTGAAAGGAAAGCCAGTATACTTTACATTAGATTTAGATGTATTAGATCCATCTGTATTTCCAGGAACAGGAACACCAGAGGCAGGTGGCGTGACTTTTATGGAACTGTTAGAAGCTATTAAAAAAGTAGCGGAACTTTCTGTGGTGGCTTTGGATATGAACGAACTGTCACCAATGTTAGACCAGTCCGGAGCATCTACGGCTGTTGCCTGTAAGGTTTTACGAGAAATGTTATTATTGTTTGGAACAGAGTACCAGACAGAAGACTAATAGAAAAAAGCAGGAGGAATTGTAAAATGGGAAGAGCGTTAATTATTGGAGCTGGCGGAGTAGCAAATGTTGTTGTTCATAAATGCTGCCAAAACAGTGAGGTATTCGAAGAAATCTGCATTGCAAGCAGAACCAAATCAAAGTGTGATGCTATGAAAGCAAAGCTAGATGGTGGAAAAACGAAAATTACCACTGCACAGGTGGATGCAGATAACGTACCAGAACTGGTGGCACTAATCAAGGATTATGAACCAGACATTGTAATTAATGTAGCACTTCCATATCAGGATTTGCATATCATGGATGCCTGTCTTGAGACAAAGACAAACTATATGGACACAGCCAATTATGAACCAGAAGATACAGCCAAATTTGAATACAAATGGCAATGGGCTTACCGTGAACGTTTCGAGAAGGCAGGTATTACAGCTTTGTTAGGATGTGGTTTTGATCCAGGCGTAACAGGTGTATTTTCTGCTTATGCCCAGAAACATTATTTTGATGAAATCAGTGAAATTGATATTTTAGACTGTAATGCAGGGGATCATGGTTATCCATTTGCAACGAATTTTAACCCGGAAATTAATATACGTGAAGTCAGTGCGAAAGGAAGCTACTGGGAAAATGGAGAATGGGTTGAGACAGAACCAATGGAAATTAAGAAGGTTTACAATTTCCCAGAAATCGGTCCAAAGGATATGTATTTGCTACATCACGAAGAATTAGAATCTCTTGGTTTGAATATCAAAGGCATTAAGAGAATCCGTTTCTTTATGACATTTGGGGAAAGCTATTTAAGACATTTAGAAGTATTAAAAAATGTTGGCATGACTTCTATTGAACCAATTAATTTTGAAGGAAAAGAAATCGTGCCTTTACAGTTCTTAAAAGCAGTACTTCCAGATCCAGCTTCCCTAGGACCTAGAACAGTTGGAAAAACAAATATCGGCTGTATTTTCAAAGGAGTAAAGGATGGAGAGGAAAAAACATACTATATATACAATGTATGTGACCATCAAGAATGTTACAAAGAAGTAGGTTCTCAGGCGATCTCTTATACTACAGGTGTACCAGCTATGATTGGTGCCATGATGGTGATGACAGGCAGATGGAAGCGCCCAGGGGTATATAATGTAGAAGAATTTGATCCAGATCCATTTATGGAAGCGTTAAATAAATGGGGACTTCCTTGGAAAGAAAACTTTAACCCAGATCTGGTAGAGTAGGAGTGTGGCATGGAAAAAACTGCAGTTCAGACACCGTATTATGTAGTGGAAGAAAAACTTCTTAAAGAGAATTTAGAAAAGTTAAAGTATGTAATAGATAAAACAGGATGTAAGATACTATTGGCACAAAAAGCATTTTCTATGTTTTCGGTGTATCCAACAATTGCACAGTATCTGGATGGAACGACAGCAAGTTCTTTGTTTGAAGCTAAGCTGGGAAAAGAAAAGTTTGGAAAGGAAACACATATTTTCAATCCAGCTTATGATCCAAGAGATTTTGAAGAAATTGTATCTTTGGCAGACCATATCGTATTTAACTCAGTAGAACAATGGCAAAGGTTCCGCTTTCAAGTAGAGAAGGCGGATCATCCTGTCCAGTGTGGAATCCGGTTAAATCCAGAGTATGCAGAGGTGGAAACAGATTTGTATAATCCTTGTTTTACTGGTTCCAGATTAGGAACGACTCTTGCAAATTTAGAGGGAAAAGATGTAAGTGGAATTGACGGCTTTCATTTCCATACTATGTGTGAACAGAATTCGGATGTTTTGAAACGTACCATTCCTCATATAGAAGAGAAGTTTGGCAAGTATCTAAAGGAGGCCAAGTGGATCAATCTAGGAGGAGGACACCATATTACCAGACAGGATTATGATATGGAAACTTTAATCCAATGTATTTTATATTTGAAAGAAAAATATCAAGTACAGATTTATCTAGAACCAGGAGAGGCAGTTGTTTTGAATACAGGTTTTCTGGTATCCACTGTGTTAGATATTACTCAAAACGGTTTAGATATTGCGATTCTGGATACATCTGCAGCGTGTCATATGCCAGATGTACTGGAAATGCCATATCGTCCAGAAATTATAGGAGCAGGCAAGCCAGAAGAAAAGAAATATACGTACCGTCTTGGTGGACCAACCTGTCTGGCAGGGGATGTTATTGGAGATTATTCTTTTGACAAGCCATTAGAAATTGGAAGTCAGGTTGTCTTTTGTGACATGGCTCATTATAGTATGGTAAAAAATAATACATTTAATGGGATCAACTTACCATCAATTGCAATACATCATACGTCGGGAGAACTTGAAATTGTACGTAGATTTCGTTATACTGATTTCATGATGAGATTATCATAGGATATAGGATCCAATAAGATAATGTCGTGTGCAGATGCTTTTAGATGTCCAGAAGGGTCATTTATGAACAGGTTGCATAAGAAAAAAAGACGAGAAACTGATTTGGATGAATTGGTTTTGTGGAGGAATTATATGAAATTAAGTGAAGTTCTGAAAAAACATACGGTTAAGGAACTAAAAGATATGTCAAAAGCATTTGGCATCCAGGGCTATAGCAAACTAAAGAAAGATGAGCTTATTGAGTATGTAGAAGCATCCTTATTAAACTATGAAACTGCAAAGCAGGTTTTTTTATGTGCAGATGATAGTGAAATGGAACTTTTTAGGCAGGCAATGAAAGAAGAAGTTATGGTATCCGAAGAGGATTATTATAAATGTGCATACTTTTTTGTTTCAGGATATTACTATTTAACCGATGGGAATGGAATTATCGTGCCTGATGAAATAAAGGACTTATATGAAAAATTATTCACGACCGAGTTTATCGCAGAAAAAGAAAGATTTGATTTAGTTATCAAGTATTGTGTGGCATGTACCAATTTATATGGCATTGTGCCAACGGCTAAGATCGTCGAGATTTTTAATGAACAGAATGAAGAAGAAACTTGTATAGAGGAAATATTAACGGATTATCATAATCTTGGTTTGCGTGTAGTATTTTTTGAACTTCAAGGAGATTATTTTGTTCATGAAGCCATTGAGGGAGAAGAAGAATTTAACAATCTTTTAGATGGACAAAGTGATAAACCTTATTATGTACCAGCAAAAGCGGAATTGTTAAAGTATGCAGAGGATGATTATTTTGAAAGAAATGAAGCATATGAAACGTTAAAAGCATATATTATTGCAAATATATTAGAAGATGAAGCGGCAGCAGAAGAACTTTGTTCTGATTTACAGCTTGCATGCTGTTTTGGAGAAGGTCCAGCGGATGCGTTGAACCAGTTTTTGGCAAGGAATATTGAATTTGCCAATGAACAGCAAGTTTACGAAATTGGTGAATTAATTTCAGAATTAAATAACACAACCAGAATGTGGGACAATCGAGGATATACTCCAGATGAGATGCAAAAATTAGGTTTTGCAGAAGAAGTACCTAGAATAGCAGGCATGATGCCTCCAAAACAGACTACTTATGTAAGAGAAGGCAAAAAGATTGGACGTAATGACAAATGTCCATGCGGAAGCGGGAAAAAATATAAGCATTGTTGTGGAAGATAATAACATAATAAATAAAATAATGAAAAAGCCTAGGAATTTATTTCTAGGTTTTTTGATTTTAAGAATTTAGTCATGCTTCTATTCTTATTAAGTAAAAAGTATCCTGATAAACAGTAGTATTTCCTTGAATTTTTATAGAAAGAGGAAGATGTAAGTGACGAATTCTTATATTTGTGGTATGATGTTTACATATGTTGGTTTCCAAAGTAAGCTTTTATTTATGTACGACTGAAGAAAACTGGGAAATAAGGAAAGAGAGTGTGAAGATATGATGAATGAGTTGTTAAAAAATATTATTGAGATTGCACCATTGTATGCGAAGGCTTTGCAGCAGGATGTGGCAATCGGTATTTCTGATAACGAACAGTTTTTAGCACTCTTTGAGACGGAAAATTTAAAATATCCTTTTAAAGCAGGAACAAAAGTAAAAGACACAGCTTACATCAAAGAATTAGAGCAGGTTATTAAGACTAAGGAACCACATGTTTTTTATATACCCAAAAAGGTAACAGGCAGAGTGGATATAAAATCTATTATTGCACCTATTATGGATAACGGGGAAATGGTAGGATGTATTTCACTCTCTATTAATATGGAAGAAGAAGCAAGGCATGAGGATTATTCTTCTATACTTCGCCTGTGTGCGAATAGTGCAAAACCTATGGCGGCTCGTGAAAGAAGGCAGTCAGATAAAAAAGGGGAAGGGGAAGTTGTAGAGACGCTTCTGGAGATTCAGGATGGCATCGTTCAGTCTGCGGAGCATGGAAAGTAAAATATATAGGGAAAATTGTTTTTTATATAAAGTATTTAAGTGACTATTATCATAAAGTATGCTATGATAATAGTGTAAGTTTATTCTAAGTTATTCTGTCGTTTTAAAACATCATTTATATCTCAAAAGAGTGTCAAAAAGCAAATCACAATCAAGATAAGAAATATCAATACAATCTTTTAACAGGAAAATGAAATAGGGAAGTGTGAAGGTAAGATGAATGTATTATTAGAGAATTTGATTGAAGTTGCACCTTTATTTGCTGAAGTTTTACAGCAGGATGTTGCAATCGCAATTTCCGATATGGAGCAGTATTTGGCTTTTTATGAAACGGATACTCTGAAATATCCTTTCCCAGTAGGAACCAAAATAAAAGAGGCTGGGTTTGATTATATTATAGACGAAATTTACCGTACTGGAGAACCAGTAGTGGATATTGTATCACGGGAAGTTACTGGAAGTGTTGATATTAAGACGATTATTGCACCTGTGATGGATCAGGGGGAAATGGTAGGATGTATTTCTCTGTCAATTAATATAGAGAAAGAGGCGGAATTTGACAATTATGCATCCATGCTAAGGATGTCTGTAAATGCGGCTAATAAAAGCATACATAATGCAGGGAGAAAAGATTTGCATACAAAGCAGTTTGAAAAAATGAAGGGGCAGTTACATGACACTTTGTAAGATATTCAGGATGAAATCGTTTTAACAGCAAAGAATACGTAAAAACAATGAAAAGTGAAAGAGGACACAAACATATACATTTACCAATTGTGTATTAGAAGTAGAACTTTTCGCAGAAAACTGTGAAATTGTAAAGGCTGATAGCAATGTAAACCTTTGTTATAAGAAAGTTACCTGCTAAGGGGTTAGATAGAGAGCATTTTCAGAATCTGGTTTGGGTTTTGGAAATGCTTTTGGTTTATAGGAGATATATGTTATATACAGATGTTAAAAAATTTGAATATATATTGTCAGAAGAGAGTTTGTATATAGTGAATGGCGGAGATAAGGCTGACTTTGATTTTGGCTATAAATGTGGGAGAGCTGCGCGAACAGTATGTAATGCAGTGAAGTCAGCATTTAATACTGTAAAATCATGGTTCTAGTATAAATTTGGAAGTTTGAGTTTAGAAAGGAGTAGTATTTTAAATGAAAAAATTATCAGCTGAAGAATTAAAAAATGTGAATGGTGGTTCACCATTAAATTGGTACATAGGCGTAAGAGATTTTGTTAATAATCACTTAGACGATTTTGTAAAAGGCGTAAAAGCTGGATGGAACTCAAAATAATGTATAGTTGGTAAGGAAAATGAAAGCAAATATTTTGAAGATGTTTTGTCCCATTATATATCTGTTATTTTATGCATTATGTGCTTATTGGATATACAAGGGAACAAGTGAATCTGTATTATATTGGAAAGACTGCTTCAAGATTGTAATAGGTAATTTATTATTTATTGTAGTACTAATATTCTATTGCAGACTGATTGGAATAAATTTAAGGGAAAAGATAAAGCTAATACCGTTAAAATATTACTGGGGAGCATTGATTATTCCAGGGGCATATTGGCTTTTGATGCGGTTGATACTGTATCTTATAAAGTTATTAGGTTATACATACAATTTAAAATAGGAATGAGACAAAGGCTTGGACTTGCATCTGTATTAATAAGTAATCCGCAGATTATTTTATTAGATGAACCAATGAATGGTCTGGATCCCGATGGAATAAGAGAGCTGCGTGCTTTGTTAATCGAGTTAGCACATAAAGAAAATAAAGCCGTTCTTGTATTGCAATTTTTGCATTTGGGCTGTTTTTAAAAAATGACATAACAAGTGATGAAAGGGATTCCAGTACATCAGCAGAAGAAAAACAATTACAAGAAGAATATGAAAATGCTGACGACTGGAAGGAACAGATGCGGATTCAAATGGATTTAAATATATATATGAGCGATATTTATGGAAAAGAACAGGCTGAAGTTAAAAATGAAATACTTCAATATAAAATAGATCATAATTTGCAGCCATATAAAGAGAATACGACGTATGATTTTGTAGCCTATATGTTTCAGATTTTAGGATTTTTATTATCTGTTTTTGCCATTGTTATTGCAGTAGAAATAGTTATAAGTGAATATTCTAATAAGACAGTAAAGCTGATTTTTTGTAAGCCATATAGAAGGGAAGAGATCATTATGTCTAAATATATGGCAGTATTATTGTATGTAATATGGCTGGTCATTGTTAGCTTTATTATATCTCTTATAACGGGCGGAATACTTTTTACATGGCATGGCAGTAACGTTAAGACGGTTATAAGGTTTTTTCATTCTATGTGCCAGTGCTCTCTCTTAGGGAAAGCAATGATATATTTTGCTTTTTCTTTAGTAAATATGGTGATAATAGGGACAATTGCATTTTTTTTAAGTGTTCTGTTCAAAAGTCAAGTAAGTGCCCTGATTGTATCTTTAGGAATATTGTTGTTTGGTAATACTGTTGCAGAAAAAATAGATTCAGCAGATTTTAAAGCAATAAAGTACTCTATATTAGCAAATTTAAACCCTGGAAAGTTTGTAGATAGTCCAGTTCATCAAGGATATACTCCATTTATAATGGCAGCAGTGATAATGATTCATATGGTTTTACTTGTTGGTGGAATAATATTTCTAATAAAGAAAAGTGATTTTTAGGTGAGATTATGAAATATTTTTGTATTAGGCAGATGGACGAAACAGATTGTGCCGCTGCGTGTTTATCAACAATATGTAAACAGTATGGTGTAAATAAAAACGTTACTAAGATTCGTGAAATGGCAGGAACAGATAAAAATGGAACAAATGGAATCGGAGTTATAAAAGCAGCAACAGAACTTGGATACAAAGCATATGGCATTGAAGATAGTGTTAATATCCTTTTGTTATACACTGGTAGGAATTCTATGTACACTCTTTTTTCAGTTTGTATTTGATAAGTTTATTCCAGTAAAAAATATTGGCCTGCTTCATTTGTTTGGAACTGGTTTTGTTTTGCTGAATATTTTACAAGGTGCAATTCAATATTTCCGAATAAAGTTAATTCTTTTGTTAGAAAAAAAGTTTGATATTGAATTGACGTTTCATAGTTATACACATATCATGGAATTGCCTATGAATTTTTTTGCGCTTCGACAGACCGGTGAGATAATCTCAAGATTAAATGATGCATCAAAAATAAGAGATGTTTTATCAGGTGTAACAATAAGTGCTGCTGTAGATACAGTTATGGCAGTATTTTGTGGCATTATATTGTTTATGTACGATAAGACTTTGTTTTTTATTGCATTTATTACATTGGTTTTATATGGAACAATAAATTTATTTTTTGCAAGCAAAATAAGAAAAAAGAACAGAGAGGTACTAGAACAGAGTGCCAATGTGAATTCCATGTTTATCGAGACAATAAAAGGAATAGAAACTATCAAATCATATGGTGCTGAAAAAGAAGTTGAGAAAAAATCTGGTAATATTTTTACAAAGCTTTTAGATGCATCAATTGACTGTCAGGACAATCAAGGTTTTTTAGGTGCAATTACAGCAGCTATATGCGGAATTGGGTACATTGCTATTATTTGGGCAGGTGCTATGAAAGTTATGAATAGGGATATTACAGTCGGAGTATTATTAACATTTTATTCTTTGGCAGGATACTTTTTATCACCAGGACAACGGATAATGGACTTGCAGATCCAGTTGCAAGGGGCGATAGCTGCCATGCAAAGGCTGGAGCAGTTATTAATTTCAGAACCAGAAGATAAGAATGTAGAAAAAGGAACATCTGATTTAGGACATATTGGGCAAATAAAAGTATCCAATTTGAATTTTCGTTATGGGACTAGAAATTTAGTGTTAAATGATGTTTCGTTTGAGATAAATGAAAATGAGAAGATTGCATTTGTAGGTGAAAGTGGTTCAGGAAAGACAACTATAGCTAAATTGCTTCTTGGATTTTATGAGTATGAAGCTGGTGATATTTTTTTTGGAACAAAAAATTTAAACGAAATTAATAAGGAATGGTTAAGAAGTAATATTGCTTATGTATCGCAAGAACCATATTTTTTCAAAGGGACAGTCCGAGAAAATCTCTTATTTGGGAATAGCAGCTATCATTCGGAAACAGAAATAATTAAAATATTAGAAATTGTAAAAATAAGGGATTTTATTAAGGAATCTCCAGATGGTATAGAAATGAAATTACAGGAAGGTGCATTCAATATCTCAGGAGGGCAAAGACAAAGATTATGTCTTGCAAGAGCACTATTACGAAAGCCTAAAATATTGATTTTAGATGAGGCGACTAGTAATCTAGACGTAATAACAGAAAAAGCAATTACGGATGCGTTAGAAGAGTATACAGATACGACAAAGATAATTATTGCGCATCGGTTAAGTACAGTAAAGAACTGTGACAAAATTATAGTATTAAAAGATGGCAGAATTCTTGAAGAAGGAAGGCATGAGAAATTAATTAAGAACAAGAAGTACTACTATTCATTGTGGAAAAAGCAAGAGTAAATATAAATAAGAAACGAACGTCAGGCAAAATACAGCCTGGCGCTGTTTCTTTTATTTTAAAATAGTGTAAAATATGAAATTTTTCTGAAATTCTTATTTTGCTGTGTACGAATAAAAAGAAAATGGTATAATGGCAATAAGTTTAGTCAGTGAAAGGCTATTCAGTATGGAGGAAATATGTTTGGTTATGTAACAATTGATAAGCTGGAACTTAAGGTAAAAGATTATTATAAGTACCGAGCTTATTATTGCGGGTTATGTAAAACACTAAAAGAACGTCATGGACGTTTTGGACAAATGACACTAACGTATGATATGACATTTCTGATACTTGTGCTTAC
Organism: [Clostridium] polysaccharolyticum; assembly: GCF_900111595.1. Lineage (GTDB taxonomy): Bacteria > Bacillota > Clostridia > Lachnospirales > Lachnospiraceae > Clostridium_AI > Clostridium_AI polysaccharolyticum. Next base: position 5,275 of record NZ_FOHN01000012.1, on the reverse strand, counting down.
TTCATTATACGAGAAAGAACCAGAAAGTGCGAAACAAAGGTGTCTAGCACATCCAGCTAGTAAGCATTGGATGTTATGGAACCAGTTCTCAGAGTATGCCGCAGATTTAAATATTGCACTTGCATTTCATAATTTTGCAGATGACTGGGCGGATGAGAAGAAAATTTCAGGATATGCAGGAGCGGTATATCTGAAAAAGTCTTATAAAAAAATAGCAGACAAGTACCCCCGTCAATGCCAGAAGATAGAGGAGGGACTGAAAAAACTAGGGGAGTGCGAACAGCGGAATGAGGAAAACCTGGATATAGTTTCAGACTGTTTTGGTGAAATCATGGGTGAACTGTTCGTATACCAAGAAGATGAATGGCAGGATAATTTAAGACAGCTTGGATATTATTTAGGTAAATTTATTTATCTGTTAGATGCCTATGATGACCTTCCAGAAGATATTAAGAAAGGAAATTATAATCCATTTAAAGCTATGGCAGGGCAGCCAGAGTACCATGAGATTTGTGAAGAAATTTTAGAGATGCTTATGGCAGAATGTGCAAGGGAGTATGAGAAGCTGCCTTTGCTGGAAAATGCAGATATTTTACACAATATATTATATACAGGAGTTTGGGTAAAGTACAAAACCAAAAAGTTAGGAGAGGAAAAGAACAATGATAGCAGATCCATATAGCGTATTAGGTATTTTACCTAACGCATCCAATGACGAAGTGAAAAAAGCATATAGAGATTTAAGCCGCAAATACCATCCGGATTCATATGCCAACAATCCATTAGCAGATTTGGCAGAAGAAAAGTTTAAAGAAGTGCAAGAAGCCTACAAGCAAATAATGGATGAACGAGAAAAAGGATATAACAGCGGATATTCTGGAGGACAAAGTTATCAGAAGGAAAGCTATTCCAATCAGGGATATAATTCTTATGCTTATGAAGAATCACAGGAAATGCGAGAGATTTATAGCATGCTGATGATGAGGCATTTCAGGGAAGCATTAAATGAACTTTCCAGAATTCCAGAAAGAGGTGCAAGATGGCATTATTACAATGCCATTGCTTACTCGGGACTTGGAAATACCATTACTGCAATGGGCCATGCAAGACAGGCAGTTGCTATGGAGCCGTCCAATTCAGATTATAGCCAGTTTTTAAGACAACTGCAGAATAACACTAGAAATTATCGGAATAATGGTGGTGGAATGTCAGGTTCTAATTCTGACGCATGTGATATGTGCTGTAAATTGTGGCTGGCAGATTCCATCTGTGAATGTATGGGAGGAGATTTGTGCGCATGCATGTAAATGCAAGAAAAATTGCCTATTTAGGCATTTTGTTAGCGTTAGCAGTTCTATTGGTTTATGGAGGAACCGTGATAGAAATAAATACATTATTTTTTATTTGTGCAGCATCATTTTGTTTAGGAATTGCCATAACAGAGTGTGGGAGAAGATTAGGGGCAGGCTTTTTTATAGCATGTACCCTATTAACTTTTATATTGCTGCCTAATAAAATGTATGGTTTGACACTAACGGTCATAAACTTTTATGTACTAGTTTCAGAGTGTCTAAAAGACAGAATTCCCAAGGGATTTCTTTTGGCAAAATTCGTATTGTTTAACATTGTGTATATTCCGGCATTTATATTTGCACCAGAACTTATTTATACAGGAAAGATGAATGATAGATTTTTTATCCTGGGTATTCTGGCAGGCCAGATTGCATTTTACATCTATGACAGAGTATACCGCAGTATCATTTACGGCTATTGGCCAGCAATCCGGAGAAGGATAATGCGAGATTAGCATATGGATTAGGGGGGCAAGGAGTTGGGAAAGGAAAAGAAACTTGGAAACCATGCAAAAGATAAGTTAAATGGCCTTTTGCCATATATTAACGTGTTTTTGTTTATCACGATTTTATTTATTATTGTGTACCGGCTGGGGATACACCAGCATGTGAAAATAATACAAGGCTTTATGCTGGCAGGAGTTTTCTTTTCTTTGGCGGGACTTGGAATCTGCAGTTTAGGAAAAGGGTATTCTTGGAGTACGGCGGTTAAAGTATTCATTGGAATTGGATTTATCATGCGCATAGGCTATATGCTGTATACTCCGTATACTACAAGGGCAATTGATTTAGGGGATAGCAGCCTAGAAGGATACGGCCATGCGGCGTACATATTAAAGTTACTGATAAACGGCCATTTGCCAGAGACAAACTGGGTGCAGTTTTATCATCCTCCATTCTTTCATGGAACAGCAGCAGTTGTCTGCTTTTTTGTGAATAAGATTATGGAGTATTCCAAATATGAGGATATCCTGCAGATAGCTAAGATTGTATCTTGCACAGCAGCCTGCTGGTCCTTGATGCTTTTGCCTAAGATATGTCAGGAACTGAAGTTAAATGCCAGGGCCAAGGCAATTGCTGCTGGAATTATTGCTGTGCTGCCAAGCTGTTACCTGATGAGTGCCAGGGTAAATAACGATGCACTGGTAACGTATTTTATGATACTGGCAGTTTTATATACGATACGATGGTACAAGACACAAAACTGGGAAAATACAATTTGCCTTGGACTGGCTTTTGGGCTAGGCATGATGACAAAGACGTCTTGTGGTAACATAGCCATATTTACAGGAGCATTAATGCTTTATGTTGCTTATAAAAAGTTCAAAGAGAAAAAGGGAAAGGATATCGGATACAAACTTCTAGGCTTTGGATCCATTGCATTTCCACTAGGACTTTGGTATACAGTCCGTAATTATATTTTATTTGCTCAGCCATTTGGATATGTAGTAAGAATCGGAACAGATCAGCGGATATATACAGGAGATGTGTCCTTTGTAAAACGGTTCCTTACATTTCCTGCAAGAGAATTATTTCAGCCAGTCTATTCAAATCCTTGGGAAGAATATAATATAAGTATGTTTGTAATTAAAAGTTCCTTGTTTAGTGAGTTTACATTTGATATTCCTGCAATGATACCTAGAATCCTAATAGCTCTAAATAGCTGCATGATTCTATTGGCATTAGGTGCTATGGTGTATGTAATGGTAAAGTTTAAGGAAAATAAGTTATTGAGCAGAGGAATGCCTGTGTTATGGGGTGTTATTTACATTACTTTTTTATATTTTAATATAGAATATCCTTTTGGCTGTACAATGGATTTTCGATATATTGTACCAACGGCCTTTTTAGGTGCCATTTTTATGGGAAGTGTTTTTGAAAAGGCGTGTAACAGGAAAACAAAAAAGGCTGTTTTATGCCGTTTTACAATAGGAACAGTGACAATGCTGTTTGGGATTTGTTCAATTCTGATGTTTTGTATGATAGGACAGTAGCGAAGGAAACTTGTATGTGTAAGTTTCCTTTTTGCATTTGAGTAGGAAAGTCCTCTGCGAGTACATTCCTATCGCGAGAGTCTGGGGGAACTCAGATTTTGTTCTAGAGCAGTTCATGCAGGAAATAGGATCTGTTAGAGAGTCTGGTAAATGGGAAAGGGGTTTTAGGATGGAAGATATCATCAATAAGGCAATTGTATTTGCAGCCAATGCGCATAAGGGAGCAGTACGGAAAGGAAGCAAACTTCCGTATATTTTACATCCCTTAGAAACAGGTGTCATTGTATCTGCAATGACGAATGAGAAAGAAGTCATTGCAGCCGCAATTTTACATGATGTGCTGGAGGATACAGAAGTAACTTACGAAGAACTAAAAAGGGAGTTTGGCAAGGCAGCAGATTATGTTTGTGCAGAATCGGAGAATAAAAGGAGAGAACTTCCAGCAGAAGCTACTTGGAAGATTCGGAAACAGGAAACCATAGAACGTTTACAACAGGAGACTTGTTTGGAAATAAAAATGATTGCACTGGCAGATAAACTTTCTAATATACGTTCTATGTATTATGATTATAATAAACTGGGAGACGCTTTGTGGGAACGGTTTCATGAAAAAAGGAAGGAAATGCAAGGCTGGTATTATAAGTCACTGGTGAAAGCACTAGAGGATCTTAACTGCTATTTGGCTTGGCAGGAGTATAAAATGCTTGTAGAAAGAGTGTTTGGAGAAGAATAAGCGGATGGGGCGGAGCCGATAGGCAGGAATATAATATCTTTTTGTGGAGATTGACAGATAAAGAGCAATATAGTATTGTATTTGAAAAAGGAGAAGTTTGGTATAAGAAAAAGAGTAATTAAATTTTTAGCTAGCTGCTTTATGGTTACGACATTTGTAACAAGCACTAGTAAAGCGATGGCGTTTAGCATTACAAATGAAAAAAAGACATTTGATAAAGCATGGGAGTTGAGTGTTACATCTGATAATTCCAAAGCTGTGTTGACATATGGGTATAATACATTTGCAATTAATGAAGATTATGCTCATGCATATCATTCAAGTAAAAAGCACTATGCATATGTAAAGAATTCAAATGGTTCATTTGCAGGTTCAAATGTTAGGGATGGTAAATGGTCAAAAATTGAAGTAACACATAAGGGAAGTAGTATCACATATGGAAATAGTTATTAACTGTTATAAAAGAAATAGGTATTGGAAAATGTTTGTATCAAGGTATACATATACTTAAGAGAAAAATTAAGAAAAAAACATGAAGAAAGAGGATATATTTTGAAAAAGGTAGTTTCATTAGTGTTAATAATATTAATACTATTTGGGTTATATAAGAGGGTGTAACTATTTTTGTGTCTAATAATTCAAGAACATCATCTTAATAACATTCAGATAGGTACGTTTGCCTTGTCGAATTATGCTGTTATCTTAAGTATATCCCTTTTCTTCTGTTTTATTCAAATAGTCCTATTTTTTTGTATTATAAATACAGGCAGCGTCCTTCCTTTTTTCTTGGGCGCTGCCCAAACCCGACCTCGGGTATATTTTTATGCTCTTCCGTCAATACTTTTACTGCCGACGGTATATTTTGCGTTACAGATACTTTTTAAGCTTCCAGCGTTACACCAAGGACAACATAGGCAGCACGGTTTATAATCCTTCCGTCTTCCCTCATTTTATAAGGAATGGCATCCATAAATATAAACGGATAAACAGGTTCCAGTGGTCTTGACTGCCATTCTTTAATCTCGGGCAGGATACGGTCTGTGATTCTGGATACCATTTCAGCTGAAATATGAATTCCGTATAGTTCGTTCAGTTCGGCACCAATATCCCTTGTGCTTAACCCTCTTGCATATAGTGAGATAACTTTTTCTTCGATTCCAGAGATGTCCCTGCAGTATTTGGGTACAATTGCAGGC
>NZ_FOHN01000013.1 GCF_900111595.1 [Clostridium] polysaccharolyticum | reverse complement strand
ATCCTTCCAGAACGAAAAGCTTGGCTTTTTGTTTCCAGAATTCATTTACTATACAGGTGCATCTTCTCAGATGCTGTTCGCATTCCAAAACCAAAGTCTTGGAACAGATTTATTCTCTGAATTTTCAAGGTTGTTTCACTATTTAATTATCAAAGTTCTCATAAATTCTCCTTGCTGTACGGCCTGTTTCTCTCGACATTACCGCGTCAGCAAGGAGAATTATATCACCATATATTTTTAATGTCAATAACTTTTTTAATTTTTTTTTATTTTCTTTCTTTTACTAAAATACTTTCCTAAAATAACGCCTTTGTAACGCTCATTACAGCTTTTAAAATCAGATTGTTATTATATAAATATAACAGCCATCTACTTTTGTTAATCTGATTCAACATTGAGTTTCCCAAAGCAGTACTGCATGTCGCCGTAATTAAAACGAAACCAACCCAGATTATTACTAAGCCCTCTAATACACCTATTCCTAATCCCCCAAGTTTATTAAGTGTATTCACTACTGGAAGCTTAGTAATGATATTTAAAGCATGAATTAATATTTTCAATATTGATAATACTATTAAAAATACCACAATATAAGTAATACTATTTATAATCCAATAGGCAATGTATACGCTTACATATTCATTTACACTTGCCGCTCCTAGTTCGTTATACTTCTTTTGATTGGCATTTTCCAGCAAGTCCTCTTTTAGCATTTTAGGAATACCTAAAGCTTCTATTTTTTCATTGTCGCTTAACTTTTCTCTCTTTTTGCTATTCTCCTCATGAAATAAAACATTCTGTACCTGCTCTGAAATAACGTCTACAACTTTTTCATTTTCCCTTAGCCTCGCACTAATCTGAGGAGTAACCGTTTGAGTGACCGTAATTGCCAAAAACATTGTAACAAGAGAACATATCGTTAAAACAAGTCCTTGTTTCATGCCCTTTAGACCAAATACGAGTAATATAAAAGCTACTACAATTTCAAGTGTCTGCATTCTTTAATCCTCCCTTATCTTAACCACATCAATAGAATTTTCATCTACTAAAATGTATCGGTTAAAACCTTTTGCTGGAAGAATAAATGTGACTGGTGACTTAAAAGTACAATTTAGTTTTTCTCTGCCATTTTTCCTAAGTATATGACATTCCTGCTCCGTAATAAAAACGATATCCTGCTCTATCATATACACAGTATTGTAAGAAAAATCAATGTATTCGCTCATTCGTGCTTTACCAGACAAATCATACAGCTCCACTTTCTGTCTTTCCTCACTGCCTTGTGGTTCAAAAACAAATCCGAAATTCTCTTCTGTTAAAAATACACTCTTTATTTTCCTTTTAAATGTTTTACTATCAATATCATGAACAATCTGCTTCATTTCATAAAGTTGATAGCCTTGCTCTGTAAAAGCACACACAGTATCATTTCCCATGAACTCAACCTTTGAAACTATTTCCTTTTCAAATGTCTTGGCTGATACAATGTTGTTAGAATAGTTCTTCCCTACTTCCCCCATGTTATAAAATGTCAGCTTGCTAACTGGCTTTCCGTTGGTTACATTTAAATATACCGTCACCAGCTTGGTTCCATCTTCTGATAAAGCAATATCTACAGGATAACCATCTTCTGAAACATTTGTATTGAACTCAACCAGCAGTTCTCCACTTACCGCATTGTAAATCTGAACAAAATCAGAACTGTCTCTATCCATTACTACTGCCAAGACTCCCTGATTAGAAATGGATACATGACTGATCGGGTACAATACTTTTATTTCCTTAGGAGAATCACTTCCATCAAACATACACGCTTCTGTTCCACCTTGATCAGCAATCACTACATACATTCCACATGAATCGTAGACAGGTGAAGCGAAATTATAACTTCCACTCCAATCCATATCAAGCTTCTCATTAAATCCCACTGCACCGTCACGGCTATATTTCATAAGTTTACTGCCATTGTATACAGTATAATTTGTTCCATTGCTATCTAAACGCTTTGTAGTATCAACTATTCTATATCCCTTATAGTCCTTTGTGTAATAAGACCAAACATTGAAGATAACCAGGAAAAGAACCACTGCTGCTGCAGTTCCTATTGCTAACCGAATTCTTCTCCTATGCCGTCTCTTGGCATTTTCTGCTCTTTGGTTTTCATTTCTTTCGCTTAAACTTTCCATTTTTGCACCGTCTTTTTCTGTACCCCTTCTGTATTTTTCTTCTATTATACATGATTCTGGAAAACATGAAAAGACAAGTTCCTAAGGTAATAGCAATTTCTGTCCCGCTTTTATATCATCTGAGTCCTCTAAGTTATTGATTTCTTTCAGTTTATTTGTATAAGATTTTGCATGATACAGTTTTACAGCAATAGAAGATAGAGTATCACCTTTCTTGACGGTATAGTATTTCTGCGTTGTGGATGCACTTTTAGCTGCTTTTTCCTTTTTTGTTTTCTTTGGCTTTGATTCTTGCTTCTTAGTGACTTGCTTTTTATTTTTTTCAGGGCTTTCCTTACTCACTTTCTTTTCTGTTAATGTATCGTCATTTTCACTATCTGTAACAACTGACAGCATCCCTGGTGCTGTTTCCACAGGGAGACTTCCTTGTTCTTCACTCCCCCCCCCACTCTGAACCGACTTACCTTCTGCACCTGATTTTACATTCTCAGATAATACATCTTGAGTTTTCGCTTTTTGATTTAGTTTCATATCATTTTGAGATAGAATGGATGCTGAGAATACCAGCACAACCACTGCCGCCATTGCCCCGATCCCGTAAACAAGAGCGGATCTTTTTTTCGTTAAGACTTCTTTTTTAGGTTGTTTTGCACTTTCTACAGCCTCCACCGTTTTAGGACGTCTTGGTATAGAATATGGCTTTGCGGTTTCATGTTCTTCCCTTAGGGTGATAATATAATTCTGCATCTCTGCATTTCTATCATAATATATGTAGTACCCATCCTGTTTCTTTAACTTATTTTCTTCAAAAACATAAAATACTTCTTCTCGTTCCAGACTGTCATATAGCAATAATGTTTTGTCCTGTCCAGCAAAATTGTCTACATGGACTTTCCGTACTCTCTCATCTACATTTAAAGGCAGCCCTGCCCTGATAATGCTCCATCCCACAATCTCTACATTGGTAAAATACTGTTTAATCGTTTCATAGATATTGGTCCAGATTTCATTTGTAAATACCAGATTATCTTCATATATGACACCTTTCAATTCAATTGCACCGCTAACGAAAATGCATTGACAATTATTTATTTTGACAAACTGGCCAAGAAGTACTACAAGTTCGCTTGAAGATTCTTTTCTCATTCCTAATTTTTTTATAAATGACATGACGTAATCTTCTACATATATTTTTTTTGCATCATTAACTTGTCCAACCTGTCTCACATTTTTAGGTATTTTTACCAGTACAGATGATGTACTACCATGAGTCTGACTACTATATACACTTTCAATCATTTTGATTCCCCCTGCCATAGTTCTTTGCCCCCTGTCAGGCATACTATTTCTATACATTATTGAAATCTTATCATATATAGAAGTAAATTTTTGTCAAATCCTTTTCTCCTATTTCAAAAACTTTTCCGTCTAGTTTCACAAATTCTTTGTTCTTGTTATGAAATTCTACTTGTAATAACTATATTTCTCTAATTAGGGACTTGACAATTTTAGTTTTTTGTATTTTTTTGCGTATTTTTTTTCTAAAAACATGTCTATATTCTTGAAATCCAGTAAATACTAGTACTAGAATTGTGATACATTGCACATAGCATATGCATTGGGAAAGGAATTATATGATTTTATCAAAGCAAAAAAAAGACATATATTATTTTAATTCAAAAGATATATCAAGCGTATATGATTTTTGTCATACGTTTACCGATTTAATAAAGAAAAAGGTAAAAAAACAGCAGGAAATTGTATTTCTATGCATTGGATCAGACCGGGCTACTGGTGATTGTCTTGGACCTATCATTGGATATAAGCTTTCCAAACTCTCTTATCCAAACTTATATGTGTATGGTACGTTAGAACATCCTGTACATGCAAAAAATCTCATTGAAACTATTGATGAAATTCGCCGTACCCATACAAATCCATTGTTAATTGCAATTGATGCATCCTTAGGTTCCAATAACCATGTTGGATTTATTACGTTAGGAGAAGGTTCCATTCAGCCAGGCATTGGTGTGGATAAGGAGTTACCTGCCGTTGGGGATATTTTTATTACAGGTATTGTGAATATTTCTGGCATTTTAAATCACATGCTCTTACAGACTACCCGCCTAGATGTAGTTATGAAACTTGCAGACTACATTTGCATTGGAGTCAAGTACGCTGTACAAAATGGCTAAAGCAAAAAAGTTCTAGGAATTTTTATCCTAGAACTTTTTTATAGCTCAACTCTTCCTTCTAAGGCTCGAAGCAGGGTAACTTCATCGATATATTCTAAATCTCCGCCAACTGGTACACCACTTGCAATTCTGCTGACTTTTATGCCTGTTGGTTTTATGAGTTTACTAATATACATCGCTGTTGTCTCTCCTTCTAAGCTGGAGTTTGTTGCAATAATAACTTCCTCCACATCCTCTTGAAGACGTTGCATCAATTCTTTTAGCTTAATATCTGCAGGCCCAATTCCTAACATCGGGGAAATAGCACCATGTAATACATGATATACGCCATTAAATTTTTGTGTTTTTTCATATGCTGCCAAATCTCTTGGATTTTCCACTACCATAATCAGTTTCTGGTCACGGTTTGGACTGCTGCATATCGGACACAGTTCTTTATCTGTCAATGTCATGCATTTACTGCAATAACGAACATTTTTCTTCGCTTCTACAATAGTGTTGCTGAGTTTCTGTACTTGATCTTCAGGCATATTGATGATGTGAAAGGCTAGTCTTTGTGCAGATTTCGCACCAATACCTGGCAGCCTTGATAATTCTTCAATAAGCTTGCTGATCTGGCTGCTATAGTAATCCATAGTTTCTCCTTCTTAAATTAGAATGGCAAACCACCTAAGCCACCGATTCCACCAGCAATTTCATTCATCATTTCGTTTGATTCTTCCTCAGCTTTTCTTAACGCTTCATTGGTTGCTGCTACAATTAAATCCTGAAGCATTTCAATATCATCTGGATCTACTACTTCTTCAGAAAGATTAATAGCCACCACTTCTTTTTTACCTGAAACACGAACGGAAACTGCACCGCCACCAGCTGTTGCTTCCCATTCTTTTTCTTCTAATTCTTTCTGCTTTTCTTCCATCTGCCTTTGCATTCTCTGGGCCTGTTTCATTAAATTATTCATGTTTCCTGGCAATCCGCCTCCTGGAAATCCACCTCTTTTTGCCATATCTACTTCCTCCTTATATAAGTTTAATCTTCATATTCTATTGGCATATTGACCTTTTGGGAAATGTCAATTATGTTTTTTTTGCTTTGATTCTCTTCCAATAACTTAGTCTGTACCTTTACCTCTTTTTGGATACAGTCTTTTATTGCCTGTTCAATCTCCTGTATATTAGACTCTTCTGAAAGCATTTTATAACTTACTGCTTTATCAAACACTAACACCAATGTGTCCCCTTGGGCAGTCGGCGTTGCATCGTTAATTCCAGCACGAACCGAGCCTCCTAGCATCCCCTTAATTATTTCCCACTGACGGGCTGCTTCCTTTAAGTCTTCTGGCAATGCCTTTGGCAATTCTACAGGTTGTGCCTCTGCCAGACTAACAGATTCCAAACTTGCCTGTGCTCTGGCCATTGGATTTTGGGCTGCACTAACAGTAACTCCATTAGCAATCTGCTGCTCCAGTTTTCCAAGCCTGTCTAAAATAGAATCATAATTCTGTTCCATCTGTGGTTTACACAATTTGATAATTGCTAGTTCTAACAGAACCCTCTTTTGAGTTGCATATTTTAACTGATTACTTAACTCTGAAAAAATGCGAATATAACGCATTAAAGTTTCCACAGACAAATTATCTGCATGATTTTTTAATGCTGCTGCCTGTTCACTGGATACATCCAGCATCTGTTCTGCATCTTCTGAGGTTTTTAACAGCAGTAAATTCCTAAGATACCAGGTAAAGTCAACTACAAACTGTCCTAATTCACGGCCTGTTATCACGATATCTTCCACCAGTTTCATTGCTGCTGGCACATCTTCTGCCAAAACAACACTTAATAAGTGATGAAATACCTCTATATCAACTGCACCAAGAACTTCTAGCACCTTATCAAATGTAAGGGTTTCACCAAAATAAAAGGCTATACACTGATCTAATAGACTCAGAGCATCTCGCAGAGATCCATCGGCTGCCTTTGCTACATACCGAATTGCTCTTTCTTCTACATCTACCTGCTCTTTCTCCATAAGTTCTATTAATCTATTGGCAATTACCTCTATAGTAATCCGCTTAAAATCATATCTCTGACAGCGAGATAATATCGTAATCGGTATCTTATGCACTTCCGTAGTTGCTAAAATAAAAATAACATAACTTGGCGGTTCCTCTAAAGTCTTTAATAAGGCATTGAACGCTCCCGTAGATAACATATGGACTTCATCTATAATATATACCTTGTATCTTCCTTCTGTCGGAGAATACTGCACCTCATCTATGATTTCACGTATATTATCTACACCATTATTGGATGCCGCATCAATTTCAATTACATTCATAGATGTGTGATGATTCATTTTCTGACACATTTCACACTCATTGCAAGGACTCCCATCTATAGGATGTTCACAATTAACAGCTTTTGCTAATATCTTCGCAATTGTTGTCTTTCCAGTCCCTCTCGTTCCACAGAATAAATAGGCATGGCCAATTCTTTCAGCCTTGATTTGATTCTTTAGTGTCTTAACTATATGATCTTGTCCTTTTACATCCTCAAATTCACTCGGACGAAATTTTCGATAAAGGGCTGTATAAGACATTTTGGCACTTCCTTTCTAACTATATCATTTTACCAACATGGCCTGTGGTTGTCAAACAGCAGTGAATATTCCAAAAGAAAAACACCTTATTCAGGTGTTCTCTTCTTTAGTCTCCAAAACATATGCCCAATGCTTTTGCTTCTTTTATGATCGAAGCTTCTGGATTTACCGTTTTTAACTTGCCTGCTACTTCTTCTAAAGGGACAGGAATAATTTCATTGTTCTGTAATGCTGCCATAAAGCCATACTGTTCTTTTAAAACAAGGTTTGCCGCTGCAACGCCTAGCCTTGTTGAAATAACTCTGTCATATGGACATGGTTCTCCACCTCTCTGTGTATGTCCAGGTACTGTAATACGTATTTCCTGACCTGTTTTTTCTTCAATTTCTTTTCCTACTTTATAAGAAATAGAAGGATACGGCATTTCTTTCAGTTTCTTCTTATACTGTTTCTTTGGCAATGCTGCATCTTCCTTAGAGATCGCTCCTTCTGCCACTGCTAATATGGAAAAGCGTTTTCCCTGCTCTATTCTGCTTTGAATTGCACTGACTACCTTATCAATATCATACGGAATCTCTGGCAAAAGAATAATGTCTGCCCCTGCTGCGATTCCTGCATGCAATGTCATCCATCCAGCTTTATGGCCCATCACTTCCACAATAAAAACCCTTCCATGAGACGCTGCAGTTGTATGAATGCAGTCAATTGCGTTCGTAGCGATATCCACTGCACTTTGAAATCCAAATGTCATATCGGTTCCCCAGATATCATTGTCGATAGTTTTTGGACAGGTTACTACATTTAATCCTTCTTCTCTTAACAGGTTAGCAGTTTTATGTGTTCCATTACCGCCCATGATAACAAGACAGTCCAGTTTCATTTTTTTATAATTTGCTTTCATTGCCTTCACTTTATCCAGCCCACTGTCATCAATTACTTTCATCAGTTTAAAAGGCTGTCTGGATGTCCCAATTATAGTTCCTCCCTGTGTAAGAATGCCTGAAAAATCAGAAGGCTTCATCTTCTTATAGTTCCCATAAATCAAGCCTTTGTAACCATCTAAAATCCCATAAATCTCTACGTTATCCATGCTCTGATAAAGGGTTTTTGCAACACCACGCATAGTAGCATTTAAGCTTTGACAGTCACCGCCACTTGTTAATAAAGCGATTCTTTTCATATACTCCTCCTCATTCCATACGATTGTAATAGTTATGTGCAGTTTCGTTCTGTGCTATTCATTAAATATCTAACTTCATATCTCCGTCTTTAATCCACTTTTTCTTTCTCATAAATTCTGCTATTGCAAGACTTATAATTCCTGGAAGAACAAAGTGCAACAGGGCAATCAGTATAAGTGTAACTGCTGTTCCTCTTTCTGGTGCCATTGTCTGATATGTCATAAGCGGTCCTACCAGACCTGCTGTTCCCATTCCAGAACCTTGTGCATTATTGGTCATATAAATCATACTGCATGTTGCTACAGGGCCTAATATAGCACTTGATAAAATTGACGGAATCCATATTAGTGGATTTTTAATAATATTCGGAACCTGCAGCATACTTGTTCCTAAACCTTGTGCAAGCAGTCCACCAAACTTATTCTCTCGAAAGCTTGTCACTGCAAAGCCTACCATATTAGCACAGCATCCAACCGTTGCTGCCCCTGCTGCAATACCAGATAGTCCAAGCACCATTCCAATAGCTGCAGAACTAATTGGAAGTGTTAAAGCCATTCCCATCAAAACAGAAACTACAATGCCGATTAAAAATGGATTCTGCTCTGCTCCCCAGTTTATCATCTGTCCGACTTGTGCCATGAATCTGCTGATAGACGGTCCAATAAACAGACCAGCTACAGAACCTGTTATTACAGATACTAAAGGTGTTATCACAATATCTATCTGGGTTTTTCCTGAAAAAATGCGTCCAATTTCTATTCCTGCATAAGCTGCAATAAAAGCTCCTAAAGGTTCTCCTGGTCCTTTTAGGACAATTGTTTCTTTCAGTATAGCAGTTCCTGCCAGAATCTGACTTGCAAATGCTCCTACCATACCACATGTAGCTGCTGACAAAGTAACCAGTGCCGACTCTTTTAACTTTACTGCAACTCCAACTCCAATGCCTGCTCCCGTTACAGATGCAGCAATTCTTCCTATGTAGCTAATCCACTGTCCAAAATGCCCTCCTATTAATGTTCCTATCTGCTGTATTATAGTTCCCACAATTAATGTAGCAAACAAACCTAGTGCCATGCCACTTAGACCGTCAATAAAAATCCTGTTTCCATATTTTTTTAGAATATTCATAATGTTGTCCTTTCTTATAAGTTAATTTCTAATATCTCTAGCTTTTTTCAAAATAGCATACTTCTAACTTTCTAGCAAGTAATTTTTCTTTCTTAATTTCTGGCCGGTCTGCTCTAGTATGTCCACAAAATCAGCCTCAGCTATAAGCATGCTTTTATTTTGCAAGCTTACTTAAAGGAACAATTTCCTTGTTGTTATTTTTCTAAAACCATCATACCATATATTGTATAAAAAGCACAAGGATATGGTATGCTTTGTGTTGAGATTCAAAAAATGGTTTGTTATAATATTTTATAATTGAAAGAACTGAAAGGAGTTTACACCTTATGTTCCGTTTATGGGCTAAAATTTTTAAAGACAACCGGCTGCTTAAAGATATTACTATTGAAAATAACGACAGAACTCTGAATCGTACACGAAAAATCTATAAAGCCATTGATGAAGTATGCTATGAGTTTGACTTATCAAAACCTATCTGGCTAGATACTAATATTAAGGAATTCCAGAGGCATGATAAAACTCGTTTTCAGCAGGACAACTTTATCGATTCTATTGAATTTGACTTTTTGGAAATTCAGGTAATTGAGGAGGATGACTTTTATTGTTAAATCAATCAGATTTTAAGTTTCATAGCTGTATCCAAGGGATTGATGCCAATTTATATAAACGCATCCATTCCAAGTCATACAAAGAAAACTGTACAATGCCATTAAAAAACTTACGATACATCACACTCTCTCATTATGGGTTTGATCATTGTGTGCATACAGGGGAACTTATTGTCCATGCTGCAATTGCCCAAAAGATTATATGCATTTTCCAAGAACTGTTTGATGCAGAATATCCTATTGAAAAAATGATTTTAGTGGATGATTATGATGCAGATGACATCCGTTCCATGTCTGATAATAATTCTTCTGCTTTTAATTTCCGTTTTATTGAAGGAACAACAAAGCTATCTAATCACAGCAAAGGATTGGCAATTGATATAAATCCCCTTTACAACCCTTATGTACGAACTGTTAATGGTGTTGTCTCCATACTTCCTGAAAACGGTTCTGCTTATGCGAATCGTTCATACCCTTGTCCTTACTACATTCATAAAAATGATATCTGCTACCAGATTTTTTTAAAGTATGGTTTTACATGGGGTGGAGACTGGACCATATCAAAAGATTACCAGCATTTTGAGATAGAACCTTCATCACAATAGCTAAAAAACGGGCAGATAAAACCGCCCGTTTTTTCTATAATTATTATAATCTCTTTAATAATTCTTCTCTTTCTTTCTCAAATCCCGGTTTACCAAGTAAAGCAAACATATTTCTCTTATAGCTTTCAACACCTGGCTGGTTAAATGGATTAATACCAAGTATATAACCATCTACTCCACAAGAGAATTCGAAGAAATAAAATAACTGTCCAAGATAATATTCTGTTTGTTCTGGTAACTTAATTACTAAGTTTGGAACATCTCCATCTGTATGAGCAAGAAGAACCCCCTTCATTGCACTCTTATTAATAAAGTCAACAGATTTTCCTGCTAAATAGTTAAGACCGTCTAAATCTACTGCTTCTTTCTCAAGAATTACTTCACATGTTGATTTTTCAAGTTCAATAACTGTTTCAAACATGCTTCTTCTGCCTTCCTGGATATACTGTCCCATTGAGTGAAGATCTGTAGTAAAATCACATGCTGCTGGGAAAAGTCCCTTATTATCCTTTCCTTCACTTTCACCATAAAGCTGTTTCCACCATTCACCTACATAATGCAGAGCTGGTTCATAGTTTGCAAGAATTTCAATAGATTTTCCTTTTGCATATAAGCAGTTACGGATTGCTGCATAAAGCATTGCATCATTTTCAGCAAATGGTGTATTCAAGCAGTATTCTCTCATGCTTGCTGCACCTTCCATTAATTTGCTGATATCTGCACCACTTACTGCAATCGGAAGCAAACCTACAGCTGTTAATACTGAAAAACGCCCACCAACATCATCTGGTACTACAAATGTTTCATATCCTTCTTCTGTTGCAAGATTCTTTAACGCACCCTTTGCCTTGTCAGTTGTTGCATAAATTCTTTTTGCAGCCTCTTCTTTACCATATTTCTCAATTAATAACTTCTTGAATACTCGAAATGCAATAGCTGGTTCTGTTGTAGTTCCGGACTTACTAATTACATTAACGGAAAAATCACGATCACCAATTGTCTCAATTAACTGTGCAAGATAAGTGCTGCTGATGCTGTTACCTGCATAATAGATTTCAGGTGTTTTACGAATGCTCTTGTCTACAGAGTTGTAGAAACTATGTCTTAAAAATTCGATTGCAGCACGTGCTCCCAAGTAAGAACCGCCAATACCGATTACTACTAATACATCTGAGTCATTTTTAATCTTTTCTGCTGCTGCCTGAATTCTTGAAAATTCTTCTTTATCGTAGTTTACAGGCAAATCAATCCAGCCAAGAAAGTCACTTCCTGCACCAGTCTTAGTTAATAAAGTATCTTTCGCATTGTTAGCAATGCTTTCCATCATCTTCATTTCATCATCTGAAACAAATTGCTTTGCCAATGAATAGTCTAATGAAACCTGTTTTGCCATTTCTTTTGCACTCCTTTTTATATGGTTCGTTATCATCCACTATTGTATCAAAAGGCTTTTCAATTGACAATATAAATTTCCCTACATAATGTAGGGAAATGACAGAACCATTAATCAAATTATGTATTCGTCCAAAATATCCTTAATAATTTTTTCCTCTTGATTGTCTATTTCGCACAGTTTTTCTTTACCTTTTTGTGACATTGTATTTGTTAGCTCTTTTTGAGACTTTTTTGCATTCATCAAATTGACTAAATTTTCTCCTTGATGAGCAACCACTCTGGAACGATTGTATTCTAGTTTGCTCATAAGAAAATTCTCAAGGTAATCTTTTATATTTGTTCGGATTACATGTTTTTTTACTGGAAGGTTTATACAATGCTCTAGTAGTATCAACACAGCACTGGAAACAACTCCTGTAAGTAATGTTAGTAGAATTGCACTTTTTCCACATTCATATAATAATCCTGCAATCGCTGAAACAGCACCAGTTAACATACATATCAAGAGGACTTGTCCACCAATATTTTCCCATGTGTATAAATAAATTCCACAAAACTTTTGTGTATAAACATACTTATCCACAAAGATATCCACATTATTAACACCCAAGTTCATAGAGTAGTTTGTTTCAAACTTGCTTCTTAAGGATTTAATCATTTTATGCTCTGTCGTCCCCATATGTAATGTAGCTTTTATTAGACTTCTATACAGACAGGATATGATAAACTTTAAAAGGATTCCTACACCACCTAACCCCAACATAATATAAACCAGCACGTTGCTATCAAAAATTTCCTTGACTAACTTGTCCATTAGAAACCCCTCTCTTTCCAATAATTTACATATAATATAGCATATTTTTTCCATATTGAAAAGAGAGTATTCCTTCCTTTTGTACCAAAAATTTCTACCGTATCATTGCTAACCTGACTGGTTTTGATTTAAACTTTCATAAAACTACAGTTCTTTTACAATGCCTATAACTAAATTAACTGTATGCTCAATCGCTTTTCGTTCGAATTCAGAATAATCCATCTCTGCACTATTATCTGCTTTATCAGAAATTGCACGTATTACCAGATAAGGAATCTGATTCAGATATGCCGCCTGAGCAATTGCCGCTCCTTCCATTTCTGTACAATAACCTTGGAACTGATTTACTAGGAACTTTTTCTTTTCTGCACTTGAAATAAATTGATCTCCACTTACAACTCGTCCAACAAAAGTACAGATATCTTGATTTACTTCTTCATTTATTTTTTTTGCTAATTGAAGCAGTTTTTCATCTGATTCAAAAATAGAAACCTCCATTCTTGGAATCATGCCTGGAGCATACCCAAAACCAGTTGCATCCATATCATGATTTAAAGCATCTTTTGAAAGTACAATATCACCAATATTAATTTCATTTCTTAATGAGCCTGCAACTCCTGTATTAATAACCACGTCCACCCCGAACTGGCTAATAAGGATCTGTGTACATACAGCTGCATTTACTTTGCCGATTCCACTTCGAACAATAACAACTTCTTTTCCTTCTAACTTTCCAGTGTGGAATTCCATTTGTGCTACTGTTTCAACTTTCTTTGCTTCTAGCTTGTCCTTTAAAATGCTGACTTCTTCATCCATCGCACCAATAATTCCTAACTTACTCATATGATTCTCCTTTATTTTTCTTTTTTCTTTAGTATAAAATAAATTTGCAAAAACTTAAAGGCTAGTATAGAATTATTTATGACAAAAGTACAAGTACATTTGTATTAAATCAGTATACTACTTAATAATAATAGGAAAAGAGGTTTTTCAAATGATCTACAGAACACAAGGCGTTTGTGCTAACTCCATTGAGTTTGAAGTAAATGATGACAATACCATTAAGTATGCAAAATTTAATGGTGGATGTTCAGGAAATACTCAAGGAATCAGCCAGTTAGTCGCAGGCATGAATGTGGATGATGTTATCTCCAAGCTCGAGTCCATTAACTGTGGATTTAAAAATACATCATGTCCCGCTCAGTTAGCAAAAGCACTTAAAACTTATAAATCTCAGCAATAAAAGCAGAAGGGAATGCAATATATGAAACGCATTATTTTAACAGGTGGTGGCACAGCAGGCCATGTTACACCTAACATTGCTCTCCTACCAGAATTAAAAGAACATAATTATGATATACATTACATTGGTTCCTATGAAGGAATTGAAAAGAAACTAATTGAGGAATTTCATATTCCTTACCACGGAATTTCATCTGGTAAATTAAGAAGATACTTTGATCCAAAAAACTTTAGCGACCCTTTCAAAGTTATTAAGGGATACCGACAGGCAGTGAAATTAATGAAAAAGCTAAAGCCTGATGTTGTTTTTTCAAAAGGCGGTTTTGTTACAGTTCCTGTTGTCTTAGCAGCCAGACGCTGTAAGGTTCCTACAATCATTCACGAATCTGATATGACTCCTGGGCTGGCCAATCGAATCTGCATCCCTAGCGCAGCGAAAGTCTGTGCTAACTTTCCAGAAACAGTGAATGCTCTTCCTCAAGGAAAAACAGTCCTTACAGGAACACCTATTCGGCAGGAACTTTTTACAGGTAATAAAGCCGCTGGACTAAAATTCTGTGGATTTAATCATGACAAACCTGTTATTCTTGTAATCGGAGGCAGCCTTGGTTCTGTTGTTGTAAATGATGCTGTACGTAGCATTCTGCCTGAACTATTAAAGAATTACCAAGTTATCCACCTTTGCGGCAAAGACAAAGTAGATGAATCCCTGAAAGGAACTCCTGGATATGTTCAATTTGAATATATTAAGAAGGAACTTTGTGATTTAATGGATGCAGCTGATATCGTTATTTCCAGAGCTGGTGCCAATGCTATCTGTGAAATTCTAGCTTTAAGAAAACCAAATATTTTAATTCCGCTTTCTGCTGCCGCTAGCCGTGGTGATCAGATCCTGAATGCTAGTTCTTTCGAAAAGCAGGGCTTTAGTTATGTTATAAAAGAAGAAGATTTAAATGGCAGCCTGTTAAATAAGGCTGTTGAAACTGTTTATCAGAAACGAGATACTTATATTGATGCCATGACGAAGAGTAAATTAAATAACTCAATTGAAACTATAATAAATTTAATTGAATCTATATCAAAGTAAATTTGCTTCATCCCAAAAAAGGCTTTTGCAATGACCTGCAAAAGCCCTTTTTTTATAAATATTTTTTTGCCTCTGTAACAATTTCCTCAAGAACTTCCAATGAAGCTTGTCCCTGTTTCCAGGTTAATCCCATGTTATCATCTTTAAATCTTGGAATTACATGAATATGAAGGTGGAACACTGTCTGTCCTGCTGCTTCACCATTATTCTGAAGTATATTGATGCCATCGCAACCAAGAACTTTCTTAAGCACTGTTGCTATCTTCTTTGCAAGTACAAATGCTTTTGCTGTTATTTCCTGTGGCAATTCAAAAATATTAGCCGCATGATATCTTGGCAGAATAATCACATGTCCCTTAGATGCTGGAAAAATGTCAAATATTACTTTAAACTCTTCATCCTCATATAATGTTGTAGAAGGAATGTCCCCTTCAATAATTTTACAGAAAATACAATTTTCACTCATTTATAAATCCTCCTTTATTGGTCTCCAAATTGAAAAATCGTATCAAACATTCTCAATGTCTTAAAGTTTCCCTTTGCTGTAAGTTCTCCCGACATAAATGCTTTTTGGAATGTTATGCTGCCCTCTATAATCTTACCAAACAGCTCACTAGTCAGCTTAGCAAAGACCTCTGCATCTTCCTTTTCACCATAATAACATTTTAATTGTTCTCCTGCAATTTCTATTACAAGAATCTTATTCTTATCTATAAGCTGTATTGCATAACTGGCCTCAAAGTCTTTCATAGGTTGAAAACTTATTCTAAGTTTGCTTATATACACATCTTCATTAATAACCTGTTCTCCCGTTCCTCCCATCATCTGCTTGAACATCTGGGTCAGTTCTTCTATATCTTGTTTCTGCTGTTTTACATATGTATCATCTGACACATATTTTGATAGCTGTTCACTCTCTTGAGGAGTTAAATCTATATTGGTATTTTTAAGAACACTATTTTTAACTTCACTCATACTGCTCGGAAACAGTTTTCTTTTCTGGTTAACAGCCCGATAGAACATCTCCGCCTTATTTTCAATTGCAGAAGCATAATCTGGATCTGTCTCGAATTCAACATTATCTTCCACGTATGCGCACATGCCCTCTAACGCTATACCTCCCAGCATCTCCCATGACTTTATTAAAGTATGCTGTGCTTCTCTTTCACCATAAGTAGTTGCCATAACAAGCGGAAACATGTATGTCTTTTTTATTTTTTCTTTATCTCCATAAAGCCAGCATGCATCAAGAAACTGCTGCATATATCCACCAATTCCAAACCATTCAACTGGCGTTGCTAATATAACACCATCCGCTTCCTTTAGTGTATTGGGCAGGACACTGATATTCATCTTGTCTTCATACAAGTTATATCTGTTTACTTCGACTCGAAGCTCTTCTAGTACATCTGTCAATTTATTCATAACATAAATTGTAGTATCCTCAATTAAACCCCTTCCTCCATAATAGATATTTATTTTCATCATATTAGTTATCCACCTTTCTATATCCTGATAGGATTCTTCTTTCTTTTTCGGCATGCTATAAAAAGCACACCAATTAGAATTCCTGACAGAAAACCTCCAATATGAGCCATGTTATCCACATCTGGTGCTTCAACCCCATTCCATATGCTTAATCCTATAAAAATAACATATCTAGGACCTTCTATACTTCGGATCATTCCCTTTGACAGGAAAATAAAACATGTTATAGCACCAACAACACCAAAAATCGCCCCTGATGCACCTATACTAAGTACAAACTTCTCATAAAACATATTATACCCCATAGAAACTGCTCCCGCAAGAATTCCAGAAACAAAATAAAGAAACGCAAATTTTGCATGTCCTATACATTCTTCCACAAAACTTCCTATAAAGTATAAAAGAAGCATATTGTTAAATAGATGGGTGAAGCCAGAATGAAGAAACATTGACATGAAAAGCCTGTAATACTCCTTCTGATTTACAGCCAATGGCCAATAAAGTCCTCCTGTCTCTATTATTTCTTGTCTTTGTGTATTTTTACATATTATATACATGAACACATAAACTATTATATTCACAGCAATAATCCCATAGGTAACAAATGAATTTCTTTTCTTTCGATATATATTGCCTGCAAGCACATCTTCTAATATAAATCTAATCTTCTCAAATGTACCTTTCTGATTCTCATAGATTATCAGTTTCCGTTCTTCTCTTGATACTATCCAGTGTATGTCTTCATTGTGTTCACATAAACACTTAATCTTCTGAGTCTCACTAGATATATAAATAAATAAAAACTCACTTTTCGTATTCCCTTGTAATTCACTCTTTAGCTGTTCTAGAGAATATTGAATGAATCCTATATCCTCTGGAAGACTGTCTGGAAGGTTTACTAGAATTATAAACTCATTCTGTTCTTGTGCTTCTCTTGTGTAGACAAAGCATCCTTGTTGTGACGATTGTACTTTTAAAAAACCTTGTTCACACAACTGTACATGTAATTCATCCAAAAACATCCTTGCGCCTCCTACTAAAAACTATTACCTTCATTCTAGCTTCTTTGCAAAAGCAACGCAATGATATCTTTCTTACATTTTTGTAAACTGATACGTTACATCTGCTAATGTAACCTTATTTCCTTCCACCAGCAAACACCCCTTTTCCTCCGACAATAACTCTCCATTTATAAAAGTTCCATTAGTAGATTTTAAATCCCTTATATAAATTCCACCCTTTATAGCTTCTAAAATGGCATGTTGTTTGCTTATTCCAGGTTCTTTTATTACCTTATCTGCCTTTTGTTTATCTGCCCCTAAGATACACGGAAATTTATCTACCGTAATATCTTCTCCTCTTCCTTGTGCCCTTAGCTTACATACTTCTTGATTAATGGATATAACCATAGTACCTTCTAAATCCTCATACTCCATAAACATAGTTTCTTGTTTTATTGCTAGCCTTCTTTTATTAAAATAGACAAGGGACATATTAAAAACAGCAAGACACAAACCACTAATTAATACATGTTTTATATTTACTCCCGATGAATACTGATAAAATAGAAAACGTGTCTTTATAAGTATTAATACTATCAAAATGTTTAATATGATTATACTATAATTTATAACTTCATCTTTTATCTTTATTGAGGAATCTTCTTTATTCCCTCTCTTACTTAAATCGTTATAACAAATTACTGGTTCTTGCCTATCTTCTATTGGTTCTATAACTCTTTTATGCTCACATTCAATCTCTTTACACCCTGAAACAATTTCCTTAATAACATTAAAGTTACACGTTTCTTCTCGCAGTCTCTTGTATATACGATAGGTCAATGTAACTGCTTTTTCTTCATTATAATCTATTTTTTCCATGAAAAATTCAGCAAGTCCAGTCAATTGCTCCCGCAGATCTTTTCGATAGTATTCATAAAAACATAACCATAACGTTTTATCCTCAACAGAAATATATATATATTCTGGTTCCAAAATAAAGTGATCCTGTTCTAACAGAAAAACACCAGCACTTTCCATAATTTTAATTATCTCAATAAACACAAACGAAACTTCCTTATCCGTACCTCTAGTTCTTTTCATATACTCCACTAAACTTATTTTATCTGTTATATCATAATAATACTGAAACCTGTCATCCACTTGTCTTTGTTCCATTTGCAAGATTCCTGTAAGTGAATTCTTAAGCACCATCTTTTGCTGATACCCCGCCTTAATGGAATCTTCTGTCTCAATTATCAGGTAGCTCCTATTCATGTCACTTATAATTCTTAATTCCACTTTAACCACCCCTGTTTTCTGTAACGTCATACATCCGTATCATATCACTTGCTTTCCTTTCACAGCTTCGGATTACTGCATTATAATGAGTAAAGGAATTCTCAATATATTTTTCTGTAAAAGGATATGTAACCGAAATATAATATCCTAATTTATATTCTAAAACCATAATATCTAAATCAAATGCTTTTTCCCACTCGCCTTTTCCTAACTGTCCTTGATAACATTCCTTTTTCTCCTCATACTTAATATTATTGCGTGCGTCACATTCTAAACATACTCGTTCAAAGCAATAAATCATCATAAAAAGTATCGAAATGATGATTCCTAGAATGATTACCATAACAAAGGAAGCTTCCACTGTAAAACTTCCTCTGTCATTAAGAAGCATTTTTCTTATTTTTCCTTTGAACCACATCTATAACACATCCTCATTTTTACTTCTACATCCTTTAATGGTACTCTTTGAATCGTCCTCTTTAATCCACTGCACTCTATATTTCTATGAAATTTTTCTCCATCTTTACATATATAAACCTCTGATACCCCATTCATATTTTTACAGCACTTTTCACAACTCTTATAGATTCCTCCAGATTCATTTCTTTTTAACTGTAAATCCTCTATTCTGCATCTAGTAATGTGCAGTTTTAATGAACTTCTTGTGATATACTGTTCCTGTCTCCGTAATATATACATATTCATCTTTGGCATTCTCTCCGGTTTTCTTTTCATATGCTCCTAATAAACTCCTTTTTCCTATAAATGCATTTGTCTTCACTCTTTGAATAAAACATATCTCATCTAATCGAAATATTGAAAATGGCATTTTAATTTTATAAGTGGCAACAAGCTCTATAATTCCCTGCTCCTTATTGTAACTGCTTTCTTGGTAATTGACACTTCCAGAAATTAAAGAGTCCAGGCTCTTTGACTGTTGAAAGAATTTCTGGATTTCCCTTTTCAGGACAATACTACTTGTTCCTTCTTCACTTAAACCCTTATTATTTAACGATGTTTCCATATATGCCATTTGTGATACCTCTTTACCTGCTTCTGTCAATGCATCTTGCAATATAATCTGAATAAAAAGAGACTTAAATATTAACAGAAATACCGTAATAGCTAAAACAAATACAGGAACAGCCAAACTTGCTTCTACTGTAAAAGACCCCTTGTTGTCTTTTCTCATTTTTCTCCTTCTGGGGTAAATCAGGACACCCTTTCACTATATGCAGAAAAGGGGGAGCCTGTTTCTACAAAAGGGGGGATGATAGTGCGTTCTAATAGAGTACATATTATTTAATTTTTGTTGTGAAAGGGCATCCTGATTTACCCCTTTTCTTTAATAACTTTGCTGCATTTCTGTCTCGTAAGACCAGTTAAACTTATTCTTTTTTACCACTTCATTTGCAAACTGCAGAAACAGAAATTTATTAGAAATATCCGTTTTCATTGATAGCCAAAACTGCCCTATGCAATTTTCAAAACGAAATGCTTTGTCATATCTTAATACTATATTTTGATTTATTAATTCCATACAGCGATATATCTTATCAGTACCTTGATTCAAAAAAAGACGCATCTTCAAAAACAGACTGTAAGTCAATCCTTGTTTTACAGAGGACAATTTATTAGCCTTTTCCTGAATAAGATCACGACTTGCACAAAGCAAATCCTTATACTCTACTAAGAATTCAGAACCGCTCTTTATCAAATTAACACGCTTCTCCTTAAGCATGCCTGCCACATCAACAAGTGCTTCTTCTAGCGACCATGCTAGTAGTATCAACGTTTCGGTAACATGCATCAAAGGAGCAATTCCCGTCCCTCCCACCACTGCCATGGCTGTTTCTCTCGCCAAAGCTTTTTTCTTTTGGTCTGTCAGAATACTGATAAAGTTAGCAAATGTTCTGTCAACAGCAAGTTCCTCTATGATTTCGTACAAATTTTCTTTATCTGTGCCACGTCCACTTATAAGAAACTCCTGTTCGTATTGCAGTACTTTTTTCTCCTTCCTTTCTTCTTTGCTTAAAAAACATTTAAAATGCTCCTGTTCATAAGAAAGCATATAAAACATATCTGCTGCATCTTGTATTCCCTCTTTTACAGTTCTCCCCATTTGGTTATGTCTCTGAAAACATGTGACTAACTCATGTAAAAGCTCCCTTTTCTCTCTGATCTTGCTAAAACTAAAATCGCTCTTGTCCTGTACTCTGGATTGTGGCACCAGATCCATTTCCAATTCTCCCTCTGAAAGTTCAGTATTATCTGGTAACACAAGAGGTACTAATCCCTGGCTTAATAGCTCCTTCATCCTCTTCACTGGACTATCCGCTTTCCTTTCTGAAAACTCTCGGTACATAAATGTAAGTTTGCTCATATCATATCCCTTTAATAATAAACAGTTATTCTCCACCACTTTTAATTGCAGCTCTAGCGGTTTCTTCCAATCTGCTAATTCAGAAATGTTTACATTTGCTAATACAGAAAGATTATTCTGAAGCACTTTCTTAACTTCTACTAAGTCAAAACCATCCTGTGTAACTCCGTTCATAGTGTGAATATCTTCTTTCAATTCCCTTACTAATGACGATTCCATATTTCCCATTTCACTACTAAGCTTTTGTTCATACTTTCTAATCTGGCTTCTCATTCCCTTTTCTTCTCTTTCCACTTTTTCTGTTACTTCGAGTGCCTTATTTATATAATCCCTGGTCTCCTGTATAAGTTCTTCGAACAGCTTACGCTTATTGTCATAACTTAAGCTTTCCCTTTTCACATCCTGAGAAACCTGCTGGATTCTGCTCTCTCGTTCTTTTATTTTCTTCTCTTTTTCCTTTTTAGAAGTTTCCTCTATTTCTATTGTTGCATCTTCAAATTTTTCCTGTTCTTTTCTCAATCTCAACAGATTTTGTATACACTGTTTCATCTCCTTCTGTAACTGAATTACATCCACATACTTTTTTTGTAGCTTTGTCCACAATTCAATCTGGTTTATCCCCACACTGTGCATAGTTGGCTTCTCTATCACCATTTTCTTTACAAAGTCTTTTTTTACTGATACCTCTCCATCTTCATCTATTTTCACACCATCTATCAGCTCCATCAGCTTTAACAATGCCTCTGACTTCTGGCTAAGACATTCCTCACATTTCAGTTTTTCCTCTATTACCTCTTTACTTGTTCTTAACCTTTCCGTCTCATCTATTACTGCTTCTACTTCCCCCTGTTCTTTGCCTATCCCTTTATACTTCATATAACTTACAGCTTGTTTCTTAAAAAACTTTCCCTGATTATCCAATGCCATTTCCATTTCTTTTACTTTTATTGAATAACGGTCAGGTGCCGTAAATGCTCGTCTTGGGGATTTAAAACCCATCAATGATTTTTCTATTGGTTTCACCCCATAATCAATTGATTCTTTTGCCTTACTCAGAATATATTCCTCTTTATCCTGCTTTTCTGAGAATGCCAAGTAAAATATATGATAGTCATCATACAGCGGCCTATAATATTCAGCCATAATTGAATTTCCTGCTAAATCTAACAGCTGCTTTGTGTATAACTGAAATCCTTTATATCTGGCACATTCTAGCAAAATTCCAATAGCCCCTGCCAAAACTGCAAACAATGCAATAAGAAATATGGTTGCCGTCCCCTTATTATTAATCATCTATAATTGTAGAGGAATCTGATTTAATAGTGGAAAAAGCTTTCTTGACAATGGACGTTATTTCATTTTTAAACAAAAGTACTAGCGCAATAAGAATTACTAAAATCAAAATAATTTCAACCACTCCAATTCCATCTTCTTCTGCAAAAAATTCTTCTAAAAGTTTCATTTATAATCCTCCTTTTGAAAAACTAAGTAATGCTGGCACCATTACAATAGCCAAAACAATGACAAGCATCACGAGCATTGGAAATACAAGCTTAGTCCCAGCTTCCTCTCCAAGCCTTTTTGCCAGCTGTTTTCTCTCCTCCTGAGCTTCTTTTGCTTCTGCCTCTAACTGTAACAAAAATCCCTTTGTCCCCTTTTTTAAATTCTGAGCTATCATAGAAGAAAATCTCATATACGGACGCAGCTGCATTCGCTTCCCAAACCTTGAAAATGCCTCGCTTTCTGAAATCCCACTCTCTATTTCATTCCATGTGATTATCATCTCTTCGTAAACATATTGTGTCTGACTGCTTCCTGCCTTTTTTGACTCTATGTAATCTTGTATAATACGGTTCCATGCACCTCTAAATGTCATTCCAGCTCCCAAAAGCAATGTAATCTTATACACAATATTAGGATAGAGCAGCTCACTCTCCTTATCCCGTTTCTTTTTTATTCGCTTTACTCCTTCCTTCCAATATATTATCCCTGCTGCACAGCTTCCAACCCCAAGAAAAAACACTTTTACTGCATGTTTCTTTTTGGGAAGTACATACAAAATACTTGTATTTCCTATGCGGCTCGGAAGAGTATAAGACTCTTTTGTGCTATTCTTTTCATCCATTTCTGAGAGCATAGATGCCATCCCTTCTTTAACCTCCTCTTCCCATGTCCATTGATAAGGCATTACTCCTACAGGAATCTCTAGATATACTTCTCTTTTTTTGTATGTTAGTGCAGCTTGAATGGTGACGTAACATATTTCATTTATTTTTTTATTATTTAAAGTTCCATCCTCTTTGATTACATCTTGTCCATCTACAATCCAGCTAACACGAAATGGATTAGAAGGAATTTTTCTCACAAAATTTAAAGAAGTGCTAACTTCGCTTAAAGTTGCATTTTCTCCTCTCACACAATTGGTAACATAACTTTTTGCTTCCTCCTCATACTTTTTTAACTCCTCCTCCGAATACTTACGTGGTTCAACATCCCAGACAAATTCCTGTTCTAATCTTTTTTCCCCTTCCTTTAAAACCAAATGAACTTTATGACTATCTGAAACACTTCCTGCAGATGGCCTCTTTACTAAATACTGATTTGTTTGAGTTTGCTGATCAACTAAAGAAACCAAAATAGCAATTATACACAAACTAAAAACAGAAACAAATAGAACAGATAACTTACGACATAACTCCAGATAATAACGTCTAAAATAATCTTCTCCTGGATAGATGGACCGATATGTCTGAGCCACTTTTTTTGCATTATTACTAGAAAAAAACCTGAACTTATGTAGCCAAAATCCAACAGAAGGATAACAGAATATAAAAAGACTCTTTGAACCTTCTATGTCCATTAAATAAGAATTCCGATACTTTTTACCTTTTGCATACAAAAATAACAATACCCCAATTAAGGCAACATAGAACCACATAACTCCTTCTCCTCTTATACTTTTATATCTATAATTTTTCTTAATAACAGAAGCGAAAGCACATATCCAGTAAGTGCAATGCTCATAATCCCTCTTCCTGCCACACCCTCATACAGTGGTCTTAAAAAACCAGGCATACAGAGCTTTAGATACAAAATAATCCCTAAAGGAATAACAGTCATAATATTTCCCTCAAACCTTTTTGCCGCTATAAGGGTTTGAATCTCTCTCTGCACTTCTATTTTCTCCCCTATGCTATTGCTCGTTGTCTTCATTATCTTAATCAAATCTCCCCCTGTTCTTTTTGCTGTCATAACAATTTCTGCAAAGTCTTTAATATCCTCAATCCCTGCCTGCATCCCAAACTTCATTAATAATTCCTCTACATTTCTATTTAACCTTATTTGCTGTTCAATCTTTTGAAACTCCTTTATAATTCCAGAATTTTCATCATATAATAACCTTAAATCTATAACAGCTTCATGAAACGCATTTTCAATAGAATACCCTGCTGCCAATGCATTTGACAAACTAACAACTCCATCCTTAAACTGCAAAGTAAGCTGCCATTTTTTCTTCTTTATTCTCTCCTTAATCAACAGATAGACAATCGGAAATGCCCCCACACTAAACAAGCCTGCTATAATCAGATTCTCATAAAACAGATAAGCAACACCCCAGCAAATAAATAGAGCAATACACCAGTCCAGCAACTTGCTATTCTTTGCGATTACACCATACCTCTCTCTTATAACACCACCCCTGCTAACTTTAGTTTTTCTGTATGAACAAAGACATTTTCTGTTCTCTGCAAATTTCCCTGTACTTGTCCTTCTAAAGATGTACTAGTTTCTTTAAAAATATAGAGAGGATTCAATATAATTTCTCCATCCACACAATCCAGCACTTCCGATATTTCTAGCACCTTTCTTGTCTTATCCCGAAGCCTTCCAAGATGAATAATAATATCCAGTGCTGAAGCAATTTGGCGGCGTACCGAAAGTAATGGCAAATCAATTCCCATAAGAACCAGAGTTTCTAACCTATACATCATGTCTTTTGCACTATTGGCATGTCCAGTAGAAAGAGAACCATCGTGGCCTGTATTCATAGCACTTAATAAATCTACTGCCGCCGCATCCCTTACCTCTCCCAAAATGATTCTGTCTGGCCTCATTCTAAGAGCCGACTTTATTAAATCCCTAATGGTAATTTCATTATCCCCTTCCACATTGGCATTTCTCGCTTCTAAATTAACCAGATTAGCAACCTCACGTATCTGTAGTTCTGCCGAATCCTCAATAGTAATAACCCTCTCATCCTTTGGTATAAAGTCTGATAATGCATTCAGAAATGTCGTCTTGCCTGAACCTGTCCCACCACTGATAAAAATATTATACTTTGCCGTTACTAATCCCCTAAGAAATTCCAATACTTCTTTATTAATACTCCCTATCTCCAAAAGCCTCTCCATCGTTATTGGACTACTTGGAAACTTTCTTATAGTAAGTACAGGCCCATTTCTTGCTACAGGCTGCAGAACAACATTTACCCTGGAACCATCAGCTAATCTGGAATCTACAATAGGATTAGATTCATTTACAACACGATTGCTGCTAGATACTATTTTCTGTATCACATCTTCTAGCTTAGTTCTGGATTCAAACTGAACGTCTGCCTTTACCACATGGCCTCCTCTCTCAATAAAGACATGCTCTGGTCCATTCACCATAATTTCTGTTATAGTCTGATCTTCAACTAACTCTTGTAAAATATCTAATCTCCTTAAACTGTCGAACACCCTCTTCTTCAGCATATTCCAGTGTTCCATAGGAATATAATGCTGTTTTAAATACTGCTTTATTTCTTTATCAATGCACTCTGATACGATACAGTCTTGAACATCTTCTACATAGTTAAGTTTACTAAGCACCTGTTTCCTTATGCTATTAGCTGTCACTATCCTTCCCACCTCTTAACATACTCAAAATTTCCTGCGGGTGACTCACTTCTCTAAGTTTATCAAGCAGAGCTTCTCTCCCTTGAAAACGAATCAGTTCCTTTACATGCTCTATTTTATCTAATCTTTCTCCTCTATATATTTTAGGAAGAAGCCACCTGTCGCAGCCCTCAAGCAGCTTAACTATAGCAGCATTAAAAAACCCTATGTCAAATATGTAATATGCTTCTTCATTTCTCATATGTATCTGCTCCAAAAAAAACTCTATATCCTCTGGTGCCATAGTCCACAATTCTGTGTTGTAGACAGAAGATGCCATCCTAAATACCCCCTCTTCTTCTGAAAAATAATTCTTCCATGCATCTTCCGTAATATGTATTTTTTCATGCAGATCATAATAAAAATCTGCCCTTCTCTCTCCCATTATTTCCGGTACTAAACCAAAATCAAAGTAATACACTTTGCCTCCTTTCATTTTTATTTCTCTTGCTAATTCTTTAGCAAGTAAAGTCTTTCCACTTCCACCTACTGGAGAATAAACGCCAATAATCTCCCCTCTCAAGAATCCATTACAAGGCATATCTGGTAAAGTCTCTAATGCCTTTAACACATTCTTAAGGATTATATCTGCTGACTGGTATCTGTTTATATAGGCAGCATTTGTCTCATGTTCAGATAAATATAACACTTTCTTCACTTTCTCACCTAATTTGAGGTCTTGTAAAGATTCGTCCAAAAGAAGCAATGCAATATCTCTATCTATCTCTTCTAAACTTTTACAATTTGTAATTAGCATTGCTTCAAACAAGGCTTCCCCTTTCTTCATAAAATAAGACAATAGTCTATTCCCATATTCCAAATCCAAATCATAAATCACCAATAACTTTTTTTTCAACTTGCACCCCCAGCTAAAAAAGATAAATATGCCAGTAATATTGGTACACAGAAAGGAATTGTGTCCCTCTTATTTAGTCCATCCCTATAAGATAACCTTTTCCTTTTTGTTAAACATTTGAAACAAAACTGAAGAAAATACAGAAAACGCTCTTTTATATTTCCATAAAGAACAATCTTTAGAAATGACCAGACAGCCCCATATAATAAGGCTATTAGAAAAAT
Organism: [Clostridium] polysaccharolyticum; assembly: GCF_900111595.1. GTDB lineage: Bacteria > Bacillota > Clostridia > Lachnospirales > Lachnospiraceae > Clostridium_AI > Clostridium_AI polysaccharolyticum. Next base: position 56,919 of record NZ_FOHN01000013.1, on the reverse strand, counting down.
CTTCAAACAAACGCTCCAATTGTAAAAACCACCGATTACCGACAACACTTTAATGTCACCAGCCCCTATCATTTTAAAAGCAAACAATAAAAACAGAATCAGAACCGGCACACTAACCCCTGTTACCCAAACAACACTATTTTTTCGATACATACATTGGTATATCATGCTGATATAATAGCCAAGAACTATTAATTCATTAGAAATTTTAGAACAGCACATATCTTGCCATGCTGCAATAATCAGAAACGTAAAAATAAATATGTAAATAAAGAAATCCTCCCACTAAACTATAATGTTAAGACAAATAGGATACTTATACTTATACACGAAAAATTTACCTTTGTCAACAGTTTTTTTCTATTTTATTGAACTTAATGTTTCTATCGAAACGATAAGCAAAAATCCTGGCACCCCTAATAAACCTACTGTTGCAAGTGTTGTTGTATTTATCCCTACATGACATGGAAGCAAAGCCTGACTGCACACAATACTCGTAAGGTAAAGAACTACTCCGCCTATACACAAACGTGTGGCAAAGTTCAAGAACCATTCCATTTTTTTTGCTAAAAGAGAAATTATCAGAATTACTGCTGATAAAATTGGAATAAGAAAAATATAGTAATTCATAACCCAGTCTCCTAGGACATCTTTTTCTTAACTATATGATAATTCTTTCAATTATATTCTAAATTGTAAAAATTATGGAATATTTTTACCAAATCATGACTATACTATATATATAATATTTTGTACCAATTTAAAAGTCTTGAGAACTATGTTCTAGAAAGAAGGGAACAATGAGATTAAGAAAGAACCGAATCCCAAAAGAGTGGGAAATGCTTCACCATCAGATACAACGGACTCAGTTAGCTTTAGAGACAGCTTATTCCAACTTCGATAACGCAGTAGACCCTGAACTGATTGACAGCTTTATCTATGAAGTAAACGCAGTCCAGCAACGCTATCAGTACTTAATTCAGCAAATAAAAGAATTAGATTCTCAATTAGAGTGCAACAATCCAGCATCAGCCTTATAATGGCTGATGCTGGTCTTTTTATTGCTTTATAATTGCCTGATTTCTTCCTTGCTTTACTTCCATGATTTGCAACGTTATTTTCAAGTATTCCTATATAATTTAAAGGAACATAGAAATTCGTGGCCAAAATAAAAAACGGACTATACCACATGATACAATCCGTTTTTTATTCCTTTAAGCACGAAAACCTCTATTTTTACTATCTGCCATAACTGACATCTCATTAATATCTTCTTTTCCGTACGTAAGTCCCGCATAAACTTTTTGTGTATTTTGCATTAGCGGTGCTGACTTATCCTGTTCGCTTACCTGTTTAAAACTTGATAAAAGACTTTCTAGCATACCCTGAATTCTCGAAAGCATTTCACAAGTATTTTTCTGCTTTGCTTCTATTAACTGTTTATTAATAAAAATGTATAACGATAATAAATTACTGGAAATCTCATAGTTAAAATCAAGACTTACCATAAGCTCTTTTAAAAAAGACTGTGCTTTTTCTAAACTATTCACAAATTCTTTTCTGTTTTCATAATATTTTTTTGCATTTTCAACATGTTCAATAATGATTTCATAAGTTATGACCACAAGTTCGGTTCTATTTGCCTGTGTAATCCGCTTACTATATGCCTGTATACTATCTTTCTCCATATCTTCACTACCTTATACCCTACTTTTTTTACTTCAACATTAACTTTGTAATAAGGACAGTACTGTCTGAGGCTGTTCGTTGGCTTGTGCTAACATAGAAGTAGAGGCCTGTACTAATACCTGTAACTGCGTATACTTCGTCATCTCTTCTGCCATATCTACATCCTCAATTCTGGAAAGTGCCTCATCTAAGTTAAGAGAAGCTATATCTACATTTGCAATGGAACTTTCTAAGCGATTCTGATACGCACCTAATTTTGCACGCACTTCAGAAACAAGGTTTACAGCATCATCTACCTTAGTAATTGCATGCTGTGCCCCAGCCTCCGATAAAACATTTATATTTTCTACACCTAATGCCTTTGTTGACATTTCTGGTATGGTAACACCAACTGTCTGATGTTCATTCGCACCAATCTGCAGCACCATTGGCCCCGCATCAAAAACACTAATAACTGCTTCTTGATTTGTTGGATCTGTAAGTGCTGTATTTCCATCCTTAATTGCTTTTAACTGTTTTGCAGCTGGCTCTAAATCAATTTTCATTTCAAATCCATTATAATCTGTTATTATTGCATTATGATTTGTATATGTAATTGTTGCAGTATTTTTAAATCCATCCACTTTTTGTAAAACAGGATCTTTTCCTTTTTCTTCAACATCATTATCCATGCCAAGAGCCGTTGCCAAAGCACTATTGGAAATATTGATTTCCAGCTTTTGTTCAGAACCGTACTCTAAGCTTACAAAACGATATGCTGTTCCAACTGCTGTCAAATCAGCATCCTTTACCTTTGTTTCCATAGCTACATCTACACGAGAACACAAGTCCCTCACTTTTTCAATTACTTCTGCACGAGTTTCCCCTTCATAGATCGTAACGGATTCGTTGTTAATTGTGATAACTCCCTCTTCTCCAGCAGAAACTCTTCCATCTGTTCCTCCAAATGCAGAAGATGCCCCTCCTTCATATCTGGCCTGTTCTGGAACAGCTGCAAGTTTTACTTTATAGGAACCACTTCCTACTGTTTCATTTGCAGAAAATACCTGAATGAGTGGATTAGACGAATGGGATTTTCTATCTAAACTTCCATCTAATAATGCCTTTGTATTAAATTCTGTATCTGTAGAAATTCTATCTACTTCCTGTTTTAACTGGTTAATTTCATCTTGAATCGCATGTCTGTCATCTTCTGTTAATGTTCCATTTGCAGCCTGAACAGACAATTCCCTCATTCTCTGCAACATATTGTGAACTTCCGTCAACGCACCTTCTGCTGTCTGAATAACAGAAATACCATCGGATGCATTTCTTGATGCCTGATTAAGTCCCGCTATTTGGGTCTTCATTTTTCTTGCAATTGCCATTCCAGCAGAATCATCTGCTGCACGATTGATTTTGTATCCTGAGGATAATTTCTCAAGGCTTTTATTCATTCTTCCTGTATTGGTTTTTAACTGGCTATTGGTTCTTAAAGCCGGCATATTATGATTAATAAACATATAATCAACCTTCCCTTCTTTCAACCATTGATAATGTTCCAATAAAGACTTTTGCTATCTGTAACAGCTGCTTTGTACTTACTTTCTCCTTAACTTCATCTTGCAAATCTGCAAACTTCTGGTTAGAAGACATACTGTAGTCTACTTGTCTGACTTGGAATCCTAATGCTTCAAATCCTTTTGTCATAGCATCTTTCTCGGATCTCATCAATTCTAATCCAGGCTGGCTGTCAGCTGTTATAAATCCTTTTATTTCACCATCTCTAACTGTCCATTTTGCCTGAACTTTTCCAAGCGTAGATGATCCATAGGAGACCTGAACTTTTCCTCCTGTCACATCTTTATGTTGAATTGTAACATTTACATTAGATACCTGTTCTCCAATTACCATCGGAATATTATATCTTTCCTGTTTTGCAAGAGAACCTGTTAATTGCAAACTGCTTCCTACTAATTTCAAAAGTGACACATCTACATAAGTATTGGTATCTTTTTGTTTTTCTTTCTGTACCTGCTCCTGAACCTTCTGTGTAAATCGTTCAAATGCTTTATCAAAAGAATCTGAATCCATAACATTTACAAGTTCCTCTGCATCCTTGGCAAATTCCTCTTTCTCTACATCACTTATTTTTTTAAAGACAGGATTCCAGTTTTCATTATTTAAGACCTGTTCCGCTGCTCTAATCATTTCGAAAGTAACTTCCTGATGACTGTTTTCCAGCAGTTCTACACAAGCTTCTGGATTTTCCATTTCTGAAAATAATTTATCTAATTTTTCTTTCTGATAAGATAAATTTTTGCTATTGGCATCCTTATTCACTGTCTCACTAAGCTTTTCTAAGGAAATGCTTCCGTCCTTTAACTGTTCTGGATTTACCTTATCCAAAATATCTCCGCTAAGGCTTCTGTAATAGCGAATCTGCTCCTCTATTGTTTCCCCTTTTTGTTCTAACGCTTCTAAAGTTCCAAAGGATTCATCTAAAGTTATATCCAAATTACCAGCTTTCTTTGTTTTTACAGCTGTCATAAGATTATCTAAGGTAAGTTCTTTTCCAGCCTTTATTACAGATCCAATTGCAGCTCCATCTGATTTTTCAATCTGGTTAAGCATTCGGTACATTCCAATATAAGCTTTACGTTCTTCTGGTGTAATAGAGTCTGATTTATCTAATTTCCATAAAAACTCACTGTATTTATCATCTTCTGATACTCCGATTGATTTCTGAATGTCTTCAATGATCTTGTTTATCTCTTCAATTGGTTTCTCTAATGGATTTACTCCTGACTGGATCATTTCCATTGTAACCGCAGGCTTTAACCCATCCATTAAAGCTCTTACCTGCTTATCGTAGAACTTCATTTCATGAATGGACTGCTCTGTAATTGCAATATTGTTATAGCCTAATATCTTTACTGCTTTTACATTTGCCTCTGTTGGCTCAAGTCCCATGTCTTCTAAGATATCTGAAATATTCTGAAACGCTTTTTTTATAGAATCCCCTAAGTCCTTGCGTACTTCGGTTCCCATGGTATCATATGCTTCTCCAGCCTTTTCAAGCTGATTCTTTAACTGATTTCCTGACTCGACTAATGAATCTAAGGTTTCTTCTCTTCGAGTTGCAAATGTCTTTCCTAGAAGTATATCTGGCATAGCAGCCAGGGCATTGACTTTTTCTGTTGTCTGCTTTAACAGTTCTGTCTGTTCAGGGGTTGCATCTATCCCTGCATCTGTTAATAATCCCTGATAGTAAGAATTTTCAATTTCTTTTAGCCCTTCAATAATATCCGAAATATGTTCCATATCTATCTGGACTCCCATTTCTTTTAACTGCTGGCTAACTTCCATTGTCATCTTCAAACGGATTTCTTCTAACTCTCTGTGGAATGTAACATCCTTAATTACGAAATCCTTGTCAGTCAGCTGTTTTTCTAAATCTTTTAAAAAAACAGCTAAATCAGCCTTAGTCTTAGCTGACCCATATGATTTTAAACTGGCATGTTCTGGCTCTACTCCAGTTTCATACTGTTTGACAATTTCTTCTGCAATATTATCTACATCCACTTCTTTTTTTATCTCTTGAAGTTCTAATAAACCTTCTATGGTTTCCTCTGTAATAGGCAAGTCATTTGCAAACAGCCACCTGCCGTTTTCCATCATATCTTCATCAGCTTCATATCCTGCTGCTTCAATAACCTGTGCTACCTGTCCTTCAATGGCTTTCCAGCCCTCCATATTTAATGAGGATACACTGTTTTCAGAAACATCATAAGCTACATTAATTGCTTCATATGCTTGAATATTCTGGTTTCCTGATCCCATGCCTGTCTTTCCACCAGCATACTCTGCCTGATAACAGTTAAAGATCGTAGGCTCTAACTGATTGGATACCATATAAGACATAGCCTTATCGGAAAGCTCTCGTATTGCTCCTGCCATCTCAACTGCCTGTGAGATTTTTAAAATATTTTCTTCTGTGACTGGAAGATTCGCATTTTCAAGAGCCTCTGCTACCTGGCTGCTTCCTGTACCATGGATTGCTGAATGGATTGCTGCTCTCTCCAGATCCTCAGCCTGCTGCTCACGCTTTTCTACGCTGCTTTCAATTGCTTCTCTCTTTAACTGTTTCTGCTTTTTCATACGGGTTAAGGTTCTGTCTAAACGTTCCATGTTATATTTCTCTAAAGACATGCCTTCCTCTTCTATATCGTTAGCATCTTCTTGTGTCATTCTATTCTTAATGTCTTCAAAACACTCTATCGCTTCCTTATTTTTTACTTCCTGCTTGCCAGATGCCTTTCCCTCTGCCAAAGAAGTTTTTCCATAAGTGTTGCATGAGCTAGCAAGAGCATTCTGAATACTGCTTTGTCCCACTGTTATGTGTGAGCTTTTTTTGGTTTCAAGCACATCACTTGGTCTGTTGGAAACTTTATTTGATTTTTCCGAACTCTGGTTTAATAAACCCACTTGATTAATATTCATAAACTTCACACTTTCCTCTTTGATTACTTACTGTGTATTTCGACTGTTTAAGAGGAAAACTTAACTGAAATTAATGGCAAATTTCAGCACTATCAAGCAAAATAGTAAATGGCCCGTCATTTAACAGAGATACTTTCATGTCTGCTCCAAACTCACCAGATTCCACCTTTCCAAATTCTTTTTTAACCAAATCTAAAAAATATTCATAAAGTTCATTGGCTACATCTGGCTTGGCTGCGTTAATAAAACTTGGGCGATTCCCTTTTTTGCAGTCTGCATATAGGGTAAACTGAGAAATTACCAGCACTTCACCTTCTACATCCTTTATACTAAGATTAGACTTTCCATTTTCATCAGGAAAAATACGAAGTTTCTTCATCTTATCCAATAGCTTATCTGCCAATTCTTTTGTATCTCCTTCTGCCACACCAAGGAAAATCAAGTATCCCTTTCCAATCTGTCCAATTACTTTGCCTTCTACTTCAACTTTTGCTTCTGTCACTCGTTGTAAAAAAACTCTCATCTATTATTCTCCTAGTTTCATTTGATATAGTTTTCTATTAGAATACACTGGATACTCCCTGTCAAACTCATACCCTAGCTTTTCTGCCAGTTTTACAGAAATCAGATTTGCGGCATCCCAGTTTGGATACAGTCCACGTTCCGTACATTCTAAGATAAACTTTGCTCCTAATACAGTGGCTAAGCCTTTTTTTCTGTATGCTTTTTTTGTGTCAATTTCTATCTCAAGCCCCTTGTCATAAAAGGCATAACTTGATATTCCTGCTACTGGCTTGCCATCCCTCAGCACCAGAAAACCTAATGCATGTTCTGCAAACTCTTTTCCTGTCAGTCCATCTGTACAAAGATCTTTTCCCCAAGGGTCCTTTTTCAGCTCTTCAAACCATTTTTCATCAATCGCTGTCAGTTCATAGTCCTTACTCAGTCCTCTTACATATTCCTGTAACCGTCTCCTGTCAAATGGCTCTGTCCGTTTCTTCAATCGGTAACGACAAGACTCATAAAATGTCCCACTCTCCTTAAAAAAGTTTAGCCATTTTGGTGATTCAGGAACCATTATGCTCCATGTTTTATCACATTCTGAAAACATATTATTAAGCTGTTTTTCTATCTCTCCATCTGGCAGTTCTCCAAAATAGAAACTAAAATCTCCATATACCATAACCAGACTCTCTGGTTTCTCTACGGAATCCACAAATGCCCCTCCTCCTAATCCCTGTATTACAGTAAAACAAGTGGAATCATGAAGGACTGATTCATACTCCTTTATTCTATCTAACTGTTCTTTTTTTAAACGGATCATATTTCTTACCTCCATTTTTCATAACCTTCTATCACGCAAAAAAAGAATGACTCCATACTACACTCTACAAGTAGTGTACGAAATAGAATCATTCTTTTCCGAAAGTTTTTGCTCTCTCAATCCCCATTAAAACGAACAAAATACTTTAACTCGAGCAATTATAGTATACTACTTTTTGTACATTATGTCAATATATTATGAAAAAATGAACTTATTTTTGTGAATTATTTTGTTATCTAAATTAATTTATAAATGTATACTACTTTTTTTGATCCCGTTTCTTTTTCTTACGTGTACTAAACTTAAACATCATAACCGACAGTGGCGGCAATGTCAATTCAATGGAAAACGGCTTGCCCTGACAAGGTATTTTTTTGGACTTTATCGGATTTCTATTTATTTTACCGCATCCACCAAACTCAATGGCATCTGAATTTATAATTTCTTTATAACTTGTTAATGCTGGTACCCCTACTAGATACTTTTCCCGAATAATTGGTGTAAAACTACATACCACAAGAATCTGATCTTGTGTATTTTTCCCTTTTCGGATAAAGGAAATTACACTATTTTCACAGTCAGAGCCGTCTACCCATTCAAATCCATTTTCATGATAATCATTACTATAAAAAGCCGGATACATCTGATAGACTTCATTTAATTTTTTCACATAAGCCTGCAGTTTCCTGTTTTTTTCATTTTGTAATTCAAACCAGTCCAGTTCCCGTTTTTCACTCCATTCCCTTGACTGGGCAATTTCCTGTCCCATAAATAAAAGTTTCTTTCCAGGATGTGCATACATAAGACCATAAGCAGCTCGAAGATTAGCAAACTTTTCTTCTATGGTTCCTGGCATTTTATTAATCATGGAACCTTTTCCATGCACTACCTCATCATGAGACAATACCTCAATAAAGTTTTCACTTCCTGCATATGCAAAGCTAAACGTCAGCATATTCTGATTAAATTTTCTAAAGTAAGGATCTAATTTCATATATTCTAAAAAATCATTCATCCAGCCCATGTTCCATTTAAATAGAAAACCTAACCCATCCATTCCAACTGGTGCAGTAACTCCTGCCCATGCAGTAGATTCTTCTGCTATTATAAGAGCACTTGGATGTCTTTCTTCTATTACACGATTTAAGTGCTGCATAAATTGAATCGCTTCCGTATTTTCATTTCCACCCTTTTCATTTGGAAGCCACTCACCATCACTTTTTCCATAATCTAAGTAAAGCATAGATGCAACTGCATCTACCCGAAGTCCATCTATATGAAATTCCTTAATCCAGAAAATTGCATTTCCAATTAAAAAGTTTTCCACTTCTTTCTTTCCATAATTAAAAATGTAGGTTCCCCAGTGTGGATGTTCTCCTCTTCTTTTATCTGGATGTTCATATAATGGCTCTCCATCAAATCTCCCTAACCCATGTGCATCTTTGGGAAAATGTGCTGGTACCCAGTCAAGAATTACTCCTATTCCTCTCTGATGCATATAGTCCACAAAATACATAAAATCTTGTGGTGTCCCATATCTTGAAGTTGGCGCATAATACCCAACTACCTGATATCCCCATGAACCGTCAAATGGATGTTCTGCAATTCCCATAAGTTCTACATGGGTATATTTCATTTCTAATAAATAATCACCTAGTTCCTCTGCTAACTCCCTATATGTATAAAAACCGTCTTCTGTGCCATCTTGATGTTTCTTCCAAGAACCAGGATGCACTTCATAAATGGTTATAGGCGAATCCATTCTGTCCCTGCGTTTTAATTTTGCCTTTCTTTCCTCCCATTGCTTATCCCGCCAGTTATAGTTTTCCAAATCAGTCACTTTAGAAGCATTATCTGGTCTTACTTCTGCATAGTTTCCATATGGATCACTCTTAAACAGTTCTTTTCCATCTCTTGTCCGTATAAAATATTTATAAACAGCATCTTCTCCCACTCCTGGAATAAATAATTCATAAATTCCTGACACTCCAAGGATACGCATTGGATGAAGACGGCTGTCCCACATATTAAAATTCCCTACTACACTTACCGCTCTTGCATTTGGAGCCCACACTGCAAAATATGTGCCAGAAACTCCATCTATAATCATTGGGTGTGCTCCTAATTTCTTATAGATTTCATAATGATTGCCTTCTCCAAATAAGTATCGATCCATTTCTCCAATTACTGGTTCAAAATTATATGGATCATTTGTATATACAACATCATCTTCTCCATAGCGAACTGCTAATGTATAGGTATCAAACTCTAACTTATCAAAATACCTTCCAAATACTCCATTATCATCAATTCTCTGAAGTTCTTCGCGAAAACCTGACTCTTCATGTATCACCTCCACAGACCATGCCTGTGGACGATACACAATAATTCCTTTGCCTCCTTCTATCTGGTGCATTCCTAAAAGCTTATGCGGACAATTGTTTACTCCTTCAATTAACTCTTTATATTGCACCTCATTGATCCAATTTCTTAGAACCTCCTGCATTTATTTACCTCCCTGACTTTCATTAGCCTCTCACATAAAATACTCTTCCGCTGTTTTTTTCTAACATAACTCGAATTGTTCCATTTTCAACCCGCACTTTTTCCCCTGTAAAAATATCCTGTGCTTCTGATGCCTGCATATGAACTGGAACATAGCTTTCCGCTGCCTGTTCGTCATTATTAACTACTGTAATTATAGCTTCTCTATCTAACATTCTTCCAAATGCAAACTGACGGTTTGTCAACATCAATTCTTCATAACGTCCTTTTGCCAGTACTTCACTTTCCTGTCTTAACTCTCCCAGCTTTGCAATTTCTGATATTAACCTGTCCCCTTTATGCTGCTGCTCAAGCTGTTGTAAATCAAGCTCTGGCCTTAACCCATCATCACTGCCATTTACCTTTACACCTTCTACTGCAAACTCTGAACCATAGTAGATGGATGGCACTCCTGGAAGTGTATATAAAAGATAATAGATTGGTACAAGATTGTCTTTATTGTTCACTTTAGATGCAATCCTGTCAACATCATGGTTGTCTAAGAAATTGTATAATTTTAACAAATTTCCATTTACCTGATTATAGACATATTTCACATTATGTGCAATTTCAAAATAATTATGGTCGTTATGTCCTGAGAATAGTGCCTTGTGTAATTGATAGTTCGTAACAGAATGAAGCATATCATCATTTACCCATCTGCCGTAGTCTCCATGTATAACCTCTCCCATAAGCCAAAACTGATCCTTTACTTCTCTTGCAACAGCTCTAAGTGTTTTCATAAATTCAAAATCCAGCACATCTGCTGCATCCAGACGAATTCCATCAATATCAAACTCTTCTACCCAAAAACGAATCACATTACAGATGTAATCTATTACGGCTGGATTTCTTTGATTCAGTTTTACAAGCAGGTTATAACCTCCCCAGTTCTCATAGGAAAAACCGTCATTGTATTCATTGTTTCCGCCAAAATTTACATTACAATACCAGTCCCGGTACTGGGAACCCTCTCTCTTTTCTTTTATATCCTTAAATGCAAAGAACTCTCTTCCTGTGTGATTAAATACGCCATCTAATACAACCCTGATTCCCTGTCTATGGCATTCATCCACAAAGTTCCTTAATGTTTCATTGGTTCCAAGTCTTCGGTCTACTGTTTTATAATCCGTTGTTTCATAGCCATGTCCAACAGATTCAAACACTGGTCCTAAATAAATGCCATTGCAGCCAATCTCTTTAATATGGCTAATCCAAGGCAGGAGTTTATTTAGACGTTCTGTCACTTCCTGTCCTTCATTTAATTTTGGTGCTCCACATAACCCTAATGGATAAATATGATAGAATGATGCATTTTCATACCATGCAAAATTAGGATTTCCCTTTTTCACTACCGGTATTGGAACTCTCTTTCCGTTTACATCCACGGAAGAAGCTGGTGTTTCACAAACAGCAGGATCCTGTACGGCTTCTTTTGATAACTCTGCCTTAAATACCTGTACATTTTCCATTGCATTCTTAGGACTTCTCTCAATAAATGTGTATCCCTGCACAATATATCTGGCATGATCAAATGCAATGCCATTTGATTCCTTTACTGAATATTCTGATATCTGAAGAGGTGTACCTAGCTGTATCTTTTCAACTACAAGTGCTGTCAGTTCCCGTTCTCCTTGTGTTGTCATTGTCAGCCTGTATTCTACCTCCTTCACTGCTCCTTTTTCTGTCTCTGACACTTTAGCCACTTCTACGTTCCACCACTTTGCGTCTTTTGCATCGTCTGCTGCCACTGGTTTTTGTGTCCCATCTTCAACAAGACCAACATATGCAGTTGTAACGACGCGATCTCTTGGGTCTCTCTCTACTTCTCCGTATGTATACATCTGCGTAAGAGGAATATCCGTCAAACCAGTCTCCTCTTTTAATTCACGCTTTGCGGTTTCCACTAAGTCTTCCCTTACTTTGGCAAATCCACCAGGAATTGCCCAAAAACCAATACTTGGATGATTCTTTCTTTTTACCATTAGCAATTTTATTTCATTTAGTAAGTCTTTTTGTCCACTCTGATATGCAAATACTAATACATCTGCTGTTACACTTGGTTTTTCATACTTATTGGCATTATAACCTTCCAGAAACTGTTCCAGTGCCTGTCCTTGTTCATTTACTTCGCCTGTTCCGCGAAACCCTTCTAAATTAGATAAAAATGATGGCATACCCAATTTTCCTTTCTTATCATATTGTTTTCTCTTTTTTAACCTATCTTCCAAAATATTATATCATAAATTTCATTGCAAATGTGAAAGATATAAAATATAATCTTATGTACAATTTATATAAGAAATTTATATAGAAAGAAGGCTTCTACCATGAATGACTACATAAAAAAGATTGACGAGTTATCTTTCAATGCATGGCCATCACACAAAACCGAACTTTATGATGGCTGGATTTTACGTTATTCAAGCAACTATACACATAGAACTAACTGTGTAAATCTTATTGGACAATCCAGCTTGCCACTTTCCCAAAAAGTAGCCTTTTGTGAAAATGAATACAAAATGGAAAAAACGCCTTGTATTTTCAAAATAAGTCCATTAATTGATAAAGAAGTAGATAAATACTTAGAAAGTCAAGGCTACTGTATTGAACATATAACCGATAACATGACTCTTTCTTTTCAGAATTTCATATCATTTCCTAATGATATTGATGTTATATTAGAAAATGAGCTTACAGATGAATGGATCAATAATCTGCTTCACTTAAATGGCACGACGGATCCTAACTTAAAAAAAATTGTTCCTTATATGTACCATTCAATTCCCAAACCAACTGTTTCCGCTTCCATTTATCAAGGCGGAGTCATGGTTGCTTCTGGTCTTGGCATTCTGGATAGAGAACACATTGGCATATATGCTATTTATGTGCATCAAGATTATCGAAGAAGACATTATGCCCATGCAATTTGTGATGCCTTGATTCATGCCGGCATGCAAAGAGGAGCTGTTCATGCTTACCTGCAGGTTGTAAAAGACAATACCCCAGCCCGTACTCTATATGAAAGCCTAGGTTTCAAATATTTGTATACCTATTGGTTTCGTACTAAGTATATGTTATAATGGAAGTAATAAACTGTAAAAGAGGGATACATATGTCTGAAAATACAAATAGTGAAGAAAAATTACAGGAAATAATTCCTTCTATGGATGAATTTAAAGATGAATTAAACCGTTCTTTCCGTTCAGTAAAGGAAGGAGAGCTGATTACAGGTACTGTAATCGGGGTAACAGATTCAGAAGTTATGATTGACTTGGGCTATTACGCTGAAGGAATTATTAAAATTACTGAGTTAAGCAATGACCCAGGATTTTCAATTAAAACTGATATTGCAGCAGGTGATTCCATTACCGCAGTTGTTCTTCGTGAAGATGACGGAGAGGGTAATGTGCTTCTTTCTTTAAAACAAGCTCATGATATACTATCTTGGGAAATCTTAAAGGAAGCTATGAAAAATGAAACGGTTTATTCCTGTAAGATTAAAGAAGTTGTAAATAGTGGCGTCATTACTTATGTTGAAGGGATTCGTAGTTTTATTCCTGCATCTCAATTAGCTCTTTCTTATGTAGAGGATCTGGAACCATACAAAGGAAAAACCATAGATGCCGTTGTCATTACAGTAGATGAAGATAAAAAGAAGCTGGTTCTTTCAGCTAAACAAGTTGCAAGGGAACGTGCAGAGAAAGAACATAAATTAAAAGTTTCCAGTCTTCAAATTGGGCTTGTTACAAGTGGTGTAGTTGAAAAACTTGCTCCTTATGGTGCATTTGTAAAAATCGGCGATGACTTGAGTGGTCTGGTTCATATTTCCCAAATCTGTGGAAGACATTTAAAGAGTCCGAAAGAAGTGTTAAGTGAAGGCCAAGAAGTAAATGTTAAAATTATTGACGTAAAAGACGGCAAAATCAGCTTAAGTATTAAGGCCGTTGAAGACAAAGAAGATATTGTTGAAGATGTAAAAGACGCTCCAATTGAATATACGGAACAGGAAACAGCATCAACTAGTTTAGGAGCTCTATTATCCAACTTTAAATTTGACTAAAGTTAGAAAAATAGGAGGTCATATGAAAAAACAAAAATCAGTGTGGCTAGTATTATTAGCAATTCTTTTATTCGCAACAACTTGCGTACAGCCTGATAATGCTAAGGCGGCTAGCATAAAAGATACCGTCTTCTATGTACAGTTTAATACCAACGGAGGCAGTTCTGTCGCAGCCATAACAAATGTACGCTATGGCTCAACTATTGATGAACCCGATAACCCATCCCGATCTGGTTACTGGTTTCGTGGCTGGTATACGGATTCATCCCTAACCAGTAAATTTGACTTTTCTCAAAAAATATATAGAAATACTACTATATATGCAGGCTGGGAAAAACAAAGTTCTACACCACATATTCTTAGCCAGAGCATTTCCGATGGTACCTATCATTCAACAGTAACGGTTGACATAACTGGACAGCAATACGGAAATGCTTGTGAAATGCAGCTTATGACTTATGAGAGAAGCATATTAAAAACAGTTGTCTTTACACAGAATAAGACAACAAAATACATAGGATTTGAATTAAATATTGCCGACCTTGTATTTCAGGAAAGCTCTCCTTTACCAGTAAAGATAAAACTTCCATCCAGCTTTTCTAAAGAATGTGTACAGGTCATCTATACAACTAACCGAAAATCTGTCTCTGGAATTCCAGAGGGATATGTCAATAGCAATAATGAGTTTGTCTTTGATGCCTATTATTCCGGAACCTATATCTTAATGGAAACTGTAGATAATGTTAAAGCACAGACAGATCCAAAGCCACATTTAGCAATTCGCTGTGCTTCTAATAAAATAAAATTAAACAGACAAATGGACTTAAATTATGCTCTGATTAATTACAATGATGACGAGAGCCAATACGATTTTAAATGGTACAGTTCCAAACCTTATATCGCATCTGTTTCCAAAGAAGGAGTTTTAACAGCAAAACGGCCTGGCCAGACAGTTATCAGCTGTGTTTCTACCAATAGCCGGTTTGTTGCTTCTAAAACTATAACTGTTTATGGACATCTTGTAAAATCAATTAAGACTAACATATCCACAAAGAAACTGAAAAAAGGAACCTTTTTCAACATTCGTTCCACAATATCCCCGTCCAATGCAACAGTAAAAAGATTGCGCTATACTTCTTCTAAAAAAACCGTTGCCAGTATTTCTAAAAGTGGGCGCATTACAGCCAAAAAAAGAGGTATATGTTATATAAAGGTTTCTGCAGCTGATGGAAGTGGAAAATATAAACGTATCAAAATAATTGTTGTTTAACGAAATAACAGAATATAATATCCAAAAAATGCGTACAGTTATAAACATAATCTGTACGCATTTTTTTATGCCTGTTTTTTACGAAAAATCCGCTTCTTCACTTGACCGCCAAGATCCGCAAATGGGTTGGAACTTGTTATAGATTCTGCCCCTGCATTTTTTTCTTCTGGCTTCTTTATATTCTGGTTCTTTGCAGCACCTTCTTCTTCATCATCCTCGACGATTTTTCCATAACTCTCTTTCAGGCAGTTCAGATAATTTTGAGACATAATCTCCTTATAATCACTTAGATTATTTTTCGTATAACTTTGAATTTCACCATTTAAAGACATCATCTTGTGATCTAGATATCCAATAATATCTGCACACTCTTTTAAGTCCTTTTTAATTCTTTCTGGTGCATTTCCTTCAAACTTATAATATATTTTATGCTCTAAACTAGCCCAAAAGTCCATGGCTATAGTTCGTATCTGAATTTCAACTTTGGTGTCAATTACATTATCTGTCAAGAAAATAGGAATTGACACTATCATATGATAACTCTTATATCCATTTTCCTTAGGACTGGTAATATAATCTTTTACCTTTAATACCTTTACGTCATTCTGGTTGGCAATTGCATCTGCCAGTCTGTAAATATCAGATGTAAAAGAACAGATCACACGTATCCCCGCTACATCATTTACATACTTAACAATATTTTCAACTGTCAGTTCCTTATTCTTATGACGGATTTTTTTTGCTATACTTTCTGGTGATTTCACCCTGGAAGTAATGTGTTCTATCGGATTATAACTGTGTGCTAACTTGAATTCATCGTTTAAAATTTCAAGCTTTGTATTAATTTCACGTAAGGCAGAATTGTAGAGGAAGATCGCACTTTTCCACTCTTCTGCCTCATCATAATAAATTGGTAATTCCATATATCCTCTCCTATACTTCTCTGTGTGTTTACATGGTTTTTCACTCAATTTCTAAGCTCATTTTACCACAAAATTGTAACGGAAACTTGAACTTTGAAAATGTTAATAAAAACTTAATAGACTTCACAGAAAACATAGAAGATAAACCCTAATTTTATAAAATACCTTTTACCGTATTTACAACATTTTCAGTTGTGAAGCCAAATTTCTCAAATAGTAGATTTGCAGGTGCACTTGCTCCAAAGGATTTCATTGTTACATATGCGCCGTCTAAACCAACGTATTTTCCCCAACCAAAGTCGGAAAGTGCTTCAATTGCAACTCTCTTTCTACATTCAATTGGTAATACTTTTTCTTTATATTCCTTAGACTGCTGTTCGAATACATCCATAGATGGCATACTTACTACTCGAACATCAATATTTTCTTTTGCTAGTTCTTCTTTTGCACTGATCGCTAAAGACACTTCAGAACCACTTGCAATTAAGATAGCATCTGGTGTTTCTTTTGTGGAATCTGCGATTACATATCCACCTTTTAATGCTTCCTTGCTTGAACCTGCTAACTGAGGCAGATTCTGTCGTGTTAATACTAATGCAGTAGGTGTTTTCTTAGATGTTACTGCATAATACCAGGCTGCAATTGTTTCTGTAGCATCTGCTGGACGGTATACAGTAAAGTTAGGCATTGCACGTAACATTGCTAATTGTTCAATTGGTTCATGTGTTGGTCCATCTTCTCCAACACCAATACTGTCATGTGTTAATACAAATGATAATGGAGCCCCCATAAGTGCAGATAATCTTGCCATTGGTTTTACATAATCACTGAATACAAAGAATGTAGATACGAAAGAACGTAATCCTCCATGTATCATTAAACCATTTCCAATAGCTGTCATAGCTAACTCACGAACACCAAAGTGTAAGTTACGTCCCCCATAATTATCTTTTGAGAAATCTCCCATGTCTTTCATATATGTCTTAGTGGATGGAGCTAAATCTGCTGCACCACCAATAAATCCAGGAACAATATCCTTAATACGGTTGATTACCATTCCAGATAAGTTTCTAGTTGCTTCTGGTTTATCTTCAAATTTCCAAAATTCTTCGTTCTCTAATAATGCCTGTGCATCTACGTCGGAATGCATCTCATCCCATAACGCTTTCATTTCAGGATATGCTTCACAGTATTTTGCAAACATGGCATTCCATTCTGCTTCTTCTTTTGCTAAACCATCTGTGATTTCTTTGTAATGTGCATATACCTCATCAGGCACATAAAATGGCTCTTGTGATGGCCACTGTAAGTTTTCTTTTAATGCTGTTACGTTATCCACTCCTAAAGGTTCACCGTGAGCACTGGCTTTACCTTCTTTTGCTGGACAGCCAAAACCGATTTTTGTTTTGATCGTAATGAAAGATGGTCTTGTTTTGTCTGCTTTTGCAGCTTCAATTGCTTTGCCGATCTCTTCTAGGTTGTTACCATCTTCTACAACTAATGTCTGGAAGCCAAATGCTTCTACACGTTTTTGTACGTCTTCTGTAAACGCAATATCCGTATCACCTTCAATAGAAATTTTGTTAGAATCATAAAGGATAATTAACTTGCTAAGCCCTAATGTTCCAGCAAGGGAAAATGCTTCAGAAGAGATACCTTCCATCATACATCCATCTCCACCAAGTGCAAATGTATAATGATCCACAACATCATAGCCCTCTTTATTAAAACGTGCTGCAAGATGTGCTTCTGCCATAGCCATACCAACTGCCATACCCATACCTGCTCCAAGAGGTCCAGTTGTAGCTTCTACACCAACAGTATGGCCATACTCTGGATGTCCAGGTGTAAGTGAATCTAACTGTCTGAACTGTGCTAAATCCTCTTTTGAAAGGTTTCCATAACCAAATAAATGTAATAAGGAATATAATAAAGCAGAACCATGTCCACCTGATAAAATAAAACGGTCACGGTTAGCCCATTGTGGATTAGCTGGGTTATGTTTCATATGTTTCGCCCATAATTCATAGCCAATGCTGGCACAGCCTAATGGTAGACCTGGATGTCCAGAATTTGCTTTTTGAATAGCATCTGCTGCAAGCACACGGATTGCATTAACTGACATTGTTTCAATATTACTCATAGTTGATTTCCTCCTATCAATCTTCCCTAGTAGCTTTTCTTTCCATATAAACCGAATCCATTATACACTAGATTCTCCAAAAGATCCATTCCTGTTTATATGTTAAAATACCCTACAAACTTCATAATTTCTTTTTTTCCGGGAAGATGTCTCATGCAGTTCCTTTCTTACATTTTCATATAGCATTTTACACCTCATACATTCATAATCAGAAACTGGCTTATTGTTAAAAACTTTCAACTATTGTAATAGAATCAAACGGTGCAATAATCTCCTGTTTGTTTTGCCATAGATCACTCTCCTTCTGTTATTCTATCCACTTCATGATAATGATACTTTACTCTTTTTCCTGTGCTGGTTCTAAATCATCCCATTTTTTATTTATAGGCAGAACCAGTAAAGCTTCTAAGATAAACTGCATAATCATCTCTTTTCACTTTATCCCTAGACAAATCGGAATATCTTCTTTTACGGAAACAATAGACTCTTTATGTGCCTGATACACAACCTTAGGCATTACGGACATGAAAATGACTGCAGCAACTCCCGCACTTACAAATACCAAAACTTTTGCCTGAATTTCTAGCAAACTGTCCTTTTTCCTGTACGAAAGGACAGAGGAAGAAATTCCATTAGAAATGCAACTAAAATATTGTGATTCTGGTATTAATCTTACTACAAAAATAAGGGAAAATACGGATATTGAAGAAATTAAAGCTATTAATGACTTTTTATAAATTTTTCTAAAAGATTTTATCAAAAAAACTGTAATCTCCCTACCCTTTCCTTTATTAAAATTCAATACCCTTTCGGGCATTTACTCCCTTATCATATGGATGTTTTTCCTTTTTAATTTCTGTTACATAATCTGCAAGCTCTACAATTTCTTCCTGTCTGACTGCACCAGTAATTACAATTTCTTTTTTCTGCCCATACTCTTTTAGAAAATCCAGTAACTCCTGCTTGTCTATAAAACCATAGCCAAATACAATATTTACTTCATCCATAACAAACATATCATACTTTTCTACATTTTCTTTAGAGATCGCTTTACGAAGCATTTCTGTATAATAAATCTTTGCTTCTTCCTTCTGCTCTGGTGTCATATCAAATGTAAAACCAAAACTTTTTGTAATGGGCTCAACGATAATGTTTTCAAGTTGTCTTAAAGATTTTACTTCTCCCGAATTTTCTGTCTTTAAGAAACGAACCACATATACTTTCATGCCAGTTCCTGCTGCCCGCACAGCTAATCCTGCCGCTGCAGTTGTTTTTCCTTTCCCATCTCCATAATATACATGAATCATATCATTTCCTCCATTCCCTCTTAGTATTGTTTATTTAAAAAAAGAACTGTATTCTTACTCATTTATTATTGAAAAGATCCATCTTAACCATCCCATTACACTTGAAGCTCTTCGCCCCACCAGATTAGGACCACACACATTTAATTCTGACATCTTCTTTTGTATAAAGTCCTTATCTACTAACCTTCCTGCAATTGCAGACGGAAAAAATGTCTCCCTGAAAATCTCATGTTGAAACATCAGTTCTATATACATAAGCTGACGTTCTTTATATGGAAGATTCATTACCCTTTTTCCAAGTGCCGAAAGTTCTACTTTCTTAGAACCATCTGCATCTGTAATCTTTTCTGTTAAACCTAAGTACTTGGCAGCGTTAAAATAATAATCCCCCTGCCTTGTGGCAAAGCCAATTCGGCTAGAAATCTCCGCAATTGTTTTTGGTTCTTCCGTAACAATTTCCAATAGTGAAATTACCGTATTAAAACTGTCTGCCTGAATAAACGGAATTTCCCTTGGCTCTTTTAAGGCCCTTGTTCTCTGATAACACTCCATTAAATCAGAGTGTTTAATATCTACATCTTCAAAACTATAGTTTTTCTGTCTTATAAACTGGATAGAACTATAACAGTCTGTCTGTGTAAATTCATATTCTAACAAACGGAAAACGTTATTGCTATACACCATAAAAACAGTTCTTACTGGTTTACCTACCTTCTCCTCCCAGCAACGGTATGGATAATAGAGCTGTCTTACAATAAAATCTTTATGGACAACATTTTTTGCTTCCATAATACAGACGCAGTTTTGATTTTCAAAGCCTGCATCAACTTCAATCTGTGCATTTTTTACTGCAATTTTATGAAATACCTGCTGCCTTGTATCCTGTATAAAAAAATCAAATACTCCAGATTTCATTCTGCCGCTAATAGTTTGTATCATTCCATTTTCAGAAAGAAAATCTTCTAAAATATTTGTAACCCCTAAAACAT
This sequence comes from [Clostridium] polysaccharolyticum, assembly GCF_900111595.1. GTDB lineage: Bacteria > Bacillota > Clostridia > Lachnospirales > Lachnospiraceae > Clostridium_AI > Clostridium_AI polysaccharolyticum. The sequence goes on along the minus strand of NZ_FOHN01000013.1, from coordinate 36,185 downwards.
TAATAACATTGGCTTCACTATTAATATTTCTTTTACTTATGGTCTGCAAATAGTCTGGAAATTCCACATGCTTTATTCTTCTTTCCATATCGGGAAACTCCAGATAAGTATCAAAATATCCAATTACATAACTTCCTCTGCTATCAGGCAATATAGACATTTTTTCTTTTCCCTTTCCAAATGCCCTAGGAATGGAATCTCTTGTATCAAACTTTGTCATAAGCCGTGGTTCCCTGAATTCTTTAATCTGACTGGCTGTAATATGGAACATTCCATTTTTTCTTACCTGTTCCACAATATCATACCGTTCAAATATACAATCCCATGCTTTGTCATTTAACGTAACAGATTCTGTTATGCCTTCCGCATTATTGAATTTCATAATTGGCGATTAATACCTCCCCCACTTCTCCACGTTTATCTGCTTTGGAATTAATAGCACGCTTTGCAGACACCTGTTTTATATGGTACTCCTGATATAATTGTGTTATAAAGTCACAATAAGAATTAGATAATAAAAACCTTACTCCCCTTTTGTTGAGTTTATCACACTGTGCCTTTAACTCCTGCTGTTCCTTTATTCCGAACCCATTGTTTGTATAACCTGTAAAAGAACTGGAATAGGATATAGGATGATATGGAGGATCTAAGTAGACAAATGCTCCTTTTCTAGCTCCTTTAATTGCATCTTTGTAATCCCCTGACTTTATTTCTATCTTTGCCTTTTGTAAGTATCTAGAAATAGCACGTAAGGTTTCTTCATTAACAATATTAGGATTTTTATATTTGCCATAGGGTGCGTTAAACTGGCCAGACTGGTTTACCCGAAACAAACCGTTATAACAAGTCTTATTTAGAAACACGATTCTTGCTGCCCGTTCTGTTGCTGTCATGGCCTCATATAATGCCTGATCCCTGTCAAATCCTCTAACTTCATAATAATATTTTGCTGTATTGTTCTCATTATGTTTTTTTAACAGTTCAATCAACTGATCACAATCATCACGGATCGTCCGATACACATTCATAAGTTCTTCGTTCGCATCATTTATAACGGCCTTTTCTGGCTGCGTTTCAAATAAAACTGCACCGCCTCCAAAAAAGGGTTCATAATACATTGTAAGTTCTTCCGGTATCAGCGGCTTTATATCTTTTAGTAATTGTCTTTTTCCTCCCACCCACTTTAATGCCGGTGACACGAAAGGATCTTTATTCATAATTCTTCCTCCGTTTTTTTGCTCTGGTACTAGTATACCACAAAAACATTTTCTAATTTACAGGAAATCAAGCTTCAGATACTCTTTTCCTTAAAAATGTTTTGTCGAATTTATGTTCGAATGCTTAGCAAATAAAAAGCCCTTACCCAACGACTCATATGTTCGCTAAACAAGGACCTTGAGATGCGCCTCCAGGGGTTCGAACCCTGGACACCCTGATTAAGAGTCAGGTGCTCTACCAACTGAGCTAGAAGCGCTTATTTATTAAATTTAATTCATTGCCTTAACGCAAGTATGATTATATATGATTAAACCTAAAAAAGCAAGCTTTTTTTTAAAAAATTATATTTTATTGCGCTCCATTCTCTTTCAGTCTATAATATTGATAAAAGATAATACATTCAACTTATTTTAAAATATGTTTAAAGAATAGAAAGGAACTGAGGAATATGTCCGTAAATGAACACAAATCTGGTAAAGAAAAACGGAATGTTTTTGAAACAAATTCAAAGTACTTTACCATATGTATTTACTCTCTTTTTGTAATAATAACTGGTAGCATTCTTGTTTACTGCATCTTAAACTGGAGCAAAACGCAAAAAACAATAGCAAACCTTTTTCGTACTCTGTCTCCTTTCTTTATTGGATTTTTTATTGCCTATATATTAAATCCTATTGTAAAAAAACTGGATAACCTTCTTGGAAAACTATTTAATGAATCCAAGCTAAGACTAAGTCTTCGTCACACTTTATCTATCTTATTATCTTATTTTATTGCTCTAGGCCTAGTAAGTATCATAATGATTTACATTGTTCCCCAGTTTGGTGCCAGTTTTCAGGATCTGACGGATCGTTTCCCTGATATGTACAATGCTGCTTATGATTTCTTAAACGGCATTCAAGAACGCTATCCAAATCTGGATGTTGCCTTTATTCGCGACAAGATTAACGATTTAAGATCACCTCTTGTTGATTTTGGAACTAATATTGTAACCAATGCATTTCCTTTGCTATTTAATATTTCCATGTCAATTGTAAAGACACTGATTAACATTATTCTTGCCATTGTAATTTCTGCTTACATTTTAATTGACAAAGAACTGCTAATAAGAAATGCAAAACGTTTAGTTTATGCCTTCTTACCAAAGGATACTGCCAACTACTTCTGTTCTACAGCCTCTAAATGTAATGCTATTTTTAGTGGCTTTATTTTTGGTAAGCTTCTGGACTCTCTTATAATTGGAATGATATGCTTTGTACTTATGTCTATTCTTAAACTGCCATATGCAGTGCTTCTTAGCACAATTGTAGGCATAACCAATATGATTCCTTACTTTGGTCCATTTATTGGTGCTGTTCCTGGAGTAATTATTTATTTGCTGCTAGACCCTATTCAAGCCATTGTATTTGCCATTCTGATTTTTATTTTACAGCAATTTGACGGATTGTATTTAGGACCTAAAATTCTAGGTGAGTCTACTGGATTAAAACCAATATGGGTTATCTTTGCCATTACGATAGGGGATGCTTACTTTGGGGTTCTTGGCATGTTCCTTGGAGTTCCTATTGTAGCAGTTCTTGCATTTTTGCTAAATGAATTTATGAACCGCAAGTTAAAGAAAAAAGGAATTCATATGTAACCATGCAAACACTGGAACTAACTCTCCAGTGTTTTTTCTTCAAATACTAAAATTTCTGAATAAATATACATATGTTTTCTTATAGCCTAATAGTCCTACTTCAGCCAAATCAGCTTCTTTCTAAGGTATAAAAAGAGGTTTCTTTCTTGTCTGATATGTAAATGTGTGGTAGTATTTATTTAAAAGATTATATCTTTTTTTATACATAGGAGGTGGATACTATGAAAAGTATTGGGGAACGTATCAAAGCATTACGCAAAAATGCTCACTTAACACAACAGGCACTCGGTGTAATTGTTGATTTACATGGTTCTAACATAAGCCGAGTGGAACAGAACATGGTAGTGCCAACAGGAGATGTAATAGCTAAAATGTCTGAATACTTCCATGTAAGTTGTGATTACATACTTCGAGGTGCATCAGCTGACGGCACCCCACAGACAGATATTGCACTAACAGACCATGTCAAATTACAGATTACAAGTGCAGCTGACGCAGAAGAAGATAATAATGTGAAAATTTTAGAAGAATTCTGTCCTTTGCTAGTTCAGCTTAATGAAAACAATCAGGAAGAATTACTTGAAATCCTAAAAATTAAACTTAAGCATCAGCAAAATGTGTAAAAAGTAAAATGAATTGGAAATACTATGCTGTTTCTTATACGAGAATATTTTCTGTACATAAATTAAATAGGACTGTTCCCTTACTAATACAAAAGTATTAGGGGACAGTTCTGTTTTTTTGTTGTTTTAATGTATTTTTATTTTATCAGATGCTAAATATTTTGCATTTGCTAATTTTTCTAAAAAAATTTTTTATTTGACAATAACATATTTTTTCCCTATAATATTCCAGTAAATAGGAAAGTCTACAGTTTAAACAATTTAGAAGGTAAAAATTAATGAAAATAAAAAATATAATTGGAGCAACTTGTATGTTTGCTTTTCTTACAACCTGCACAATAGTTTTGGCCGCAGAAGAAGAGTATACTACACATTATAGTTTTTCATGCTCCACTACAAGTAGAATTCATAATGCATCAGGAACGCCAACTGTTACAATTATAACATCTAATATGACTGGTGATGACAATGATGATTTATGGATTGAACTTGAAAAAAAATATATCTGGGGTTGGGCTGCAACAGGAAGTGGTTCTGATTCAACCACAGTATCTAGTGTACATGGTTCTACATCGAAATTAAAAGGAGACAAATCCGGTGATTATAGACTTCTCTTTGGTAAAAATAGCATGCTATCAACTGGAAAATATAACATAAAGAGCTCTAAATGGTACGCTGATTTATACATAAAATACAATAAATAAAACTGATAGGCATGGGTGATAACTATGATAACAATTCAACTTTTTCCACAAACATTTTTATTTATGTTTTTAGTGATTTTTATTATAACAGCACTTTTCTACATAATGCACAAACAGCATAAAATTACCTTATGGTTTTTAGGAATTCTAGAGATATATATTTTATTTATTTTTAGTACTGGAATATTGCCAATCAGGATGCCTACTTCAGACCGTATCGTTGAGTACAATCTTTCAGATAGTATTCAGCTTATTCCTTTTCAATCTATAAGTCACTTAATAAAGAATAACACTCTATTCAACAGACAGATTATTGGAAATTTAATTCTTTTGTTTCCACTGCCAATCTTTTTAGGATTTTTAAACAAGAATAGAAAATATATATCTTTATTCCTTTTATCATTTTTAAGTAGTATTATGTTGGAAACACTACAACTTTTTATAAATTTAATTACTAAATATCCAAGCAGAATAATTGATATTGATGATATCATTTTGAATACTACAGGTATTATTGCTGGATTAGTTGTATTTATAATAATAAAAAAAATACCCGTGTTGTATAAATGGATTAGTACAAATATTGTATACAAAACCAATTTTCATATATAGGAACTGATTATGTTTATTAAAATTATAATACTTAGTATAAGAAATAATAAATTATTAATTAATATGCAAATAATTGGGATTTTCTTAACCTGTATAATATTAAACTTTGGCTTTATTGATTTGTACAGTAATTTGCCCTCCCAAAAAAAAGACAAAATAATTTACATTTTACTCAATCTATTTTATTATAATATATGTAACACTATTATTATTATAATTATGCTTCTTATTCTGATAAATGGATATATGTACTATATAAGTAAGAGAAAGTCATTATTTCAAACTCTATACATAAATGGATTTTTTAAAAAGAAAATAAGCTGTTTTATTATTTTAGAAAGCACAGTTATATTTCTTTTTCCAATGTTGTTAAGTAACCTTTTGTACTTTTTATTTTGCTTTTTAACCAGTACAAACTTTACATATAGCTTATTTGTATTGGAACTATTTGTATTACTATTATATGAAATTATTATAGGTATAAACTATGCTAAAAATCATCTCAAATTATTATAAGATAATGAAAAAGCAGAACATTATGGGTGTCATAATGTTCTTTCATATGTTTATGATTTTATTTTACCTTACAGTTGATGAACATTTATCTATGCTAGATAAAGAAAATATTTTTACAAAATTCCCTATAAATGCTCATTATTTATCTCAGCCTTTTTTTAATAATACCAATATCAATTCCAAGGACTTTGTAAATATGATACAGAATAACAACTTAAACTCCTTTGTCGGATTCGAACTTTTAGATACAAAAGCTCAAATTAACGAAACACATACAACCCTTGTATATTTAAATGAATATTTATCAAAATTTCATTACCCTTTAACTAAGGGAAAGTGGCTTAATAAAACCAAAAAAAATGGTATTGTTATTGGGGGAGCACTTACTCAAAAATATAACATTGGAGATAAGGTTTCCTTAACATCTAGCAAACATACTGAAGAGGCTGAAATTATTGGCATTATGGGGATAGATTATAAATTTATGTTTCTAAATGTAGCAGGGAAAAACTTAAACTTTGGAAAAATATTAACCCAAAGCAACGATAATCTTATCTTAACACTAAATATGAACTTTTTGAGTATGTCTAGCTGCAGCTTAAGTACATTAGCTCTAACTGTAGATGAAGGAAAATTACATTCTGTTTCGAATCTTGGTATTAATACGGAGAATAAAACTCCAATTAGAGAGATGAACAATATAAACTCGAAATCAGAATATATAAATGTACACAATAAAGTAATGCTAATTACAATGCTTTTTTCAATTGTATTTAGTATTGTTTATCAAATTTATATTTATATACTAAAAAGCAAAGAATCAATACTAATACTCTATGAACAAGGAATGAGTTACATAGAGTTGTCACTTGTCTTAACTTTTCCTCAATTCCTTAACATGTTAGCTGCCTGTACCCTCGAAATAATATATCGTTTGGTTACACATAGTGAAAAAAAACAGATTATATGTTGGGATATTAGTATATTATTCAGTGTTTTATTTCTAATTACAATATTAGTACATCTTGCTACTAGACGCTTATTAAAAAAAACTATGGCTTAGGAGGCCTTTACTTTATGTGCATTATAAAAATAGAGAATCTATGTAAACGTACTACAAGCAAACAGGACACCAAAATAATTTTAAACAATTTAAGCTTATACATAAATAAAGGAGATTTTGTCGCTATTACTGGGACCTCTGGTGCTGGCAAAACTACTCTTCTTAAAATATTAGCACTAATTGAATCATTTGACTGTGGAGATTACTGGTTGAACCATAAGAAAATCAGCTTTCGTAAAGATGCTATAAATGCCAACATTAGAAAAGTTAATTTTGGATATATCCCACAAAATTTAGGACTTATAGAAAGTATATCCGTCTATGAAAATATTTTAATTCCTCTTTATATACAGAGGCGTAATGTGATAGCCATAAAGCAAAAAATTGATACATTATCCCGTATCCTAAACATCCATCATTTATTAGCAGAAAATACGGACCATTTATCCTTAGGTGAGAAACAGCGTGTCGCAATATTACGTGCATGTATAAAACAACCAAGCATTTTATTTGCAGACGAACCAACTGCTTCTCTTGATCCTGAAAACAAAAAAATTATAATGAAACTGTTTCAAGAATTAAACCATAAAGGCACTACAATTATCATGAATTCTCATGATCATGAAATTATTGAATGTACTAACACAAGATATCTCATTAAAAATGGCATAATAAAAAAATTATAAGTGTTAATTTACAGTTCATTTCTATCCAGCCAGATTAACCACGAACTTCTTTTACAATCTCAACAGCTTCCTTTGTAAGCTCTGTAATCTTATTAAATTCACCTGCTTTTACTAAATCACCTGGAACCATCCAGCTTCCGCCACAGGCAATAATACGATCATATTCTAAGTATCTTCTTATGTTGCTTGGCTTAATTCCGCCTGTTGGCATAAACATTACGTCTACATATGGTGCTGCCATAGCTTTAATCATTGGAAGTCCACCTGCTGGTTCTGCTGGGAAGAATTTCACAACCTTTAAGCCGTTTTCCAATGCTTGCTCGATATCACTTGGATTTGTAGTACCTGGACAGATTGGAATGCCTTTTTCTACGCAGTATTTTACGATTCGAGGATTTGTACCGGGGCTTACAATGAATTTTGCACCTGCTGCAACTGCACGATCTACTTGTTCTGTTGTTAATACAGTTCCTGCACCAACTAACATATCTGGATATTGTTCACTCATGATACGGATGGATTCTTCGGCCGCATCTGTACGGAATGTAACTTCTGCTACTGGAAGGCCGCCTTCACATAAGGCTTTTGCTAAAGGTGCTGCATCTTTTGCATTATCTAGCACTACTACTGGAATAATACCAAGTTCCCTAAATTGTTTAAAAATTTTTTCCATGTCTGTCTCCTCCTATAATCTAAAATAATTCTTTGCATTGTAATAACAGATATTCTGAATCATGGAACCAAGATATTTCACGTCATTTGGATATTCTCCATTTTCCACGTATTTTCCTACCATATTACAAATAACTCTTCTGAAGTATTCATGTCTTGGGAAAGATAAGAAACTTCTTGAATCTGTTAACATTCCCACAAAAGTACTTACAAGACCTGCACTTGCAAGTGTTTCAAAATGACGTTCTATTCCCGGTTTATTGTCAAGGAACCACCATGCACTTCCTAACTGTACTTTGCCACGGATTCCTTCTTCATTACTCTGGAAGTTGCCCATCATAACCGCAAGCATCTGGAAATCCTTTTCATTTAAGTTATATAAAATAACTTTTGGAAGTTCATTGATTCTATCCATAGAATCTAACAATCTGGATAATTGTGGTGCAAAGTTCATATCTGTTACACCATCTGCACCAACATCTACACCTAATTTTTCAAATAAACGAGAGGAGTTATTACGGATTGCCCCAATGTGAACCTGCATAACAAGTTTCTGTTTTGCATACTCACGTCCTAACTCAGATAATATGTATCCATGATACTTTGCACACTCATCTTCTGTAAGCTGTCCACCTGTTAATGCTTTTTTCAGAATACTATCCACTTCTTCCACTGTAGTTTCTACGAAAAAATTATTTTCAATACTATGATCACTGACACAGCAGCCAATTTCTATAAAATACTGTAAACGTTTCTTTAAAGCAGCTAATATGTCTGTTACATTTTCCAGTTTTCTATTTACTGTATTTCCTAAAGTTTCAATATATTCCGTAAAACCAGGCTTTTCAATTGCAATCGCTTTGTCTGGGCGAAAAGTTGGAAGAACTTTAATTTCAAAGCCTTCCTCTTTTAATAGTTTATGGTACTCTAAAGAGTCCACTGGATCATCTGTTGTACAAAGTACTTCAATGCCCTGCATTCTTAATAAGTTCCGAATAGAATATTCTTGTGTCTGTAACTTTGCATTACATACATCCCATATTTCTTTGGCTGTATCCTTATTTAAAGGAGTTGTAATTCCAAAGTATCTCTGCAGTTCAAGGTGCGTCCAGTGATATAATGGATTTCCCAAAGAATTCTGTATGGTTTCTGCCCATGCTAGGAAACGCTCATATGGGTCACATTTTCCTGTAACTACTTCTTCAGAAAAACCGTACGTTCTCATAGCACGCCATTTATAATGATCGCCACCTAACCATACATCAGCAATGTTGTCGTAGCATTTATTTTCATATATTTCTTTTGTATTTAAATGATTATGGAAATCAATAATTGGCATCTCTTTTCCATATTCATGAAATAATGTTTTTGCTGTCTCTGTTGAAAGCAAAAAGTCTTCACCCATAAAAGGTTTCATCCCGATTCCTCCCAAATTATTTTGTATACTTCTCCAATGTTGCACGAACTGCTCCTGTACCAGCTATCATTTCTTTAAAGTAGCTGCATACTGTTGATGCCATCCCTAAGGCATATAAATCTACACCAAATATTTTCTGGTTTTCCAGAACTGGTTTTAATACTTCTTCTACATTTATATCAGAACCTAACTGAATGTCTGCAACATATGGCCTTACTGTATCTAGTAATGGATCTGGACTTGGTGTAAATGCATTGCCATTATCATCAATTGCCATAAGATAACGAACCCATCCTGCAAAAACAAGTGGAATTAACTTAAGGTCTGCAACATTTAATTCTGCTGATGCATCATATGCTTTAATTGTTTCTCCAAAACGGATTGCCAGTTTCTGAGAAGTATCGGTTGCGATTCTCTGAGGTGCATCTGGCATAAATGGATTTGGTAAACGAACACCAATAACCGCATCAAGAAATGCCTTTGGATTAAGGATTTCAGGATTAACTACAACTGGAAGACCTTCTGCATAGCCAATATCTTCTACTAATTTCTTAAGCGTTTTATTTTTCATTTCTTCTGAAATCAATTTATAATCTAATAAACATCCAAAAACAGCTAATGCTGTATGAAGGGGATTTAAACAAGTACAAACTTTCATTTTTTCTACTTTATCTACTGTTTCCATATCTGTAAACATAATGCCTGCTTTTTCAAGACAAGGTCTTCCATTAGGGAATACATCCTGAATTACAAGGTATTCACACTCTTCAGCATTTACAAAAGGTGCTACATAAGAATCTTTAGAAGTTACAATTGGATCTGCTTCTTCTAATCCATCCTCTTCTAACATTTTTTTTACTGACAAGTCTGGCCTTGGCGTAATTTTATCAATCATAGAAAGAGGAAACGATACTTTGCTTTCATCTTCAATGTATGCAACAAATCCCTGCTCTGCTAAGCCAGCTTCTTCCCATCTAAATGCAAAGGAGTAAATAGCATCATGTAGTTTTTTCCCATTGTGGGAACAGTTGTCCATACTTACCATTGCAATTGGTTTCTGTCCTGAAATGAATCTGTGATAAAGAAGTGCCGTAACTTTTCCTAAATAACTTTTAGGAGCCTCTACACCTTTTTTGTAATCTTCTTCAATTGCAGGAAGTACTTCACCCGCACCATTTACAAGGCTATATCCTTTTTCAGTAATTGTAAAACTTGCCATCTGCAAAGAATCTTTTGCAAAGATTTCTTTTAATCTAGTAAAATCCCCATTATTTTCTGTATCCAGTGCTAAAGATTCTACAATGCTTCCAACAACTGTTTTTTCTACTGTATGATCTGCTTTTAATGTAACAAGAATACTAAGATCATCATGTAAGTGATTCATTTTATCTATAATTTCATAGTCATAACCTTCTGCTACAATTAAACCTGTATCTGCATCCCCATTGTTAAGCAATGTCTGTAATGCATTTGCCTGAAATGCACGGAACAGGTTTCCACCTCCAAAATGAATCCATGCTGGATTTTTTTTTGTATTCTTAGTAATCTGCTCACGGTCAAAGAGTGGCAACTTATAGCCTTTGCTTTCCCACTGTTCTCTATTTAAAAGTCCTTGTGCATCTAATTTCATTGTAAATCCTCCGATCCTTTCCACATCTTATTCTAGTAAGACACCCAAAAAGGGCGTCCGAAAAATGTCCGCTATCTGTCTGCTTTTTCAATTGCTTCCCATAAACCTTGTAAATAGCAAGCGCCTAAAGCTCTATCATATAAACCATAACCTGGCATAGCAACTTCATCCCAGATCATACGTCCGTGGTCTGGACGAATCGGTCCTGTAAATCCAATTTCATATAATGCTTTCATAATTTCATACATATCAAATGTTCCGTCAGAAGATAAGTGAGCTGCTTCTTCGAAATCAGTTGGTGTGTTGAATTTTAGGTTACGAACATGCGCAAAATGAATTCTTCCTTTTAAGGAACGGATCATATCTGGCAAGTCGTTTTCTAAGTTTGTTCCATAAGAACCTGAACAGAAAGTTACACCATTATGTGGATTGTCTACCATATTCATCATTCTTAAGATATTTGTCTTATTTGTGATAATACGAGGAAGACCGAATACACTCCATGCTGGATCATCTGGATGAATTGCCATATTAATGTCATATTTATCACAGACAGGCATGATTTTTTCTAAGAAATATTTTAAGTTTTCAAATAATTTATCATCATCAATATCTTTGTACATTTCAAATAAGTCTTTAATTTTTGCCATACGTTCTGGTTCCCACCCTGGCATTACCGTTCCGTTGGTATCTCCAGAAATAGATTCAAACATATTTTCTGGCTTTAATGCATCAACTGCTTCTTGTGTATAAGCAAGTACTGTAGAACCATCTGGGCGCATGCGAGCAAGTTCTGTTCTTGTCCAGTCAAATACTGGCATAAAGTTGTAACATACTAAATGAATTCCTTCTTTTCCAAGGTTTTCTAATGTTTTTATATAGTTTGCAATATACTGTTCTCTTTCAGGAACTCCTGTTTTAATTGCATCGTGAATATTTACACTTTCAATCCCTGCAATATGTAAACCTGCTGCTTCTACTTCTGCTTTTATTGCCTGAATCCTTTCTCTTGGCCATACTTCACCTGGCTGTGTATCATATAATGTCGTAATAACTCCTGTAACTCCTGGAATCTGCCTGATTTGTTTTAATGTAACTGTATCAAAATCTTTACCGTACCATCTTAATGTCATTTCCATAATTCAACATTTCCTTTCTATAAAAACACTGTTAATCTTATAAAATGATTATATAAAACCAATTGTTCAAATCATATAGTGAAAATTGTTGTTCACATTGCAAAAGTTGCTATGTTATAATTTGTATCATATTTTAATTTATCTGGAGTGATCTTATGAAAAAAAATTATAAAACCAAGTTTCATCAAAGACAGTACATGCTTTCTAAAGATTTTGAAATATATTACTATGAAGACAATGCCCCTTCTGCAGTAAAGGAACATATTCACAATTATTATGAATTTTACTTTTTTCTAGAAGGAGATGTCTCTATTATGATTGAAAACAAACTTTACCCTATAAATGTTGGAGACATTTTACTGATTCCACCTAACGTTAAACATTATCCTATTATTCATTCCCATAAAACTCCTTATCGGCGCTTTGTGTTCTGGATAAGTACGGAATACTGTAATACTCTTCTTTCACAGTCCCCTGACTATGTATTCCTCATGCAGCATGCCTGCGTCAAAAAAGAGTACATTTTTCATAATGATATTTTTGCCTTTAATATCATACAGTCTAAAGTATTTCGTTTAATTGAAGAAATGAATGGCGACCGTTTTGGCCGTAATGCACAGATTTCCATATGTGTAAATGATCTGATTCTACACTTAAACCGAATTGCCCATGAAAAAATGTATCGTAAGAATTACTTAGAAGAAACAAGCCTTTATCAAGGACTTTTATCTTATATTGAAGAACACCTAGATGAAAATCTCACATTGGAACAGTTCGCTATTAAATTTTATGTAAGCAAATATTATATCTCACATATCTTTAAAAATAATATGGGAATTTCACTTCATCAGTATATTACCAAAAAACGGCTCTACGCATGTAAAAATGCCATTTGTGCTAATATGTCTATTACCCAAGCATATCTTATGTTTGGATTTGGTGATTATTCTAGCTTTTATCGTGCATTTAAAAAAGAATTTGGCATTTCACCAAAAGAGTTCCGGGAAATCCATATAACCAAAGAAACCTTAAGTTCGCTAGGAACTTAAGGTTTCTTTGGTTTTAATTCCAACTAACACTGCAACATTTATAACTGTAAAAAGAATACAGAACCACCATACTTTATGTATTCCCATCTGCTTAATTATATATCCAAACAATACTGGACTTAATGCATAACCTGCACTTGTTACCATTTTAATCCACGCAGAAAAAGCTCCATTCATTCCTTTTGGTGCATAATTTCCAATATATGTTGTTGCAAAGGGAAGTTCCAGAATATATGATGAAGACCACAAAACAGTTGATATAATATACAAAGGCAGTCCCCAATTAAGAACTAAGATCCCCATGCCACATCCAACTAGTACTGTTGCAGTTAAAACGACCATTAAAGTATCCCGTCCTTTTGCCATTTTATTAATAAATCTGGTACCTGCAGCAATAAAAAATGCATTGAGCATCATAATGATTCCGTAATAAGAACTTCCCATTTCCCCAAACTTATAATGTAACTGAATTGGAAGCGAATAGGCACTCTGTGTATGTACAATAGAAAACAGGCAGCAGCATATGCTAAATAAAAACAAAGCAGGATTTTTAATAAGAATCATCATCAATCCTTCTTTTTTCTTTTCCTGTACCTGCGTATCTTTCTTTATATATGCTTTTTCTTCTTTTTTTGTCTCTGTTCCTGCAAAACAAAGAAAAATACCAATAGACAGTACTTTTAGAATGACTTCTTCTATATAGAGAATTCGATAATGATTCACAAAACCTATGGCACAACCTAAATCAGACAACATATAACCTACATACATGCCAACTAAAAACAGAGCAACTGCATCACTTCTGTTTTCTTCATCGGTTGCTTCAAATATAGCCGCATTACAAACTGGGTATATAGCATTAATAAAAGCAGAATTTAAAATAATCATAATAGGAGTAACCGTCTTATTCTCTACAAAAATAATAACTACAGTTACTGCTACTGCCATTATCTGAAATATAAAAAATGCCTTCTTTACACCCCATGTATCACTTAATTTACCTCCCAGTATAATTCCTGGAACAGCTGCAATTCCTGCCAAAGAAGCTATCATTCCAGAAAATCCAGCTTCCAGTCCCAATATTCCATTAAGATAAAGCGTCATAAACTGACTTACATAATTCCCAGCACTTACTATTAAAAAAGCCCAAAATACTCCCCATACTGCTCGTGGCATAGTTTTTACTTTAATGTATCTCATTTTACCCCCTAATTCTTATAAATAAATTAAAAAGAATACCATAACTGCTGCTGCCAGAACAAATGCTATTAAAGCCTTCCCCTTTGGCTTTGGTATTTTTATATCTGCTACAAACAGATATGCCATTACCAACATTATACCTATATAAATTAATTGAAATGGAACGCTTTCTAACTTTATTGAAAGTACCCAAAGTAATGGGAAAAATACTGCCGAATAAGAAACCGGCAGCCCAGTATAGAATGTAACTGGCTCATCTACATAATGTTCTGATGCATTTACATTAAAAAATGCCAATCGAGTAATCCCAGCTAACACATATAAGATAAATACAATATATGAATACCAGTTACAAATGCCCATTCCTAAACAGACTGCTACTGGCCCAATTAGAAAACTCATTACATCTGATAAAGAATCCAGCTCAATTCCTACACACTTTTCTTCTTTTGTACGCTGAAAAATCCTTGCAAATTTTCCATCAAATAAGTCACATACGGCCGCAAGAATCAAGCTTATCATTGCCAAGTTCGTTTTCTGGCAAAAAGCAAAAATCAAAATACCTACTGAACATCCAGCCCCTGCATAAGTAATCAGATTCGGTAACTTAAATTTACTCATATTATTATCCCCCCCTAAAGAATGCTGTTCCTCAGTTTTAATTTAAATAGCATTGTATTTATTGCCACATGGGTAATTCCTCCTACTGCAACATAAAGCATATATGTTGTAATATTCATCTTGCTGTATAAAGCTACAACCAGTATGACACCAATTAAGGAATCTATCTGATCATAAATTTTAAATAAAAAGCCAAAGCCCCCTTTTCCCTGCTTTCCTGATGAAATATCCATACGTCTTTTTATAAAACTGTTAGGTAACTCTAGTACCGCATACACAAATCCAAATAAAAAACCTGTAAACAGATTATAGGCAACTGTATTGTCAAAATATATGTACATGTAATTCCAGTTTTCCATTCCCTTAAACCGTAAACAAATTTTACCCCATATTGCATTAAGCAAGGCACAAATTACAAATGAACCTAAGAAGCCTTTCCACGTTTTATTTGCTCCAAAAAGCCGCCTTCCATCTTTTAGTTTTTTTCCATTATCAATTGGAACATGCAAAACATCTAAAAATGATGATCTGCAGAATATTGCGTTTACAACCCCCGTAAATGCAATTGGTAACAATGTTATGTACATCATACCAATTTCATGAAACAAAATGCTTCACCTTCCCTCTTCATTTTTATTTACCCCCAATATTATTATATCAATATATTTCTTACAGGAAAAGATTTTCTTTCAGATTCCTATTAAATGCTAAAGATTATCATAAATAAATGTACTAGAATATATACACGATATGCAAAGTTATTTTTCAGCTTTATACTAACTGCCAGATCAGAATACATGTATTGTAAAAAAAGCTCCCCTACTTTTATCAAATAAGGAAGCTTTTTATAATAGCCCTAATTTATCGTAACTCAGCTATTTTTTCTTCAAATGTTTCTTTTCTTTCCACACCAACAATCTTGTGAACTACTTCACCATTTTTAAAAAACAGAACAGTTGGGATTGTCATAACACCATACTTTTGTGCAATTGCTGGTGACTCATCTACATTTAACTTACCGATTTTAACTTTTCCCTCATACTCCTGTGCTAACTGTTCAATTACAGGTCCAAGCATTTTACAAGGTCCACACCAGTCTGCGTATAAATCAACAATTATTAACTGACTGCTTTTTAGTACCTCTTCCTCAAAATTTTCATCTGTAAATTTAAGTGCCATAATAATTTCCTCCTGAATTGGTATTCTATTAACTTCTCATTGTCTTATATTCTTTACTTTATTACAACTTTTTATCCTTTATGATGAAGACTTCTTCTGTTTTTTGGAGCCTTTCTTGCTTAGCAGTTTTTCAACATCATCCCATGACTTTTTCATAGCAATTGCCTTCTTATTTAATGTTCTGTAGTTTCCAGTCTTACGTGACAGAGATGACTTAATATCCATAGGATCACCTAATTCTATTTCTTACTGCCATCATATGCAGCTCTTTAAAAAAACTACCTGGAAATAACCATACGGCAGATAGGATTTCCCATACTAGAAAACTTTTCTTCATATTCAGTCATAACATTTCCTTCATTATATTCACTATGATGCAGATCATAGGTATGGTTTTCTAACTTCCATCCTGCTACAGGTACTTCTTCCAATGAAAAATCAAACAATGCCTTATTATCTGTCTTAAAAATAAGGACTCCATCCTTTTTTAGAAATTTATCGTAACGTTCAAGGAACTGATGGGATGTTAAACGGCGTTTTGCGTGCCTGTCCTTTGGCCAGGGATCGGAAAAGTTAAGATAGATTCTATCAATTTCTCCTTCGGCAAATACTTCATTAATATCCTCTGCATCCATCCGTATAAAAAATAAATTAGAAAGCTCTGTCTCTTGTCTCTTTTCTATCGCACGGATCAGTACACTGGAATATTTCTCAATTCCAAGGTAATTGATGTCTGGATTCTGATTCGAAAGCTCCATTAAGAATCTTCCTTTTCCCATGCCAACTTCTATGTGAATGGGATTATCATTTCCAAAAACTTCTTTCCATTTACCTTTCATTTTTTCTGGATTATGAATGACAAAATCATTCTCTGCAATCTTTTCTCTTGAACCCTTTACATTTCTTAATCTCATTTAATTGCCCTCGCTTGCTAACTAATCAATTTCGCTATTATTATAAAAGTTATCGTGTTTTGTGTCAAACCAATGTTTATTTACGCACTGCTTTACTACAAATTTTATTTCTTTCCTTTTTTTCTGAAAAGTATTATAATTACGTTGAAGTATGTTTTCATTTATATGTTAGGAGGCTCTATATGGAAAAGGTCATTCATCTTTTAGATGATATAGAAAACAAAGCAGCTAGAATACTTGGCCGAGTTTCTGACGAGAAGGCCCGCTTAACAGAAGAGGCAAACCAGAAGATGAAATCATTTGATTCAAAAATACAAAATGAAACGAATGACAAACTGAATGCCTTAAGAGCGAAAGCTAATCAAGAAGTGGAACTGGAACTTTCCCGAATCAGAACGGAACAAGAGAATTATTTAAAACAGCTAGATGAAGATTTTGATACGCACTGTGAAGAATATGCGAACCAGATCTTTCACCGTATTATATCTCTTACATAACAAGGAGGTGCACATGGGAAATGCTCTTGCCTATGGCGGCATTATAACAAAAGTAAAAGCAATGTCAAGTCATCTTGTTACGCCAAAAGACTATGAACACATTGCATCACTTGAAACAACAGCAGACTTTATTAACTTTCTGCGAACAAAGCCATCATATAACCTAATCTTTAAAGACGTGAATGAAACAACCATTCACCGCGGTCAGATTGAAGAACTTATCAAAATATCACTTCTTATGGATTTTCAAAGGATTTATACCTTTGCTACGAGAGAACAGAGAAAATTCCTGGACATATTTTTCTTTCGATACGAAGTGAATATTTTAAAAGACTGCTTAGAACAAATATACAATCAGAAAAGCACTTTGCATTTAGCGGATTTCCAGCCGTTCTTTGAAAAGCACAGTGTCTTAAATCTTAATACATTAGCAGGCTGTACTAGCTTAGATGAATTTATTGTAGGCCTAGAGGGTTCTAGATATTACAACCTGTTTTTAACATTACATAATTCTATGGAGAATGTTTCTCTTAGTGATTACGAAACACAGCTAGACATTTATTTTTTTCAGCAGATTTGGAAAACAATCAATAAACAGTTTAAAGGAAAAGAAAAAAAACGTATGCTGTCACTCTTTGGAACGCAAATTGACATGTTAAATATTATGTGGGTTTACCGCTCGAAAAAGTTTTACACTGTGGATGCTAAGGAAATATATCTCTCTATCATTCCTATCCATTTTCATCTAACAAAAGAACAGCTTATAAGATTAGTCGAAGCAGCTGGCACATCAGAATTTCTGCTGGCAATATCAAATACGCACTATCATAATATAATTCAGCCTGGCAATAAACAGACCATTGAGTACACCACATTTTTTTCAATGAACCATTTATACAAAAAACTGACTAGTGAATCTTCTCATTCTATGTTACATATCTTATACTACCTTTTCTTAAAAGAAAAGGAATTAGACTTTGTAACAACTGCACTTGAATGTATTCGCTATCATTTAGAACCAAATGAAACACTGAAATATATTTATATTACTTAAGGGGGGTATGTGTAGTGATTGAAAAAATGCAGTTTTTAACGATTACAGGTCCTAAAAATGACATCGATCGTGTTATGAATCGTTATCTTTCCAAGTATGAGATTCACCTTGAAAATGCCCTGTCCGAATTAAGCTCTGTGCATGATCTGAAACCATTTGCAGAAATAAATCCTTACAAAGAAGTTCTTATGAAAGCGGAATCCTTAATAGAAAAACTAGGAAATTCTTCACGGATTGCTACTCACGACATGTCAATGCCTGAGGCCCAGTCTATTATTACCCAGGCTTATGACTCTGTTGAGGACTTGACTGCAGACAAAAAAGAACTTACTAGACAAAAAGAAGCTTTAACCAAGGAACTGGCTACAATTGAACCATTCCGTATGTTAGATTATGAACTAAAGAAAATCCTTAACTTTAAATTCCTTAAGTTTCGTTTTGGAAAAATATCACATGAGTATTATAAAAAGTTCTCGGATTATGTATATGAAACATTAAATGCTGTTTTTATAGAATGCGATCGAAATGAACACTATGTCTTTGGAGTATATTTTGTGCCTGCCTCATCCTCTGCCCAGGTAGATGCCGTATTTACTTCTCTTCACTTTGACCGCATCTATATGCCTGATGAATACGAGGGAACGCCTGAAGAAATCTATCAGACTCTTTTAAATAGACAGAAAGAGTTACGAGTTGCCAGAAAAGAGCTTACAGCCCAGATACAGAACCGTCTTCAGGATATTGCTCCAGAACTTACCTTAGCTTACGAAAAAGTAAAGGACTTCTGTAACAATTTTGAAATCCGCAAACTGGCAGCTTGTACCAAAGCTACTACACAAGGCATTGTCTTTTACATATTGTGTGGCTGGATGACAAAGAAAGATGCAAAAAAGTTTAGCAAGGAAATTGAATCCGATCCTGATGTTTACTGCTTGTGTGACGAGGAATATGAAAGCTCGACTTCCAAACCTCCTACCAAGCTTTGTAATCCTAAGATCTTTAAACCATTTGAACTCTTTATACAAATGTATGGTTTGCCCGCATACAATGAAATGGATCCTACTATCTTCGTCGCCTTAACCTATACTTTAATATTCGGCATTATGTTTGGGGACGTGGGGCAAGGAGCTTTACTTATGATAGGAGGTTTCCTTTTATTTGAATTTAAAAAAATGAATCTGGCTGCTATTATTTCCATTGCCGGCTTCTGGTCCACCATTTTTGGTTTCCTGTACGGAAGTATTTTCGGTTTCGAAGACTTTATGGAAGCTGTCTGGCGCAGGCCAATGGAAGATATTATGACAACCTTGATTATGGCCATTGGGTTTGGCATTTTCTTAATTCTTATAGCAATGATACTTAATATTATTAATGGAATCCGTGCAAAAAACATTGAGAAAATATTTTTTGATGCCAGTGGTGTGGCAGGTTTTGTCTGTTATGGTTCCGTTGTAGGATGCATTGGCTTATACTTCTTAGGATATGCCATTCCAGGAACTATCGTACTTGCTGTTTTAGTAGGAGTTCCTCTTCTTTGCATTTTCTTAAAAGAACCTCTAAGCAACTGGCTTTCAAAGAAAAAAAATATTTTTCCAGAAGGAAGCAAAGTTATGTTCTTTGTAGAAAATCTGGTAGAACTGTTTGATGTAGTCCTAAGCTATGCCACTAATACCATTTCTTTTGTCCGTGTAGGAGCTTTTGCTCTGAGCCATGCAGGTATGATGGGGGTTGTTCTTTCCTTAGCCCATGTGGAAAGCGGCAAACCTAACATTCTGGTTATTATCCTTGGTAACCTGGTTGTTATGGTCTTAGAAGGATTAGTTGTAGGAATTCAGGTATTACGTCTGGAATACTATGAAATGTTTAGCCGTTTCTACCGTGGAACTGGTAAAGCATTTAAACCATTCAAGTCAAAAAAGACAAATTAGGAGGATAAAAATATGTTTACAAAAATTTTATTATGTGTCATTTTAATCGCTAGCATTTTAGTACCTGGCGGCTACTACTTGTTTAGTGAAAAGAAAAAAGGAAATTTTAAAGCTGCACTAGGATTTAATATACTATTCTTCTTTGGTACCTTAATTATCGGTGACATATTGCTATTTAGTGGCAACATTCAGGCTGCTGAAACTGCTAAAGCAGCTTCTAGCACAGAAGGCTGGCGTTATCTTGCTGCTGCTTTATCCACTGGATTATCCTGCGTAGGTGCTGGTATTGCCGTTGCATCTGCTGCCAGCTCTGCCCTTGGTGCATTAAGTGAAGATTCCAGCATTATGGGTAAAGCCCTTATCTTTGTTGCTTTAGCCGAATCCATTGCATTATATGGCTTAATTATCTCCTTTACTATTTTAGGATAAAACATAGTAATATCCTGTTTAAACATAGTGGAGGCGATTTCATGAAAATGTTTTTAATCAGCGATAATGTTGATACATACACAGGCATGCGTTTAGCTGGGGTTGATGGTGTTGTGATTCATTCAAGAAAACACTTAAAAGAACAGCTTGAGAAAGCATTTAATAATAAGGAAATCGGAATTGTTCTTCTCACTGAGAAATTTGGAAGAGAATTTCCAGATATTATTGATGATGTAAAGCTAAACCGCCGCCTGCCCTTAATTGTAGAGATTCCAGACCGTCATGGTACTGGACGAAAACCAAACTTTATAACAGATTATGTCAATGAAGCAATCGGTTTAAAACTGTAAACAAGGAGGCAAATTAATGACCCTCGAAGAAAAATTAGATATTTTTTATAATGCAGCAATTAATGATGCTACAAACCAAAGTATACAAATACTGGATGAGTATAAAGCAAACTTAGAAAAACTTCAAAAGGAACATGAAGAAGAAACACTAAAAAAGGCAGAAACAACTTTGAAAAATGAAACAGAGTATTTAGTCCGTGATAAAAATAAGAGAATTTCTGACCATTCCCTAATTCTTAGACGAAAAATTACTCAAAAAACAAATGAACTGGAAAAGTCTGTGTTTGAAAGAGTCTTGCAGAAACTGCAGGACTTTATGGCTACTCCAGCTTACCTTGATCTTATAAAGGAACAAATCCAGTACGCTCTAAACTACGCCAATGGGGAAGCAATTGAGCTTTACTTAAATGAAAGTGACTCACGTTTAAAAAGTACCCTTGAAGATTTCTTTCATTGTACTATTTTATTAAGTAAAATTGATTTTATGGGTGGTACTCGTGCTGTTATCCAAAGCCGCAATGTTTTGATTGATAATTCCTTTGCTACTAAGATCACGGAAGAACGAGAATCATTTACTATAAAATGATTCATTAACTATATAGATAGGAGGCTTCCTAGATGCAATTAACTGGTGAAATATATGGAATCAACGGACCTATTGTCTACCTGCAAGGCAACTTAGGTTTTAAAATGGCCGAAATGGTCTATGTTGGAGATGACAAACTGGTCGGAGAAGTAATTGGGCTTACCAAAGACATTACAACCATTCAGGTATTTGAAGAAACTACAGGTTTAAAACCAGGCCAGACAGTTTATTCAACAGGCAGTGCCATCTCCGTTACCTTGGCACCTGGTATTATTGGCAATATTTTTGATGGAATTGAGCGTCCCCTGAAGGAAATTGCCAAAACAGGCGGTGCCTTTATTCCTAGAGGTGTAAATGTTGAATCTTTAGATAAACAGAAAAAATGGCATGTTCATATTACCGTAAAAGAAGGAGATCACATTTTTGGCGGAACAATTATTGCAGAAGTTCCTGAAACCTCTGCAATTATCCATAAATCCATGGTTCCCCCCGATACTAACGGAGTTGTAACAAAAGTATATCCTGATGGACTTTATACGATTGATGAACCTATTGTGGTAATTCAGACAGATGCAGGAGAAGAAAAAATCCTTACCTTAACCCAGCACTGGCCAATTCGTATTCCAAGACCAACCCAGAAGCGTTATCCATCAGATCGTCCTCTTTTAACCGGACAGCGAATTCTGGACACCTTATTTCCTATTGCAAAAGGCGGCACTGCTGCCATTCCAGGTGGTTTTGGTACAGGAAAAACTATGACACAGCATCAGCTTGCAAAATGGTCTGATGCTGATATCATTATTTACATTGGCTGTGGAGAACGTGGCAACGAAATGACAAATGTTCTGGAAGAGTTTTCAGAATTAGTCGATCCAAAATCAGGAAACCCTTTATTAGACCGTACCACTCTAATTGCTAATACTTCAAACATGCCTGTGGCTGCCCGTGAAGCAAGCATTTACACAGGTATAACTTTGGCAGAGTATTATCGAGATATGGGATATCATGTGGCAATTATGGCAGATTCTACATCCCGTTGGGCAGAAGCACTTCGTGAGTTATCTGGCCGTCTGGAAGAAATGCCTGCCGAAGAAGGTTTCCCTGCATATCTTGCTTCCAGGCTTTCTGCCTTTTATGAACGTGCAGGCTTTATGCAAAACTTAAACGGCACAGAAGGCAGCGTCTCTATTATTGGAGCTGTTTCCCCTCAAGGTGGAGACTTCTCTGAACCAGTAACTCAGAATACGAAACGATTTGTCCGATGCTTCTGGGCGTTAGACAAAGCACTTGCCTATGCAAGACATTTTCCTGCAATCAACTGGCTTACCAGTTACAGTGAATATATCAGTGATCTGTCCCCTTGGTATTCCAAACATGTAGGAAACAATTTTGTAAACTGCCGTAACCAGCTTGTCAGCCTCCTTACACAAGAAAACAGTTTAAATGAAATTGTAAAATTAATTGGCAGTGATGTACTTCCTGACGATCAGAAACTGGTTTTAGAAATTGCCCGTGTTGTTCGCCTCGGCTTTGTCCAACAGAATGCATTTCACAAAGAAGATACTTATGTTCCTATGGAAAAACAGCTTAAAATGATGGAAGTCATTCTCTACTTATACGATAAATGCAAGAAACTGGTGGCTATGAATATGCCAATGTCATTGCTTCGTGAAAATGATATATTTGAAAAGATTATTTCTATTAAATATGATGTTCCAAACAGTCAGCTAGACAAATTTGATGACTATTTTAAAATGGTGGATGCCTTTTATGAGCATATGATTGCAACTAACGCATAAAAGGAACACAAGAAAGGAGTTTCATTATGGCAATTGAATATTTAGGCCTAAGTGAAATCAATGGACCTCTCATTGTCCTAGAAGGTGTGCAAAATGCCTCTTACGAAGAAATTGTTGAGTTTACCGTAGACCAGAAACAAAAAAAACTTGGAAGAATCGTTGAAATATATAAAGATAAAGCCATTATACAGGTATTTGAAGGGACAGAAGAAATGTCTTTAAAAAATACCCGCACCAAATTAACAGGACACCCTATGGAAGTTTCTCTATCCGAAGACATTTTAGGCCGCGTTTTCAACGGACTTGGGCAGCCTATTGATGGTTTAGATCCTATTGTTTCAGATATAAAAAGAAATGTAAATGGACTTCCCTTAAATCCTTGTACAAGGGAGTATCCAAGAAACTATATCCACACTGGTATTTCTGCAATTGACTGCTTAACTACTCTAATTCGTGGACAGAAACTTCCTATTTTTTCGGGCAATGGACTTCCACATGATGAACTTGCCGCACAAATTGTACAACAGGCTTCTCTTGGTGAAGATTCTGACGAAAAATTTGGTATTGTATTTGCTGCCATGGGTGTAAAACACGATGTAGCTGAGTTTTTTCGCCGCACCTTCGAGGAAAGCGGTGCTAGCTCACACGTAACTATGTTTTTAAACCTTGCAAATGATCCTGTCGTAGAAAGACTTATTACTCCAAAAGTAGCTTTAACAGCTGCTGAATATCTTGCATTTGAAAAAAATATGCACATCTTAGTTATCTTAACAGATATGACCTCTTTTGCAGAAGCAATGCGTGAAGTTTCTTCTTCTAAAGGGGAGATTCCAAGCCGAAAAGGTTATCCTGGATATCTGTATAGTGAGCTGGCTACTTTATATGAGCGTGCAGGTATTGTTCGTGGTGTCAATGGTTCTGTTACACAGATTCCGATTTTAACTATGCCAAATGATGATATTACCCACCCTATTCCTGACCTTACTGGATATATTACTGAGGGGCAGATTGTACTAGACCGTTCCCTTCACCAGACCGCTATATATCCGCCAATCAGCGTATTACCTTCCCTGTCCCGTTTAATGAAAGACGGAATTGGTGCTGGTTATACAAGAGAAGATCATCAGGATCTGGCAAACCAGCTGTTTTCCTCTTATGCACATGTTGGTGATGCAAGGGCTCTTGCCAGTGTTATTGGAGAAGATGAACTTTCTCCTCTCGATAAAAAGTATTTAAAATTCGGTAATGCCTTTGAAAACAGATTTGTTGCCCAAGGAAAAAGTGAAAACCGCTCTATGCACGAAACCTTAAATCTTGGCTGGGAACTGCTTTCCATGCTTCCACGAGAAGAACTGGATCGTATTGATACCAAAATTCTTGATAAGTATTACCATACAGAAGCGGAGTTACTCAACAAAAAGGAAGGAACTTCCGAAAATAACCTTGAAGAAGCGAATCATTAATTGATATAATAAAGAGGTGAGTCTATGAATCCCAATACATTTCCAACAAAAAGTAACTTAATTCTTGCCAAGAATTCTCTTGCTCTTGCCAGACAAGGTTTTGAATTAATGGATAAAAAAAGAAATATTCTAATTCGAGAATTAATGGATTTAATTGCACAGGCAGCCGATATACAATCAGAGATTAATGAAACCTTCTCCTCTGCATATCTTGCCTTGCAAAAGGCAAATATTGAGTTAGGTATTTATAATGTAGAAGAATTAAGTCATACCGTACCTGAAGAGGATTCTATTGTTATTAAACAAAGAAGTATTATGGGTACAGAAATACCTCTTGTTGAATTTGAAAGCAAAACTGTCAAACCAGCCTACTCCTTTTATGGAACAAAGATTTCATTGGATGAAGCTGTAATGAAGTTTAATAAAGTAAAGGAATTAACCATACGTCTGTCTATGATTGAAAATTCTGCATATCGTTTAGCTACGAATATTAAGAAAACCCAAAAACGTGCTAACGCTTTGCAGAACATTACAATTCCTAACTACACTGCACTTACTGTAGCAATTCAAAATGCACTTGAGGAAAAAGAACGAGAGGAATTTACTCGACTTAAAGTCATAAAAAAAATGAAAAAAAAGTAAAACAGTACGAGGGATTGCAATGAAAAAGCTAATAAAAATAACCTGTATTATGCTTTCGCTTTTATTAGGCATGGTACAATCTCCAATTATGAAAGCCAGTACAAAAAATTGGCCAGAGGCACCAAAATCGTCCTCAATTGTTGCTGAATCAGCAATACTAATAGAAGCATCAACAGGTCTTGTTCTATACGAAAAAAACGTGGATAAACGCCAGTATCCAGCCAGCATCACAAAAATTATGACTGCACTTGTGGCAATTGAAAACAGCTCATTGGATGAAGTTGTTACTTTCTCCCATAATGCCGTTTATGGAATTGAACTAGGCAGCAGCCATATAGCTGTAGAAGTTGGCGAAAAACTGACTATGGAACAATGCCTATATGCCATGCTACTAGAATCTGCTAATGAGGTTTGTCTTGGGGTCGCAGAACATGTCGCTGGAAATGTGAAAGCCTTTGTTAAAATGATGAATGCCCGTGCCAAAGAACTTGGCTGTACAAAAACGAACTTTGTAAATCCAAACGGATTGCATAATGACAAACACTATACTACTGCTCATGACATGTCATTGATAGCACAAGCAGCAATTAAAAATAAAACTTTTGCCAAGGTTACTGGTACTAAACAGTATACAATTCCTAAAACAAACAAAAAAGAACCACGTACGTGGATCAAAAATCATCATCAGATGCTTCATGGATATAAATATAAGCGATATCAATATGAAAACTGCATCGGAGGAAAAACTGGTTATACTACCAAAGCACAGTCTACGCTTGTAACTTATGCACAGGAAAAAGGGGTTACCCTTATAGCCGTAGTTTTAAAGGATTTAGGACCTGCTTATGAAGCTAATGAATATACAGATACTAAGCAGCTATTCCAATACGGATTCCATAACTTCTCACTATATGATGTAACTAAAGATGTACAAACTACTACTGATCCGGGACTATTTACTAAGTACTCTGCACTGCTTAATGATAAAAATCCATTAATATATGTGCAGCCTGGTACCAAGATACTTCTTCCAAAGAATATTTGCTTTGAAGAAGCAAAACAGAACCTGTCCTACAATAGTCCATCTTCTTTTCATCAAGGAGAAAATGTCATTGGTACCATTGAGTACACTTACAATGGTATATGTTTAGGAACTGGAAATATCATTTACAACATTGCAGATATATCAAAACTTACTACGAATTCAGATGTAAATAAGACAAGCTCTACAAATCTGGCAAAGAAGAAGTCAAGTTCCACTGGCAATATGATTGCTTTTATTATTGCCCTAGTAGTTGTATTTCTTGGTTGTATTTATTATACCTTTATTGTTCGAAAGAGAAGAACCAGATGCGACTATTACCTAAGCAAAAGCAGCTCTGGTTATAACTCCAATAATATTTACCATTAAGAGACCTCTTTTGCCCATATCCTTGTATATTATTTGTATTTTAAATATTGTTATGATAAAATTATTTTATGTTTATTTATAAATTGCAGGAGGATATCTTATGGATTATAACAACAATGAAGATTCTAATTCACAGGAAAATGAAGAATTAAATACGTCGAGTCAAAACCTGAATGAAGGTTCTGATAATGATTATAACAGCACCTTTAACTATAACAATAGCTTTAATAATGATTACAACAGCAGCTTTAATAGTAATTTTAACGCTCCAAACTATAACAGGCAAAATTCAACTAACGGACTTGCTATTGCTAGTTTAATTGTAGCTATTTTATCAATTCCTTTGTCTTGCTGTTATGGTATTGGAGGTATTATTAGTGCTATTGCTGGTATTATTTTAGCCATTGTATCAAGAAAATATAGTGAAGGAAGAATCTCTGGCATGGCTATTGCTAGTATTGTGATTTCCATAATAGGATTTATTCTTGGTATCATTATGTTGATCGCATTCATACTTGTACTCAACGATCCTGAATTAATTGAAATAGTAAGAAGGGCTCAGAATGGGTATTATTAGTTAAAGACAAGATGTTCGTATCTTAAGCTTACACAGTCTTGATTGTTAGGAAAAAACCTTGTAAGGACATGTCTTTACAAGGTTTTTTCAAGTTACATAATAACTACAGAAATAGATCAACGCATTCTTTACAGCAAACTGTATGAAAATAATAATTGCCATACCATAAACATACTGGACTCTAAATCTGATTCCTCTTATCTTGCCTTTACTTAATCGCTGAATGGTCTGAGTCAGCATAAAGGCTCCCCCTCCAAAAGCTAAATACGACACAAGAGGATGATACAGAAAACTTTTTATAAAATCCCCAGATAAAAACGCCTTAACAGCCCTTGTTCCTCCACAACCTGGACAATAATAACCTGTTAGTCTATAAAAAAGACAAGGAAACTGAAATCTTTTAAAAAACAGTTCATGCCTTTTGTATAGAAAAACTCCTATAAGCATTAGGCCAATGCTAACCCAGCCAATCCAATATAATTCACTGTCTATTTTTTGTGCCTCATATTCACTCACACCTTTTCTTCTCTTAACAGCCATTTCGTACAAACCTTACCATAAATTTTTTGACACTTGTTATGATACAAAAGAATTTTTGACACTTCAACTTCCCCCTGCCTTTTAAGAAGCATCCTTGCTTTATAAGATAATCTTCACTAGAACTTTCATAATAAAAATGTTTGGGCATATTGCTGTCTGCAACATGCCCAATTATTTTTTATTTAATAATAAATGTAAACTCTGCTTCAGCAGCAAGAACATCCTCTACATATGCTTTTCCCTGACCAATACCAATAGGTCCTTTTATTTTAATCAATTCTGTCTCTAATCGTAAAATACAACCTGGTTTTACCTGATTACGAAACTTTGCCTTATTTATGCCACCAAAAAATACGAGCTTACTCTTATATTCTTCACTGCTCATTAATGCAACTGCACCTGTCTGAGCTATTGCTTCTATAATCAATACACCTGGCATTACAGGATAATCTGGATAATGGCCTTGAAAAAATGGCTCATTGTACGTAACCCCTTTATATCCTATAGCTGATACACCTGGAACCAGTTTATCCACTCGATCAATTAAAAGCATTGGACTTCTATGTGGAATAATTTTTTTAATATCTTCTACTTCTAACATAAGCTACTCCTCATATTTTTTTATTACAATACTAGCATTATGTCCTCCAAATCCAAGAGAGTTAGAAACTGCATATTGAATATTATGCTTTCTTCCCTCATTTGGAACATAATCCAAGTCACACTCAGGATCTGGTGTAGTCAAACCTACTGTTGCATGTACAAACTGATTTTCAATTTCTTTTACCGTTGCAACACACTCAACTGCACCTGCTGCACCAAGCAAATGCCCAACCATTGATTTTGTTGAATTCACAACTAACTTATATGCATGTTCACCAAATGCAGATTTAATTGCCTTTGTTTCAATAGAATCATTTAAATGTGTACTTGTTCCATGTGCATTAACATAATTTACTTCCTCTGGCTGAATTCCTGCTTCCTTCATGGCAAGTTTCATTGCCTTTGCAGATCCTGAACCATCTTCTTTTGGACAAGTAATATGAAAGGCATCACAAGTTGCACCATATCCAACAATTTCAGCTAAAATTTTTGCATTTCTAGCTTTTGCAGACTCCAGATCCTCTAATATTAAAATACCTGCTCCTTCACCAACTATAAATCCATTTCTTTCTGCATCAAACGGAATAGAGGCCTTCTTTGGATTGTCCGAAACGCTAAGTGCATTTAGGCTATCAAATCCTGCAACACCAGAAGCAACAATTCCTGCCTCTGTGCCACCAGTAACCATAGCATCTACTTCACCATATTTAATCGAACGATATGCCTCTCCTATGCAATGTGTTCCTGTTGCACAAGCTGTACTAAGGGAAAAGCATTTTCCTTGTAAACCTAAATCAATTGCAACATTTCCTGCCGCCATATTGGATATGAACATAGGTACCATAAATGGGGATACCCTTCTTGGTCCCTTTTCAAAACAGCGTCTGGTTTCTGATTCCTGTGTCTGAATACCTCCTACTCCAGAACCGATAATACATCCAATACGATCTGCATTTTCTTCCGTTACTTCAAGACCAGCCTGCTTTATTGCTTCTCTAGCTGCAACAATAGCGTATTGACTAAATAAGTCAAGTCTCTTACATGCTTTTGGATCCATATACTCTTTTCCATCAAAATCTTTAATCTCTGCAGCAAGTTTTACTTTGAACTTTTCTGTATCAAATCTTGTAATAGGCCCAATTCCTACTTTTCCTTCCTTTAGGCCTTCCCAAAATAAGTCCACTGTATTACCTATAGGAGTTACGGCTCCCATCCCTGTTATTACAACTCTACGTTCCATACACTATTTTCCTCTCTAACTTCTACATATTCATGCCACCATTTACTTCTAATACCTGTCCAGTAATATAACTTGCATCATCTGACGCTAAGAAACACACCGCATTTGCTACATCCTCTGGAGCCCCAATACGTTTCATTGGAAGAGAATTCGTAATATCGTTCTTAACAGACTCTGATAAAACATCTGTCATATCTGTCTGAATAAAACCTGGAGCAACCGCATTTACGGTAATTCCCTTTGCCGCAACCTCCTTAGCTACACTTTTCGTAAAACCAATAATTCCAGCTTTCGATGCACTATAATTTGCTTGACCACTATTTCCTGTAACACCAACAACAGAAGTTATGTTAATAATTCTTCCACCACGATTTTTTAACATTGGACGAAGTACATGTTTACACGTATGGAAACATCCTTTTAAATTTACATCCATAACACTATCAAAATCCTGTTCACTCATTTTTAGCAATAAATTATCCTTTGTAATACCTGCATTGTTTACAAGAATATCAATAGCACCATACTCTTTTACTATATAATCAATCATTTCCTTTACAGCAGTAAAATCATTGACATTACACTGATATGCAAATGCCTCTCCACCCTGTTCATTAATTTCTTTTACAACTGCGTCGGCTGCAGCCTGATTTCCTGCATAATTTACAATGACTTTAGCTCCTTTAGCTGCCAGTTGCATTGCAATAGCTCTCCCAATGCCACGACTTGCCCCTGTAACTAACGCAACTTTTTCCTTAAACATTTTTGTCTCCCTTCAAAGATAGTTATTAACAATTTTCCTTTATCATATCTAACTTATCCAAATCACTTATACTCTTTATGTTAATAATTTTTACTTTTTTAGATATTCTTTTTATAAAACCACTTAATGTTTTACCCGGTCCTATTTCAATAAATGTATCTACGCCTTCTTCTAAAAGGGTTTCTACTGCCTGTTGCCAGCGAACAGATACATGAACCTGCTTTTCCAAAAGTGTCTTAATTTCATCTCTACTTGCATCTGGTGCAATCGTCTTTGCATTTACACTAGATACATATGGTGTAGTTCCTTCATGAAATGCTACAGTTTTAAATTCTTCTCTTAGCTTTTCTTCTACACCTTCCAACATCACCGAATGAAAAGGCCCGCTAACTTTTAAAAGAACTGTTTTACGTGCTCCTGCCTCATCTAACCGTTCTTTTGCAAGAACAACCGCACTAGTTTCCCCTGAAATTACAATTTGTCCTGGACAGTTGTAGTTTGCCGGTTCAACTGGCTTTCCTGTTTCCTTTGTAACCTGCTCACAGATTTTTTCTATTTCTTCTGTATCAACTCCTATTATGGCTGCCATAGTTCCTTGTCCCGCAGGTACTTCATTTTCCATATACAATCCTCTTTTACGAACAACTTTCACTGCATCTTTAAAGGATAATGTTCCATTAGCTACTAACGCTGAAAATTCACCTAAACTTAAACCTGCTGTATAATCTGGTTTTACGTTTCTTAATTCCACTGCCTTCATGATAGCTGTACTAGCTGTCAGAATTGCTGCCTGTGTATATTCTGTCTTATTAATATCCTCGTTTTCCTCAAAACAGATTTTCTTAATATCAAAATCCAGCTCCTGTTCTGCTATATCAAATACTTCTTTGCTTTCTGGAAATGTATCGTAAAAATCTTTTGCCATCCCAGCTACCTGGGCACCCTGACCTGGAAATACAAAAGCTATCTTTCCCATTTTCACACCATCCTTTAGATTTTTAACATTTTATAACTTTATGTGCGACTGCTTACCTGACCATAGAAATTAATCTGAAGTGGCATTTCCTATGACTTGAAAAAGGCAAACTATCTCTAAATAGATAGTTTGCTCTATGTTTACTTAACTAAGCTAATTTTTCCTCTACATATTTTGCAGCATCACCTACAGTAATAATTTTCTCTAAATCTTCACTAGGAATTTCAATTTCAAATTTTTCTTCCATAGCCATAGCTAACTGGAATAAATCTAGGGAATCTGCACCTAAGTCATCAATAAACTTTGTAGATTCTGTTAATTCCTCAACTGATACATTTAGTTCTTCTGCAACGATTTCCTTTAATTCATTTAATTTCATTTCATATCCTCCTAAAATATTCTTTATATACTAATAAACATTGTTTATTATTTAACATTTCCACTGAAACAAAGATGCTCCCCATGTCATTCCAGCCCCAAAGGAGCTTAAAAGAACGTAGTCTCCTGACTGAAGCATTCCTTTTCTGTTTATCTCATCTAATAACACAGGAATTGAAGCTGCCGATGTATTGCCCATTTTTTCAATATTACAAGGAAACTTATCAAAACTTACCCCAAGTTTCTTTGCAATTATTTCGTTCATTCTCTTATTTGCCTGATGAAGTATAAAATATTTTACGTTTTCTATATCAATACCTGATTTTTCAATAACACGTTTTATCAAAAGAGGAATTTCCTTCACAACAAACTTGTAAACTTCCCTTCCTTCCATATGTATGTAATCTATTTCATCTTTTCCTTCTACCAAGCAGTTATTTAATGGTTTCTGCTTACAGTGAATTACATCATGTTTTGTTCCATCTGCCCCTAACTCAGTCCAAAACCGTTCATTTTCGTCTCGTTGTACTACCGCAGCACCTGATGCATCTGCAAATAAAATACAGGTCTGTCTATCTGTATAATCTGTAATTTTAGATAATGTCTCAGATCCTATAATAAGTGCATTATTCACCATTCCACTAGCAAAAAAACATCGTGCTGTATTCATTGCATACAAAAAGCCTGCACAAGCTGCATTAATATCAAATGCAATAGCTTTAGGTATGCCAAGTGCTTCTTGTACAATACAAGCTATACTTGGCGTAACATAATTTGATGTTACTGTTGCTACAATAATAAGCTCTATATCCTCAGGCTTTAACCCTGAGTCTTCCAATGCACATCTGCCAGCCTTTATTGCTTGCTCACTGTTTTCCTCACCTTTAGAAATTCGTCTCTCTCGAATCCCAGTACGCTCTACAATCCACTCATCTGATGTATCAACTAAGTGCGTCAGTGCTTCATTTGTTACAACATTCACTGGTAAGTAACTTCCAGTACCTAATATTTTCATTTCTCTACGATTATGCCTCCCAAATACTTTGATAATCAAAGTATATTATTCTATTAGCTACCTGTCAACCTTTTTCCATATTAAAAATAGAACCTTACCAAAAAATACAATACCATATAACATATAAAAATGCAAATGTGTAATGTACTACTTCATTTTTTCTATTACTTTTTTCATAACCATTGCTATATCCTCATTTATTACTAAATCTGCCTTCTTATCAGCAGGTGTAGTAGTCTTATTAATTAACACTAACTTTCTTCCTTTAAAATAGTTAATTAATCCTGCTGCCGGATATACTATTAGAGAAGTTCCCCCAATAATTAAAGTATCCGCTGCACGAATAGCGTTTATTGAATTTGTAATTACTTTATCATCCAACCCCTCCTCATACAAGACCACATCTGGTTTAATTACTCCTCCACAATTATCACATCTAGGAATACCCACTGAGTTTAAGACATACTCAGCATTAAAAAATGAATGACAGCTCATACAGTAATTTCGTAAAACTGATCCATGTAGTTCATAAACTATTTTTGAACCTGCTGCCTGATGCAACCCATCAATATTCTGCGTAACTACTGCCTTTAGTTTTCCCATACTTTCTAACTGAGCAAGTGCAAAATGACAGTCATTAGGTTTTGCATCTGGATACACTAAATTTTTTTTATAAAATTCGTAAAATTCTTCTGGATGCTGTCTAAAAAAAGAATGTGAAACAGCCTGTTCAGGTGTAAAATTTCGATTTAAACTCTTACTATACAATCCAGTTGAGCTACGAAAGTCTGGAATTCCACTAGCTGTACTAATACCTGCTCCCCCAAAAAAAACAATACTATTACTCTGCTCTATTATTTCACTTAATATCTGAATCTTATCGTTCATTTCTCTCTCCTTACTCTTTATTAAACTCTCCTACTCTTTTTCTCGTGTTTTTCATGATACTCTTGCTCAGTATTTACATCCCAGACATTAGATTTATCTTTTTTTCCATTTATAATATTATTGACAGCTTCAAAAGCAGTTACCATGGAATGATCCATATTATTATACCTGTGCTGTCCATTTCTTCCAATACAGTATAAATTAGTAATTTGATCTAAGTATTCCCTTACTAAAAAAAATTCATTATATGTATCAAAATATGCTGGATATGCCTTTTCTATCTTCTCCTTATGGTAATCAAGAATATCCTCTTGGCTATCAATAACTCCCATATGGATCAGTTCATCTGCTGCAAGTTTAAGACTATCTTCATCTGACATATTCCAAAAACTATCCTCTTTATCACAAAAATACTCAAGACCTATCCATACTTTAGACTCAATATCTTTCACCATATATGGAGACCAGTTATTAAATATCTGGATTCGTCCTAGCTTAACTCCTTCATCTTGCACATAAATCCAGCAATCTGGTATAATATGATTTATTGTTTTTATTTTTGTTTTATTCTTTAAATTAAGCTTATTAAGCAATAACCCCATAGTTACAAAATCCCTGTACGGAAGTCCACTAGCTACTTGTCTGACTTTATCAGGCACTGATTGCCCCATTCCTTTAACTAAATCTTTTATAGACATTGAAGAAATTATAATGTCTGCTTTTTCCTTTACTGTTTTTCCTTCTTGATTTAAATAGCTTATAGAACTTATTATATCTTGTTGTATAGTAACCTCAGTTACTTTCGCATTTAAAATGACTTTGCCTCCCATACTTTGTACCTGATCCGCTACAGTTTCCCACAACTGACCTGGTCCATATTTAGGATAAAGGAATTCTTCTATTAACGATGTTTCTACTTTACCTGACTTATTAAAACTACCCACCATAAATATATTTTTTAAGATAGACATAATGGATAACCCTTTAACTCTCTGGGCCCCCCAGTCTGCTGATATATCTCTAGGATGACGTCCCCATAGTTTTTCCGTGTACCCTTCAAAAAACATAGCATAGAGTACATTACCAAATCGATTTATGTAGAAATTCTCTAAGGAAGTATTCGGTCTCTTGTGAAAAATAGAACTTATATAACTAAAACCAGAACTTACTGTCTTTACTAGTCCCATATTAATAAACGTCTGAGGTTTAAGAGAAATGGGATAATCAAAAAATTTTTTCTTGTAAAATATACGAGATACTCGCTGTCGTATTAACATCACCCTATTTTCTTTTTCTGGATCGGGTCCATTTTCTTCTAAACTTTTTTTTCTTCCCAGTAACTTATCATCAAATGAAGGTCTCCCCTGAATAGGCATAAACTGCTGCCACCAGTCTAAAACCCTCTGATCTTTTGAAAAAAATCTATGACCTCCTATATCCATTCTATTTCCTTTATAGTTTACAGTTCTGGATATTCCACCTATTGTATCGGTTTCCTCAATTACTAATACTTCATACTCTACGGATTTTTTTAATAAATCGTAAGCAGCAGTTAAACCTGCAGGCCCAGCTCCAATTATTATTACTTTCTTCATTTATATTTCCTCTTCCAGTCTAAATTTTATGAATAACTAAGAATAATAATCTAACTTTACTTACTATCATATCATAAAATGCAATTGCACAAAAACTATTTTGTAAATACAAAAAAAAGTGCTGTAACACAACACTTTTCCAAATGAGACATCGGGGATTCGAACCCCGGACAACTTGATTAAAAGTCAAGTGCTCTACCAACTGAGCTAATATCCCATATGTATACTTAATTTTTTACAAATTAAAATGCCCAGAACCGGAATCGAACCAGTGACACGGGGATTTTCAGTCCCCTGCTCTACCGACTGAGCTATCTGGGCAAGTTACCACAATAAACAATGATGTCAGTACTAAAATGTTACTTAATGAGTAACAATTGCGGGGACAGGATTTGAACCTGCGACCTTCGGGTTATGAGCCCGACGAGCTTCCAGCTGCTCCACCCCGCGATAATATTATTAAATTGAACCTTCATAAGTTCAAATGGATGGAGAAGGATTCGAACCTTCGAAAGCGTTGCTAACAGATTTACAGTCTGCCCCCTTTGGCCACTCGGGAATCCATCCAT
>NZ_FOHN01000014.1 GCF_900111595.1 [Clostridium] polysaccharolyticum | reverse complement strand
CACCATCCTTTCCGATTGGGATTTTTGGAACCTGAAACAGAAGGTTTATCCTGGGCATCAAGTGGTGACCGCAACCTCGCGTTATCAGCATGCACCCTGTCAGTCTTTCTTGCTGGGACTACGGCAGGGGATGAAGCATCTGTGTGAGCGGAATGTGCCACATGAGCCAGGCTGAATGCTTAGAAAGCAGACACAGCAAAAGCCGGCTGAAAGGAGAAAAAGCAGTGCCTTCGGACATCAGACTCTGTTGATATCATACCACAGGATAAACTTTATTCAATAAATAACGATAGACAGTATAGAGGGAAAAGGAATGAGGAGAATACCTCAGAGATGTCTCCTTCCTTCTATACCATAAAAAGAATAGGTTTATAACCAATTTTTCTTGGCTATAAACTTATTATACGAGGAGAATATAAATGAAAGGCTGTATTATTAAAAATAGAGAAATTTCCATAAGAAAAATATTTGATGGTATTAAAAATGCAGATAAATATCATTGGTTAATTACAGATATGGAGTGTTATCCAATGGATGCACAAATTGCAAAGACATTAGATAAAGACTATTGTTGGATTACAGGAAAAGAATTGTTAACATTGTTGCAAAAGGAGGAATTTCAATGGATTTGGGGAGTGTTTTCAGCATTTCCTATTGAACTGGAATTAGCAGAGATACTTAATTATAATTTGCCATATGCAGATGGATATGAGGAGTTCTGGAAAAATCCTGTTTCCATTCAGCATCCATTGGCAAAACTCGAAATAGTAGCGTGGGATGGTTCGATTATAATTGTGATAGCAGAAGAAAATGAAATGATTAAAACTGTTATGAAAGCAAATGTAGATGCAATAGATTTGGAATGCTATAATATGGAATAATTGATGCAAATGGATGTAGTAGTCTTTTATAGAGTATTGCATCCGTTTTTTGAGCAAGTCTGTATCCTTGTGATGAAATTGTCAAACAAAAGAAAAAAGATCCAAGCGAAAAAGCATCTTCCAACAATCGCCCTGCCAAGAGCAATACCCAGGTAAAAGACTATACCCCAACAGCAAGCAGGGAAGGAGCTGGAAAACCTTTTTACCATTCCGGAATAGTGGCAAAAGGAGCAGCTTCAGGAGCCACAAGCCTGCTTCCCTATATAGGAGATGTAAAAGATGCACAGGAAGTAATAACAGGGAGGGATCTGATCGCAGGCAAGAAACTGTCAAAGGGGGAACGGATTGTTACAGGAGCCGTAGCCATCCTTCCAGCAGTTTCCGGACCAATGTTGAGAACCGTAGGAAAAGGTGCTAAAATAGCAGCAAAGGAAGCACCCAAAGCAATAAAAAGTGCAGAAAAAGCAGGAAGCAAGGCAGTTAAGAAAGCCGCACCTAAGGTAATTACCAAAGCAGATGATATAATCAAAGCCGCCCAAAAAGCAGTGATAAAAAGGGAGAAACAGTAAAAGATGCAACAATAAAAGGTGGGAAGAAGATTGAAACAGTTGTTAAGAAAAGGGTAAGTCAAACGAAAAGTGTTGCTGGAGAAGTACATAGTGGAGGAAATAAAGCTAATTTAGATGGAGTTAGAATAATAAACAAGAAATATGCTGGTAAAATATATGAATTAAGCGGAGCTCTAGGCAAAAAATATCCAGATGGTGTTAAATTTAGTGAAGAAGGTTTTCCTGATTTTGAACCATACAGAATAAAGAAAGTTACACTTTGTACTTGACAGATTGTGGAATTCATATTATCTTGAATATGCAAAGGTATTGCAAATTAGTGAGAAGGGAGTGGAAAGGAATGAAAAGAAATCGTCAGTTCTTAGCGGGAATCGCAGCGATTATTCTGCTTTTAGGTATTCTATTTTCTTTTTACTATATTTCAAGTCACGCACAACATCACTGCACAGATGGAGACTGTGCTGTGTGTATAGGTGTGCAGCAGGCATCTCGCCTTTTAAACAATCTAAAAATCATTCCAATACTGTCCTTTGTTGTGGCAGTTCTTAGCGTGTTCACGCTAGAAAGAGGTTCTGTTAGTCATTTTGCTAAAAGAAAAGAAACTCTGATTACCCTAAAAGTAGAATTACTGGATTAACTCAATAAATTAGATTGCAGGGAATGCGAAAAAATTGCACCTTGTGATTAGACAATGCCTGAACAAAGAATCAGGTTTATTTGTGTTGAAAAAAATAGTTTATGGAGGATTCATTGTGAAGAAAAATAGAATATTGACCTTGGTAATGTCTCTTGTATTATGCATTGGTATGTTAGCAGGCTGTGGCAAGAGTACGGAAATATCGGATAAGACAGCAGCTCATCAGAGTGGGGAAGAAAAATACAACATTGTATGTACTACATTTCCTCAATATGACTGGGTACGAGAGATTATTGGTGATAATCAAGAGAAATTCCAGCTGACACTTTTGCTGGATAAAGGTGTGGATTTGCACAGCTATCAGCCTACGGCAGAAGATATTGCTAAAATTTCAAAGGCAGATTTATTTATCTATGTTGGTGGTGAATCTGATGAGTGGGTAGATGATGCATGGAAAGAGGCTACGAATCCTGACAAAAAGGCT
Organism: [Clostridium] polysaccharolyticum; assembly: GCF_900111595.1. Taxonomy (GTDB): domain Bacteria; phylum Bacillota; class Clostridia; order Lachnospirales; family Lachnospiraceae; genus Clostridium_AI; species Clostridium_AI polysaccharolyticum. The sequence goes on along the minus strand of NZ_FOHN01000014.1, from coordinate 75,525 downwards.
GTGAACCTATTAGAAACAATAGGAGATAAAGCGAAAGAAGAGGAAATAGTGGAAGGAATGCAAGGAGAAGAAGAGGAAGAAGCTGTGGAAGAAGAGGAAGTAGAATATGACGAGCATGTGTGGCTTTCTGTAAAGAATGCAATAAGTTTCGTGGAAACGATTTCAGAAAAGATACAGGCGATTGATTCTGAGTCAGCACAAGTCTATGACAAAAATGCAAAAGATTATATAGCAAAACTAGAAGAATTAGATGGAGCATATGAGAATGCAGTCAAAGATGCACCAGTACAGACGGTATTATTTGGAGACAGATTCCCGTTCCGCTATCTGGCAGATGATTATGGTTTAAAATATTATGCAGCATTTGTTGGATGTAGTGCAGAATCAGAGGCTAGTTTTGAAACCATTACTTTTTTGGCTGGGAAAGTGGATGAATTAGGTCTGAACACCATTTTTACAATAGAAGGATCGGACCAGAAGATTGCCAATACCATCAAAGAGAACACAAAGAACAAGAACCAGAGTATTCTTGAAATGAATTCTTTACAGTCCATTACAAGTAAAGATGTAGATGGAGGAGTTACTTATCTTCAGGTTATGAAGGAAAATTTAGAAGCACTAAAGAAAGCAGTTTTGCAGGAAGGATAAGGAAAATGGCATATATCACTTGTAAGGATTTGTCACTTGGCTATGATGGAAAATGTATCGTGTCAAATCTGAATTTTAAAATTAAAAAAGGGGAGTATCTTTGTATAGTAGGTGAAAACGGAGTAGGAAAAAGTACGTTAATGAAGACATTGCTACATTTGCAAGAACCATTAAAAGGAGAAATCATTACAGGTGATGGCTTAAGGCAATATGAGATCGGATATCTTCCACAGCAGTCAGCCTTTCAGAGAGATTTTCCAGCTACGGTGTGGGAAGTGGTTTTGTCAGGAACTCTTGCAAAATGTGGACGAAGGCCCTTTTTTGGAAAATGCGAAAAGGGTCTTGCAGAAGAAAAAATGCAGCAGCTGGGTATATGGAATTTGAGAAAAAAGTGTTACAGGCATTTATCGGGGGGACAGATGCAAAAGGTTCTTCTTGCTAGGGCATTGTGTGCTGCAAGCAAAGTGCTGCTGCTAGATGAACCTGTGACAGGGCTAGATCCAAAAGCTACGGAGGAATTTTATGCATTGATTCAGAATCTTAATCAAGAGGGAGTTGCTATTATTATGATTTCTCATGATGTATCATCCTTGCAATTTGCAACCCATGTGCTGCATCTTAATCGGGAAGATAGTTTTTTTGGAACAAGAGAAGACTATCAGGAAGCAGGGGAAGGAAGTTTCTTGTATAAAAAAGGGGGTGCAGGGAATGAGTAATATGTTTGCAAAGCTGCAGTTTTATATGGTGTATCCATTTGTCCGGTATGCATTAGCTGTTGGAATTTTAATTGCACTTTGTTCTTCCTTGTTAGGTGTTACTCTGGTATTAAAACGTTTTTCCTTTATCGGAGATGGTCTATCCCATGTTGCCTTTGGAGCAATGGCAATTGCAACGATTTTAAAGGTTGCCAATGTAACCCTATTTATTATGCCTGTTACTATTATAGCTGCAATACTGTTACTAAGGACAGGTCAAAACACTAAGATAAAGGGAGATGCGGCGATTGCCATGCTCTCGGTAGGGGCTTTGGCAGTAGGATATCTCTTTATGAATGTTTTCTCTGTCTCAGCCAATATCTCAGGAGATGTGTGTTCCACTTTATTTGGTTCCACATCTATACTGACTTTAACAAAAGGAGAAGTAGTCCTATGCATCGTAATGTCTGTGCTGGTAGTTGCATTTTTTTGTGTGTTCTATAACCGGATATTTGCAGTAACATTTGATGAAAACTTTACTAGAGCTACTGGAAAAAATGCTTCCTTTTACAACTTGTTAATAGCAGTTATTACGGCAGTGATTATTGTACTGGCAATGAACCTAGTGGGTTCTTTGCTGATAACAGCATTACTGGTATTTCCAGCCCTGTCTGCCATGCGGATTATGCACAGTTTTAAAAGCGTTGTGATATACTCCGCAGTGTTGTCTGTTTTGGGAGCATCTGTGGGAATCTTAATGTCTATTTTAGGTTCTGCTCCAGTAGGAGCAACCATTGTAGTTGTGGATATGGTTTTGTTTTTTGTTCATTATATTATGGGAATATGTCTTAGAAGATAAAGGAGGAAGTATGAAAAAAGTCTGGAGAGCAGCATTTGCCTGCATGCTTATTTTGGCATTGGCAACAGGATGTGGAAAGTCTAGTGGGGTAACAGGAAGAGGAAATAAAAACAAAAGTGTAGATTCTGTTTTAAAGAGTCAGGTGGAAAAGGAGAATCAGGCATCGGGTACGATAGACCAGCAAGAGGCTTCCAAGGAAAATGTGGAAGAGGCACAGAATAAGAATGAAACTGCTAAAAGGGACGGTTCCAATAAAGTAGATATTGATTTAACACAAATGGGCAGTGATATGGTTTATGCAACGGTGTATCAGCTAATGTCTAAGCCTGAAGATTATATAGGACAGAGAATTCGCATCCGTGGGAGCTATTTTCCTTATTATGATGAGACTACAAAGCAAAACTATCATAATTGCCTGATTCGGGATGCAGCTGCCTGTTGTTCTCAAGGGATAGAGTTTATATGGGAAGATGGTTCTCATAAGTTAGAGGAATATCCTAAGGAAGATTCTGAAATTGTGGTGGAAGGGATATATGAAACCTATAAAGAAGGCGAAAATATGTATAGCAGGCTGCGAAATGCAAGTCTTAGTGTGGAAAAGGGAAACGAATAATAATTACGGCTGATTATAAAAAGGGAGTTACCACTGAGAAACTGGAGAAGAAATACGGTTTGCCGGTAAATAGTATCAGACGGATTTTGTATAGATTAAGGGAGTAAATATGAGAGTATTTACTCCCTTTGACATACCAAGAAAAAATAGATATGATAAATATGCTGATTATAGAAAGTGAAAATTTATAAATTTTCTTGTAACGAATCCAGATTTTCCTGCATTAATAAATAGAACAGATGAAAGGAGGCAATGAATGACAATTGAAGAAACTTATCGAGTACATTCCCAAACGGTATACCGATACCTCTTGGCATTAACCCATGATGCAGATCTGGCAGAGGAACTGACTCAGGAAACCTTCTACCAGGCCATACGAAGTGCTAATCAATTTGATGAAAGCTGTAAAGTTTCAACCTGGTTATGTGCCATTGCCAAACATACATTACAGACATACAGGAGAAAACATCCAAGTACATTTGATATTGAGGAAGTGGAGCAGCCGACGGCCTCAACGGAAGTGGATGTATTAGCAAAGCTAAGTCGGGTGGAGCTTCTGAAAAAACTGCATTTATTAGAAGAAAGTACCCGAGAGGTCATGTATTTAAGGCTATTTGGAGATTTATCATTTCGTGAGATTGGAGATATTGTATCCCAGTCGGAAAACTGGGCGAGAGTTACCTTTTACCGTGGAAAGGAAAAACTTAGAAAGGAGCTGAAAAAAGATGAAAGATAAACTAAGCTGTGAAATTGTGAGAGATTTATTGCCATTGTATGTGGATAAACTTACCAGTGAAGTTACCAATGACGCAATTGAAACACATATACAGGATTGCCAAGACTGTTCAAAAGTGCTAGAAAGCATGAAAGAACCAGAACCAGAGAAAGAAGTTACAAAGAATGAGATAGATTACTTAAAGAAATTTCGCAGGAAATCAGTAAACATGTCTTTCCTTGTTGCAACGGTAATCATTTTTTTGGCTATTGCTTTAACTGTGGTGAGAATTGGCTTTACTGGGGAAAATTCCGGGTGGGATGCTGTATACTGCAATGCCAGTGTTGAAGGGAATACAGTTACTATTAGTGGAAATGTAAGAGATTCCTACCGTGGCATTACAAGGGTAAAATGGGAAGAATCAGGCAATACCGTTTCTGTAAAAGTCTATACAGCACCTAAAACCATATTAAGCCATAATACCTTCCATAAGACGTTTACAGCCAAGGAAACAGTAAAAACAGTACGCTTTGAAACATATATTTTATGGGAAAATGGAACTCCAATCGGAAGAACTGCATCAAAACTATTTGCAGATAAAAATCCGTATATTGGTAATATGTCGGCCAATGGAAAAATAGCATTTGGGCTAGGAATAGGGGAGCAGTTCGGAAGTTATAAAACAGAACTTCAGACTTTGAAAGAACCATATGGCTGGAAGCTTATATTGGATCAAGTGCCTATTGCAAAGCAAAATGAAGAAGCAGCGAAAAAGATTATGGAAGCAGATTCCTATGTAATGCTTGCTGTGATTCAGAATATGGGGTATGTAACTTGGAATTATGAAGTAGATGGCAAGCGGAAAGAATATACGGTTACTGTAAATGATGCAGCCGATTATGTTGGAAAAGATATAAAAAGCTGTGCAGAAACAGCGGCAGAACTTCAGAAACTTTTAAAGAGCTTAAATATTAAGTAAGCTGGAACACAAAAATAGTTCCAATAGATTCGTTTGCTTATGGGCAATGGGAAGTGGATTTAATTTGGAAGAAAGATAAATGATGAAATGCCAATGGGTCTTTGTTTTGAGCTATCAAAGCAGAGGGTTTATTGGCATTTTGTTGACATTCATTTTTACCCTAACTATAATGAACAAAGAAAGTGACTATGAAAAGAAAAGGAGTCTGAACAGATGAAAACAGTAGTATGTTATGGGGATTCCAATACATACGGATACAATCCAGTCAATGGGTTAAGATATCCGAAAGAGATTAGATGGACAGGACGTTTACAGGAATTATTAGGAGAAAATTACAATGTGATAGAAGAAGGATGCAATGGACGGACAACTATGTTTGAAGATGCAACAGATCCATGGAAAGCAGGACTTCCTTATATAAAACCATGCCTGAATACACATAAGCCAGTAGACATTGTAATTATGATGTTAGGCAGCAACGATTTAAAAAAACAGTATGGTGCAGCCATAGAGAGGATTGCAGAAGGTGCAGAAAATTGTGTGAAAGAAATCTTAGATTTTGCCAAGACGAAACAGGTTATCCGCCCAGAGATTATTTTAGTAGCACCACCTATTATTGGGGATGGTATTGTAACCTCAGATTTTAGCTGTAATTTTGATGAAACTGCTATAGTAAGATCTAGGCAATTTAAACTATTTTATAAAGAAATAGCAGAGCGATATGACTGTGCCTTTATAAGTGCAGCAGATTATGTAAAATCTTCAGAGGTGGATTCGTTACATCTGATGCCAGAAGAGCATGAAAAGTTTGCGAAAGGGTTAGCACAGTTTATAAAGGAAATAATAAGTAAAAAAATAAAAGTTACCACAAAAAGACTTATTATGAGACCGTATAATCAGGTAGAAATGGAAGTTTTACGAGAGAAAGAAACGGATGCAGAATTAAAGAAAGCCTATGGAGAAATGCTTGCTTGTATGAAAGCACTGCCTGATAAGGAATACTGGGGAGCTGCCTGGAAGATTGCCTTAGAAAATGGCACAATAATTGGAGATTTATGTTTTAAAGGAGAACCAGACAAGTCAGGAGCTGTGGAAATTGGATATGGAATTGATGCAAAATACCAGAGAAATGGTTATGGAACGGAAATGGTAGCAGCTATGGCACACTGGGCACTGGTTCAGCCAGGAGTAAAGCTGGTAGTCGCCCAGACCAATAAAGAAAACCTTGCTTCCCAGAAAGTCCTTAGAAACAATGGATTTATACAAGATGGCTATGGAGAAGAAGGACCTAGATTTGTACGAGATGTAATGTAAAATAGAGATAGAAACTCATTAGGAGGAGAACAGGATGTTATATCAGATAGCAAACGGAGCAGTCCGTTTTGCGGATAAAACGGTTTTGGAACAGATTAATTTTGAGATTAGAAATACAGAGAAGATAGCCGTTGTTGGAAGAAATGGATGTGGAAAGACCACTTTACTTAAGTTAATAGCTGGGGAAGTGGATTTGGATAGACGAGATAGCGACGAGGATATTTTCATTGCTAAAGCGGGCAATCTAGAAATCGCATATTTAAAGCAGATGACGTTTGATGATCGGAATCTGTCAATGGAAAAAGAGATTCGTAAGGTATTTGCACCAATAGAGAAAATGCAAGCTGATTTGGAACGGATGGCAAAGCAGCTAGAAGAAAGCTATTCGGAGCAGGAAGTCAAGAAATATACGAACCTGCAGGAACATTTTACGTCTATTGGCGGCTATTATTATGAAAAAGAATATGAAACCTTAATCCAGAAGTTTGGTTTTACACAGGAAGATAAGAAAAAAACTTTAAAGGAATTCTCAGGAGGACAGCAGACCAAGATTGCATTTATTAAACTGCTGCTTAGTAAGCCTGACATTCTGTTATTAGATGAGCCTACTAACCATTTGGACGTGGAAACCATAGAATGGCTGGAAACCTATATTAAAAAATATCCAAAGGCTGTGGTCGTTGTATCCCATGACCGTATGTTTTTAGACAAGGTGGCAGATGTAGTCTATGAAATAGAATATCATAAAACGAAGAGGTATCCAGGAAATTATTCAGAATTTGTAGAGCAAAAACGTGTGAATTATGAGAAACAGTTAAAAGATTATGAGTTACAGCAAAAAGAAATCAAGCGTTTACAAGATTTTGTGGAGAAATGGAAAAACACTCCTACTAAGGTTGCCATGACACGTTCCAAATTAAAAGCCATTGAACATATGGAAAAAATTGAAAAACCAGACAAATACGATACCAGAACCTTTCATGCCCATTTTCAGCCTACGGTGGAGACAGGAAAAGATGTTTTGTCTGTGACGGATTTACAAATTGGATATGAAACTCCTCTTTCTACGGTTACTATTGATATTAAAAAAGGAGATAAGATAGGAATACTAGGTGGAAATGGTTTAGGAAAGTCTACATTTTTAAAGACCATTGTAGAACAGATTCCAAAGCTAGGTGGAAGTTTCCGATATGGAGCAAATGTGCAAGTTGGATATTTTGATCAGCAGATGGCACAATATCGAAGTAACAAGACGGTTTTAGATGATTTCTGGGATGAGTTTCCAGAATTGACACAGACGGAAGTCCGAAATATGCTAGGAGCTTTTTTATTTACTGGGGAAGATGTATTTAAAACTGTAGAAATGCTTTCGGGTGGTGAAAAAGTACGTCTTGCATTAAGTAAGATTTTAAAGAGAAGGCCAAATGTGCTGATTCTGGATGAGCCTACCAACCATATGGATGTAGTAGGAAAAGAGACATTGGAATCCATGTTGAAAGAGTACAATGGAACCGTTATTTTCGTGTCTCATGACCGTTATTTTATCAAACAGGTTTCCAATCGACTGCTGTTCTTTGAAAATGGAAAAACAACGGAATTTCAGTTTGGATATGAACAGTATATGGAAGTACAGGAAAAGAAAAGACAAGAACAGGAATTGTTAAGGCAGAACAGCTCTTCTGGAAAAGGCGTAAATGATGAGGAAGTGAAAAAGTCAAAAAGCTATTACAATCCAGGCAAGGAGCAAGCAAAACTGGAGCGTAAGTTAAAAAAGATAGAAGAACGAGTGGAGCAAAAGGAAGCTCAGATTGGGCAGTTAAAAGAAGAACTGGAAAAACCAGAATATCAGTCTGACTATAGAAAGCTTGAAGAACTGCAAGAACAGATTGATGTCTTGGAAATGGAACTTCTTGAAGATATGGAAGAATGGGAAGCATTATCTTAATGTATAGTAAATCAGAATAGAGGTGTGTGTTATGAGAAAACAGATAAAAATTGATTACGGTGACATTACACAGATTTCGTGTGAGTGTATTGTAAATGCAGCCAATAAAAGTCTTCTTGGGGGAGGTGGGGTAGACGGTGCCATTCACCGTGTGGCAGGCCCTGAACTGTTAGAAGAGTGCCGTGCATTACACGGATGTAACACAGGGGAAGCCAAGATAACAAAAGGCTATCGTCTGAAAGCGGATTATATCATACATACAGTAGGCCCTATTTATTCAGGAGTTAAAGAAGATAGAACAATGTTAGAGAATTGTTACCGTAATTCCTTAGATCTGGCAAAAGAACACGGGATTCATAGCATTGCTTTTTCTGCTATTTCAACAGGAGTTTATGGATATCCGCTAGAAGAGGCTGTCCCCATTGCAGTAGCAGCTGTAAGACAATGGCTGGCTAAGAATCCAGAGGAAGAGATGGAAGTAATCTTTTCTTGCTTTAATGAAACCATTTACCAGATGTATCAGGAGGAATTGGGAGAATAGGAGGAGTTACCATCGCCAGACACAAATAAACTGGCAGAAAATAAAATTACACCTGTTCCAAATCTCAGCTTTACGTTATAATAAACGTTATGTGAAAAAAAGTAAGAGGAGCAGATAGTAATGTGTGCAAGATTAAAACAGCCATTTGAATATCGTACCTTAAAAGAGTTTAACAAAAAGCTGCCAGAATGGGTGGGGGATGTTTTATATGACATTCTGCCAGAAAAGGGATACGAAGAACGTGACGAACAGATATATACGGCATTTCAGATAGCCGATGCATTTGCAGATAAAACCGTACATTTAGCAGAAGCAGGATTAGGAACTGGAAAAACCTTTGCTTATCTTCTTTCTGCAATTCCATATGCACGAATGACAGGGAAACCAGTAGTCATAGCTTGTGCAACTTCAGCTTTACAGGAACAGCTTGCAAGTGCCACAGGAGACATTGAGACACTTTCAAAATTACTGGATTTGGAAGTGGATGCCCGTATGGCGAAAGATTCCAGACAGTATGTCTGTGATGTGCGTGTAGAAGAAAATGTAGTAGATTTTGGAGATCAGCATGAGGAAATGAACCAATGGTTATTGCAGACAAAAATGGGAGAACGATCGGAGATGCCAGACATATCGGACCGTATCTGGAAGAAAATATCTTGGAATGAGTTTGTGTCTTGCGATAATTGCCTGAATCGTGGTTACTGCAAATTGATGGCTGCCAGAAAACATTATCGAGAAGCCGTGGATCTGGTTATTGTAGATCACGCTACATTCTTTAGAGATTTGTGGAGTAGACAAGAACGGATGGCAGACGGAAAATTACCGATTCTTCCAAATTATTCTGCAGTTATATTGGATGAAGGTCATAAGATTCTTTTGCCAGCATCCCTAGAAGCAGGTCACAGAATCAACAAAGAAGAAATAGACGAAATCCTTCATACGTTAGAGCAGATACAGGATGCAAGACCATCCTTGATCCGAAGTACCATAGCAGCAGGAAATGCAGAAATACTATTTTTTAAGAAGTTAAAGAGTGCACTGGCAGCTTCAGAAAGTTCCAGACGCTTAGCTGTTAAAAGGAATAAGGAAATGGTACAGGCAGCAGCAGATTTCCACAATAGCTTAGAACAGCTTTTAATGGAATTCCAGATTGAGCAGGAGCTTTATATGGATACCCTTACTCCAACGCAGATTCAGGCATATGAAGGCCAGATTGAACGAGCAGCCATCGCTTTAAGTCACTTCCTAAGAAGTGGAGACCATGAGTTCATATCCTGGGTAGATAAAAAAGATGCCAGTTTCTGGGTTGTGCCTCGTAATGTAGGAAAAATGCTAGAGAAACAGCTTTATCAGAGAAAGATACCAGTGATTTTTACTTCTGCAACACTTAGCAACAACGGAAATTTTGATTATTTTGGAAGAACAGTTGGACTAGATAATCCATCAAAGTCTACCGTAGGCAGTACATTTCATATGGAAGAACAGGCAGTGGTGCATATGGCAGAGAAAGGGGAAAAACAGTCTTTGGAAAGCAAAGTGGAATATCTTGTGGAGCTGCTAAAGAAAAAGGATGGACATGCACTGGTTCTTACCAATTCCATAAAAGAAATCAGACGGATCCGAAAATGTCTAGAAAGTTACGAGCTGCCATTTGAAATTCTTTGGGAGGACAAAGGGGAGCGTGGACATCTGGTACAGCGATTTCGTGAAGAGGAAAGTTCGGTATTAGTAGGATCGGATTTCTGGGAAGGAATAGATGTTCCAGGAGATGCCTTGACGCTGGTTGTAATCTGGCAGCTGCCATTTCCAGAGATAGATCCATTAATTGAAGTCCAGAGAAAAGAGGTGAAAATGCAAGGACTTGATCCAGTCACCCAAGTAGACTATCCAGAAATGGGATTAAAACTGAAACAGGGATGTGGCCGCCTGATTCGTACTAAGACGGATAAAGGGGATATTGTGATTATGGAAAATGTGAAAGGAAAGCCTTGGGAACAGGTGGTGCTGGATGCGGTGCCTAAAGGGGCCAGAGTGAAATGGGAAGCGTAAAGAATGAATTCTAAATAGAAAAAGAAGAGGAGAATGTGTATGGAATACAGAAGATTTGGCAATACAATAGTTGCACGTCTTGACAGAGGAGAAGAAATAACAGCAAAGATAAAAGAACTAGCAGAAAAGGAACAGATTAAGCTTGCTAGTATATCAGCACTTGGGTCTGTAAATGATTTTACAGTAGGAGTTTTTGATTTAGAAGAAAAGCAATTTTATCCAAATCATTTTACAGGGGCATTTGAGATTTCCTCCTTATTTGGTACCATTACAACCAGAGAGGGAGCTTATTATGGACATGTACACATGAATGTGGGCAATAAAAAAGGACAGGTACTTGGAGGACATTTAATTCAAGGAGTGGTTGCCGCTACTTGCGAAATGTTTATTACTATACTGGATGGAACGGTGGAAAGAAAGTATATAGAAGATTATGAGACCAGTATTTTAGAGTTTCTGGAGTAGAATAAGGTTAAAAAAACAAGACATTCTTAGTGGAGCATAGTTATTATGCCAATAGAGATGTCTTGTTTTTGCATTAATTAGTCTTCTGAACCAAATGTGTTATTGCCATATATAATAGAATTCCTATCACGCAAGATGTGAAATTCAAAATATGATTTTATACTCTTAAATGGAACTAAGTTTAAATTCTAATAGCCTTTTGCCCTGTTTTCTAATATAAGTTCTCTTGTGAAATGTAAACTGCCTGTTGGAGAATAGATTTTTACAATCACCAATAAAAATAATGCGATAAAATATAAAAATGATGTGTATATCCAAAATCGTCTGTTTTTTATTATTTTAAACATATGTAATCCTTTTTTATTTTTGTACTAATTTTCTTCTATACGACCAGAGAAAGAAAAAATTTGTCCATCATTAGTTTTAGAAAATTCTAAATAGTAATTTCTCCAATATAAATCTTTAATAAATCTTTATGGTTTTAACACCTGTGAATGTTGAATTAGTATATAGTCCACCATATTTTAACTTATTAACTTGGAAACTCAAGGATGCTTTGTCTTGACTTAAGTCTATACAATTAGTATTTTTAGTTGGTTTTCTTGTACTTGCATAGCAAATGTTACTGTTTGTTCCAATTAATGTTACTGATAATAACAAGAATGTAAGCACTTTGCATATTTTGGTTAGTTTCATTTTATTCACTCTCCTATGAATTAGATTCAATTTTAATAATTAGATGCTTGGCAGTCAAGAAAATAGTAGATGAAAAAATAATTTTTATAGTTATCTATTGTTTTTGTAGATTTCATAGTGGTACTATAGGAATAGGAAAAAAGATATTAGGAATGTTATGAGGTGCAGATATGACATTGCAACAGTTAAAATACGTAATTGCCATTGCGGATTCTGGTTCCATGAATATGGCAGCCAAGGAACTTTTTATTTCACAGCCTAGTTTGTCAGGAACTATTAAGGAGTTAGAAAAAGAGATCGGAATTGAGATATTTCAAAGGAGTAATCGTGGAATTGCTATGACTCCTGAGGGAGAAGAATTTTTAGGTTATGCCAGACAGGTACAAGAACAGTTTCAGCTATTAGAGGAAAAGTATATTGAGAAAAAGATAAAGAAAAAGTTTAGTGTATCCATGCAGCATTATACATTTGCCGTAAAAGCTTTTATGGAAATGGCGAAGCAGGCAGGGATGGAAGAATATGAATTTGCTGTTTATGAAACGAAAACTTATGAAGTAATAGAAAATGTGAAAAGCTTTAAAAGTGAACTAGGAGTACTATATACCACAGATTTCAATCAGCAGGTTCTTATGAAAGTATTAAATGAAAATAATCTGGAATTTGAAGAAATGTTTCAGTGCAATACTTATGTGTATCTATGGGCAGGACATCCATTGGCCAATCAGGAGGTTATCTCCTTGGAAGAACTGCAGGACTATCCCTGCCTGGCATTTGACCAGGGAAAGAACAATTCGTTCTTTCTGGCGGAGGAAATGAAAAGTACATACGAGTACAAAAAAGTAATCAAGGCAAATGACAGAGCAACCATGCTAAATCTGATGATTGGGCTTAATGGATACACTTTATGCTCTGGAATTATTTGTGAGGAATTAAATGGAAATGACTATAAAGCCGTTCCACTTGTGCAGACGGAAAAAATGACGATAGGCTATATTAAACGGAAAGGGACTCATTTAAGTGAGATTGGGAAAGTTTATATTGAAGAATTACAAAAATACGAGCATAAAGTGTTATATTAAATTATTATTAGAGCTAAATATAGATAAAAACTGTCACGAATCTTGATATATAAAGTATAGCTTTCTGAATTAGGACTTGACACAGGACTGGAATTCAAAATAAGATAGTAGTATTACGAAATTAATGGAGGTTTTATATGATATTAGAGAAAATTAACTCCCCAGAAGATATAAAAGTACTTTCTATGGAACAATTAAAAATATTAAGTGACGAAGTTCGAACCACACTTCTTTCAAAATTAAGTAATCACGGTGGACATATAGGTCCAAACCTTGGAATGGTAGAAATGACGGTTGCACTCCACTATGTATTTCAGTCACCAGCAGATAAAATTGTTTATGATGTTTCACACCAGAGTTATACGCATAAAATGCTAACAGGAAGAAAGGATGCATTTTTAAATCCAGATCATTATGAGGATGTAACGGGATATACGAATCCTGAAGAAAGTCCGCATGACTTCTTTAACATTGGGCATACATCTACATCTGTGAGCCTTGCTTGTGGACTTGCCAAAGGTCGTGATTTAACAGGTGGCACAGAGAACATAATTGCCATAATTGGAGATGGCTCCCTAAGTGGTGGAGAGGCTTATGAAGGGCTGAACAATCTTGCCGAAGCAGGCACTGGCACTATTGTAATTGTAAATGACAACGACATGTCTATTGCGGAAAATCACGGTGGTTTATATCAGAATTTAAGAGCATTAAGAGAATCTGAGGGAAAATGTGAATGCAATTTCTTTAAAGCTTTAGGATTTGACTATCGTTTTGTAAAAGATGGCCATGACTTAAAAGAATTAATCGACGTGTTCCAAGAAGTCAAAGATACTACAAAGCCAGTAGTAGTACACATTCACACCATCAAAGGAAAAGGATTTGCACCAGCAGAGAATGACAAAGAACAGTGGCACTGGAACTTCCCGTTTGAAATGCCATCTGGACAGTCTAAGATGCATTTTGGAGATGGCGAAAGCTACGAAGATTTAACAGCCGAATATCTGTTGAAGAAAATGAAAGAAGATGAAAAGGTTGTTGTAATTTCTTCAGGAACTCCAGGGGTAATCGGATTCCATAAAGCAAGAAGAGACGAAGCTGGTAAGCAGTTTGTAGATGTAGGTATCGCAGAAGAACATGCAGTTGCATTAGCATCTGGTATTTCAAAACGAGGTGGAACACCTGTTTATGGTGTTGTAAGTTCATTCCTTCAAAGAACATACGATCAGGTTTCACAGGATTTATGTATTAACAACAATCCAGTGACATTTTTAGTCTTTGGAGGTTCTGTCTTTGGAATGTCAGACGTAACACATCTAGGACTATTTGATATTGCAATGCTTGGTAATATTCCTAACCTTGTATACCTTTCTCCAACTTGCAAGGAAGAATATTTTGCTATGCTTAAATGGTCTATGACGCAGAGAGAGCATCCAGTGGCTATCCGTGTCCCTGCTAATGGTGTTATATCAACGGGGATAGAAGATACCACAGATTACAGCAGCCTGAATAAATATCAGGTTACAAGGACAGGTAAAGATGTGGTGGTTATTGCAGCAGGATCATTTTATCAGATGGGACAGCAGATTGCGGAACAGGTAGATGGAACTTTGATTAATCCAAAGTTTGTATCTGGGATTGATGAAGAACTGCTAAAAGGACTTGAAAAAGACTATAAACTTGTAATTGTGTTAGAGGACGGCATTATCGAAGGAGGCTATGGACAGAAAATCGCAAGCTTCCTTGGAACCTATGATATTAAAGTGAAAAATTATGGTATCAGGAAGAGTTTTCCGGACTGTTATGTAGTGGAAGAACTTTTAAAGGAAAATGGAATTTCAGTAGAACAGGTTGTGGAAGATATTCGCAGTCTTGTGAAGCAGAAGAGATAAATTAATGGTTGCATTTTCCCTTGAAACAAGTAAGAATGGTTATAGTGCGTAAAGTCAGGAGGAAGAAGAAATGAAACAGCTAAAGACGTTATTACAGTCCATTGATCATAAAGGATATCCAGCTTACAAGAGTTTAAAGGGCAGTTACCAGTTTGGAACTTATCAGCTTATCATAGAACATGTGCAGGGAGATCCTTTTGCGGCACCTTCCAGAGTATCTGTAAAAGTGTCAGGAGAAAAAGCAGGATTTCCAAAAGCCTATTATGAGATGAAACATCGTTGTATTGCATTAGAAGACCAGCTACTTAGGCTTTTTCAAAAGCAGATTGAGAAATACACGTTTAAAGCAAATGGTTCAGGAAAAAGCGGATTAATTGCAGTCTGCTCATGTGGACAGGAGATATTAGAGCGAAGTGCCTGCTCAGTAAGTGGAGCGGATGGAGAAGTTCGGATTCATTTTGCAGTAGGGTTTCCTGCCAATGGAAGAAGTATCAATGCGAGAGAATTAGAAAAAATTCTATTTCAGTTTTTGCCAGAATGCGTAGAACAGACATGCCTTTATGCAAATTTAGACCAGATGCGGCTAAAGAAGGTTATAGAATTAGCAGATGACCAGGCATATATTCGACAACAGATGAAGCAAGATGGAATCATTGCCTTTGTTGCCAATGGAGCTATATTACCAAGAGAAAGTGGGGTATCTCAGCGCCCAATGAAAGGAGCAATTCCATTTAAGTCTCCGAAATCTATGGAAGTCACTTGGAACCTTCCACATTACGGAACTATTAGTGGGATGGCAATTCGAAAAGGCGTTACATTAATAGTAGGTGGAGGCTATCATGGAAAATCCACTTTATTACAAGCTTTGCAGTGGGCAGTTTATTCTCATATAGCAGGAGATGGAAGAGAATATATTGTTACAGACGATACCGCATTTAAAATTCGTGCAGAAGATGGCAGAAGCATCTGTAACACAGATATTAGTCTTTTTATAAAGAATCTTCCAAATGCGAAAGAAACTGCATCATTTTCTACATTAGATGCCAGTGGCTCTACCTCTCAGGCAGCTAATGTAGTGGAAGCCATAGAAGCAGGTTCGAAAGTGCTTTTATTAGATGAAGACACAAGTGCTGCAAACTTTATGATTCGAGACCAGTTGATGGAAGCCGTTGTTTCTCCAGGAAAAGAACCGATTGTGCCATTTATAAGAAGAGTTCGAGGACTATATCAGCAAGAAGGGATTTCAACTATATTGGTAGCAGGAAGCTGCGGAGCATTCTTTCATGTGGCAGATACTATTATCCAGATGGATGGGTATGAACCTTATGAGATTACAGAGCAGGCTAAGAAAGCAGCAGAAAATTATCCGCTTAATTTTGACTGTAATGCAGCACTGGACTGGAAAAAACATGAGCGGACCATTACATTTCGAAAGAAAAGAGGAAGGGACGGCCGTGGAAGCAAAATGAAAACAATGGGGCGTGACGGTTTCTTAATAAACAAGGAAAATGTGGATCTTCGTTATCTGGAACAGATTGCAGATGGTGTACAAATGACTGGAATAGCCAAAATACTGGACTGTTTACAAGATGAATACTTAGGACAAGCAGTTTCTGTGTCAGAGATTGTGGATAAAGCGATAATATCTATTCAGAAGAAAGGGTTTGCACAAGCAATAAAGGGAAGTAATTTAACCGATATGGCAGTACCAAGAAAATGTGAAATCTGTGGGTGTATTAATCGTTATGTAAAAATGAAAGAGGAACATTAAATTATGAAAACTGCAGCAGAATTCTTAACGTGTTCTGGATTGTTAAAAGGAGTAAGAAATGAAGCGGATTAAGGAGTTTTTAACAAGTGTAGAAGGGCTTGTGGCCTTTGTTCTTGTGTAAAGTGGAAAAGAAGCAGAACACAATAGAAATAGTAACAAGATTTTGATGAAAATTATATGCAAAATGTATATCACAAACTAAGGAATAACAATTGACACAAGTGAAAGGAATGTATAAAATGAAAGTGTTATAAATAGTACATAAGTTTTATTATTACAGACATAGCTGAAAAGACAGCACAATAGAATAACGGAAAGAAGGATTATAAACATGAAATTTTTTATTGATACCGCTAATGTAGAAGATATTAAAAAAGCAAATGATATGGGTGTAATCTGTGGTGTTACAACAAATCCATCTTTAATTGCAAAAGAAGGAAGAGACTTTAATGAAGTAATTAAAGAAATCGCTTCTATCGTAGATGGTCCTATCAGTGGAGAAGTAAAAGCTACTACACTGGATGCAGAAGGAATGATTAAAGAAGGCCGTGAAATCGCAGCAATTCATCCAAATATGGTTGTTAAAATTCCTATGACTGTAGAAGGATTAAAAGCAGTAAAGGTTCTTGCAAGCGAAGGAATCAAAACAAATGTAACTTTGATTTTTAGTGCAAACCAGGCTTTACTTGCTGCTCGTGCAGGTGCTACATATGTATCTCCATTTCTTGGAAGACTTGATGATATCAGCACACCAGGAATTGATTTAATCGAAGCTATCGTTCAGATTTTCCAGAACTATGGCTTAACAACAGAAATCATTGCTGCATCTATCCGTAACCCAATTCACGTTACAGATTGTGCTTTAGCTGGAGCAGATATTGCTACAGTGCCTTATGGTGTAATCGAAACAATGACGAAACACCCATTAACAGATCAAGGTATTGCAAAATTCCAGGCGGATTATAAAGCTGTATTTGGCGAATAATTTACAATTGAAAATAGAAAGTGAAATATCACGAAATGAAAGTGGGTGTCACAAATCATGTGACACTCATTTTTGTGTATTTTTATGGATTTTTGTGATATATCCGTGGCATCATCCAATTGAACCGCTATTCCCTACATGATATAGTTAAATTGTAACTATTGATTATTTGAAATGGAGGTAAACATGAGAAAAAGAAAATTGTGTGCACTCATGACAGCCGCTTTTATGGCTGTAACAATCCCTTCCACCAGCCTTCCCCTTGCTCCTTTGGCAGAACGGCAGACAGTCGTAAAAGCCGCATCCAAAACGGTTGCATTTCCAGGGGCAGAAGGTGGAGGAAAATACGCAACTGGAGGCCGGGGCGGAGAAGTTTATTATGTCACTAACTTAAATGACAGTGGCGCAGGTTCTTTCCGAGATGCTGTAAGCAAGTCCAATCGTATCGTTGTATTCAAGGTAGGAGGTACTATTGAGTTAAAAAGTGATGTAGTAGTACGTTCTAACGTTACCGTTGCAGGCCAGACAGCACCAGGAGGTGGCGGAATCACCCTGAAAAATAACAAAATCGGGCTTGGAGGCAGCAACATCATTTTACGTTATGTCAGCTCACGTCCAGGCGAGCGTGGTACCAATGCTGACTATGATGCATTTGGAGGAGCAGACGGAGCAAACTGTATCGTAGACCACTGTTCCATCGGCTGGGCAAACGACGAACAATGGGGACTTTACTCCAACAACGATTACAATACCGTACAATGGTCAATTATTGGACCATCTAACTCCTTTTCCTATCACTCCAAAGGAATCCATGGTTTTGGAATTATGTTCGGTAAATCCAACTGCACCATGCACCACAATATGGTAGTACATAACGTGTCACGTAATTTCCGGGGAAAGATACCAGGCAAATCCACAGCCGAATTCGTCAACAATGTCATTTACGACTGGGGATATCAGACCGCATATGGAACCATCGGACACATGAACTATGTAGGAAACTATTTGAAAATGGGGAAATCCACAAAAGGTGGCTACAACTACATGTGCATTGACAGCACCACCAATCCAGAGAACTTCGGACTTTACCTGAAGGATAACAAAATGGTTACTATCGGTGGTTTGGACTACGGTTCTCTTACCTACAATAACTGGTCAGGAATTACTTATGGCAGTTCCAATGGCAGAAATGAATCCAACGTAAAATCCTATTCTCCATATGGCATCCAGATAAACGGTGAAAATGTAGCATATGCGGCTAAAGCAGAAAGCCCACAAGACGCCTATGACCACGTTTTAAGCTTTGCTGGTGCGGGCATAAATGCTTCTTCTCGTCCAGCAATCGACCAGCAGGTTATGTATGAATGTAAGACAGGAACGGGTTCTTGTAGTGGTGCAAGACCTTACTGGGAAGCCAATAGCGAACAAAAGGCGACCATTGACAAATACAGCATTGCTTGTGGTGTCACTTATAATTATCCAGCCAAGATTACTACGGGTGCTCCACTTGACAGTGACGAAGACGGAATGCCAGATGCATGGGAATCCGCCCGTGGCTTAAATCCCAATAGTCCATACGCTGGTGATGGTTCTTTGGAATCCAGCCAAGATTACTGCGGCAAAGGCTATACCAACATTGAATATTACATCAATGACCTTACAGCTGATTCCTTCCCAAAAGGAACCGTAGAGCTGTCACCAGCAAAAGCATTTGCCACACCAGCACCTTCTATTAAGCCATCCGAAGCAGCTTCTGTTACTCCAACAAATGAGGTAGCAATCGAAGCAAAAGAAGGCATTTACCAGATACAAAATGTCAATAGTGGCTTGTATCTGAACGTGGAAAATGGCCTTGGTGCCAACAATACCAACATTCAGCAATGGGGTTCTAATTCACCAGCCGACTACGATACTTTCCGTCTGGTGTCTTGTAACAATGGGTATTTCAAGATTTATTCCATGTTAGCAGGTGGAACAACTTATGTACTGGACATTGCAGCCAGAAAGACAGACAATGGAACCAACATTGCCCTTTACACCGATAAAAATGGAGCAAACCAGCAGTTTAAGTTTGTGCCACAAGGAGATGGTACATTTGCCATTATGACCAGACTTACAAATGACGCAAGTTGTATTGATGTTGAGAATTACAGCAAGGATTCGGGGGCTAATGTATATCAGTGGGTGTTTAATGGTACGTCTAATCAGTTATGGAGACTCGTGCCAGTAAATACAGCGTCACCAAGTCCAAGTATAGAACCAAGTGTGACACCAGAGCCGATTGTTATAGTAAGTCCAAGTATAGAACCAAGTATTGAGGCAGATCCGAGCATAGAGCCAAGTGTGGAACCAGAACCAAGTATTGCGGCAGATCCGAGCATAGAGCCAAGTGTGGAACCAGAACCAAGTATTGCGGCAAGTCCAAGCGTAGAGACAAGTAAAGCACCAGTTCCATTGGTAAAAGTAAGCGTATCAGGAGATACCAGTGCGACAGCAAGCTGCCTAAATAAAGTCATTTCCATTACAGGAACTGCATCTGAAACTGTGGACTTATCAAAGTTAAAAGTAAGATACTATTACACAGCAGACGGCAGCCAGAATCAAACTGTATGGATTGACTCTGCCGCCATGATGTATTCTGTAGCACCTTACTATGTGAATATTGCAGAGAATGTAAAAGGCTCAATTGTGAAATTGACGAATCCAGCAAATAGTGCAGACAGCTATCTGGAAGTAGCATTTAGTGGCAATTATAAAGTAAACAATGCAGTAAACGGCCAGGTGGCATTCCGTATTGCGAAAAATGACTGGTCATCCTTTGTACAGACCAATGATTATTCCTTTGGGGATGATAAAAAAGTGGTTGTGTACTATGATGGGGTTGTGATTGCAGGCGTGGAGCCATAAGGACATATAAAAATATGAGGATATAAGGTGTATGGTTTGAAAGAGGGCCATACATCTTATATTTTGTTTAACAATTTAATATAAAACTTTATTTAGGGTTATTTGAAAATCAATAATATGATAGAATTAGTATTAAATGTGAAGAAAAAAGGGAGGCAATAGTTTATGAGTTTTGTTCCATTAATAGAAATAGGAGATAAAGTCACAAATGATCAATTACGAGAGATATTCGGGTGTGGAATGATGGGGGGGATGAGACGTTCTACGAAAACTAATACATTAGTAATTATTTCTGATGAAACAAAGGGAATATATTGTGACACATGGAAAGAAGGAATATTACATTATACTGGTATGGGAAAAGTAGGGGATCAGAGATTAAAAGATCAAAATAAGACTTTATTTGAGTCTCAAACCAATGGAGTTACAGTACATTTGTTTGAACGAATGGAACCAAGATATTATACATATCGTGGAATTGTTGAATTGGCAGACAAACCATATACAGAACAGCAGAAAGATGTCAATGGGAATGATAGAAGTGTGTGGGTATTTCCGATTAAGATTGCAGAACAGATAATAAAAGAGCCACTCGAAAAAGAGGTGGCACAATTATCATATCAAGAATTAGTAAGAAGAAAACAGATTTATGTGGGTGACAAAGAATGCAAAACAGCAAAGGTAAAGGTTTACTATAGAGATCCGTATTTAAAAGAAATTGTAAAGCGGATTGCAGAAGAAAATTGTCAACTATGTGAAGATAAAGCACCATTTTATGACAAGAATAATAAACCATATTTAGAAGAACACCATATTATTAAGTTGGCAGATGGAGGCTCTGACACTATTGATAATGTAGTTGCAATATGTCCTAATTGCCATAGAAAAATTCACATTTTGGGAGATGAATCAGATATGACTAAGCTTAGAAAAAAGGCGGCTGAAAATGAAGAAAAGTTAAACAGAATGTTAGCGTATGAACGGACTAATAAGACTAAGATAAAAAAGAAAAAATAGATCAAAAATATTTTAATTATTCAGTTCGTAAAAACAGAAAGGAAAACCATATGAGTATCACCATCACCACCCTAATAGAAAACACCCCATCAACAACCATCCCACTCCTCAACTACGAACATGGTCTCTCCCTTTACATCCAGACAGCCCATGCAACAATCCTCTTTGACACAGGCCAGTCTGGTGACTTTATCCAGAACGCAGACAAGCTAAACAAAGACCTGAAAGCTGTAGATTACCTAATCCTAAGCCACGGTCATTACGATCACGGAGGTGGAGTGTGCAAATTATTAGAACAAAAAGTACTAAATCCAAAGTGTAAACTCCTAACTGGAGCAGAATTCTTCACTCCAAAATACAAGATAACAGAAGACGGGGAGTGCAAGTTTATCGGAAATGCATTCGACGAAGAAGAAATTCAGGCAGCAGGCATCCATTTAGTTAAGATTACCCAAGACACTGTTGCGTTGACGCCAAATGTATTGATATTCCATCATTTTCGTCAGTTTAATCACTTCGAAGAACTGAATCCGAAATTTATTTTAAAAAAAGCAGCAAACCACGTCATAGATTCCTTTCAAGATGAGATGGCAATTGGAATCAAAACAGCAAAAGGATTGGTTCTAATCGTAGGCTGTTCCCACATTGGCATTGTCAACATTTTAGAAGATGTAAGCAAACGGGTAGATATGCCTATTTACATGGTCATTGGCGGAACTCATCTAGTGGCAGCAGATGAAGAACGAGTGCAGAAAACAATAGAGGCATTTCGGCAATTTGGCGTGGAGAAAATAGCAGTTTCCCATTGTACGGGAGAGTATGCAGCTGGAAAATTAAAAGAGAGTTTTCCAAAGGGATTTGTCAAAAATAATACAGGTAACATTATTTTTCTGTAAATTCACGAAAATAGATTGACGAATTACAAAATATCAGTATAAAATGTGAATAGGGAGAAGAAATAACGAACGGTAATAGGGGACGGACTTTTAATAGTCAGTCCTTTTTTCTTTATAGAAATACTGTGGCAATCATTTATATAAAGCCATTAAGCCTTATATAGTTTAGTAACCAGTCAAAAAATAACCGTATATCCATACGGATTACATAGATATCATTCTAGAGAAGAGGAAAAAAATGAATAAAATAATAGTGAAGAAACATCGAGTATTGGCTATTTTGTTAGTATTTGCAATGGTATTAAGCTCCATTACGCCAGTACAGTCTGTATCTGCATCTGAGGAAGATGGAAAGGATTACAAACTAGTCAACATGATACTTACTGATGGCAAGGTATCTTTGCTGCCATATGAAGACGATTCAACTGGTGTGCATGCTGTTTTACAAAGAGACATAAGTGTAACCCCAGGCTTTTCATCATCATCTTTGAAAACAGATTCATGGGATGGTGAGATGACAGATAGATATTGGCTGATTTCTTTTTCAACCAGGAATTTTGAACATGTAACAGTAGATGCAAAACTTCGTTCTTCTGGTACAGGACCAAGAGATTTTAAGGTGCAGTATAGTATTGATGGAACGAATTTTACGGACTTATCTGAAACCATTACAGTGGGAACTTCGTTAAATGCAATTAGCCAGATTAAACTTCCAGAAGTGGCATCCAATCAGGATAAGGTATATGTTCGCATTTTACGTGTAAGTAACATTGCGGTGAATCAGAAAAATGGTATGGATCAGAACATTGCGGCTGCTGGAGTTTCTAACATCAATGACATTGTGGTAACAGGTGATTCTATTGACGGTACACTTCCAGAAGTAACCGTGTCACCATCAGTAGAGCCAAGCCAGACAGTCACAGCCAGTGCTGCACCGGCAGAACCAAGTAAAGCACCAGTGACAGCACCACAGCCAGTTGTTTACAACGATCCTATTGCAGCCAGTGAAGTTCCAGAAGGTGCGGTAACCATTGATAAGGCTTATGAAGCGGCAAAAGGAGCAGAACTTACAGTTGTCGGCCAGTTACAGTACCAGTATGGAAAAAATGGTTCTGTAAATACTGCCATTATTGAGGATGTTATAGATGGTGAAATCTATGGATTCCAGATCTATGATAGCTTATCTGGCTACAAAGCTGGTGATGTACTTGCAATTACCGGAAAAATATCGGAATATGGTTCCGTAAAGCAATTACAGAAACCAGACAGTGGAAGTCTGGTTATAAACAAAGTAAAAGAGGCAGCACCAATAGGTGCACAGACGGTAACTCTTGAACAGCTAGATGAGGGAAAAGATGCCTATTTATCAGAATACGTTCTTATTAAAGAGGTAACTTTAGGAAAATATAGTACCTCCAATACAGCAATTACAGACGGCACAGGCAAAAGCCTGAACATTTACCAGAGCAGTGCTTTCCCAGCAAAACTGGCAGAAGGCGATAAAGCCAACGTATACGCAGTATTTTCAAAGTACAACACAACCTATCAGCTTCGTAACGGCAGTTCCGAAAGCAGTTTTAAAAAGGCAGGTTACGACGTAGAAGAAACGGTTACCAGTCAGCTAGCGAAATGGGCTGGCAATGGGCAGTTTGAAGGAAATGTAGCATATGGTGACTTATATGCCAACAATGATTTTCTAGATAAAAATGCAACATTTACATTAAGTACAGGCAATCAGCCACAGTATAGCAACAACAATAACGGAACAATGGAATATTGTCTTGGCCAGACGAAATTTGCATTGGGCCAGTATTTCCAATTAGAGTTTTCCAGTGATAAATATGCGGCTATGGAACTTGACTTCCAGTTGCGTTCTTCTAATGCTGGAGCGAAGTATTACCAAGTCCTTTATAGTACAGATGGTATCCATTTCGAGAGAGCCAATAAGATTTCATATGTGATTAAAACCACAGATTATACAGGTGCTACACCAGTAAGTTCTTCTAAGACATTTGAAAATATGGATCAGTTAGAAGCCACTGCAGGCTGGCAGGCTTATACGGTGCAGCTGCCGGATAGTGTAGCCAATGCAGAGCATGTAATGGTTCGCCTTCTGGCACCTGTGGAAAACAGCCGTATTGATGGAAAAGACAGTGCAGTAGGAACTGCTTTCCCATGTAGAATCAGTAATGTAGTAGTAACGGGTTCTCCTATTGTATCAGAGGAACTGACAGGTCTTGTAACGGTTTCTCCAGAGGCAGGAGCCGTAGCTTTAGGGAGTGAAGTAGCACTTTCCTGTGCAACAGAAAATGCGGTTATCTATTATAGCGTGAATGGAAGTGAGCCAAAAGAGTACAAGGAAGATGCGAAACTTGTTCTTACACAGCTTCCAGCTGTTGTGACTACATATGCGAAATCAGAAGGAAAAAAAGAAAGCGTCAAAGTATCATACGGATTTACGCAGGCACAGGTATCTACTGTAAAAGCTTCACCAAATGGTGGTGCTGTAAAACCAGGCAGTGAAGTAAAGTTAAGCTGTTCAACGGAAGGTGCAAAAATCATGTACTCTATGGATGACGGTGTAAGTTATAAAGAGTACACAGAAAAGATTGTACTAACCAATTTACCTCAAGTTATCAAATGTTATGCTACGTTAGATGGTTATGTACAGAGTGAGGAGAAAGTTTTGAACTTTACAGAACGTTCCAAGGAAAACTACACACCTTACTTTGGACAGATTCACTCCCACACCAATTATTCGGATGGTGCAGGAACACCGACAGAAGCATTTGAACATGCCACAAAGGTAAAGAACTTAGATTTCTTAGCAATTACAGACCATTCCAATTATTTTGACAATGATACATCCTGTACGATTTCGGATGGTTCTAAGAGTACGGAGTGGCTGCAAGGTCATGAGATTGCAGATCAGTTTACCAGCGATAACTTTGTTGGGGTTATGGGGTATGAAATGACATGGTCTGGTGGTGCACCAGGACATATGAATACCTTTAATACAAGTGGATTTTTAAGTAGAAATGACACAGGCTATGGGAATGGAAGCAGTGCGTCTTTAGTAAATTACTATGCGGCATTAAAGACAGTGCCAGATTCCATTAGCCAGTTTAACCATCCAGGTACTACCTTTGGTGATTTTTATGATTTTGCATATTATGACACAGAAATTGACCAGTTAATTACAACGATTGAGGTTGGTAATGGAGAAGGAGCTATTAGAAGCTCAGGTTATTTCCCATCTTATGAGTATTATACAAGAGCATTAGATAAAGGATGGCATGTAGCACCTACCAACAACCAGGATAATCATAAAGGATTCTGGGGAGATGCCAATACAGCAAGAACGGTTGTATTAGCCGATTCCTTAACAAGAGATAATATTTATGATGCCCTAAGAAATATGCGTACATATGCAACAGAAGACAACGACTTGTCCATTCAGTACACTTTAAATGGAGAAGTGATGGGTACCATTCTGGAAGAAACTCCAGACGAAGTAAACATTGCAGTTTCTTTAAAAGATGCTACCGTGGATAAAGAGAACAAAAAAGAGAATATCGGAAAAGTAGAAGTTATTGTAAATGGTGGCTTATCCGTTGCATCAAAAACTATTTCTGCTAGTGAAGGGACAATTGACTTTAAGTTAAGTCCAGACTATTCCTATTATTATATTAAAGTGACTCAGGAAGATGGAGATATTGCGGTGACTGCTCCAGTCTGGGTAAGTGAGGTAGATGCAGCAGGTATCGCAGCTGTTACTACATCAACGGCTATGCAGATTCAAAATGAAGCAGCAGATATTACAACAGAGATTTTCAATAATAATGACAAAGATTTAAACATTGATAAAATCCAGTTTACAATTAATGGAGAAGTGGTTGAAAACTTAGAAGGAGAAAAGCTTAGTGAAGCTGGACTTTCCATTCTTCCTTCTCAGACAAGCAAAAAATATACGTTTGATTTAACCTATACAGGTTTAGGAAACACAACAGTAGTTGCAATAGTCTATGCAACTGCCAATGGAGTAAATAAAGTATATTCCAATAAAATAGAATTAAACTATGTTCCTAGAAGCATGGTAAGTAAAGTAATTGTAGATGGTACGCATTTTAATGATTATGTAAATGGATACTATGAAGGCAGCATTACAGAATTAGGACAGCTTGCAGCCAGCTATTATGAAGAAGTAGTTGTGAAAAAAGATAAGATTACAGCACAAGATCTGAAAGACTGTGCTCTTATGATCATTACTTCTCCTGCAAAACAGTCTGGTACAACCAAAGATGGAACAGCGTATACGCCAACTACATTTGACGATGCATTTATTGCATTAGTATCGGATTACGTGAAAAATGGTGGAAAAGTTGTACTTTGTGGTATTGCAGATTATAAAGATTCAGCCACAGTCCAGACTTCCACAGAACTTAATAAGTTACTAACAGCAATTGGAGCTACAACCCGTATAAACAGCGATGAACTTTGTGATGATGAGAATTACAGCAATCAGAATTACCGTCTGTATTTCGACGATTATAATACTTCCTCCAAATACCTGAATGGTTTAGTAGAGAAAATGACATATAGCTGTTACAGTGGATGTGGTATCCTAGTAGATAAAAATGCCATTGCCAGTGGAAAAGCAGAAGCCATTGTATATGGCCATAATACTACATATTCTTTCGATTCTAAGAAAATGGATTCTAACTATGTGGAACAGCAAAAGGGGGATATTGTAGCACTTGCTTATGAGCAGGTTGGAGAGAATGGCGGAGCAGTCTGGGTAGGCGGAACGGTATTTTTATCCAATTACGAAATTGATACAGAGATTAAAAACAATTCGGATGAATTATCTTATTCCAATACGGTAATTGCAGGGAATATTTTAAAAGAAAGCCAGAAGGAATTAGAGATTACAGATATTGCAACGGTAAGAAAAGCAAAGGAAGGCGAAATCTTCACAGTGGAAGGTTATGTAACGGCAGGTACAACAGATGTTGCAACTACATTTTTTGATACCATTTATATTCAGGATGATACAGCTGGAATCGATATTTTCCCAGTTGCACAGCAGGGAATTGAAATTGGACAGAAGATTCGTTTAACAGGTTATGTGGCAAGTTACCAAGGGGACAAAGAACTTATGGTAATGTCTTATGACTTGTTGTCAGGAAAAAAGGTTTATAAACCTAAGAAGCTGACTGCAAAAGAAGCAGCAGATTATGATACATATGGAGGAAGTTTAGTTAAAGTAACAGGGAAAATTGTAAAGCTAGATTACTCCGAAAATGTATTAAACTACATTTACGTAAAAGATGCATCGGGAGTGGTATGTAAGGCATTAACAGATGGTTATATTGGATCTTCTTCTGGAGTCGATAAGACTAGCAGCGTTTGCAAAGTAGGGAATAATGTTTCTATTACAGGTATTTTATACCGAAATCCAGACGGAACCTGTATCCGTGTGCGAGACCGAGATGAAATCGTATTAGAAAAAGCACCAGCAGAGCTAACACAAACCTCTACTATCCACTATGTATTAAATGGTGGAAAAAATGCAGCCTCCAATCCAGATAAGTACACAGAAGGAAAAGCGGAGAAGCTTGCAAATCCAGTAAGAACAGGTTATACTTTCGCTGGATGGTACAAAGAAGCATCCTTTAAGAATAAGATTACAAGCATTTCTTCTTCACAGAAAGGAGATGTGACGGTATATGCAAAATGGACTGCAAACACTTATAAAATCAGTTTTTCCAGAAGTACAATACTTGCAAATGGTTCTATGAAGAAACTTGCGGCCGTATATGACAAATCCGTGAAACTGCCAAAGGCCAGCTTTACAAGACGTGGCTATGTATTTGCAGGCTGGTCTAAGACTTTAAATGGTGCGGTTGTTTATAAAGATGGTGCAACGGTTAAGAATCTTACCAATATCAATGGAAAAGCAGTTACTTTATATGCTAAGTGGACCAAGGTTTCAGCAGGAACAGTAAGCAAGGTTAAGGTTGTGTCGAAAAGAAGAAATATTCTTACTGTTTTTTGGTCAAGTGTCAGTGGTGCAGAGGGATATAAAATTACCTATGCGGATAATAGTGCTATGAAGCATGCGAAATCCGTAGTGGTTAGCCAGAAGACTTTAACAAAAACATTAACAGGTTTACAAGCAGGCAGGAACTATTATGTAAAAGTAAGTGCTTACCAAAAGGATTCTGCTAAGGCAAACGTGTATGGCAAGAATTCCAAGACAGGAAAAGCTGCCGTTAAGAAAAAATAAGAGACTTCTATTTATAGAAATAAAATAATAGAAGTACAGGCTGCAGATGTCAGAGGAAAGTAAGCTCTGGCATCTGTGGTAAATGAGTTTAAAGACATAGGAAATGTGTTGCAGGTATATTTCCTATATCTTTAAAAAGAATCATACAGGACAGAATGTGAAAGTTTGGGTTACGAGGAGATAAAAAATGAAATGGTTTGGTTGGTTTTCCAGTGGGACAGAAAATGGCTTTGATAAGAAAGAAGCAGGAATTCGGTTGGGTGTAATTCTAGTAGCAGTGTTGCTTTTTGTGGCCGCATATGGGTATGTCCATGGACATTTACAGGTGAAGAAGGACAAGGGAGTACAAAAAAGCACTTATGAAAAGGCTGTTGTAGTGGAACTGGCTAGTGAAAAGGTGACCAAGGACAGTCAGTATGAAGGTGTCTTAAAGGGTTCCCAGAATATTGCAATTAAGCTTTTGACGGGAGAACACAAAGGAGAGATTCATCATATTACCAATTATTTAACTGCCCTTTATCAAATAGACTGCCAGAAGGGAACAAAGATCGTAGTTCGCTTAGATGAAAGGGAAAATGGTCTTATTAATGTGGGAGTATACAATTATGACAGAGAAGGAATTCTTCTTGGGGCTATTGGAGTATTTGTTCTTTTGTTAGGTGTAATCGGTGGGAAAAAGGGCTTTATGTCTTTGTTAAGTTTAGCTTACACTCTGCTTATGCTGTTCTTTGTTTTAATTCCGGCATTATATTATGGAGCACCATTGCTGCCAGCTACAATTGGAGTAATTATTTTAACCAGCATTATCAGCTTTGCACTGATTGATGGAATCAATCAGAAAACCATTAGTGGATTTCTGGGAACGAGTGCTGGTGTACTGTTTGCAGGCTTATTTGCTTATATTATGGGGAAAATGACACATATCTCAGGATTTCAGACCAACGAGGCGGAATCTTTAATGTTAGAATGTTATGATTATGGCTTGCAAATAACCAATATTTTTACAGCAGGAATTCTTGTATCGGCATTAGGTGCGGTAATGGATGTTGCTATGAGCATTGCGTCTGCGATTAAAGAGTTAGCCACGTTAAATCCAGAGTTAAAAGCAGTGGATTTATTTCGTTCGGGAATGAACATCGGGCGGGATGCTATGGGAACTATGTCCAATACGCTGATTCTGGCATTCGCAGGTTCTTCCTTAAGCCTGCTTATTATGATATACTCCTACCAGATTCCTTTGACACAGCTTTTGTCTACGGATCTTGTGGCTAGGGAAGTCATTCAAGGCATTTCAGGGAGCATAGGAATTATTATGACAGTGCCACTCGTTGCATTGTCTGCTTCCATTATTATGAGAAAGAAAACACATTAAATTGCATAAATGGAGTAAAAATATGAAGTTACATGGTGTGGAATTCCTGCCTTCTAGTCTGGTAACTTGTTTTGTTCAAGACAGGGAAGTCCGTATTGTAGAACTTGCTTATGAAGGATTTTCGTTTCGTGTGGCCAATCCATTGGATGCTATAGAGACAATTACGTTGCATTTTCTGCAGTTTGAGCAAAGCAGTTACCTTTCTGTGGTTTTGGAAGAATTTCAAGTGGAAACAGCAAAAACAGAAGAACCGTTTTTTATTACTTATACTGTCTGTACTAGGAAAGAATCGTATGTGGAAAATGTCAAAAGCCTTGTAGCCATGTATGGCAGATATATTTCCCTTAAATTAACAGGAGATGACGGATATCTGTCAGAAGAACTGGTGGAGTACCCAAGAAAAGAAGATGAAGTGTTTTACGAGACATTTGCCAGACAGAAAAAGGACTGGTTTTCGGATACTGCAGAATGCTTTGGAGGACAGGGCCCAATAGGAGAGAATGTTTTGGAAAAGTCTTACCAGCTTGCATTTTCCTTAGATACTCCAAAACATTATAAAGAGTATCTGGAAAAAGGAATTGCAGTGTTTCAAAGAGAGCGTCTGGAGGAAAATTATTTACAGGACCATCCCCTTTTTAAACAGCCAGTAAAGCGTCTGTATATCGGCAGCCAGTTCTGTCATAACCTGTTGCCAGAAAGAAACCAGTGGGTGGTACTTATGGACAAAGCATTAAGTGAAAACTTAGAGATTACATTAGTCTTTACTTATCTTAGAGATGAACTTGTAGAAGAAACAAGGGAGCTTTTGCAGGAAATCGTCCTGTGGTGCCAGAAAAGACAGAAGCCTATTGAAGTAGCAGTTAATGACTGGGGAATGGTGAACATGTTTCGGGAACTGCTTTTTGCCACAAAGGGAGAGGAATTCGTACAGTTAAATCTAGGAATATTGTTAAATAAATATCGAAAAGATCCTCGTTACGGTTATAAACTTGGCACAAAGCAACATGTGGATAACTTACAGAAAAATAATGTAAACGGTGAATTATACCAAAATTACTTGCATGATATTTGGAAGATTGCCAGATATGAGTACGAAGCAGTGGAGCCCTATATGGAAAATGGGGCTGTCAAAGTTATGGAGATACCTAGAGGAAACCACAGTCTTCATTTACCCTATTACCAGACCAATACATCTCAGTTTTGTACGTTATATGCCTTTTGTACCACAGGAGATCGAGGCAATCAGAAACTGCCGAGAAACTGTCCAGGTTATTGTGAAGAAAAAGTATTTCTGTATCCAAAGCATCTTTCTATGGTGGGGCGGTATAATTCCCTGTTTGGATTGGAAAAGACCATTCTTTCGGATCCTGCTATGGTCAATGCATACTTAAAACAAGGGATTGACCGTCTGGTACTTACCTTACTGTAAAAATGGGAGGAATTATATGAAAATTGTGTCAGGACTGGGTTCTGTGGAAGATTATCCTCTGTTAGCAAAGGCAGGGGCAGATGAGTTTTTCTGTGGCTATGTTCCCTTTTCATGGAATGAAAAATACGGTGTTCTTTCTCCTCTTAACCGTCGTGAAGTTTTATTTTACAATGTACAGATTGGGACAAGAGGGGATCTGGAGATTCTTAGAAAGATGGCAGAGTATTATGGGGTTCCTGTTAAAATTACTTTTAATTCCTTGTGCTATATGCCAGAACAGTATCCGTTAATAGGGCAGATTATGAGGGAATGTATCGAGTGTGGGTTTGACGTGTTCATTGTGTCTGATCCAGGACTTCTTCTGTATATTCGGACCATAGGGATTCCATGTAAGATTCATTTAAGTGGAGAGACCGCAGAAGTAAATCGCCCTATGATAGAATTCTTTCAGAAATTTGACATACAAAGAATCATCTTTCACCGGAAAAATACAGTAGAGGATATGAAGCGTTGTATGGATGCCAATAAAAGAAATGGTCTGGAGTTTGAGGCATTTGCATTAAATGAATATTGTCATTTTACAGGTGCATTCTGTAATTCTCTTCATTGTGACGAGCTGACGCATTTATGTAAAGTGCCATATGTGCTTGGTGATTTAAAGGCAGGGAAAAGTCATTTGTCCATGTGTAAGGATCTGACTGTTACAGAAAATAAAGAGGAAGCCTGCGAAGAAGGATATGTAACAGGACAGACAGGGTGTGGTCTTTGTGCTTTGAAAGAATTGAAGGAAATAGGAGTAACTCATCTTAAGGTAGTCGGAAGAGGCAATCATACTGCGTATATGGCAGAGGACATTAGACAGATGAAGCGGGCACTTTTACTAGCAGATGAAACAGAATCAGTAGAGGAATACAAAAGGCTTGTGAAAGAGAAGCTCTTTGTTGGAAAATGCATGGAAACCTGTTATTATAGAGAAAAATGAAGTGGTTAGGTGAACGATATGAATAAAATAGGAACCATACGAACGGATTTTCCAGCGAAGTTTGGAATTCCAAGGCAAAGTGGACTTGTAGAAGAATTAAAAGGAAAGATATATTTTGAACCACAGTATCATAATATGGATGCTTTTCGTGGTCTTGACGGATACTCTCATATCTGGCTGTTGTGGCAGTTTTCTGAGAATATGGAGAAAACGGCTCCTATTTCCGTAAAGCCGCCAAGGTTAGGGGGAAATACAAGAATGGGTGTGTTTGCCACAAGATCTCCATTTCGTCCTAATCATATCGGACTGTCTTGTGTGAAATTAGAAGCAGTTGAGTGGGAGGAAAAATCAGGACCAGTTATTACGGTTTCTGGAATTGATTTAATGGATCGGACTCCTATTTTAGACATTAAGCCATATCTTCCTTATGTAGACTGTCATCCAGAAGCGACTGGTGGATTTGGCAGCCAGGTAAAGGATTATGGATTGAAGGTCGTTTTCCCAGCAGATTTATTAGCACAGATTCCAATAGAGAAGCACAAAGCCGTAATCGGTGTGTTAGAACAGGATCCTCGTCCAGCTTATCATAAGGATCCTGAACGGAAATATGGTATCACATTTGCTGGTTTTGATGTACGGTTTTATGTGAAAGATGGAGTTCTGACAGTTTGTGAAATTGAACAAAAAAAGGATTTCATGATATGATGAAAGCAAAATAGGGAGGCATAAGAAACCTGTATTTTAGTAAAAGAATGATTGCTGTAACGGTTGCGTTAGAAGAGATGACTTGGTTAAGGCACTTTAGGAAAAAGAGATAGGAGAGATGGTATGGAAAAGTATATAATATGGCTAGGAGCGGTACTTTGGATTGCACAGCTAATTTGTTTTCTGCTTCCGTTCCAAAAGAAGAATAAGGGGATTATCAATTTGGCAGCAGGGGCTATAAGCAGCATAGGAAATGTTTGGATTGCAGTTTATTATAATAATCTGCCTGGAAAAGGGCCTATGCCAGGACTTACTTATATAAGCCAGACATTCCTTGCATTTGGATTCGTTATTTTGGCAGTTGTGCTACTGGTTTTTGGAGTTATTCTAGCAGTAATCCAAAAAAGAAGATAAGTTTTACTTTATTATATTATGTCTGGAATGGGTTTGTGCAAATTTGTGTTACTAAAAATGGAAAATTTAACAATAGAATGGTTGACTTGTTAAAAAAAAGACGATAGAATAGAAACGTGAATTTTATACATATAGGAGGATGAAGGATGAATTTGAAAAAAATAATTGCAGTATCAGCTCTATCGGCAGTTCTGGGGGTAAGCACGTTGAGCCAGGCAGTATCTGTTAATGCAGAGGTAGCAGAAACAGGTGTGTATTGTTCTAATGGAATGAGTGGAATTACCGTTTATGCATATGAACACTTTGGTCTCGAACTTGGAACCATGCATTTATATGTAAAAGGAAGAACTGCGTATAATGATTTTAAGACTTCCCGTTATTGTTCACCATATTTGGGAGTTGGTTTTGATCCATATAACTTTTCCTATGCTGGTAGTGCCTATCTTTATAAGAGAGCAGGGGAAATGGTGATAGCAAAAAAGACAGGAGGGTTATCAGATTCTGCATATGGGTTTGCAAATATAACGTATAAGTAGGACATGCTTATCATTGGTCTGGTAGGATTAGGGTGCTGAAGAAGGCTGTAAGATAGAGTAGATTTCAGATTTCTTAGCACTCTATATCAGATAAGGGCAATAACGAAGACTAGTTACACGAAAGGAAGCAGTATGAATAAAAAAGGAATAGGGATACTTTTGGCAATGGTTCTGCTTGTCATAGCAGGAGTTGTGTTTGGATATGTACAGCATAAGGACAAGGAAATCCAGTTTTCCAGTACCGAATATGCATATAATCCAGAGTCCAATTTTTATCTTGCAAAGGATGGCCTGTACTATGTTCAGGATGAGATCGCTCAATATTATGATATGGAGTCAAAAAGGAAGATTAAGTTAGGAAGTAACGATGGAGACGCTTATTATAAGCAGCCCGTAGGAATTCTGTTTTATAATAATACCTTTTATTGCATCTCGGCAGATTTTGATGCAGCAAAAAATGGAATCCCGAAAAATACGTTATATCAGTGTGACTGTGATGGAAATAATCGAAAAAAACTATATGAGTTTCCAACAGGTGGCGTAGAATCCATGTATGTATATAATGGCAAGCTATACTATACTTTTTTTAATGATATTCTAAAGAATGAGGACCATGAGGAAGAATGGAACGGATCTTTGAAAAGTATAAACTCTTTACGGGTGTTTGACTTAAAAACGAAAAAAGAAAAAATACTTTATGAATATAGACAAACGGGTGAACAGCGTAATGGATCGTTACAAATATGTCCTAGCGATAACAGAGACAAAATATATTGTCTGTATAGATATTATGATGGAGATCAAGAAGATAGAGACGCGGAAGACTACTTGCCAAAGTTTTTCCGAAGTGAATTTTTATGTTACGATTTAAAGAGTAAAAAAATGGAGAAGTGCTTTACACAGCTTGATAAAAGCTCATTTGTGGCAAAAGGCTGTATCTATCATGATTATCTATACTGCACAAGAATAGATTATACGACGAAAGAGGATGATATGATATTGGAGCGATATCCTGCAGATGGAGGAAAAAAAGAAGAACTTATAAAGTATGGGGAACATGGCTATGCTGCTTTGTTCGAAAATATTTTTTTCATATATAATGACACATCCAATGTTTTGTATGATGTAAAACAAGATATGTGTTACCGGAAAACGAGTAAGGACATGTTGCGTGTTTCAGCATTTTCTAGTGATGGCAAAATGGTTGCATTAGATGATGGGGACTATTCCGACCTGAAAAAAGGAGATACCTATACCAAAAGCAGATTTGTTCCAAAAGTCATTACAATGGATGAGTTTTTGACAGCATTTGAACCCTTTGAAGGTGGGAATTTTCAAGGAGTACAATATACACCAGTAAAAAATTAAGTTAGGGTGAAATTAGTGGAGTTAAAAATCAGTAACATAACAAAGCGATATGGGAAAACGGTTGCTTTAAATAAAGTATCAATGACTTTGTGCAATGGCATTTATGGATTACTAGGTCCAAATGGTGCAGGAAAAACAACCTTGATGAATATTCTTGTAAATGATATGGAGCCAGACGAAGGGCAGATAATATTCAATGGACAGGAAATCAATAAATTAGGCAAAGCTTATCGGAAATGCATTGGATATATGCCACAGCAGCAGTGTATGTATGAATATTTTACAGGATACCGTTTTCTGTCTTACATGGCAGCTTTGAAAGGAATGGATGCCAAAACAGCGGCAGAAAGAATTCAGTCAATTGCGAAAAAAGTAAATTTAGACCAATACTTAGAAAATAAAATTGGCAGTTATTCCGGTGGAATGAAGCAGCGGCTTCTGATTGCTCAGGCAGTTTTGGACGAACCGGCAGTGTTAGTATTGGATGAGCCAACAGCAGGATTGGATCCGAAAGAACGGATCCGGATCCGTAATCTTATTTCTGAAATAGCGAAGGATAAAATTGTTATAATAGCAACACATGTAGTACAGGATATTGAATACATAGCCAAAGAAATCATCTTGTTAAAAAAAGGCGATTTAATTTGCAAGTCAACTCCAAAAGGTATCATTTCGAGACTTCAGGATAAAGTATTTGAAATCAGCTGTAAGGAAGAAGAAGTTGGAATGCTTTCCAAAAAGTATCTGGTTACGAATATAGTGCGGGAAGAGAATTTCATTAAGGTTCGGGCAATATGTGAAGAAGTGCCAGCTGGTTTTTTGCATAATATGGTAACTGCAAGCATTGAAGATTGTTATCTATATGAGTTTCAAGATGAAATAGGTTAAAATAGGGAGAAAAGAATGAAGTATAGGTTGGGCAATATAATTCGTGCCGAAGCGAGAAAACTGCTGCAGAACAATTTGTTCCGAATTAGTCTGTTAATGCTTTTTTTTGCAAATTTCATTATTTTGATGCTTTCGTATCATTCCAATCCTGCGTTCAATCATTCTTATCGAAAGTTTAAAATGAACTATGAACACTTTGGAAAAACAGAGCAGGAACGGCTTGATTATGCAAAAGAACTGTGTGTGAAGAAACAGGTAATGAAAGTATATGGGGACGAGTTAAGCAGGGAAGAGGAAGCGTTATATTCCTTTGCCAGAAGTCAGGACATTGCAAAGCAGGAAGGATATTCGGATGCCTGGTATGAAGAGGTGAAAAAGGAGTATTTATCTGGAAGCAGATTAGAATATGGAGCTTCTGCGGAAGAAGAAGCAGGTTTTCTTTTGGAGACTTTGGAAGAAATAAAATATATAGCAAGTTATCAAGAATATTTAGATTCCGTTCAGGAGAAAGTAAAGGACAATTTTGCCATTAAATCATTTGCAGAAAACCAAAGTGAATTCAGTAAAAAGAACTTAAGAAAAATGAGCAAAGATTATAAACGGATGGAATCTGTAAAACCGGTTTTTTCAGGTACAAATGGCCTTGCTGGCATTTTAGGAGCCATCCGGCTTGATATCTGTCCATGTATTCTGTTAGGAGTAGTAAGTATTCTGCTTTTTTTGGAAGATAAAAGAAATGGTATTTCTAAATTGTATCGTTCTACTTGGAATGGGCGTGGTGGAATATTTTTAGCAAAAACAGTTGTAATGCTTTTGTCCTGCATGTTCATTGTAATTGTTTACTGGGGAGGAAATTTTGTTTTTATATGGAAAGTATGTGGGGGCATTCCGCTTCAAGCTCCAGTACAGTCCATTGTAGGATTTCAGCAATGCATTATGAAGGTAAGTATTGGAGAATATTTAGTTTATTATGCACTGCAAAAAATGTTTGCACTATTTGTTATAGGGCTTATATATAATCTTATTGGAATATGGGCAGAAAATTATGTAACCTTTTTTATTTTCGTTGGAACAGGTGGGGCTGTGTCTGGATTTTGTGCTTACATGATTCCGAAGTATACCTTTTTATCTCCTTTCAGATATCTTAATCTTATTTACTATGGTAAGGCAGCCCAGATGACAAAGCATTACCTGAACTTTAATGTAATGGGACATCCTGTAGGAAAGTGCATTGTTTGTAATATAGCCGCATGTTTACTAGCTCTTTTTATGCTGTCTGCAGGTTTAAGTCTCTATGGAAGGTGTGAAAGAGTATACCACAATTATTCGATATCTTTCCATAGAAAGATAAAAAGAAGAAAAAAAGCGAACGTATCTGTTCTAAGACATGAAATATTCAAAGTATTTTATGGTTCTAGGGTACTGGTTCTTATTATGCTGCTATTGTTCACTCTTTCTTATATAACAGTTTACCAGCCGTATTATTTGAATGAAGAGGAATACTATTACCAGATGTATATGAAAAAATTAGAGGGTGAAGTGACAGAGGAGAAGCTTGCTTATATTCAGCAAGAAGAAGAAAGGATTGAAAGCATTCATAAACAGATACAGTCAGCGTATGCCAAATATGAAAATGGGCAGATGGCGGAAGATGTAATGAATGCACTTGTTGGAATGCTCAGGCTGAAAATAAAGGGAGAAAATGCGTTTGAGAAAGTAAAATCGAGACTAGAGTATATTAATATTCATAAAAAGGAACAGTATCCATTGGTATATGAGGATGGATGGAATTGCGTATTTGGCTTATGTGATATAGGAGTTAGAAGGGATAAGCAAAATGCATTCCTATGTGCAGCAGCACTCATTATCTGTCTAGGAGGCATATTTGCCAATGAGTATGAAACAGGAATGAACCGCCTGCATAAGGTTTCGTTAAGGGGACGCCGTTATACAGCAGTTTGTAAGCTTGGTATGTCTGAACTTACACTAGTGATAACAATGGCAGTTGTGTATTCACAAGATTTCTTTTTTGCATCCAGAAGTTATGGAATCCATAGTCTGTTCCAAAAGGCAAAAAGCATACCGGAATTTGCGGAGTGTTTTGGGGCGGGAGGTACAATTCTTCAGTATTGTATCATACTGTTCCTTGTACGGTTCCTTGGGTACTCACTGTTATTGATGGTAAATTATGTGATAAGCCGTTTTACAAAGAGTACGATAAAAACAATGTTATTCTTGTTTTTGTTTTTTGTATTTCCAGTTGTTATGAGCCTTCTAAGAATTGAGCAGGTAGACAGGTTTTCTCTAAATTATTTGTTTTACGGAAATAAAGCACTGCAGTTACTGGGAAAAATAGTGTAAGTTATTTAACTATTTTTTTCCTTCGCTTCTTGTAACAATGCATAAATTTTCATCAAAAAAATAGCAATTCATATCTTGCGAAAGAAAAACAAATTTGTTACTCTTTTATTAGAGCAACCAGTTGCGCAAAAATTTAAGCAATATTATACATAAGATAAAGGAAAAAGGGGAAGGAGGGAATGCATGGAAGAGAAACTGCAAAATAAGGAAAACATGACAATTAGTGATGTTGCGGAAGCACTAGGTGTTTCTAAAACTACTGTTTCTCGTGCAATTTCAGGGAAAGGACGTGTTGGTGCGACTACAAGAAACAAAGTATTGTCTTATATAGAAAAACATAATTATAAACCAAGTACGGTAGCAAAAGGACTGGCGCAATCCAGAACCTATAATATCTGTGTCACAATACCTAGTGATTGTGGAGTCAGTGAACAGCTTTTTTTTCAGTCAGTAGTTGCAGGCATGTGCAATTATCTTGCGCTCCGAGATTATGATGTTGTAGTCGCAAGTATATCGGATATGGATATATCCAATCTAAAGAGGATTGTGTCTAATCACAAAGTAGATGGAGTTATTGTGTCAAGAACATACAGGAATGGAATTATCGTAGAATATTTAAAAGAATCTCACATACCATTTGTAACATTAGGTTTGTGCAATGATAAAGAAGTGGCGCAGATAGACTGTGACCATAGAGAAGGCTGCAAAGAGCTGACTTCGCTGCTTCTTATGCGGGGAATGAAAAAAATAGGCTTAATTGGTGGAGATACAAGACATATGGTAACTCAAAGCAGGTATCAAGGTTATCTGGATGCATTTAAGGAATTGGGACTGGAAGCAGATCAGCAGCTTATTTATGAAAATTCAATTACGGCAGTATTAGTAGAAAATGCAGTAGAGGAACTGATGGTACAGCAGGCAGATTGTATTCTGTGTATGGATGACAGCATTTGTAACTTTGTTTTGCATAAGTGCAGTCATGACGGTATTATCATACCAGAAGATTTAAAGGTTGCCTCCTTTTTTAACAGCAGCATTTTAGAAAACCATCGGCCAGCTATTACCTGCTTGAATTTTGATAATAACGAAGAAGGGGTCATAGCAGCAAAAACCATATTAGATCTGCTAGATGGAAAAGAAGTTCCTAATGTAAAAAAATTAGGTTATCAAGTGATCATAAATAATTCAACTAAATAATGAAAAAAATAAATTGCGCAACAGAAAAAAGGGAATTCCTCCAAATTTAGGGATTTTATTTGTGCATATTGTACATAAAATGAAAAAATATCTCATTATGTATATTCATTGACAATAATTTTGGGTTATTCTATACTATAAAAAGAACAACTGATTGCGCAAAATAAGCTAGGGGGGACTTATTTTGATGGAAGAAGTAACATAAGGAAAAGAACGGCTGCAGTATTATTGTTACTAGTGGCAGTTATATATGTTTTATGCTGATTTTGTTTAAAATACGGAAAAATGAGGTCAATGATTACAATCATTCCTTTGAGATAGTATGATTTTGTATTATTACGGTTCTAATCATTCTTGCTTTCGCAACCCTTTACCTGTGGAATCGGGTAAAAGTGTACCGGTGGCAGGAGGTGGCGGAACAAGGAAAACACACCAGTTCTTTTGGGGAGGATGTAAAGTCTTATCTGGATTAGAAATTCCACGTAACGCTTTTGTTCTTTCCAATTCTAGGTGTGGTTATGTTTATGGTAATCCCACTGATTGTTATGATATCCGTGGCATTTGCCAGTTATGACCAGAATATCTGCCACCGACCTCTTTATTTACATGGGTTGGCATAAGGAAGTTTAAGTCCTTATTTGCCAATTCCCTAATAACTTTTAAGGAAATTTCTTTGAGAAATTGGGAATTGTCAATTTACTTTTTTATTTGACAGGAAAGTTCTCTGCGAGTCCTTCCCTATCAAATAAAAAGTGCCCTTACATTCCAGTTGCGAGAGTCTGAGGAACTCAGACTTTGTTCGTATGATTTTGCTTATGGAAAGGTGGAAAAATATGATTCATAAGACATTTAAGCGGATAACAGGTGTAGCTTGTGCACTGATATTAGGCACAGTTACACCTATTTCGCATGTAGGGGTAATCAAACCCCATGCAGCAGACTCAAGTTATTTGGCCAATGGCAGTTTTGAAAAAAGTATATGGGAGGACAATGCATGGTCTCTTTCTTGCGACTGGAATTATGTAAGCGAAAGCCGGCAGATGCAGGATGACTATTTAACCATACCAGATGGACAATACATGCAAAAGTTCTGGATTAATCAGAATGCCCGATCAACGCAATATGTCTGTCTGACACAGAAAGTCAATTATTTGCCAGCAGGTACGTATCTGTTAAGTGGTAAAACAATGGGAGATCCCAAAATTGAAACCAATTTCTATACTCAGGATGCCAAAGGAGAGACTGTGGCAACAGGTGGCTGGAATAAATGGAGTAAATTTACTATGGAATTTACTTTAACAGAAGCCAGATCCAATTATGAGATTGGAATCTGCCTTGCAGGTGGCGCATCTACTACGGTTGCAGTTGATCAGGTTTCTTTAGTGAAAATCCAGGAGGCAGTCCCAGTGACATCAGATATAAATGTAACCAAAGTAACAGGAATGAATTCGGACTTTATCAAAGGGGTGGATATTTCTTCGTATATAAGTGAAATTGACAGTGGGGTTATTTTTAAAGGATGGAATGGAGAAAAGCTGTCACAGCAAGGTTTTTTTGATCTGCTAAAAGAGGCAGGAGTGAATTATGCCAGAATCCGTGTATGGAACAATCCTTATAATGCCAATGGTGCTGGTTATGGTGGAGGAAATAATGATGTAAAGAAAGCAGTTACCCTTGGAAAACTGGCAACCAATGCAGGAATGAAGGTGCTCATAGACTTCCATTACAGTGACTTCTGGGCAGATCCAGGAAAACAGTCCGCTCCAAAGGCATGGAGGAATTATTCGGTATCCCAGAAAGCCAATGCCATTACGGACTGGACTACAGAAACGTTGCGTACCCTAATAAATTCCGGGGTAAATGTAGCTATGGTTCAGGTTGGAAATGAAACGAACAATGGCATGTGTGGGGAAACAGCCATTGACAATAAATGCAGACTGTATAGTGCAGGATGCAAAGCAGTCCGTTCCGTAGCAAAATCATTGAATAAAAATATTTGGATAGCCATACATTACACCAATCCAGAGACGTCAGGAAGATATACATCTTATGCAGCTTATTTGAAGCAATATAACGTGGATTATGATGTATTTGCTACTTCTTATTATCCATTCTGGCATGGAACACTAAACAACTTAACCAATGTACTTTCTTCTGTTGCCAATACATACCACAAAAAAGTTATGGTTGCGGAAGTGTCCTATGCTTATACTTTAGAAGATGGTGATGGCCATGAAAATACTGTGACGAAAAAAGACGTTTCTTCTTTAAGTTATCCTGCAACGGTACAAGGACAGGCAAATGTAGTTCGAGATGTCATGCAGGCAGTAGCTGATGTTGGAACAGCTGGACTTGGAGTGTTTTACTGGGAACCAGCATGGATTCCTGTTGGGGTATATCAGAAAAATGCATCCAATGCAGCTAGCGTATTAGCATCTAATAAACAGAAATGGCAGACTTATGGTTCAGGCTGGGCTTCAAGCTATGCAGGAGAATATGAAAGTGATGCAGCAAGCTGGTACGGAGGTTCTTCTTGGGATAATCAGGCCATGTTCGACTTTACAGGAAAACCACTAGCTTCTTTAAATGTATTCCGTCTTGCTGGTTCTGGAGCAGTTGCACCAAAACTTGTTGACAGCATTGAAGATGAATTAACAGTAACTGGGGAATTGGGCAAAAACATTACATTGCCACAGTCTATACGGGTTGCTTATAATAATGGAACTGCGGAATATAAGACTGTCGCATGGAATAGTCAGGAATTACAGTCAGCAATAGCAAAAGGTCTTGGGAACTATATTATTCATGGAACTGCATCTGCCAATGGAACTGCTTACAGTATTATTTGTAACCTTTCCATTATAAGACCAAACCTGCTGGCAAACCCAGGTTTTGAAAGTGGCAGCAGCAATTGGAGTATCAGTGGAAATGGTGTATCAGTGCAGAAAGAAGCCTCTAATGTACGAAACGGAGAAGCCTGCCTTAAATTCTGGGATGATAAAAACATGACATTCCAAGCAACACAGACTGTAAGAGGTTTAACATCAGGTTATTATGAATTTAGTGGATATCTGCAAGGTGGAGATGCAGGCAATAACTCTAGATTTGTATTATTTGCAGATAGCAATGGACAACATTATGAAGAAGCATCAAAAGTGTCAAGCTGGCAGGAGTGGGAAAATCCTTGTGTAAAGAGAATCTATGTTGGAAAGGATGGA
This sequence comes from [Clostridium] polysaccharolyticum, assembly GCF_900111595.1. GTDB lineage: Bacteria > Bacillota > Clostridia > Lachnospirales > Lachnospiraceae > Clostridium_AI > Clostridium_AI polysaccharolyticum. Next base: position 32,703 of record NZ_FOHN01000014.1, on the reverse strand, counting down.
ACAGTAACTGTTGGAGTATCGGTTTTGGCTGTGGCAAATGCCTGGGGATCATTTGATGATTTCTATTTGTGCAAGGTGGGAGATGTGGCAGTTTCAGCTCCGTCTCCATCTCCGATAGCAAGTAAAACACCAGCCGTTAGTCCGACACCAGTGGTAAGTAATGCACCGTCTCCAAGTCCAGCACCGATAGCCAGCAAAGCACCAGCTATAAGTCCAAGTCCAGCTGTATCTAAAGCACCAAGTGTTTCAGGGGCAGCACCGAAGGTAACGGTGACAAGTAACTTACAGGGGAATACGGTTCTTCAGAATTATTCCGTTACAGGAAACGGCAAGGGAAGCATAGATTTATCTAAGATAAAAATTCGTTTTCATTACACAAAAAACGATAGCAAAAAACTTCTTGTAGCTTGTGACAGTGCAGGAGCCCAGTTATCTAAGGCACCTTGGTATCAGGATTTGACATCTTGTGTATCAGGAAGCTGTGCTAGTGACTATGTGGAAATTGGCTGTAATAAAGAGTTAGATTTAGCAAATGGTACTGCACAGATGACAATTCGCATTTATCAGGAGGACTGGTCAGGCTTTTCAGGGTTTGCTGCAGGAAAGACAGAAGTGTATTATGACGGAGAGTTAGTTGAAGTGATTTAAGAAGCGGGTACATCAAAATAGAATATTATGAATAGAAAATGGCATCCAATTATTCTGTAGAGATTAAGTGGATGCCGTTTCTTTATACAGAAAATTGTTTTACCATGCCAATGCATATCTCATCCCATCAAAATCCAATAATAACAATATATATATCCATGCAATGAAAAGAGGTAGCATATGTTACGTAAAAAAATATTTGAAGGTCTCGCCCATTGTACCTTAGAGCCAGTATTAGGCACAGAACAGTGGTATTCCTGTATAGAAAGTCCTCTTACATTTTACCAGGCTAGTGAAATGTTTAGGAATGAAGGCGAGTATCAAGGCACAATGTGTTCCTTGCTACATTTTCCAGATGGAAAAAAACATTGCCCACTTACTATAGAGAAAAACCGTTATATTGCTCCACCTGTTTATGATGAAGGAAAATTAGCTTTTCTGGCAGCTGATTTTGAAAGGAAAAAATTTCAGATACTTTATTATCAGCCAGAAAAACAGAAGCTGACACTTCTGGCAGAAGTAACATTGGATATACAACAGGAATATACGAATCTCTCATTAAAAACAAGGCCATTACTGCTAGGGTATAAACCTAAAGAAGATAGCTATAGAGTAATTTGGCCAGAGACGTGTGAGATTCCGATTGAAAAAAACGAAGTTTTTATGTTTCGTGATCTGGATAATCTGTATTTTCAAAAAGATGCAACATCCAAAGAGCCGTCTTGTGTTTTGATACGCGACTTGCATACTGGACAAATAAAAAATCGCATGACAGGAAAAATGTATCCAATGCCCGATGGAAGGTTCTGGGTGTTTTCATGAAAATAGAGAGAGGGGCTTAAAAGCACACAGGCGGGAAACAAAATTAATTATACCCGCCTGACGTGGCAGAGCCTAAGTCCTCTTTAAACAGCGAAAGCCCTGGAAAACGCAAACTTTATGCATTTTTACAAAATAAGTTTTGAGTAACATAATAACTTAATAGTATAATAGAAGTATAAGAAAGGAGGCGAGAGAATGAAATCTGTTAGCAGAGTATTTAAAGATAATGCAGAATACGTAAGGAATTTATGCATGTTGCGCACCTGAATTATATAGTCAACATTCTGTAACATGATAGTGTTTGCTTTGCATTTTATATGGTTTTATAATAAGACAAAGTAACGGATTAAAGGGAGGTAAATCTATGAAAAAGAGAGTAACAAAAATTTTAGCAACAGCAGTTCTTGCTATTGCAATGTGCGTCAGTACAGTATCTGCAAGCATTTCCATGAACGATAGCGGTTTGAAAATAGGTGCATGGCTTGGGGTGCAGGCCAATACATCTGAAATCAATACCTGGCAGTCGTTAGCGGATTATAAGTTGGATACCGTTATGGCATATATGGATTGGAGTACGAATTTCAATTCCATTAAAAATACTATTATGGATTCTATCTATAATAACGGTTCACAGGCTATTATCACATGGGAGCCATGGGGACTAAGCAATACCGCTATCAGCAGCGGCCAGAAAGACAGCTACATCAGACAGATGGCAAATGATATGAAAGCATATAATAAAGAAATCAATATTTCTTTAATGCATGAAGCAAACGGAAACTGGTATGACTGGGCAATCGGTGACAGTAAGGTAAATACAAATCAGACTTACATTGCAGCGTATCGTCATGTTGTTGATATTTTCCGTCAGCAGGGTGCAAAAAATGTTAAGTTTATCTGGAACGTAAATGCAGGCAACTGTGGTTCTGGAAGTACATATACAGGACACTATCCTGGCGATGCTTATGTAGATTATATCGCAATTGATGGTTATAACTGGGGAACAACACAGTCCTGGGGAAGTACATGGCAGTCATTTGATTCCATTTTCGCAGCTCCATACCAGGCATTGTGTGCAATCAGCAAACCAATTTTCATTACGGAATTCTCTAGTACAGAAATTGGTGGTAATAAAGCAGCATGGATTACGGAAACATTTAATACAATCCGTACAAAATATCCAAGAATCAAATTAGTATCCTGGTTCGGTGAAAATAAAGAAACTGACTGGAGAATCAATTCAAGTGCTTCTGCTTTGGCAGCATTTAAGGCGGCATTAAAAGCTGGTTCCACTGCTCCAAGTGTGGCACCTAGCATAAAACCTAGCGTAGCACCATCCGTAGCACCTAGCATAAAACCATCCGTAGCACCAAGTCCATCACCTGTTGTAAACCCAAGCAAAGCACCATCTGGAAATGTAGATGTAAAAGTAAATACAACAGCATCTGGTTCTGTAAATCAGGTTTACACTATTACATCCAATGGCAGTGCAGTTGATTTGTCTAAATTAACAATCCGTTATACATTCCAGAAAGCAGATGCAAAAAATATGAATGTATTCGTAGACAATGCAGCAGCACAGTTAAATGTGGCACCTTATTATACAAGTTTTAATTCAGACGTAAATACTGTCATTAAAAAAGATGCAGGCAATTATGTATTAGAATTAACATTTAAAAATGCATTTACTTTACAGCCAAATACGGGCAGTGTGCAGATTCAGGTCCGTATGGCAAATGATGACTGGTCCAGCATTGGAGCAGGATTTACAGAGAAAGACTTGACAGTGCTTTATTAATTGTGTGCAAGCAATAAGAAAAAAAAACAATAGAGCAAGCTTAACAAAAAATATTTTAAAAGGGAGAATGATACTATGAGAAAAAGAGGATTAGCAGTACTGGCTGCTTTAGCATTAGCAGCAGCTCCAGTAGCAGGGCCAGTTCAAGGTACAATTGCTGTAAAAGCAGCTCAGCAGCAACAGCAGCCAACAAACACAAACTTAATTACCAATGGCAATTTAAACAATGGATTAGCTGACTGGAACTATTTCACAGCAGAAGGCGGAAAAGGAACTATGAATGTCAGCAATGGAAAATTAGTTCTGAATGTACAGGATACAGGAACCGTGAATTATTCCATGCAGGCATATCATGAAGGATTCCAGATGTATAAAGGCGGTGTGTATGAATTATCTTTTGATATTTCTTCTTCCATCGCTAGAACAGTAGAGTACAGAATCCAGTTAAATGGTGGAGATTACCGTGGATATTATGACGGAAGTGTAAAAACAAACAGTTCTACACAAAGAGTAGATGTTAAGTTTACAATGAAAGAAGAAAATGACATTGTTCCAAGACTTTGCTTTAGTGTAGGGAACTGTGGTGCTTCTTTACCAGCACACCAGATTTATCTGGATAATGTAGAGTTAAAATTATTAGACGGAAGCAACATTAATTATTCATCCGATGAAAAGAAACAACAGGATATCAATCTTAACCAGATTGGTTATAAAACAACGGATACAAAAATCGCTGTATTACGTGGTTCTAACATGGGCAGCAGCTTCTCTGTAGTAAACACAGAAACAAACAAAACTGTTTACACAGGATCTCTTACTTCAAAAAGCAGTTCCATCGCTCGTGAATCCAATAAAATAGCAGATTTTTCAAAGGTAACAACACCAGGTACTTATAAGATTGTATCAAATGGATGTTCAGATTCTTTTGAATTTGCAATTAGCGATTCCGTATATGATGATGTATTTGAAGATTCCATGAGATTTTTCTATTTACAAAGATGTGAAGCAATTCCAAGTTCTCTTGGCGGTGCATTTGCACATCCAGCTTGCCATACAGCAAAAGCTCGTATCTTCGGAACCAATAATTACATTGATGTTTCTGGCGGATGGCATGATGCTGGTGACTATGGACGTTATGTAGTTGCTACATCCAAGGCAGTTTCTGATATTTTACTGGCTTATCAGGCTAATAAAGCTGCATTTTCTGATAACACCAATATTCCAGAGAGTGGCAATGGAACAGCGGATGTATTAGATGAATTAAAAGGACAATTTAAATGGATGCTTAAGATGCAGGATCAAGGAAGCGGTGGTGTATATCACAAAGTAACCTGTGCTGACTTCCCATCTTATGTAATGCCAGACAAAGAAACCAATGAATTAATCGTATGCCCAATTTCTACAACTGCAACTGGTGATTTCGCAGCTTGTATGGCATTAGCTTACGATACATATAAAAATACAGATGCATCATTTGCAAAAACATGTTTAGATGCAGCGAAAAAAGCATGGAATTATTTAAGCTCTCATGGTTCTCAAAGAGTAGTAAACCCAAGTGGCATCAACACAGGTGAATATGGTGATAACAATGACCGTGATGAAAGATACTATGCAGCAGCAGCACTATATTATGCAACTGGTGACAGCACATACCATAATGCATTTAAGAATTATGTAAATTCAGGTGTTGAAACAGAATATGGCTGGCAGTCAGTTGGCCAGTATGGGAATGTATTATACTTAAAAGCTGCAAATCAGGATTCTTCTATTAAATCCAAGATTGAAAGCAAGATTTTATCCGTAGCAAATGGATTATTAAGCAATGCACAGGGCGAGGCTTATGGAATTTCCACAGGAAATAATTTCATCTGGGGAAGTAACATGGTTACTCTAAACTATGCAAACTTAATGATGGATGCTTACAAGATTAGCGGAAAACAGGAATATAAGAACTCAGCAATTGAACATGTAAATTATATTCTTGGTAAGAACCCTATGGGAATGTCTTATGTAACAGGTTATGGTACCGTTTCTCCTAAGAACCCACATCACAGGCCATCTATGGCAGCAGGACAGGCCATCAAAGGTGCAATGGTAGGTGGACCAGATGCTGATATAGAAGATAGCATTGCAAAAGCATATGTACAGGGTGAAGCACCAGCAAAATGTTATGTAGACCATTCTGAATGCTATTCTACAAATGAAGTTGATATTTACTGGAACTCAGCATTCGTATTATCTTTAGCACAGATGGATCGTGTTGGCGGTAATGGAAGCACGCCAGTACAGCCAAGTGTGGCACCAAGTGTAGCACCATCAATTGCACCAAGTCCATCACCATCCGTAAAACCAAGTCCATCACCAAGTGTGAAACCATCGGTAGCACCAAGCGTGAAACCAAGTGTAGCGCCAAGCGTAGCACCTTCTAAAGCACCAGTATCTGCAAGTGGTATTAAAGTGACAGCATCTACTTCAGGAACAGGTTCTTTAAATCAGGTATATCAGATTAAAAATGAAGGTTCTAGTGCAATTGATTTATCAAAATTATCAATTGAATATCGTTTCACAAAGAATGATACAAAAGATATGAATTTATGGATTGATAACGCAGCAGCACAGTTAAATGTAGCTCCTTACTATAAGAGCATCTCATCTGGTGTAAAAGCAGCTGTTACGAAATCTGGAAACGAATATGTTGTAAGGATTAACTTTACAGAAGCATTCAGTTTTGCTCCAAATTCAGGTTCCATTGATATTCAGGCACGTATAACCAATACAGACTGGTCCAATGTATCTGGATTAAAGGAAAGCGGAATGCAAGTATTTTACAATGGAAGCTTAATCTGAAAAAGGTTTCCGCAGTAATATCTGAATAAGTGATGAAAAGGCATTTGTCGAAAGACAGGTGCTTTTTCTATGTTCTAGGAAATTACTGTTTTCTTCATTCGAAAAAAATGTTAGAATGGTAACACAAACGAAGAATTTAATCGAATTTACAAGATTAAAAAAACGAGAGAACAAGAGGTGGATAACTATGGATTTCAATCCAGTTGTTGTTGATGTTACCAATACAAAGTCAGAAACTTTGTTTTTGCCTCCTGGAAAACCATATCCAAAACGTATTACAAGATTTTATGAGGTGGAATTAATAACGGGTGGTGCTGGCAGCATGACCACAGCGGGCAAAAAATACTGTACTATGCGAGGAAATATCTTTTTAAGAAAACCTGGTGTTGAAACACAAGGAATTGCTGGCTATTTTGGATATGGAATTGCATTTGATCCAGTAAAAAGCCAGGAACGGGAAACTTGTTATAATACCACGATTCCTTACTGGGTTACGGATAGCAATACACAGATTGAGGATTATGGTTTTTTTGACGATTATCCAGATTACTATCTTACAAGGCAGATTGATGAATTTGAAGAATTGTTTGCAAGGGTAGTGGAACTGGCTCATGAAAGCAAAACGGAGAATCAGGAGACGATGAAAGAGCTGTTAAAAGAGATTTTTAAAAGAATAGATTCTGAAATTCAGAGCGGGGGAATTTTAAAGGTAAACAAAAGTGCATTAAGACACTATGATCTGATACTATCATGTAAAACTTACATAGACAATAATCTGGAAAAGCATTTTACCTTGGATGATTTAGCAGCACAATGTGGATTAAGTAAAAATTTTTTTAGTAAAACTTTTAAGGAGATTATGGGCATGACTCCTTTTGAATATATCATAGAAAACAGGATGCTGCTTGCACGGAAACTGATTTTAACGACTAATATAAGCATTGATCAGATTGTGAATTTATGCGGATTTGATGACAGGACTTATTTTTACAGAATGTTTAAAAAGCGTTTCCATGAGGCTCCGTCAGTGTACCGCAAAAATTTCATTGAATATACGATATCAGAGTAAAAAATTCCAATAGCAATTGCTAATCGCCGATACTTGCTGGAGACGATCCCATTTCTTGACGAAATATATAACTTCCTCTATACTAAGTTTATACAGGGTAGAAGAGTAGTCGTTAAGAAGAAAGGATGAAAAATATGGGTAAGGAAGTTGTACTGTTTCGTTCGAAGACTGGGTATACGCTACGATATGCACAATGGATTTCAAGAGCATTAGATTGTGAATTAAGGGAAATACAAAATGTAAAATTGAGTGATTTAGAATCTTATGATACGCTTATTATTGGGGGAAGTGTATATCTGGGAGCACTCAAAGGGATGGATTTCCTGCTGAAGAACTGGACATATCTGGTTCACAAAAAAATATACATATTAATGGTAGGTTTAGAAGAACCCGATACCAAGAGAGTGGAGAAGATCTGGAGAAGGCAGTTTACAAGCCAGCAGCGCAGGCAGCTAAGGTATTATTATGTCAAAGGTGGACTTAATTATGAAAGACTAGGAATATTTGATAAAGCTATTATTCTGTTATTTAAATTGCTAATGCAAACAACTAAAACAGGAAAAGGCAAGACACAAGGCTTTATTGGAAATTTACGCTGTCCTGTTGATTTTACAAATAGAGAGAGTATAGAACCTTTAATAAAGGATATAAAAAAAGGAAGAGAATGTATGTAAAAAATATTTCCAATCTTGTTAAAGTTATGATACAATTGCTATAAAATAATTATAAAGGAGGGACTTTCTTACGCGCAAGCATTAAAAATGCGTGTATGCAGGGAAACTAAATGAAGAAAATAACGGGCGTTTTGCTCATGGTTTTATGTATGGTTCTTTTAACTGCTTGTGGAGATGCAGCAGATATTAAAATGAATGCGGATGGTACAGGAAGCATGGCAATTACACTAATGATGGATCAGGCGGAGTATGACGTGTACATGGCAATGGGTGGTTCTGCTTATATTACTGCATTAGAAAAGGCTGGATTTACTAAGTCTGAAGAAACATATAAAGGAACTAAATATGTAGATTTTACAAAGTCTGTAGATTATACAGCACCTGAAGAACTTGCAAAACTTTTAACGGATGAAAAAGCATTTGGTAAAGCTTATTTTGGTTCTGCAGCTAGTGAGTATGGCTCTGCAATATTAGCTAAATGCACTGTAAAAAAAGATTCTTTTCAGGGGGTGCACGAAGGAACTTTAGGCAGAAATGATCTTGAGGATGAAGATTACGAAGACGAAGAAGAAGAATTCACACGTATTTCCATCACGTTTCCAGAAGAGATTAAATATGCAGATAAAGAAGCAAAATTAGAAAACGATAAGAAAACAGCAACATGGATGTTAGAAGACTGCTTAAATAGCAAGTTATTAGAAGTTTCTACAGTTGGAAAATCTTCTTTTCCAGCAGATAAGACAAAACCTGTAATCAAAGGTGTTAGAAATGGCGGATATTATAATGACTATGTTGAAGTAACACTTTTGGATAATGTTGGGATTCAGAAAGCAACTGTAAATGGAAAACCTATGGGTAACGAAGAAAGCTTCTACTACGGAGAAGGACAGAAAAACGTTACAGCATGGGATTTTGCAGGAAATTACACAAAAGCAGCATTCTGCATTGATTACACAGCACCAGCAGTGAAGGGGGTTTCCAATGGCAAATACTACAACACTACAAAAACAATTACATTTTCCGATAAGTATGGTGTAAAATCAGCTGCTTTAAATGGAAAAACGGTTAAGAGCGGTGTTAAAGCTGGACAATCAGGCAAATACAGATTAGCAGTAAAAGATAAAGCAAATAATGTAAGAACAGTAAGCTTTGTAATTGATAAAGTACTTCCTAAAGTTACAGGTGTAACAAATGGAAAGACTTACCGTTCCACAAAAACCATTAAGTTCTCCGATGCATCTGGTGTAAAATCAGCTGTTTTAAATGGAAATACAATTAGAAATGGTTACAAAGTTTCTAGACCAGGTAAATATTCTATAAGAGTAACAGACAAAGCAAATAATGTAAGAACAGTAAGATTTACAATTAAAAAGTAGTTGTAAAACCGTAGCAGGTAATGATTCTGCAAGTTCCTTATTCTTTTGGCAGTAAAATGTCGGGATAAGGAACTTTTTGATTGCTAAATTCTGCTAAGTCTCGTATGGTATTCATTGGATGAAAAGAAGGAAAAGGATAAAACCTAAATTGATTTTGATAGAAGGTTTACCTGCTATGTGGATTCCAGAACGAGAGTATTAGGGGGGAAACATTTGAGTCTTTCTGCATAGCATAGTATAAAGTGGATCGCTATGGAGAAATGGAGAGTCATATGGATCAATTAGACGGCAGAAGAAATAATGGGCGTGGTCAAGACAATGGACGTGGACCATCAAGACCACAGCCACCAAGACCAAGGCCACCAAGACCAGAACCACCAAGGCCACCAAGACCGGAACCACCAAGACCAAGGCCACCAAGGCCAGAACCACCAAGGCCACCAAGACCAGAACCACCAAGGCCACCAAGACCAATTCCATTACCAATTCCACAGCCAGTGGAAAATATAATGGCAGTAGATAACGCATTAATTATTGATGTGGATATTACACCACAGTTTTCTACAGTAACCATTGTTTATGAAGTGAGAAATTTTGTAAATCAAGCTAGCAGTCAGACCGTTCGACTGGTAATAACCGATGAGACTCAGATTGTCAGCCAGTTTGGACAAAGGATTGGAGTCTGGGGACTTCGAGAAGGAATGCTTATAAATGCAAGATTTTCTTCAAGATTTACAAGAAGCCTGCCACCTCAGGCAGAAGCTTTTTGGATAAGGATTATTCGTTTTTGAATAGTGTGAGATTATAAGGGAAAGGAACTGTAAAAATACAACAATTCCTTTCCTTATATTTTTCTATCTGAAAATAGATTTTGATAAAATGTTAAAATGATTAACAAAAGTGAAAGAATTCTTACTTTTATTCCGATCCAACTATGTTCCTCCTGCTAAGCTTAGGCTTCTTAAAGCAACAGATAATTCCCAGAATAACAGGAATAGCATACTGGAAAAGCAAACTGATGCGATCTATGTTTACACGATAATAATGCTCTAACGTATACTGTGGAACATCAAAAACGCAAGCTATGGTACAGGCAATCGTAAGGGTAATTACAGCGATTTCTTTATAATTGTCTATTCCGAAAGCTAAAGTAAAGCATTTCATTACAAGCAGCAGATAAAAGGTTATGGTGATAAAGTCAGAGATTACAGTAATTAAAGTAATAAGGGAATCAAAACGTTCTAAACTGCTTAAAAAGGTGATACATTTGATTGCTTGAAAAAAGGAGTAACTATACTGGCTAGTTAAGGTTGCACCTGCAATTCCGATTGTCAGGAATACGGTCAGATAGCTGATAAGAAAAAATACAAATATACTTTGGAATACTCTCTTTTTAACTGTACTGTACTGGTTTTCATGAGAAACTGGACGCAGGAAAAACAGAAGAAAGAACAGATTTCCTCCAATAGGAGCCAAAGTCCAAAGGGTCGGTACATTTAAACGTAATTGTTCCCTTGTAACAGGTGCTAAAAATTCTTTATTGATATTTGGCAATGTGAAGATGAGCAGCACAATAAGGAAAAAGATTAATAAACCGTACAATAATTCGGATACACGGAAGATGGTTTTTGTTCCTTTGAAAGCAGCATATAAAACCAAGAAAAACAAACCAAACAAAATGATATAGTTGCGGCTGTTATCCATAAGAGTTGCCTGTATCAAAAGGTTATAGAAACTTAGCTTAAAAATCAGCAGCAGAAATGTCCATATGCCATATAAGAAGAAAAGAAAGCGGGAAAGAACAGAACCAATCATAGAAGATAGTATTTCATAGAAGTTCTGGTCTGGGTAGACTCTCATAATCCGAAGAAGCACAGCTGCGTAAACAAGCAAAATAGCACCAAAATACAGAGTACTTATATAACCACTGTTCTGGGCATTTTGTGCTGCAATCTGCGGAACGTACGTAAATAGTGGCGTAATTGCCGTAAATATAAATAAAAATATAAATTGTCTGATAGAGATTTGATACTTCATTTCATTACAACCTTTCCATTCAATAAATAACCATTAAGATAAATTTGTTTTCTTCTGCTTATCTGTGTCAATTGTATAGGTCTTTGCAGTGGCAGATTGAACAGATAAGGAAATATCAAGATTTTCTATATACGTTTCCCAGTTTTTTTTAAGCTTTGTACTTTGGGTTTGCTTCTCCAATGTCGAGCCAATATTAAGTAAATCAAGGTGATACCTCTTAGAGATACGAATGATTTTGCTTAACTGTTCGATAAGGCGGTATTTCTCCAGATCATTCATTTTAGAGAGTGTATCGGGATTGAATATGTCGATAGCATCTGATGCCTCCTTGATTTGAGAGTCAGATTTTACTATTAATTTCAAAAATAGCGAATCATTCTTTAAAGATACATGAGGAGTGACGTTTATATTGGATAATTCTACATTTAAGTTTCTTGAAAGTTCAAGAGGGTAAGTGCGTAAATTGTTGCGGAAAAAATCCACTGCCAAAGAAGTATTGTAATCAAGAAAACCATATAGTTTCTGGTTCTTAAAGGTAGAATAACCTTCTAAATACATAGTATTATTGTCATACACCAGATAAGGAATCAAAAGATTATTATAGGAATGATCCATACTGTTTAAAACTTGTAACAAAGTATTATTAGGCTTTTTTAAGTTGTTGGTTTCTTTTTGGGATATGGCATTTAATGTTTCGGAAGGGGTAAAATCTTCTTCCATAGCATCTTTTAAAAGTTTATTCGTATTATCAGACTGTACAATGAAAATATTGGCATTGGTTTTCAGATCTGGCTCTCTAGAGATAAAGTCCAGGCAGTCAGGAAGCCCTTTTTTCGCAGTATTCTCACTGATTAGAAAATAGTCTGCATGGTCAAGGGAAATGTCTTTGGAATTTTTTCGTGACATATCCGTATAGGCAGTATAGACAGAATCACCAGTGCCTTCTATAGACTGAAGGCCATCGTTATTTTTGCTTCCTGCATTGTCATATAGAGCAGTAATGGTATAGGTATCATCTTGCTGGTCAATACATAATACTTCAACAAAATGAATATCATTCACTTCGGAACGGTTTATCTGAACGTAGCTAATATATAGGATAAGAGGAATGGCAATCCAAAGGAAAATGTGATAGGATGCCTTTCGTTTTCTAGGTTCCATAATAGTCTCCTTACTTTTGTTTTCGTGTATTTTGAGGTGCAATGCCTTCTGGCCGATACTTGAAATTCTCTACAGGATATCGAAGAATCGTATCTTGTAAATCGGCTTTGTCTGTTTCTACAAATGGTGCCATATAAGGGACCCCATTATTATCTAAGCTACATAGATGTGTAACAAGAAATAAAAAACCAATCATCAGACCGTAGAAGCCAGCAAAAGACGAAAGTAATGCTAATCCAAATCGGGAAATTCGAAGTGCAATGGATAAATCCTGATTTGGTATGGTAAATCCAGCAATTCCTGCTAGGGCGATAATGATGACCACGACTGGTGAAATAATATTGGCAGCTACTGCAGCCTGACCGACGACTAGTCCACCAACGATGGACATTGCGGAACCTATATTTTTCGGCAGCCGAAGTCCAGCTTCAATTAAAATCTCAAATGCCAGCAGTAATCCTAGTACTTCAATGCACGACGTAAAGGGGACATTAATCTTTGCTTTCTGAATAGATAAAAGTGCTGGCAACGGTAGCAGATGCACATGGAATGTGGTGACTGCTATATAAAAAGCAGGCAGGAGCAAAGATACAAATAAAGTAATGTATCTTAGACAGCGAAGAGTAGAGCCTGCTAAAAAACTTTCTGCATAATCTTCAGAGGATTGCAATAACATTGGGAACTGGCAAGGCAGTACATAGACATATGGAATGCCATCCACGACCAGAACAATTCGTCCGTCAGTTAAATTCGAACAGCATCGATCTGGCCGCTGTGTGTACATAACTTGCGGCATAAGGGAATTTTTATTCTCTGAAATAAATTCCTCAATAAAAGAAGAAGTACAAATATTATCAATATCAATGGATTGTAATTTCTTACGGATTTGGTCCACCAGATTCATGTTACAGATGTTATTCATGTACACAAGTGCAACATCAGTGCGGGAAAGCCTTCCCACATACATCTGTTCAATTGTTAAGTACGGAGAACGGATTCTTCGGCGAATCAGTGCAGTATTTGTTCGTAATACTTCAATAAAGGAGTCTTTTGCTCCCTTCATTGTTCCTTCTTCCGATGGTTCCGATACGGAACGTTTGTCAAAGGTTCTGACATCATATACAACAGCGGCCTGTATATCATCTAAAATAATAGCAGCCATACCACTCATAACCATTGTGTTTAACTGGTCAAAATCAGTGACAAAAGAAGCAAAAGCATGGTAGCCGCCACCGTTGTTCAATAAATAATTGGCGAGATCCATCTGGTTTTTGCATTTTTTTAGTTCCTCTTCTGTGGCGATAGGCTTAAGTATAGTTAAATCAAGAACTTGTGAGTTCACAAGCCCATCCACACAGAAGATAGAGACTGATAGAGCATTCTGCCCCGTAATTTCAATCGGTCTTATGAGTACATCAGTACTCTTCTGGTATAACTGTTTTAGCACTGTAGAATGAATTATGTGATTCATAATATCCTCCATGTAAAATGAAAAGTCTACATGTTAATATGGCTTACGAAGCAGAAAAATATTCAGAAGTGTATATTATTTCTTTTCTCTTTATCATCAAGGTTATCAAGAATATACCAACTAGCAGATAATACAATGTAAAAAAAAGTAGCACAGAATTGGGAAACAGGGTATAATGCTAAACAGAGTGAAAGAATAAATTGCCTAGCCAAAGAAATAGGCCATAGAAAGAGTGAAGGTGCAAGAATGACAAAACAGGTAAAGCAGGAAAATGATAAATGTGTTTATGCAAGGAAATGTGGAGGATGTACGTATCAGGGAATAGTTTATGAAAAACAGCTTGAGAAGAAACAGGGACATGTGATTCATCTGTTAAAAGATTTTGGAAAAGTTCATGATATCATAGGAATGAAAGATCCTTACCATTACCGCAATAAAGTACATGCTGTATTTGACCGACTACGTGATGGAACCATTATTTCAGGGGTTTATGAAGAAAAATCACACAGAGTAGTCGCTGTTGACGAATGTATGATTGAAAATAAATTAGCAGATGCCATTATTGCGAGTATTCGTGATTTATGCAAATCTTTTAAAATCAAGATTTATAATGAAGATTCAGGTTATGGCCTGCTTCGTCATGTGCTTGTAAGAACAGGACATGCCAGTGGACAGGTGATGGTAGTGCTTGTGGTATCCAGTCCAATCCTGCCATCCAAGAATAATTTTGTGAAGGCACTTCGTAAGCTTCATCCAGAGATTTCAACTGTCGTGCTAAATGTGAATGATAAAAGAACTAGTATGGTTCTTGGGGAGCGAGACATTGTCCTTTATGGCAAGGGATTTATTGAGGATACGTTATGTGACTGTGTATTCCGTATTTCTCCGCAGTCGTTTTATCAGGTGAATCCAGTGCAGACAGAGGTTCTTTATAATAAGGCAATAAAACTGGCTGGCCTGACAGGAAAAGAGCGTGTTATTGATGCATATTGTGGAATTGGTACTATTGGTATCATTGCAAGTAAACATGCAAAAGAAGTTATTGGTGCAGAACTTAACAAAGATGCGGTGAAAGATGCCATTATCAATGCAAAGCGAAATGGAGTAAAGAATATTAAGTTTTATAATCAGGATGCAGGTAAGTTCATGGCTGGCATGGCAAAGGACGGAGAAAAGGCCGATGTGGTTTTTATGGACCCTCCTAGAAGTGGGAGTGATGAGGCATTTTTATCTTCTGTCGTAAAGCTTGCGCCTAAGAAAATTGTGTATATCTCCTGTAATCCGGAAACCATGGCTAGAGATTTGGAGTATCTTTATAAGCATGGATATCAGGGAAGAGATATTTATCCAGTGGATATGTTTCCGTTTACGGAGCATGTAGAGACTGTGGTAATGTTGAGTAAAGTATAGAAATAGAAGTTTGAAAAGACTTGAAATAAGGGGTTTATAGGACTAAAATGACATATGGAAAATCAATAGAATTAGTTCTGGTAAATGAATAGTGGACAGTTTGATTACTGCAGAACTATCAAACGGGAATGGAAAGGCAATAAAGATACCTCGAATTAAGGTTTCAGCTTGTACTCGTGATGATATAACTAAAGCAGGAGTATATTTTTTATTCTGCAAAGAAGATGATGGCTCTGATTCTATATGTTGGAGAAACTGAAAATGTTAAGGAAAGACTTGTCTAGCATTTGAGAGACTATCAGTCTGAAAAAGAGAAGTATTACTGGAATACAGCTGTGATTTTTATTGGTAGGGATTTAAACAGAGCTCTTATTAGGTATCTTGAGAATTAAAAGGAATTTATAGATAATAGTGATAAAGAATGACGTATTCCAAAGAGATTATGAGTTCAACGGCACCATCGGCTGCATCTGTGGCTGTACTTGGGCATATATCTAATGGAAATGTGGATTGGAAAACGAAGGACGATAGGTCATTGAAAGAACTTGAGAGTAATCAAACAACTTAAAATGATAATTAATGGTAGTTTTTCTTCAGAACTTAAAAATATGAAGGACACATGGGAAAGTAAAAGGATGCCAACGTTTAAAGGGTCAGGAAATACTGTTGATGTTTCACTTGAAGCATGCTATTATTTAAGGGAAACAATGGAGGTGAGGTTGTGAGAAACTTTAATTATTCTGAAATTAAAAATCGGAAATGGGATTCAGATATCTTGGGTTTAATAGCTGCAGTATATAAAGAAGCTGGAAAACAAGAAATGTATCTTAAACAGAGACCAGAAGAGTTAGAAAAACTAGTTGAGATTGCAAAAATACAGAGTACAGAAGCATCTAATGCTATTGAGGGGATTGTGACAACAAATACCCGTATCAAGCAGTTGGTAGAAGAAAAGACAACACCTAAAAATCGTGATGAACAAGAAATTGCAGGCTATCGTGACGTGTTAAATATTATTCATGAAAGTTTTGATGTGATTCCTATCTCACAGAACTATATCCTTCAGCTTCATAAGATTTTGTACAGTCATATGAATAACCCGATGGCAGGCAAAACCAAAAGTGTACAGAACTATATTAGTGTCACATATCCAGATGGACATGTTGAAACGCTGTTTACACCACTTGTTCCATATGAAACACCAGAGGCATTGAATAAAATATGCGAAGAGTACAATCGAGTGATAGGAAATATGGAAGTAGAACCGTTAATTGCAATTCCAATTTTTATTCATGATTTCCTCTGTATTCATCCTTTTAACGATGGTAATGGCAGAATGAGCCGTTTGCTTACAACCCTGTTGTTATACAGAAATGGCTTTTATGTGGGTAAATATATTTCTTTGGAAGCTAAAATTGCAAAAAATAAAGATTTATATTATGACGCACTAGGTCAAGCACAGGACGGTTGGCATGAAGGTACGGAGGATGTTGTTCCATTCATTAAATACTTACTTGGAACTGTTCTTGCTGCATACAAGGATTTTGAAGAACGATTTGCTCTTGTAGAAACAAAGTTACCCACCCTTGAAATGGTAAGACGTGCAACTATGAATAAGTTAGGACGTTTTACCAAGCAAGATATTCATGAACTTTGTCCTTCAATTAGTATAAGTTCTATTGAAGGGGCACTACGAAAGTTAGTAGCATCTGGAGAATTAAAAAGAGAAGGCTCAGGGAAGACCACTTGTTATTATAGATTAAAGTGATTCCTTCAAATATTAAAAAATTCCCTTAAAATAATGTGATATTTAAGGGAAAATTAAATTTTTACTTTCTAATAAAAGAGTATAAGATTTAATAATAGTATGGAATAATATAATCGGAAAAAGACATTAGAGTATAGTTATTGCTATATGAAAATGTCTTTTTTATATGGCAGAAAATCCATAACAAAGCCTCAAAAACTCCGTTCCCTACATAAAAACGTACACTTTGTTCAATATTTGAAAAATTATTTGCCTTTATTTGGTTTATTGTTTATGATATTAGTAATCAACTAGAACGAAAGAAAGTGTTTAAATGAGCTTAGTCGGGAAAAATGGCTGTATGAATACAGAACGTAGTTATATGTTGACAGGTTCTTTGTGGGACAAACTGCTATTGTTTGCGTTACCCCTAGCGGCAAGCAGTATATTACAGCAGTTGTTTAATGCGGTAGATGTGGCTGTTGTAGGCCATTATGGCAGTAGTCAGGCACAGGCTGCAGTTGGCTGTAACGGACCTGTTATTAATCTGTTATTAAACCTTTTTGTTGGAATATCTATTGGTACCAATGTGGTTATCGCAAATTATATCGGGCAGGATCAAAGCAAAAGAAAGAACATTCAAGATGCCGTACATACATCATTGGTTGTGGCATTGATTAGTGGTATTTTCTTGCTTGTTTTGGGTTTGGCAATATCAAGACCTATTTTAGCTGCTCTAAAAACACCAGAGGATGTGCTGCAGCAAGGGATTCTGTATTTGCGAATATATTTTTTGGGAATGCCATTTATTATGATTTATAATTTTGGAGCTTCTATCTTAAGGAGCAAAGGAGATACGAAAAGACCTTTTTATTGTCTGCTGATATCGGGAATTATCAATGCAGCATTGAATCTTTTGCTGGTTATCGTATTTCATCTGGGAGTTGCAGGCGTTGCAATTGCTACCGTTGTGTCAAATATAGTGAATGCCTTGATGGTGTTATGTTTTTTATTTAGAGAGGAGGAATCATTAAAAGTAGAGTGCAGGAAACTCAAGATTACGAAAAAGGAATTGGATAAAATACTGAGAATTGGCATACCAGCTGGATTACAGGGAATGGTCTTTTCCGTTGCCAATATATTTATTCAGGTCGCTTTGAATAAGTTTGGATCGGATGCAGTCTCGGGATCCGCAATTTCCTTGAATTATGAGTTTATAACTTATTTTATTATTAGTGCATTTAATCAGACGGCAGTTACCTTCACAAGCCAGAATTTTGGTGCAGGAGAGTTTGAGAGGTGCAAACGGATTTTCAGAATTTGTATATTGCTTAGCATAATACTAACGGGAACCCTTAGTTTGACTATCGTAATAAATAGAGGATTTTTTATACGTTTATTTACAACAAAGCAAAATGTTGCACATTATGCATCTGCTCGCATTGTCTGGATTTTGACTGTGAACTGCATGGCATCAACATACGAGATTGCAGGAGCGGCATTACGTGGTATGGGAAATTCTATGTTGCCAGCGGTTCTAACGGTTTTCGGGACTTGCATATTCCGTCTCTGGTGGATCTGGTATATATGTAGAAAGTTTACAGGGTTTGTTACATTGCTGATTGTGTATCCGATTTCCTGGGCTATTACAGGAGTAATTGTACTGGCAGCTTATTACCTTGTGAGAAGTCGGAATTTTAAAAGGGCAAGGATATGAGTGTAAAAATAGATGCTATTAGTAAAAGACTGTGGTTAAAGAAATTGACTGTTAGATTTTGGAATGGAGAAGATATATGGAAAGGGGGAGCTAAATGAAGAAAATATTACTTGTGAATACATATTTTAAACTGATATGTACGTTGGGACTGCTTTTTATTCCAACGTTATCGACGCTGTTTGTTTGCGTTTATTCTTTACATATTGTTGCAAAAGTGATTGGGCTGCTAATACCGAAAACATTTGGGGTTTACAATACCGAAAATGCTTCCTTTGATAGTATTTCAGATATTATTTTTAACATACTGATTTTAGTGAAACTTCTGTTATATGCACTTGTATACATACCAGAGTGGGATTATATTATGATTATTTCAACAGGCGTTTTAAAAACATTTGCACATTTTGTATGTATGGCAAAATTCCGCCATCCACTTTCATTCAATACTGTTATGAATAGTGTTACAGGATTTTTACTTCTTATTTTTCCTTATTTGATATTAGTTGTAAACGTGGCAATTGCAAGTGAAATCATTTGCGGAATAGCGTGTCTGGCTGCCGTAGAAGAATTGACATGTGCTTTGATTATGCGCAAGTATGTGCCAAGAGTTAAATGTGTATTTTCATTGTTAAAAAGGCAAGAATAATTCCTTTCTTATTCCAGATTATGAAAAAGAAGCGTTTGAAAAAGTGCACTTTGGGCAATGCAGTAAACGGGATAAGAGACAGGTATTCTGTGTAGAAAAAAGACCCCATACCATTTCTGGTATAGAGGTCTTTTTTCTTGCCATTTTCGTTTCCATCTCTTTTTATGTTAGAAACCAATTAAGAATAGACGATAGACTATAGACGTCCCTCAATATTGTCATAACGCAGGCAGAATCCGCGATAATCTATCTCGTCGTAGGATTTACGCCAGATTTCCGTCATATCTTTTACTTCACGGTTTTCCCACCATTTTGCAGGAGCAGGCATAACGCCAAGGGTTACTTTGTGATCCTTTAATTCCTCGATATGTGCTAGAATATAATCATTTGTTAATGGGATATTATCGGTTTCATCGAAAATGGTAATTACACTTGGAGCTGTAATAACAGGAGCATCTAAAGCAGATTTGCTGTTCTGGAAAATGACCATGCTTTCATTGATAAAACGGATTTCCCATTGGATGTTGTCGTCTGGACACTTGGTGTAAATCTGAATTACTCCAAATTCCTTTCCATTTTGTAATTTTCTCTTTCCAGCTTTTGCAAGAGTAGTAAAAGAGCCTTTTGTATTATCGCCAAGTGCACATCCTTTGAAATCTTCCATATGTGCATTTAAATAATCAAATACAGAAGTATTTGTTTTTTCGCCTTTGGCTTTTATGTACTGGCTGATGCAGGCACCAAGTTTCTGAGCATAAGTTAAGCTGTTCGGATTGGCATATGTTTTTAACTCAGAAGATTTAATTGGCCATCCTGCTGCTCCATTTACTGAAGTAAATAATGGAGAGGTTGTTCTTAAGCTGTGGCTTACAATTTGGCATTGAGCGGCGTCAGTGTCATTGGCAAGGTCAATGCACATACTGTCATTCGTTTCGTTTGCCATAACAAATGGAGTGATTGGTGCCCCATTTAAGGATACTAAGGCCGTATCAAGAGATGGAACTGCACGTCCAGAACCGTCTGCATCGGCAAGTTTAAACTCGTCATTGGTTAATGCCAGATAAGCTGGAATTGCAGTGCTGACACCACCGTAAGCAAATGGTATTACATGTGTTATTTTTTTATATGTAGAACATGCCGTACAACGTTTTCTCATCTGAAGAATCGTGTTTGATAAAATGGATGCAAAGTCATGTTCCTCAAGTTCGGATGGAGAACCCATGACAGCCAGAATAGAAGCATATTCAGCTGATGTTTCAGGTGTATCTTCCAAATCACCTATTTCATAAAGTTTCAGTGTTTCTTCCTTCAGGTTCTCAAAAAGCTTTAGACCCGCCTCTAAAGAGCCACCAGCACCACCGGCTAAGAAGGTGGAACCAATTAACATTTCACAGATTTGATCATAATTAAATTCTTTCATTGATTTCCTCCCTTTTTATAAGTTAGAATTTATAACCTTTATTGTATCATATATCGTCAAAAATTTCACTAAAAGATTAATGTGGACAGTATCTGCATATTAAATTCCTCTTTATTGCCAGATAGGTAATGATTTATCTTTGCTCACTGTCAGAAGGAAAAAATTTCTAGAAAATAATAAAAATTCTGACTGGAATAATTACATAAAATAAACCTGATTCGTAAAAAATGTATATTGTATTGTATGCAAAAGAAAATAATACAGAGAGGCGAAAAAATGGAAAAGAAATTACCAAAAGGAGCCTATGGTGACGTTGATGGAAAAGAGTACATTCCATATGTCACACAAAAGGATCGTACTGGAGGAAATGGAGCTGTTTTCATTATTGGGGCAGTACTTGCAATTTTATTTGCTGCCTCCACAGCTTATTCAGGAATGAAGTCAGGTCTTACTGTGGCGGCAGGTATACCAGGTTCTATTATAGGTTCTGGTCTTGTGGCAGTCTTTGCAAAAAGGAGAGGAATCCTTGGAAAGAATATTGTACAGGGAATGGCTAGTGGGGGGGAATCTATAGCCAGTGGAATCATTTTTCTTCTGCCAGCGGTTATTTTAATTGGGAAGAACTTTACGTTCTGGGAAGGATTTCTTGTTAGTGCAGGAGGCGTTCTGTTTGGAATTGGCGTTTCTTCTTTCGTTTACAAGAATTTTATTGTAGAGGAACATGGTAACTTAATGTACCCAGAAGCCCTTGCAATATCAGAAACGTTAGTAGCATCAGAAGGTGCTGGTGAATCCATGAAATATATGGGAATTGGTTTTGCCGTAGGTGGTCTGCTTACTGTGGTATCTGGTTCATTTTTAAACATGGCCAACACGGTGATTTCTTATGTGAACGAGCGATTTTATAAATGGAAACTGGAATTAGAAGTAAATCCTCTTTTGCTTGGAATTGGTTTTATTGTAGGAGTGGACGTAGCCGTGATTATGTTTGCAGGCTCTGTTTTAGCTAATTTTGCAGTCCTGCCTTTAATCAGTTATTTCTCTGGTTTTGCAAGAGAAGGAGCGTTTATCTGGAACAATGACGGTGTGGCCTTATCTTCTATGATGGTAAATCACATCTCTGGCAGTTATGTAAAATACATTGGGGCAGGCATGATGCTGTCAGGTGGCCTGATTGGTGCAATCCGTCTGATTCCAGCTATTGTATCATCCGTTCGTGAGACTGTAGGGGCGAAGAAAGAAAAAAGGGAAGAATCCTCAAGTTTCGCCTCTTTAATGTTACTGATTGGAATAGCCATTGGATTTGTAACTGCATTTCTCATTTCAGGGGGCAATCTCTGGATGGCGATTTTAGGTGCAGTTTTCAGTTTTGTGTTGTCTTTGCTTTTTGTAATTGTTTCTGGAAGATTAACAGGAACCATCGGTACTTCCAATTTGCCAGTGTCTGGCATGACGATTGCTTCTTTAGTTATTTTGACTTTGCTCTTTGTCATTATGGGCTGGAAAGGGGCAGCAGATAATAAAATACTGCTGTTATTTGGTACTTTTATTGTAACTGCTATTTCCGTAGCTGGCGGGTATTGTCAGTCTCAAAAAGTTACTTATTTAATTGGTGGCAAGAAAGAGGAAATGGACAAATATTTTGCAGCAGCAGGTATTATCGGTGTATTTGTTGTTATTGGAGTTATTAAAGTGCTATCTGACCAGTTAGCCATGACAGGAGATAATGTGGCATTTGCACTTCCACAGGCAAATTTAATCTCAACTTTGACAGCGGGTATTATGTCAGGTGAGCTTCCTTGGCACATGATTATTGTTGGAGTTGTATTTGGGATTGTGCTTTACCTGCTGAAACTCCCAATTATGACAGTGGCTATTGGATTCTATCTGCCAATTGCAACAACATCCATTATCTTGGCAGGTGCATTGGTTCGTCTGTTTCTTGAAAAAACGGCAAATAGTGAAAAAGACAAAGAGATTAAAGTGGAAAATGGAATCAGTTTGTCTTCTGGTCTTGTAGCAGGTGGTTCCATTATCGGACTGATAGGAATTGTACTGCAAGTGTCAGGATGGGTTGGAGGCTTTGCTCCAAGTGGATTTTTAGCTTCCAATGGAATGGCATATGTGCTTTTGGTTTTGTTACTGGTGTTTACCATTTGGCCGCTGATGTCTAGGAAGAAAGAGTAAGGCTGTTTTGTTGTGGCATTGATTATTGGATTAATAGGGCTATCTGGTTCAATGATTAGTAAGAGAAAATAGTAGCTGCATAGAGACACTTTATACTTTATGGAGTATAAAGTGTCATTTTGCCTTAAAGCAGAGTTTTATGTGATTTATTAACTATTTCCTGAAACATAAAAAATTTTCAAAAAACATTGTCAAAATCCTAACAATCATTTAATATGTTTATAGATTTAAGCACAAAACCTGAAAACAGGAAAATAATGATTAGAAAGGTATAGGAAATTATATGAAACAGAAAAGAAATTCAATGCTGAAATCCTCTATCGGCTCAGTATTTACTATTTTTAGTGAACAGGAATTAGAGGAGTATAACAAAAAGGATGGGTATTATGTTGCGATTTCTGGAGCAGTAAAAGAACCAAGCATTCAGGAAATTAAGAAAGATTCTACCATTCGGGATGTATTAGAAAGTGCTGGTGGGTTATTAGAAGGAAAGAAACTAAAAGCTATTCAGGTAGGAATTCCTTGTGGACGTTTGTACATAGAAGAAGATTTAGATAAGCCAATTGATTTTAAAATATTTAAAGGCGGTGTATGCAAAGCGGTCATTGTACTTTCGGAAGATGAATGTATTATTCAGTATGCAAAATATTATCTGCAGTATTTAATTGGTAAAATGGAAAGGGAGCAGATAGCACGTTATCTTTGGGCAAAAGATGAATTTTATGCCATGCTGAAAATTTTAGATCAGATTGCCAAAGGCCGTGCTACCATGCGAGATGTCTTCTTGCTTCGTGGATTATCAGAAGATTCCAAGCGGAAAGCAGCACAGGAATACAGTACCATTGGACAGATCATTGAGCATTTTTACGAAGAAATGAAAGAACATGTGGAAGAGAAGCATTGTCCAACTCTTCGCTGCAATCATTTAACGAAATTAACCATTACGGAAAAATGTATCGGCTGTGGTGCTTGCAAGCGTGCTTGTCCAGTGGACTGCGTAGAAGGCGAAGTAAAGAAAAGGCATAAGATAGATTATCTGAAATGTACACATTGCGGGGCCTGTTCTTCTGCTTGTCCAATTGGTGCAATTACTACAGGAAATAATATCATGAAGTTTTTGCGTGATTTGGCAACACCTCAGATGACGGTAATTACTCAGATGGCACCAGCGGTACGTGTTGCCATAGGAGAAGCATTTGGATTTGAACCAGGAGAAAATGTAGAAAAGAGAGTTGCAGCAGCACTTAGAAGACTTGGTGTTGACTATGTATTTGATACAACGTGGGCAGCGGATTTAACGATTATGGAAGAGGCTAACGAATTAATTGAGAGACTAGAAGGATATGAAGCAGGAGATCCCAATGTGAAACTGCCACTTTTAACTTCATGCTGTCCAGCATGGGTAAAATTTATAGAACACAATTATGGAGATATGCTTGATATTCCATCTACTACGAAATCACCAATGCAGATGTTTGCTACGATAGCAAAGGATCTTTGGGGAAAAGAAAAAGGCATTCCAAGAGACAGAATCATTTCTGTTGCAATTATGCCATGTCTTGCCAAAAAGTTTGAAGCTTCACGCAGGGAGTTTTCCAAAGGGTTAAATTATGATGTGGATTATGTCATTACCACCAATGACTTAATTGATATTTTCAAGGATACAGGTATTGATTTGAAAGAGATGGAAGAGGAAGAAATTGATCAGATTATGGGAGAATATACTGGTGGTGGAATTATTTTTGGCCGTACTGGTGGTGTAATTGAAGCTGCAACACGTGTGGCAGTGGAAAAGATAACAGGAAAGAGATTAGATGAAATAGAATTTAAAAGCCTGCAAGGCTGGGACAGTTTCCGAAGCTGTGATGTTGAAGTGGGGGATGTAAAACTGAAAATAGGTGTAACATATGGCTTAAAAGAAGCGAAGAAAATGTTAGATAAAATCCGTTCGGGGGAAGAATTCTATCATGCCATTGAAATTATGGCTTGTACTGGCGGATGTATCGGCGGAGGGGGACAGCCAAAGGCTAAGAAACGAGAAGTAACCTTGCAGCAAAGGATGGAAGGATTAAATGAGATAGACCGTGCCCTTCCAATTAGACGATCCAGCGAAAATCAGGCTGTTCAGTATATTTATGAAAAATACTTGGATTATCCACTGAGTGACAAGGCACACGAACTGCTCCATACAGAATATTTTATCCGTAGAAAATACTAAAGACACCTATTGTTAGAAATGGTATAAAAGCAACGGCTGGATATGAACCTGATCTGGATGCATTAATGGAGTTACGAAAAGAATTTATGGAAGCTGAATTTCATGCAAGTGAGAAGCAGAATTTAGAAGCGTATTACAAAGCTTCCGAGCAGTATTTTCTTAGCTCATTTGCAAAGGGAGAGCAAAGTTCTTGTCTTGCTTATGTGGATGGGCATCTGGCAGGCATGTTCCATGCTTTGCTATCAGCATTTTCTGTCTGCATTAGAACATCCAGCTGGTTTTAGGGGACAGAATCTTGCCTTTCTCCTTGACTTTTCTTGGTTTCATGCTTAAAATATATGGTAAATGCTTATAGTAGGATGATACTGTTTAAGCAGTTAAATAATGGCGAAGACGAAGAGAAGTAGCATCAATTATCGTTCCCAGAGAGTAGAGATCAGGTGAGAGCTCTGCAAAATGAATTGACGTGAATAACACTTTATCAGCTGCAATCTGAAACTTATATGTAAGTAGTAGGTGAGCCGTAAGCTGTGCGTTAAGCAGCAGGGTTTTATACCAATAAGTGACTGATATTCAGTAATTCAGGTGGTACCGCGGACTAAATGTTCGTCCTGAACTTATAGATGAAAAGGAGAATATTATGAACACTTCAAACATTTACCGTAACTGCACCATGGATAAAATTGGTGAAGAGAATGTAGGCACAACACTGAAAATTGCGGGATGGGTTGAAAACATCCGTGACCACGGTGGTGTGTCATTTATTGATTTACGTGATATGTATGGCGTGATGCAGGTTGTTATGCGTGACACAGCCTTATTAGATGGAATTAACAAAGAAGACTGTATTAGTGTAGAAGGTCTTGTCCAGCATCGTGATGAAGAGACATTTAATCCTAAGATTCCTACAGGAACAATTGAATTAGAAGCACATGCAGTTGAAATTCTTGGTAAAGTATATGCACAGCTTCCATTTGAAGTCCAGACTTCAAAAGAAATCCGTGAGGATGTGCGTTTAAAATATCGATATTTAGATTTACGTAACAAAAAAGTAAAAGATAACATGGTTTTCCGTTCACAGGTAATCAGTTTCTTAAGGCAGAAGATGACGGAGATGGGCTTTCTGGAAATCCAGACACCAATCCTTTGTGCATCCTCTCCAGAAGGTGCCCGTGACTATGTAGTGCCTTCTCGTAAATTCAAAGGAAAGTTCTATGCTTTGCCACAAGCTCCACAGCAGTATAAGCAGCTTTTAATGGTATCTGGTTTTGATAAATATTTCCAGATTGCTCCTTGTTTTCGTGATGAGGATGCTCGTGCTGACCGTTCTCCAGGGGAGTTTTATCAGTTAGACTTTGAAATGAGCTTTGCTACACAGGAAGATGTATTCCGTGTAGGAGAAGAAGTATTGACAGAAACATTTAAGAAATTTGCTAAAGAAGGGGCTGCTGTAACAGAAGCTCCTTTCCCTGTAATTCCTTACAAACAGGCTATGCTTGAGTTTGGTACAGATAAACCTGATCTTCGTAACCCATTAAGAATCGTGGATACAACAGACTTTTTCCAAAGATGTACGTTTAAGCCTTTCCACGGCAAAACAGTACGTGCTATTAAAGTACATGCGGACATGTCCAAAGGGTTCCATGAAAAATTGTTAAAATTTGCTCAGTCTATCGGCATGGGTGGGCTTGGTTATCTTGTGGTAAATGATGACATGACCTATAAGGGACCTATTGACAAGTTTATTCCGGATGATATGAAAAATGAAATCAAAGAAATTGGCAAGTTAGAAGCTGGCGATACAATCTTCTTTATCGCAGATAACGAAGAAAGAGCCGCTTTATATGCAGGCCAGATTCGTACAGAGTTAGGCAGCCGTCTTGACTTATTAGAAAAGAATGCTTACCGTTTCTGTTTCGTAAACGACTTTCCAATGTTTGAATACGATAAGGAAGAAAAGAAAACGATCTTTACACATAACCCATTCTCCATGCCACAGGGTGGTTTAGAAGCTTTAGAAACAAAAGATCCTTTAGACATTCTTGCTTATCAGTATGATATTGTATGCAATGGTGTTGAGCTGTCTTCAGGTGCGGTTCGTAACCACGACATGAAGATTATGGTGAAAGCATTTGAAATTGCCGGTTATACAGAAGAAGATCTGAAAAATAAATTCGGTGCCCTGTACAATGCATTCCAGTTTGGTGCACCACCACATGCTGGTATGGCTCCAGGAGTAGACCGTATGATTATGTTACTTCGTAACGAAGAAAACATCCGGGAGGTTATCGCATTCCCAATGAACGGTAATGCACAGGATGTAATGTGTGGAGCTCCTAATGAAATTAGTGAAAAGCAGTTAAGAGAAGTGCATATTAAGATTAGGGATTAGCCTGTGCAAATTAGAAAACAGTATTTTTCCAGAAGTTAGAGCGGAATTTATTTTAGTTAGGCAGAAACATTCAGTTTCTGCCTGTACTTTATATGGAGAGTTGTTAATGAAAACTCTTTTTCTAAAGAGATTAAGTATGTAATGTAAAACAAGCTTAAGATAATTGGTGCTGCAATCCAGATAAACATGGGGGTGCTGTTAAAAGTCTGGAAAGCTTAAAAAATGCCAGAGAATGGAGATGATTGCAAGGAATAAATGATTAATGATACAGGAAAAGGGGGGGATTTCTGTTTGAAGAAAGCATGATGTTTTTGGAAAAAGGAGATTAAAATATAGAGAAGGTAGTTATATGTTATGCTACCTGATAAGCTGTGGAGGGATATATATGAAATTATTACAGAAAGCCAGTATTTCGGTTAAGTTAAGTTTGGTTATAGTAGTTACACTTAGTATTGTTTTTACTGTGATTACATATAGAGAGGCAGCGCGTATAGAAAATCAGGTGTTAGCAGCTTTGAAATGCGAAGATCAGAAGCTGGTAAAGGCATATGCAATTTATATACAGGATCTAGTATCAAAAGAAAAAACGGGTTCCTCTAATGTACAGACAATCCAAGCATTAATGGATTCCATTAATGGAAAATCTGAGTACAACTATGTGGTATATATGGCAGAACAGGCAGATGGAACTGTTAAGGCAATTGCACATTCCAATCATGAAAGAATTGGCATTACGCTAGATGATCCAGGAAGCATAGCAGCAAGCAAAGAAGGAAAATCTTACTGTGATTATTATACGGATTCTGTATCAGGAAAAAGAACGCTGGATATTCTTGAGCCGATATATGCAAATGGAGAGTTAATGGGTGCATTTAACATAGGGGTACCTGTAGATGAAGCGACATTAAATCATATGGTGCATTCGGCTGTTTTGGAAAGTATTGTTACGTCAGCAATTTTTTGTTTGTTTGTTATACTGATTTTATTTTTAGCACTTCGATTTATTATAATAGTGCCACTTCAAAAAGTCAGTAAAAAACTGAATGATTTATCTGATGGGGATTTAGAATTTTCTTTGCGGATTTCTAAATTTAATCAGGCGGATGAAATAGGAAAGCTAGCAGACTGTACAAGAAACCTGAACTGGAAATTCAGAACTATTATCCAGAAATTGAAGGAAAGTTCAGATGTACTTTTGCATAGTTCAAATGAGTTAAACAATTCTATTACGAGTACGATGGAAGGGGTTTCCCAAGTAACAGAAGCAATGAATGAAGTAGCACAGGGAAGCACGTTACAAGCGGGTGATACATCCAATGCTATGGCACAGATAGAGGAGTTATCTGCTAATCTTGAAACTATTAATTCACAGATGGCAGAAACAGGTATAAAAGCAGAAGAAACAAAGTCTCAATCTGAATGTTCAAGGGGAATTATGAATGAACTGGTACAGATTATTAATTATACAAAAGCCAGTATTGACGATATTGTAAATCAGTCCTTGCAAAATGAAGAAGAAATGAAATCAATTAATGAGATCATTTTATCAATACAGGATATTACAAGCCAGACAAATCTGCTGAGCTTAAATGCAAGCATAGAAGCAGCAAGGGCAGGAGAAGCAGGAAAAGGTTTTGCGGTTGTTGCAGGTGAGATTGGAAATTTGAGCAGCCAGTCCCAAGCTGCATCTTTACAGATTCAAGAGATTGTAGACCGTTTGGTTGTTTCTGCCAGTTCAACTGCAAGTAAAGCACAGGTGCTGAATGAGAATGCTAATTTACAGACGGAAAAGCTGTCAGCGGTGGATGAGAGTTTCAGCAGGGTGAGTAGCAGTGTTGATGATGTTACCAATTCGGTGAAAGAGGTACAGACAAGTGTTCATAATGTAGATGTGGCAAAGAATACAATTGTGGATGTAATTGAGGATTTATCTTCGGTATCAGAAGAAAATGCTGCAACTTCTCAGGAAACAGCATCATTTATCTGTATGATTGATCAGAATATGAAAAATATTTCAACTCTCGTAAAAGATGTTGATAAGATTATAGAACAGTTAAATGA
This sequence comes from [Clostridium] polysaccharolyticum, assembly GCF_900111595.1. Taxonomy (GTDB): domain Bacteria; phylum Bacillota; class Clostridia; order Lachnospirales; family Lachnospiraceae; genus Clostridium_AI; species Clostridium_AI polysaccharolyticum. The sequence goes on along the minus strand of NZ_FOHN01000014.1, from coordinate 3,002 downwards.
GCAGATTTCTTATTTTAAAATTCCAAATGAAGCAAGAGAAGGATAAATTAAGAAGAAAAGGATAAAGACAATAAGAAGCTTCCACTTTAAGGAAAATAAAGTGGAAGCTTCTTATTTTTTTGCATTACAGTAAAGTTTTGTCTTCTTTTCTTAAATATTTATCTGGAAACACCAAATCCAAGAATCGTAAATTCTTTATTAGCATTTCCGTTAGCCATTTTAATTTCAATTGTATGCTGTGCAGAAGTAGAATTGCCCATTAATTTAATTACCCAAGGATTATTCCAGCCACCACTCTTATAACTGTCAACTGTCTGAGAGTATTTGCCGTCAATGTAAATGTCTACTTTACCAGCGTTTGAGCTGTTACTTAGTTTGTAAGCGAATAACATGCTCTTGCAGGTTACTTTCATAGTAAAGCTTGTATTGCCAGAGTTTGTGCCATGTTTCCAGTCGTATTTAAATTTAGGCTGGTTGTTGTACTGGAAGTTTCCAGGTGTTGTATCTGTGCCATTAAATCCACCAGCATTGATAGAAAGACCATCCATTCTTGTTTGAGAATCTACCATAGTCATGCCATCAAATGTCTTGCCAATTGCAGCATTATTGGTAACAGAAATATCGTTAGCATCTTTTCCTTTTGCAAGCATCTGGTCTACACAGTACATAATGGAATCAGCCATTAATTTATGTCCATAATCCATAGGATGCCATCCATCACTAGCCCAGAACTGGTTTGCAGTAATCTGGCCAGCTTTTATGGCTGGAACGACAGCATTTTTGATACTGACCATAGGTAAGTTGTACTGTTTTCCAACTGGGATCATACGGTCTTGTAAGTTCCAGTCTGGTTTAAATACACTAAAGATTAGCATGCAGGCCGGTTTGCTAGGTGTATTAATGACATTACGTACTAAACTTTCGTATGCATCTCCGTTTGTAACGTCATCTGCATCATTTACTGCGAATTCAACAAATACGATGTCAGGATTTGATGGAGCAACGTCACGGCTGTAACGGATAACACCTAAAGAAGATGGAGTGCCGGACATGCCAGCATTTACATAGTGAACATTGCTGCCGCCATTTTTGCCAAATCTTTCTTTGAACATGTTGTAGAAGGTATATGCATAGCTCTTAGTATGTGTTGTAGATAGAGCGCCTTCTGTAATAGAACCTCCGATATAAGCGATTGTTACATCCTCGCCTCTCATTGCTTTTTGGATTGCGTTAATCATACGATAGGTATTTCCTGTCTGAATGAAGGAATTTGCTATCATTTTGTTATATGTAGTTGCAGGCCATGAGGATGGTTTTGGTATGCTGGTGTCTGGTGCAGAAGATGCAGCAGGCTGGCTTGGAGCTATGGAAGGGCTTTGGCTTACAGCTGGTGCAGAACCTACACTTTCAAATACCCATTGCTGATTGGTTCCGCCGTTTAAGGTGTACTGCTGTACGTTTGCGCCATCAGCAGTGCTGCGGTTTGCTACGTCTAAATATTTGGTTCCACTACTTGCTTTTGTTCCGATGGTGTAAACTCCCTTAGTAGCTGTTTCTGTTACGTAAAATCTTTGGGCATCTCCACCCCATGCACTGTAAATCTGTACGTTAGCACCGTTTGTATCTGCACCGTTGGCAATATCTAGCATGTAATTTCCTAAAGCAGAAGTTAATGTGATGGTGCCGTCGGAATTGTTTACTAAATTCCATTTTTGACCAGCAACGCCAGTACCAGTTCCGATTTCAACATTCTGTACATTTGCGCCAGTGTTATTTTTTACTTGTAAATATTTCTGGGCATTTACATTCTTGATGTAATACCAGCCATCTGCTAATTTGCCAGAAACAATAGGAGATGGGGATGGTGATACAGTAATAGGAGCAGCGGAACTAGGAGCAACGGATGGTGCAATGGAAGGAGCTATACTAGGAGCAGCGGATGGTGCGACGGAAGGAACTATACTAGGAGCAGCAGATGGTGCTAAGGTTCCTTTATATTCTTGCCATACACCCCATTGCCCGGTTGTTCCAGGTGTTTCGTTGATGGAATACCAGCCAGCAATCCAGTTTTTACCACCATAAGATACAATATCACCTTCGTGGTACACGATTTGGTTATCCCAAGGATTGATGCCAGTAGATGGTGTGGCAGATTCCATAGGTGCTGTAGAAGGGGTAATATCCTGAGCACTTCCTCGTTGCTGCCATACGCCCCATTGTCCAGTTGAGCCAGGTTCTTCATTGGTTGTATACCACTGGGCTTCCCAGATACTTCCATTGAATACTACTTTGTCTCCAGTGTTATAAACTTTTTTTGCACTCCATTGTGGGTACGATTCTGCATGTACGATTTGTCCATTGCCAAAAGAAAGGTTACCTGCATTTACAGGTGGGACACTAGTTAATACAAGTGCAGAAATTAACGCATAAGCGAACTTTCTGTTCTTCATGAAAACACTCCTTTTCTATTTGATAAGATTTAGTTTAACATTTATAGAGGAATTACACAACTAGTTGGTGTATCATGTGAAAATATTTTATATAAACTGCAGAAAAACATTTTAGAATGCCTTGAAAGGGGTGCTGTTTTAGAGGTAAACTAATAGTACTAGTTATAAAGTCCAGCTAATAAATGTCAATGACTAAACAAAAAAAATTTTTGTTTTTTTTCGGGATTAAAAATGGGCGCACTTATCCCTTGGTGAAAATATCTTTCTTTTGTTGTCTCTAAGTATTGCAAATATCATGTTGCATACTTTATGAGATACAGCGCCCATGGCGACAAGTTTTGGCTTGGCAAATGCAGAAAAGTCACCAATCTCGCCCATGAGGGATACAGCAGATAAGAAACCAGCACCTTTGAAGGTTTCAATTAGATGGATTTGCTTAACAAAATGCGTATCTTTATTGGCATCTACAAGCTCGTGCAGTGATTCGAGTATGCCTTTGATTTCTTCATCGTATTTACGGATGAAGCTTATGTATAAGCGAATACGCTTGAT
>NZ_FOHN01000015.1 GCF_900111595.1 [Clostridium] polysaccharolyticum | reverse complement strand
TGTTTCCCTTGGATACGATAAAAACCAGAAAAACGAAGCCAATACTGATAACAAACGAAACGGTCACTACCCTAAAACTGTGAAAAGTACACTGGGCGAACTTAAGCTGGATATTCCACGAGACAGGAATGGGGAGTTTGAGCCTGCAATTGTACCCAAATACTGCAGGGACATCTCTGGAATCGAAGAAAAAGTTATCTCACTATATGCAAGAGGGTTAAGCACAAGGGATATTGGTGCCGAACTGAACGAACTATACGGAATTCATGTTTCAGCTGAAATGGTATCCAGAATCACAGACCGTATCCTGCCCGAGATTAAAGAATGGCAGTCAAGACCACTCTGAATGTTATTAAGATGATGTTCTTGAATTACTAGACACAAAAATAGTTACACCCTCATTTGAGCAGTACCAGCAACCATTACACTTAATCCTAAAACAGCAATCATTGTTTTAAATTTCTTATTCATTATTTTTTCCTCCCAATAAAGCTATTATTATAGCTATAACACGCAACAGTATAAACTACATTACGATACATGTCAATAATGAAGTTTAAATTCACAGCATTAAAAAGCAAAAACATGCATACAATTATTTCATGAAATCAGCTATCTGCTTCACCCGATATCATCTTTTTTATTATCATACAGAAAACCGTTTTCAATGTACCTCTAGCTGCTAAAATTCCAGACAAAATTCAAAATCTTCATCCGCTAGCTGAATACTGCTGCCATGAATCAGTTTTACCATTTCGGTTCCCATAAGCATTCGTCCATTGACAACGGTATGATTCTTTGAATTCATATCCATAATGTAATACTCATTGTTTTCTATCACTATATTGGCATGACTGCGACTGATGGCTGGATTGTCTGTTATACAGTAATCTACAAAACCTGTTTCTTTCCCTATTTTAAACACTTGTTTATCAAGTCTGATTACATTACCTGTTCTTTTATGCTGTAAAAATCCTGTTTTAAAACAGTCCATTGTTCCCGCTTCCCTATCTCTCTCATTTTCTTTATCAGAACCGTTTTCTTTCTTTTCTTGTTCTGCCTGTGTTTCCCTGCATTTTGGTCCTGCCCAGTTTTCCTGCGCTGGCTCAGGCTGGCTTGACTGCTTTATATCAATTGCTTTCATTTTAACTTTGCCCCCTTTGAATAAACTGCTTACTGGCAAAGCTGTCTTATTAAGCATTGTCTGTAACAGTTCCTTCAATGCTGCAAGGGAAAATTCCTCTTTTTGTTCAAGGAATCGTGTGATATTTGACACATAGAAAGAATTTTCTAAAGACGAATATCTTAGCTGTAACATAACCTGCCTTAACTGGTTTCTTAAATCCATTTCTACTTCTGGCTGTATTACAGGACAATAGAGCAGCTCCACATCTTTTGTTTCTTTATTAACATATATGTACTTACTATCAAGACAAATATAATGAACTGGAAGAGTATATTCCTTACATCGGCTGATCGTTTCAACGATATTCAAAAACACTTGTAAAAATTCTCTTTTTCCAGCATTTCCATCAAAGAACTGCTGCAGATGAATTCTCGAAGATGTATTAAACTTTAAACATGTTTTTTTATCCTTCGCAGAAAGAAATGTGGGTAAAATTCCTGCAATCTGTTTATCATGAATCAGGTCATAGCAGGCCTGATCCACTTCTTCTTCCTCATTTAATAAATATACAAGAAATGATTGCATTCCCTGATTTTCAATCATGAACTGGCACATTTTAAGCCTCCTTCGTAGTCTTTATACTAGATTTTATTACGAAAAGACAAATTTTGCAATCCAAAACCATTGGTTTTTGTATCAAATTTCAATAAAAATCCAGAAGAAATCCAGGTTCTTAAAAACCCTGAATTCTTCTGGATTTTTCTATTTCTGTATTCTCATGCAGGCAAATAGGGATAGCTCCTAATCCTACTGTTGCAAGATAAAACATATTCTTTTGCCTGCACTCAGGTGCTACGATTGCCACATGGCTTCTTTCCGTAACTCCAAGTGATGAGAGTCCTTTTGCTAACAGACATATCTTGTCTGTCACTTCTCCTGTTATTCTAGAAACATCAAATCTGGTATCTGTAGTTTCAGTTGTTATTAAAATATTTCAGTGCTTTAATTTCTTACATTATAACATGTAATTCTGACATTTCATTTCATGGAAGGTGTTCGTAATAATTAGATGTGTAAAAATTATACTTTTTCCGATTTTCATGAATCTTCTATAAGAAATTTTACAGCTATGTCAAAAAAGTTATATTCTTCCGTCTACTTGAGCCATTCTTCTGGCTCATTTCTTTTGGTTTTTTCATCCTCCTTCGATACAGTAATTGGCTTACTCTGTTTCTTCCCCTGACATCACGCAACAGCACTCTCAGACAAACTATATTCTCAACTATTTTTACTTAACAAAAGGGTATGAATCAGAAAAACATTCATACCCTTTTCAAAACTCCAGATTAATTTCGAAATTCTAGCATATTTGCTATCTGCAAATTACACTTCAAATAATAAATCACCATAACTTGGCACTGGCCAGTAAGCCTTATCCACAAGCATTTCCAATGTATCAATTGGTGCTCTTAAATCTGCCATAGCTTTTACTACAACATCTTTAAAGAAAACAGCCTGTTCTGCTCCTTCTTCCATATCTCCACCTTGTTTCGTAACAGCTTCTAAGCTTGTTAAGGCTTTTTTTGCTTCTGCTAATAGAGAAGAACACTGTGTCAGCAACTCAGTCTGTACGCTGCAGTCAGCTTCTTTGCAAGCAGTTTTAATGCTGTTAATGGACTGTGCAAGACCAGTTACATATTTAATAACAGATGGAATGTATTTCTTTCCTGCCATTTCAATCATAGTTTTTGCTTCAATATTAATTGCTTTTGCATATGCTTCATAATGAATTTCAGCACGTGCTTCTAACTCGCATTTTGATAATACATGATGTTTTTCGAATACAGAAATTGTTTTTTCTGTTACTAATTCTGGAATGGCATCTACCATAGTCTTGTGGTTTGGAAGACCTCTTCTTTCTGCTTCTGCTACCCAGTCATTGGCATAACCATTACCATTGAAGATAACTCTCTGATGATCCGATAATGTTTTCTTAATTAAATCATGTACTGCCGTATCAAAATCGTCTGCTTTTTCTAATGTATCTGCCATGTTGCTTAATACATCTGCTACGATAGTATTTAATACTGTGTTTGCACCTGCAATAGACATAGAAGAAGCTACCATACGGAATTCAAACTTATTACCTGTGAATGCAAATGGTGATGTACGGTTTCTGTCTGTAGCATCTTTCTTTAATTCCGGCAATGTATGAACACCAATATTTAATTTTCCACCTTGCTTACTGGAGGTTGCTTCACCAGTTTCAATTAACTGTGATACCACGTCTTCAAGCTGTTCTCCTAAAAACATGGAAATAATAGCTGGAGGTGCTTCATTAGCTCCTAATCGGTGGTCATTTCCTGGATTGGAAGCGGATAAACGAAGCAATCCTGCATGTTCATCTACCGCTTTAATTACTGCAGATAAAAACAATAAGAACTGAATATTTTCATGAGGTGTTTTTCCTGGATCTAATAAGTTTTTACCTGTATTAGTTACAAGTGACCAGTTATCATGTTTACCAGAACCATTGACACCTGCAAATGGTTTTTCATGTAATAAGCACTCTAAATTATGGCGTTTTGCAACTTTTTTCATAATTTCCATAACTAACTGGTTATGGTCTGTTGCAATATTAGCTGTTGAATAGATAGGTGCCATTTCGTGCTGTGCTGGAGCAACTTCATTATGCTGTGTTTTTGCTAAGATACCAAGCTTCCATAACTCTACGTTTAATTCTTTCATGAAAGCTGCAATTCTTTCTTTTAATGTACCGAAGTAATGGTCATCTAATTCCTGTCCTTTTGGAGGCATAGCACCAAATAAAGTACGGCCAGTGAAAATCAAGTCTTCTCTTTGCAAGTATTTATCTCTATCTACTAAGAAGTATTCCTGTTCTGGACCTACGGAACAAGATACGCTTTGCACTTCGTCATGTCCGAATAATTTTAATACACGAACTGCCTGATCGGAGATTGCTTCCATAGAACGAAGAAGTGGAGTTTTCTTATCAAGTGCTTCACCTGTATATGCACAGAATGCAGTTGGAATACATAATGTAACGCCTGCTGCATCTTCTTTTAAGAATGCTGGTGATGTACAGTCCCAAGCTGTATATCCTCTAGCTTCAAATGTAGCACGAATCCCTCCAGATGGGAATGAGGATGCATCTGGTTCACCTTTTACTAACTCTTTTCCTGAGAATTCCATCATGATGCCACCCTCGTTAGCTGGTGCGATAAATGAATCATGTTTTTCAGCAGTAATACCAGTCATAGGCTGGAACCAGTGAGTATAATGTGTAGCTCCTCTTTCAAGTGCCCATTCTTTCATTGCATGTGCAACTGCACCAGCGATGTCTAAATCTAACTCTTCATCATTTTCAATGGTTTTTTTCAATTTTGCATATACTGGTTTTGGTAATCTTTCTTTCATTACAGCGTCGTTAAATACATCTACTGCGAATACTTGTTCAATTACATTTTTTTCCATAATACATATCCATCCTTCCATATGATAATCTATGCTGTTCGTATTAGTATAGAACGAAGTTCTGCTAGCCTGCTGGGGTTCTCTTTTCTTCGTCCTTCTATGTACAATAGGCTCTGCATCTGCACATTTGCCTACCATACTGAAAAAGGTGTCCTCAAGTATTGAGAACACCTTTGCTCCAAAACGAATTAACATTTCGTTGTTAATAAGATAACACGTTTTATTCAAAAAATAAAGAACTTTTTTCGAATTTTCCTGATTTTTTTTAACACAAAAAGCTGCCTCGTAAAAATAATTATTTTTGCACCCTTACATCAAGCTGATTAAATGGTATTGAAATATTTTCCTTATCAAAAGTTTCTTTTACATTTTCCAAAATAGCACACTTCGCTTTAAAATAATCCTCTGTTTTCACCCATACACGATATCCCATTTGTATGGAGCTCGCTTCAAAACTATTAACATATATATCACTCTGATGTTCTTCCTGTAACACAAACTCACTATCTGCAGCAATTTTCTGCAGTATTTCTCGAACCTTTTTGATATTGCTTGAATAATCTACATCTATGAGCAAATCCAGTCTTCTTACTGGTTCATTGGTTACATTTATCAAGTTGCTATTGGATAAGCTTCCATTAGGAATTACAACATAACGGTTATCTCCAGTCAGTAACTTTGTATAAAAAATATCAATTCCAAGAACGGTTCCTTCTAAACCAGACACAATAATATAATCTCCAACCCTGAATGGTTTCAATAACAGAATCAGAATTCCTCCTGCAAAATTAGAAAGACTGCCCTGCAAGGCAAGTCCAATCGTTACACCAGCAGAACCTAAGATTGCTACAAACGATGTAGTTGGCATGCCAAGCTGTCCAATAATGCTAACAAACAAAATCACATACAATATAGCCCGCATTAAGGAAAGGATGAATTTTGATACTCCTTCCTCTACGTTGGTACGCTGAATGCATCTCTTAGTAAATGACAAAATCCACTTAATCACTTTTTTTCCGATAAAATAAATCAGCAATGCAATTACAATTTTAAACGCAAACGCCAAAGCACCTTCTATCAGTTTATCTCGTATTCCCCCAAACCATAAGATTTTTTTCTCTATCTCTTCTGCTGTCTCCTCCGCTTTCTCCGTTACAGCCTGTGTAAGAAATACACCTGCATAATTAAAAATCATAAAATCTTCCTTTCTTATTACTTCATTGAGTAGTATTTTTCGTATTTCCTTATTCTGCTAACGCTTAGTATCACCTTTTAATATCGATTTAATCCCCTTTCTGCTTTTAGGCTTTTTTATATTTTTCTTGTTTTCACTGCCTTTTTCCTTTTTCAAAGAATCCTTTCCTCCCTCAAATCTCTTACAGGTAAATGCTGCAAATCCAAGAGGCGGCAGTTTTATCTTAATGGAATTATCTAATCCATCATGGGCAACTGTTTTAGATTGTTTCAGTCTCGGATTACTATAGCCCTGGCCTCCAAATTCTTCTCTGTCACTATTAAATACTTCTTTATATTTTCCCTGGAATGGAACACCAATTAGAAATTCCTCATATGCAACAGGAGTAAAATTAAAGACCATAAGCATCATATCTTCTTCCCTTCTGGTCTTACGGACAAACGCTACTACGCTATGATCCGCATCCAGACAGCTAATCCATTCAAACCCTTCAGAATCAAAATCCAGTTCATAAAATGCCTTATAGTCAAGATAAAAACGGTTTAGTGATTTTACATAGAACTGCATCTTTCTATGTAATTCATTTTCTTCTATAAGATTCCAGTCTAATTCTTTTTTTTCATTCCACTCTGCAATCTGGGCAAACTCCTGTCCCATAAATAACAGTTTTTTTCCAGGATGCATCATCATAAATCCGTACGCTGCACGTAAATTTCCTAACTTCTGCTCCATCGTTCCAGGCATCTTTTGAAGCATGGAACCTTTCTGGTGTACTACCTCATCATGGGAAAATACTAATAAAAACTTCTCACTGTAAGCATAAATCATACTAAACAGAAGCTCTCCGTGTTTTCCTTTACGGAACAGAGGGTCAGTCCGCATATAGTCAAGAAAATCATTCATCCAGCCCATATTCCATTTATAATCAAAACCAAGACCGTCCTTTTCAACAGATCCAGTTACCATAGGCCAGGCAGTGGATTCTTCCGCAATTACAAACACAGAAGGATTTCTTTTCTTCATAATGCTGTTCAAATGCTTCAGAAACTCTACTGCATCATAGTTTTCATTTCCACCATTCTCATTCGGAACCCATTCTCCATAGTTTTTGCCATAATCCAGATAAAGCATAGATGCAACAGCATCCATACGGATACCGTCAGCATGATATTTCTCTACCCAGTACAGTGCATTGGCAATAAGGAAATTGGTTACCTCTGGACGCCTGTAATTATAAATTAACGTTCCCCAGTGAGGATGAGAACCTTTTCTTGGATCCAGGTGTTCATAAAGACAAGTTCCATCAAAATAAGCCAAACCGAAACCATCTCTTGGAAAATGTGCTGGCACCCAGTCCAATATAACTCCAATCTGATTCTGATGCATCTGATCCATAAAATACATGAAATCTTCTGGGGTTCCATACCTGCTAGTAGGCGCATAATACCCCGTCACCTGATATCCCCAGGATTCATCCAATGGATGTTCCATGACTGGCAGCAATTCAATATGAGTATAGTTCATTTCTTTTAAATATGGAATCAAAAATTCAGCTAGCTGGCGGTAATTATAAAATTCCTTCTCCTCTGGCTTCTTATAAGAGCCTAGATGTACTTCATAAATATTCACTGGTTTCCCTTTGCAATCTGTCCGGGATTCCATCCACTGTTTGTCCTGCCACTGATAAGAATCAATGTTCCGGACTATACTTGCCGTATCAGGCCTTACTTCCATGCCAAATCCATAAGGATCGGATTTCAGCATGGTAAGATCACCTTTTATTTTTATTTCATATTTGTAAATGTCATTTTCACCTACTCCAGGTATAAAAAGCTGATGAACTCCTGATTTTCCAAGAAGATTCATAGGATGACGCCTTCCATCCCAGAAGTTAAAGTCACCAACTACACTAACACGTACTGCATTCGGTGCCCAGACCGCAAAGCTGGTTCCCTTTACTCCATTAATAATCATCTCATGCGCCCCAAGCTTTTCATACACTGTGTAATGAATCCCTCTATTAAATAAATACAGGTCCTGTTCTGTTAAGGTCGATTTAAATGCATAAGGATCCTGCACTTTTAAAGGCATGCAAACTGTAGAATCTTCCTTTTTCCCACTTTTTTCATATACAACATTATAGTAGTACTCTGGAATACGTTTTCCTTTTATCAGTGCAGCAAAAAAACCTGCTTCATCTGCCAGATCCATCTTTTGTATTTTCCCGCTTTTCCCATATACAACACTAACTTCTTTTGCATCTGGAAAAAAAGCCTGTACAAGGATGCCCTTATCCGTAATATGAGCTCCTAATACCTTTCCAGGTTCGCAATTGTCTGAGTAAACTATGCTCTCAATTCGCTCCCAGTTCATTAAATTATACAAACTGTCATTCATCATAAACCCCCCTTAAATTCCTTATTCTAAATACCACTCATCTTTCTTCTCCTCTTCATTATCTGCTTTCGGTGTATACAGCTTTAGTATTGGCTCCATAACAAGAGAAAACAAAAGTGCTGCACTTGCTGGCACAAAAAATACTGTCATCTGTGACAGATACAAAAGAAAGGCCGCAACAGCCACAATTAACGCAAGCACAATGCTTTTTGGAAAATGCTTAAAAAATAATAAAATGCTAGTTTTAACCAAATGTCCAAATTTCATAGTGAAACGTGATAGTACTGGGAAGATATAAGCTCCGCAGCCTAACACAGCTACTCCCATAGAAACATAAACAATGGTCATTAATGTTCCCATTTTCCCTTCCAGGGTAAATGCAAATTTCACATTATAATAAAACAAAGCGCTGGCCGTTCCAATAGCAAGCCACGCAATGGTTGCCTGAACAAAATTCAGCTTAAAGCTTTTCCAGAATTCCTGAAAAATGTATCCTCTGTCTCTTCTTATTACTTTCACAGCTGTGTAATACATAGCAGTTGTAGAGGCCCCAATTGAAATAACCGGGATGGAAAACACAAACCATAGAATACTAAGAAACATTACATCAAATAATTTTGTTAATAAACGCATAACCGGGTTGTCCAAACTAAAAAAACTGCTCATAACTCTTTCCTTCCAATCAATTCATTTTACAATTCTTCTTCCCTGTCCTCCACATGATCTAAATCTATGTATGACAGGATAATCTCCATATTTCCATCTAAGGTATATCTTCCAAAACCAGATGGCAGGATAAAATGATCCCCTTTTACTATTTCTGTACCATTAATTGTACCTTCTCCTTCTACTACACTTAAGATTTCAAACGGATATAACTGTGTCAGGCAGTTTATGCCTTTAACCTGAAGCCGGACAACTGTATAAAACCTGCAGGCAGCCAGCTGTTCAAAACTTCCATGTTCCATCTCTTTCTTAACCCTGTTTTCCTGCTGTTCTTTATAAGGACATTGGATTACATCTATACTTTTGTCCAGATGCAGCTGTCTAGGTTTTCCATTCTGTAATCGGTCATAATCATAAAGACGGTATGTAATATCACTATTCTGCTGTGTTTCCAGAATAACCGTTCCTTTCTTTATGGCGTGGACTGTTCCTGGTGTTATCTGAAAGAAATCCCCTTTGTGTATCGGACGTTCCTTAATTAATCCCTTCCAGTTTTTATCCGCAATCATCTGCTTTAACTGTTCTTTATCCTTAGCATTATGCCCTACGATAATCGTAGCATCCTCTTCGCAATCTAATATATACCAGCATTCCGTCTTTCCATAAGAACCGTTTTCATGTTCTTTGGCATAACTGTCATCTGGATGTACCTGAATGCTTAAATCCTCTTTTGCATCAATTATTTTTACTAAAAGCGGAAACTTCTCACCCTCCAGATTTCCAAACAGTTCTCTATTATTTTGCCAAAGCCAGCTTAATTTTTTTCCATTATAGATGCCGCCATCTACTAAACAGTCTCCATTTTCATGGGCACTAATTGCCCAGCACTCTCCTGTAGTATCACTCGGTATATCATAATGAAAATCAGAGCGAAGCTTATTGCCTCCCCATATCATTTCTTTAAAAACAGGTTTTAGCCTTATAAATTCCTCCATATGCCTCTCCTTTAGTTCCTTTTTCTAACATTCCTATTGTAGCATATTATAAGACGAATTGTAATGAAAAAAATATAAAAAGAACAATAAAAAACCCATAAGTCAGATTAGTTTCTTCTGACTTACTGGGTTCAAAACAAAACCTATGTAATGGTTCATTTTCTTTATAACTGTGCAATTGCAAGCTGCAAAGCACCCTTTATCCCCGAATCGTCACCAAGGGCAGGTGGTACTATGTATTCTTCCATCCGCTCTAAAGCTGTATGGACAATATATCCATTTAAATACTGTTTTACCTTTTCTTGAATTAGCGGGTACAGCTCCTTCTGATGCATGACACCTCCACCTAATATGATACAGTTAGGTGAATAAGCAAGTATATAATTGGTAATAGCCTGGGCAATGTAATCCGCTTCCAGTTCCCAAACTTCTAATGAACCGCCAAGTTCTTCTGCCTTTCTCCCCCATCTGCCCAATATTGCTGGACCTGAAGCCAAGCCTTCAAAGCAGTTCTTATGAAATGGGCAGACACCTTCATATTTATCATCAGATCGTTTACTGATTAGAATATGACCTGCCTCTGGATGAACGAGACCGTGAAGCAGCTTATAATTCAGACAGACACCAACTCCGATCCCTGTTCCAATGGTAATGTAGACAACCATTTCTTTTCCCTTTCCTGCCCCGTAAACCGCCTCACCTAACGCTGCTGCATTTACATCTGTATCAATAAAAACAGGAACACCTAACCCTTTCTGAAATGCATCAACAATAGCATACTGCTGCCAGGAAAGTTTTGGTGTGCTCGTAATCCTGCCAAACCCTAACGAATCCTTGGACAGATTAAGCGGGCCAAAGCACCCAATACCAAGTGCTTCTACCCGCTCTTCTTGAAAAAAGGAAATGATAGAAGGAATTGTCTGCTTGGGAGTCTTTGTAGGAATCACTATCCGTTTATAAATATTGCCGGCCTCATCACCAGCCGCACAGACCATTTTGGTTCCGCCAGCTTCCAAAGCACCCATTCTCATATCATTCCCCCCCTATGTGCCTGTACCATCAGGTACCGTTTTTATTTTCCTTCGTAACGAATTACAGATGCAACATCATATTTCTGTAATTTATCACGGCCTTTTAATCCTTCCAATTCCATCAGGAACACAATCTTAACTACTTCTCCGCCAAGGCTTTCCACTAACTTTGTTATGGCTTCGATTGTACCGCCAGTTGCAATTAAATCATCAATAATTACAACTTTTTGTCCAGGTTTAATAGAATCTTTATGCATCTCAATTACAGCTGTACCATACTCTAAATCGTATTCCATTTCTACTGTTTCACAAGGAAGTTTGCCCTTTTTGCGAACCGGGATAAAACCTTTGTTCATGTTATATGCAACTGGAACACCAAAAATAAATCCACGGGATTCTGGTCCTAACACAAGATCAAAATCAACACCTTCTAGTTCTTTCTGGATTTCATCAATTGCCATTTTCAAACTGTCTTTGTCCTGTAAAACACTAGTTACATCTCTAAAAATAATACCTTCCTCTGGAAAGTCAGGAATGCTTCTTACGTACTCTTCTAATTTTTTCATATTAATTACCTTTCTTCTCTAATACAAAATAAAACATCAATTTCATTTTAACATTTATCCTAAAAATTGCAAGTAGCTTTATCTAAAATGTTGGATGATAAACTGGATTGTCGTATTTCCGTTAAACTCATTTACATTTGGATAAAAAACAAAGTCTAACAGGACATTCTCTGCAGTCCCTTCATAAAGACGTTTTAAAGATTCTTCTCCATATTTCTCACAGATTAACTGTTCAAATGCTTCAAATTCACGAAATAGCATTGCGGTATAAACTTGATTGCTGCTTCTGGTTTTCACTGTAAGCCTTGCCATATTTTTATTCTTTCCGATTACCTTTGCATTCACAAGCTGTACGTCTTTTAAAGCAAAACTTGGTTTTTCATTTGATTTGCCAAATGGCTCTAACAAATCAAATTCCTGAATCAATGTGCAGGTGACATCTTCAAATGGCAAAACCATATCAAAGGATACTTTTTTTATAAAATCTTCTTCTTTCAAACCTGATTTTTCGTTTAATGCCCTTCTTAATGGTTCTATATTTTCCTTTTTTAAAGAAAGCCCTGCTGCCAGAGGATGTCCTCCGAACTTTAAAAGCAGTTCCTTACACTCATTAAGCTTATCAGACATTGGATATTCTTCAATAGAACGTCCAGAACCTTTTACATGTTCTTCTCCATCTGTCAGCACAATAGCAGGTTTATTATAACGCTCTCGAATCCTCCCTGCTATAATTCCAGCAATGCTTTCGTGGCAATGCTCTAAATATACAACAAGCACCGAATCCTCCATATATTGTTTTTCCACAAGTTCGCACGCTTTTTCAATTCCTTCACTGGTCAGTTCTTTACGTTCTTCATTCAGTTCTTTTAAGTCTTTTGCATATTCTTGTGCCACTTTTTCGTTATCTGTCAAAAAGAGTCTTAATGCCAGCTTTGCCGATTCCAGCCTTCCAGACGCATTAATGCAAGGACCTACCACAAAACCAAAATGATAAGCAGATAAATGCTGGTCTTCCAGTTTATTTTCCCGAAGCAATGCTTGCAGTCCTATATTTTTCGTTCTCTCTGCCTTCTTTAACCCGTATTGCACAATCGTTCTGTTTTCATCTACCAGATCCATTACATCGCATACCGTTGCAATCGCAGCAAATTCCAGAAGCTCTCCCGCTTTCTCTGCTTTAATTCCCAAATTTTCATATAGAACTTGTATTAATTTAAAAGCAACCACTGCCCCACAAATACCCTCCATAGGATATAGACAGTCATGCTGTTTGGGATTCACTATGGCATCTGCTAACGGGATTCGATATTGCTTTTTCCCATTTTCCTCATGAAATGGAATATCATGATGGTCGGTAATTACAACTGTAAGCCCTAGTTCCTTTGCTCTTGCAATCTGGTCAAAAGCAGCAATTCCGTTGTCACAGGTTAAGATGGTATCTACTCCTTCCTGTGCTGCCGCTTCTACTATTGCAATGTTAATTCCATACCCATCCTTTATCCTGTCTGGAATTTCATAGTCTACATTTGCTCCACAATATTTCAGCCCTGTATATAAAATATACGTAGACATGACACCATCTACATCGTAATCTCCAATAATGCGAATCTTTTTACCTGCCTTTATTTTTTCTCTAATGATTTCTGATGCCAGTTCCATGTGTTTCATCTTTCGTGGCTCATGCAGATCCCCAAGGGAAGGATGTAAATACATACGCATTTCTGCATTAGAGGAAATCCCTCTATTTACTGCTATTCTGGCTGTCACTTCACTAATTCCAAACTGGCTGGCAATCAAAGCATAATTGGCTTTCCGGTTCCGAATAAACCATTTCTCCATAATAACCTCCGTCACACTTTCCATCCATAAACAAACGCCATGAAAGTCAAACCTTCATGGCGTTATATGCTGTTACTATATACATTTGCACAATGGCTGATTATGCTTATTTGCTGCTTCCGATTTTCTTAAAGCTGTACCATACCGTACCTGTAATACAGATTGAAGAATAGCATCCGCAAATGATACCTACCATTAATGGAATCGCAAATTCCTTAACAGAATCTACCCCCATAATTGCAAGGAAGAATACCATGATAAATGTTGTTAAAGAAGTATTGATACTTCTGCTGAATGTCTGGCTAATACTGTCATTCACAATCTTCTCAATATCTTCTATTCTGCTCTTGCCTTTTTTGTTTTCACGAATACGGTCAAAGATAACGATTGTGGCATTGATAGAGTAACCTACGATTGTAAGCATACAAGCGATAAATGTATTACCAACGGAAATTCTGCAGACAGAATAAATCATTAATACAACTAATACGTCATGGATTAAGGCAATAACCGCACTTGCACCAAATGCAAGGTCCTTGAATCGAATCCAGATGTAAATTAACATACAGACTGTTGCAATTATTACGGCAGTAACTGCATCCGATTTCATTTCATTACTTACAGAAGAACTAATGCTTTCTGAAGCAATGTTTCCTTCATCAATTCCATACTTACTACTTAAAGTATCTTGTAATTTTGTTCTTTGTTTTAAGTTTAAAGTTTTTGTTTTAACTAAAACAGCTTTTTCACCTTGAACAGAAGAAACATTGGCAATTTCACCAGTTGCATCTTTGAATACCGATTCAATTTCACTGTTTCCTGGTACTTCATCCTTGAAAGTAACCTGTGTCTGGGTACCACCAGAGAAATCCAAGTCATAATTTAAAACAGTACCTATCTGTGATCTGTTGACAAACAATCCACCAATGCCTACAGCAATAAGCAAGGTAGAAATTGCAAAGAACACTTTCATGCGTTTTGTATAATTATAAGTTTTAACTTCTTTTTGTAACCCAAAGAACTTAACATCATCACAGCCTACACGGTAAAATGCTGTCAAAATAGTTCTTGTTACGAATAAAGCTGTAAACATAGAAATTACGATACCGATTGCTAATGTCTGGGCAAATCCTTTTACAGTACCTGAACCTTTGAAATAAAGAACAGCAGCAGCAATCAAAGTAGTAATGTTACCATCAATAATTGCAGAAAGGGCTTTGTCAAAACCAGCTTTAATAGCAGAACGTACTGACTTTCCAGCAGTAAGTTCTTCTCGAATTCTTGTAAAGATAATAACATTGGCAT
Source organism: [Clostridium] polysaccharolyticum (assembly GCF_900111595.1). Taxonomy (GTDB): domain Bacteria; phylum Bacillota; class Clostridia; order Lachnospirales; family Lachnospiraceae; genus Clostridium_AI; species Clostridium_AI polysaccharolyticum. Next base: position 60,493 of record NZ_FOHN01000015.1, on the reverse strand, counting down.
CTACGGCCATACCGATGGATAAAATAACACCTGCAATACCTGGTAATGTAAGCGTAACATCAAATGCATTAATCATGATTATATCTGCTAAAATATAAATAAGCAATGCAATACTTGCAGCTACACCTGGAATACGGTAGTATATGCTCATAAATAACAGCACGGCAATTAATCCGATTAAACCAGCAATTAAACTTGTTTTCAGTGCTTCTTCACCTAATTTCGCACCAACTACGTTAGAACGGATTTCTTTTAATTCAAGCGGAAGGGCACCAATACGGATTGTACTTGCAAGATGTTCTGCTTCTTCAAAAGATTTCTGTCCTTCAATAGATGCTTCCCCATTTGTAATTGCAGTATTTACAACTGGATTGGAAATCACTTTTCCATCATATACAATGGAAATAGTCTTATGCGGATTAGTAGCTACTGCTTCCTGTGTTGCTTCAGCAAATTTTTTAGTACCAGAAGCATTCAGTTTTAACTGTACAATATGCTTTGGCTGTCCAGTTGTCTGGTCAGATATGGTATTCGCATCTGCATTGGCAATATCTTTACCTGTCAGGACTACTTTGCCTGCTTCATCCTTAAATTCCAGTGCCCCTGCTTTCCCTAATTCTTCTAAGATCGCATTGGCATCTGTAACACCTGGAATATCAACATTGATACGTTTTGTACCTTCCTGATATACCGCTGCTTCAGTACTGTAGTTTTCCACACGTTTCTGAAGCTTGTATTTTGTATCTGCCATTTCAGTTGCAGATGGATTCTTCTTTTTTGCTTCGTAAGTAATACTTACACCGCCATCTAAATCAAGACCAAGCCTAATATGCTCAGCAGTTCCTTTATGCTGCTTACCAATACCCACAAATGATACAAAGCACAATGCCGCTATCGCTAAAACCGCAAGGCACAGGCTTAGTATACCTTTTCTCTTATCTTTCATTGTTCTTTCTCCTTTACCTCTTACTTTACATGCGTACGACTACCTGTTTACTGTGCTTTTGCTGCCTTCATCATGATGGCACATTCAATACGCTTTTTCTGTAATTCACACCCAACGTCATAAGTGCCGTTAATGGCTCCAGTGAAATTATAGGAATTCGCTGCACATCCACCGCTACAGTAAAAACGTGCAAAACATTCTTTGCATTTTGATTTTGCATACACATTGCAAAGCTTGAATTCATCTCGGATATCTGTTTTCTTTACCCCATCAAAAACATTACCCATTAAAAATTCTTCCTGTCCTACGAACTGATGACATGGATATAAATCTCCCCATGGTGTTACTGCTAAATACTCCGTACCTGAACCACAGCCAGACAATCTCTTCGCTACACAAGGGCCACCACTTAAATCTATCATAAAATGGAAGAAGTTCACTCCCTTGCCATTCTTTTCACGTTCAATCAGTGCTTTTGCCAGTTTGTCATATTCATCAAAAACCTGCTGGATATCAGACTCTTTAATAGCATATTCCTTATCATCTGCTGCAACAACAGGTTCTACAGAAATCTGTTCAAAACCTAAATCTGCCAGATGTAAAACATCGTCTGCAAAATCAAGGTTATGATGTGTAAAAGTACCTCTTACATAATAGTTTTTCTGTCCTCTGCTTTCCGCAAGCTTCTGGAATTTTGGCATAATCAGATCATAGCTGCCTTTGCCATTTCTAGTTGGCCTCATCCAGTCATGAACATTCTTACGGCCGTCTACACTTAAAACAACATTAGCCATTTCTTCATTAATAAACTCCATAATGTCGTCATTTAATAATACGCCATTTGTAGTTAACGTGAAACGGAAATTCTTGTTATGAATCTTTTCCTGTTCCCTTCCATAACGGACTAACTGTTTTACAACGTCAAAATTCATAAGTGGCTCTCCACCAAAGAAATCAACTTCAAGGTTTCTTCTGTTACCGGAATTGGCAATTAGAAAATCCAATGCCTGCTTACCTATTTCAAAGCTCATCATGCCTTTATCGCCTTTGTATTCACCTTCATCAGCAAAACAGTATCTGCATGCTAAATTACAGTCATGAGCGATATGTAAGCAAAGTGCCTTTACTGCTGTCTTGCGTTTCTTAAAGTCCATAATATAGTCTTTGTATATATCTTCTGTAAATAAGCTTCCATCTTCCTTGAGCTGTTCAATTTCTTCGATAGCTTCTTCGATGTCCTTTCTGCAATATTCTGTTCCTTCATATTTTGCTAACATCATATTAACTATGGATTCTTTGTTTTCCCTTTCATATACTTCAATGATATCGTAAACCAAATCATCCACTACATGGACACTCCCGCTGTTAACGTCTAATACGATATTGAAGCCGTTGTTTTTATATTGATGTATCACTGTACTGCTCCTTTCAACTTTCAATATGATATATGCTGTGGGCTTGTCCTTTATATTATATACATTGAATAGGCAGCGGCAAATGCCGCTGCCCAATGCTTATAATTACTGGTTCTCACAGCTTTGATTTCCAACTGTGCAAGATGTTTTGCAGGCAGACTGGCAGGATGTCTGGCATTCTCCACAGCCGCCTTTTTTCATTGTATCTTTTAAATTACGAGTGCTTAATGATTTAATATGTTTCAACACTAGTTCCTCCTTTTTCTGAACTTCTTGTGCCATGGACGTTTCAAGCAAATCTATCCATTCGTAACAAAAAATTCTTGTCAACTTTAGATATTATATCACATATCAATTTGTATTGGAAGTTTTTTTTTACATTTGCCTAATCAGAATCCATTGCTTTCTATCAACTTAACATTCCTCCAAGCATTCCTCCAAAACCACAGGTAATGAATACTGTAATCGTGCTTCCAATCTGGCTAAGAATATCTTTCTTCATCAAAATTGATATTGCAAAAATAATTGAAAAATACAAAACTCCTGATAGGATTCCCCACAGAAATCTCTTCTCTTGTGTTTTCTTTCCTACAATCATTCCTCCTACGAATGCTGAAAAAATATACGCAAAAACGACTCCAGCACTTACAAACATATTGGAAGGTTCCGCTTTATACATAATTAAAGCCAAACATAATAAAACCACTCCTGTTATAACATATGAGACAAACAAAGCTTTGGCTAAAACCGTTCCCTTAGACTGTTTTTGTGCAGACTGATTCATATTTCACCTCCAATACCTGTACCTTTCTATTTCCATATATATTAAATCTTATTTTGACTTAGAACCTGACAAATTCATTTTATATATCTGGCTACTTGATCTATAATAGAACCCAGATACACAATCCATACTATAAATACCATCAAGGAAAGGATGAATCAGATGATAGATTTACACGTACATTCCAATATATCTGACGGGACTTTGTCTCCTGCAAAAGTAATTGACCTTGCTGTGGATGCCAGGCTAAAAGCAATTGCTCTTACCGACCACGACACAGTTGGCGGTATTGATGAAGCCATGAAACGTGCCATACATTATAAAAACAAAGGTATTGATTTTACTTTCATTCCAGGCGTGGAATTATCCGTTGGGTATAAAAAGCGGGATATTCACATTCTAGGCCTGTATATTGATTCCGGAAACCAGAACCTGCGAAGCCTTCTTAAACAGATGGTGGATGAAAGAGAAGAACGAAATTTAAAAATGGTACAAAATTTCCAAAACGATGGCATCCAGATTACAATGGAAGAATTAAAGGAAGAATCAAAAGATGCAGTTATCACGAGAGCGCATTTCGCAAAAATTTTAGTCAGGAAACAATATGTAAAAACAGCAAAAGAAGCATTTGACAGATATTTAAATGAAGATAGCAAATACTATGTAAACCGGAAGTTCATCACACCAGAACAGGCAATCGAAGCAATTCTGGATGCTGATGGCATTCCTGTATTAGCCCATCCTATGTTGTATCATTTGCCTGAGGAAGAGCTGGATCAACTAGTAGAACGATTAGCAAAACATGGATTAAAAGGAATTGAGACTATTTATTCGACCTATTCTCCTGAGGAGGAAGAAACAGTGCGGCAGCTTGCGGACAAATATCATTTGCTTATGACTGGTGGTTCTGATTTTCATGGAGAGGTGAAACCTGATATTTCAATTGGGACTGGCAGAGGGAATCTTGTGATACCTGATGAATTATTAGATGGATTAAAACAGATTAGGGCATAATTATTAAAAAAGTCAAGAGGGACTTAGTTTTGTCGGCTCTTGACTTAATCTTTCTGGTTAGCCAAAATATTTAAGAATTCTTATATTACCGTAGGAATGAACTGAACCACCATAATAATAGTTCAGTATATCATTATATAAATAACCTTTTTTCGCTAACGCTTGCGAACCATATTGCAACAATTTACCACCACTTCGTTTACTTATTTCTCCTGATGTTCCCTGTCCATATTCTGCAAAAAATATTTTGTCCGATGAATTTACCATAATATATCTATAAGTATCATCAATTGCTCTACTTGTTGAAGTTTGTGCCGAACCTTTTATATAGCACTGCGTTCCCGATGATACATCGTATGCACCTGATGGTGAAGCAGGATTTATTGTATGATACCACCCCACCATTCGTACACAAAACGCACCTGCATTCAAGGATTGAACATGCCAACTTGGTATCCATTCGTTTGGTAAAACATCTTTACAATATGTTTCAAAGCCAACATAACCATATCCCTTAACAAATATTCTTGTTGGATAAGAGTATCTCCCATAATAGTCTAGCATCCCCCAATTCCTTGTAAGAACTTAATGCATTATTTAAAAAACGATATGTTCTAAAATTTTTATCAATAATCTCATTCTCTGCATTAACAAGTAACCCTTTCTCTGCTTTTTCAATAACATTTATAGCTGATATTTCATCTATGTAATCCTCATCCTTTGAAGAAATTGAGCCAATTATGTACTTCTGAATTAAATCATGCGATGGTCTATTAAATTGAGCAATTTTCTTCACTCCATCCTCTTCAATCAGCGCAACAAAAAAATAATTCAGCCCATTATAAAAATAATTATTTTCAACTGTCACACTACAATCTACAGAAATTATATATGTGTCTATTTCACCTGATGAACTTAAAATCGGATACTCATCAAAAAGCAAACTTGTCTGTGCATCTTCTTGAGAAACCTTATATGTATCTATCAATTTTATGGATTCAATTTGTTTAACTCCATTTTGTATTGACACATCTGCAAAATACTCAACAAAATATTTTTTTCATCATTATTTCACAATTCTGTAAAACAATTCCATCTTTTTTGGTCGATACTATTTATCAACTCTTGAATCACTTTCTCTGAATTAATACTATATGCATCAATGTAGCCTAACAAAAAAGTACAACTTGTAATACTTAAAATTGCTACAAGCAGCAAAAAACGTTTCATGACAATACAGTTCATAATCTTTTCTTTTCTTTCATAATAGATAAGTTCTAAACATCCAAAATAACAATACAACTTTTTCCTTAATGTGTCAATATATAGTTGTTTCTGATAATTTTTTAATTTCAGTAAAATTATTACACTTTATTGATTTAGAAAAATATTAGCCGTATAATATCATCATTCGACGAATAATCAAAACCTAAAAACAAGGAGAAAAAAATGAAGAAAAAAGTTATATTTCGATTTTGCATAGTTATTATTCTTTTCATAAGTGTAATAATAATCCATCTCGAAACTACACCATCCACACCAAACAAGATAAAAATTTCAGAAAACACTCCAACAATAATACCTTCCGATAACCTGACAGCACGAAAAATACAAGATTGTTTTGAAGCTCATCTCCCAGCCAAATACAACATACAATATAACAATGATTCTTTTGAAGCAGTAATTACATACAATGGAAATATTATACAGATAAAGAAAATCATATGGCTGGTGATTTGTATTTCACGCCAAATACAATTAGTGAAAAAGAAATGGACACAATCGCTAATTCTTTCATATACAAACCTTAATTCATCAAAAGACAGAAAGCTGCACCTGCTCTTGCAGTATGCAGCTTTCTGTCTTTTTATGCGTCTTTATTCGCTTTTTCAACTGCCTGAATATGTTCCCTCTTCATAGGAATACGACAGTTTTTATTATTACCAAATTCAACAATAACGATTTCAGGCATTACATCAATTACAACGCCATAAAATCCTGCACTTGTCAAAATACTATCTCCTGTTTCCACAGAATTTACTAATGCCGCATGTTCTCTTTCCTGTTTCTTCTGTGGACGGATTAGCAGAAAATAAAACAATCCAAACATTAAAACTAATGGTAAAACGGTTGTAGCCAGCATATTTGAAGTTCCGCCAGCTGCCAATACTGGTAAAAATGTCATAACGTTCCTCCTAGGTTACTTTATTAAGTGCAGTCCTTAAACTCTTGCTGAGTTTTTTCCACACTCGAATATACGCATTATAGCACACTTATTCTCCTTGTGCCATACCTTCTAACTTAGCTTTTTTATACTCTTTGAATCTGTGGTGCTCAATTGCATCACGGATTTCTTCCATCATTTTATTGTAGAAGTACAGATTATGGGTAACAAGCATTCTTAAGCCAAGCATTTCTTTTGCTTTTAACAAATGCCTAATATACGCTCTGCTGTAAGTCTGGCAGACTGGACACTGACATCCTTCTTCCATTGGCCTGTCATCTAATTCATATCTGGCATTTAACAGGTTCATCTTTCCATGGTTCGTGTAAGCATGTCCATGTCTTCCATTGCGTGATGGATATACACAGTCAAAAAAATCTACTCCACGTTCTACTGCTTCCAAAATATTTGCTGGTGTTCCTACCCCCATTAAATAAGTTGGTTTCTCTAATGGCAGATAAGGAACTGTTTTCTCAATAATGTCATACATTTCCTCATGGCTTTCACCAACAGCCAGCCCGCCAAGAGCATAACCGTCCAGATCCATTTCCGAAATACGCTTTGCATGTTCAATACGGATATCTGCAAAGGTCCCTCCCTGGTTAATGCCAAACAGCATCTGCTTTTTGTTAATTGTATCCGGCAGTTCATTCAAACGTTTCATTTCTTTTATGCAGCGCTCTAGCCATCTTGTTGTACGGTCAACTGAATTCTGCATATATTCGCGAGTCGCTGGGTGCGGTGGACACTCATCAAATGCCATCGCAATTGTAGATGCCAGATTAGACTGAATCTGCATGCTTTCCTCAGGTCCCATAAAAATACGTCTGCCATCAATATGAGATTGAAAATATACTCCTTCTTCTTTGATCTTACGAAGTCCAGCCAAAGAAAAGACTTGGAATCCGCCTGAGTCTGTTAAAATCGGCTTATCCCAAACCATAAACTTATGGAGGCCACCTAGCTGCTTCACTACTTTATCACCTGGGCGAACATGTAAATGATACGTATTGGATAACTCCACTTGTGTCCCAATCTTTTGTAAGTCCATTGTTGAAACAGCCCCCTTAATTGCAGCTGCTGTTCCAACATTCATAAAAACAGGAGTTTGAATTACACCATGTACCGTGTGAAATTCGCCTCTTTTTGCCTGCCCATCTTGAGTTATTAATCGATACATCACTTTCTCCATTCTAATTACTGCATAATATTAACTACTTGTATTATGTAGTATTTCCTCTTTTTCTGTTAAGCTTATACATGATTTATACATAAGATGCAAATTTATTCAATGTATTTTCAAAATCCCTATTATATCCTTGGCAGGAAACATTTAAAACTCTAGTCAAATCCAGGCTTGCAACGCCTAAAAAGGATTTTGCATCAATGATAACGCGGTTATAAAAAATATCCACATCAAAGTCGCACCCAGAAGCTGCATTTACAAATTCCTTAACTTCTTCCATCTGAGTCAGTCTTATTTTTCTAGTTTCCATGAATATTCACTCTTCTTTCTATCATAATACACGATATCTCGCAACATTAGTTAGTTATAACATCTTTTCATTTTTCCGTCAATAAGTTCTTGTCTTTTTCACTAAAAACTGCTGTTTCATAAAATTAGTTATATTTTATCTCTTTTTTATAGTTGGATATGACACATTTCTACTTTTTTTGAATATAGTGTACTATAAATAATTAAAGGAAGTGTTCCTTATGAAATGTAATTCAAATTGTAATTCGAACTGTTGTTGTAATCAAAACTGTGGTGGCCAGAATAGAGGCCAGAACTGTGGCGGATTCCAGCAAGGAGGAATGAATGGCTATGCTCAGAAATGTTCTGCGATGATGAATCAGTGTAATGTTTTTGCAGCATATACAACAGATCCTATTGCTGGAACAGCTGCTACTGTAGCTTTGCCTCTGACATTCTCTAATATCTTATATGATTATGGCTCTGCAATACAGGCTACAACTGGCACAAACCGAATCTTTATTACACAGCCAGGATTGTATCAGGTTTCTTACTATATTACAGCTACAGATACTGCTGGAGCAGCCACTGTCACAGCAAGTCTGATTAGAGGTACTACAACCTTTGCAACTGATGAAGATACAATAGCCGCAGCTGATGGCAGCGTTATTTTATCCAATACAGCAATTTTCTATGTAGCATGCCAGGAACTGCCTCTTGCTTTACAACTTTCGGTTACTAGTACCACAGCTACTACCTCTTACACCTTCTTCATTACAGTAAACAGAATCTGTTCCTGTAATGGTGACTATAACGCATTTAGTGGCACAACACCTAACTTAAACCCATTCTTCATTGGATGCAACTCTGAATGTTCACAGGGATTTGACGGACCTTGCCATGCAATTTCTCAAGGAAATGGCTGTAATGGTGGATTCACAGGATGCTCTAACAATGGTGGCCAGTGCGGAGGCAATAACGGATGTAACTGCTGGTAAATGATTCTTTTGAAACCTTCAAGCAAGGTAACCCTAATCAATAAACTTCTATAGTGCTTAAACTAACTGCCCCTTCCTAAATCGGAAGGGCAGTTAGATTTTTTGTCCTTTATACGTACTTTACTTATAAATGGCCAACAGGCAATTTACTAGCGATAAAGCAAATTTTTTTTCACTATTTTGTTGACAAACCCTGCTTCATGTTATATCATATAGGAGCGATATGGTTCATATGACAGCAAATCAATAGGGGTATAGTTCAGCTGGTAGAATAACGGTCTCCAAAACCGCAGGTCGTGGGTTCAAGTCCTACTGCCCCTGTTAAGGCTAAATCAATTGATTTAGCCTTTTTTTAGGGCACAGATTGGTAAAGGAAGATAATCGCTAAAAAACTGATTTCTAACAAATTTGAAAATTTTTGTTGACAAATCAGTTTTCATGTTATATCATGTAGGGGCAATGTAATTCACATGGCAGCAAATCAATAGGGGTATAGTTCAGCTGGTAGAATAACGGTCTCCAAAACCGCAGGTCGTGGGTTCAAGTCCTACTGCCCCTGTTAAGGCTAAATCAATTGATTTAGCCTTTTTTATTTGATTAAGAAAGTCCTCTGCGAGTCCTTACCCATCTGGCACAGCAAAGCCTGAGTTCCTTCGAGTACATTCCAGTCGTGAAAGTCTGAGGAACTCAGACTTTGTTCTGTCCAGTTTACAAAAATATTCTCTATTGCCAATTCCATAAATAATACTATGTTCCTGTAAATCATAATATCCCAATCTTATCTGGTTTTTCCCTCACAGCCAAAAAATATGCAAAACAGGCTAATACTCTGCCATCCCCCTTTTGTGACAGCCATATCAGCCCGTTTTGTCCCCTTCTTTTATTAAGCCCGCACACATTATCCTTCGCACAACCAAGTATCATGCGTAATTCCGCATCTGTTTAACCTTTCCATCGGGAAGAAAGCGCCTCGCAAAAGCATTCTTTACCATAATACTTTTCTCTTTTGTACATTTAGTCTGAAATTCTTTTGTACCTCTCCTGCTCTTTTGTATTGTAAGCTTACATCTGTATGTACTGTTCACGTTTTGTGAACATCTATATAATAACACTCGAACATACGTTTGTCAACTGTCTTTTGAAACTTTTTTGTTTTTTTGATTACGTTTTCGATAATTTGAATTCTCGCTGTATTTTCGGTATACTTATATCAGGGAGGAATACATATGAACGAATTTGCGATACAGTTAAAGAAGCTCCGCACTGCACAAGGATATACTCAGCAGCAGTTAGCTTCTCTTTTGCATATATCCAAAAGTGCTATTAGCATGTATGAATCTGGAGTAAGAGAGCCTGAACTTTCTGTCATTCAACAGATTGCCGACATTTTTTCAGTTGATATGGACACATTAATCGGAACACATTTAGAAGAAACTGGAACACCTGTCACTTCTCCATTTTTAAATATGAAAAAATTAATTGCACGTAACGGAAACCAGCTCACTAGTGAAGAACGAGAAAATTTAATAAAACTTCTGTCTGAACTCAATACGCAATAGCAAACAAAAATTCCTGCTAACAGGAGGTAGCCATGAATCATACCACTATAAAACAGAACATATTACAGCTTTATCAAAACTGCCACATAGCCACATTTCCAGTGTCTTGCATTTCCATACTAAATCAATATAACATCACCTGCTTTTCCTACAAAGAATTAACGGCTAAACAGCCAGCCCTGTCTGAATTATGCCAAAAATATTCTAATGACGCTTTTTCCTACGGAAACCTTGTCTGCTACAACGACACCATGCCTATAGAACGCATTCGTTTTTCTCTGATGCACGAATTAGGACATCTGTTATTACATAGCGAAAATGAAACTGACGCCAACCTATTTGCCAGCCACCTGCTTGCCCCTCGGTGCATTTTAAAAAAATCCCGTCTTACGCAGCCAAAGGACATTAGCACTTTATTTGGCATTTCCAGAGAAGCGGCTGTTTATGCCCTCAAAGACCTAAGCAAAATGGACTGTTCCAATACTATTGACGAACAGCTCCTCGAACACTTTTACAGCCCTAAACTAGGAATTTATGTGTATCACATCTCAGAATGTCCTGTGTGTGGCAGCACCATTTACAATTCCATTCACAACACCTGTCTTCAGTGTAAAAAGCTTTCTATAAAATCCAGATAAAACTATTGTCACACGGTGTCTTTTCTTATACAATAAAATAACTGTTATTTTTGTTTCGGAACTTACCGATACATTACTAGAAAGGCTTGGTATTAACAATGAGTATTTTAAACGTAGAACATCTTAGCCATGGATTTGGCGACCGCGCAATTTTTCAAGACGTTTCATTCCGCCTGTTAAAAGGAGAGCATATTGGCCTTTTCGGTGCTAACGGAGAAGGAAAATCAACTTTTATGAACATCATTACGGGTTCCCTGCAGCCAGACGAAGGGAAAATAGAGTGGTCAAAAAATGTGCGTGTCGGTTATCTGGACCAGCATACTGTTCTGGAAAAAGGCATGACAATCCGCGACGTTTTAAAATCTGCATTCGCTTTCTTATTTGAAATGGAACAGCAGATGAATGAAATCTGTGACAGAATGGGGGATGCTTCTGACGAAGAATTAAGTAACATGATGGAAGAACTTGGAGTTATCCAGGATCTTCTAATGGCTCATGATTTTTATATTATTGATTCTAAAATTGATGAAATCGGCCGTGCCTTAGGCTTAAACGGTATCGGTCTGGACAAAGACGTAACGGACCTGAGCGGCGGGCAAAGAACCAAAGTACTGTTAGGAAAGCTTCTGTTAGAAAAGCCAGATATCCTTCTGTTAGACGAGCCTACAAACTACTTGGACGCAGAGCACATTGAATGGCTGAAACGGTATTTGCAGGAATACGAAAATGCTTTTATACTAATTTCTCACGACATTCCATTTTTAAATAGTGTGATTAACCTGATTTATCATATGGAAAACCAGAAATTAGACCGCTATGTTGGAAATTACGATAAATTCCAGGAAGTCTATGCAATGAAGCGTGCCCAGCTTGAGGCAGCATATCGCCGCCAGCAGCAGGAAATCGAAGAACTTGAGGACTTTGTAGCCAGAAACAAGGCTCGTGTATCTACACGTAACATGGCTATGTCCAGACAGAAAAAACTAGATAAAATGAAAGTCATTGAACTTGCTAAGGATAAACCAAAACCAGAATTCAGCTTCCAGAATGCCAGAACTTCCGGAAAAATTTTATTTGAAACCAGAGATTTAGTAATTGGTTATAGCGAACCTTTATCCAAACCACTTAACCTTTCTATGGAACGTGGCCAGAAAGTGGTGCTAACTGGTGCGAATGGTATTGGCAAAACAACCTTGTTAAAAAGTATTTTAGGAATCAGCAAACCTCTTGAAGGCTCTGTTACCCTAGGAGATTATCTGGAAATCGGATATTTTGAACAGGAAATGGCACCTGGAAATACTACTACTTGTATTGAAGAAATCTGGAAAGAGTTTCCTTCTTATACACAATATCAGGTTCGTTCTGCTTTGGCAAAATGCGGTCTTACTACCAAGCATATCGAAAGCCAGATAAGAGTGCTAAGCGGTGGTGAGCAGGCCAAAGTCCGTCTGTGCAAACTGATTAACAGAGAAACAAATATATTATTGCTAGACGAGCCTACAAACCATTTAGATAAAGACGCAAAAGAGGAATTAAAACATGCATTAAAAGAATACAAAGGAAGTATCCTTCTCATCTGTCATGAACCTGATTTTTATGATGGCCTAGCAACAGATGTGTGGGACTGTTCACAATGGAGCCTGAAAATAATATAAAAAGGAGGTCTCATTATGGATATCACTGCAATAGCCGCAGCAATTCCTTACATGAATCTTGGAAACCAGATTGCTGCCAGTGTTATGAAAATGTCCTTAAACCAGCTAGAAACAGCCGGCGACGGGATAAAAAAGATGATGGAAATGTCTGTAACACCTAATCTTGGCGGCAACATCGACATCAGCCTTTAAAAGAAACAGGATGTGGTCCACAGACCACATCCTGTTTCTTTACTCCTGCCCATTCACAAACTGACATATCTTCTCGTATACCTCTTTATGCGTTTTCTTTAAAGCCATAACTTTATAATTCTTATCAATGAAACAATGAGAGGATGTACCAGTAACTTTTAGTTCTCCTGATTCTTTCCCAAATACTTCGTAAGAAAGGTTTATAACAATTCCATTGAATTTTGTGACAGCTGGAACTACAATCACTTCTTCTCCAAAATGAGTCATGGCAATATATTTACAGCTTACATCTACAACAGGTATGATAATGCCTTTCTCCTCAAGTATTTCACAAGGCATGCCCATCTCTTTCATCCATGCAATCCTGGCTTCTTCAAACCACCGGATATAGTTAGAATGATGTACAATTTTCATTTGATCCGTTTCATAATACTGAACAATATGTTCATACTGAATTTTCTTACTCACTCAAATTACCTCCAATAAACAATTATAACTATTATGGCACTTTATATAGCAAAATGCAAATAAACTGGTACTATTTTCACAGATAACTTGTAGTTGTTTTACAAAATTATTCATGTTAAAATAGTTGTGGCATTAATCAAAAGGGAGTGATACTATGGCAAGTTATGTACAATTTTTAAACGTCGGATTTGGTATTATCAACAACACAAAAGAAGTCGAAACATGGAATATCAAAGAAATGATGGAAGAGGCCCTATTAATGGACAATCCTGACTTAGATGTTCGTATCATCGGCTTCCGTTTTTACGACTTGGATACAGCTACCAACCATGTCTTAAAAAGAAGCGGAATTTACTACCTAGATGGTGAAATCATAGATTCTCCATCCAAAGATCCTGCTGTTGCTTCTTTCTTAGCTGCTGCTAATAAAGAATATCCAAAAGGACAAAGATTAATCAAGATCCAAAAGCCTTACACACTAGTTTACGCACTTGAAAACGAAGACACTATTGTAGATGTAAAACCTTTCTTAGCAAAGATTCGTGCAAAGAAGGCAGAAGAACAATTAGAACGCATGAAGAAAGATATCGAAAATTACAAGAACAATCTGGTTGAAGCTCTTCGTAGAATTGAAGAAGCCATTGAAACCAATGCTTTTAACACCATACCACTTGTAGACTCTACATATTCCGAGGCAACTAAAACTTTAAACATCTTGAATGACGGTGGTAATTTCAATAAGCACATTGAATATTTAAGAACGAAACGAGTAGAAATCATGAATCTTGAAAACAAGATGAAAGAAACTATGTAAGAACGTTTCAGCCAAAACAATATATAGAACTCCTCATAAGGCTAAATCTTATGAGGAGTTTTTCTGTTGTTATGCCAGAACATTAAAACCGCCATGGAACAGATCATTACATACCCAAGAAAACTATATCTGTCTGGAACCTGACCAAATAAAAAGTATCCGAATATTGCTGCAAAAATCACCTGAGAATAATCATATATACTGATTTCTTTAGCTGGAGCATAAATATATGCAAAAGTAATCCCAAACTGCCCTCCTGCCGCCGAAAGACCTGCCAGCAAAAGAAACACCAGCTGTTTTCCACTCATCGGTACATAATGATATATCATAAACGGAACCGATGCCAAACAGGAAAATGTCGAAAAGAAAAAGACAATAAAGGGTCCCTTTACTCCACGGTTTCCTAAAACACGCACCATAGTATAAGCAATTCCCGCAAACAAGCCTCCACACAGGCCTATTACAGCAGGAACAATATCCACAAACACAAATGTTGGCTTAATAATAAAAAGACAACCTGTAAATGCAGTTAGAACACTTATTAACTGAATCATGCTGATTCTTTCTTTCAAAATAAAGTAAGAAAATACAATGGCAAAGAACGGAGACATCTTATTAAGCATCGATGCATCAGACAGCACCAGATGGTCTACCGCATAAAAATTACAAAACACCCCAATCGTTCCAAAAAACGCACGGAAAAACAGGCACCAGCCTGCTCCTTTCTTCCATTCCATCTTGATATGTTCTTTCTTCATAATGCCATAAGCAAAGAACAGTGCCACAAGATTACGAAAGAACGCTTTCTGTATAGACGGAATATCTCCCGCTAAACGTACAAATGTATTCATCAGTGCAAAGCAGAATGCCGCACATAAAATATAAATGATTCCTTTATATTTTGCTTTCATCGTTTCCTCCCATCCAAATCACACCTCCAGAGAATGTCCATTTTCCCGAAGCCACTCTTTCTTTTCTTTCCAGTCAGGCATATACGTCTCTACAAGTGACCAGAACTCCTTAGAATGATTCATCTGCAATATATGGCAAAGTTCATGGCATACAACATAATCCAGTACGCTCTCTGGTGCCATAATAAGCTTCCAGTTAATCATGACATGTCTTTCACTGCTGCAGCTTCCCCACCTTGTTTTTGTATTTCTAAGACTTATTTTTTTGCAATTAACACCTATCTTCTTCTCAAAATAGGTAATTCTTTTCGGAATATAGACCGAAGCCTTCTCCTGATACCATTTTTCTAACACCATCCGTATCTTTTCATCCGTTTTGTAATTTCCATAAATCAATATTTCTTTGCCTACTGCTGCTACATAACCTTTTCTCGCCGACAAAGAAGGCTTGCGGACAATTTTATATGGTTCTCCTAGATAATAAAGCACAGCTTTTGTTTCATAACTTTTTTCTTTCATGTCCATAATAATATTTCCATTCTCTCCCTGTATTTATGCTTCACTAGAAAAATGTTTTCGCTTCTTCTATTTCCCGCAGCAGTTCCTGTTCCTTCTCTCGAAACAGCAGGCTTTTATTGTATTGATAATATTCGTCAGATCCATTTTCACTTATGAACTGCATACTGTAAAAGCCACTTGTCAATTCCGTAAGAAAAATTACCAGCTCTTGCCCTTCTCCAAATGCACTTAAAATAAATCCAAATGCATTCTTTAATTGTTTCCCAGAATTTTCCACGCATTTCTCTCTTCTTTGAACATGCTGTGCAAAACCTTTTTTTACTGCCTCAAAAGAATCTTCTGTCTCCAAAAGGAATTTTTGGATTCCTTCTAGCGCCTTTATGACCTTATTCTGTATCAGCAGCCCATCCTTATCAAGCTGTTTTCCTTCCTTCTGCTTTAATAAAACAAGTGTCTGGTCTTCCGCCATTTTGCCTAATTCCACACTCATGGAAACTGTTTCACAGTCACTTTTTATTTTCAGCTTTTTCATGTATTCATAAAGCCTGGTCACATAGCTGTCCTGAATATAAACTTCATAAAACCCTTCACGGAGCTTTGCAAGCAGAAGTCCAAGGACACTTAGCCGTTCATCGAATTTTCCTTCCTTGGCCAATGTTATAACATCTTCTGTAAACTGTCCATTTAGAATTTCTTCTACCTGATATTCTTTCTGATACTTATGGAACAGCATTACATAATTGGAAAAATCCTTTGCAATAGCTGGATGCTGCAAATATTGAACCACAATGGATTCTTCTATTGGAATTCCCATAGATTCATACTCATACATAATGGCGGACAAGTCCTCCCAGCCTCTCGCTGTTACAAACTGTTTGCCGTCAACAGTCGTTTCGATTACGTAAAAATATTCTTTCTTTATATCCAGATAAGATAAAATCGCAGGATGGAGATTTTTACTTGCTGCATATTCTCTCCACACTTCATAGTTTTGTTCTACCTCAATTTTTTTCACACGATCAAGTGTAGCAATATCAAAATCCCTGACAGATTTATTATATTCTGGTGGATTTCCTGCAGTTACTATCACCCAGCCTTCCGGAAGTTTCTGATTGCCAAATGTCTTACACTGAAGAAACTGTAACATCATGGGAGCAAGAGTCTCTGACACACAGTTCATTTCATCTAAAAACAAAATTCCTTCCTTTTGGCCATATTCTTCAATTCTTTCATAAACAGCCGCTAAAATCTCACTCATGGTATATGCCGTCACGGAAAACTCCTGTCCTCCAAACCATTTTTTTTCAATTATAGGAAGCCCCATGGCACTTTGCCTTGTATGATGGGTAATGGTATAAGAAACTAATCCAATGGACATTTCTCTTGCTATCTGTTCCATAATAGCTGTTTTTCCAATCCCTGGCGGGCCTATTAAAAAAACCGGCCTCTGCCTGACAGCTGGTATTTTATAATCTCCAAATTCATCTTTTGCAAGGTAGGCCATAAGCGAATGCTTAAGTTCTTCTTTTACTCGTTTAATATCCATGATATCCTCCATCTATTACAAGCTTCATAGCCCAAGGCGGCACAAGCTTCTCTGTATAATCCGTATCTGCAAAGACAAAGGCTACATCGTAGTGTGGCCTTTTCTTAGGAAACACTCCAACACCATCTGTAAAATACAGCATTCCCTTTAAATTCGTCAGTTTCTGTTCCTGTATCAGTTTATCCACATGTGCAAATACCGGCCGAAAGTCTGTCCCTCCAAATCCTTTTACGGTAAAGCTTTCCTGATACTGCTCAAGCTCATCCAGAGATGTAATAAGAATATCCTCCTGTATCTGGTTATCACATTGCAGGATATGGACATGAATCCGCTTCTGAAAACACTGCTTCTCCAGAAGAACAGAAACCGTTTCCTCTAGAAACCGTTTTATTAATCCACCTGAACAGGATCCCGAAGTGTCCAGTGCAATTACGAATTCTTCTATCTGCTTTACCTCTTTGTATTCTAAAGATTCTATTAAAGGCAGATTTCCATATACCGAAAGACCATATGTGTAATACCCATAATCAAAGGCATCCTCATCCACTTCTAAAACTTCCCTGGGTGTTGCAAATTTTCTTAAAAACTCTTTATAATCATAACGTTTCCGATTGGCAATCTTCATAGCCCGAAGCAGGCCTCTGGTTTCATTGCCAATGTTTTTTGAAAATGTCTCCAGCCCTGTTGCTGTTTTTTGGGAAAGCCCTTCCCACAGCTCCATAACAGCGGACATTTGTTTTTGCATCTGTCTTTGATTAGGATTCTCTTTTTCCTCTTCTTTCTTACCTTGCCAGAAAGCATGGTCATCTGCCAGAAATTCTAACTGAAGCTTTATAAATTCCTGTGGTTGCAGAGAAGACGAATCTAATATATGATAAATTCCTTCTGCCGTCACTGCCTTTAGCTGGCTTTCTAACCGCTGGTACCACTCCTTCCGAAACTCTGACTGTATTTTATTTAAGCAAGGATAATCCAGGCCATCTATACAATATTCCACCGCTACATCGCAGGCAGCATTCCATATCTCTTCTTCCCGCTCCCCCACAGGAAACATATGCCGAAACATACAATGCAATATTGCATGAAGATACCCGCGGTTTACCAGAACTTTATGATACTCAAATCTTTCCGCTAAAAACCTAGGGTTGAAAAACAGTTTTCTCCCATCCGTTCCCACAAAAAACGTTTTAAGACTCATTTCATATTCCAGCTGGCTTAGTGCCATATCAAGAAAACGCATAGACAAGTACAACTCATTTCTAGCATTTTCAAGTATGCGGATTCCCAGATTCCGAATCTGCACCTTCCTTTCCTCTTTCATACCATTCCTCTCTATAAATCAAATGTTTTTTTACGAACTGAAAAATGTGATTTCTTATAGTCTAACAAAACACCTGTACATGCTATTTTCTCTCTCCTATGTGCCACTTGTATGGCAGAGTCAATGCTATCTTCCGTATAAAAACCATGCTTTGCTAATATCATAAGAGCATCCACATCTTCTTTTTCCACACACAACTCTATAATCTGCAAAAAATGTTCTTTTATATATGCCTTATATTCGTTTCTGGCATCCATGCTTAATTCATACGGATACTCCAGGCGGTATAGAACGATTGCCAATAAAGTATCCTCAGAATCATTTATTTTGGCAATATAAAATGTCTTATCATATTTATTAAAATCTACCGATTTTTCCTGCATGCATTCCCGGTAGTGAACACCCGAACCATAAGTCACTTGATTGATGATTCTGGCCTCTACATTATCTACATAGTCATGCAGGTAGCTAGGAAATACCAGTTTGCTTGTTTGTCCTTCTTTTTCATAATCCATCGTTACGTGTATTTCTTGATTTAATTCAGATAGCAGGTTTTTTAGAAATGTCATTTTATATAGAATGACTTTCACAAAAACATACCGAAGACTGCGGCAGTTTTTAAAGGCACCATCTTCTGTACTTATAATGCAATCTGACAGGTGAATCTTTGTTAGCTTTCTGCAATTATAAAAAGCATGGGCACCGATTGTTACCATTCCATCTGGCAGAACTACCTCTATTAGTTCCCGTTTTCCTTCAAAGGCATATTTTCCAATAGAAATAACTGCTTTTCCGTCAATCTCTGCTGGAACCTCTGCCACAGCTTCATCTTTTAAATATTTTGTTATTTCAATTCCCTTTTCACAAACTGTATAGGAAAAATCCATCTTTATTACTCCATTCTTCTGCTTTTGGGTACACAAAACCTATCCCGATCATACCACAATCCTTTGTATTGTCAACTAACTCAAATAGATCGTTTCTAATTCCAGAAAGAAAACAGTATCTTCCTTTTCCTGAAGATACTGTTTTCTTTCTATGGTGATTCATCACCGCATGTTAATAACCAGATCCATTAAAATTCTACTTTCCTGCCATAATAAGTGCATTCAAACAGCTTCTGCATTTCTTCCTTTGTAATAGTTCTTGGGTTAGAGCCTGTACAAGCATCACTAACTGCTAATTCAGAAATTTTTGCAACTTTTTCTTTAAATTCATCTTCATTTATTCCAAACTCCTGTAAAGTAAGAGGAATATTCATAGCACGATTCATTTCTGTAATTCTGTCACATAATTTATCTACTAATTCATCGTCGCTTCCTGTAAGGCCCATTACTTTTGCGATATCCACATATCTTTCTTTGCAGGCTTTTGCATTAAACTGGATTACATATGGCAGATAAATCGCATTGGCACATCCATGAGGAATATGTCCCGTGCTAAAAGCTGCACCGGTTTTATGTGCCATAGAATGTACAATACCTAGCAGTGCATTGGAAAATGCCATTCCTGCAAGACATTGTGCATAGTGCATCTGTTCTCTTGAGGCCATATCCTTCTCATAGGAAGACTGCAAATAGTCTTTTACCATAGCAATTGCCTTTAATGCAAGAGGATCCGTAAATACACTGTGAACAGTAGATACATAGGCTTCAATAGCATGAGTCAAAGCATCCATGCCTGTATGGGCTGTTAATGTCTGTGGCATAGACTCTGCTAAAGCCGGATCTACAATTGCAATATCTGGAGTAATATTAAAGTCCGCTAATGGATATTTTACTCCTGTACTATAATCTGTAATTACAGAAAATGCAGTTACTTCTGTTGCTGTCCCAGAAGTGGATGGTATTGCAGCAAATTTTGCTTTTTGTCTTAATGCTGGCAATGAAAATGGTTCAATGAAATCTTCAAATTTTGATTCTGGATATTCATAGAAAATCCACATTCCTTTTGCTGCATCAATTGGAGATCCTCCCCCCATAGCTACAATCCAGTCAGGCTCAAATTCCTGCATCACTTTTGCTCCACGCATAACCGTTTCCACAGATGGATCAGGCTCAACATTTTCAATCAATTTCACTTCCATGCCTGCTTCTTGCAGATAATTAACTACTTTATCTAAAAATCCTAATCTTTTCATAGTACCGCCGCCAACAACAACGACTGCTCGTTTTCCTTGTAAATTCTTTAAATTTTCTAATGCATTTTCTCCATAGTAAACGTCTCTTGGCAAAGTAAACCTCATAAACTCCTGCTCCTTTATATGTATTTAAAAACTCTTTGTCACGGAACTTTCATTACAATTATATCATACACGAAACAAACTTTCTAGCAAATGAAACAACAAACTATGCGTTTTTACAAGGTTCTTAAAACTAAGCATATTTTATTGTTCTTTTCAAAAAAAGATCAGCAGACGCTGATCTTCTTACCTTATTGCTTATTCACAAAGTTTTTGCATTCTCTTTCAATACGTAACATACTTTTTCTATCTTTCACCTGTTTATGCCTTTCTTGAAATCTTAACCGTATAAGTTGTTTTAGAACCATTTCCTGCTTTGCAGACAACGGAAACCGTAGTGGTCTTTCCTGCTGGCAAATTAACCGTTCCTGTTCCATCAATCACCTGTGCGTATGTGCTAATCGGTGCAGCACTTATCTTAACTTGAGACACGCTGTGATCTACAGCCATTGTATAGGTCTTCGTGCGATAATCAAAAGTTGGTGTTAGCGGTAAAGTAACCGTTCCGTGTTTTATCGTTATATTTTTCAAGTAACTATTTGGATTTCCTTTACTTGCAGGTAACTTACACGGAGATGAAGGCATATTTTTGTATACTGGAATATAAAAAACAAATGTATCCTCTGCAATTCCCATATTAAAATAGGAATTATGCGTACTTTTCGATTCACTTGCCGGAGCCTGCACGTTTGACATATACTGATGAGAATAAAAAGGACTGCTTACAACATTAAATTTCTGTGTATACAGCGTATTCTGCCCTCTTTTAATATAACCAGCAGCAATATATCCAGCACCACCTACAATTGCTTTATAGGGATTCGTCCATGGACGCTGGTACGTTGTCCCTGATCTGGCATATTTTAACCCATTGGCAATCGCCTGTCCCGAAGAACTGTCGAATGCTCCAATGTTAAAATAATTATAATATCCTGTGTATCCAGGATATGTTCCAGAAACAGAACCACTTCCATTTAGGCCTAATTCCTGTTTTGCACGAATTGCCAGAAAATATGGACTGACACCATTAATATGTCCCGCCTCCATAAAAGTGTCTTTGTACTCATCAGATACTATTTTTCCTGTAGTCTTATCTTTTACACTATAAGAAGACTTCATAAATGTATTACTTAAAATACTTTGCACAACTTCTTTCTTTTGGCGGCTGTCGTACGCAAGAGACTCAAACTGCCAGATTCCTTCTTTCGTAAGGGCATTTCTTGGATCCATGTAATGGGCAATCACAGAAGAATTTGCACAGTACCAGTTGCTTCCATCATATACCTTGAATTTGTCAGTTGCCCAGTCATATGCTCCTGCTTCTGTAGAAAGATAGGAGAACGGTGCACTATAAGTTCCCGCACTTCCACCTTTTGGCTGATTGCTTTGTATCACGTTTCTGCCAATTTTACTCTCATTTTCAATAACCGTATTCCAATCCAGTTCTGTATGGATCCGAGCAAAATGCCATTTAGGATATTTCTCATGCAGTTCTTTAATCGGGTTTTGGTAGCTTGCTGGAAATTTAGATAACTCTTCTAAAAAAGCCGCATCATCTGGTATTTCCACACAGGAGGTCAGGATATAACCTGTATGTATTGCTCCACTTATGTAGAAATCGCACTTATACCACTTTTTACCTAATACTGTAAGTGCACCTCTTATTTTCACAGTGGTACCTTTTTTAAGTTTTTCCACATTGGAAGCCATTGTCGCTGCTATTTTCTTAGCACTGGCTGTTTTTGTAGTTACGGCTGTTTTGGATTCCTTATTTCCAATTGTAGCTGTGACTTTTGTTAAATAACTGGCTTTTACATATCCTGAAATTCCTTTTCCATTTACAACGGCATAGATATATGACCATGGAATTCCTTTTACCGTAAGATTTCCCAGCACAATCACCTGTTGTGATAATTTCAAAGCAGCTCGTTTTGTATCATATGTATTTGCGGTTTTGTATGCAGTCAATGTGCTGTTATTTACTGTTGCTAAGTTATACGCAGTTTTGTCCGTAGTTGTTGCATAAAGCACAATATACTCCTTTGAAACATAACCTTTTACAGTCTTTCCATTTACCTGTGCACTAATCTTATACCAAACCGTTCCTGATTTTGCTGTCTGCCCAAGAACTAATACATACTTTTTATTGGGTAATTTTGTTACAATGGGTGCACTAACAGAAGGGGAACTTCTAACGTTTAGAGATGTAGCCTTTACATATCCATAACGTTTTAAAAATGTACTCGACGAACTTGATGTGTCTGTAGAAGCAGAAGTAGCTGAGGCTTTGCTGCGGACATTTAAACTTATAGCAGTAACTTTACCTGTCGATAAAGCATAAACAGTGTTTCCTTTTGTGAATAAGCAAATGGACATCACACATAATATAAGCAGGATACTTAGGAGGTTACTCCATTTTACATGTTTACTATTCGACATTATTACCACCTTTTTTTACTTAAGAATATAATTAATATAACATTTCTTTATAATGTTTTCAACATAAAAATTACATAATGAAATAATTACTTATCTTTCGTTTTTGTATTTCAAATATAATATTAAGATATTCGATATTTCTTTTCACAAAAAAATGCGGTCTAGCAACAAGATTTTCAACAAACCTCTTCCACCACAGCAGATTGCAATGTTTCATTCTATAATTTTACTTTTATTTACTTACATGCAATAACTTTGTGTATATTTTGTCTCATTTCGTAAACTTCCTGTGTTGCATAATTTCCAATAATATGCTACTATTACAATTAGATGATGATTCACTCATGTCAACTCGAATTTTGCTAAACAACCATTTATTAAATTTTCTTTTATTAAGAAAACAGGGAGGAAAATAATGAAAAAGGATAGTAAAAATGAAAATCTCATTAAATACAACTATAGTAAACTTCTCGGTAAAATCAAAGAAATGTATGATACACAAGAAAAATTTGCATTAGCTCTTGGCATCGGCCGCGTATCCTTAAGCCAGCGTCTAAATGGAAAACTGGAATTTTCTCAAAACGAAATACTAAAGTCATGTGATTTACTTAAGATCAAGAAAAAAGACATTCCTATTTACTTTTTTGTTGAAGATTCTTTACAATAATACATAAGGTTAGCAAACAAACTAATTTGCATGCTTTATTCAATTCCAAAAACCTGCCTCTGAAACGGCAGGTTTTTTTCACATTTTCCTTTTCCTGTAATATAATATCATGATAATGATTTTCATATATAAGAAAAGGCGTGATTTTTTGGCTATAAGAATTTTTGTTGATCAAGGACATAATCCAAGTGGATTTAATGCGGGAGCAGAAGGCTTCGGTTTACGCGAACAGGACATCACATATAACGTAGGCTCCTATCTAGCTGACATTCTCTCCTCTGATTACCGTTTTGAAGTTCGTACTTCCAGAACAGAGCCTGAACAGATTCTAGGAACCACCACCAATGAAAGCCTTCGTGCCAGAGTTCAGGCAGCTGATTCATGGCCTGCTGACTATTTTATCAGCATTCATGTTAATTCTAACACTAACCCTGCTATTAACGGTACAGAAGCTTATGTATACGAAGCCTATACAGAGGCTTACTACTTAGGGGATTCTATCGTGAACGAAATCGTAAGACGCGTAGCAACAAAGAATAATCAGGTTCGTATTAATCCAGCTCTTTATGTACTCCGCAAGACCAATATGCCAGCTGTGTTAATGGAACTGGGCTACATTTCCAATGAAAGTGATGCCATAAAACTTCGAGATGACCAGTACCAGTTTGCTTATGGGATCTATGTTGGCCTGCTTAATTATTTAGGATTACCACAGTTATAATCGTTTCAATACCTCCTGGATGCGCTTCCCTTTTCCTCTAGAACATGTTCTGATGAAAAGGGAGACGCTTCTTTGCTTAATAGCTTAATTTCTATTTTTTCTCTTTCGTATGGAACAGATACGGACTCACATGAACCATGCAGTGTTTCACATCAGGAAACTGTTCTTCTACTGTATCATGAACCTTTTCTGCTATCTTATGGGCCTGATCCAGCGATATCTCTCCATCTGCAGCAATATCAATGTCTACATATATTTTTGCGCCAAACATCCTGGTTTTCATCTCATCAATTCCCAAAACACCTTCCTGCTCTAGGATCATGTTTTTCATACTGCTTACCAAAGTATCGTCGCAGGATTCATCTACCATCTTACGAAAACTATTTATAATAATGCCTGCTGCAGCTTTCACAATAACTCCAGCAATAATAACACATGTAATCGGATCACAGACTGGATAACCTAATTTCGCTCCTGCTATCCCAATTAAACTTCCCACAGACGAAAGTGCATCGGATCTGTGATGCCATGCATCTGCTAATAGTGCATCTGAATGTATCTTATCTGCTGCCAGCTTTGTATACCAGTACATAACCTCTTTTACTGCAATGGAAATTCCAGCCGCCCATAATGTAGTACCCTTTGGTACTGCAATTTCTGTTCCCTTGAACCATATTTTCTGTATTCCAGATACCGCAATCCCTGCTCCTGTAGCAAATAATATTATTCCTAGAATAATTGCTGCAATACACTCTAATCGTTCGTGCCCATAAGGATGCTTTTTATCAGATTCTTTATTAGACAGCTTCACCCCTATCATAACGACTATGGTACTTAACACATCCGATGCGGAATGCACTGCATCCGATAGCATTGCTGATGACTTTCCAAAAAAACCACATCCAAACTTCAGCACAGACAGCATAAAATTCCCGATAATTGTATTTCGAGAAACTTTCATAGCTATCCGCTCTGCTTCTCTTTTCTGCGAGGTCATAGACACACTTCCTAACAGTCTATTTCTAATTAATATATGTAAAAATATCAATGCCGTGCCCTGTACTTCAAGGAAAGAACTTGCTTGATACACCATAAACGCAAAAAGCCAGGCAAACCGCCTAGCTTTTTGTATAACCACTATCTCTTTTCAATATCAATAATTAACTGATTCAGCATAACATCCACTACTCGGAACTCTGTTGCCTCAATATAATATGCTTCTAACTGATCGTGAAGTTCTTTCGCCTTCTTAAGATAAGAAACACCTTCTTTTATACATCCACGGTATCTGGCTTGAATATCAGCTAATTCCTCTGCATATTTCTCATCAGTTCCTTCTGCAACCAGTTCTTTATACATATCTACAACTACATCTGTTTCCCTGGATGGATAATACTCATGAGGTGCGGTACTATCAAAAATAACTGTATTTATTTCAGGAAACAGAATCATATCCAGACTGTTTGGATCAAAACCACAATGATAGACTTCTACATCCAGCCCTTTCATCTGGGCATGCACCATTAATTTCTTAAGCATGGTAGATTTACCTGAACCCGGACGGCCTTTAATAAAATATCTGTTCTCTAGGGGCTCAATAATATTTTCCACAAAATCTACGGAACCATCACAAGTTGCAGCACCAAAGAAACGATGGTACACTTTGCTTTCTTTTTCAAAAGAATTATCTTTTAAGACATCCTTAATTACCAGTTCTGTTAATTCATTAGCTTTATCAAAATCCATATTATTAATATAAATTTTCTCCCATTCATCATGAATTTTAATGCCCCTTGAAAATGCCTCATAAGCCCTTGGATAACAGACAGCGATTTGCTCCTGCAGTTTCATGATTTCTTTTTGTTCTGTTTTTAGTTTTCTTGTAACCCAAGCACATCCCAGATTTACATACTCCTCTACACATCCTGGAACTGCTGGTTCTATGACATGCGGGGCTGTTCCATCCACAATTCCAAATCCTAATTCCCTGACAATAACACCATCTAAAGATTTCGAATCTGATGAACAGTGGATATACTCTACTAAATACCGTTCCTCATAATTCTGGCCAATGCGTTTCATAAATGAAGATTTGCCGTTGCCTGGTCCCCCCTTTAGAATGAAAATCCGGTCTAAGTTCTGTAAATTGCTTGCAAACAGATTCTGGAATCCCTTTGCCGTATTGCCACAAGCAAAATAATGTTTTGCTGCCATAAACAACCACCTTATAATTCTCTTTCTATCATATTATGTCAGAACAAAAAGTTGGTGAAAGCAGCACACTTTATTTTCTTATGTCCTTCCAGTCCTAACCTATATTTTCCAAACTACAGATACACATTTCCTCTAAAAAGAGTTTTCCTTCATATCCTTGGCCATTTGGTACCTGCCATGAAAAGTAATCTTTGTGTGGCTGACTATACTGGTCTAACAAAGACATAATAGTGCCACCATGGACAACCAGAGCAATGCTCCCTATATCCGTACGGGAACTCCACTTTTTCATTTCTTTTACAAATGCCATCTGGCACCGTTCCCGAAAATGTCCTGGAAGTTCTCCCTCTGGAAATCCTGCCATGCCATTGGAATCAATAAATCTCTGGTAATCTTCCTCTTTAGAAAGCTCTTTATAGTTTTTGTATTCAAATTTGCCGAAATCACACTCCCGAAAATCTTCTACTACATGGTACTCCTGTCCTGGAAACAGGATTTTGGCCGTCTCTATGCATCGTTTCATAGGACTCGTCAAAACAATGTCTGGTTTTATCCTGGAATACTTTTTAGCAAGTTCCTGAAGTTCCGTTCGCCCTTTTTTAGAAAGAGACTCGTCTGTGGTTCCCACATATCGTTTTTCTTCATTTCCCTTTGTCATTCCATGACGGACTAGATAAATAGGAATTCCTTCCTGTTTTATGACAGTTGGCACTCCACAGACCATTCGTATCACTTTGCTGGCACGTGTGGCAATCTGACAGCACTGCCTTCCTGCAGTCTCACGGTATAATCTTTCAAACGCATCAACTGGCACAAGTCCATATCCAATCTCATCTGCTACAATCACACGAGGATTCATCTTTGACACGTACTCTCCGATCTGGCCTGCATCCAGTCCTAACCGAAGCATCCTCTTTATCAATAGATGAAACTCATAGATTACCAGTGCCGTATCCAGCTTTTCCAGTTCGCTTGTCTTACCCCAAAAAACTCTTTTCCTATCTGCAGTGGCGAAAGGATAATTCCTCTCCACATACTCCCGCTTTCCTTGATGACTGCCACCAATTATAAAATCCAAATCCATACCTCTTTCTATAAAGTTTTTATAAATACCTGGCTAACAATAGCCATCATTAAAATACCAAGTTCACACCTTTGAAGAAAATACCCTGCTAAATCTCCCGTAATTCCTCCAAATTCTTTTTGTGCCATTCTCCTGTAAGACAGGAAAATAAAAATGCCTGCTGCCCCGCAGATACTTCCCATTACAAGATCCGTAAAAAGCATTGCACCAATGCAGAGTACTATATAGAAAAGCATCACTGCCCTTACTTTTCTGGTCTTTGCTGTACTGGAAAACTGGACAAGCAGCCCATCTTTTTTTGCAGCAGGCAATGTTACCACTCCAAACCCGCTTAACGCTCTTGAATACACAAACCCAATTGCAACAATCCATGCACTCTCAATTGTAAGTTCACCTGTAAATCCAAGCACACATACAAAATAAATAATTGTCCATATAATTGCAAAGGCCCCTACATGAGGGTCCTTTAGTATTTCTAATTTCTTTTCTTTTGTCCCATAAGAATGCAGTGCATCTATGGTATCTATAAAACCATCTACATGTATTCCACCTGTAATAGCCACTGGCAATACACATAATATTACATTTCTCAATAAACCTTGGCAAGGAAGAAACCCCCAAAAAGAAAAAACTAGCATATATAAAATTCCAGCCACTGCACCAATCCAAGGAAAATAACACATGGCGTATTTCATATTTTCTTCCGTCCACTCCACCTTCGGCATAGGTATTTTGGAATACATAGCAAATGCAATAATTAATGAGTCCATTCTATCGTTCTCCCTTAATATATATTGGAATAGAGTATACAACTTCCACTACCTTGCTTGCACGTTTTGCAAGTTCCCGATTAATCTTTCCCAGATACGAAAGATAACGTTCCATCTCTATTCCATAATCCAATCCATCTGAAAAAACCTCATTGGTGACAATCACCAGTGCTTTGACCTGGCTAGAAAGCTTGTCCACTGCTGATAAAATGGCAGCAACCGTATTTTCTTTTGCCCCATCTGGCTCAAACAGCTCGTTGGCAACTAAATTAGACATGCATTCCAAAAGCACAATGCAGTCTTCTGGCACATTTACTTTTTCCAAGGACGTATAACATTCCACTGTTGAAAACTGTTTTTCTTTCCGCATCTTCCTATGTCTTTCTATTTTCTTCTCAGCTTCAGAACCATACGGCTTCATTGTTGCAATATAATATCTGCTTATATTCTGAACCATTTCTTCCTTTGTACTTAAATTTTCTGCAAGTTCCTCTGCATATGCAGACTTACCGCTTCCACTCCCACCAGTTACTAAATATAACATACATTTCCTCTCTATCTGCTTATGAATTACTTAGACAGCTGACATTGCTTCGTCCATTTTCCAAATCACAAATCTGTATACTATTAAAAGTATGTAAAAACTTAGAAAACTTAGAAAAACCAAACTGCTTAATAGAAAATTCTTCATTCTGCTGCTTAAGTTTCTGATTCAGCTCTCCTAAGTCTATGTATCCTTTCTCCTGCAGGCTGATAATATCCAGAATCTGCTTTTCGATATCTTTGATTTCCAGCTTATTATTTCTCGCTATATAGGTAGAATGCCCATCTTTCTTTATGCTTAACGTATCAAACTGCTCAATAAACTGGGACAATGTTCTGCAGTCATAATCTTTTAATGAAAATTCCGGGTAACGTTTTTTCAGCTCGCTTCCGATCTGCCCCATTCCAGTTGTTTTCTGTCTCTCATCATTTTGTCTGATAATCCCTTCCATGAACTCTCGAAGCTCCTCTTTTGGGATTCTTGCACCTTCGGATTCCAAGTCATTTTCGCCATCAAAGCCTGGCTCCATATCCAGATAAACATAACAGTCGCAAGCAAGGGAAAATGGTTTCGGCACTTTCTTTTCTCCCATGCCAATTACCTGTTTTCCAGCTTCTTTCAGCCTCACCGCCAGTCTAGTAAAATCACTGTCACTAGTAGCAAGACAGAATATATCCACATTACCTGTATATAAAATATCCATGGCTTCAATAATCACTGCAAAATCCGTTGCATTTTTTCCAGATGTATAACTGTACTGCTGAACAGGATTCAGCCCATACTCTAGTATTACATCTTTCCAGCCAATTGCAGAGTCACTTGTCCAGTCACGGTAAATGCGCTTATATGCCAGATTCCCATGTTTGACAATCTCCTTCATAATTTTATCAACGTACCGAGGGGATATATTCTCGGCATCAATTAATAGTGCAATTCTTTCTTTGTTCATTTTAATCACCCGTTTTTTATAAAATCAGATAAATGATTTCCTTATTTTTTCAAATCTTTTTATTAAAGTTATTTTAGCATGGAATCATAAAAAAAGGAACTTTATTCGAAAGAAAACATACAATATTTTGAAATGCTAGCTTTTTCTGCTGAAAATTTCGACTTAAACTGTAAAAAAACTGTACATTTGAAACATGCAAAACGCATAGAAAGAAATTAAATTCAAGTATTGCTAGTCCAAAAACAAATGGGAGTTCAGAATGTGCTCCTTAGGAATATGGCATCACTCTACGACTCCCCTTATCTTACGTACTCCACTTTTTTATCCAATAATCTTGATTCACATTATGCCGAAACCCTGCTTTTGTATAAAAATCAACGGCACTTTCATCAGGAACAGCAAACAGCGATTCCACATTAAGTTCTTTGCATCTTTTTAATGTTTCATACATTAACGCATATCCAATGCCCTGATTCTTATATAAACTGTCTCTCACAAGAGGCTCTATATACGCAGCCTGTGTATCCTTGTCATACCACAAGCCACAGAATCCGGCATAACTTCCATCTGGTGCCAGAATAACGGTACTGATTTCTTTCTGGTAATCAAACCATGCCTGCTTTATGGGCAGATACACATCATCATCATAAGCCGGCGGCTCTCCTGCATAATTTAATGCCTTCCATAAAAGCCTGTTCAGTTTCGTAAAATCATATACTTCGCTTAAAGTTTTCACTTGAAACTGCTTTGCCAAGTCCGGTGTTTCCATCATAGCAGAGACATCCCTCTTATAAAGCCTGCCGCCTTCGCATCTAGTATAGTCCTGACGGGCAAGCACTTCACTCATCTGGCTTAATGTTTTTCCAGATCTGGTACGAATATAACGCTTTCCTTCTCTGTTTGTTCCAGCAAAACGTTTTTCCGCATATGATAACATCTCTTCATAAAGCTCAACGTAATTTGGATGTATGTCGATATTCACTTCGCCAAGCCAAGGCCCAGACAAATGTACTATACCTACAATTCTGTCTCCAACTTCCCATATTCCATTTTCCTCATGATGAAACAAAGGATAACTTGGATACTGCAGCATACATTCCCACATAACTTTGAGATTGCCATATGCTGAATGATCATAGTCATACAATGTTTCAAAAAATTCACATATTTTCATCTGATCCCTATCATTATACTTCCGAAATAATGTAGTCAAACAGATACCCCCTCTTAACACAAGCGTGCTCTCTTAATCCCCTTTTTTTTGAATCATCTTATTCTATCACATTTCCTGCTTAGTGAAAATGGATTTTATGATTTATCGTAAAATTTTTTTATAATTTAGTCTATTTCTTTCTTGTTATTTACAAATTATTCCGTAATAGATCTACATTATATTCGATTTCCTGCAAAAATAGTCCTTGAGGCTGTGCAGGTTCACTTGCTTTAACTAAAGATTTCGTATCCAGTACCTCTTTGATACAGCTTACTTCCCTTTCCCCTAAACCAATATCCATTAACGTTCCTACAATTAAGCGGACCATATTATGCAAGAAATCATTTGCCTGCAAGGTTATCTGTATTTCACTTAAATCCTTATAGATATCTATTCCATAAATCTCTTTTTCTGTAGATTTTGTCTTTTTAACAGTTGAAAATTTTCTAAAATCATGTTTTCCTATTAAAAGTGCTGCTGCCTCTTTCATTTTCTCAACATCTAAGTCGTGGAAACAGTAATAGGTGTATTTTCTTTCAAACACGCTCTGTACTTCGCCTATTGCAATGCGGTACAAATATGTTCTGGACTTTGCATTTAACTGGGCATGAAAACGTTCTGGCATTTCTTCCACTTCTATCACAGCGATGTCTCTTGGCAGATAACGGTTAAAGTACTGTTTTATTTCATAAAGTTTCATTTTCGTACTGGTCTTAAAATTCACAACCTGTCCATATGCATGTACTCCAACTTCTGTTCTGCTTCCACAGTTTAGCTCTATGCGTTCGTTGGTCATCTTCTCAATCACACTTATAATCTTGCTTTCGATTGTATTGATTCCCTCTCCTTTTTCAAGACGCTTCCAGCCTGTGTAACGGCTTCCATCATATTCAATGGTCAATTTAATATTTCTCATGTATTCCTTTCACCTTTGTCTTTTTCTAAATTAGTTTACTTTTCTCTATTATACCTAGAAATAAATAAAAATACAATGAAAAAAGCCTCTTTCTACATGGCAGCTGAGACTTTTTTTCGATTTTCTTATAAACTTTGTGGCAGAGTATACTGTCTTTTATAGAAATCAAACTGTTTTCTGAATTCTGAATCTATCTCATGTTTCAATCTGAAAATATACTCATGAGCATCAAATTTACTCCTTTGCACCTGAATAACAGAAAGTCCAATATTAGA
Organism: [Clostridium] polysaccharolyticum; assembly: GCF_900111595.1. Classification (GTDB taxonomy): domain Bacteria; phylum Bacillota; class Clostridia; order Lachnospirales; family Lachnospiraceae; genus Clostridium_AI; species Clostridium_AI polysaccharolyticum. Next base: position 27,981 of record NZ_FOHN01000015.1, on the reverse strand, counting down.
GCAATGGTCAGCAATACGCTCAAAGTTTACGCATAAATCATTAAACACAAAGCCTAATTCTATGGTACATTTTCCTTCCCCCAGACGTGCAACATGACGTTCCTTTATTTCTACATTTAAATAATCTACTGTTTCTTCTAAAGGTTCAATCTGCTTCGCTAGTTCTGGATCTTCTGTTACAAATGCTTTTTTTGCCATTTTCACAATATCCTTTACTGCATTCTGGTATACTGAAAGTTCATTCTTGGCTTGCACTGAAAACTGAATGTTTTTTTCCTGCATTTCTCTGGCTGCTTCCATTATATTAGAAGCATGATCGGATATTCGTTCAAAATCTCCTATACAATGAAGCATCTGGGCTATGGCCTGGCTATCCTTTACTGTCAAGCTTTTACTGCTTAATTTAATAAGATAAGTCCCTACCACATCCTCATAGTGATCTACCTGATTTTCCATCTTAGTAACCAGTTCTGCCCTCTCCTGATCGTAATGTTCCAAAAGCCCCATTGCCTCTTCTAAATTTTTCTCTACTAAATCTGCCATGCTTCTTGTAACCATCTGGCATTGTTTTACGGCGTAACCAGGAGTATCCAGAAAACGTGAATCTAGTTCTTTTGCAATTGAATCAAATTCACCAGCCTCTTCTTCTGTTTCACGTATGGTAGCACACGCAAGTTTCTCTAATGCTTTGGAAAATGGCAACAGCAAAAGGGTTGCTCCTATATTAAACGCACTATGGATTACAGCAATCGCTGCTCCATTTACTACATGAGCCAGAATCTGAAAATGAATCACTGCATTCAATGCATAAAATCCCATCATAAATACTGTAGTTCCAATTACATTAAAATAAAAATGTATGAATGCGGCACGTTTGGCATTTTTCTTAGCACCAGCTGAAGAAATAAGTGCTGTAACACAAGTTCCAATATTCTGTCCCATAATAATAGGAAATGCGGCCCCATATGTGACTGTTCCTGTCTTACACAAAGCCTGTAAGATACCTACAGACGCAGATGAGCTTTGTATAATTGCAGTTAAAACAGCTCCAGCTGCTAATCCAAAAACTGGGTTTTCAAACTTGATAAACAGATTTGTAAATGCTGGTTCATTGGCAAGTGGTTTTACTGCACCACTCATAATTTCCATCCCCGTCATAAGAATGGCAAAGCCAATCAAAATAGATCCGATATCCTTTTTCTTTTCTTTCTTGCTAAACAGGATAAAGAAAACTCCAATGATTGCAAGCACTGGTGAAAACGAAGTTGGTTTTAATAGCTGTATTACCAGATTTTCACTTTCTATTCCTGACAAGCTCAAAATCCAGGAGGTTACTGTAGTGCCAATGTTAGCCCCCATAATAATGCCAATGGATTGTGACAGTTTCATGATTTCTGAGTTTACAAAACCAACTACCATAACGGTTGTAGCAGAGGACGACTGTATTACCGCTGTAACACCTGCACCTAACAGAACTGCTTTTACAGGACTGGAAGTCAGCTTTTCTAATATCTTTTCCAGTTTTCCACCTGAAACTTTTTCTAAACCATTTCCCATAGTATTCATGCCAAAGAGGAATAAAGCCAGCCCTCCTATTAAAGTTAATACGCCAAAAATGTCCATACTTATACACTCCTTACATTTTCTTTTCTATTTAAATTTGTATTACTAGTTCCATCATAGAAAAACTGTGTAAAAAATGCATTGCTACATCCGTAAAAACTAGGTAAAACATTTTTTGTTATTGTATGGTATATGTAAACTTTCCGTCTATATGTAAAATAATCTTAATACTAAGCATGCTATTAAAGCAAATGCTTACGTATTTCTTGCGTATTTTTTGGATTCCTGTATAATAACTTATAGTAAGTTCATATTATTTTGAAAGGAGTACTTATCATGAAAGTATTATTATTTAACGGCAGCCCTAAGGCAAATGGATGTACATATACAGCTTTAACAGAAATAGCAAATGTTTTAGAAAAGGAAGGTATTGAAACGGAGATTTTCCAGATTGGCAGCAAAGCAGTCAGAGGCTGCGTAGGCTGTGGACTTTGTTCCCAAAACGAAGACCATCACTGTGCTTATAATGAAGACTGTGTAAATGAAGCCATCGACAAACTAAAGACTGCGGATGGATTTGTATTCGGTTCTCCTGTACATTTTGCTGGAGCATCTGGATTTATCACTGCTTTTCTGGATAGGCTTTTCTTGGCTGGAAGCTCTTATTTAGCCTATAAACCTGCTGCCTGTGTGGCTAGTGCAAGACGTGCTGGAACAACTGCTACTCTTGATCAGCTGAATAAATATCTTGGCATCCGTAACATGCCTATTATTTCAGGAAGTTACTGGAATATGGTTCACGGAAGCTGTCCAGAGGATGTGCAAAAAGACCTTGAAGGACTTCAGACAATGAGAAATGTAGGCCAGAATATGGCTTGGATTTTAAAGTGTATTGAGGCTGGAAAAGAGAATGGAATTGGGAAACCAGTGGCTGTAAGCGGGGCAAAGACTAATTTTATTCAATAATGAAATGTTAATCAAAAAGACTGTCCATACCTGCTTTACTAAGCCTGTATGGACAGTCTCTCTTTTTTAGGAAGTTTTATTAAAGAATATAGAACCCAAAGAATTCTACTCTTAATAACATATTTCACTGTTTCTATATATATCATATAGAAATCCCCGCTATGCTAACTTGCACAAGGTCAGCCAAAGCAGTCAGTCCTGACAAGATATTTTGCCCGAAATACCTGTCCGATTATAATTCGTTTTCCAGTTTCTTCTGCTATGCTCTTATCGGCCAATCTTTGCACACATTGCCGATATCAGCTTGATTGAAAGAAAAACCTTCACCTGCTGCAAATTCCACACCAAAAACTGCTCCACCATTCTTCATAACCTTTTCGCTTTTGCAGCTATACAGCGCACACAATAATTCTTTTTTGTATAGCTACCAGTGGACCCAGCCTTCGCTTTGAATTCAACACAGCCAGAATCACTTTTCCTTTCTCTCTGATACTCCGTTCTTCATAACCTTTTCATTATCTGGAATATCCCTCTCTTTAAATCTTCAATTGTTTTATGCATTGATTATAACCCACTCCCACAGGAAAAGAAACTCTATTGCACTATCATGTATCTTTTTCTGATACGAAATGAACTAAAATCTTGTTTCTGGATAATAACAGTTTAGCCCCATCTTACACATAATCATATTCTTTGATGGAAATTTCATTTTATTTAAATATTCTTCCTCAGAACTACACTCTTTTGCAATATTTACATTGTCACAGATTAAGCGGATATCCTCGCATACCTCCTCAAAGCAATCAGTTCTTCCTACAATTTTTCCAGCAGCAATTCCCAGCTTTACAAAGCGGTAGAGAGAACACAAACCACAAGCATAGGAATGAAAAATATTATGGTACAAAAGATTATTCAGTTCTGCATCATGGCGGTTCTGAAATCCTTCTGCCAATATAGCAAGCTCACTTTCTCCATTACATAATGCCGCACAAATTGCTGGCTTCTCCGAGCGATGCAATCCAAGACAATTAGAATCCGAAAAAGAGCATCCATTCCGCATCATAAATACTTCGTATTCCACGTCTGGAACAGCGTGGACAATCTTCTCAATATCCAAAATACTAAGATCTCTTGGAAGAATAATCCGTTCCACTCCAAGCTTCCAGTAATACTTTGCAATATCCGAATTGTAGATACCTGCAATGGTACTAATTACAACATTTAAACGGTACTTCTTCCCGATAGGAACCAGTTCAGGACAGGATACAATGATTCCATCTGCTCCCGCAGCATGAAGAGGTTCCATATAACGCTCCATGAAGTTTAGCTGTTCCTGCGTATAAATGCTAGAGTTAAACGTTACATAAATGGCCAGCTTATGTGATTTTACCTTCTGGATAATGGGCAAGATTTCCTCAAAAGAGTACTTATTAGCGGATTTTTTATACCCTGTAAGACGGTTTAAATCCGCATACTCCCCGAATTCCTCCTCCCATGCTTCCTCATAAAATCCTATATAAAATTCTCCTGCCCCTGCAATCTGATAGGCCTCAAAGTGTTCTTCATTATTAAATGGCACTAATGCTTTCAACGGGTACCTCATCTCTCTTTCCTCTGGTTATAGCCAGTTTTTCTCTCATTTCCATCTCTCTATAAGTCAATAGGGAAATAAATAATCCGATACTTTTGTAATCCATTTACTTCAAATCCTTTCTGTTTAAAATAAATGGTTCTTCCAAAACGTACATATTCCATATCCCCATCGGACACCACATACTTTAGCAAATGGCTGGCACAGTTTTCCTGGCAGGCATCATTCGCACGGAACTTTTTCGCTACCTCTTTCTGAATGGAGGCATACTCGCAGATTCTTCCCACAGTCTGATAGGTATAAGGTATATGAATCCCAGCGGTCAGTTCCTTAGGCATCTGTGAAAAATCCATAAGTTTATGAGTCATGTCCATTTCACAGCCCTGTACGTTGTACTTCACTAGGATTTCCTTCATGTAGTCTGTAAACATTTTAGGTTTCCAGGGAATCTGAAAATATTCTGTATATCTTGGATCCCGGTAGTCTTTCATAAACAGCCTTCCTAAATTCATCTTCTTCTGAAACTGTTCCTCATACCTTAGGGCCCCTACATCATTTACCGTTATTTCATCTATAAGGTTTGCACCAAGCTCTAGGATATGTGCTATCTTCTTCTTTCCTTCTTCTAAATCTCCTTCAGAAAATGTAGGGATCACTAACGTAACACAAAGCTCTTTATCCTGGCACATTGCAAATATTTCCTTTAGAAGCCCATCTTGCTGGTGCAGAAAATATTTTCCACAAAAACTGGTTCCAATATAGATTCTCTCACAGTCCTGAAAATCCGCTGCTTTCATTGCATCCGCATAGATTTCCCAAAGACTCCTCTTCTTTTTCAAGTAAGGCAGAATCTCACAAAAATTCAGACAATTAGCTGGATTCACATTTTCACTCCCTAACTTTATCTTCCATTTTTAGTATTGTAGTATCTGACTTTTTATTGTTTTTATACATAAAAACAAAAATAATAAATAAATTTATTAAGAGAAATATTGACTAATAGTCATTTTTGTAGTATAACCATTTTAGAATAAAAATGAACGATAGTCATTTTTAAATTATTTCTTATAGGAGGAAATACAATGATTCATTTTGGAAAATTTATTTCAAAGCACGCCAAGCTAATATTGCTTATCTGTCTGGTGCTTCTTATTCCAGCTACTTATGGAATGATAAAAACCAGAATTAATTATGACGTGTTAAGTTACCTTCCTGACAACTTAGAAACTGTAAATGGACAGAATATATTACTTGATGAGTTCGGCATGGGTGCTTTTTCTATGGTCGTCGTGGAAGACATGGAACCAAAAGAGGTACAAAAACTTGAACAAAACTTAGAAAAAATCCAGCACGTAAAAGATGTAATCTGGTATGATGATGCACTAGACATCAATGTTCCAGTCCAGATGCTTCCTTCCGAAATAAAGGATGGCCTATTTCAAGGAAATGCAACGATGCTTATTGCATTGTTTGATGATTCTACTTCCAGTGACACCACCATGGATACCATTCAGGAAATGCGGAAGGTAGTAAGCAGACAATGCTATGTAAGTGGCATGTCCGCCGTTGTAACAGATATCAAAGGCTTATTCAATCAGGAAATGCCGATATACGTTGCCATTGCCGCTATCCTTTCCTTAATCGTTCTGATGCTTACTATGAACTCATTATTAGTTCCTGTTTTATTCCTGTTAAGTATCGGAATCGCTATTTTATATAATTTAGGAAGCAATATTTTCTTAGGTGAGATATCCTACATAACACAGGCATTAACTGCAATCCTGCAGCTTGGTGTTACAATGGATTACTCTATCTTCTTATTAAATAGTTACGAAGAAAATAAATTAAGATTCCCAGATGACAACCAACGTGCTATGTCACACGCAATCAGCAACACCTTCCAGTCTGTAGCCGGAAGCTCTGTTACTACCATCGCTGGTTTCATTGCTTTATGCTTCATGTCCTTCACATTAGGAAAAGATATCGGAATCGTAATGGCGAAAGGTGTTATCTTAGGTGTTATCTGCTGCGTTACTTTACTTCCATCCTTAATCTTAGTGTTTGACAAAGCAATTGATAAAACCACTCACCGCAGCTTTGTTCCAAGCATGGATAAAGTAAGTGCTTTTATTACCAGACACTATTTCGTGTTCTTCCTTATTTTCGTAGTTCTGCTTTTCCCAGCAATCTACGGCAATAACCATGTAAACGTATATTATAGAATTGACGAGGCATTGCCAGCAGATCTGCAAGGTGCTATTGCCAATAAAAAATTAGATGAAGATTTCCAGATGAACTCGGTTCATATGGTACTTCTGAAAAATGGATTATCTGCCAAAGACAAATCGCAGATGCTAGATAAAATGGAAAATATTAAAGGGGTTAAATGGTCACTTGGCTTAAACAGTCTGGTTGGTGCTAATTTCCCTGAGTCTATGCTTCCCAAAGAAGCTACTTCGAAATTAAAGGGAGAGCATTATGAGCTGGTATTTGTCTGCTCTGATTATAAGACAGCCACTGCAGAATCTAACCAGCAAGTAAGCAAAATCAACGACCTGATTAAAACTTATAGTCCTGAATCCATGATTATTGGTGAAGCGCCATTAACCAAGGACTTAGTAGATGTAACAGATACGGATTTTAAAAATGTAAGCATTGCATCCATTGCCGCAATTTTCGCAATTATTTTAATTGTATTCCGTTCCATCTCGATTCCATTTTTACTAGTTGCGGTAATTGAGTTTGCTATTTTCATTAATATGGCATTTCCATATTACACAGGCGTTACGATTCCATTTGTATCTAGCGTTGTTATTGGAACCATCCAGCTTGGTGCTACTGTAGATTATGCTATTTTAATGACTACAAAATACCAGAAAGAACGTGTCAACGGAAAATCCAAGAAAGAGGCAGTTGCCATCGCCCACCGTTCTTCTATTAAATCCATATTAATCAGTGGATGCAGCTTCTTCGCCGCTACCTTTGGTGTAGGCATGTACTCTAAGATTGATATGATCAGTTCTATCTGTAACTTGTTATCCAGAGGTGCTGTTGTCAGTACAATTGTTGTAATCTGCATCTTGCCTGCTATGTTTATGCTATTCGATGGTTTAATCATCCATACATCTTTGGGCTTTCGTCCAAAGAAAACAGAAGGCATTGCACAGGTAGTTTCAAAATAAGGAGGAATTTTTATGAATCGAAATAGACAAATTAAGAAAATATGTACTGCAGGTCTTACTGCTGCTTTAGCTTTAGGAGTTGGCATAACTGGATTTTCCTATGCCAGCAATTTAAACGGAACAGTAAGAGAAAACCAGACGATTATTACAGAAACAGCTAAAGTGAAAGCTGCTGGAAACAAAATAGCAGACAACCATGCCTCAAGCCAAAATAGTTTATGGAAGGACGAGGCCGTATATGCCCTTGCAGATCCAAGTGGTGCAATCTCTGACATTACTGTTGCAGACTGGTTAAAAAATGCTGGTGGAAACGGCTCCTTATCTGACATTTCCAATTTAACGGATATTGTAAATACAAAAGGAAACGAAACCTTTACCCAGAACGGCTCTAACATAACATGGGAAACAGGCAATGAAGATATTTACTACCAAGGAAAATCTTCTGACTCCCTTCCAGTAGGGGTAACCTTCACTTATAAATTAGATGGCAAGAAAATCAAACCTGCTGAACTTGCTGGTAAAAGCGGTTCCTTAGAGATTCAGATTAAATATGCTAATTACACCAAAGAAAAAACTACTATAAATGGAAAAGGTGCTGAACTTTCCACTCCATTTGTTATGGCAACTGCCCTATTACTTCCTACAGAGACATTTGCCAATGTACAGATTGATAATGGCAGAATTTTATCTGATGGAGATAAAGTGGTTGCAGTTGGCTATGGTATGCCAGGTATGCAAGAAAGCCTGGATTTAAGCAAAGAAATTAACCTTACCATACCAGACACTGTAACTTTAACAGCTGATGTAACCAATTTCACAATGGGTTCCACTTTAACTTATGCGTCCTCTGACCTGTTAAATGATTTCAGTGGAGATGACATTTACGATGTGGATTCTTTAAAGAAAGATTTAGAAGATCTAAAGGATGCTTCTAAGAAACTTGTAGATGGTTCTGGCGATTTAACTGACGGCTTAAAGACTTTAAAAGATAAATCTGGTGAATTTGCAGACGGCGTTGATGCCTTAGCAGATGGAATTCATAAATTCTCAAAGGGTATTGATACCTTAAAAACTGGTATCACAGAATATACCAACGGTGTAAGTACTTTAGTGAACGGAACCAAAGCATATGTAAATGGTGCTGGCGACTTATGCAATGGCATCACCGATTATACAAACGGTGCAGATACTTTAATTGCGGGCATCAGCACATTAAGCGGCTCTTTAACTGCAATGCCTGACCAATTGAAAGCGCTGTCCAATGGCTATTCCCAGGTAATGGACGGCATTAACCAGCTTGCTTCCAAAGATAATATGACTGCTCTATCTAATGGTGCTTCCAGCTTATCTGATGGTATTACTGCTGCTCACAATGGTTTAACTGCTATTGAAGGTGGTGTTAGCCAGATCAACAGCTCTTTAGCACAATTAGAAGAAAGTTTTAGTAAAAACCAAGCAATTATCACTGGCTTAAAAGCTGCTTTAGCTGCAGTAAATGATGCTGCTGCCAAACAGCAGTTACAAGGAATCATTACTTCCTTAGAAACCCTTTCCACACAACAGAAAACAGCTATTAGCCAGTTAAAAGCTTCTACTTCTAGTGATTCCCAATTAGGAAAAGGAATCCATGCATTAGTGAATACTACTGATTCTAAAGGCCAGTTAAAAGGTGGTGCAGAACAGTTAAAAGGTGGCATCACCAAGTTTGGTGCTGGTGCTGCAAAACTGCAGGGTGCACTTCCTCAATTGCAGCAAGGTACCAATAAATTTGCCGAAGCTACAAAACAGCTTCCTTCTGCTTTAAATGCTTTAACTAGTGGTGCCAATAAACTCGGTTCTAACAGCAAGGCATTACGCCAAGGTGCTTCCAAGTTAAAATCCAGTGGACAGACTTTAATTGCAGGTGGCAACAAATTAACAGCTAACAATGCTACACTGAAAAATGGTGTCAATCAGTTATCTGCTGCATCTGGCCAGCTTCTTGCAGGCAGCAGCAAATTATCTGATGGAACTGTGCAATTAACCGATGGTATTGGAAAGTTATATGACGGTTCTGTAACATTACATGACGGCATGAAAACTTTCGATAAAGACGGCATTCAAAAGCTTTACAACACAGTAAACAGTGATTTAAAAGGTGTTCTTGACCGTCTTGACGCATTAAAAGAACTAGGTAACCAGTACACTTCATTCTCTGGTAAATCTGATTCCATGGGCGGTGCTGTTAAATTCATAATTAAGACAGATGAAATTAAATAGTTCTGTATTTTATAATATACGATAAAAAAACCTGAGGCCCCTAACAGTTTCTGTTTGGGACCTCAGGCTTTTTTCATGTTCCATTTTGTAAATAGAACATAGGCATATCTGAGTTGTCGCTTACGTCTTTAGAACTTATTCCACTTCTTTGGAATTCTTGAGCAAAAAAAGTATATTGCGTTTAGCATATTTACAAACAATGTTCTTGCTAATACAAAATCGTAGAAAAATTAAAATAATCCATATTGAAAGCATAAATATTATCACACTACTGTAATGAATTACAACTCCTGTGAGAATAGAAAGTGCTACAATGTACGCAGTTAAGAACAACAAACCAGCAAGAAAAAAAACGTTTAATCCTCTAAGATAAATTTCTTGTACTCTCTTTGTTGAAAAACCATAATATTTAAGAATTCCCATGTCCTTTTGCTGTATTTTATAATACGAATTAAATGAGAGAATTAACTGAATAAGTGATACTAAAAATATTGTTGTGGTATCAGATGTTTTTTTATAATAGTAGGTATTACTTGAATCAGCATTTATAGCTGCTTTAGCTGTCATTTCAGTTCCACATAACATAATACCTGCTAATGTCAAACAGGCTAACCTTTTTTGTATACGATTGAAATTTATTACTTTACCTTCCTTTCTTTTACTTAATGCTATCATATATAATAGCATTATTTTATATTAATATGATATTTTTGTCAAATTTTATTTATTTTTACAATAATTAACCCCCTAAGAATGTAACTTCCTTCTTATTGCTCCTTAAAGAGATTCTTTATAACTTATATTTTCTCCCCTTAACTTGGTCTTCCTCCTCTTTTAATCCCAAGGCTCTGCCGTATTGCTATAAGCCCATCAACCTGTTCATCTGTAAATTCATTTGCTTTCCCAATAATATATCTGGTATTGAGCAGGATATTAGCGAAATATTCGAGGGATTCCATTCTGTAATAAGCCTGCATCAAATCATCCCCCCAGGTAACTGCCCCATGGTTTCCAAGTAATACTGCATTGTACTCTTTGCAATAAGGTGCAACAAAATCCGGAACATCATTGGAGCCTGGCATAGCAAATGGAGTACACGGAACAACACCTAGCTGTACAACACCTTCCGCTAAAGTTCTGCTATCTAACGGAATTCCAGCAATGGAAAATGAGGTAGCCACTAATGGGTGTGCATGTACTACTGCACGGATATCTTCATTTTCTTTATAAATTCTTAAATGCATCTTCACTTCACTTGAAATCTTATAGGTACCTTCTATTACATTTCCATCCAGATCCATCTTACTAAGCATCTCTTCTTTCATAAATCCTTTACTTACGCCAGTTGGTGTTGCCCACACTTCATAATCAGACACTTTACAAGTAATATTGCCATCGTTGGAAACAACATAATTTTTCTCATACATACGGCGTCCAACTTCCAGGATTAAATTTTTTGCTTCCTGATCCGAAGGATATTTTTTTTGTTCATTGCTCATATTTTTTCTCCTATCCCTATCTTCCAATACCTAGTTCTTTAAATGCCTTATCATAAGGAGCATGGCATATTCCTTTTTCCGTAATAATACCAGTAATCAACGAATGATCCGTCACATCAAACGCTGGATTAAAAACATCCACGCCTTCAGGAGCCATCCGTTCCTTATACCACATCTTTGTAATCTCATCTCCATCTCTTTGTTCAATAGGAATCTTATCACCCGCTGGTGTTTCCATATCAATTGTAGAGCTTGGTGCACACACATAGAAAGAAATGCCATAATGCTTTGCTAAAATAGCTACTCCAGAAGTTCCAATCTTATTTGCCGCATCTCCATTGGCAGCGACACGATCACAGCCCACAAAAATAATGTCGATTTTCCCAGATTTCATTAAAATGGACGCCATATTATCACATTGCAGGGTTACTTTAATTCCAGCATGATGCAGTTCAAATGCTGTCAGACGTGCTCCTTGTAATAAAGGTCTTGTTTCATCACAATAAACATGCAGCTCCTCTCCAGCCCATCCATGTTCCAGCGCCATATACATAGGTGCTGTTGCTGTCCCGTATTTTGCAGTGGCTAACGTTCCTGCATTACAATGGGTTAGAATCCCTATTTCTTTTCCTTCTTTTTTTCGTTCTTTAAGAAGTCCAAAACCATATTCACCGATCTTTCTGCTAATCTGTACATCTTCTTCCCGAATGTCAGCCGCTTCCTTAAACAGAATTTCTTTTATTTCATTAACGGATTTCTCTTCATTTTTCTTCACTGCGCTGTCCATACGATTAAGTACCCAGAACAAATTAACTGCAGTTGGCCTGGAAGATGCCAGATAGTTTTTCAGCTCTCCAAATTCTTGATAAAATGAGGAAAAATCCTCTTTCTGAATTCTGGATGCAAGCAATGCAATCCCATATGCTGCACAGACACCAATAGCAGGTGCCCCGCGGACTCTCAGCTTCTTAATCGCTTCCCATATTTCTTCCTTTGTACTCAAATTAATTCTGCGAATGGTTCCTGGCAATAATGTCTGGTCAATAATATTTATACTCTGTCTGTCTTTTTCCATTGAAACCGTTAGCACCTGTTCAAAAAATTTATCTGACTTGTAATCCATTGTCTGTTGCCTCCTATCTTATAGCAAAAGTCTGCTATATTGTTTTTCTTGCTTCTTCCGCTGCTCTGTTTACTGCATTTACAAAATCAATTCCCTTTCGGAAAGAAGCCTGATGTAAGATAAAATCTTTTCCTGCAAGAATGTTTATTCTTTCTGCAAGCAATCTCTTTTTTTCGTCCTTAATGCTCGTTACATCAACGACATTTGCCATCCCGACAGTCCTTCTATGAAGTTCTGTTCCTGCATAGCCTGCTGTATCATTTAGGATATTTTCAATATACCATTGTTTAAATCCCTTTACCTGTGCCATTGGCTCTGTGACTTTTTCATCATACATTTTTTCAAATTTTGCCACAAACAGATCTATGGTTTCTTCTATTGTCTTCAATGTCCAGTCACAGAACCCATTATCCTCGGTGGATAGTCCGTTCACATAAGCAAAAATCAGATTTGCTACAACATTTCCAATATCATATCCCATAGGTGCGTAAGTACCAAATTCGCAATCAAATATTTTGGTTTCGGTATCTTTTACAAATACCGATCCTGTATGTAAGTCTCCATGAAGCAGTGCCTGTGCATCTGTCATAAATTTGAACTTCAGCTTGGCAACAGCTAGATGAAGTGCTTCATCTTCATAGAGTTCCTTTTGAATAAATTCCCTATTCGGTGCAAAGATATTATTTCGTTCTGCTCCAAGATATGGTTCCATGAGCACAAGCTTTTCTGTAATGTCATCCAGATCAGGTGTGATGAATTTGCGGACAAGTTCTTTCTTCTCTCTATGATCCATCACAATATCACTAGAAAGCAAGAGGGTTTTTACCAGAAAACTGGAAATGTCCTCAGCAAACTTCGGATACATTTTATGCGCTAGCATCCCATTTCTCATAACTTCATAATCGCTGCAGTCTTCCATACCACATGCACACATTACCGTATCATAAAAATAGATATGAGGAACCATTCCAGGTGCCATAGCCTCCTCTAGCTTAAGGATCTCTGATTCCTGTCTGTTCCGGTCAAGTGTCGCTGTCATGTCTTCTGAAATACGAAGAGTATCTCCTGCCTGTTTTATGTATAACCGATTCCCTTTTCCATCTGTAACCTGACATACATGATTTAAGTTTCCATGTTCCAAAGGAATTTTTGCTTTCATAGAATCCACATCCCAGTCAATCTTTCCTGGTTCAGTCCCTTTGGTTTTTAAAATTGTGTATTCAATAATTATTTTTTCTGTTGTCTCTGGATCATCTTCTTGAATCATTAAAAAGTACTTTGTAAAATCTCTCATCTCACATTTCTCCTTTTTATTCAATGCAATAACTCTTGCTAAATCTATTTTAATCCATTGGGGAATTTTGGTCAATTAATATAAATTATTCCAGAGTGCTGAATCTATTGACAGAGAGAATGATAACTACTTTAACCTTCCTGTCTCCATTTCTATCTCATATGAGAAACACTATCTTTCCTGCTTTATCAAGCTTCCATCATTTAATTCATATATGTAGTCACTAATTTCCAACAGTTTTGGACGATGCGAAACATTTATAATTAATTTATGTTCTTTCAACTGTCTGATTACATTACAGATTTGCAGTTCACTTTCTGCATCTAAGTTCGCAGTAATCTCATCTAGAAGATATATTTTTGCATCAGCCAGCATGCCTCTTGCAATTACCATCTTCTGCTTCTGCCCTTCCGACAGGAGAATTCCCTTGTCCCCAATGACTGTATCAAGTCCATCTGGGAGGGTTTTTATGAACTCCCATAATGATACCTTTTTACAGGCTTCCTTAATATCTTCATCTGTTGCATTCTCATTTCCTATCAGCAGATTCTCTCTCAATGTTAATGTAAACAAGGATGTCTGCTGGAAAATATAGCATACGTTTTTATATAATGCCATCGGTGGAATATTCCGCAATTCCACATCTCCAAGATAAATATTTCCCTGGTAACTTCTATATAAACTACTTAATAAATTTAAAATAGTTGATTTTCCACTTCCATTTTGTCCCACTATAGAAACCATTTGATTCTGCCCAAATGATGCATTTACATGATTTAAAACCAGCACATCAGGCTCATATCCAAAGGAGATATCTTCTAACTGAACCTCTTTTGAAAAACAGGTTTCATAGTTTTGATTCTCCGGCATTTCAGGCTCGTTTTCCGTTTTTTCTATGATTGCCTGTACTCTATCAAGGGATACTTTTATTTCCTGAACATCCGCATTCACCATCGAAAGCCTTAATAAATACTTACTTAAGGAACTAGAATAGGTCCGAAATGACACAAGTCCCCCTACCGTTAACTTTCCATAAAATATCTGCAAAATACCTAATACGATAATAAGAATACCGATGAATGAATTAATCATCTGAATAAGCAGGGAACCTTTTCGATTGTACTCATTTCTCTGGTCCAGACAACGATAGGTTTTGGTAACCTTATCCTCAAAATACTCCTCTGCAAACTGATTGGCTCCAAACAACTTGATTGTCTTCATATTTACCAGTACTTCATTGACAAATGTCAGGTATTTATCCGTGACTGATTTACTCTCTTTTGTTTTCTCCTTAATTTTCAAACCAAATTTTTTAAATAAAAATATGTTAATAGGGAAGGTACCAAGAAACAGCAATGTAAGTTTCCAGTTTATTCCGATCATAATTACTGCCGTAGCTAACGCAGATGCGATATCCACTCCAAGAGAAACGATTAATGTTAATATCCTAAAAAAAACTTCTGCGTCCTTTTGCAGCGTGTTAACTAATTTTCCTTTTTCAACATGAACGAATTTTTCATAGGGCATATTCAGTATTTTCCTAAAAATTCTCTTTTTTGCATTTGCTTCAATATGTATGGAAAGCACAAATTGAACCCTTTGGGTAATATAATTTAAAAAATTTCCCATAATATCAATCCCTGCAATTATGAGAATCAGTATAATGAGCTTATTACGATGGTGCAGGCTGTCAATTAAACGACCAAATAACAGTGGCTGACAGGATTCTACTATGGTACTGGCAATCAAAAGAAAAATTAATGAGAATAGGCGGATTCGATTCACCTCTAGCATCTCAATCCAGTTTTTCAATAGATTTATTCCGTTTTTTATAGCCTTCAATGTTTTTCTCCTTTAAAAAATGGGGGAATCTCAAATGAAAATCCCCCATTGATAATTATGTACTTGGCAATATTAATCGAAGTGGAATCTGCATCCGTGACGGCTGTCAACAAAATTATCACAAGAACTGCAGACATCATGGTCTGTTGAATCACAAACTACACACCATAAATTTCCGCCAGTACCGATGATTTTTTCATCACATTTTTCATTTAGTCTTTTAAACACTTGTATCACCTCCCTTCAAATTACTCTCTTATTAGTCCAAGCTTCTGTTTTTCTTTCTCCGTCAGCCTTATATAAACTTTAATTAAATGTTCGAATCTTTTTAAATAAAGATTGCATATTCTCTTAGGTGATTCCATTACCTTACCAGTCACCATATAATTTTCATGAGGACATCCGCCTACACATAGATTTCTTGCCCAACAGTTTTTACACTGTTCATGGCTTGATAATACAATTTCCGATTTGAATTTCATATTGTCCACTTTACCATCTAAAACACTGCCTAATTTATACTCCTTGCTATTGACGAAACGCTGGCATGGATAGACATCACCATGTATATCAATTGCAAATGACTTTCTTCCAACTCCGCAAGCCATTGAACGCGAAAGACCTTTGTGAATTCTTACCAGATTACTTAACAGTATTTTCATTTTGAGCGCTTTATCATATTGTTTTTCCTTAATCAGCCTTTCGAATTCGCCTATGAATTTCACTTCCTCATCCGCTAATTTCTCGTAATCCTCTTCTGACAAAAGGTTATATGCAGGTGCAAATGCTATGGAACCAAATCCCAGTGAATCCAGATGATAAAAAATTTCACTCATATTAATATTCTTGCTAGTCATGGTTGCTCTGGCTGACAAAAGTCCCTTTTTCCTCATACTTGATGTATTTTTTATTACATCCTGATAAGAGCCTCGCTTATTGGCATAAAATCTGTTTTCATTCTGGGTTTCCTCGTCACCATCAATACTTATCTGTACTCCAATCTGATTCTCGATTAGATACTTTTCAATCTCATCATTTATTAAGGTACCGTTAGATGTCATGCTAATATAAATATTCTTGTCCGCTTCCTTTTCCCTTTTCCTTATATACGGCACTAATTCCTTAATTAACGGAAAAGCAATTAACGGTTCACCGCCAAATAATGCAACTGATAAATCCTTCTCAGTACCTGACTGCTCAATTAGAAAGTCTACTGCTTTTCTGGCAGTCTCTAAGGATATCTTTCCTCTGTCAAAATATTCTCCGCCTTCGCCATAACAATAAGTACATCGCAGATTACACTCCTGCACTAAAAGAATCGTAATGGATAGTATATTCTCATTTTGAAGTAATTCCTGATTCTCTTCTCGTTCTCCTGCCTGGCTGCTACATATAAATTTAGCCTCTCTCATATCACTTATAACTTCTTCAAACTCTTCGCTGGAAAAAAGGGATTTTACATTCTCTTTTGCTTGTGCAATGGTCTTTCCCTCTTGTTTTATCAGCTGATAAGTTCTGTCATCAATCTGAAATATCTCATTACTATCGATTAGATAAATATACTTATCCTCTTGTTCTTCAAATATTTTATATGTATTGAAATATAACTTTTCACTCACTAGTTTTTACCTCTTATAACGTATTTTTATTTATAAGTTACTATAATTGTATCTTTATGTCAATTGTCTTATTGTAAAAGATATTGACAGCTAAAAAGTAAACTAATTTAGACTTATATGTCACTTCTGTTTTTATTTCACAAATTATTGGTAAATTTTCTCATATATTTAGTAGCATATTTAACAAAACTGTCCCATTTAAAAAAAGCAAGTATTTGCTTATTGCACAAAAATGACCTAATGCAATGCTATATATAACAAAAATAATAGTAAATATCTATATACAATTGACTATATTATATTATGATTTTATAATTTTTATATAACAAACAAAAGGAGGAGTACAAATGCGAAAATCAAGTTTTAAAGCGTTCCGTACCGTAGCTGCATTAGCATTATCCGCTATGTTAGTAGTTGGATCATTTCCTAACAAAGCCGTAAAGGTAGACGCTGAAAGCACAACCAACAAAACCGCTACAGAAGTTGTAGCCGATATGACAGCCGGATGGAACATCGGTAACACATTAGATGCTACTGGAACATCAGCTCCAGCAAGAAGTTCTAATGAAACAGCCTGGGGAAATCCTGCTGTAACAAGACAATTAATTGAAGCAGTAGGTGCTGCTGGCTTCAACACAATCAGAGTTCCTGTTTCATGGGGACAGTACACAACTGGTTCCAACTACCAGATTCCAGATTTCTGGATGTCACGTGTTAAGGAAGTAGTTGACTACTGTATCGACAATGGTATGTATGTAATTTTAAATACACATCATGATACAAACTATTATTCCCCAACAAATGCAAGGAAATATGAGTCCGAAAAATACTTCAAATCCATCTGGACTCAGGTGGGCAATAAGTTTAAAAATTATGATTCCCACTTAATTTTTGAAACAATGAACGAGCCAAGACTTGTAGGCACAAGTGATGAATGGTGGTTCCCTCGTAATAATCCAAGTAATGCTGTAAGAGAAGCTATTTCTTGTATCAATGATTATAATCAGGTAGCTTTAGATGCCATTCGTGCAACAGGCGGTAACAACGCAACAAGATGTGTCATGGTTCCAGGTTACGATGCTTCTTATGATGGATGTATGGTAGATTCCTTTAAACTTCCTAGAGATTCCGCATCTGGAAGATTAATTGTGTCTGTACATGCTTACACACCATATGATTTTGCTCTTAATGCAAATGGAACTAACACCTTTACTGACAGATCTGCTCTTGATTCCCTATTCTCTGATTTAGGAAGTAAATTCCTATCTAAGGGAACACCAGTTGTAATCGGCGAAATGGGTGCATCTAACAAAAACAATACATCTGAAAGAGTAAAATGGGCTGACTACTATTGGAGCCTTGCTGAAAGATATAACAACATTGCCCTTTGCTTATGGGATAACAATATTTACTACAACCCATCTGACGCAGGCGAAGCACATCAGTACATAGATCGTAGTAATCTTCAGTGGAAAGACCCAGCAATCATCCAGACAATTATGAAACACGTTAATGGTACTCCAGCAAAATCTGACAAAACTTCAAGACCAGCACCTTCCGTTGCACCTAGTCAGAGACCTTCTGCAGCACCTAGCCAGAAACCTTCTTATGCACCTTCTGCAGCACCTTCTTATGCACCTTCTGCTGGTGGATTAAAAGTAGTGCCTGTATTAAATGACTGGGGTTCAGGCTTCGAATATCAGATTACTCTTAAAAATGAAGGTGCAACCGTAAACAACTGGCAGATCAAAGTAAAGAAATCCGATATGAAGATTAATAATTCCTGGTGTGTAAACATTGCAGAAAGTGGCGATTATTATGTAATCACACCAATGTCATGGAATGCTGCAATCGGCAGTGGACAAAGCATCACTTTCGGGTTACAGGGTTCCAATAGAAATGGTCAGGTATCATTTTTATTAAGCTAATGGAATATGATATGAATAAAAAAGACATTGCATCAGGAGACTGGTGTGGTGTCTTTTCGTCTTTTTATCAAGCATCTTACACTCCCACAATTGAACCTTCCCCCAAAAACAGTTACAATATAATAAGCCTATACAGAATTTTCACAGGATTCTTATGGATACATCAAAAACCTGATCCAATCCATTCCTATTTCAATTGTGAATGGACAATTGAATGAATTAAACCGAAAGGAGTATTTCCCATGAAAAAATTTAAATCTGTTTTTTCATTTTTCATTGCATGTATCCTTATCATTGCATCTACTGTTACAACGGTATCGGCATATGGTCCTTCTACTCTTTACAAAGCTCCACAGGGAGTGCCAGCACCAGGAGTTCTTTATGCCCGTGCCATACAGGCCAGCAGTGGAAAAATGTATGCAACCTTTGAACAATACACCACTGGAGTCTCTGTATTTCCTATTTTCCAGAGTATTGATAATGGTGCAAGCTGGAAAAAAGCTGGAGAGGTAAAAGATACCCATAAAAATGTAGGTATGAGATGGGAACCTCATCTTTATGAGCTTCCTGAAGCAGTGGGTTCTATGCCTGCTGGTACTTTGCTATGTGCAGGACTTGTACTTCCTTATGACCGTTCTTTCTGCGAAATTGACCTTTATAAGAGCAACGACGAAGGAAAAAACTGGACTTATGTAAGCACCATTGCCGAAGGAAAAGCGGCATGGCCTGGTGGTGATCCCATCTGGGAACCTTGCCTTCTGGTTGCCAACCATAAACTTATCTGCTATTATTCCGATGAACGTGACCCAAATCATGGCCAGAAACTGGTTCACCAGACAACAGCTGACGGTATCCATTGGAGTTTTGTTGTAAATGATGTCGCACTAACCGATAAAACACAGCGTCCCGGAATGGCAGTGGTATCCCGTATGCCAAATGGAAACTATATTATGACCTATGAAATTGTAGGAATCGGCGGTGCCTATTACCAGATTTCTTCCGACGCTGAAAAATGGAATGTCACAAGTACTGGTACTAAGTTTGGCAACTCTGGCTGTCCTTACAACTGTGTTCTTAACAACATGACCATTTTAAGCTGTGCTGGTTCAAATAATATTTACATAAATGGAAATAGTGGTATTGGCAGCTGGCAGCAGGTAAACTGTGTCATTGGCACAAGCTATTCCCGCTGTCTTGTCCCATTACAGAATAACAGGCTATTCGCCATTGGTGCTGGATGGAATGGAAACAGCCTTAACAGTGTCATTTACGGAGATATGCAAGTACCTGGAGTAGCAGCTGGTACTACACCAAGTATTGCTCCAAGTCCCTCCTTTGCTCCTGCTGCCACTTTAAAAGAAGGCTGGTATCGATTGAAAAATGTACATTCCTCTAAATACCTTCAGGTAAAAGATAACGTGGGAGCTGATACCCAGAATGTTGAAATCGGCTCATTTTCCAGCTTAGATGGGCAGAAATGGTACCTAAGCAATACTTCAGATGGAGCTATTACTTTAAAAAGTGCATTAGGAGATTTTATGCTAGATATTTTCCGTGGTGAAAATGAAGATGGAACTAATGTTGAAATATATAAATCCCAGGGACATACACCTCAGAAGTTCTTGCTTTCTTCCACTGATACGAAAGATGTTTATACGATTCGTACGTTGGCAAGTAATGGTACCAAATCCATTGATGTTACTGGCTTCTATACAGCAGATGGCACCAATGTCTGCCAGTGGACTTCAACAACAGGTGCCAATCAGAAATGGATTTTTGAACCTGTAATAACAGAAGCGGTTACACCAGTGCCATCGCCTGTTCCTTCTGCTGCTCCATCTAAGGAGCCTGTTAAGGAACCATCAAAAGCTCCTGAAGTCCCATCTGATAGCAGTCTTAAGATTACAGCTGATGGAAAAGGCTGGGATGGTGGCTATAATATGAACTTTACATTAAAAAACACAAGTTCCCAGAGCATTTCTGACTGGAAACTTGTGTTAGACGTAAAAGAAATTTCTATTTCTTCTATCTGGTGTGCAAGCAAAAGCCTAGAAAATTCCGAGATTATCCTTATCCCAGAAACTTATAATGCTTGTATTAATGAAAATAGTGCCACAACATTTGGTTTTAGTGGCAATGGCAGGCTGCCTGCTTCCTTACACTATAAACTGTTTTATAAGCAAAATAATGTCTGGAAGTCTATTACTGATAGTATTACGTTAACATAAACTGCGTGTTTTTGATGTAACAAAGACTCCTGTTTCTAGGCTGTATAGGCTTTTATTCCACATAAATAATGTTAATAACGACATCACTATTATTATGCAAGATTTTCAGGAATTGTTGGCACTCCATAACAAATATGGATTCCTGGTTTTACCTTTTTGCTTACTGTTACGTCATTTACTTTAATTGCAGTTGCACTTCCACCATATGTATTTTGTAATTCCTTAGAAGATAATGTTTCAATAGCCGCATATTTCTCGTCCATTTTTTTCAAAGAGTCTTTTAAATGTTTCATCTTTTTCACCTCCTAATATAATTTCATATATACCTGACGGTATAATACTACCATAGTATAAATCGAATTATTTGTCAATCATCACCCTTATTATCCATACCGTGATTTTTTACTCTGTTTTGTGCATTTCCACTTTTTCCAATTTTCCCTTCTCCATACGGTATATGGCATCGCAATCAGAGAAAGTCTGTATCTTATGCGTAATGAAAATAACTGTTTTCTCTCTAAATTCATGATAAAGAATATGCTTGATATCCTTTTCTGTCTCAGAATCAATATTGCTCGTAAATTCATCTAATACAAGAATCTCAGGATTCTTTAATAAAGCCCTAGCTAAAGCAAGTCTTTGCCTTTGTCCTGAAGAAAGATTGGAACCGCTTTCCTGTAATACCGTATCATATCCAAAAGGCTGTGATTCAATAAAATCATGTGCCTTTATAAGCTTGCATATCTGAATCATCCTTTCCTCAGAGACATCCTTTGTCCCGTAAAGCAGATTATCCCTTATCTTTTCACTAAAAAAGAATGTTTCCTGATTTACATATCCTATATTGGCACGGACACTTTTATATCCAAGAATTACAATATCCGTTCCACCAATCGTAATTCTGCCTTGATCCACTGGATAAAATCCGAGAAGCAGTTTGAATAACGTTGACTTTCCAGAACCATTTTCACCAATAACAGCAATTTTTTCTCCCTGCCTGATTTTCAAGTTCACGTGATCTACATGTGTAACATCCAGTCGATAACCAAATGTTACATCCTGAAAGCAAATGTCCCCAGATACTACAGCATCCTTCTCTTCCTGCTCTTCCTCATCGCTCATTTCCAAAACCTCATTAATACGGTTTCCAGCTACAATTGCAGTCTGGATTTTAGGCTGCATATTCACAATGCTAATGATTGGTCCTGAAAAATACTGGAACAGGGAATAATACAGCATTAACTGGCCAACAGTCATTTTTCCATCCATTACATTGATCCCGCCAATCCATAAAATAACCACACCGCCAATCAAGTCAAATACTTGCTGCATTGTAGCCTGCAAGGTAATATCCTGTCCATAATGCAGTACACAGTCTAACAGTTTCTTAAGGCTCTTTTCGTTATTCTTCTTCATCTGTGCTTCTAGGTTGTACGCTTTAACCGTTTCAATTCCTTTAAATGTTTCAATGAGATTAGATGACAGTTCACTGCCATATTCCATCCACATAGTATTATAACGCTCGAATTTATCATTAAACAGTGATACCAGAAGCAAATAAAATGCAATCGTAACAATCGCCCAAATAAACATTGCCAAATGGACACGCCATAAGACAGCCATTCCCACCAGAACTAATATTCCGTCTACTACAAGGGTTATGACTACTGTTGAGATTGCTTCCTTCACATTGTCTGCATCTCGAAACCTGCTTACTAAATCACCAGCTTTTCTTCTTTCAAAGAAATGCATGCCGAGCTTTAATACCTTATTCATATAAGATGTCTGAAGATGCAGTTCTATTTTTCTGCTTAGATGCAGTATCAAAAAAGATCGAAGCATATTCAGACCGAATTGAAGCAGATATGTCAACAGGATTCCTACCGAAAACATGGTAAGCAATGTTTTTTTCTGATGAGGCAGAACAGAATCCAGTAATAATTTATAATAAAGAGAGCCACTTAATCCCAGTACGGAATATACTGCTGATAATATCAGTGCTCCTGTTAATAATCGTTTTTCTCTCATAATCAGGTTCCAGAAGAACGCTTTGGTTGTACTTTTATTGGTTACAAACCCTTCACCTTTTTGAAATCTTACCAGAACTCCTGTCCACTTATAGCGAACACCATTTACTTCATTTTCTGACTCTCCCAAAAAATCTTCTAACTTTATTTTCAAAACACCCCTGGCTGGATCCCCAATCCAGATGTATTTTTCTGTTGCCTTATATACGACTACATAATGGTACAGGTGATTATTCACTATTACATGTGCGATACAAGGATATGTAATCTGGGATGATAATAACGCATATTTATTACAGCGGATCGCATCTCCATCTAAACCAATTGCTTTAGCTGCCCTTAGAATGCCATCAATATTTGTTCCATTTAAATCCGTTCCTGAAAGATCTCTTGCCTTCGCCACACGGAAATGATACCCGTAATAATGCGCTATGGAAACAAGACATGCTGCTGCGCAATCTGATACATCATGCTGTTTTTCACAATAATATCCCATATAAACCTCTATTCTATAAAGTCCTGTCTGTAAAACAGACAGGACTTTTCTGATTATTCAAAATCTAAGTTTTGTGGTACTCCATACATCAATTTAATACTAGGTACTCCATATTCTGCCACTACTGGTACTCCATATTTAGATGTAATAGGGAAATCTGGCACACCATATTTTAATATTGGAGGTACTCCATATTTTAAAACATATTTTGTACCACCATATGTACCACTTTTATCCTCAGCGGATAAAGCTTCAACTTTCACATACTTTTCGTCAAATTTTTTCATGGAATCTTGTAATTTTTTCATAATTTTCACCTCCTATTTGATTAATTTGTACACCAACTGTACAATTATAACATATCGTAAATCCAAAAGATTGTCAATTACTTGTTCATAAATTCCATTGCTGTTTTTTCATTGCCAATTCTGTTACAATATGTTAATGTTATTTATAGGGAACTAATTAATACATAAAAAAAGGAGTAAAAGTATGGAATATAATTTATTAGGTGGGGTTTGGGAAATGACCATGGCATGCAATATGCGATGCCAGCACTGTGGTTCTTCCTGTAAAGAAAAACAAGACGATGAATTAAATACAGAAGAGGCACTAGATCTATGTCAGCAGCTTGCCGATCTAGGCATGCAGTTTATCACTCTTTCTGGTGGTGAATTAACATTACGTGATGACTGGGATACCATAGCCAAAAAATTAACAGACCTTGGAATTGCCACATCTATGATTACCAATGGATGGCTTATGGATGATGCCTTAATCCAAAAAGCCAAGGATGCTGGTATTCAGACAATCGGTATCAGTGTTGACGGTATACAAAAAACCCACGATACAATCCGCAGGCCTGGTTCTTACGAACGTAACATTACAAATATGGGTAAAATCCGTAATGCTGGCATGAATGCCTGTGTTGTTACAACAATCCATGAAGGGAACTTCAACGAATTAGAAGATATGTATCAGGATTTCTTAAAAGCAGGTGTTAATATCTGGCAGGTACAGCTTGCATTGCCTATGGGAAACTTCACGCACCATAAAGACCTTTACTTAGAAAAAGAACGTCCAGCCCAGATTATTGACTTCTGTCATTCCAAAAAAGACGGTCCAATTAAAATGTGTCCTGCTGACTGTGTTGGTTATTTCACAGTAAAAGAAATTGAATTACGTGAAGCTGTTTATGGTTCTAAATCATGCTGGCAAGGATGTCATGCTGGAAAACATTCCATCGGTATTCTTTGCAATGGTGACATTATCGGATGCACTTCCATTCGTGGAAAAGAATACATTGAGGGAAATATCCGTAAAACACCTTTAAAAGAAATCTGGGAATCCCCTGACAGCTTTAAATGGAACCGCCAGTTAAAAAAGAAAGATTTAAAAGGCTTCTGTCATGACTGTGTGTACGGAGATACCTGTCTTGGAGGATGTACTAACACAAGATTTACATATGGCGGAGACATATACAGTGAAAACGAATACTGTGCATATCATTATGATATGAGGGAATGTGTTGAAACAATTAATGCTTGTGATGATAAAAAGGAATTAACGGAATTTGCACAGTCTTGTGCTGGCAACGGACATTATCAGCAATCTATTCTGGCTACTAAAAAATTAATTGAATTAGATCCTGAAAATCTGCACTATCAGGATTTATTCGCATTCCTTCATTACCAGATAAAAGATTTTGATTCCTGTATTGAAATTAATCAAGGCATTCTTGACAAGGATGCTTCCTATAACAATGCCAAAAAAGGACTTGGACTGGCTACCTTTATGAAAGGTGAAACAGATAAAGGGATTGCGTTAATTCGTGAATCCTTAGAAACTGGCACAGCAGATAATTACAGTGACCTTTATAATGTTCTCCTATCTGTTGGAAAAGAAGACGAAGCTGCCGCTGTAAAAGAACAGGCAATGGAAAGATTCTCAGTGGATATCACCCAGCAGTAATTATGTTTATGTAACAGAATATTATAAAAAATGCCTTCCGGCTAAAACTAATCGGAAGGCATTTTTTATATTTTAAACTGTTCCTAGTATCTAGTACATACTCTGCTTTTACAAACCAATTCAATCCTATTCTACACATCATTATGTGCAATGGATTTTCGTTTGGCATTAGGATTTTTATTCATATTTTCCTGTGTAATAGGAATCTGCCCATTACACTTTTCCATTCTTGCTTTTTTGTTATCTGGCTGACTATCCTTTGGCATAACGAAACCTCCTGTCTGCTACTGAAACTTATCACCTGTTTTATAGTCATCTCTAGCCCAGTCTGGTGCATGAATAGGACCTGCCTTGGCATTTCCTGTCTTTGCTTTCCCTTGAATTTCACCCACATCTGCTGCTTCATTATGGGTATGTTCTGGACCATCAGGTCGTCTCATTCCTTTTTTCGCCATAGAAACCTCCTATTAAAATTTTTATTAGTATGTGTTTCTACAGTGAAAATTATTACCTTCAGGTTTCGACATATTTTCTATGCATTCTTTTTGCTTTTCATGCCAAAGATAATATAGAAAATACCACCAACAAAAAGTGCTCCACCGATTATATTGCCAATTGTAACGGGAAGCAGATTCTTCACAAATATGTTTTGAATATTAATATCTGCAATCTGTGCATCTGTTAAATGAAATACTTCTTTTGCCTGTGCAGCATAAGCATCGTTAGATTTTGCCATAAAGCCCGCTGTTAAATAATACATATTAGCAACGCAATGCTCAAAACCAGATACTACAAAAGCGAAAATAGGAAAGAAGATAGCGAAACATCTGCCACCGATATCTTTTGCTGCTGCCGCCATAAGCACAGCACCACAAACAATGATATTACACATGATACCTGATGTTACGCCCTGCATGGCACTTAAATGTACTTTACCAGCAGCTACTTTGATTGTATAGGCACCAAGCTGTCCACCACTCATATCAAACTGGCCTGACTGAAACACAAGAAAGCTAACGATAATTGCACCCAAAAAGTTACTAAAAAAGATTGTTAACCAGTTTAAAAGCATTTTATGCCAGGTAATACGTCCATCCACTGCTCCCATAAACAGAAGACAGTTACCTGTAAATAATTGTCCTCCAATAATCAGGATTAACATAAGTCCCACTGGGAAAATGGTTCCTGCTACCGTTTTCGCAAGTCCCGCATTTGTCATTCCATGTACTGCTACATTACTAGCTTCTCCACCAATTGCAATAAATGCACCTGCTAACAAACCAAGTAATACAACTTTATAAAATGGCTGTCCTACTTTTCCTGAAGCCTCATTTAAGTTGTTTTCAATAATTTCATTTGGTTTAAAAAGTCCGTTATTCATTTTTTTGCATTCTCCTTTACTCATCCTCACCATACCATTATACGGCATTGTTTCGACAATTCAAGCATAAAAAACTTTTTTTACACGAAACTGAGGATTTTGTAAAGAAATCTATTCTTCACTTGCAAATACTGCTTTCTGCGCGATACGAACGGCATCTTCAATACATCCGCTGCAGGAACGAAGTACTTGCCTAGTTTCAATTCCTTTTAACTCTTTGCAGATGGAAGATCCATTCATTTTTTCAAATTCTGCAATAATTTCTTTGGACATTTTATATGTAGCCCCTTTTGTTGTTACATTGTCTGTTCCCTGGCTGTTTTTCAGGCCTGCAAGCATAATGGCTCCTGTAACAGCTCCACAGGTAGACTGAACACCCATTCCACTTCCAAATCCTTCTGCCATACGGAATGCCATATCTTCATCTAACCCTAATTCTTTGCAGAATGCACATACAACAGCTTGACAGCAGTTGTACCCGCTCTGATGGTTCTTACTTGCTATTTCTACAAATTTATCTGTTTTTACACTCATTTTTGTTCTCCTTGTAAATTGTTTTTTTGCCATTTTATCATGTTTAGAAGGGATTCTCAATAGGAAAAAAGTGTCCTCGCACTCTCAATCTTGAGGGAGAAGAGACTTTTCTAATGCAATCTTGGTTGCAATGCCGAACAGGTGTTGCTGTTTTTTAGCGACTGACTTCCTTACCCATTCGTGCACATCTCTTTTCAGTAATAATTAACTTAATGTGATAACATTTCTTATCTAGTAAATCAGAAAAAGAAGTGCTACACGTTTCTGGTATAGCACTTTTAAGTTTTTTCTTATTCTTTTACATGTCTTTCATTTATCTCATAAGTCTCATATAATTCCATCTTATTCTTTTTTTCAAGTGACCTATAAGCACAAACCATAACCGCATTTCTTTGTTCTAATGATAATTCACCATGTTCAAATCCTAACAGCATAGGCTGGTTTGCTCCAATCAGCTTTTTAGGTTTTGTTTTATACC
>NZ_FOHN01000016.1 GCF_900111595.1 [Clostridium] polysaccharolyticum | reverse complement strand
ATGAATGGCTGCGTCATAAGATAAGGACAATCTATTGGAAACAATGGAAGAAGGTTAAGACGAAATTCAAGGAACTCAAAAAGTTAGGCGTGGAGGAAGAAAAAGCATGGATATGTGCAAATATGCGAAATGGCAACTGGTATTGCGGTGGTTATTTTGTGTTACAAACTGCGTTTAAGAATAAGAAACTCCGCGAACTTGGATACCCAACATTCACAGAGTTTTATTTGAAAATATGTGAAAACTAGAGAAGCGCCGTATACGGAACCGTACGTACGGTGCTGTGGGAGGTCGGTAGATAAGATAATTATCTACCTCCTACCCGATTACCTGCATTTTCGGTACTGCGTTGGTGTTAGTCCGCAATGCTGCTTAAACTGGCGGATTAAGTGAAGCTGGTTGTGGTAGCCGCACTGAGCAGCGATATCTTCCAACGTCATATCAGTTGTTGTTAAGTAGTATTTTACTTTGCGCAAACGGCTATTAATGATATCCGTAATAATACTTCGGCCAAAAATGTTCTTATAATTATGTTGAAAGGCGGAACGGCTCATGGATAGTTCAGCAGCCATGGAATCAACCGAACGATCAATTTGAGGGTTATTATAAATATCATTACGCAGAGCCTGCATACGAGCAAAATAGATGGAATCTTTTGTTGGGTAATATGTATGATTGTTGCATAGCACCCGTGCTAGTTTGTAAAATAAAAGCCGATAGTTTATTTCAATAAGTTCAGACTTGTACAGGTTATCCGAATTAAATTCGTAAATCATATTACGAATCGATGCATTTAAAGAACTAGTATCAGCTAATGAGACCACCTGGTTTATAGGAATGTTTAACGAATGAAAAAAAGCAATGTCTTCATCGGTTGCTATAAAGTGAAACCAGTCGTCTGCATAGTTTTGGTTGTAGGCTTTGTAACAATGAGGAAAATCATTTGAAAAGAGTACAAACGAGTTCTCTTTTACCACAAGTTCTTTTTGGTCATAGCGAAATACACCGGGTGTCCGTATTAAAAGAAACAGCCAGCTATCAATTCCGTTAGGACGGTTTACTTCAAATGATTCGTCATGTACATGATTATACCCAATACTAATTAGTTTCATAAAATTCCTCCTGGACATGTGTTTGTGTGCAGAAAAAGTCTGTGAGAACAGAAACTATATGCAAATTGTGCTAAGTTTAGTGTAACAATAAATCAGTTGCTATGCAACATTTGTTTCCAATTTCGTATTAACATGATTCATTTCTATGCGTAAAATGTTATAAATTCTTGTACTACATGTTATTGATTAAACTAAGTGTTTGGTATATTATAATAATGTAATTATTTTGTGCAATTATATACATTTGAATAGGAATTATGTGTGCAGAATTAGTAAACATTTTAGAATTTGTACTTTATTCATGTATATTTTTGCTAGATGAAAAAGGGATTTACATATTTTTTCATAGAATAATTACATAGTAACTAAAAAATATAAAATTATAAGGAGTGAGTTTTATGGGTTTCAAAAAACTGATATCGACATTCATGGTATGCGGGCTTATTGCAACATCTCTCGCTGATATTAATCCAGTAAAGCCAGTAGATGTAAAAGCTGCTGATGCCAGCAGTGTCTTTAACTCAGTTAACTTAGCGAAAAGTTATAAGAGTACATCCAATCACAATCCATGTATCACACAGAAATTTAGTGCTGATCCTGGAGTAATGGAATATAACGGAAGGGTATATGTATATGCTACAAATGACGGTTCTATGAGTTCAAATCCTGGTTCTGTTCAAGATAATACATATGCACAGATTAATCAAGTTAACGTTATGTCTTCAAGTGATATGGTGAACTGGACAGATCATGGTTCAATCAATGTTGCTGGCAGCAACGGTGCAGCACGTTGGGCAGGTAACTCCTGGGCACCAACAGCTTGTCACAAAAAGATTAACGGAAAAGAGAAATTCTTCCTATACTTTGCTAATAACGCAAATGGTATCGGAGTTTTAACAGCTGATTCACCTACAGGACCTTGGAAAGATCCTATTGGCAAAGCACTTATCAGCCGTAGTACAGCAAACTGTAACAATGTAACATGGTTATTTGACCCAGCTGTTTTAGTTGATTCAGATGGTACAGGTTATTTATATTTTGGTGGTGGCGTTCCAACAGGACAAAACTCCAATCCAAAAACTGCAAGAGTAGTTAAACTTGGCAATGACATGACAAGTCTTGCAAACACACCTCAGACAATTGATGCTCCTTGGCTTTTCGAAGATGCAGGCATCAACAAAATTGGCAATACATATTATTATTCCTATTGTACAAACTGGGCTGGCGGACCTTTAGGAAATGCTAAAATTGCTTATATGACAAGCAGCAACCCAATGGGACCTTTCACATACCAGGGTACATGTTTCAACAACCCAGGTGATTTCTTCGGAACTGTAGGAAACAATCACCACACAATCATTAACTTTAAGAACCAGTACTACATTTTCTATCATGCAGAATGGTTAAACAAACAAGCTTACGGCGCACAAAAAGGTTACCGTACAACACATGTAGACGTAATGCCTTTCAGTAATGGTAAATTTGGCCAGGCAAAAGGTTCTCTTACAGGTGTAACTCAGTTAGCAAATGTCAATCCATTTGAATCTAACAGAGCTGCTAACATAGCTTGGCAAGGTGGAGTTAATGTATATGGTTTAGGCGATACAACAGTTGCTTATAACAGAGGTGACTGGACAGGTGTATCTAATGTAGCATTTGGAAATGACGGAGCTGACAAAGTAACTCTTAGAGCAGCATCTCAAAATGGAGCAGTTATTAAGATCTGTTCCGGAAGTGCATCTGGCGCAGCAATTGGTTATGTTACAATTCCTGCAACAGGAAGTACAAGTAACTTTAAAACAGTAACAGAAAGCATCAGCAAAGTAACTGGAACAAAGAACGTATTCTTTGTAGCTTCAGGTGATGTTGTTCTTGATACATGGAGTTTCTCAAATGGAAACGGTTCTTCAACACCAGTAGTTGAACCATCTGTTGCTCCTACATCAAACCCACAGCCAGCTGGACAGGTTACTGATGGCTGGTATTACATCAAAAACACACTATCCCAGAAATATTTACAGGTAGCTGGTAACACAGGCAAAGCTGTAACAAATATCGAAATCGGTACAGGTACAGGTGCCGCTGGACAGAAATGGTATGTAACAAACAACTCTGATGGCTATATCACATTAAAGAGTGCCTTAGGTGACTTTATGATTGATATTGCAAACGGTGAAGATAAAGATGGTGCAAATGCACAGATCTATGATGCTTACGGCGGTAACGCTCAGCAGTTTATGTTACAGTCAACATCGGTAGCGAATGCATATATGATTACTACAAAAGCTAGTGCTGGAACAAAAACATTAGATGTTTACAATCATGCAACAGAAGATGGAACAAATGTATGTCAGTGGACAGCTTATGGCAATCCAAATCAGCAATGGATTTTTGAACCAGTTGGCGGAACACCATCGGTAGCACCAAGTGTAGCACCAAGCGTAGTGCCATCAGTAGCACCATCAGTAGCGCCATCAGTAGCACCAAGCGTAGAACCATCAAAAGCACCAAGTGCAACAACAGGCCTTCCTGCAGGTGTAACATGTGAATACAGTGTTGTTAGCGATTGGGGAAGCGGATTCCAGGGACAAATCGTTTTAACAAATAAATCTAGTCAGTCAATTAACGGATGGACATTATCATTCGATTACAACAGTTCAGTTCAGAGCTTATGGGGAGCTGACTTTGTTGGACAGACAGGTAAAAATGTTGTAATAAAAGCTCCAGCTTGGGATGCAAATTTACCAGCAGGTGGAAAAGTAACAATTAACTTTGTTGCTAATCTTGGAAGCGATAAGAATGCACCTACAAACTATTCTTTAAAATAATAATTTGTAACTTAGTTTGAATTTAATTAATAATTAAAATTAAGTTTATCTAAATTGAAAGCCTCAGAATATATAATTCTGGGGCTTTCTTTGGTGCAGATTAAAAAAATTACAAAAAAAGGTTTATTTGACGGAAGAATCAGAATTTAATATAATAGATATATATTTGTAGATCGAAAGGGTTTGGTGCAAAAGATGGAAAAGAAGGGGAAGAATTTAAAGTATCTTAGAGAGAATAACACACGAGAGGTACTGAAATACTTAGCATTAAACGGAGATTGTTCTAGAATAAAATTGTCAAAAGAGCTTGGACTATCAAAGATGACAATTACGAATATTGTAAATGACCTTCTGAAAAGCGATTACATATGTGAATCTGAATTAGTGAGCAGAGAGAACATGGGATGTACAGGTCCAAAACCAATTATGCTGAGTGTAAAACATAATAAAATCATTGCAATCGGTGTTTATGTTTCGAGAGAACGTTTAATATGTTCCCTTTCAGATGTAGCCAGTGGAGAATTCTATGTGGATCAGTATAAATTAGAACTTAGCAACGTAAAAAAAACATTCGTAAACGATTTATGCAGGTTAGTGCAAAAAGCGCTAGATTACCTTGGAGATAAGAGGAACTCCGTGATAGGCATTGGTCTGGCCACTGTCGGTCTGGTTAATAATTGTACAGGTACTCTTGTCCGCAGTACAGACTTTTTAGGTGATGCGCCTATTCCTATAAAGGATATATTAGAAGAAAGATTTCACATTCCAGTGTTTGCGTCCAATGATGCACAAGCAGCAATTATTGGTGAACAGCTGTATGGATATGGAAGAAAGTATAATAACTATTTATATCTGGGCCTTGGTCATGGCATTGGTTCGGCAGTGATCAGTGACGGAGAGCTTATTATCGGACGTAGGGGATTTGCGTTGGAAGCGGGTCATATGTCAATTGATTATAATGGAAAGAAGTGCGATTGTGGAAACAGAGGCTGTCTGGAAGTATATGCGAGTCTTCCAGTATTGTTATCAAAGAGCAGGACAAGTTCAGTAGATGAGCTGATGGAACATTATGAAAGTGGTGATGAAAGGGCAATTAGTGTTATGAATGAATTTGTTCATGCCGTTTCTGTAGGACTGACAAACTTAAGCAACCTATTTGATGTGGAGCTTATCATATTTGGGCACGAAGGGTCTTTATTTACCAGAAGTATCTTGGATCCAATTCAGAAAAATGTAAATACATATTCGTTTGCTAATAAGGGAAAAGAAGTACAGATAGTAACATCTACGTTTGGAACATTAGCAGGTCTTCGGGGTGCATCCTCCATCGTGTTCGCAAAATTTTTTAGTGGAGAAATAAGCTGGAACAGTTTCATGAGAAATGGCAATGAAGAAATGGAAGAAGTATAAGGTACATATAAATAAAAAAGAAAGCTGGAATACCGTAATATTTCCGCTTTCTTTTTAGATAATATTGAAGCTTAGCTTATATCATAACCTTTTAACATGCGTGCACGGCTTGGATGCCTTAACTTACGAAGTGCTTTTGCTTCAATCTGGCGAATACGTTCCCTTGTTACATTGAATTCTTTTCCAACTTCTTCAAGAGTTCTTGTGCGTCCGTCTTTTAAACCAAATCTAAGAATAAGAACCCTCTGTTCACGCTCTGTAAGGGTATCTAACAGCTTAGAAATCTGATCTTGCAATACGGAATACGCAGCCGCTTCTTCGGGACCAACAATGGACTCGTCTTTAATAAAGTCACCTAAATGGCTGTCATCTTCTTCACCGATAGGTGTATCAAGTGAAATAGGATCAGATGATACTTTTAAAATCTCACGAACTTTCTCGATAGGAAGATTCATTGCTTTGGCAAGTTCTATTTCGGTAGGTTCACGTCCTAGTTCCTGCAGCAAGTTACGGGAAACACGATAGGTTTTGTTAATAACCTCAGACATATGAACTGGAATTCGAATAGTTCTTGACTGGTCAGCAATGGATCTTGTAATTGCTTGCCTAATCCACCAGGTCGCATAAGTTGAGAACTTATAACCTTTTGAATAATCGAACTTATCAACCGCTTTAATTAAACCTAAGTTTCCTTCCTGAATTAAATCCAGAAAAGATAAACCTCTTCCTACATAACGTTTCGCAATACTGACAACAAGACGTAAGTTAGATTCTGCAAGAATCTTTTTTGCACCCTCGTCACCATCTTCAATACGTTTAGCTAATTCAATTTCTTCCTGAATAGAAAGCAGCGGATAATTACCGATTTCCTTCAAATATAACTTCACAGGGTCATCTGACATATAAGCTGTAGAAGGATCGGCAAGAGGAGAGATTTCGTCTTCCTGTTCAATCTGTAGAAGAACATCATCATCAGGATCCTCATCTGCAACATTTAAAACTAGAATATTGTGAGATTCCAAATATTCGTAAATCTTATCTATCTGATTGACATCAAGGTTAAGTTCCTTAAAAAAATCATTTACTTTGTCAACTTCTATTATTCCTTTATTCTTTTTTGCAAAAGAAACAAGGTCTTTCATTTTTTGTTCAAATACCTTAACTGCTTCACTCATATTTGTCCTCCATTACTTAAGGCTTTCCTCTTTTAGCGAAATTATAACCAAATAGCATTTTATCATAGTTTACCCCAGAATGCTACATTTTTTTTAATGTAAATAGTAACAGTTTTGGCATGCATATTTAAAATCTGCATTTTTAGTATTAAAAATTTTTAATACTAAAAATAGTTATATGGACAAAAATATAAATGTGGAAAGTTTGAGAATAGATACTAGATTTCTTATGTTTTTATGATATAATGATAATTGGTTTGATAAAAAACTAACATATTATTCTAATAAAAATCAGGAGGCAGAGCGATGAGTGAATCTTGTAGTGGAAGCTGTGGAAGCTGTTCGGAGTCATGCAGCTCAAGAAAACCCACAAAAGAAGAATTATTAGAGCCAATGAATCAGTATAGTAAAGTGAAAAGGGTAATTGGCGTTGTGAGTGGTAAAGGCGGCGTTGGAAAATCATTTATCACATCTTACTTATCTGTTCTCTTTCAAAGAAAAGGTTATGAAACAGCTATTTTGGATGCAGATGTAACAGGACCATCTATTCCAAAAGCATTTGGCATACATCAAAAAGCACAGGGAAATGAAATGGGTATTTTCCCAGCTGAAAGCAGAAACGGTACAAAAATTATGTCCGTGAATCTTCTGCTGGAAGAAGAGGAAATGCCGGTTATCTGGAGAGGACCTGTTATTGCAGGTACAGTAAAACAGTTTTGGAGCGATGTAATCTGGGGAAATGTAGATTATATGTTTGTAGATATGCCACCAGGAACAGGCGATGTACCATTAACAGTATTCCAGTCACTTCCTCTAGATGGAATTATTATTGTGACATCTCCGCAGGATTTAGTATCCATGATTGTTGGAAAAGCTGTTAATATGGCAAAAGCAATGGATGTTCCGATTATTGGACTGGTAGAAAATTATAGTTACGTGGAATGCGATAACTGTAATCATAAAATTCAGGTATTTGGTGAGAGTAAAATAAATGAAGTAGCTTCCAAATACAGCTTGGAACTTTTAGCCGAAATGCCGCTGTCCCAGACAATTGCACGTGCGGTTGATAAAGAGGATGTGGAAGGGTTGGAAGGCAGCTGGCTAGATGAAGCTGTAAACTATATAGAAGCAGCCTGCCCGGTAATTGGTGGGGAAGAGGAAAGCAGTTTCAATCAGGGAAATGCTGGACTTAGAATTGCGGTTACAACAGATGATCAGGATAATGTATTCCAGCATTTTGGAAGCTGTGAAAAATTTGCTATTTATGAGATTCAAGATGGCAAATTAATAAGCAAAGAGTATGTTGCATCTACGGGAAGTGGACATGATGAATTAAGCCAGATGATGGCTGACAATAAGATTAATGTCTTAATCTGTGGTGGAATTGGACAAGGTGCAATGATGGCACTTTTCCAAAATGGAATTCAAGTTGTACCTGGCCAGACTGGTGATATTAACGTTGCGGTTTCCACATTTCTTGATGGCGGCATAGCAGTATCAAGTGAATCAACTTGTCAGGGACATAGTGAGGAAGGCTGTGGCTGCGGATGTGGCGGAAGCTGTCATTAGTGTAAAACTTAACATTTCCATGTAGAATAGTTTATGTAGTAATGAGGCAATATAATTTATGTTATAAGGAGGATATATTGTGAGTCGTATTGATGAAGTAAGAGCTTTGATGATGCAGGCAATGAAAGATAAAGATAAGCCGAGAAAAGATGCACTATCTGCTTTGCTTACAGCATTAAAGAATAAGGCGATTGATAAACGGGCTGATTTAACAGTGGAAGAAGAAAACGAAGTTGTCTTAAAACAAATCAAGCAGCAGAAAGAGACTTTGGAATTAACTCCAGCTGACAGAACGGATATCATAGAAGAATGCAATACAAGAATTGCTATTTTCAATGAGTTTGCGCCAAAGATGATGGATGAAGCCCAGATTGAAGCAGAAATCAAAAACTGTATTGCAGAACTTGGGTTAGAAACCGCTACTATGAAAGAAAAAGGAAAAATAATGAAGGTTTTAATGCCTAAAGTTAAAGGAAAAGCGGAAGGAAGCTTAGTAAATCAAGTACTTAGTAAAATTCTACAGTAATGATATTCCCTTTTCTGAAAATATAGGTTATAATAGGAGCAATTACTAAGAAGGATAACCTTCTTTTTAGAATAAATCATTATACAATAAGATATGGAGGAATAATATTATGGCATTAGTATCAGCTAAAGAAATGCTTACAAAAGCTAAAGCAGGAAAATATGCAGTAGGTCAATTTAACATCAACAACTTAGAATGGACAAAATCTATTCTTTTAACAGCTCAGGAATTACAGTCTCCAGTTATCCTTGGTGTATCTGAAGGTGCTGGTAAATACATGTGCGGATACAAAACAATCGTTGGTATGGTAAAAGGCATGATCGAAGAATTAAACATTACTGTACCAGTTGCCCTTCACTTAGACCACGGTTCATTTGAAGGTGCAAAAGCTTGTATCAATGCTGGTTTCTCTTCTATCATGTTCGATGGTTCCCACTACCCAATCGAAGAAAACATTGCAAAAACTACTCAGTTAGTAAATGCTTGTGATATTTTGGGAATTTCTCTTGAGGCTGAAGTAGGTTCTATCGGTGGAGAAGAAGATGGTGTCGTAGGTGCTGGTGAATGTGCTGACCCTGCTGAATGTAAAGCAGTTGCTGACTTAGGTGTAACTATGTTAGCTGCCGGTATTGGTAACATTCATGGTAAATATCCAGAAAACTGGGCTGGATTAAGCTTCGAAACATTAGATGCAATCCAGAAAGAAACAGGAGATATGCCATTAGTATTACACGGTGGTACAGGTATTCCTGAAGATATGATCAAAAAAGCTATTTCTCTTGGTGTAGCTAAAATCAACGTAAATACAGAATGCCAGTTATCATTTGCAGATGCTACAAGAAAATATGTAGAAGCTGGAAAAGATTTAGAAGGCAAAGGTTTCGACCCTCGTAAACTTTTAGCTCCAGGTGCAGAAGCTATTAAAGCAACTGTGAAAGAAAAAATGGAATTATTCGGTTCCGTAGGAAAAGCTTAATTTATTTTTTATAGAACAAAAGATTTTTTTGAAGCAGGTAGGATGAGTCGGTAAAATGTTTACCGGCTCATTTTGTCTAAGACTGGAAAAATTGATTTTATGGAGGAAAAGATGAAAAATATCATAAGGAATAAGCATATATTTATAGGGTTTTTTGTGTTTGCCTGCATCTTTTTTTATGTTATTCCAATAAAAATTCAGGCATCTTCATCGATAAAGCTTGATGTGCAGGTAAATAAGGAAAAAGGCATATGTGAGTATACGGTTTCTGGTCTTGGGAACTGGTATATGAATACTATAATGGATGTACGAGTCAACCGTGCTGGAGATACAAAAGAGGATTATGTTTATAATGAAAGAATTGTATTGGATGTACATAACTGTGAGAATGGAGTTTTTAGAGGACAAATCCATATTGCAGATATTAAACAATACGAAAATGTAAAATACTATGTTTCGGTTTTAGCTGGTGATGAATATATAGAAGCAGATCATGCAATTGAGTTTGGGAATAGTAATTCGGAATATCCGTTACCTTCCGCATCTTCCACACCAGAACCTTCAAAAACGCCGGTTCCATCGGCTAGTGTAAAACCAGTAGTATCAAAGAAACCAGTAAAGCCAGTTGAGTGGGTATTTACAGCTGATAAAAAGACTGGTTCCCAAGTAAGAGTATTTGAGTATGGTCCTTCTGTTTTGGGAGGAACATCTGTAGATGCTGGAAGCGAAGCAGCTGTTTATGTATGGAAGAAGGAAAAAGGAAGCAGTGAGTCTAATGCTGTTCAGATAGGGGACAATCAGGTTATTGGTTCTGAAAAGCTTATTTGGAAAGCAGACATTAGTAAATTTGAGAAGGGTTACGGAACATATTTTGCAAAGCTTGTTGTAACCAAGGGAAATCAGAAGGAAACAAAAGAAACCACACATTTTGTCATTCAGCCAGAGTGTACTAGTTTCACTACAAAAGTAACCAGTGCATTAGAGGCAAAGCAGTCTTTTGGAATTTACCTGAAAGGCCTTGAGAATCCTTATGGAGTAAAAGATGTAAAATTTGAAATTTATGATGGAAGCAAGAAATTATATACTTCTACAGCAAAGCCGCAGAATGACAGCAGAACTTATTATTATGCGGCTGTAAGTATGGAGGACATAAAATATAAATTAGGCTATTTTACAGTAAAAGCAGTTGTGAAAGATAAGAGTGGCAACACCAGATTAGTTTCCAGTACGACAAAGATAGATAGAAGAGCTAAAAAGGGTACTGTAAAGGTGATTAGCCATTCTGACAAAACAATGGAGTTTAACTTAGAAAATGCTTATATCCCAGGAAAAATTAAAAAAGTATCATTTGAAGTGTATCGAAAAGCAGATGGGAGTAAAAAATCTCGTTTTTACAGTGCAACGTATTCATCATCCTGGAAAACTTATACGGGAAAGATGGATATATCTACATTTCAGTATAAGGGAACAGGAACTTATCAAGTGAATGCATATGGGTATACCCAGTGGAAGACAAAGGTGCTTTTAAACAAGTCAACATTTAAGGTGTCAGGGGCAGCAGCGAAGCTTACGGCGAAAAGCCCAAGTTCTAAAAATGGCACATTTGTCTTGACTGTCAGCAAGATAAACTCCAGATCAGGAGTATCTAATGTTTCTGTGAAGGTATGGCGGACAGGAGAAACAAAGGATGCTTATGCTTATACAGGGGTAAAACAAAGTAATGGTACTTATAAGGTTACAGTAGATGCGAAAAATCATGGATATCATTTTGGAACCTATCATGCAAAAGCATATGTGACTATGGGAAATGGAATCAAAGTCAAGTCAGCATCTTTAAGTTATACTTTTAAGCCTGATGATTTTATGTACATGATGAAGACAAATGTGGAGGGTGGCAAAAAAGTATATTTATATAACCCAAGTCAAAAAGGTACTGTAACATTCCAGGTATACAGTAAGACTGATGGAACAGATGACCTAGTTACTTATCAGGGAAAGAAAAGCGGAAGTGGCTATTATGCTGTTATTATGTTAAATAAGCTTAGACACCCAGGAATTGTAATGGTAAAAGCAAAAGTTGGAAATACAACAGTCCGTACTTATACATTTTCTATTAGTAAAAGTGAGATAGGTAAAAATGGATGGGTTTATGAGCCTTATCAGGGAAAAACTTATAAATTTTATTATAAAGATGGTGAAAAGGTAACAGATTTAACAGATATTTTGGGAATTAAGGAAAGCAACGATTCGAATGTAAATAATTTTAGAGTTGAAGTAAACCGTGCGGCATGCTGTGTAACGGTTTATGCTTATGACAGTGAGAAAAAATCTTACTGTATTCCTGTAAAGACCTGTACCGTATCTATTGGCCGTGATACTTGGACCAATAAAGGAGCAAGTGGCTTATCTGAAGATACCTCATATACACCAATCGGCGACTTTAGCATTAGCAGTAACGGAACTAGTGTCAAATATACCATGAAGCCAATGTATGAACCAGATGGAAGTGTTGTATATGCAAGATGGGCATCCCATGTAGTTGGAAATGTATATTTCCATTCCATAGCAGTAGGTGCTGACTCACATTACGCATTGAATCCGAATCACTATAACAAATTGGGCTCACCAGCTTCAGCAGGCTGTATTCGTATGACGGTAGCAGATGCAAAATGGTTTTACGATTATGTATCTAAGGGAACACCTGTTAAGATTGTAACAGGAAATGCAAGTGCGCCAGGGCCTTTAGGAAAAAATCCTGCTATTAAGATTTCGTCTTCCATTCATTATGACCCAACTGATCCAGCAGTTCCAAACTCAACAAAGGAAAAGGATTA
The DNA here is from genome assembly GCF_900111595.1 of [Clostridium] polysaccharolyticum. Classification (GTDB taxonomy): domain Bacteria; phylum Bacillota; class Clostridia; order Lachnospirales; family Lachnospiraceae; genus Clostridium_AI; species Clostridium_AI polysaccharolyticum. The sequence goes on along the minus strand of NZ_FOHN01000016.1, from coordinate 60,894 downwards.
TAAAGCTGGAAGAATCAGTGGTTACATGACTTCAGGCGGAAAGAAAGTTGGATATTAAGATTATTAAAAGAGTGATGAAAAAGCATGATTCATTGTAATAGGTACAATGAATCATGCTTTTGACTTATAAACTTATATATAAAGTTCGCCTTTATAGTTTCTGGCCACAGTTCGGACAGAAGTTAGCTCCATCTGTTTTTGTTCCGCAGTTTGGACAGAAGTTTGGTTTTGCTCCAGTGTTTGAAGCTCCATTTGCCTGTGCAGGACCATTGTTAGGAGCAGTATTATTCATCTGGTTCATCATCTGATTTGCCATCTGCATGCCCATCATCATGCCAGCCATATCAGAAGCCATACCACCACCACGAACATTGCCATTGGCAATGCCATCTGTCATGGAAATCTGCTGATAACGGTTTACATCACCTACCATGCCCTGAGATGCAACTTTATCAATCATTTTCTGAACAGATTCAGGATAGTTAATGCTTCCAATCGTAAAAGCAGTAATGGTTAATCCAGAAGATATAAGTTCCATATCTAAGTCAGTCTTAATGCCTTTGGAAATTTCGTAAGAGTTTGCCATTAAGTTAAACATATCTTTTCCTTCCTGAACAATCCATTTCATTAAGAGCTGGTCGAGGACTGCTGTGATACGTTCTCTTACATCTTCAACGGTATAGCTGTTCTTAACACCAGCGATTTTGTCAATTAGTGTAACATAATCATTTATTTTAAAAGTAAAAGTCCCATTGGCACGGACTGGAAGTCCCCCAGGCATCTGTGGATGAGGTAAATTAATAGGACCTCTTGTTCCCCAGCGAACCTGAAATTCCTTTGTATTTACAAAGAGCACCTCAGCACGCATTCCACTATTAAAGCCAAATTTAAATCCTTTTAAAGTTGAAAGAAAAGGAATAATTTGAGATTCAATATCATAGTCACCATCCTCTTTAAAAATACCTTCAATTCGTCCGTTATTTAAAAAGATTGCATCCTGTCCAGGACGTATAATAAGCTTACTGCCTTTTTTGATTTCCCGGTTACTCCATTTCCAGAAGATCATATCATCCCGAAATTCTTCCCATTCTACTACATTTGATAATTCTTTTGAAAATAAACCCATGTGAATCTTCCTTTCTATTTGTAAATCTTGTTTTGTAATAAAAGTATATTAAAAACTGGAACTTCCAGAAGAATGACTGTGTCCGCCACCGCCACCTTTACTGTTTGATGAATTTTGCCGTTTGTGGCGTGTAGTGGTAGTATGTGTATAGATATCGCGTTTGGCAAGTAGCTTTGAGGAGGAAAAATCTAAGTATGTATTGACGTTAGTAGTATCTTTTCCACCAGAGTTTGCCACCATAATCAAGACAATAATTCCTGCAAAAACCATAGAACCAAGAAGGCATAAACCAGCACGAGGAATCAGGGCTTCCCCTTTATGATTCATGTAATACTGAACTTGTTCTATATAGTAGCAGGTTGCTTCATAATAATGTTCTGATTTACAGTCAGAAACCATGTTATCAGTAATAGTCTTAGCACGTTTGCTGCTAATATATAGATTGCCCTTTCCATATCCTTGAATCAGGATTTTCCTGTCAGCTGGATCTATATTAATGACTAGTAGAACACAGTCATTAGAAAAATTCTGATTTTCCCAGAATTCAGAAATGTAATTGTCTAAATCTGCATTTCCAATACCGTTTAACGTAATGGCAACAATTTCTATGCCTAAGGAATCACCTGTTTCGGAGAGTTTCTTTTGCAAGTCAGCCTCTTGTTCTAGTGTATATAAATCAGCAGTATCAAATATAACTTCAGAGGCACTGTTTTTAGCCAGAATAATATCAGGAGCAGAAACTGCTGAAATGATACATAAGCAGATCATTACAAGGGGAAATAGGAATGCAACATGTCTTTTCATTAGAATGCACCTCCTGCTGCCATAGTAATCAAAAATGAGATAAGAAACGTAACTAGTGTAATGGAGCCCCACCATAAGGCTACTTTTCCCTTGCTGACTGGAGGTTTTCCCACCACCTTGCCTGTTTGCCCGTTCATGGCAAAGAGATAATTTTTTCCGTTAAAATTATAAGAAAGCATCCAGACAGGCAACAAAGAATAGATGGCATTTTTCTGTCTGGTATCGTAACTTCGATCTGTGAAAGTAACAGAAGAATATCCAGTAATGGTGTTGCTGATATACTGATCCATATAATGCTCTGTTTTCTGTTTAATACGTGGAAATAGTTCAGCATCTGTATAGTTGTATTTTTCAGCAATAAAGCCAGACAGGTATGGAGTATTAAAGTCCGTTAAATCTTGATAAGTATAAGGTTCTAATTTATCCATCATATCATCGGGCATTTTTTCAGAAGCATCAGCAGGAATATCATTAAAATTCAAAGAGACTTTTCGATAGACTTGATAATGTCTTGTTTCTGTGACATCATAATCTCCGGAAGTATAATGCCGGACCTTAGTTGCATGGGCATGAGCTTCCCCACGGCCGTTTACATCATATAGCCAGAATGGAACATACATACCAGTGATACTGGATATACGGTCGGCTTTTGTGAAATCCTTTGGAGTAATCAGTCCGTGTTTACACCATTTTTTGAATGTTTCTTCTGCTCGTTCCTTGCTAATGGTAAATGGAATTACTTTAGAAGGTGCCATTTTTCCAGATAAACGGTCTCCTAATATCATAGGAGAATTACAATAGGAGCATATTGTGGCTGTAGTATCTGCATCAGTTATCAGTTCGGCACCACAATTCTGGCAGATATAATGTTTTGCTTCATTATCCTCGTATGTACCATAAGTAGACTGTTCTTCAAAATCTTCAAAATCACCATAAACTTCATCCACATCATCCGCTGAAGCTTCTGCATCGTGGCTCTGTTTGGCATTGGGATCGAAATCAGGTTCCATATCTTTAATGTTTTGGGTTTTGCCACAGCTTGGGCATTTCAGCAGACGGCTGTCAGCATCATATTGCATATCGGCACCGCAATCAGGGCATTTGTGTTGTAAGATCAAGAAATTAGCACTCCTTTCCAAATTCGGTTGTATTTGATGGGTTAAGAATAAATCTTAACTTCAAGTTGAATACATTATATGTGGTTTTATCTTTACATAGTATAAAAATGGCTGACTTCTGTATCGGCAAAAGCCAGCCTGAAAGGTTATAGTATTAAGGCTGAATATTTAAACTTGCTTTTAAAGCTTCCAATTCAGCATCTACGGAACTGTTCGGATTGTCATATTTGCTTGTGAGGTCTTTTAACTCATCTTTAGTGCCAGCATTTAGTTCAGCCATTGCATTGGCCTTATCCAGTGCTTTATTGGCTTTTTCTTCGTAACGTTCGAAAGCAGCCATGGAATTGTTCGCACCATCAATGGAACCAGTCATCTTATTAATACGTTCTTGTGTTTTAGCAGCAGCAAGTTTTGCTTTAATTGCATCACGACGGGACTCCATTTCGGAGATATCTCTGACTAACTTGTTGTGCATAGCTTTCATATTGTCCGCATTGTTTTTTGCAGTATCATAAGCGGCTTGAAGTTCAGCTTGTTTTGCAGTGAGTTCCGCTTTCTTTTCAAGAAATTTTTTCGCATCTGCATCATTTCCTGCCTGCAGTGCCTTCACTGCATAAGCCTGATATTTCTCTATTTCCTCAGTGCATTCTGTAAGTACTCTTTTGGTACGCTGTTCCTCTGCCATAATAGAAGCCGTTTCCGCTTTTACTTTCCCTAAATCACTGTTTAAGTTTCTAAGGCACTGGTCAATCATTTTCTCAGGATCTTCCGCTTTGTCTAGTAAGGCGTTTACATTGGCAGACATAATATCTTTGAAACGTGTTATAATTCCCATAAAAACCTCCATAATACAGTTGATTTCGTATGTAGGATACGATACTTTAAGTTTAGGGGTTTTTATGGATTACGTCAAGAATAATGTGGAAAAGTAATAGTATTTTAAGAAATTCAACTTTAATATGAAAAATTACCAATAGGTTGACAATAAACAAAACCTACGGTATCTTAGTAATAATGATTATAATTATAATAAGAAGAAAGACGAAAGGTAAGTAATATCATGTGGATTGCAGATGGATGGAAAGACTATGAAGTAATTGACACGTCCAATGGTGAAAAACTAGAACGCTGGGGAGAATATACCTTATTAAGACCAGACCCACAGGTTATCTGGGATACTCCTAAAAAGCATAAAAAATGGAAACAGTTAAATGGCCATTACCATAGAAGTAATAAAGGTGGCGGAGAATGGGAGTTCTTTGACCTTCCAGAGCAGTGGGAGATTCATTATAAGGACTTAACATTCCACTTGAAGCCATTCAGCTTTAAGCATACAGGCCTTTTTCCAGAACAGGCAACCAACTGGGACTGGTTTGGAGATAAAATCCAGAAGGCAGATAGACCTATTAATATATTGAATTTATTTGCTTATACAGGTGGTGCGACCTGTGCAGCAGCTAAGGCAGGAGCAAGTGTAACCCATGTAGATGCATCCAAAGGCATGGTTACATGGGCGAAAGAAAATGCAGTTGCATCAGGATTAGAAGAAGCACCAATCCGCTGGATTGTAGACGATTGCGTAAAATTTGTAGAACGTGAAATACGCCGTGGGAGAAAATATGATGGCATCATTATGGATCCCCCTTCCTATGGAAGAGGGCCAAAAGGAGAGATTTGGAAAATTGAAGAAAAGATTTATCCATTTATTGAACTTTGTTCGCAGGTGCTATCGGACAAACCATTATTTTTCCTTGTAAATTCTTATACAACAGGACTTCAGCCAGCAGTATTGTCCTATATGATGAATACCGTTCTTGTAAATCAATATGGGGGCAAGGTAAAGGCGGAGGAAATTGGACTTCCTGTTACATCCAATGGATTAGTGCTTCCATGTGGAGCTTCAGGGCGTTGGGAGAAGTAAGTCTTAAAAGCAGGTTAAAATTAATTATGGATGATTTATTAACAGCAGGCAGATAAGGAAAAGCAAGAAAACACACTTCTTTTGCCAGCCTGTTTTTTAAGGCAAAGACAGAGTTTCTTCTATAACATAATATATGTTTAGGAACAACATAATAAAAGATATGTTTAGGCAGCTTCTGAATTGGATATCCTAGAGAAGCTGCTATGATAAATAAGTAGAACAAAAGAAAACTCAAATTACCAAAAAAGATAAATTAATTTATAAAAAAAACTTGCAAAAATTATTATACTAGTATATAATAACAATTGCTGTGGCATTGATAGCTAAGAAGCGTGAGGTTGCCTTGCAGAGAGCAAGGGTTTTCCGTGGAGCGAATGCTGAGTTAGGAAACTGGCGACAAGTCACTGTACAAGAACATAATATTCTGTGTTTAAGTTTATTTAGACAGAAAATGGTTGTGTAGGCATTTTGAAAAATGAAATGTTATGATACACACGGATGAGTGTACAGTCACCGCTTGTCGTACTGAAAGATGTGAAAAGAGGAATTTCACAAAAGTGCGAAAAGGAGGCGACTTTTTTTATGGCAAGTCAAGTAATGAGAATTACATTGAAGGCATATGATCATCAGTTAATCGATCAGTCAGCTGGAAAAATTATTGAAACTGTAAAAAAGACAGGTTCTAAGGTGAGTGGACCTGTACCACTGCCAACAAAGAAAGAGGTAGTAACAATCTTAAGAGCAGTTCACAAATACAAAGATTCCAGAGAACAGTTCGAACAGAGAACACACAAGAGATTAATCGACATCATGAGTCCTTCACAAAAAACAGTGGAAGCATTAACAAGATTGGAAATGCCAGCTGGTGTATTCATCGACATTAAGATGAAAAACAAATAAGATTATTGAAATTGGGAAAATCCTTAGGGTTTATATATAGAGTCCAAGCAACGAGATACAAAAGTTTGTGTTGGATACCAAGCACTCGGTTGTAGACCGTCTAGGATGATTGCGGGAAGGATATCCGGAACGTAATCCGCTGTAGATTAAATAGGAGGTGCGCAAAGCATGAAGAAAGCGATTTTAGCAACTAAAATTGGTATGACTCAGATCTTCAATGAAGACGGAGTATTAACACCTGTAACTGTACTTCAGGCTGGTCCATGTGTAGTAACACAGATTAAAACAATGGACAATGATGGATACGAAGCTATCCAGGTAGGTTTCGGTGATATTAGAGAAAAATTAGTCAATAAACCAGTAACAGGTCAGTTTAAAAAAGCTGGTGTTGCTGTAAAAAGATTTTTAAGAGAATTTAGATTTGAAAACTCTACAGAGTATACAGTAGGTCAAGAAATCAAAGCTGACATTTTTGCAGCTGGCGATAAGGTTGATGCAACTGCAACATCTAAGGGTAAAGGATTCCAGGGTGCTATCAAGAGACACGGACAATCCAGAGGGCCTATGGGTCACGGTTCCAAGTTCCACAGACATGCAGGTTCCAACGGTGCTTGTTCTGATCCATCTAAAGTATTCAAAGGCAAAAAAATGCCTGGCCAGATGGGTCATGTAACGGTAACAACTCAGAATCTTGAGATTGTTAAGGTAGATGTTGAGAACAACGTAATCTTAGTTAAAGGTTGTGTGCCTGGACCTAAGAAATCTATGGTAGAAATCAGAGAATCAGTAAAAGCGAAATAAGCTTTGAGGAAGGAGGAACACAGAAATGGCAAACGTATCTGTTTTAAATATGGAAGGCAAAGAAGTTGGAACACTTGAATTAAACGATTCTATCTTTGCTGCACCAGTTAATGAACACTTAGTTCACATGGCAGTTGTGTTACAGTTAGCGAACAAACGTCAGGGAACTCAGAGTGCAAAAACCCGTTCAGAAGTAAGCGGCGGCGGTAGAAAACCTTGGAGACAAAAAGGTACTGGACATGCAAGACAAGGTTCTACAAGATCTCCACAATGGACAGGCGGTGGAGTTGTATTTGCTCCAAAGCCAAGAGATTATTCTTTTAAAATGAACAAGAAAGAAAAAGCTGCAGCTATTAAATCTGTTTTAACTGCTAAAGTAAACGATAACAAATTCATCGTTCTTGACGAGTTAAAAATGGATGATTTCAAAACAAAGAAAATGGTTGAAGTATTAAACAACCTTAAAGTAAATAAAGCATTAGTAGTTTTAGCTGAAAAAGATGAAAAAGTTCTTTATTCTGCTAAAAACATTCCTACAGTTGCTACAACATTATCAAACAGCCTTAGCGTTTACGAGATGTTAAAATATGATTCACTTGTAATCACAAAGGATGCTGTTGCTAAAATTGAGGAGGTGTACGCATAATGGCAGATTTAAAATATTATGATGTAATCCTTAAACCAGTTATTACGGAAAGATCTATGGAAGGTATGGGCGAAAAGAAATATACTTTCTATGTTCACACAGATGCAACAAAAGGTCAGATTAAAGAAGCTGTTGAGAAAATGTTTGCTGGTGCTAAAGTTGCCCGCGTAAACACAATGAACCTTGACGGTAAGAGCCGCAGACGTGGCAATACAGTTGGAAAAACTGCTAAAAGGAAAAAAGCAATTGTTCAGCTGACAGCTGACAGTGCTGATATTGAGATTTTCCAAGGCCTTTAATTAGCAGGCAATTGTAATTTGATAGAACAGATTATGGTTATTTATAACCGATAAGAATAAATACAGGAATGAGATACGCTAGACAGCGTTGATACTCATCGAAAGGAGTAACAGGCATGGGAATTAAAAAGTTTAACCCATATACACCTTCCAGAAGGCATATGACTAGCTCTGATTTCTCAGAGATTACCGCTTCCAAACCAGAGAAATCTTTAGTCGTTTCTATGAAGAAACACGCTGGTCGTAATAATCAAGGTAAAATCACGGTAAGACATCACGGTGGTGGTGCTCGTAAAAAATATAGAATTATTGATTTCAAGAGAACAAAAGATGGTATTCCAGCTACAGTTAAGACGATTGAATACGATCCAAACAGAACAGCCAATATTGCTTTAATCTGCTACGCTGACGGAGCTAAAGCTTATATTCTTGCACCTGCTGGATTAAAAGTTGGCCAGACAGTAATGAACGGTGAAAATGCTGAAATTAAGGTTGGTAACTGCCTTCCATTACAGTTTATTCCAGTTGGTACTCAGGTACACAACATTGAGTTAATGCCTGGAAAAGGTGGACAGATGGTGCGTTCTGCTGGTAACAGTGCTCAGTTAATGGCGAAAGAAGGCAAATATGCTACATTAAGATTGCCATCTGGCGAAATGAGAATGGTACCAATTATGTGCAGAGCAACAATTGGACAGGTTGGAAATGCTGACCACGAGTTAATTAACATTGGTAAAGCTGGACGTAAGCGTCACATGGGTATCAGGCCTACAGTGCGTGGTTCTGTAATGAACCCTAATGACCATCCACATGGTGGTGGTGAAGGCAAGACTGGTATCGGTCGTTCAGGCCCATGTACTCCTTGGGGTAAACCAGCTCTTGGCTTAAAGACTAGAAAGAAAAACAAATCTTCTAACAAGCTGATTGTAAGAAGAAGAGACGGTAAAGCGTTAGCTAAATAATAGGACGCACAGTTTTAAAAAATTCGTGGTTTTGCCAGTGGCGACACAATAAGGCAGAAACGATTGTAATATAAGGAGGTCAAAACCTATGGCACGTTCATTAAAAAAGGGACCATTCGCTGATGAGCATTTATTAAAAAAAGTAGATGCTATGAACGAAGCAGGCGAGAAAAGTGTAATTAAAACCTGGTCACGTCGTTCTACAATCTTCCCTTCCTTTGTGGGACATACAATTGCAGTTCATGATGGCAGGAAACATGTACCTGTATATGTAACTGAAGATATGGTAGGACACAAATTAGGTGAGTTCGTAGCAACTAGAACTTACAGAGGTCACGGTAAGGACGAGAAAAAAGGCAGAAGATAGTTTGCGTAACATCTTCATTTCGATATAAATTGATAGAGAACGTATAGTTTGAAAGGAGGTTACATCCATGGCAAAAGGACATAGATCCCAGATAAAGAGAGAAAGAAATGAAAACCAAAGAGATAATAGACCATCCGCAAAATTATCTTACGCTAGAGTTTCTGCTCGTAAAGCAGGTTTTGTTTTAGACGCAATCAGAGGCAAGGATGTACAAACAGCACTTGGTATTTTAGCATATAATCCAAGATATGCATCAACATTGATAGAGAAGTTATTAAAATCTGCAATTGCTAATGCAGAAAACAATAACGGAATGAATCCAGAGAACCTTTATGTTGCAGCTTGTTATGCGAACAAGGGACCAACAATGAAAAGAATCAGACCAAGAGCACAGGGCAGGGCTTACAGAATCGAAAAGAGAATGAGCCACATCACTATCGTGCTTGATGAAAGATAAGGAGGGCAATAATGGGACAAAAAGTTAATCCTCACGGCTTAAGAGTCGGTGTTATTAAAGATTGGGACTCTAAATGGTATGCGGAAGCTGATTTTGCTGACAACTTAGTCGAAGATTATAATATCAGAAAATTCTTAAAGAAGAAATTATATAATGCAGGTATTGCAAGAATCGAATTAGAAAGAGCTATAGAAAGATTAAAAATTACAATTCATACAGCTAAACCAGGTGTTGTAATTGGCAAAGGCGGTTCTGAAATCGAAAAATTAAAAGTTGAGTTAGCGAAATACACAAGTTTTAAGGTATTAGTTGATATCAAAGAAGTAAAGAAACCAGATAGCAATGCACAGCTTGTTGCAGAAAATATCGCTCAACAGCTTGAAAACCGTATTTCTTTCAGAAGAGCTATGAAATCTTGTATGTCCAGAGCAATGAAGAGTGGTGCGAAAGGTATCAAGACAGCAGTTGCTGGACGTTTAGGCGGTGCTGATATGGCTCGTACAGAGTTCTATAGTGAAGGCACTATTCCACTACAGACATTACGTGCAGATATTGATTACGGTTTTGCTGAAGCAGATACAACATATGGTAAACTTGGCGTTAAGGTCTGGATTTACCATGGTGAAGTTCTTCCAACAAAAGCAGTTAAAAAGGAAGGGAGCGATAAATAATGTTAATGCCTAAAAGAGTAAAACGCCGTAAACAGTTCCGTGGTTCCATGAAAGGAAAAGCAACTAGAGGAAATAAGATTTCCTACGGCGAATTTGGTATTGTTGCCTTAGAATCTGGCTGGGTTAAATCCAATCAAATTGAGGCTGCCCGTATTGCTATGACTCGTTATATCAAACGTGGTGGTAAGGTCTGGATTAAAATCTTCCCTGATAAGCCAGTAACAAATAAACCAGCAGAAACTCGTATGGGTTCCGGAAAAGGTTCCTTAGAATACTGGGTAGCTGTAGTGAAACCAGGACGTGTAATGTTTGAAATCTCTGGTGTAGCTGAAGAAGTTGCAAGAGAAGCGTTACGTCTTGCTACACACAAGTTGCCAGTGAAGTGTAAAGTAGTTTCTCGCGCAGACTTAGAAGGAGGTGCGGGCAGTGAAGAGTAAGAATTTTGTACAAGAATTAAACCAGAAATCAGTAGTTGAATTAAATGAAGAATTAGTAGCTGCTAAAAAGGAACTTTTTAATTTAAGATTCCAGAACGCAACAAATCAATTAGATAATACCAGCAGAATTAAAGAAGTTAGAAAAAATATTGCTAGAATCCAAACCGTTATTTCTGCAAAAGCTAAGGCATAATCAGAACGTTTAAAATAGATGGTTTATCAAGTTGAATGGAAAGGAGAATTGTTGTGGAAAGAAACCTTAGAAAGACTCGTACAGGTAAAGTCGTAAGCGATAAAATGAATAAAACAATCGTTGTTGCAGTAGTAGATAACGTAAAACATCCGCTTTACAACAAAATCGTGAAAAGAACTTACAAATTAAAAGCTCATGATGAAAATAACGAATGTAAAATCGGCGATAGAGTAAAAGTTATGGAAACAAGACCATTGTCAAAGGATAAGAGATGGAGACTTGTTGAAATTATTGAAAGAGCAAAATAATGCTGAAAGGAGTATATTCGCATGATCCAACAAGAATCAAGACTAAGAGTTGCTGATAATACAGGTGCTAAAGAATTACTTTGCATCAGAGTATTAGGCGGCTCTACTAGAAGATATGCTGCAATCGGTGATGTAATCGTTGCTACAGTCAAAGATGCAACACCAGGCGGAGTTGTAAAAAAAGGCGATGTAGTGAAAGCAGTTGTAGTCCGTACTGTAAATAGCACACGTCGTAAGGACGGTTCCTATATTAGATTTGATGAAAATGCAGCTGTAATTATTAAAGATGACAAGAATCCAAGAGGTACCCGTATCTTTGGACCTGTTGCAAGGGAATTAAGAGAAAAACAGTTTATGAAAATCGTATCATTAGCACCAGAAGTATTATAAGGAGGTGTCGAGAGTGGCAACTATGAAGATCAAAAAAGGCGACATGGTTAAAGTTATCGCTGGTAAAGATAAAGGCAAAGAAGGAAAAGTTCTTTCTGTGAAAGATGGTAAAGTTGTAGTTGAAGGTATTAACCAAGTAACGAAGCATGCGAAACCTAGTCAAGCGAATCCTCAAGGTGGTATCATAAAGAAAGAAGCAGCTATTGACATTTCTAACGTTATGTACTCTCTTAAAGGAAAAGCTACAAGAATCGGTTTTAAAATTGATGGTGATAAAAAAGTACGTGTAGCCAAAGCTACTGGCGAAGTTATTGATTAATTCAGGAAGGAGGTAACGTTGTGGCTAGATTAAAAGAAACTTATAAAAGTGAAATTGTAGAAAATATGATGAAAAAGTTTGGATACAAGAACGTAATGCAAGTACCTAAACTTGATAAAATCGTAATCAACATGGGTGTTGGCGAAGCAAAAGACAACTCCAAAATACTAGAATCAGCTGTTAAAGATCTTGAAATTATTTCTGGTCAGAAAGCAGTTTTAACAAGAGCAAAAAAATCTGTAGCGAACTTTAAAATCAGAGAAGGTATGGCAATTGGATGCAAAGTAACTTTAAGAGGCGAAAGAATGTATGAGTTCGCAGATCGTCTTATCAATTTATCATTACCTCGTGTACGTGACTTTAGAGGTGTAAATCCTAATGCATTTGATGGCAGAGGCAACTACTCTTTAGGAATTAAGGAACAATTAATTTTCCCAGAAATCGAATATGATAAAGTTGATAAAGTTCGTGGTATGGATATTTGTTTCGTAACTACTGCTAAAACTGATGAAGAAGCTCGTGAATTATTAACACAGTTCGGTATGCCATTTAAGAAATAATAAGGAGGATGTATCATGGCTAAAACTTCTATGAAAGTAAAACAACAACGCCCAGCAAAATTCTCAACAAGAGAATACAGCCGTTGTAGAATCTGTGGACGTCCACATGCTTATTTAAGAAAATACGGAATCTGCCGTATCTGTTTCCGTGAATTAGCATACAAGGGCCAAATCCCAGGTGTGAAAAAAGCAAGCTGGTAGGATAAAAAGGAAGGAGGCAAACAAAAAATGACAATGAGCGATCCAATCGCAGATATGCTTACAAGAATTCGTAATGCAAATACTGCTAAACATGATACCGTAGATGTTCCTGCTTCAAAGATGAAGATAGCAATTGCGGACATTTTATATAAAGAAGGATATATCAAAAAATATGAAATTGAAGAAATCGGTGGCTTCAAATCCATTCATATTACATTAAAATATGGTGCAGACAAGAACGTTAAAGTTATTTCTGGACTTAAGAGAATTTCAAAACCAGGTCTTCGTGTATATGCGAACGCAGAAGAACTTCCTAGAGTATTAGGTGGTCTTGGTGTAGCAATTATTTCTACAAACAAAGGCGTTATCACGGACAAAGAGGCAAGAAAGCAAAATGTTGGCGGAGAAGTATTAGCTTTCATTTGGTAAGAAATGCTAGCAGTTTTAATCAGCCGGCTAGCTGATAGAACGGGCTGGCAGGTAAGCCTGCTTTCTTTAGGAGAATCTGGTTTGTATTCTTACAAATTATATTGCGTTCTTATGTGAAAGCATTTAAAATGAAGTAGTAAACAATTGATTTTAGATTAGAAAATTACGGAGGTGCGGGCATGTCACGTATAGGAAGAATGCCTATCGCGGTACCAGCAGGCGTAACTGTTGATATTGCAGAAAATAATAAAGTGACTGTAAAAGGTCCTAAGGGAACTCTTGAAAGAGTATTACCTGCTGAAATGGAAATTAAAATGGAAGGTGATACAATCACAGTTTCCAGACCAAATGATTTAAAGAAAATGAAATCATTACACGGCTTAACAAGAACACTTATCAATAACATGGTTATTGGTGTTACAACAGGCTATGAAAAAGTTCTTGAAATCAACGGTGTTGGTTATAGAGCTGCGAAAAAAGGTAAAGTTCTTGACTTATCTCTTGGTTATTCCCATCCAGTTCATATGGAAGATCCAGAAGGTCTTGAAGTTATTGTTGAAGGACAAAACAAGATCATTGTTAAAGGTATAGATAAAGAAAAAGTTGGCCAGTACGCTGCTGAAATCAGAGAAAAGAGAGCTCCAGAACCTTATAAAGGTAAAGGTATCAAATACGCTGATGAAGTTATTAGACGTAAGGTTGGTAAGACTGGTAAGAAATAATTAAAGGAGTGAAATCAGGATGGTTAGTAAAGAATCAAGAAGTAAAGTTCGTGTAAATAAGCATAGAAGAATTCGTAACCGCTTTGCCGGAACTGCTGAGAGACCACGTTTAGCTGTGTTCAGAAGCAACAATCACATGTATGCCCAGATCATTGATGATACTGCTGGCAATACATTAGTTGCTGCTTCAACATTAGATAAAGAAGTGAAATCTGAGCTTGACAAGACAAACGACGTTGCAGCTGCAGCTTTGGTTGGAACTGTAATCGGTAAAAAAGCAGTAGAAAAAGGTATCACAGAAGTTGTCTTCGATAGAGGCGGATTTATTTATCAAGGAAAAATCAAAGCATTAGCAGATGCAGCTAGAGAAGCTGGTCTACAATTCTAGGCAAGGAGGAGAATAAATGAAACGTACAATCATTGACACTACCCAGTTCGAAAATGAATTAGAAGATAAAGTAGTTTCAATCAAACGTGTTACTAAGGTAGTAAAAGGTGGACGTAACTTCAGATTTACTGCATTAGTTGTTGTTGGTGACAAAAATGGACACGTTGGAGCTGGTTTAGGAAAAGCATCAGAAATTCCTGAAGCGATTCGTAAAGGAAAAGAAGATGCAATCAAGAGAATGATTTCCTTACCAATTGACGAAAACGGAAGTATTCCTCATGATTTCATAGGAAAGTTCGGAAGTGCTAACGTATTATTAAAGAGAGCACCAGAAGGTACTGGTATCATCGCTGGTGGTCCTGCCCGTAACGTATTAGAGTTAGCTGGACTTAAGAATATCCGTACAAAATCATTAGGTTCAAATAATAAACAAAACGTTGTACTTGCTACAATCGAAGGTTTAAGTCAATTAAAAACTCCAGAAGAAGTAGCTAAACTTCGCGGAATTTCCGTTGATCAGCTATAGGAATAGGAGGATATTATAATGGCAAATAAGTTAAAAGTAACTTTAGTAAAATCCACAATTGGTGCTATCCCAAAACACAGAGCTACTGTAACAGCTCTTGGTCTTAAAAAGACAAACTCTACAGTTGAATTACCAGACAATGAAGCTGTTAGAGGAATGCTTTGGCATGTAAAGCACTTAGTTAAAGTGGAAGAAATATAATAAATACTTTATAAGGAGGTGCGCAAGATGAATTTATCAGAATTAAGACCAGCTGAAGGTGCGAAACAAAACGATAACTTTAGAAGAGGTCGTGGGCATGGTTCAGGAAACGGTAAAACTGCTGGTAAAGGCCATAAAGGACAGAAAGCTCGTTCTGGAGCTCCAAGACCAGGTTTTGAAGGTGGTCAGATGCCTTTATACAGAAGACTTCCAAAGAGAGGCTTCACTTGCAGAAACAGTAAAGAAATCGTTGCTATCAACGTAGATGTATTAAATAGATTTGAAGATGGTGCAGAAGTTACTATCGCTAGCTTAATTGAAAGTGGCATTATTAAGAATCCGAAAGATGGAGTAAAGATTCTTGGAAATGGAGAATTAACTAAGAAGCTTGATGTTAAAGTGAATGCGTTTAGTGCATCCGCTGCCCAAAAAATTCAGGCTCTTGGTGGAAAAGCTGAGGTGATCTAGGGGATGTTTAAGACGGTCCGAAACGCTCTGAAAGTAAAAGATATTAGAAATAGGATTCTATATACTTTGGTAGCACTAATTATAGTTAGAATTGGATGTCAGCTTCCTGCTCCTGGGGTTAACAGAGGTTTTGTTGCTCAATTTTTTGAGCAGCAGTTCGGCAGTAATGGAACTGCAATGAACTTTTTTGATGCAATGACTGGTGGTTCTTTTACCACCATGTCAATCTTTGCATTGAATATTACACCATACATTACATCATCCATTATTATGCAGTTGCTTACTATAGCAATCCCTAAGTTGGAAGAAATGCAAAAAGACGGTGAAGATGGACGTAAGAAAATTGCTGAATACACAAGGTACTTAACAGTAGCGTTGGCAATCATTGAAGCATTGTCAATGGCAATTGGTTTTGGTAATCAAGGTTACTTAGAAGGTGATTTGAATTTCACTAATGTTGTTATCGTAGTTACATCTATGACAGCAGGTGCTTCATTCTTAATGTGGTTAGGTGAACAGATAACGGAAAAGGGTGTCGGCAATGGTATTTCAATTATTTTATTAATCAATATTGTTTCCAAAATACCATCAGATTTAAAGAGTCTGTTTGATAAGTATGTTATTGGAAAGACTATCGCTAAAGGCGGCTTAGCTGCAATTGTAATCTTTGCTATATTAGTAGCAATGGTTGTATTTATTGTTATTTTATCAGCTGGTGAAAGAAGAATTCCAGTCCAGTATGCCAAGAAAGTGCAAGGAAGAAAAATGGTTGGCGGCCAGACAACCAATATTCCTTTGAAAGTAAATACTGCTGGTGTTATTCCCGTAATCTTCGCAGGATCATTACTTTCTTTCCCAATTGTAATTGCTCAGTTTTTACAGGTTCAGCCAGCGTCTGGTCCAGGAACTTCTATCTGGCAGAAACTCTTGAAGGTCTGTAATCAGAATGCATGGTTCAATGTAACCAATATTCATGAGTTTAAGTACACATTAGGGTTAGTTGGATATATCGTATTGGTTATTTTCTTCGCTTATTTTTACACTTCAATTACATTCAATCCAATTGAAGTTGCGAATAATATGAAGAAAGCTGGTGGATTCATCCCAGGTATCCGTCCAGGAAAACCTACTACAGATTATTTAAATAAAGTACTTAAGTACATTATTTTCATTGGTGCAGTTGGCCTAACGATTGTATGTGTAATACCAATCATTATTTCAGGTGTATTCAATGCCAATATTTCTTTCGGTGGTACATCACTTATCATTATTGTAGGTGTAGTAATCGAAACACTAAAGAAAATCGAATCACAAATGCTTGTACGTCACTACAAAGGCTTTTTAAATGACTAATGAGCAGATAAAATCATTTTGGCTGTGGTGATACTATAGCTAAAATGATTTTTCTATTTATAAGGAAATGAGTGAAAATCAATAGTATAACTGTGGAGGTAATATTCATGAAAATAATTATGTTAGGAGCTCCTGGAGCAGGAAAAGGAACTCAGGCAAAAAGGATTGCTGAGAAATACAGCATCCCTCACATTTCTACCGGTGATATTTTTAGGGCAAACATCAAAAATGGGACTGAATTAGGCAAGAAAGCTAAGACTTTTATGGATCAAGGATTATTAGTACCAGATGAATTAGTGGTTGATTTAGTAGTAGACAGAGTTGGTCAGGATGATGCGAAAAATGGTTATGTTTTAGATGGTTTTCCAAGAACAATTCCTCAGGCAGAAGCTCTTGATAATGCACTGGCTGCTATTAATGAAAAAGTAGATTATGCAATTAATGTTGATGTTCCAGACGAGAACATTATTAACAGAATGTCAGGCCGTCGTGCCTGTGTAAGCTGTGGCGGAACTTACCATATTGTATATGCACCAACAAAAACAGAAGGTGTATGTGATGCGTGTGGCGGTGAGCTTGTTTTAAGAGATGACGATAAGCCAGAAACAGTGAAAAAACGTTTGGGTGTATATCATGAGCAGACACAGCCATTGATTGATTACTATAATAAGAAGAAGATTTTAGTAGATATTGATGGAACACAGGATATGTCTCAAGTTTTTGATGCAATTGTGAAAGTTCTAGGTGAATAAGAATGTCTATTAGCATTAAATCGGAAAGAGAAATCGGCTTGATGCGGGAAGCTGGAAAGATTCTCGCTCAAGTACATGATGAGTTAGAACAATTTGTCAGACCGGGTATTTCTACAAAGGATATTGATAAAAAAGGTGAAGAAATAATTCGCAGTTTTGGATGTATTCCTTCCTTTCTGAACTATAACGGATATCCAGCATCTATCTGTGTATCAATAAATGATGAAGTGGTACATGGCATTCCTGCTAAAAAGAGAATTTTACAGGAGGGTGATATTGTAAGTTTAGATGCTGGAGTAATATATAATGGATATCATTCTGATGCAGCAAGAACTCATGCCGTAGGTGAAATTAGCAGCGAAGCAAAGCAATTACTTGATGTCACAAAAAATAGTTTTTTTGAAGGTATAAAGTATGCCAAAGAAGGTAATCATCTATATGATATATCAAAAGCAATTCAAAACTATGCGGAGTCTTTTGGATACGGTGTTGTTCGGAAATTAGTAGGCCATGGGATTGGAAAAAATCTTCATGAAGAACCTCAAGTACCCAATTTTAAAATGCCGGGCAGAGGCACAAAGCTTTTAGCAGGCATGACATTGGCGATAGAGCCAATGATTAATATAGGTACTCATGATGTTAAATTTTTAAGTGATAAATGGACAGCTGTAACTGCAGATGGTTCTTTATCAGCCCATTATGAGAATACAATAGTGATTACTAAGGGGGAACCCGAAATCCTATCTTTGACGAGGTAAAAAGATGCTGGAAATAGAACGTGGAATGGTTGTTAAGTCTTTAGCAGGCCATGACAAAACACAATTATATGTCATAATTTCGGTGGAAGGCGAATATGTATATCTAGCTGATGGAAAGTGCAGGACCATGGATCATTTAAAAAAGAAAAAGAAAAAACATATTCAGCTAACCAGCTATGTAGATGAAGATATTCGACTTGGAGGGCGTATTGAAAATAGTTCAATTCGTAAATTGTTAAAGAGCGTTGCTGCAAAGCAAGAGTTGGAAATCCAATCTTAAATAAGAACAGCATTGGGCTGTTATGTATAGAGTGTAACATTATATATCAGGAGGTAATGAAAGTATGTCAAAAGCAGACGTAGTTGAAATCGAAGGAACCGTAATTGAAAAACTGCCTAACGCAATGTTTCAGGTAGAATTAGAAAATGGCCATAAAGTATTGGCTCATATCAGCGGTAAATTAAGAATGAACTTTATTCGTATTTTACCAGGCGATAAAGTAACTTTAGAATTATCCCCATATGATTTAACAAAAGGAAGAATTATTTGGCGTGATAAATAGATCGATAGGCGAAAACAGATTTTATTCCAGAATGGGAAAAATTTTGGTTATTCAGTAAACTTCTACTTGCATTACACTTTGAGTTGTGATAAAATAGCAAGTGGACTTTTGCGAAAGGAGAGAATTACGATGAAAGTAAGGTCATCTGTAAAACCAATTTGTGAAAAATGCAAAATCATTAAAAGAAAAGGAAGCGTTAGAGTAATCTGCGAAAATCCTAGACACAAACAAAGACAAGGCTAAGAAGATTCTTACGCCTTAAGGAACTTCTTACAGGTTTCGGCGTTGTTTATGCATTGGATGTTTCGCTGAATACGTTCAATATATAGATAAGTCTTGCTTTTTGTGTTACAAGCCCTTTGTGGCACGCATGTTTTGCATGTGAATGAGAGTAATGCTGGCATTGCTCCCTGTGATACTGTGGGCAGCCTGATTAACTGCTTGAAATATTGCTCCGTCATTGTGATATTTCGTAGGGGGGTACTTCTGTGCGTTCCTATCATGGTTTAAAGCGGCTGATGTGGTGGCACGCTCGGATATGTTGTCATCGCATAATCAAAACAATCAATAGAAAAACTATTCAAATTTTATGGAGGTTAACGTACATGGCTCGTATTAGTGGTGTAGATTTACCAAGAGAAAAACGTGTTGAGATTGGTTTAACTTATGTATACGGTATCGGCAGAGTAAGTTCCAATCGTATTTTAGCAGAAGCAAATGTTAATCCAGATACACGTTGTAAGGATTTAACTGACGAAGAAGTAGCTAGAATTCGTGACGTAATTGATGCTTCTCAGACTGTAGAAGGTGATTTAAGAAGGGAAATTGCCCTTAACATCAAGAGACTTCAGGAAATCGGATGCTACAGAGGAATCCGTCATAGAAAAGGTCTTCCAGTTCGTGGACAGAAGACTAAAACAAACGCTAGAACAAGAAAAGGTCCTAAGCGTACAGTGGCAAATAAGAAGAAATAATTAAAACAGTAAAAACGTGATTATAATCAAACGTGATTAGATAAAAAATTAATTTGAAATCCAGTAGGAGGGTTTGTCAATGGCTAAAAAAGTAGCAAAAAAAGTGACAAAAAAGCGTGTCAGAAAAAACGTTGATCGTGGACAAGCACATATTCAGTCATCTTTTAATAATACAATCGTTACGCTGACAGATTCAGAAGGTAATGCTATTTCCTGGGCAAGTGCAGGTGGATTAGGATTCAGAGGTTCTAGAAAATCAACTCCATTCGCAGCTCAGATGGCAGCTGAAACTGCAGCAAAAGCAGCTTTACCACACGGTTTAAAATCTGTAGAAGTTATGGTAAAAGGTCCTGGTTCAGGCAGGGAAGCAGCAATTCGTGCTCTTCAGGCTTGTGGAATCGAAGTTACAAGCATTCGTGACGTAACACCAGTTCCTCACAACGGATGTAGACCACCAAAACGTCGTCGTGTATAATTTTTAGACAATGTTTTGCACGCATTCATGCGGTAAGGCAATAATTGTTGAAATGAGTCAAATTGTAGTAGGGGCTATGGCTACCGAACAATATGGAAATATAGTGAAAAACTTAGGAGGTAAATTCAATGGCAATTGATAGAAGCCCGGTTCTTAAAAGATGCAGAATGCTTGGTTTAGATCCTATTTACATGGGTCTTTCCAAGAAATCTAATAGAAACGCTAGAGCAGGAAAGAAACAAAGTGAATATGGTCTTCAGTTAAAAGAAAAACAAAAGGCAAAATTCATCTATGGCGTATTAGAAAAACCATTTAGAAATATGTATGCAAAAGCTGAGAAAATGAAATTAAGCACAACAGGTGAAAACTTAATGATTCTTCTTGAGCTTAGATTAGATAACGTAATCTACAGAATGGGTTACGCAAGAACTAGAAGAGAAGCTAGACAGATCGTTGACCATAAACATGTTTTAGTTAATGGCAAAAGAGTTAACATTCCATCTTACTCTGTAAAAGCTGGTGATGTTATCGAAATCGCTGAAAAATACAAATCAGCCCAAAGATATAAAGATATCTTGGAAGTTACAGGTTCTAGAGTAGTTCCTGCCTGGCTAGATGCTGATCAGGAAAACCTGTCTGGTACTGTTAAAGAACTTCCAACAAGAGATCAAATTGATGTTCCAGTTAATGAAGTGCTTATTGTCGAGTTATATAGTAAATAATCCTATATAACAAAGTGATTGTAATAGCATAGAAACCCAAAAGGAGGGTCCATTCGTGTTTGATTTTGAAAAACCAAAAATTGAGATTGCAGAAATTTCTGAAGATAAAAAATACGGACGATTTGTAGTAGAACCTCTTGAAAGAGGTTATGGTACAACTTTGGGAAATTCTTTAAGAAGAATTATGCTTTCATCCTTGCCAGGTGTTGCGGTTAGTCAGGTTAAGATTGACGGCGTAGTTCATGAATTCAGTTCTATCAATGGTGTAAAAGAGGATGTAACTGAAATTATCATGAATATTAAAAGCTTGGCTATCAAAAATACAAGTGAGACCAACGAGCCTAAAACAGCTTATATTGAGTTTGAAGGAGACGGTGTTGTGACTGCTGGTGATATTCAGGTAGATCCAGACATCGAGATTCTGAATCCAGATTTAGTTATTGCAACACTTAGCGGTAGCGATAGTAAATTGTATATGGAATTAACAATTACAAAAGGTCGTGGTTATGTAAGTTCTGATAAGAACAAAAACCCGGATCTTCCAATTGGTGTAATTCCAGTGGATTCTATCTACACTCCTGTTGAGCGTGTTAATTTAACTGTTGAAAATACTCGTGTAGGTCAGATTACTGATTATGATAAGCTTACATTAGACGTATTTACGAATGGAACTTTAGAACCAGACGAAGCAGTCAGCTTAGCAGCAAAAGTACTTTCTGAACATTTGAATTCTTTCATCGACCTGTCTGAAAATGCCAGAACAGCAGAAATCATGGTTGAAAAAGAAGATAATGAAAAAGAAAAAGTACTTGAGATGAATATAGATGAACTTGAGTTATCAGTACGTTCTTACAACTGCTTGAAACGAGCAGGCATCAACACAGTTGAAGAGTTGACAAACAGAACTGCTGAGGACATGATGAAAGTTAGAAACCTTGGTAGAAAATCGCTAGAAGAAGTTTTAGCAAAATTAAAAGAATTAGGTTTATCACTTAACTTAGGTGACGAATAATAAATAAAAGGAGGCACTCACATGGCAGGCTATAGAAAACTTGGCAGAACATCTAGCCAGAGAAAAGCTTTGCTTAGAAATCAGGTAACTAATTTGTTATACAACGGAAAAATTGTTACTACTGAAGCAAAGGCGAAAGAAATTCGCAGAATGGCAGAGAGCTTAATTGCATTAGCTGTAAGAGAAAAAGATAATTTTGAAACTGTAACTGTTACTGCGAAAGTTGCTCGTAAAGATAAAGATGGCAAGAGAGTAAAAGAAGTTGTAGATGGTAAGAAAGTTACTGTTTATGATGAAGTACAGAAAGAAATCAAAAAGGATAACGCTTCTCGTTTACATGCAAGAAGACAGATGATGAAAACTCTTTATACTGTAAAAGAAGTTCCTGCTGAAAACGCTGGTAAGAAAAGAAACACAAAAGTAGTTGATATGACACAAAAGCTTTTTGATGAAATTGCTCCTAAATATGCAGACCGTAACGGTGGTTATACAAGAATCGTAAAGATAGGACCTCGTAAAGGTGATGCTGCTATGGAAGTTCTTATCGAATTAGTATAGTAGATAATTCTTGAAAGACAGGTAAGTCAATTCTTGCCTGTCTTTTTAATATATAAAATTGTGCAGGTTATTAACGATATCGTATAATCAAAACCACAGTTATCCAGCTTATAGAGGATAACATAAGAAAGATTGTGGATAGCTGCAGTCTGGAATAAAGGATTGGTGGATAAATGGAGATTATCAAAACAGAACATGTTGTATTCAACTATATTCGAAAAGATGAGAATGGGGAAATAGAAGCGGTAAAGCGTGCAGTTGATGACGTAAGTATATCCATACAGAGAGGAAAGTTTACGGCAATATTAGGGCATAATGGTTCAGGAAAGTCCACGTTGGCAAAGCAGTTAAATGGCATTTTAATGCCATCAGAAGGAGCTATTTGGGTGGAAAACATGGATACCAGAGAAGAAGAATATCTATGGGATATTAGGCAGACAGCAGGGCTTGTTTTTCAGAATCCGGATAACCAGCTAATCTCCAATGTAGTAGAAGAAGATGTAGGGTTTGGACCAGAAAACCTTGGTATTCCGACAGATGAGATTTGGGAGCGCGTTGTGCATAGCTTAAAGGCAGTAGGAATGTACAGTATGCGTAAAGAATCGCCTAATAGATTATCAGGCGGACAAAAGCAAAGAGTTGCCATAGCTGGTATTCTTGCAATGAAGCCGTCTTGCATCATTTTAGATGAACCAACTGCAATGCTCGATCCCAATGGGCGTAAAGAAGTGCTAGACGCACTCTATGAGTTAAACCAAAAGGAAAAAGTAACGGTTATTTTAATAACCCATTACATGGAAGAAGTAATTCATGCTGATAATGTAATTGTAATGGATCAAGGAAAGGTTGTTATGGAGGGAACTCCAAATCAAGTATTCCGCAATGTGGAGCAGCTTAGAGCAATACGTTTAAATGTTCCACAAGTAACAGAACTAGCATATGAATTAAGAAGAAATGGGTTTCCTATTAAGGAAGGCATTCTGACGAAAGAAGAACTGATAGCAGAGATACTTAAAGTAAGGGGGAAGAGGTAAGATGGGAATACAGCTACAAAACGTAAATTACATCTATTCTCCTGGAACTGCTTTTGAAAAGCATGCTCTAAAGAATATTAGCCTAGATATAAAAGACGGGGAATTTCTTGGACTAATCGGTCACACAGGTTCTGGAAAGTCAACCCTTACCCAATTATTAAATGGATTAGTAAAGGCTACTAGTGGAAGGATCTTATTTCACGGGGAAAACATTTATCAAGAAAAATATAATATGCGTAAGCTTCGTGGAAAAGTCGGGCTGGTATTTCAGTATCCAGAGCATCAGCTGTTTGAAGCAGCCGTAATCAAAGATGTGGAGTTTGGTCCTAAGAATTTAGGATTTAGCAAGGAAGAGGCCAGAATGAGAGCGGAACAGGCATTAAAGGATGTAGGCTTACAGGAAGAGTTCTTTGAATTGTCTCCATTTGAATTATCAGGGGGGCAAAAGCGCCGAGTTGCTATTGCTGGTGTTCTTGCAATGGAACCAGAGGTCTTGATTTTAGATGAACCAACAGCCGCATTAGATCCATTAGGAAAAGAAGAGATTCTTGAATTGGTAAAGTATTTACAGAAAGATAAAAAAATAACAGTAATTCTTGTATCTCACAGTATGGAAGAGGTTGCGAAATATGTAGATAAGCTCATTGTTTTAAATAGAGGAGAAATCGTTTTTCATGATACTCCAAAAGAGGTATTTAAACAGTATAAAAAGCTGGAGAAAATCAATCTGGCTGCACCTCAGATTACGTATATTATGAATGATTTGAAGGATAATGGCATTCCTGTTTCGACAGATGCGATTACAGTAAATGAGGCAAAAAATGCACTGCTAGATTGGGCAAAAGGTGAGGGACTGATACCATGATAAGAGATATAACAATAGGACAGTATTACCCAGAAGATTCTTTCATACACCGCTTAGATCCGCGTGTGAAATTATTAGGGACAGTTTTGTTTATTATTTCCCTGTTTACTTTTTCAAGTTTTTCAGGATATATTGTAGCAGCATTATTTTTAGGAACGGTTATAAAGATTTCAAAAGTTCCTTTAGGATACATTATAAAGGGACTTAAAAGCCTGCTGATGATTATGCTCTTTGCCGTTGTGTTTAATGTATTCTTTTCAACTGGAGAGCGTGTGCTTTATGAATATGGAGTGATTCATATTACAGCAGAAGGACTGCGAAATGCGGCATTTTTGTCTATTAGGCTTGTATTTCTCATTATTGGTTCGTCCCTTATGACATTTACTACAACGCCAACGCAGCTAACGGATGGAATTGAAAAAGTATTAGGACCTCTTAATAAGATAAAAGTTCCTGTTCATGAAATTGCTATGATGATGTCAATTGCTCTTCGTTTTATCCCGATTTTAATGGAAGAGCTGGATAAAATCATGAAGGCACAGACTGCACGTGGAGCTGATTTTGAAAATGGAAAATTAATAGAACGTGTTAAAGCTATGGTTCCTATACTGATTCCTCTATTTATTTCGGCATTCCGACGTGCCAATGATCTTGCTATGGCTATGGAAGCAAGATGCTATAGGGGTGGAACTGGAAGAACCAAAATGAAGCCATTAACTTATAAAAAGCTGGATTTTTACGGTTACTGCTGTTTAGCAGTCTATTTTATGCTGACAATACTAGCAGGCAGAGCTTTTTATATTTAACAGCGGAGGTAGGATATGAAACGAGTAATGCTTGTTGTGGCCTATGACGGAACTGGCTATTGTGGGTGGCAGGTTCAGCCTAATGCGGTAACAGTGGAAGGCGTACTAAACCAGAAGCTGTCAGAACTGTTACATGAGGATATAAAAGTGACAGGGGCCAGCAGAACCGATTCAGGTGTTCATGCACTTGGAAATGTAGCAGTATTTGATACAGAATCACGAATTCCAGGGGAAAAGTTCAGTTATGCTTTAAATCAGAGACTGCCAGACGATATTCGGATTCAGAAATCTATGGAAGTGGAACCAGACTTTCATCCACGTCACTGCAAATGCTGGAAAGAATACGAATACCACATTTTTAATGCAGAGTTTGCCAATCCTATTGAAAGGCTTTATTCGTATTTTGTTTATAAAAAATTAAATATAGAAGCAATGAAGCAGGCTGCCGCCCATTTAATTGGGGAACATGACTTTAAGAGTTTCTGTTCTACGGCAGCACAGACGGAAACAACCGTACGCACCATATATGGAATTGATGTAGAAAGCCAAGGCAATAGTATTGTTATTAAAGTCAGGGGAAATGGATTCTTGTACAACATGGTCCGTATTATCGCTGGAACCTTGGTACAGGTAGGATTAGGATTTTATGAACCAGATCGTGTCAAGGAAATGTTAGAAGCAAAAGACCGGACAGCGGCAGGGCCTACGGCACCAGCCTGTGGCTTGCGGTTAAATGAAATTTTTTATAATGTGGATAAAAATTGTGGATAAAGTATTGACAGAGAAAATATGTTGCCGTATAATATTTAACTGTGACATGTTGTCCGAATTTATAATATTTGGTGAAAAAATACTGATCCAATGCCCCGGTTAGGTATTTTAACATATAGAAAAGATTTATTGAGATAGTAGTTCAAGGAGGTTACCCATGAAGAGTTTTATGGCTAGTGCATCTAACATTGAAAGAAAATGGTATGTTATTGATGCTCAAGATCAGACATTAGGTCGTCTTTGCTCGGAAGTTGCAAAGATTTTAAGAGGAAAAAATAAACCAATTTATACACCACATATGGACTGCGGTGATAACGTAATCGTAGTTAATGCTGAAAAGATCAAAGTTACAGGCAAGAAAATGGAACAGAAAATCTATTACCGTCATAGCGATTATGTTGGTGGCATGAAAGAAACAACATTAAAAGAGATGATGGCTAAAAAGCCTGAAGATGTTATTACCCTTGCAGTTAAAGGGATGCTTCCAAAAGGACCTTTAGGAAGAAGCATGATTAAAAAATTACATGTTTATGCAGGTCCGGAACATGATAATGCAGCTCAAAAACCAGAAGTTCTTGAACTTCAGAAAAGATATTAATTTGGGTGTGAAAGGAGGAAATAACATTGGCTAGTGCAAGATATTACGGAACAGGTAGAAGAAAGAGCAGTGTTGCTAGAGTATATTTAGTACCAGGTACAGGTAAAGTTGTTATCAATAAAAAAGATATGGATGAGTACTTTGGTCTTGAAACTTTAAAATTAGTTGTTCGTCAGCCATTAGTTGCGACAGAAACAACTGAAAAATTTGACGTTTTAGTAAACGTTCATGGTGGTGGATTTACAGGCCAGGCTGGTGCCATCCGTCACGGAATCTCCAGAGCTTTATTACAAGCAGATGCAGATTATCGTCCAGTATTAAAGAAAGCTGGTTTCTTAACAAGAGATCCTCGTATGAAAGAAAGAAAGAAATATGGTTTAAAAGCGGCTCGTCGTGCACCTCAGTTCTCCAAACGTTAGTTTTCAGAATGGGTATGCGAGAGAAGTTTATATCGGATATACTGCCCCTTCACAGCTCTGCTGTGGAGGGGTTTTTATTATGGGCTTTAGCCTTTTTAAGTACATTAGAAAGAAGATTTTATAACAAATTGAGCCAATGCTTAGAACATATAAAATGGATATTGAAAAGGAGAAAACAATGAAATCGACTTACAAATCTACCATGTACGCCTGCTTTGTTGGCTATATAGTACAAGCAATTGTCAACAATTTTATCCCTTTGTTATTTTTAACATTTCAGTCTGCATACGGAATCCCTATTACTAAGATAACTTTTCTAGTAACCTTTAACTTTGGAGTACAGCTTATAGTAGATTTCATATCACCGCCAATTATAGATAAAGCAGGATATCGAATATCCATTATCATAGCACATGTTATGACAGTTTTAGGTTTCTTGGCACTAGTAATACTGCCAGATTTATGCTCCGATCCATTTACAGGCTTAATGACAGCAGTTATTATATATGCAATTGGTGGTGGATTGTTAGAAGTGTTAGTAAGCCCTATTGTGGAAGCTTGTCCAAGTGATAATAAAGAAGCTGCCATGAGTCTTTTGCATTCTTTCTATTGCTGGGGACATGTAGCCGTAGTATTGTTATCTACAATATTCTTTTCATTAGTGGGAATTCATCATTGGAAGATTCTTGCCCTGTTATGGGCAGTAATTCCATTTGCAAATGCTGTCTTTTTTGCAAAGGTTCCA
Source organism: [Clostridium] polysaccharolyticum (assembly GCF_900111595.1). Classification (GTDB taxonomy): domain Bacteria; phylum Bacillota; class Clostridia; order Lachnospirales; family Lachnospiraceae; genus Clostridium_AI; species Clostridium_AI polysaccharolyticum. Next base: position 33,275 of record NZ_FOHN01000016.1, on the reverse strand, counting down.
ATAGGAAGTTTACTAGAAGACGGAGAAACTGGCTTAATGGTGAAAGAGTTAGCTGTTAGTAAAACTTTCTGGCTAATGGTGGTGTTAATGGTATGTGCAGGTGCTAGTGAGCAGGCAGTCAGCCAGTGGGCATCCGCATTTGCAGAAATGGGCCTAGGGGTTTCGAAAACCATTGGAGATTTAGCAGGGCCAATGTTCTTTGCTATTATGATGGGAACATCCCGTGCCATATACGGAAACTTTGGGAATAAAGTGAGTTTGCAAAAGGTTCTATTAGGAAGTGGAATACTGTGTGTTGCAAGCTATCTGATCATTGTATTTACAACCTTACCAGCTATGGGACTGATAGGCTGTGGTATCTGTGGATTTTCAGTGGGTGTTCTCTGGCCAGGAACTTTTAGCATGTCTTCAGCAAAGTTAAGAGGCGGTGGAACTGCTATGTTTGCTTATTTGGCTTTGGCAGGGGATTTGGGATGTTCCATAGGTCCTACTACCGTAGGAAATGTATATGGATTATCAGGTAGAAGCCTAAAGACAGGAATTTTAGTGGCAATTATTTATCCTGTCTTGTTTGCTTTGTTTTGTGTTATACTATATAAAAAAGACAGGAAGCCAAAGGTTTCTAAAAAATAATTTAAGAGAGGAAATACAGAAATGAAAGAAACATTAATGGATTTAAAAACAAGAAGAAGCTGCCGGAACTATAAGCCAGAGCAGATTAAAGATGAGGAATTAAATGCAGTGCTAGAAGCAGGCATGTATGCACCTACAGGAATGGGGATGCAGTCTCCGGTCATGGTTGTGGTACAGAAACCTGAGATCATAAAAAAACTGTCTGCCATGAATGCAGCGGTAATGGGAGTGGATACAGATCCATTTTATGGAGCTCCAACTGTTGTAATCGTATTAGCAGATAAGACAAGAAGCACATATAAGGAAGATGGAAGTTTGGTTCTTGGCAATCTTATGAATGCAGCTCATGCCATTGGTTTAGGTTCTTGCTGGATACACAGAGCAAAAGAAGTATTTGAAAGCCAGGAAGGGAAAGCAATGTTAAAAGAATGGGGAATTGAAGGAGACTATGAAGGAATTGGACATTGCATTCTTGGATATGCAGAAACAGAGGCACCAGCAAAGCCAAGAAAAGAGAATTATATAGTTCGGGTATAAATGGAATAAGGTGGTTTATTGCAGCTAGATACAAAAAATAGTTCTAGAAATTGTCGTTTCTAGAACTATTTTATCCTAATCTGAAGTTTATTATAAATGACAATTTTGGCAAATATTAAATTTAAAATAATAAATTTTTTGGAAGGATTAAATTGACGATGTTATATTGCATATAATACAATTTCATTTGGATATAGTGTACCACCATAGTACCTTATGTACAATTGATAGCTATCATCTAAAACATCAATTATTCTTGCTATTTTCCATAAATCTTCATTTCCATGATAAATGCAGACAGCCAGCTTAGGGTGTTCCTCTTTAATATGCCTGCTTGCGCCTCTTAAAATATCTCGTTCGGCACCTTCTACATCCATTTTAAGAAATGTAATTTTTTCTTTGATATCTTCATCTAGTGAAACCATTTCTATTAATTTTTGAGCAGTATCTTCTTGTTTTTTGCTGATTCGACTAGATACACTTCGTTCTTCTTGTATATTAACTGCAACTTTTTCACCATGATTCAATCCTACAGCATTATTTCTGGTTTCAATATTAGGAAAGTTTTTTGATGTTTCTGCTAATTCTTTATAATTGTTTGGATCGAGTTCATAGCAGATAATTTTTTTATATTCTTTATAATTGTCTAAAAATGTTAGTAATGTATCTCCATTATATGCACCGATATCTACAAAAACGTCATTTTGATTTATTTTAATGATATCGTGATCAAAATACTGCTGATATCTGCTTTCACAAGAATTTGTTAAGTATTGATTATCAAATGTGATCCAGTAATATAATACATTTGTTAGAATGGTTCTTGATGCACAATCATTTAATCTCTGATATAACCAGATAAAGTCATCCATATGCTGTTTTAAATGATATGCCCTTTGGTAAATTAGTTCAAATTCTTCTTGGTCTAATGAGAGCTTTCCCCAATATGGAAAATTGTGGTGACTTGTTTCCAGTCGTACTCTTGTACTATAATTCATTAAATCATAACCACGATAGCAGCCGATAATTTTTTCTGATATCTGCTTTTCAGTATTGTTTTCAGTAAATTGTATTAATAGATTAAAACAAGAATCCTCTTTAGTTTGTTCTGAAATACACTTTTTGGAACAATTATGTGGTATCGTATTATAATATTCTATCATTTCTTGGGCACGCTTTGCCCATGTATGATTTTTTAATGTGCTGATGCGACCTCTTTGGGCAATTTCCTTAGCTAGTTCTGTATCATTCAGTAATACCTTGATTTTAAATGGCAGTTCATCTAGATTATCAAACTCAAAAAAAACAATTTCTTCATTTTCTATAAATTGCTCTGATAAATATTCATTTTTTTCGCTGACACAGACAGCACCTGATAGCATGGCACTAAAAATTCGTTCATGTCCGCCTTTTCGAAACAGTGGTAAATTATTAATTACGATCTTAGCATCTGCCATTATATTAAGACCTTCTTCTACTGATACAGCTGGATGAATTCGAATATATTCTGGATATGGATTGTCATATTTCTCCCATCCATTTCCAAACACATCTACATATATCTGATTTTTAGCTAATACCTCAAGCATTTGCGTTCTGTTAAAGTTTCTCACATATTTATCTAGAAAGCTTGTTTCCTGCATGATTTTTGGAATATCTTGTTCTTTTAGTTCAATTCCTACTTTTCCAAATTCTTCTATTAATAATTGTTCTAAAGTATTTGTTCCAATACTCAACTTCTCAGCAATTGTAAACAAAATATTTTGCATTGTTTCATTAACAGCATTGAATTTTTTTGCTATTTCCTCTATGCTATTGTAAGTTCCTAAAAATACAACAGAATATGATTTTTCTGTATACTCTTTTAGCTGGGTGCCTGCACTTCCTCCATGTGGAAGAAATAATGTCCTTTCACAATTTTTAAAATACTTATTCACATACAAGCAATGGTCCAGATCTATAAAAGAACTTACTTGATTATGCCATTGCATATGTATTCTTTGCTCATGGTAAACAGGATGATCTACAAAAAAGTTCCAGATAAGAATATGTTGCGTATCTATAAGCTGATGTAGTACATCTGCAGCCATTCCGTTCATAATAACCGCCATATCTATTTTTTTTCTGTTTAGTTTAACATACTGCTGCATAGCGTTCTCTAGTAAATTTAATTCCATTACAGAGTGTCCCATTTGCTTAAATGCATCACCCAATTGATCCAGAAAGTAATTTAATACGCCATACTGTGTACCACCTTTTATTAGTAATATATTCATATTTATTCTCCCTTATTTTCCAATTTTATGTATATAACCACGAAACATTTTAGCACATCTCAATAATACTATCAATATCTTGTAATTATAAACAATACGGATGAGCAAAGAATTTGATTGAATTGCAAAGAGAATGGAAGAAAATCAGGGATTTAATTTGAATAATAGAAAATCCCAAACCAACTTGACTTTTTCAAAAAAATCTTCTAAACTTTATTAGTTGTGCAAGAAATATGTACAAAAGGGTATACTTTAAAAGTACAAATCTGATGAACGGGTGAAGTAAAATGGAAGAAAAAATAAAAAGCAATCCACTGGGCATAGATCCAGTGAAAAAACTTTTAGGACAATTTGCAATACCAAGTATTATTGCGATGTTAGTCAGTGCGTTATACAATATCGTAGACCAGTTTTTTATTGGCAATAGTGTGGGGGATTTGGGAAATGCAGCAACTAATATAGCATTTCCGTTATCTATTTCATGTATTGCTATTTCTTTAATGTTCGGTATTGGTGGAGCATCTGCATTTAATCTTACATTAGGACATGGAGATAAAGAAAAAGCTGGTTATTTTATAGGAAACGCCGTTGTGATGATGTTCGGACTGGGAATACTACTGACTATTATTTCCGAACTGTTTCTTACATCCATGCTGCGTTTTTTTGGTTCTCCAGAAAATGTATTACACTATGCAGAAACCTATACAAGAATTACGGCAGCAGGTTTTCCGTTTTTAATAGTAGCAACAGGTGGTGGACATCTGGTAAGAGCGGATGGCAGTCCAAGGTTCACTATGATTTCTAATATGACAGGTGCTGTCATTAATACGATTTTAGATGCAGTTTTTGTGTTTGGATTAAAATGGGGAATGGCAGGAGCTGCTTATGCAACCATCATTGGCCAGATTGTATCTTTTTTCATGGTTATCTGGTACATGAGACATTTTAAAACTGTGAAAATAGAAAAGAGGCATCTTGGAATTCATTGGGACTGTATTGGCCAGGTTGTATCCTTAGGAGCAGCACCATTTAGCAATCAGGTTGCCATGATGGTTGTTCAGATTGTCATGAACAACTCTTTAAAACATTATGGTTCATTATCTTCTTATGGGGAGTCGATTCCAATTGCGTGTGCGGGTATTATTTCTAAAGTAGGCATGGTGTTCTTTTCCTTTATTATTGGTATTTCACAGGGACTTCAGCCAATTGTAAGTTTCAATTATGGGGCAGGAAAATACAGCCGTGTAAAAGAGGCTTACCGTACGGCGGTGACTTATGGCCTTGTGCTTTCCATTGTGGCGTTTGCACTATTTCAGATTTTTCCAAGAAATATTATTGCTGTTTTTGGAAATGGGACAGAGGAATATTTTCGCTTTGCAGTCAATTATTTTAGAATATTTATGTTCTTTACTTTTATTAATTTTGTGCAGCCAATTACTTCAAATTTCTTTACAGCCATTGGGAAACCAGGAAGAGGCATATTCTTATCGCTTACTAGACAGATTATCTTCCTTTTGCCGTTAATTATTATTTTCCCATTGTTTATTGGAATTGATGGTATTATGTATGCAGGGCCAGTTGCTGACTGCCTGGCAGCAGTTGTATGTATTACTATGGTGGTAAACGAATTTCGAGGAAAAGAATACAAATTGCTGCATTAGAGTGGAAATTTACAATCAAAAAGGAGTATTGCATCAAGTAAACATGTGCGATACTCCTTTTTGGATTCTTATTCTGGATAAACCAGCCGGCTCTCATCAATTCCTTCTAACACTTCAGTTAAGAATTTCTTAGCAAGGTAGTTTGCCATAGGAAGATTCATATCTAAATAATTGCCACATTCAATAGCAGAAGCACCAGGAACGTCTCCTGTAAAGTCTGCTATAAATTGAAATAATTCTGTCATAAGTAAAACGATATCTTTGGATTCATAGTCACCAGCTAAAATCAGATAAAAACCGGTTCTGCATCCCATAGGTCCAAAGTAAACAATTTTAGTACCATACTCGGTATGGTTTCTTAGGAAAGTTGCTGCCAGGTGTTCAATCGTATGCATTTCCGCTGTATTCATAACAGGTTCATGATTAGGTCTGGTCATACGGATATCAAAGGTTGTTACCATATCATTTCCAACACTGTCTTTTCTGGACACATATACACCAGGAAGCAGTTTCTGATGGTCAATTGTGAAACTTGCAATTGTCTTCATAATAATACTCCTTATTTAAAATGAATTTATTTCACTTATTATAACATATTAAAAGAGAAAATGTCTTAAAATAACCTTGACTTATTTTTTCTGATTTGTCAAAGTGTATACATAGGCTGAAAGAAAAAAGGCAATAAGGAGGAATGAAAGTGACAGAACTTGTAAAAGTGACATTAGGAGAACAGGAATAACAAAAACGGGAGGAATCGATATGGATATGGAGCGTTTAAAAAAACAGTTTGAATTTATTAAGGAAATAGACAAGGAAAAATTCATTGGAAGACAGACATACCTGACAGATGCAAAGAGAAAAGAAAATGATGCAGAACATGCGTGGCACATGGCGATTATGGCAGTTTTATTAAGTGAATATGCCAATGAAGAAATTGACGTATTAAAGACCATTACCATGCTTTTAATCCATGATATTGTGGAAATTGATGCAGGAGATACCTATGCGTACGACGAGGCAGGACTTGAGACACAAAGAGAGAGAGAAGAAAAAGCCGCAGACCGTATTTTTGGATTATTACCAAAAGATCAAGAGAAAAAGTTCCGTGAATTATGGGAAGAATTTGAGGCTAGAGAGACAAAGGAAGCAAAGTTTGCAAGGACACTTGATAACGTACAGCCAACTATGCTAAATGCAGCAAGTGACGGCAAAGCATGGAGCGAACATGGGGTCCATATAAGTCAGATTTTAAAGAGAAATGAACGGACAAAGGAAGGCTCAGAAATCCTGTGGAACTATGCAAGAGAGAACTTTATTGAGCCTAATGTGAAGAAGGGCAGAATTAAAAATGACTAGGGAGGAGAGTTCGGTAAAAGAACATTCTAAGATTTAATTTAAGTCTAAAATGTGGTACAATGAATAATCATAGGATTACATCTTATGAGGAATAGGCAGCTTACGAAAAGCAGTTTGCAGAATGGGGACAGGAAATGAGAAAAGTAGAAAATTTGGAAGAAATATCAGACGGCAGAATCTATGAACTGAATGATATGGTTCGTGCAGGATGTCAAGATTGCAAAGGCTGCTCGGATTGCTGCAAGGGAATGGGCAATTCTATCCTATTAGATCCATTAGATGTGTTTCGGATTATGAAAAATGAAAGATGCACATTTGAGCAGCTATTATCTGGTGCAGTGGAATTAAACGTGGTGGATGGAATCATTTTGCCAAATCTTAAAATGGCAGGGGAAAAAGAACAATGTGCCTATTTAAATGAAGAAGGACGCTGTAGTATTCATGCATACCGTCCTGGCATATGCAGGCTGTTTCCATTGGGCAGATGTTATGGGAATCATAGTTTTCAGTATTTTTTACAGACGAAAGAGTGTTCCAGAAAGAACAGAACAAAAGTAAAAGTGAGCAAATGGATTGACACACCAGACATCCAGAAGAATCAGGAGTATATTGTTGCGTGGCATTATTTTTTAAAAGAGCTGGAACTTTATCTTCAGAAACAGACGGAACAGGCAGCTTATAAACAGATTAACATGTATTTTCTTCAGCTGTTTTTTAGCATGCCATATGATACAGAAAATGATTTCTATACCCAGTTTTATAAACGTTTAGAAGAAGCAGAGAATACGTTTTTTAAAAGTAAGTTTTGACAGATTTTTTCACGTATAAGACAAAGGGGCATATAATAAGTATAGTACAGACACGATTGAGTGAGGAATTTAAAATGATCACTAGTCTTTACTTTGAAATATGCGTTATATGCATTATAAGTGTGAGTCTTTTAATAGCCAGTGTGAAAAAACAATGTGGAATCATGTTTGAAGATAGACTGTTTTTGGGGATTATGTGGACCGTTACAGGTATTTTTTTATCGGATGGTGCATGGATTTTAGTAGATGGACTTGATTTTCCAGGATCACAGGGTATTAATAAGGTGCTGAATTTTTTGTATTATACCTTAACAGGCATTGTAGGGCTGCTATGGCTGCTATATACAGATTATAAGATTTATGAAAGTAAGGAGCGGTTAGTGCGCTGTCTGAAATGGTATGTGATACCATGTGTGGTTCTGGTGGTTATTATTTTGTTAAGTCCATGGACTGGGTGGATTTTTTCCTTATCTAAGAATGAGCAATCCCATAGAGGACGATATTATGCACTACCGATGCTGGTTGCTTATGGGTACTTATTATGGGCAGAGGTGCAGGCATTATCTGCTTGGAAGCATACAGAACGGAAAAGTCTGAGGAAAGAATATAAGACATTGGGAAGCTTTATTATCTGGCCAGTGTTAGGCAGCATTATGCAGGGAATCGTATACGGATATCCTATGATTTGGGTCGGCGTAGTAATTTCCGTACTGAAAGTGTATGTAGATACACAAAACCAGCAGATTACCAGAGATGGCTTGACAGGGGTAAACAACCGCCGCTATCTTAATCACTATCTGGATATGAGGCTGTGCAAGAAAAGAAAGAAACAGCTGTTTTTTATTCTTATGGATATTGATTCTTTTAAAGAAATTAATGATAATTATGGCCACACACAAGGAGATGCAGCAATTATCCGAATTGCAGGAATACTTAGAGAAATCTGTTATAAGAACAATGATTTTTTAGCAAGATATGGCGGTGATGAATTCGCCATTGTCTGTGAACGTGAAAATGAACAGGAAGTAGAGAACCTGCTTCAGGAAATAAAAGATATTGTGTTTTTTTCCAATCAGGCAGGAGATATGAAATATGATATCTGGCTTAGCATAGGATATGCGGAATATGGGGAAAGCCAGAGCAAAAATCAAGATGAGCTTATCGCATTAGCAGACAAAAGATTATATGAAGCAAAAAAGAAACGAAAACAAAATGGGAACAAACTGCGTTAGAGTATTGGAAAGACACAAAAGATGCAAATCGCATACAGAGACAGCGAATATGCATTGGTAAGAACGAGAAAAGGGAGAAGATTCATATGATATATAATAATCCAGTAATAGCAGGATTTCATCCTGATCCAAGCATTTGCAGAGTAGGAGACGACTTTTATTTAGTAAATAGTACGTTTGAGTATTTTCCGGGAATTCCAGTGTACCATAGTAAAGATCTTGTGAACTGGCAACAGATAGGGCATTGCATTACCAGAAATGAGCAGCTTGCTTTAAGCAAAGGACAGCCTAATGGTTCTGGTTTGTTTGCACCAGCTATTCGTTATCATGATGGCATTTTCTACGTGATTTGTACCAATGTCACCTATGATGATACCTATGGCGGCAATTTTATTGTATGGAGTGAAAATCCAGAAGGGGACTGGTCAGATCCTGTTTATATAGATGCACAGGGAATTGATCCATCATTATTCTTTGATGAAGATGGAAAGGTGTATTATACAGGAACGAATAACGGAATCTACCTGTGTGAAATAAATCCTAAAACGGGGGAAATCCTTGGTGAGAAACAGTACATATGGGAAGGTTCTGGAGGAAGTAATCCAGAGGGACCACATATTTATAAAAAAGATGGATGGTATTACCTTTTAATTTCAGAAGGAGGAACGGAATACGGCCACATGATTACGATGGCAAGAAGTGAAAAGATTGCAGGACCTTATGTGGCATGTGAGAAGAACCCGGTCTTAACTAATAGAAGTTTAGATACACCAGTTAAAGCGGTTGGACATGCAGATCTGGTAGATGATGCAGATGGAAACTGGTGGGCAGTATGCCTTGGCATTCGTCCATTAGGATACCCATTCCGTCATAATTTAGGAAGGGAAACTATGCTGGTTCCTGTAACATGGGAGTCAGGAGAGTGGCCTTTGTTCGGAGAGAATGGAATGCTTCCGCTAACCGTAGAAACAGATAAACTGAATGGAAAGCAAAATGAGAGAAAAGGAGTTTATCAGGAGCATTTTCATACAAAGGAATTGGCTCCTTGCTGGAACTTTATCTATAATCCCGTTTCTGAACTGTATAAGATTGAAAATGAGGGGCTTGTTTTATATGGAAATGAATGCAGTCTTTCAGAAGCAGATTCTCTTGCATGGGTTGGAAGAAGGCAAGAAGATCACGAATGTATTGCAAGAACGCAGGTAATATTTGAAAGAGAGCAGGATGGAGAAGAGGCAGGGATCACGATATACATGAATAACCTACATCATTATGAAGCTGCATTGACGAGAATTGACGATAAAGGTTATATTATACTTAGACGGCAAATCGGAAGCCTATGGAAAATTGAGCGGCAGATACCGTATGTGAAAGATAAGGTTGTATTTGAGCTTCATTGTTCAAAAGAATTTTATACTTTCTGGTATGGAGAATCAAAAGAAGAACTGAAATTTTTAGGCAAGGGAGAAACGGATTATCTGACCACAGAAGTAGGGGGAAGATTTACTGGAAATTATATTGGACTTTATGCGGCTGGCAATGGAAACAGATGCAGAAAAGGTGCAAAATTCAGATGGTTTGAATACCAAGTGTGAGTGGTTCGCCACACAAAATATTTAAAAGGGAGTGTTTTTCTATGAGAAAAAGGACAAGTAAGCTTGTAATTGCCGGATTACTTAGTATTTCCATGTTTGGAACAACAGTAGGGGCAAAAGAACAAGGTGCTGCTTACAATGCAACAACCTGGTATCAGCATGGGTCAAGTGTGAAAGTAAGTGAAAACCAGTTGAAAACCACAATACCAGCTGGTTACGAGGTGAATCAGAGTACACAGGCTAGTGCAAAGAAAGGGGCATACACAAAACTATTTGCCCAAGACTGTGTGCAAGATCTTAACATTACAGTAGATGAAAACAACTGGAACTATTTATTACAACATGCAAACAAAGAGCCTTATGTATTAGCAGATAAGGTAAGTATTGGTGGCGAGAGCATAGAATACGTCGGATTGAAAACAAAAGGAAACTACTCCCTGCTTACAGCATGGCAGTCAGATTCCGACCGTTTCAGCTTTGCAATCAATGTTGGAAAGTATGTAAAGAAAGACAAAGGATATTCCGACACACAGAATTTTTATGGGTTAAAGAAATTTTCTTTAAATAATGTAACAGGTGATGCAACTTATCTAAAAGAGTATTTAGCATATAAATTATTTCGTGAGTTAGGCATACCAGCACCAGAATGCAGTTTAGTGAAGCTGAATATCAACGGAAAGTACTGGGGCGTCTATACACTTTTAGAAAACATTGATTCTCCAATGTACAAAAGCAAAACAGGGTTCTCAGATGTTGATTTGTATAAACCAGAGAAAAAAGGCGGTTCTTTAGTATATTCAAGTGCATTTGACCCATATTTAAATGGTTCAAGAGACTTCGATTTGTCTACCTATGATCAGAACGGAAATGTGCTTTCTGGTTACACAGGTCTTTGGGATCATCAGGAAACGGGGACAACTATTGAGGACTATTTAGATGAAATGTCTTCTGCAAAGACACAGGAAGAAAAAGAGAAAGCTAAGAAGACTGGCGAAAAGGTGAAAAAGGGCATGAAAGGCCTGCTTACCTGGATGAAGAAATTAAATGAGTTAAACCAGACATCTAATGGCAATACTGCAAGCTATGAAGCAGCAGCAGAGGAAATTCTTGACGTAGATGCTGTTTTAAAATATTTTGCAGGCAACACATTTGTTGCCATGCTTGATGGATACCAGTCAGAAGAACCTCATAACTTCTGTATAGGATATCATGACGGAAAGGTATTTGCAGTACCTTGGGATTACAACTATTCCTTCGGTGCATTTAACTTATCTTCTGCATCCGAATATATTAACTTTAATATTGATAAGCCAGTAGCAAAAGTGAATATACAGGAACGTCCGCTTTTAAATGTGCTTTTAAAAAATGATCATTTCCGTGCCCGTTATGAAAAATATTTGCTAGACTGCTGTAAAATTGCATGTGCAGGTGGAACTGTAACGGATACAGATTTGGCTGGCAACAGTTTTACACGTACTTATCAGCCATACTATTTCAAAAGTATTATTGAAAACTTCAAAAATGGCGAGTTAGGTACGGCATTAAGACAAAATCCAGTAGAAAAACCGTTCTATACTTATGATGAGTATGTAAAATCCTGTACACCATTTGAAAACCTGATTAACCAGAGAACTGTAGCAGTTATCAATCAGGTATATGATAACTTTGACAAAGTCAGTGATATTGGAATCAATATGTCTTCAATGGGATTTACTCATGCATGGGGCGGTGGAGGCTTCCCAGGAATGTGGGGAGGCTGGCCTGGAATGGGAGGCAGTAATAATACACAGGGAACAGAGCCTTGGCCAATTCCAGAAATCAAGGATTCTGGTTATGTACAGCCAAGTCCGTCACCTAGCATAAAACCAAGTGCAAAGCCAAGCCCATCACCTAGCATAAAACCAAGTGCAAAGCCAAGTCCATCACCTAGCATAAAACCAAGTGCAAAGCCAAGTCCATCACCTAGTGTAAAACCAAGCAGTACGCCAGCAGATGGAACATCCAATGTGAAAGTAACGTTGTCTAATCAGACATCTGCTGTTTCTAATACTATCGGCGGTTCTATTTCCTTAAATGTAACAGATGACAAGGCTTTGGATTTATCTAAGGTAAAAGTAAAATATTATTTCTCTGCAGACTCCAATAGCAATCAGACTGTATGGATTGATAGTGCAGCAATGCAGTATCAGAGAGCACCATGGTATGCGGCTTTAACAGATGGAGTAAGTGCAGCAGTAAAAACAGTCCGTACAGGTTCTTCTATGGCAGATCGCTGTATGGAAATTGGCTTCACTTCTACAGACAAGTTAGAACAGGGAGCAACACTTACCATTAACTTTAGACTTGCCAATGACAACTGGTCATCCTTTAACCAGGCCAATGACTATTCTTATGGAAAAGCAGAAAACATTGTCGTTCTTTATGATGGAAAAGTAGTTAGTGGTGTAGAACCTGAATAAGTTTTCCTATTAATTAAACCATATCTGTAGGAAAAATGAAAGATAACCTAATTTAGTAAAAAAGACTAATTATCTATAAAAGTATAGATAGTTAGTCTTTTTGAATTTTTTGGAAATTTCGTATATTTTGGTATACAGGAAAAAGAAATAATTTAATTTGCTTTATTTCGTATGCTGGACCATGCTATAATGGGAAAGGCTATTTAATGTTGGAAAGGAGTACATAGCATGTTAAGTCTAAAGGGAAAGTGGGCGCTTGTTACAGGCGCATCAAGAGGAATAGGCAGACTGGTTTCTTTATTTCTTGCAGAAAAAGGATGCAATTTAATTTTACAAAGTAGAGATATAGCAAATACAAAAGAGGTAGTGAAAAAGGCAGAAGGATTAGGAGTGAAAGCAGTTCCAGTCAGTGCAGAATTATCAGAACTGAAAACAGTAGAAACAATGCTTCAGGAAATCGACCAGTTAAATGTTGATGTGGATATTGTAATGAATAATGCGGGACTTCAAGTTGGTTATAGGGAAGATTATTATAAAACTCCCGTATCAGATTACACTACAAGTTTTTTTGTAAATACAATTGCACCAATGATGATTTGCTATCATTTTTTACCTAAAATGATAGAACGAGGATTTGGCCGTATTGTAAATACTACAAGTGGAATCCGTTTAGAACCAGAACAAGCAGGTTATTCTGCTAGTAAGGCAGCATTAGATAAAGTAACGATTGATATAGGCTCCAAATTAGATGGAACTGGAGTGGTAATCAGTTTGACGGATCCAGGATGGTGCAGAACCGATCTTGGAGGTCCTAAAGCACCGAATGCACCAGAAAGTGCATTGCCTGGTGTTGTAGTTGGAGCATTCATTGAAAATGGCAAATCAGGAAGGCTGTTCCCAGCAGGGGAATTTTATAATATGTCTTTAGAAGAAGCAGTTGCAAAAGCAGAGAATATGAACTAGGAGGAAATTGTAATGGAAAACTTTAATTTTTATAGTCCAACAGAATTTGTTTTTGGCAAGGGTATGGAAGCCCAGTGTGGAAAATGCGTAAAGAAATATGGCGGTACAAAAGTATTGATTCATTACGGTTCTGGTTCCGTTGTCAGATCTGGATTACTAGATCGTGTGAAAAAATCATTAGAAGAAGAAAATATCGCCTATGTGGAATTAGGTGGTGTACAGCCTAATCCAAGAGATACAAAAATATATGAAGGAATTGAACTTTGCAGAAAGGAAAAGGTAGATTTTATCTTATCAGTCGGCGGTGGCTCTTGTATAGACAGTTCCAAAGCCATTGCACTAGGCGTACCATATGATGGTGACTTCTGGGATTTCTACGGAACAGGAAAGCCAGTTGAGAAAGCACTGCCAATTGGAACAGTACTTACCATAGCAGCAGCAGGAAGTGAAGGTTCTGGTGCTTCTGTTGTAACAAAAGAAGAAGGAATGTTAAAAAGAGATACAGGTTCCGATTTATTAAGGCCAAGATTCTCGGTATTAAATCCAGAACTGACTTGTACACTTCCAGCTTATCAGACAGCCTGTGGTGCAACTGATATTATGGCACATGTATTTGAGCGTTATTTTACCAATACAAAAGAAGTAGAGATAACAGACCGTTTATGTGAGGGAATTCTTCTTACTATGATAAAAGAAACACCTAGAGTCATTGCAGATCCAGATAACTACGAAGCAAGAGCCAATATTATGTGGGCTGGAACCGTTGCCCATAATGATATCGTAGGTGTTGGAAGAAGCCAGGACTGGAACAGCCATGCAATTGAGCATGAGTTATCAGGACTTTATGACTGTGCGCATGGGGCTGGTCTTGCAGTGGTTATGCCAAGCTGGATGGAGTTTGTATACAAGCACGATGTAATGCGTTTTGCTCAGATGGCAGTAAGAGTATTCGGATGCCAGATGAACTTTGCAGAGCCAGAAGTAACTGCAATGGAAGGAATCAAAGCCTTTAGAAGATTTCTTCATAGCATTGGCATGCCAATTAACTTTGAAGAGTTAGGCGCAAAAGAAGAAGATATTCCTGTACTTGTAAAGAAATTAGGAATTAAGGATAAAACATGGGGATTCCAGCCTTTATCTTCAGCAGATGCAGGGGAAATTCTAAAGATCGCAGCTCATGCGAAAGTTGAGGAATAAATCTATAAGAAAAATCAATCTATAAAGGATGAGTATATATGAAATTAGACAAGAAACGGTTTTTTAAATCTGCAGTCTGTTTGCTGTTGTCTTTCGTGAGTCTTTTAATAATAGGTGGAGATTATATATTGTTAGAGGCAAAGGAAAAAGAAACGTTTACAGTTGGATTTGATGCTGAATTTCCACCTTATGGATATAAGGATGATAACGGACAGTATGTTGGGTTTGATTTAGATTTGGCACAGGAAGTCTGCAGCAGAAATGACTGGAATTTGAAAAAACAGCCGATAGACTGGGATTCTAAAGATATGGAGTTAAAATCTGGCATGATAGACTGCATATGGAACGGCTTTACTATAAATGGGCGAGAAGACAATTATACCTGGTCAACTCCTTATGTAGATAATTCTCAGGTAGTTGTGGTGCGAAAAGATTCAGGTATTAAAAAACTTAGTGATTTGAAAGGAAAAATAGTTGTAGTGCAAGCAGATTCTTCTGCTTTGGAAGCTTTGACAGGAGAAGAAGCACAGAAGGAGAATCTGGAATTAAGAAAGTCATTCAAGAAACTGGAACAAGTAAATGATTATAATAGTGCATTCATGAATCTGGATATAAAAGCAGTTGATGCAATCTGCATGGATATTGGTGTTGCCCAATATGAAATTGCTTCTCGTGGAGAGGCATTTGTTATGTTAGAAGAACAGATTTCAACCGAAAAGTATGGAGTAGGTTTTTATCTTGGAAATGTAGAACTGCGAGATAAAGTACAGAAAACATTAATCCAGATGCTGGAAGATGGCACATTTGAGGAGATCGCCAAAGAATGGGGACTAGAAGAATGTATTTGCCTTTCCAAAGAGGATAAACCAAAAGACATGTCAGATTCCAGACAAAATGTTGTTACAAAAGGAAAAAAGATAAAGAAAGACTGGAAATGGGTGAAAAATAGTACGAAACAGCTTACAAAAGCATTTATGGACAATATGATCATTTTTTTCTTAACTTTAATTTTTTCATTGCCGTTAGGTTTATTGGTTGCCTTTGGCAGAATGGCCAAATTCAAACCGTTACAGTATCTAGTCAAATTCTATATATCTGTCATGAGAGGAACCCCTTTAATGCTTCAGCTTATTCTTGTATTTTTTGGACCAAGTATTCTATTTGGCTGGAAAACACCAGATAACTACCGTTTTTATGCGGTCATAATTGGGTTTGCATTAAATTATGCGGCTTACTTTGCAGAAATATACAGAGCAGGAATAGAAGGTGTGCCAAGAGGACAGTACGAAGCAGCATCCGTATTAGGTTATACAAAGATACAGACATTCTGGAAAATTATTTTCCCACAGATGTGCAAAAAGGTAATGCCTCCTGTTACCAATGAAGTAATCACTTTAGTAAAAGACACGACACTGGCCTTTGCATTGGCCAATATCGAAATCTTTGCAGTAGCGAATCAGATGGTTTCCAAACAGGCAACCATTTTACCACTATTTATAGCGGGCGGTTATTTCTACGTGTTTAATTTTGTGGTTGCATTTGTTATGGAATGTATTGAGAAGAAGCTAAACTATTATTCATAAAGGAGTGGAATTATGGGACTATTAGAAATAAAGCACTTAAGAAAAAACTTCGGTTCGTTAGAGGTATTAAAGGATATCTCTATGTCAGTAGAAGAAGGAGAAGTGGTTTCCATACTAGGTCCATCTGGCTCCGGAAAATCAACACTTCTTCGCTGTGCAACATTATTAGAGACTATGGACGGTGGGAAACTTTCTTATTGCGATAAGACTGCAGCATGTGAAAACGATGCAGGACAAGTTTTGTATGCCAAAAGAAAATCCATGAAAGAAATAAAGGACTGTTTTGGACTGGTATTCCAGAATTTTAATCTGTTTCCTCACTATACTGTATTAAAAAATATCGTTGACGCACCAATCCATACACAAAAAAGAGAGAAAGAGGAAGTAATCAGGCAGGCAAGGCAGTTATTAAAGAAAATGGGACTTGAGGATAAAGAAAATGCCTATCCACAGCAATTATCAGGTGGACAGCAGCAGCGTATTGCCATTGCGAGAGCACTTTGCATGAATCCGAAAATTCTGTTTTTCGATGAACCTACATCGGCACTTGACCCAGAGCTGACAGGAGAAATCTTACGTGTTCTTCGTAGTCTGGCAGACGAGAAGATGACAATGGTAATTGTAACTCATGAAATTGAATTTGCTAAAAATGTCTCCAAGCGTATTATTTTTATGGATGGTGGAAAAATTGTAGAGGAAGGTTCGCCTGAACAAGTCATTGATAATCCATCTAATCAGCGGACTAGAGAGTTTTTACAGAAAATGAAATAACTGTATTGTGCCGTTGAAAAAATAAGTGTATAGTAGAAGAATATCGTTAGGAGGTTGATTATGTTACTTTTAATAAAAAACATTGTTATTTTATTCATTGGTTTTATCCTGCTTATTAAAGGTGCGGACTATTTTGTAGATGGTGCATCAGGAGTAGCGGATAAGTTTGGCATTCCACAGCTGGTAATTGGTCTTACGATTGTAGCATTTGGGACAAGTGCTCCCGAAGCAGCCATTAGCATTAGTGCGGCGTTAAAAGGAAGCACAGGAATTGCCATTGGAAATGTCATTGGGAGCAATATTATGAACATTCTATTGATTCTGGGGATTACTTCTTGTATTGTTCCACTGAAAGTAGCAAGAACAACGGTGAAATATGAGATTCCATTTACAATTCTGATTTCCATTGTGTTAGTGGTGTATGGTGCCGTTTTCGGAAAAATGAATTTTACTGGCGGCATTATTCTGTGGGTATTGTTCATTTGTTTCTTTATCTATTTAGTGCGTGTTGCGAAGAATTCACAGGAACCAGAGGCCGAAGAACAGAAACATTCGTTCATTATGCTGATTATTTTTATTCTAGGAGGACTTGTTGCGATTGTATACGGCAGTAATTTTACAGTGGACAGTGCGACAGCCATTGCAAAAGTGTTTGGGGTAAGTGATCGGATTATCGGACTTACGATAGTGGCTTTTGGAACATCACTTCCTGAACTTATGACATCAGTGACCGCAGCACGAAAAGGAAAAGCAGATATAGCGATTGGCAATATTATCGGAAGCAATATATTCAACATTCTGTTTGTATTGGGAACAACAGCATTAATTAAATCTGTTCCATTTGCATCAAAGTTTATTGTAGATGGACTGGTCTGTATCGGTGCAGCCGTACTGCTTTATGTGGCAGTTTTAAAAGATGGCAAAATGGGACGTAAGGCAGGTGCGACTATGCTGGTTTGCTATGCCGCTTATTTTGTGTATCTGTTAATTGGATAATGGAGAAGAGCAGTGCTTTTTAGCTAGAGGATATAGCTTGAAAGAGCACTGCTTTATTGTATGCTGTTTATCATGAAGAACATGGTGAAATAATATGGTTTACAGATGAGGGAGATGAGAGGAAAGGTAGCTTTCTGAAAAATTAATTCACAAGACAAGGGGAAATTTGTAAAATCACATAGTATTATTGACAAAATAGGGAAAATATAATATTATTATGAAAAAGAGAAAGTTAATGAGGAATGAAATGAATTATTGTGAGGAGATTTTTTTTAACTATCCCATATCAATTATTTGGGAATTGACAAATAGCTGCCTTTCAAGATGTATTTATTGCTCTGGTGGCTTTGCTGATAAGGATAAGACAAAGGAATTGTCTACGGAAGAGAAAAAAAAGTTAGTTAAAGAACTTATAAATAATAAAATATTTGCAATTAATTTATCCGGAGGGGAACCATTCCTGTGTAATGATTTGGAATGGATTGTCGATGAATTGACTAACAATGAAATTCAGGTACTAATAGCAACAACTGGTTTAGTTTATAAGGAAGAACTTCTTAGGAAACTCTGTAGTAATCCTTTTGTGTCTTTTAATATATCTTTAGATTCTTTTAACGTGGAAATTAATGATTTACATAGAGGTTGTGATGGCACAGTAGATCAAGTTGAAAAATTTATTCAAGCTGTTAATAAGTTTAGTAATGGAAGAATTTTTGTGGCACTTGAGTGTGTTTTAACACAAAAAAATATTGAGTCCATTGATGAATATATTGAAAAAGTAAAAAAACTTTCCGTTTCAGAAATTAGGTTTCAGTCTGTCGTTACTATGAATCAAGCGACATTTAACCAAAAACTAAGTATTACAGAAGAACAGAGAATTGAAGCAGAAAAAAAGGTCGAGCAGTGGAATTCTAGAATAACGGATAAGCATATTAATTTTGTTGATCAGAGCAATACAATAGAAGTTAGTTTTAGAAAAGGAAGAAACTGGGGGGGCATTTTGAGCCCAGAAGGAGATCTGATGGTAAGTGTTTATTTGCCGTATTTATTTGGAAACATAAGGGATGAAGGTAGCCTGAAAGCAGCGTGGGATAAAGGATTTTCAAGAGCCTGGCTTAATTCAAAGACTTATGATGATATTGAAAAAATACATACAGTAACAGATATAGAAGCATTATGTAAGAAGTATGAATGGAGAAAACTTCGACTTTAGGATTTCCTGTGGAGGTGGATAACAGTATGAAGAAGGTACTTTTTTTTCATTGTTCTCGATATAATGAATTAACTCCAGTTATTACAATGGGGCTATGGGGACTGGCAGATATAGCAGCTCATATGGGGTATGATGTGAAAATAATACACACAGGAATTGAGGAACGTAAGAATGGAAGGTTTGCAATTGAAGATTATTTAGAGGAAGATATTGTTTTAATCGGTTTTTCTGCACACTGGTTTCCAATGACAAAGGAATCTATTGATCTTGCACTTGAAGCAAAGAAAAACTGTCCACAGGCATTTATATATATGGGGGGATTTTCTGCAAGCTTTTTTGCAAAACAGATATTGGAAAAGTATGATTTCATTGATGGAATTATGCGGGGAGATAGTGAAATGCCTTTGAAGTGTTTACTAAAAAGTATTGAAAATGATAAGAAAGACATTGGGAGTATACCAAACTTATGTTGGAGAAATGGAGATATAATAGTAGAGAATGCATTTTCATATGTTAGTAAGCCAGAGGATCTTAGGGATATTGACTATGCTACATATGATAAATATATGTTTGATTACGAATATGCAAAAAATTCGGTGGAAATGAGCCTGAAATATGCAGACTTTGCAGATTTTGCAATTACAGACTATGAGTACGGAAAAACATTCTATTTATTGACGGGTAAAGGATGTTATGCGCAATGCTTATTCTGTGGTGGTGGTATATCAGCACAAAAAATGATTAGCAATAGAGAAAAGTGTTTGTTTCTAGATGATAATCACATAATGAAAACAGTTTATGATGCTCAAAAACTAGGATACAGGACATTTTATATTTGTTTTGATCCACTACCACAAAATCCTAAGTATCTTTCTTATTTAAGACGTATGGCAGAGGCTAAGCTAGATATTGACTTATTTTTTGGCTTTTGGCAGTTGCCAACATTAGAAATAATTGATGAGTTTAAAAAGGTGACTAATAATCTGTTATTTGAGCTTTCACCTGAAACAAACTCTGACCGCATAAGGGATAAGGTGAGAGGATATAGTTTTAAAAACGAAGAAATGTATAAGGTGATTCAGAAATGTTATGATGAACAAATATACGTGCACATCTATTTTTCATATCCATTACCATACGAACAGTCAGAAGAAGTAAGAAGTACCAGAAAAGCCTTTTGGCAGTTGAATACACAATACGTGCATTATATAGAGGCTTTTTATATTAAGCTTTCGACAGATCCAGCGTCCCCTCTATATTGTTTACCTGAAAAATATGGATGTAAACTTATCGCAAAAAGTTTAGAGGAACATTTAGAAGAGTGCTACAAGAGTTGTAATGGCAATATTATGGTTCATAGTGCAGGAGAAGATGCGGCAAGGGAGCAGTATCAATATATACTTTTTGATAATAATATAAAAGCTGTGTTTAAATATAATATTAAGATAGTTATAACTGCATTTAAAAATGTTGATGAATTTGTAGATTACTTAGATGAATTTTATAAGGAATGCCTAAGTAAAGAGGTTTATCTGCAATTCCATACAGGCTCAGATATTATAGATTACTTAATTACTTACACAGAGCGTTCAAGTGTAGTTTGTAGTGAGTGGCTTATTGAGTTTTATAAGTATGTTCTCTATTTAGCTAATAATAAGCTAAAAAAAATGGAGCTGGTTTCTAGCAATATCCAAGAAGAAAAATCAGATGATATTTATACATTAGGAGAAGGAGTTGAAGTATTTCAGGTAACATATAATTTTTATGAAGTATGTGAAAAGCTTATAGATAAAGAACTAGTTCCTGTAGAAAAACTGCCAGAAGCGAAATTTTATTTATTTTTTTCTGGAGAAAGCTTTGAAATCAATGAGTCATTTTATGATTTATTAACTGCTTACAAGAGTAATACTTATGACTCAATGAAAAGTGTGTGTAGTGCTGTTGCAGAACTTTACACGGATCAGGAAGAGGAGCATAATTATATAACTCAGGATTTAATGAGAATAAGCAGTATAATTAAAGAGCAGAAAATATTGAAATGAGATTAAAAAGGAGAGAGAAATGAAAGATATTATTGTATATTTGATTCCATTAGTTATATTGGAATTAGCATTGGTAATTCCTGCACTTATTCATGTGTTAAAACATGATCGTTATAAGTTTGGTAATAAGCCTCTCTGGACAGTTGTAGTATTATTTATTCAGATAATAGGTCCGATAGTTTATTTTATACTGGGGAAGGAAGAAGACTGATGAATGTTTTGGAGATAAGGAATCTAAATAAGAAATTTGGAGAACAGACAGTGATTCAGAATTTGAATGTAACCATTCCAGAAAATTCTGTATTCGGCTTTTTAGGTCAAAATGGCGCTGGAAAGACTACTACCATGAAGATGATTTTGGGGTTGCTAAAAGCCGATTCCGGGGAAATAAGAGTATGTGGTGAAAAAGTTGAATACGGACAAAATATGACAAATCGCTATATTGGTTACTTGCCAGATGTCCCAGAGTACTACGGTTATATGAGTTCCCTAGAGTATTTAAAGTTTTGCGGAAAGATAACAGGTATGAAGAGAGACGAAATTAAAAGAAAAAGTGATGAACTAATCGAGATGGTAGGATTAGGTGAAAGTAGAAAAAAAAGAATTGGGAGTTTCTCGCGTGGGATGAAACAGCGGCTGGGAATTGCACAGGGATTGCTGAATTCGCCTAAACTGTTAATATGTGATGAGCCGACTTCTGCGTTAGATCCTATTGGAAGGAACGAAATACTGAATTTGTTGTCTTACGGATCATGCAAAACAACGATTTTGTTTTCTACCCATATATTATCCGATGTAGAGAAAATATGTAGAGACATTGCTATTCTGCATAATGGCAGAGTTGTATTAAGTGGACCTATTGATAAGATTAAGAGTGAGCATAATACCAATCTTGTAGAAGTCAGGTTTTCTAGTGTAGATGATATAGAGCAATTTCTAAATCTAAAAGATGTACAAAAGTATAGATGTGAAGTGGATAGAGAAAAGAGACATGTCATTCTGCATGGTTCAAATCAAGAGGAGATAGTTCAAAAGCTGATAGAGATACTTTATCAAAGCGGTATTGTTCCAAGTGGAGTTAATTGCCTAGAACCATCCTTGGATAGTTTGTTTTCGGAGGTGGTAAGATGATGTCATATAGAGCATTTGTTGAAAAAGAGTTTTGTGAAAATATACGTTCCTATAAGATGTATATATTAATTGTTATTTTTGTATTCTTGGGGTTATTGAATCCAATAACTGCAAAAATGACACCAGTGATATTAAATACACTTGTAGAACAGGGAGTTTCTATAACAATTCCAGAACCTGTCGCGATTGATTCGTGGATGCAATTTTATAAAAATGTTCCGAATATGGGGATCATAGTTTTTGTTATTGTATTCAGTGGCATAATGTCTTCTGAATATGGAAAAGGAACCTTGATTAATATTATTGCAAAAGGATTACCAAGGAGAGATGTGGTTTTGGCAAAGTATACAGTAGTATCTTTGCTTTGGACAGTGTGCTATTGGACTTGCTACGGGGTTACATATATTTATACAGGGTATTTCTGGAGGAATTCTTTTGTTCATCATGTTGTATATGCAGCATTCTGTTTATGGGTATTTGGTCTATTTATTTTTTCAACATTGATTTTAGGAGCAGTATTATATAGAAGTAATTATGGAAGTATGTTGTTTACAGGTGTATTTTTTTTATGTATGTATTTATTTAGTATGTTACCTAAACTAGGCAAACTGAGTCCTGTATTTTTGTCATCCTGTAATATGAGGATTATTCAGGAAAATTTGGATTGCTCAGATACTGTTTTAACACTTGGTATTACAGTGTTATTAAGTGTTATTATGGTTGTAATAGCTATTATAGTATTAAATAAGAAAAAATTATAAAAGAGGGGTATATGGTATGGAGATAAGAAAAAATGAAGTTGAATGTTTAGAAAATGTACAAAAGTTTGTAGAAAAAAGCATGCAGGGAGTTGAAAAAGTTTACCAGACACAATGTCAAATGTTTTATGGAAATTTACAAATGATTCAGCAAAGAGTGTCCCATGGTATGGAAAAGATGTATACCGTCTGGGAGGGGGATAGCTGTATTGCTTTATTGAGTGCGGTAGTTTCACCTAATCAAGGAACTGGCTGTATTAGTGCGACAGTTGTGTTTACATATGTGGATGAAAAGCACAGAAATCAAAAGATTGCAAGTCAATTAGTAGATACTTGTCTAAATGACTGTAGAGAATCTGGAATAAATAAGTTAACACTAAGTGTTGCATTTCCAGAAAAGAGAACGCTATGTCTTTACATAACAAAAGGATTTAAGCCTGAGGGTTATGTAAACTCCATAAAAGAAGAGTATGATACTGTAATTTTAGGGAAGTTACTATAATAATTATCTGAGTATAAACGGAAAGTCAAATTTGATTTTTCATTTATATTATACATATTTATATTCAAAAAAGAGGGAGGTGTATATTATGAAGAAACAATATCAGTCACCAACATCAATTAAGTTATCAGGTGTAGAGAATGAATATGGTGCAGCAATTGGTGCAGCAGCTGTATGGGCAATTGGTATCGGAGCCGTATGGGTTTGGTAGTAATTAGTCGCTAGTAGTAAAAAGATGCATCAGAGGATTTATAGAGAATGTACTATATTCTTTTTAAATCCTCTGGTCATAAATTATGTAAGAATGGGGATGAAAAAAAATTAATTCATTAGTTAAAAATTGTAGTCCAATATTGACAGGAAAAATTAGAAAAGAGGATTGGGGCGGGATTTACTGGAATCATGGGATGGCTAGAATTGATATTCTGAATGAAGTTGCATATGATATTTTAAGTAAGTGTGACGGAAGCACCAATGTATCAGATATTATTAAGCAGATACAAGAAGAGTATGATGCTGAGTATGATGTAATTGAAAAAGATGTAATTGAGTATTTAATGAAAACATCTATTATTGGATATATAGAAGGGATTGAGTTACAAGAACTGAAAGACCAAAAGATAGATGTTTCTAGTTTTGGTGTAATCTCAAAAGCTGATTGTGATAATGTATTAAATGGAAAGGGAATTATCGGAACGTCAGAAAACCCACTAAGTGCTCCTATGAAAGTACTTATTGAATTCACTAAGAATTGTAATTTGCGTTGTGTACACTGTTTTGCAGAAGCAGAATGTAAAGTGACAGAACAAGGATATTTAGAGGGAGAATTAAATACGGAACAATGGTATAAAGTAATTGATAATATATATGATGCTGGTGTATTTGATATCTTTGTATCTGGTGGGGAAGCTTTATTACGTTCAGATATATTTGATATATTAGAATATATTAATTCCAAGGGATTTGGATTTTGCTTATTGACAAATGCAACTTTAATTACTGATGAAGTTGCTAAGAAGTTAAAATCTTTAAACTGCTATAAAGTTGAAGCAAATATGGATGGATACGATGAGAAGACCTATGATATGTTCCGTGGAGTGAAAGGGGCTTTTGCAGATACGGTTAGAGGTATCAAGGCCTGTATAGATAATGACTTGCCAATTAGGTGTAATGTTACAATGACGAAACTAAACATTGGTTGGTTAAAGGAAATTGCTGATACGGCATATAGCTTGGGAGTAAGAGAAGTATGCTGTGTTCCATTGGAACAAGGAGGAAGAGCAGATTCCAACTGGGAAAGGTTACATATAGAGGATGAGGCAGCAGCACAAGAATATTATAAAGAGGTAGACGCATACACAAAAGAAAAATATGGAGATAAACTGATGTTTATTGTTCCATTGGATCATCACAGGTCAAATGTATTGAATGATATACATAATGTAGCTAAAAGATGGGATCCTAATAAGCTTATGCCATCTTGTGGGGCAGGAAAATATCATTGTAGTGTAAATTCTTATGGTGAAGTGATATTATGTCCGACGGCTGATGATACAATAAAATTTGAACCAAATGGTCTTTTAGAATACAGTTTATTGGATATATGGCAGAATGCCCAGACTTTTAAAGATATACGTAATAGTATGGATGAAAAATGCATGGGATGTGAGAATTTGTTCTGTGAAAGAGGATGTCCACTGACGATGTATAGAAAATATGGAAAAGTATATCTCGAAGATCGAAAGGAATGTCCAACGAAAGCATAAAGGAGCTGAAATTATGATAAAAAATAAACTGTTTGATTATGCAATTGAAAACGAATCAACGAAAGATATGTTTGATCAGATTAATGATGTTTATGAACAGTTTGATAAAGTTAAAGAATTAGGTTGTGTGCCACAAAAATTGCAGGCACCTCTATTTGGTATGTGGGAAATTACTGCAAAATGTCCACAAAATTGTATTTATTGCTATAATTCTTCTCCAAGAAAAGCTGATGAATTAACCTCAAAACAGCTATTTGATGTTGCGGATCAGATTATAGATATGAAATTCTTTAATATGTGCGTTACTGGTGGAGAACCAACTATGAGACCAGAATACTTCCAGTTAGTTCGATATTTGGCTACTAATGGTGTACAGGTAGGAACAGTGTTGAGTGGAGCTAATTTGAATTCAGTAAACATAAAAAGAGTTGCAAGGTATGCAACGGTTGTTCAGCTTAGTCTAGATGGTTCGAAAGCAGAGATTCATGATAAGGTAAGAAGAAGAGATGGATCGTTTAATGATGTAATCAATGCAATTAAGTATTTTGTATCGCAAGGAGTTGCTGTTAAGATTTCATTTGCTTCTACAAAATATAATATTGATGATTTTGAAAATGTGTATAATCTTTGCAATGAACTTGGTGTATCTGAGCTGCGCACTCAAAAACTAGCGGTTTCTGGTAAAGTAAAAGGAAGAGAGGGAGATATCTGCGCATCTGAAGAACAGTATAGAAGACAGAAAGAGTTTATTGATAGTCATAAAAAGAGTATCCTACGATATGGTGATGCTTCTGTACATATGCAGCATGGATTAAGGACGGGTATTGTGCTTATGATGCGTATTACAGCAGATGGTAATGTCGGAATTACACCTTATGCAGATATTTTCTTTGGAAATGTAAAAGAGCAGCCATTGAAAGAAATTTTTAAGAATATGGCTAGTGGATGGGCTGATACTCAAGTTAGAAAATGTCTGATGGATGGAACTATTTCAACAGATAATGAGATTATTCGAGATAATTTAACTGATAAGATGTTTGTAAAATAAGGAGGATATTAACAATGGAAAATGAAATTTTGAGTCAGTATCCAAAGAAAGTGAAACTTAGATGGAGATGGGATGGAGAAAATAATGATTATATTACTTATCAGAATCCGCAGTCAGGTGCAATATGTATATTGAATCCGGTAGGTGCCTCTATATTTAATTATTGTGATGGAAGTATTACGGTTGATGAAATTATAACTAAGATGCTGGACGAATATGATGTTCCATCCAGAGATTATCTGAAAAATGATGTAGTTTCATTTGTAACAGAGTTTAATAAAATGGGTATTATTATGCTTTTAAGTGATTAACCAAATGTAGATTAAGGTGGAGAAAATATGTTTTTATTAGTTGCACCAGGAAAAATTAAGTTAGATGCGTCTATTGAATCAGAACAGGAATTAGAAAGAATAAATTTGATTCTAGACAGGATTATTCATGATAGAAAAGTTATTTCCATATACTTAACAGGAATAGAAAAACTGATTCAATATGATGCATCCTTAACTATTATAGATAAGATAGTGAAGGCTCATATAGGTGTCGAAGTTTATATTGAACCAGAAAAGATAGAACTGAGTTCTTATCAGGCTTTATTGGAAAAGTGTGATTTTGTCAATCTGAATATTACAAGTGGGAATGCAAAGATATTAACTGAAAATGAATTAGATAAATATAATGCGGTGGTTCGGCTTATATTCTATGTAAACAAAAATAATTTTGCAGTGCTTGAAGAAAAAGAGAAGTATTTTTATGCATATAGAGACAAGTTCTCTGAAATATATGTAAAACCAGATTTTAACCAGAAGCTTGAAGGAGAGCAAGTACAGGAGTTCGTGGAATATATGGAGGATATATCAATTGATATAATTGAAATGTCCGTAGATTATTCAGAAGATTATTCTGTGGTCTATGTAGATGAAAGTGATAGTATTCGAAATATGCTGCATGATAAAATGATTTCTAGTGATTATTATGTAGATAAAAATGGAGATGTGTTCATAAGTGAGTATGTACATGTAAAGTGTGGCAATATCATTTCAGAAGATTTAGTGCTTATATGGGACAAAATTAGAATGTTCTGGCATATGGCACAAGTTAAGAAATATTTTAAAGATTTTAATAGTCTTATAGAATGGAATAAATATAGCTGTTTAGCAACCAATGTTGCTTTAGAAGAGATATTATCTTACGAAATATAGATAAAGAAGGTGATACAGTGAAAGTTACTATTTCGTTTGTACCACAGAAGAGAATGTTTAATAGCCGAGGTTTAGATTCGCAGCCTGTACAGTCTATATATCTACTTGGTAAAATTTTAAAGAAAAGTGATTATGATGTTACTATAGTTGATCCATATTTTTTAGAGGATTTAGATGTTACTGATCCTGTAGAAGTAGAACGCAGATTATTGAAAGATACGGATGCGTTGCTTCTTTCAGTTAACACATTCAATTGGGGAAATACGAAGACACTTATTGAGAGTGCAAAAAAGGCACGCATAGATATTCCTATTATAGTTGGAGGAATACATGCATCGTCTTTCGATCAATATATTATAGAACATTCTCCAGTAGATGTTGTTATCCGGGGCGAGGGAGAAAAAAGAGATGCACTTGTTCTAGAAAAGCTTTCTAAAAAAGACTGGAATGGTCTTAAAGAAATAAAAGGGATTACATACAGAGATGATAAAGGGAACCTTATTCGAAATGCAGATGCGATTCCGCTAACAGTGGATGAGTACAATGAATATAATGCAGATAGTCCTTTTCACTGTTTGCCAAAGGGTGTTTACAATGGTATACCTTGTGAGACTTCACGGGGGTGTATGTATAATTGTATTTTTTGTGGCATTGATGGACATCGAAGCTGGAAAAGTCTTACAGTAAAAAATACAATCCATAAGATAGAGCAAGCTATTGAAAATGTACAGATGTTGACAAATAATGGTTTTTTGACTATAACAGATGACTGTTTTACATCAAATAAAGAACGAATGATAACAGTGCTTAATTATTTAAATCGGAGACCAGATAACTTTCAGCTTGTTTTGGAGGGAAGGCTGAATGAATTACAGTCACCTGAAGTAATGGCTGCAATTAATATTGATAGAGTTAAGCGTTTTTTGGTTGGAGTTGAATGTGGTTATAATGAAGGTCTAAAGAAAGTGCGAAAAGGTTATACGGTAGATAGTCTTGAACGATGTCTAAGCAATATTAAGGCATCTGGACTTAATAAAATGATTTATTGTTCTTTTATTATCGCTTTGCCTTGGGAAACAGAAAAGGAATGTATACAGACAATAAGATTTGCTGCAAAAATTATGGAGAAGTATGGAGTTCAATCTAATATTAGTTTTTGGAGTATCATACCTTCTGAATTATGGACCACAAGAGTTGAGTATGGAATTCAGTTGGATGAAACATTCTTTGATAATCCACTTTGGTTTTTTCATAATGAGAATCAGATGGATGAATTCAGGCGCATTCATCCAAATCTTTCAGCAAAGGGACTTATTAAGGTAGAGAAAGTATTAGCTATGTATCGCGAAAGAGGATATAAGTTAACTGATAACTAAGATACATTGCAAAGTGTTAGAGGTAATAAAAATGATTTTTACGGATGGAACATTTTTAGACTTAAGTAGGAAATTTACATGGAGAAATGAAGATAGAAGGAAGATTATATCGTTTTTAAAAGAAGAGTTAAATGATCAGTCTAAAAAAGTACTTGAAGTCGGATGTGGAAATGGAATCATAACGAAAAGTTTTGCCCAACAGGCTTTGAACAGTACATTTATAGGCATAGATATTCAAGGGGATTTAATAGATCAGGCACGTAGAGAATGTGATTTAGAAAATCTAACTTATGAGACTGTGGATTTTTGCAAGGAAGAATACGAAAACGAGTACGATGTAATATATTCACACTTTCTTTTAGTTGATTGTAAGCAAGCAGATAAAATATTAGAAAATATGTACAAGGCATTAAAGATAGGAGGTACAATCTGTTGTTTTGAACCTTTTTATCAGACAGATGGACTGAATTCGTATATGCCTTTCTTGAATGAGAAAGAAAAGAGCAAATTAAGAGAACTTTCAAGAGAGTTATTAATAGACATACCTAGGAAAAATGGAATAAGTCGTGATTACGCTGCTTCAATACCCAACAGATTTTATGCGATGAGATTGAGTCATATTGAAATAGAGATTATACCCACTTATGAGTTATCAGAAAAGTATGATGTGTATCGAAAACGGTTTATTTTGTCTCAAGCAAAAGAAATTATGAAAGACAGACAGGCATACAGAGAAAAAATCTATACTAGTAAGTTATATTCTCAGCTAACGCAAGAACAGTTAGATGATTATTGCAACATTCAGTTAAAGATAGTTGAGGAAATTGTATCTAATCCAAAAGCATTTTTTTCGTATCGAATTTTTTCCGCAGGTTCTATGTTGGCAATAAAGGGTGTAAGGTGATTTATTTGTTACTTAAGCATTATATGCGAGGAGGGTTACTGTGATTGAAATAAATAATATTAAAAAGAGTTATGATAAGTCAAAGACAGTATTGAAAGGGATAAGTCTGAAAGTTGAAAGAGGGGAGATATTTGGACTGCTTGGGGCAAATGGTGCAGGTAAAACAACTCTTATTAAAATAATGACAGGACTGCTTAATGAAGATAGTGGGAAGGTAATGCTAGATGGAAAAGGCATGGATAAAGATATTGTGGCGACAAAAAAATCATTTTATTTTATGCCAGATAATTATAAGGTATACAACAGTATTACTGGAAGAGAATGGATAAGGTTTGTGTGTTCTTTCTATGATTTAAAAGAAGGAGAATATGCCGGTAAAGTTGATATAATAGCAAATAAGTTCAATATGGATGAAGCATTAGATGTTTTGATAGGAAAATATTCATTTGGAATGATGAATAAGTTGGGGATTATGTTAGGTTTTATTATTAATCCGCCAATATTAATATATGATGAACCCTTAAATGGACTAGACCCCTATGCTATCGTTGCTTATAAGGAACTGCTAAAGGATTATGTGGATAAGGGCGGAACTGTATTTTATTCTACTCATTTGTTGGATCTTGCACAAACAATCTGTACTAAAGTAGCAATCTTAAGAGAGGGTATCATATTAAAAATACTTGGTTTAGAGCAGATTAAAAATATGAAATCTCTAGAAGAAATGTTTATGGAGGTTACAGGTTATGAGAAACATAATTAGAATTACAAAATTAAACAGAGTAATGATAAGGAGAAGAATAAAAGATATAATGCCCAAGAATCTTGTTCTGAAAATATTGATAGTTTTGATTTTCTTATATATGTTGTCAGGAATATTAATAGGGCAGCACTTTTTTTATATTAGTATTGGAAATAAACTAAATATCAAAAGTGTAATATATGTACAGTATATAGTAAGTATAATAGTAACAGCAGTGCTATCGTATACAACAGTAACTTCAAATTTTTTTCATGCAGATGATTTTTTTGTATTAGCAGCTTTGCCTATGAAGCCTAAGGAAATACTGTATGCAAAGAGTGTAAGCTTATTATTAGCCTATGAGTTTGTGCAGAGTTTAATTATTGTGCCATCTGTAATTACATTTTTACGATTAGGTGAAGTAATGGTAATTACCACGTTTTTGATTCATATAATACTTTTGACGGTAGTTACATTTTTAATAGTGGGTATTATCTGCTCCTTGAGTGTTCTGGGAAAGAGCTATAAAGGGATATATCGTATTAGCAGTATGATAGTAGGTATTTTAGTTCTATGCGGAGTAGTATGTAAAATAGTAAGCATCTATACTTGTGTTATGAAAATAATAGGTGTGAAAGATACAAACAAGACTTTATTTATCCGCATAATAGAAAAATGTTATAATGAATCAGTGGTAATGAAATCAATATGTCATTATTCATATGTCTCTATCCTAATATTAGGAGTGATTATAGTTTTATTGTGTATTATACTAGCTAAACTGTTTGGGAAGTGTGTAGTTGCATATGACTTTTCGGAAGTAAAAAGTGTTAATTACAGATTAAGACTAGGGAAGACAAGTAATAAGATGCTTTTATTATTACAACGCGAATTTTGGGTAGTACAAAGTGAGCCATTTTTTAAATCAAACTTAATTTTAGAATGTTGCCTTGCCCCCTTGTTTTTAACAATTGTATCAATAATATTGCATTTTGCAAAAACAAGCAAAGAGATAGAAGAATTTCTGAATTTGGCAAACGGCAAATGGTATTTAGCATATATTATAATTGGAGTTATCGTACTTATTATTTCTACACAAGCCAGTTTTCTAGTTCCAGTATCAAAGGAAGGTAAATTTTATATGTTATCAAGGACATTACCTATACCATATGAAATGCAGTATAAGGCAAAAAGTATATATACTTTTATTTTAAGTACAGTTTCTGGTTCAATTGCTTATTGGATCGTCATAATCACAAAGGTTTTTGTATTCCAGCATAGAGTATTAAATTATATTATTTTATTAGAGGTACTCTTTTTGTTAGTAGTTACATGTTCTGCAAGTGATTATAGAAGACCATATATAAACTGGGATGAGCCACGAAAAGCAACCAATGGAAATTTAATGTTATTGTTTGGAGTATTGCATGTTTTTGCAATTCTCGCAGTAATATTAGGAATCATACTAGGAGGAGAATGGTTAATCAAAAATGAATTAATAGAAAAAATATGTTTAATACTAGTTATCTTTATTATGGATATCGCAAGTGAAAAGTGGAATATAAGTAGAGCAAACAGGAGATACAAAAATGTTCAGATTTAATCCTATCTTTTATGATAATTGTATGAGTTAGAATCATCACATTTATGTTTTGCAGTCTAGCTTTTGCTATTATTAATATCTAAAGAAATGCATGTCAAAAACATGTGATAAAATCAACACCTGTGATGACATGCATTTATGCACATCCAAGTGATTGTTTATCAGACTGGCACCTGGGGGTCTTTTTTATTATAAGCAAAAAATGCTGGAGATGCGAATAGTTTCTTTCGCATACTTAATTCATAGTGTAATAGTGTTGTTTTTAACTCTTACATCTTTGCCCCCTCTCAAAATTATTTCTCGAGCCTTCTTGGCATCCTCCTTATCAAGATTCTTACTTCCTTTCAGAGGATACTCCATTCCTAAGTTTTCATACTTTACGACTCCCATAGAATGATAAGGGAGTACTTCCAATTTTTTTAAGTTTTTAAACTGTCCGATTGTCTGTCCAAGATGAAATAACCGTTCTTCATCAAATGTATAGCCAGGAACAATTACAATACAAGCAGTGATAGTTTACAAGGTGAGAACATTAAAGTCAACAGTGGAATACTGGGTATAAACAGTTGAAAAAAAATAATAAATAATCGTAACCGTCAACTCAGATACGCCTCCTCAATCCACGTTTCTTCCATTATACTATACAAAAAAGTTAGGAGGCAGTATAAATGGAGAAACGAAAATA
The DNA here is from genome assembly GCF_900111595.1 of [Clostridium] polysaccharolyticum. GTDB lineage: Bacteria > Bacillota > Clostridia > Lachnospirales > Lachnospiraceae > Clostridium_AI > Clostridium_AI polysaccharolyticum. The sequence continues at coordinate 235 of NZ_FOHN01000016.1, read as the reverse complement.
TACATCCAAGCAAGAACGAGAACAACACATCCAGAACTTTCTGTCCAGTGGAAAGACCAGTCTTTCCTGGTGTCAGGAAAATAACATCAAGCCCTCAACCTTTGGAAAATGGCTGCATGATTACCAGACAAAGAAACAGGAAGTAAAATTCATTCCACTGAAACCAAAACAGAACACAAGCCAGCAGTCAAGTACAGGTGAAATCCTGATCGAAATCGGTGTCTGCAGACTGCAT
>NZ_FOHN01000005.1 GCF_900111595.1 [Clostridium] polysaccharolyticum | reverse complement strand
AATTTTATTTTGTGACTATGGGATCTTAGCTCAGCTGGGAGAGCATCTGCCTTACAAGCAGAGGGTCACAGGTTCGAGCCCTGTAGGTCCCATTTTAAATAGGAAAGGATTAGAAACTGACATTAAATTGTCAGTTTTTTTGTATTATAATAGAAATAATGTTAGAGAGGTAACTTAAAGATGAAGGAAAGTAAAATAGATTTTTATGACACATTTTCCTGTATAGCTGGAGAATGTTCTATTACATGTTGTCAAGAATGGAAAATAGAAATTGATGAAGAAACTCTATCAAAGTGGTCTGCATTTCAAAAACAGTGTGAAGAATCCTTAATTGAAAAGGTAGAGGAACGAGATGGAAATAAAATAATGAAATTAGATGAAGATAAAAAATGTCCCTATTTGACGGAACAGAAACTATGTAAATTAGTAAATAAATTTGGAGAAGAGAGTATATCTAAAACATGCAAAGTATTTCCTAGGATAGTACATGAATTTTCAGATAGAAAAGAATATTCTCTGACATCTTGTTGCCCAGAAGTAGTTGACTGTCTTAGAAGAAGAGAGCAGATAACTTTAATAAAGGAGGGCAATAGAGAAAGTATAAGTTTATTGGAAGAAATTAGAAGAAATTTAGTAGGCATAATGCAAGAGAAAAAGATATCCGTTACAAATGGTTTTATGATAGGATTTTATATGCTGCTTTCCTTTCTGGAAGAAAAAAAATTAAACAAGAAGTCTATTAAAGTCTATCGTAAACAAGAAATTTTAAATGAACTACAAGGGATTATAGGAGAAATGGAATTTCATCAATTAGATACGTTTGATGAGTGCAATGAGCTGCTGCTTGATATTTGTGATAATTACAGAAAACAGAATCTATATACTGCTTATTTGGAAACAATAGTTAAAAAAGCTGAGGATTTGCTTGAAGGATATGAAGAAAACTGGTTAGAAAAAAAGCTAAAAGGATTTGAAAAAGTGTTAGCAGGCTATGAGGCTCTTATTAGAAATTATATTACAATTGAGATATATAATACATTTCTGCTGCCAGATTCGAATTTGGAAAATTTAATAATAATGCTGCAATGGATTGGAATGGAATATGCAGTAATAAGGCAGGCGCTTTTCTTAAAATGGCTGGAAAATGATTGTGAAAAATTGTCATATGAAGAAATAAGAGATTATATCGTAATTATATCAAGAATGACAGGATACGATCAGGAAGATATTTATGAGTATTTAAAAGATAGTTTTCAATCTGTCATATGGGAATGGGGATATTTTGCATTGATGATTGGTAACTGCAATTTCTAAATATGTAACAGAGAATTTTTTGGCTGAAATAATCGAAATTGTGTGGTAAAAAGCCTATAATATTTTAGGTATTTTTACCACCTTTTTTTGGAAAATGTGTGTCGAAACGTGTCGAATACATGTTAAGTAAAGAATCTCCCTATTTTATGCAAAAAGAATTGAAGACAAAAAAGCTGGATGATAAAATGTATTTGCAAATAAGGGAATAAAAAGAAAATAGGAAAGGAAAGTGGACAAATGAAAAGAAAAGTGACCGCTCTTTTACTTTGCTTATTAATGGTAGCAACTTTATTGCCATCAGATATTTTTGCTACCAAGGAAATTGTAAAAGCAGCAACAAAAACAAAATCCCAGCTTTATGTGGAAGCAATGGGAGATGGATGGAATTTAGGAAACAGTTTCGATAGCTTTAACAGTGATTATCAGTATGATACTGGTGAAACATCATGGGGAAATCCAGTAGTAACCAAAGAACTAATCCATGAAATCAAAGAAAGAGGATTTGATAGTATTCGTATTCCGTTTACAGTAATGGGACGTTGTGATAAAGAATACAATATTAACAAAGATTACTTAGACAGATATGTAGAAGTAGTAAATTGGGCATTGGATGAAGGTTTCTATGTAATGATTAACTTACATCATGATTCTTGGAACTGGATGAAAAACTGGCAGTTAAATGAATTTTCTCCAGTATACATTGAGTATACAAAAATCTGGGAACAGTTATGTGAAACATTTAAAGATGCCGACGAACATTTAATGTTTGAATCTATTAATGAGCCTCAGTACAATGATGCTACAATGGATTGGGGCATTCCAACAGGTGTGAAACATACCAACGAAATCAACCAGACATTATATGATATCTGCAGAAATTCAGGTGGAAATAATGCAACTAGAATGTTAGTATTCCCTACTTATACAACAAATGATGCAGCTTCTGTCTGTGAAGGTCTTTATGACTACATTGCAAGCTTACATGATGAGAATATTATCGCTACCTTCCATTATTATAGCCAGTGGGTATATAGCTCAAATTTAGGAAAAACAAAATTTGACGAAGTATTATGGCAGACAGATGGTGTTGATATCACACCAAGAAATTCTTTAGTTTCTTCCTTTGATAGTGTATATGATAACTTAGTTGCTAAGGGTATCGGTGTTGTATGTGGTGAATATGGTTTATTAGGATTTGATAAATCCGATTATGGTTTGCAGAACGGTGAAACATTAAAATACTTAGAATACATCAATTATTATGCAAAACAAAAAGGCATCTGCTTAATGTTGTGGGATAACGGGCAGCATATGGATCGTTATAAATATGAATGGAAGAACCCAACATTCGGCAATATGATTGAAGCTTGCATGAAAGGACGTTCTTCTTATACAACAGGCCTTGATACTATTTTTGTAAACGAGAATACAAAGAATGCAGATGTAAAAATGCCTTTAACGTTAAATGGCAACAAATTTGTGGGTCTTTTTAATGGCGACACAGAATTAACAGAAGGGAAAGATTATACATATGCAAATGAAACAGTAACATTAAAAGGAAGTTATATTGCACCATTCATTACAGGTGATTATGGCAAGAAAGCAACATTAACAATGAAATTCAGTGCAGGAGCTGATTGGGAACAACATATTGTTTACTATAATACTCCAGAATTAAAAGCTGCTACAGGAACAACAGAAGAGTTCAATATTCCTGTAGAATTTAACGGAGCAGTTGCAGAAAAAGCTACTTCTCAGACAGCTACTGGTGGCTGGGTATCCAACAACTGGTGGTGGGGATTCTTAGAGTATGATTCAGAGTGGACTGCTGATTATACTACGAATGAAATCAAAATGTTACCAAATTACTTAAAGGTTACTGGCGGAAAAGACCTTGATTTAATCTTCAGATTCTATGATGGAACTGTAGTAACATATGGTATTACATGTAGTGGTGACACTATTACAGGTAAAGTAAAATCTGTTGAATCATCTGTAGGAGCAGTTACAGAACCAAGCATAGAGCCAAGCGTTATACCAAGCGTGGAACCATCGGTAGAGCCAAGCATTGTGCCAAGCGTGGAACCATCGGTAGAGCCAAGCATTGTGCCAAGCGTGGAACCATCGGTAGAGCCAAGCATTGTGCCAAGTGTGGAACCATCGGTAGAGCCAAGTGTGGTACCAAGCGTGAAACCAAGCAAAGAGCCCGTTGTATCTGGTGATAGTTTGGCACCTCAGGTAGAAGTGGCAACTACAATCGGTGGAGGAATCTCTCAGGTTTACAATATTATTGCAAAACAGGGAACAGTTGATTTATCTAAATTAACTATTCGTTACAACTACAAGAAAAACGGAAGCAAAGAACAGAAATTCTGGTGTGATTCTGCTGGGCTTCAGCAAAGCCAGGCACCATTCTATCAGGCAATCGGAGAAGATGTAAAAGGAACATTTGGTAATGGATACTTAGATATCACGTTCGATACAGAACAGAAAATTGTAAATGGCCAATTAACATTAGGTATTCGTTTCAATCAGGCAGACTGGTCAGCATATAGTGATTTTGAAGCAGGCAGTGTAGAAGTTATATATGATGGAAAAGTAGTTAATGTTATCGAATAATTAAATTAGGCATATTTCATGTGAGTGCCGTTATAACGACTTTAATAATCGTTGTAACGGCACTATTTGACTAAAAATAGATTGAATTATTTGTGCAAAATTACGATGCTTGTTGCTTTCTATTATCTGTGTTATAATGTAAAAAGGATAATAAAATAGGAGGTACATATGTATAATGGAAAAGAAGGGTAGAGGTATTACATTAAAAATTATGCTTTTAATAATTATACCATTGGCGGGATTTGGGCTGGCTGCTTGTGGTATAGGGTACTCATCGCAAAAGACATTATCGTATGATTTAATTTCTCAAGAATTGAAATCATTGGCCTACACTGTATTGGATCAGTATGAATTATATGCAGAAGGAGATTACGAATATCGTGACGGAAAATTATTTAAAGGAAACCAGGTATTAACGGATAATTACAGTTTGATTGACAAAGTAAAACAAAGAACAGATATTAATGTAACAGTATTCTGGGGAAATACCAGAATGATTACTACATTGTTAGATAATGAGGGCAACCGGATTGTGGGAACAACGTTAGACGAGGATATTGCGGATAAGGTGCTAAATGGAGAAGAGTACTTTAATCCAGACATGTGGATTGCAGACTCGGAGTATTGTGGCTATTACATACCTTTGAGACAGCAGAATAATGATATTATCGGTATTATTTTTACAGGAAAAGCTAAATTAGCTGTTGATAAACAAATGAAAAAGAATACGGGACGGTTAATTTTCATAATAAGTGGAATCCTGTTAATTGCAGTGGGAATAGGGGTTGCATTTGTAAGGAGAATGTTAAGGAGCCTTGCCCATGCGGTTGAAGGACTTGACAGTGTAGCTTCCAACAATCTTGCCTTTGTTCTGGATGATAAATTAAGCCAGCGAAAAGATGAAATAGGAAAAATATCAAATGCAGTACATAAACTGATTCAGGCAATGAAGGAAATGATTGTGGAAATTATAGAGGCATCAGATCAAGTTAAGGCAGGGGCCGAAGTGTTTGATGATTCCTTAAGACATATTAGTGATATTACGGAAGATATATCCAGAGCAGTAGAAGATGTTGCAAGCAGTGCAGTAACTCAGGCGGAACAGACACAAGATGCAAATGAAAAAGTTTCTGGCATGGTAAGTGCCATTGGAAATACGGCTGACAATGTTAAAGGATTGAATATCAGCTGTAAGAAGATGACGGAATACAGTAATACAGCGGAACAGACATTATTAGAATTGGAACAAATTGCGAAACTGACAAAAAATTCTGTGGAAGATGTACATGAGAAGACAGATTTAACCAATAATTCTGCGTTAGCGATACAGTCTGCCACGGAGCTGATAGCAGACATTGCAGATCAGACAAATTTATTGTCTCTTAATGCATCCATTGAGGCGGCACGTGCTGGTGAGGATGGAAAAGGGTTTGCAGTTGTAGCAGATGAAATTCGGAAGCTTTCTGAACAGTCACGTGATTCCGCAGTAAAAATTGCAGAAATTGTGGATCATTTAATTGAAAATTCCAATGTAAGTGTGGCAACGATGAAAGAAGTAACGAGAACGGTTGACATTCAAAACGATAAGCTTACGGTTACAAAAGACATGTTTATTCATTTGAATCAGGAAATAATAGAAGTTGCAAATGCAGCAGGAACTATTGATGACAGAATACAGGTTTTAAATGGACTTGTAACGGGAGTGGCAGAATTAGCGGTAAATTTAGCTAGATTAGCAGAAGAAAATGCAGCAAGGACGGAAGAGACAACGGCTTCTATAAATGAATTGAATGAAAACATCAGGCAGTGTAAGGTTGAAACGGAAGGCTTGTTACAGCTCTCTAATCATTTACATAAACATTCACGAAAATTCAAAGTTTAATAAAAGCAAATGGCTATCATTTAGTATAGTGTGGAAGTAATCAGCTATCATCAGAAAAGAGTATATAAAATAGAAATCCAGAAGAAAATCAGGTTCTTAAAACACTGAATTCTTCTGGATTTTTCTAATTAAGAAGATGGTTTAAAATCGGTATTAACTAATGTCGTTTATTGTATCAAGTGATCGATTAACCGATTGTGTAGCTGGAAGGTGCACTCTTGTCGGAACCTTCAGCAACGAAGTTGATTGTTACAGAAGCACCGTTTGCTAAGTTACCATCCCAAGATGGAGCTTTTACTGTTACTTTAGAACCAGATTGTCCAGCAAAATCAGCACCCCATAAGCTTGCTACTTTAAAGTTAGCATTGAATGTTAATGTCCAGTTGTTGATTGCTTTGCCAGATTTGTTAGTAACAACAACCTGACCTTGGAATCCATTACCCCAGTCGCTAACAACTTTGTAGTCATAAGTAACACCTGTTGATGTAACTGGTGCAGCAGAAGGAGCAGCAGAAGGAGCTACTGAAGGAGCTGTGGATGGAGCAACGGATGGAGTAGTAGTGCTATTTACTTTTTCAAAAACGAACTGCTGATTTGTGCCTCCGTTAGAAGTCCATTGGATAATGTTTGTTCCATCGTCTGTACGACGTTCGTAAACATCGAGAACTTTAGTACCAGCACTTGCTTTTGTTGAAATTTCGTAAACACCATTTGTAGCAGTTTTTACTACATAGAATTTCTGGGCATCTCCACCCCAGGAGCTGTAAATCTGAACATTAGCACCATCTTCATCAACACCATTCGCGATGTCTAAGCTGTAGTTTCCTAATGCACTTGTTAATGTTACAGTTCCGTCACTATTGTTCTTTAATACCCATTTCTGACCTTGAACACCTGTACCTGTACCGATTTCTACATTCTGAACATCAGCACCTTTGTTATCTTTAACTTGTAGGTATTTTCCAGAAAGAACGTTTTTGATATAATATGTGCCGTCATCTAATTTTTCAGATACTACTGGAGCTTTAGAAACTACAGGGGTAGAAGGATTAGATGGTTTAGAACCGATCTGGTATCCAGCATCAAAGTAAGCATCTAAAACTGCAGTATAAGCAGGTTTTTTAACACCTAAGCTAGAGAATAATAATGGTTTGTCATTTCCTCTCCAGGAAGCACCATCATGAAGTCCCCACCATGTAATACCAGTAATGTTACCGCCTGCTTTCTTCGCAGAAAGGATAGCACTCATGATTTGTTTGTAGTAAGTAGCCTGATCGGAATCGTTTTTACCGCCTGCATCTAACTCTGTAATCTGAATTTCATAACCTTGTTTTACGAATTTGTCTAATGCCTGTTTGTAATAAGATGGACTTGGGAAAGATGAGCTTAAGTGGGACTGCATACCAATACCATTACAGATTTTGCCCTCAGCATTGATGAAGTTAATCATGCTGATAATCTTATCACAATCCATGTATGTATTAAAGTCATTATAGAATAAGGAAACAGAGTTCTGTTTGTTGAATTTTACTAATTCGGAATGAGCAATCTGGAATGCTAATTTAACAAAGTCAGGTCTTGTATTAACACCACCGTAGATTGATAACCATCCGCAGTTCTGTGCATGCATGTATTCATTTACAACGTCCCATGCATATACAGTGTTAGCATACTGGCTGTTCATTACGTGATCCATTACGGAACGGATGTAGAACTCTAATCTGGCATTCATCTGAGATTTTCCGACATAACCGCTTCCTGAAGAGTAGTTAGCTCTAAAGAACCAGTCTGGAGTCTGAGCATGCCATACTAAAACGTGGTAACGAATCTGTAAACCGTTTTCAGCAGCAGCTTTCATCATTTTGTCAATGGTAGAGAAGTTTAAGGTAGGAACTTTGCTGTCTGTGTAGTTGCTTGGGATGTTGTAACCTTGAGCTTTAGCTTGGGAAACAGACATTGTGTTGCTTCTTAAGACAGCATCTGGTTTCATTTCATTTTCCATTGTAATACTGTTGTATTCCCCTTTGATGAAGTTACGGATGCTTCCATTATCCCACTGGGCTGGATATACACATGTTCCTGTGTGGCCAAATAAACTTGCATAAGTGTTTAATAAAGTTGCATTGCTTGGTGCTGCCTTAACAATAGGCATACCAGCGAAAAGACTACATACTAAAGCTAATGTTAGTAATGCACTTAAAATTTTCTTCATATTTAACCCTCCTAAAATTTTTATGCAGTTGCACAATTTTAATAGCAGTTAGCTGGATGAAAGACTTTAGCAAAAACTTATGGCAAGTAAAACATTACTTGTAAATAAATCCATGCAGTCAAGAATCATGCAGACAACTGTTTTCTCTTTCGTAATGTAATTTAAATTCCCCTATGCCTCCTTTCATTCGGGACTATTATACCATATTAATTCTAAGAAAGATATGTTTTTCGTCAAAATGAATAAAAAAATGTATCAAGCTGATAAAAAATACAGCATAAGTTGCAGAAAGGAATAGGAAAGAAAAAAATGGAGAAAAAGAATAGGGATAAAAGCTACAAAAAAAATACTGTTTCATGAGCAGAATCACAAAACAGCATTCTAGATAATATGTTAAATAAAAAACAGCCTGTAGGGGACTCGAACCCCTGTTTTCGCCGTGAGAGGGCGACGTCTTAACCTCTTGACCAACAGGCCTTAACGACGAAAATAATAATACAACATATAGGATGAAAATGCAAGTATTTTTTTAAACAATTTAAAAATTTTGTGAGGATTTTTGCTTCTGCTGAGGAAGCAGAATGAAAATTGTGGTGGGATAGGCGGTTAAGTTACTTGATTTTTACATAAAATGCAAGTCTTTCTTTTTTGCCATGTTTATAGTATTATTTATATATAAGGTAGTAATAGAAAGTCATGGAACGATTGGATAGAATGGTTGGAGGAATAAAAATGTATCAAGTGGAAAGAAAAAAGAATCTGTTACATCATGATTCAAGCGTGAGTGGGAAAGTAAGTCAGGCAGCAGGCAGGACTTCTATGGTAACACATCAGTTAAAGGCAAGTGATTTCAGACCGATTGAGAACATACAGAGAAAGAAAAACAATACAGGACTTTCGGATCAGTTAAAGTCGGGTATTGAGTCCATGTCTGGGTATAGTATGGATGATGTAAAAGTGCATTTTAATTCATCCAAGCCGGCTATGGTACAGGCCCATGCTTATACAAGCGGAACGGATATTCATGTGGCACCTGGACAGGAAAAGCATCTTGCCCATGAGGCTTGGCATGTGGTGCAGCAGAAACAGGGGAGAGTTAAGCCAACTACTACGGTCAATGGGATGAGTGTCAATGACAATGCAGGATTAGAACAGGAAGCGGATGTAATGGGAGCAAAGGCTTTGCAGTGTAAAAGTGCTGGAGGAGAATTAAAAGATGGCGGACGTGGTGGGGGCGTTATGCAGAGGGCACTCGGAATGCATAATGATAACGGACTAACAGCGAATAAAATTCTTAAAAATGAAAATGGGTTTTATTGGGTAAAAGGGGTTAATGCAGCATTGTGTGAAGGGGAAGAGGCATGTAAAGAAAAGGCAAAGGAAAAAGGAGGAATTCAAGGAAATGAACATGGCGATGCATTTCGTACTAATGATAAAGCAAAAGTGTGGCTGTATACAACAAAAGGAAGAGAAAAAGATACGTTTCATGTTGGAGGGTATGTGATAAGACATCATCATGATGAGATTGCTGCGGGGTATCAAAAGTCGGATGGATTAGTATATGATATTTTCAATGGTGGAACAGATACATTTGTGAAATATGAAGAACCTGCTTTAGATGAAGCATCTAATAAATCAAAAGGTCCTAATAAATCAAAACCGCGAATGCAGACTAAATACTTAGATGACCAGAAGTTTAATCGAAAAGAATTTGATCATTTCCATGGAGCCGGATTAGGGTATAATAATCTGAAAAAAACACTTATAGAGATATATGGAAATAAAGATATTGAGGAGGCTGAGTTTAATAAAGATCAAATTAAACAAATTAAAGATGAAATAAATACATACAAAGGCTCTACAGGTAATCATGTTTACGAAAAGGGAATTTTACGAAGTAAAGTGTCGGAATAAATAAAGCAAACTACTATGTCATCAAAACATTTTCAAAAACCTCTTGCATTTCTTACCAACAAGTGTTAAACTACTAGAAGAGTACATTAGTACGATACGGAACGATTTAGAAAGGAGTGGACGCAAGTTCACTCCTTGTATTTTTGTGTGAAGAACGTATGCCATGATTTGGCACTTGATTCCGTACCGTCTAACAAAGGAGTTAAGTATGAGCAAAAAGGAAGATTATGAAAAACGTGCGGAAGCATTGATTGAGCCGATTGTTGCAAAAAACCAATTCGAGCTAGTAGATGTGGAGTATGTAAAAGAAGGTTCTAACTGGTTTTTAAGAGCTTTCATTGACAAGCCAGGTGGTATTACCGTTGATGACTGTGAACTTGTAAGCAGAGAATTTAGTGATTTGCTGGATAAAGAAGATTTTATTGAAGATTCTTATATTATGGAAGTAAGTTCACCAGGACTTGGCCGTCAGTTAAAGAAAGACAAAGACTTAAAAAGAAGCATTGGGGAAGAAGTAGAAATCAAGCTTTATAAAGGCATCAAACAGATGCGTAAAAACAAAGAAGTTTCCGTGAAAGAATTTTCCGGATTCTTAACGGCATTTGATGAAAGCACAGTCACAATTGAGCTGGAAGATGAATCAGCAATGGAACTGCAAAGAAAAGATATTGCAATGATCCGGTTAGCAATTCCTTTTTAAACAGTACCGTTATGGGACAGCAGGAAAGGTTAATAAAGCTTATCATAGAAGAAACAATAAGAAGCCGAGTTTAGGAGGATAAAAATGGACTCAAATAAAGAATTAATCGAAGCATTAAACCAGATTGAGAAGGAAAAAGACATTAGCAAAGATATCTTATTAGAAGCATTAGAAAACTCTCTAGTTGCAGCTTGCAAAAACCATTTTGGCAAAGCAGACAACATCCGAGTAAATATTAACCGTGAAACAGGAGCCGTCGGTGTTTATGCAGAACGTAAGATTGTAGAGGAAGTAACGGATCCTGCATCGGAAATCAGTGTAGCAGAAGGTATCTTGAACTTTCCATTAGCAAGCCTTGGGGATACGGTACAAGTAGAAGTTACACCAGCTAATTTTGGAAGAATTGCTGCACAGAAAGCAAAACAGGTTGTTGTTCAGAAAATCAGAGAAGAAGAACGTAAAGTTCTTTACCATCAGTACTATGAGAAAGAAAAAGATATCGTAACAGGTATCGTACAGCGTTATGTTGGAAACAACGTAAGCGTAAACTTAGGTAAGGTGGATGCGATTCTTACAGAAAACGAACAAGTGAAAGGGGAACGTTTTAGACCAACTGACCGTATCAAACTTTATATTATTGAAGTAAAGGATACAACAAAGGGACCTAGAATTACGGTTTCCAGAACCCATCCAGAACTGGTAAAACGTTTATTTGAAGCTGAAGTTACAGAAATTCGTGAAGGAATCGTTGAAATAAAAAGTATCGCGCGTGAAGCTGGTTCCAGAACCAAGATGGCAGTTTATACTTCACATCCAGACATTGATCCGGTAGGTGCCTGCGTTGGGATGAACGGTGCGAGAGTAAATGCTATCGTAAACGAACTGCGTGGAGAGAAGATTGATATCATTACCTGGAGTGAAGATCCAAAAGTATTGATTGAAAATGCATTAAGCCCAGCAAAAGTTGTTTCAGTTGAAGTGGATACAGAGGAAAAGAGTGCAGAAGTTGTAGTGCCAGATTATCAATTATCCCTTGCAATTGGAAAAGAAGGGCAAAATGCTCGTTTGGCTGCTAGATTGACAGGATATAAGATTGACATTAAGAGTGAGTCACAAGTTCATTCTGTTTTAGATGCTAGTGCTGACATGCCAGATCCCAGCCTAGATCTTCATGACGGAGAGAATGAATACAACGGCTTTGATTTTTAATTTCACGTTGGGAGGTTTTTCATATGATAAAAAAGAAGATCCCTATGAGGCAATGTACAGGCTGCAAAGAGATGAAGACAAAAAAGGAACTCATTCGCGTGATAAAAACACCGGAAGAAGAAATCGTAATTGATTTTACAGGTAAGAAAAACGGCCGAGGCGCCTATTTATGCAATTCCTTCGATTGCCTGAAGAAAGCCAGAAAAACAAAAGCTATTGAGAGGTCTTTAAAAACTACCATCCCGGATGAAATTTATGACCAATTGGAAAAGGAGCTGACAGCGGTTGAACAAAACTAAGATTCTTTCATATGTCGGATTAGGAATCAAGTCTAGAAATGTAGCTTGTGGGGAATTCTTAACAGAAAAGGCTGTGAAAGAAAACAGAGCATACTTAGTCATTGTGGCAGAAGATGCATCTCAGAATACAAAAAAGAAATTTACCAATATGTGTGAATGGTATAAAGTTCCGATTTATTTTACTGCTACGAAAGAGGAACTAGGTCACGCAATGGGAAAGGAAATGAGAGCATCTTTGGCATTCACTGACCAGGGATTAGCCCGTGCAGTCGAAAAACAACTTTTATAGGAGGTAGGCAGTATGGCAAAAATGAGAATATACGAAATAGCAAAAAGCCTAAATATAAAAAGTACAGATTTAGTGAAAGCACTGAACAATAATGGCTTCGGCGTGAAAAGTCCTCAAAGCAATATTGAGGATGAAGCCATTGCGTTTGTATTAAAAAACTTTAAACCCAAGAAGATGGAAGAAGATAGTATTTTCTTGAATGAAAAAGCCGACAAACTAGAAAAGGTAGCCGAAAATTCTAAAAAGAAAGAAATAAAAGTTGACATAAAGGACGATAATAATACATTAAAGGCAGCTGATAAAGCTGCTATCAATGAGGAAGCACATCAGGAATTAAAAGTAACGAAAGAAAAGATATCGCCTAAAAAGGTTAATCCGAAACAACAGGATGACCAAATGAAGCCTAAGGAAGAAAAACCTAATTCGAAAGAAGCTTCAGAAAAGCAGCCTGGTAACGAGGAAACTTATGATAAGGATGCTTTAAAAAAACAAGAGATTCCTTTAGAAAAGAAACAAAAGCCAGAACCTTCTGTTCTTAATAGAAAGGAACCTGCAAAAGAAACTGTCCAGAATGAAGCAGAAAAAACAGAGAAAGTAGTGACTATTATAGAGAATAAGAGTTTAAATAATAATAAGGACCAGACAATGCAAAGTGGTGTGGATAAGAAACAGGAAACGCAAAAAGAGGAAAAAAGGATAGATAGTAAAGTGGAAAATAGAGAAGATAATAGAAGAGAACAATCAGATCGTAAACCTAACCAAGGTCAAAACCGTAATAACAATGGCCAGAGCAGAGGCCAGAACAAAGATTTCCGTAATAACGGACAGGGAAGAGAAAAAAATGACAACAGACAGGGCCAGAATGGAAACCGTGAAGGTGGAAGATATGGACAGAACCGTAACAGTAACGGAGACCGCCCATACCAGAGGCGTGAAAATGGAGACCGTCCAAATAATGGAGACAGATCCTACAGCCGTAACAATAATGGAGACCGCCCATACCAGAGACGTGAAAATGGAGACCGTCCAAACAATGGAGACAGATCCTACAGCCGTAACAATAATGGAGACCGCCCATATCAGAGACGTGAAAATGGAGACCGCCCATTTAACCGCAATAACAATGGTGGACAGAGAAATGAAGGCGGGCGTCCATACGGAAACCGTGATAATGGTGGAAGACTAGGAGGCAATGACAGGCGTGGCGGAAAACCAGGTGACAGTTTAGATAAGATGATTGCTAAGGCAGAAGAAACACAAAAGCCTAACAGAGCACAGAATAAAGGCAAACGCCAGAATGACAGCCGTTTTGATAAGAAGAAAAACTTCGATAATGATCCAATGGAATTAATGAAAAACGGAAAAAATGGGAAAAATGGGAAACGTAATAGCAAGAAGGGCATTCCAGAAACTCCTAAGAAAGATCCAAACAGAAAAGGTGCATTCCAGAAACCTAAGGCAGTAGAACCAGTGGTAGAAGAAGAAATCAAGCAAATCACAATTCCTGAAGTATTAACGATTAAGGAATTAGCTGATAAGATGAAGATAAACGCTTCTGTTATTGTTAAAAAATTATTTTTAGCAGGCAAAATGGTTTCTATCAACAGCGAAATTACATTTGAAGAAGCAGAAGAAATTGCATTAGAGTATGATATCATTGCGGAACAGGAAGTAAAAGTTGACGTAATCGAAGAATTATTAAAAGAGGAAGAAGAAGACGAAAGCTTAATGAGCAAACGTCCTCCAGTAGTCTGTGTTATGGGGCATGTTGACCACGGAAAAACTTCCCTTCTTGATGCAATCCGTCATACAGCCGTAACAGAAAGAGAAGCTGGCGGCATTACACAGCATATTGGTGCTTATGTTGTTGACAGAGGTGGCGAGACAATTACGTTTTTAGATACACCAGGACATGAAGCGTTTACATCTATGCGTATGAGAGGTGCCCAGTCTACCGATATTGCAATCTTAGTTGTGGCAGCAGATGATGGTGTAATGCCACAGACAGTAGAAGCTATCAGCCATGCAAAGGCAGCAGGAGTAGAAATCATTGTAGCAGTAAACAAAATTGATAAACCAAGTGCCAATATTGAACGTGTAAAACAGGAATTAGTAGAACATGAATTAGTTGCAGAAGACTGGGGAGGCAATACGGTATTTGTACCGGTATCTGCTCATACAAAAGAAGGTATTCCGGAACTTCTTGAAATGATTTCATTAACTGCTGAAGTATTAGAATTAAAAGCCAATGCAGACCGCCTTGCAAGAGGTATTGTAATCGAAGCACAGCTTGACAAAGGACGTGGACCAGTTGCAACGGTATTAGTGCAAAAAGGAACATTACATGTTGGAGATCCAATTGCGATTGGTTCTGCTTATGGGAAAGTAAGAGCCATGATGGATGATAAAGGAAGGCGTGTAAAAGAAGCTGCACCTTCTACGCCAGTTGAGATTTTAGGTTTAAATGAAGTTCCTGACGCTGGTGAAATCTTCATGGCAACAGAAAATGAAAAAGAAGCTCGTAACATTGCGGAAATTTATATTAAACAGAGCAGGGAAAAATTATTAGATGACACAAAAGCCAAGTTATCCTTAGACGGATTATTCTCCCAGATTCAGGCTGGTAATATCAAAGAACTTAACATTATTGTGAAAGCGGATGTTCAAGGTTCTGTGGAAGCGGTAAAACAAAGCTTATTAAAATTATCCAACGATGAGGTTGCAATCCGCATTATTCATGGTGGTGTTGGTGCCATTAACGAATCCGACGTTACACTTGCCAGTGCGTCTAACGCAATTATCATTGGATTTAACGTAAGGCCAGACAATACAGCAAAAGAAATGTCTGAGCGTGAAAAAGTAGATGTAAAACTATATAAAGTCATTTACCAGGCAATTGAAGATATTCAGGCTGCCATGAAGGGTATGTTAGATCCTGTCTTTGAAGAAAAGGTAATTGGCCATGTAGAAGTACGTCAGGTATTTAAAGCTTCTGGACTTGGAACAATTGCAGGTTCTTATGTATTAGACGGAAAAGTTGTTCGTGGATGTTCTGCTCGTATTACAAGAGAAGGCGAGTTGATCTTTGAAGGCAAGTTAGCATCTTTAAAGAGATTTAAGGATGATGTAAAAGAAGTTGCATCTGGATATGAATGTGGTCTGGTATTTGAAAAATTCAACGATATCAATGAATTAGACCAGATAGAACTATATGTAATGGAAGAGGTGCCTAGATAGTGAAAAAAAACAGCATTAAAAACACTCGAATCAATGGTGAAGTACAAAAAGAATTAAGCCGTATTATCAGCATGGAAGTAAAGGATCCTAGAATTAATCCTATGACTTCTGTTGTATCGGTTGAAGTAACACCCGATTTAAAGTTTGCGAAAGCATATATTAGTGTTCTTGGTGATGAGGAAAGCAGGCAGGCAACAAAGGAAGGATTAAAGAAGGCAGGTCCATTTATCAGAAGCCAGCTGGCAAAAAGATTAAACCTTAGAAATACACCAGAATTAACGTTTATTCTGGATCAGTCCATTGAATATGGAGTAAATATGTCTAAAATGATTGAAGAAGTAACAAAGAATATCCGTCATGAAGAGGAATCAGAAAAAGAGGATTCTGGAGAATAGGAAGGAAGTAATGTTCATGCGTACAATATTTGAGTCAATGGAACATGCAGCGGCAATTGGAATTGGCGGCCATGTTAGACCAGATGGTGACTGTGTTGGCTCTTGTTTAGCGCTTTGCTACTACCTGAAAAAAAAGTATCCCAACAAAAAAGTAGATGTTTATCTGGAATATGTGCAGGATGAGTTTTTATTCCTGCCTAATTCCAGCCTTGTAAAACAAACTATAGATGGTTCAGAAAAACCAGTTTACGATTTGTTTTTTGCACTGGACAGTGGAGATCTGGATCGGCTCGGTTTTTCTGAACCGCTGTTTCATAATGCGGGGAGAACAGTCAATATAGATCATCATATCACCAATCAGGGATTTGCAGATATCAATTTCATTAAGCCGGAAGCAAGTTCTACTTGTGAAGTGCTTATGGATCTGTTGGAAAGAGATTTGCTGGATACAGATCTTGCAACGTGCTTATACCTTGGAATGATACATGACACAGGGGTTTTTAAACATAGTAATACAACGAGGCATACAATGGAACTTGCAGCAGTCTTAATCAGCTACGATGTTCCATTTTCTAAGATCATAGATGAAACATTTTATCAGAAAACCTATTTGCAAAACCAGATTTTAGGACGCTGCCTGTTGGAAAGTTTCATGGTATTAGAGGGAAAATGTGTTGTTTCTTATGTAAAGAAAGAAACAATGGATTTTTATGGTGCAGGTTCAAAAGATTTAGATGGTGTGGTTGATCAGTTACGTGTAACAAAGGGGGTAGAGGTTGCCATTCTGATTCATGAGACAGGACCACTTGTGCATAAGGTCAGTATGCGGTCCAATCATGATGTGGATGTCAGTGCAGTAGCAAAACAATATGGTGGCGGCGGTCATGTAAAAGCGGCTGGCTGTACGGTTTATGGAACCATTTATGATGTAATCAACAATATTACAGTTCATATTGAGGAACAATTAAAAAAACTAGATACGCTTAGGAGTTAGTATGGACGGTATTTTAAATATATACAAAGAAAAAGGATTTACATCACATGATGTAGTTGCGAAGCTTAGAGGCATTGTAAAGCAAAAGAAAATTGGGCATACTGGAACATTAGATCCGGATGCGTCAGGTGTTTTGCCTGTCTGTCTGGGAAAAGCGACGAAAGTATGTGATTTACTCACAGATAAAGATAAGACTTATGAAGCAGTTATGCAGCTTGGTGTGGTTACGGATACACAGGATCTGTCAGGGAAAATTTTAAATAAGCAGGATGTAACGGCAAGCGAGGAAGAAATTCGAGAAGCAGTTATGTCGTTTACAGGTGTTTATGATCAGATTCCACCTATGTATTCTGCCTTAAAGGTAAATGGCAAAAAGCTTTATGAACTTGCCCGTGAAGGAAAAGTGGTGGAGCGTAAGCCGCGTCAGGTTACGATTCATAAAATTTCTATATTGGAGATTGATATGGTAAAGAAAACAGTAACTATGACTGTGGAATGTTCCAAAGGAACTTATATCCGTACTTTATGTCAGGATATAGGTGGAAAACTTGGCTGTGGCGGTGCTATGGCACAGTTAAAACGTACCAGGGTGAGTTCATTTCTGCTTGATGACAGTATCACTTTAGCAGAAGTAGAGCGTCTTATGGCAGAAGGTACAGTGGAAGAAAAACTGATTCCAGTAGATTCTTTATTTGAACATCTAGATGCCGTAACCGTTTCGAAGAAGTATCAGAAATACGTGGATAATGGAAACAAGATTGAGATTTCGTTCTTGACTTTGCCTGTTACCACTTCAAAAAATCAGGAATTTCGTGTTTACGATGAAAATAACAGGTTTGTAGGGATCTTCGAAGCAGAAAACCGGAGATTTTTAAAGCCAAAGAAAATGTTTTTATAGAAGAGAGGCAGGACTTGATGAAGTACATTTGGAATACCACGGATTTTCATTTGCAAAATACTGCTGTTTCATTAGGAAAGTTTGATGGGTTTCATATAGGACATTGTTTGTTAATTCATTATGTGACTCAGTTAAAGGAAAAAGGACTGCAGGCAGTTACGTTTTCTTTTTACCAGCATCCTGGAAATGTTGTATCCAATCAGGCAAACCGCTTAATTTATACAGAAGCGGAAAAGGTAAAGAAGGTGGAGCAGTTAGGATCAGATTATTTCATCTCTTATCCATTTAACGAAGAAGTCATGCATACAGAACCAGAAGAGTTTGTCCGCACGGTTCTGGCTGAAAAACTGGGTGCCAGAGCTGTAGTGGTAGGAAAGGATTATCACTTTGGAAAGAACCGTGCTGGAAATGTGGAAATGCTAAAAGAACTTGGTAAGAAATACGGGTTTGAAGTAAATGCATTTGAGAAAGTAGTTTTGGATGAGGCTGAGGTAAGCAGTACACGGATCCGTCAGGAATTACAGGCTGGCAATCTGGAAAAGGCTAATCAGCTTTTGGGCATGCCTTATAGCATCACAGGCAAAGTGGTTTACGGCAACCAGATTGGCAGAACACTGGGTATGCCGACTGCCAATGTAATACCAAGTAAGGAAAAGCTTGTACCACCTAATGGAGTATATGCAACACGTATTTTACTAGATGGAAAAATCTTTTATGGCATCACCAATATTGGATATAAGCCAACTGTTGGAGACAGAAATGAAAAGGGTGTGGAGACTTTCATTTTTGATTTTCAGGAGTCTATCTATGATAAGGAAATTACCATAGAATTTTTTGCATACGAACGAGGAGAACGGAAGTTTGGCTCTTTGGAAGAATTGAAACACCAGATGGAGCGGGACTGTCAGTTTTCACGTGAGTATTTTAAACTATAAGTTAAAAAATCAGGACTAGCAGTAGGAACTGCTGTCCTTTTTTCTGCTGTATATTATGTAAGTGAACTGGTGCACAAACAGATGGTTCAGTTCTTATTAAAAATAATTAACTTAAAATAGCTAAAATATTAAGTTGGTAAGGAAGTTTACGATAAAGGCAATGTTTGATTAATATAAACGGTCATGTTAAGTGCTTTTGTGCTACATGTTGAGTGAAAAGTGCGAAATTTCCTTCCCTTCGTGATATACTATCTCTAATATAAAAAAATGGAGGTATGTTCATGAAGGGAATAAAAAAAATATGGGCTTACATACTTGTTGTAGCTATGGTTCTTACATTAGCACCAAGTAATATGTATGTAAATGTAAAAGCAGCAGCCGATTCTACATATGGATTTCATGTAAGCGGATCAAGATTATTAGATGCCAATGGAAATCCTTTTATTATCCGTGGTATTAATCATGCACACACATGGTACAAAGACCAGTCGGTTACCGCTATTGATGCAATGGCAAAGACTGGAGCGAACACCATAAGACTTGTATTATCCAACGGTGTGCAATGGAACAAAGACAGTTTAAGTTCTGTTAAAAGCTTAATCAGACAGTGTAAAGAGAATAAGATGATTGCGGTATTAGAAGTACATGATGCAACTGGAAAAGAAACAGCGAAAGAATTGCTGCAGGCAGCAGATTATTTTGTGGAAATCAAAGATGCTTTAATTGGAAATGAAGCATATGTAATTGTAAACATTGCAAATGAGTGGGATGGCCCATGGGAATCTTCCACTTGGAAATCAGGATATATCGAAGCAATCAAAGAATTGCGTAATGCAGGCATCAAAAATACGATTATGGTAGATGCAGCAGGATGGGGACAGTATCCAAAATCAATTGCTGATAATGGAAAAGCTGTATTTGCAGCCGATCCTTTAGGAAACACCATGTTCTCTACTCATATGTATGAGTATGCAGGTGGTTCTGCTTCTATGGTAAAGAATAATATTGACTCTGTAGCAAAAACAGGTTTATGCCAGGTTATCGGTGAATTTGGATGGAAACATACCGATGGAGATGTTGCAGAAGAAACGATTATGAGCTACTGCCAGGAAAAAGGCATCGGATATATGGCATGGTCCTGGAAAGGAAACAGTGGCGGTGTTGAATATTTAGACTTAGCAAATGACTGGGCAGGTAACAGATTATCGGACTGGGGAGATGAAATCGTCAACGGAGCAAATGGCTTAAAAGAAACGTCCAAAGTCTGCTCTGTATTTTCTGGTAATACACCAGTAATAGAGGAACCAGCTGTTACGGTTAATCCAACGATTGCAATTGTAACAGAGGAACCAGTAATTGTTTCCCAAGCTCCAGAAGGAATTGTAAACTTATTCCAAGGTTCTGAATCTGCAAGTGACTGGGCAGATGTCATTTCTCTTACAACAAAAAAAGATGGTGGAACATTAGATGCTTCCATGATCACAAAAGATGGTTATTTTACAGCTGAGTATACAGGAACAAAAGATAAATTCGAATTAATTTTCCAAAGCTGGTCAGGCGGGGCAGGATGGGCAGAAGTAAAAGCATCCAACAGCATAGTAAATGAAGCTGGCAATTATGTAGCAGTTTTTACATACGACGATATCGTTTTGGCATATGGTGAAAAATTCGATGCATTAGACCGTTTATATGTAAAAACAATTGGCGGCGCAATGGTTTTGAAATCATTTGATTATGTAACAGGTGGTGCTGAACCAGTAAAATCTGAGGCACCAGTGATATCCGAAGAACCGGTGGTATCTGTAGAGCCAGTAAAATCTGAGGCACCAGTGATATCCGAAGAACCGGTGGTATCTGTAGAGCCAGTAAAATCTGAGGCACCAGTGATATCCGAAGAACCAGTGGTATCTGTAGAGCCAGTAAAATCTAAGGCACCTGTAGTATCTGAAGCACCAGCAGTTTCAAAAGCACCTGCACAAGAAAAGGAAGGCATCGTATTTTTTAACGGTTCTAAAGAAGTGAGTGCATGGCAGTCAGCAGCAGAAGTATCTACAAAGAAAAATGGTGGAAATTTTGATCCTGCTGTAATCACAGAAGATGGTTATTTTGCAGTTACTTACACAGGAACAAAGGATTGCCTGCAGGCTATTTTCCAAAGCTGGACAGGTGGCAGCGGATGGGCAATTGTAACACCAGGTAAAATTGATACAAACCAAGATGGCAGTTATACAGCTATTTTCGATTATCAGACAGTAACTGCTTCTTATGGTACCTCTTATAATTTATTAGATAGAATTTATTTACAGACACAAAATGGAAATGTAGTAGTAAAGTCTTTTGGTTATGTAACAGGAAAAAATGCACCAGCAGTTTCTGAAACACCAAGCCAAGAACCAAGTAAAGCACCAGTGGTTTCCAAGACACCAGTGGTTTCTGCAGAACCAAGCAAAGCACCAGCAGTTTCTGAAACACCAGCTGCTGGAACATTAACAAAGAAAACATTCCGTGCGACGGAATCCAATGTAAAAGTAATCGGAAGAACCTACTTAAGTGGTACAAATGAAAGATGGCTTGCGAATACAGCATCTGGGATTGAATTTACTTTCACAGGTTCAAAAGGAAGCATTACAATTCTTGGGGATTTTCTTGCAACAGGAAGTCAGCCAAACAATCAGGCAAGATTTGCAATCTATGTAAATGATAAATTATTTGCAGATGAAATGTTAGATGAAGCAGCCAAAACATTTGAATTCTATAATGGAGCAGTTGCTAAAGTAACTGTAAAAGTAATTAAATTATCTGAGTCACAGGCAGGAACAGTTGGTATCGGTGATATTACCGTTACATCTCAAAATGGTATTGCACCAGCCAAAGCCAAAGCACACAAAATCGAGTTTATTGGGGACTCCATTACATGTGGTTATGGAATTGACGATGAGAACATCAATGGTGGATTTAAAAACTCCACAGAAGATGGCAGCAAAACATATGCTTATAAAACAGCTCAGATGTTAGATGCAGATTACAGTGTAGTATCGGTAAGCGGTATTGGCGTAATCTCCAACTACACAGGAGCTGGTTCTAAAAATGATGAAAATGTAATGCCAAAATACTATGACAAATTAGCTTACTCATGGGCTGCATTTGGTGACTGGACGAGCCCGGCAAAAGTGGAATGGGATTTCTCTAAATTCCAGCCAGATGCGGTTGTTATCAATTTAGGAACCAATGATTCTTCTTATGTGGCACATGATGCAGCTCGTGAATTAGAATTTGTAGCAGGATATGTAGACTTCATCAAACAAATCCGTGAGAAAAATCCAGACGCAACGATTTTCTGTACGTTAGGTATTATGGGAAATGATTTGTATCCACAGATTGAACAGGCAGTAGCGAAATACACAGCACAGACTGGTGATAAAAACGTAACTGCAATGGAATTCGATTCACAGCAGATGAGCGATGGAATCTGTGTAGACTGGCATCCATCTGACAAGACAAATACAAAAGCAGCAACAAAATTATCTGCTTATATGAAAGCAGTTATGGGCTGGTAAAAATACCGCACATTCTAGAGAAAAGCCCCTATCAGTGGTTTAGAGATATCCACTGGCAGGGGGCTTTTTTACTTTATAAGAAAGTCCTCTGGGAGTCCTTCCTTAATGTTAGTGATATACGGATAAAAAATACCGGAAAAAGTAAATTGACAAATACCCCTCTAGGGTATAATATTAAATACATACCCCAAGGGGGTATAAAACATTCCAAATTGGGAGGTCACTATGGAACAGGAAAAACAGGTGCAGGAATGTGGTTGTACTAGGAAACATAAGCTGCGTTCGGAGAAAGAATATAAAGATTTAATAAACCGTTTAAAACGAATAGAAGGACAAGTTCGAGGAATACAGGGAATGGTGGAAAAAGATGCTTACTGTACCGACATTATGGTTCAAGTAGCAGCAGTAAGTGCCGCCCTTAATAGTTTTAATAAAAAACTGTTAGAAAACCATATTCATACATGTGTTGCAGATAATATCCGCCAGGGAAATGATGAAGTAATTGATGAATTGGTCAATACGCTACAAAGACTAATGAAATAGGAGGTCTCTATGGAACAATACAATGTGACAGGAATGAGCTGTGCAGCATGTAGTGCCAGAGTGGAAAAAGCAGTTTTGAAGGTTCCAGGGGTAACAAGCTGCAGTGTCAGCTTGCTTACTAATTCTATGGGAGTAGAAGGTGAGGTTTCTTCAGATGAAGTTATAAAAGCAGTAAAAGAGGCGGGGTATGGTGCTTTCCAAAAAGAAAAAGGAAGCCATGGACAAAATACGCAAGCTGGCAGACAGAACCAGCAGGAAGATGCTCTTAAAGATACAGAAACGCCAGTTATGAAAAAACGTCTTATAGCATCTTTAAGTTTTTTGCTTCCACTGATGTATTTTTCAATGGGACATAGGATGTGGAACTGGCCAGTGCCTGCATTTTTTAAGGAGAACCACATTGCTATGGGACTTGTACAGTTTCTTTTTACCACAATAGTATTAGTCATTAACCAGAAGTTTTTTATAAGTGGATGGAGAGGACTTGTGCATAAATCTCCTAATATGGATACCCTTGTGGCGTTAGGTGCAGGAGCTTCTTATGGATATAGTGTATTTGCACTATTTGCCATGACTGATGCACAAGTGAGGGGAAATGCAGAAGCGGTTATGCATTATATGCACGAATTCTATTTTGAATCGGCAGCTATGATCCTGACACTAATCACTTTTGGAAAAATGCTAGAAGCCCTTTCCAAAGGAAAAACTACTGATGCATTAAAAAGTCTTATGAAACTGGCACCAAAGACGGCAACCTTAGTTCGTGACGGAGCAAATGTACAGGCCAGAGTGGAAGAAGTCCGGATGGGCGATCATTTTGTAGTTCATCCAGGAGAGACAATTCCTGTAGATGGTATTGTTTTAGAAGGAAGCAGTGCTGTTAATGAATCGGCTTTGACAGGGGAAAGCATTCCGGTAGACAAGGAACCAGGAGACACTGTGTCGGCGGCAACATTGAACCAGTCGGGATATCTGATTTGCGAAGCGACACGTGTAGGGGAAGATACTGCTTTGTCTCAAATTATTCAAATGGTTAGTGATGCTGCTTCTACAAAAGCTCCTATTGCCAAGGTTGCGGACAAAGTATCTGGAGTATTTGTCCCTGCTGTAATTGCAATAGCGGTGGTAACAATAGTGGGATGGCTTTTGGCAGGGCAGACCATAGGATTTGCATTGGCGAGAGGAATCTCTGTACTGGTTATCAGCTGCCCATGTGCATTAGGACTTGCAACACCTGTGGCAATTATGGTTGGCAATGGAATGGGTGCGAAACATGGAATTATGTTTAAGACAGCAGAATCGCTGGAGCAGGCAGGCAAAACAAAGATTATTGCATTGGACAAGACAGGAACCATTACTTGTGGAGAACCACATGTAACCGATATTTATCCAGTGGAAGGGGTAACAAAAGAGCAGCTTGTAAAACTTGCATTTGTGTTAGAACAAAAAAGTGAACATCCTCTAGCAAGAGCAATTCTTGCTCTTGGAGAAGAACAGGCATTAGACATCCAGCCCGTGGAAGATTTTGCTGCAGTAGCTGGCAATGGGTTGACTGGAACTTATCAGGGCAGCAAGCTTGCAGGTGGAAATTATAAATTTATGATGGAGCAATGCCAGATCGGGCCTCAATATGCAGAACAGGCAGAAAATCTGGCAAAGCAGGGAAAAACACCTTTATATTTTAGCTGTGACGGACAGTTTATGGGCATTATTGCAGTTGCCGATGTGTTAAAAGAAGACAGTTCTAAGGCGATACAGGAGTTAAAGGATCTGGGAATCCGTGTTATTATGCTGACTGGAGATAATGAAAAAACGGCGAAGGCTGTGGGAGAGGAAGCGGGAGTTGATGAAGTTATCGCAGGCGTGCTTCCTGATGGAAAAGAATCTGTTATCCGTGATTTAAAGAAACAGGGAAATGTAACAATGGTAGGGGATGGAATTAACGATGCACCAGCTCTTACCCGTGCCGATATAGGAATTGCAATCGGTGCAGGTACTGATATAGCAATAGATGCGGCAGAGGTAGTATTAATGAAGAGCCGCTTAAGTGATGTGCCAGCTGCTATTCGCTTAAGCCAGGCAACCCTTAGAAACATTCGTGAAAATCTTTTCTGGGCATTTATTTATAATGTAATTGGCATTCCTCTGGCAGCAGGTATCTGGTATCCGCTGTTTGGATGGAAACTGAATCCGATGTTTGGTGCAGCTGCTATGAGTCTGTCCAGTGTGTGTGTAGTAAGCAATGCATTAAGGCTTAATTTCTTTGCCTTATATCATGCAAAAAAAGATAAAAAAGGAATTTCAAAAAGGAAGAAGGAGAAAAAAAAGATGGAAAAGACAATGGAAATCAAAGGTATGATGTGTGGACACTGTGAGGCTAGAGTGAAAAAATGTTTAGAAGCCCTTCCTGAAGTAAAAGAAGCGGCTGTAAGCCATGAATCTGGAACAGCAGTAATAAAACTGGATGCTTCAGTTGCAGATGAGGTATTAAAAAAGACAGTAGAAGATCAGGATTATGAAGTAACCGCAATTCACTAAGGATTTATAAAAATTAGAAAATGCCTGCCTTCTTATTGTAAAAGTATGTATAAGAAAGCAGGTATTTTTTGCTTTACAACCTACGGAAATCATGGTATGATAAAACAGTTGATAAAATCAGCAGAACCAATGCTCAGATTACGGAAGACTCCGACCGTTTCCTTAGCATTAGGTGATATAATAAAGGA
This sequence comes from [Clostridium] polysaccharolyticum, assembly GCF_900111595.1. Classification (GTDB taxonomy): domain Bacteria; phylum Bacillota; class Clostridia; order Lachnospirales; family Lachnospiraceae; genus Clostridium_AI; species Clostridium_AI polysaccharolyticum. The sequence continues at coordinate 188,894 of NZ_FOHN01000005.1, read as the reverse complement.
GGATATAACAATATGACAAGTTCAGAAAAGAAACAGGAAATTATTGCCGAATTTGGCAGAGGTGCTAATGACACAGGTTCACCAGAAGTACAGGTTGCTTTATTAACAGAGAGAATCAACACATTAACAGCTCATCTTAAAGAGAATCACAAAGATCATCACTCAAGGAGAGGTCTTCTTAAAATGGTAGGTCAAAGACGTGGTCTTCTTGCTTATTTAAAGAAAAAAGATATCAACAGATATCGTGCCTTAATTGAAAAATTAGGTTTAAGAAAATAATATTGGAGATGTTATTTTGCTGTCACAGGTTTTTGGCTTTGTGGCAGTTTTTTTCTGATTTATTATACAGACTGCAAAAGCTTCTTTGCACACTTGCAAGAAGTGAGATATAATGGGATGTGGAGGTGTACAGAAATGAAAAAACAAAGAAAGAGAATAGTGGCGATATTGTGTATTATGGCACTTTGCTGTTCTTTGGCAGGATGTAAAAAAAAGGAGAAGGATGTACGAAGTGAGCATACAGGGACATACAGAGCAGAAGAATCAGCTGATCCAGCTTATCCGGTTTCTTTATCGCTTCTGGAAGATAATACATATCAGTTTAATCTTGGCATGAGTAATTATTTTAAAGGAGACTATGCCATAACAGAAGAAAATGTGGTTAATCTGGCTTTGACAGAGAATGCATCTAAACTTTCTGACGAAGCAATCAAGAGTATTACGTTAAAGCAAGGCGAGAAAAAAGGACAGCTTGTGTTAGAAAAAGGACTGGATGGATACGTTGCTGCTGGTACAGTGTTTGTGAAGTAATGTATGCTTTTGTTTATCATAGAACAAATTTGGATAAGTGGTAAATGAATTCTGTTGTTGGATTTCGCAATTTTACAGGTCACGATCGTATGACCTGATGGCTTATTGGATAAACTATTAGTATCCGCTGCTAAGAAACAGGAAAACTCCGGCCGTTCCTTGGTGTCTGGGCATAATAAAATGATAGGAGGCTTACATTATGTTACGTTCAGAAAAGAAACAGCAGATTATGAAAGAATATGCTAGGACTTCTGGTGATACAGGTTCGCCAGAAGTACAGATCGCTTTATTAACTTACAGAATCAATGAGTTGACAGGACATTTACAAGCGAACCACAAAGACCACCACTCAAGAAGAGGTCTTTTAAAAATGGTTGGTAAAAGAAGAGGTCTTCTTGACTACCTAATGAAAAAAGATATCGAAAGATACCGTGAGTTAATTAAAAGACTTAACATCAGAAAATAATTTTCATAGAGGCTGCCGTAGAGATACGGTGGTCTTTTCTTTTTTTGCTTTATACAAAATAAATAAAATTATTTGTGGAAAATTATTTCCACTAGTGATATAATAGAATAGTTAATGTGGGCGAGATCGTATCCGAGACTTCTGAAGAGCTCATTATCACAGAGTGACCTGTTCAGTTGTTTCGGCATCTCCCCAAAATCACGTCCAGAAGGGTGAATAAAATTAAAGGAGATATGTTATGTATAAAACATTTACTATGGAACTTGCGGGCAGAACTTTACGTGTAGACGTAGACCGTGTTGCTAAGCAGGCAAATGGTGCAGCATTTATGCACTATGGCGATACAGTAGTATTATCAACAGCTACTGCATCAGACAAGCCTAGGGAAGGAATTGATTTCTTTCCACTAAGTGTTGAGTATGAAGAAAAATTATACGCTGTAGGCAAAATCCCAGGCGGATTCAATAAAAGAGAAGGAAAAGCGTCTGAAAATGCGATTTTAACCTCCCGTGTTATCGACCGTCCAATGAGGCCTTTGTTCCCAAAAGATTACCGTAACGATGTTACGCTTAACAACATGGTTATGGCAGTAGATCCGGAATGCAGTCCGGAATTAACAGCCATGTTAGGCTCTGCAATTGCAACTGCAATTTCCGACATTCCTTTTGATGGCCCATGTGCAACAACACAGGTTGGCTTAATCAATGGGGAATTTATCTTTAACCCAAGCAATGCACAGAAGGCTGTTTCTGATTTACAGCTGACGGTTGCATCAACTAGCGAAAAAGTTATTATGATTGAAGCTGGTGCTAACGAAGTTCCAGAAGCAAAAATGTTAGAAGCTATTTTTGCAGCACATGAATTAAACCAGAAAGTAATCGGGTTTATAAACCAGATCGTTGCAGAATGTGGAAAAGAAAAACATGAGTATGAAAGCTGTGCAGTTCCTCAGGAATTATTCGATGCGATTAAAGAAATCGTTAAGCCGGAAGAAATGGAAGAAGCAGTTTTCACTGATGTAAAACAGGATAGAGAAGAAAACATCAAAAAGATTACTGAAAAATTGGAAGAAGCATTTGCTGAAAAGGAAGAATGGCTTGCAGTTTTAGGCGAAGCTATTTATCAGTATGAAAAGAAAACCGTTCGTAAGATGATTTTAAAAGATCACAAACGTCCAGATGGCCGTGAAATCACTCAGATCCGTCCATTAGCGGCAGAAGTGGATATCGTACCTAGAGTTCACGGTTCTGCTATGTTTACCAGAGGGCAGACTCAGATCTGTACCATTACAACTCTTGCACCATTATCTGATTCACAGAGAATTGATGGTTTAGATGAATTGGAAACATCTAAGAGATATATGCACCACTACAATTTCCCTTCCTACTCTGTTGGAGAAACAAAACCATCCAGAGGACCAGGACGCCGTGAAATTGGTCACGGTGCATTAGCAGAACGTGCTTTGGTTCCGGTACTGCCAAGTGAAGCGGAATTCCCTTATGCAATCAGGACTGTATCCGAAACATTTGAATCTAATGGTTCTACATCACAGGCTTCTATTTGTGCATCAACAATGTCACTTATGGCAGCAGGTGTTCCAATTCGCAAACCGGTTGCAGGTATTTCCTGTGGTCTTGTAACAGGCGATACAGACGATGATTATCTTGTATTAACGGATATTCAAGGCCTTGAAGATTTCTTTGGAGATATGGACTTTAAAGTAGCTGGTACAGACAAAGGCATTACAGCAATCCAGATGGATATTAAAATCCATGGCTTGACAAAACAGATTATTGAAGAAGCAATTGCCCGTACAAGAGAAGCTAGAATGTATATTTTAAATGAAATCATGATTCCTTGTATCGGTGCTCCAAGAGCAGAAGTTGGTACTTTCGCTCCTAAGATCCGTCAGATTCAGATCGACCCTCAGAAGATTGGTGATGTTGTTGGCCAGAGAGGTAAAACAATTAATGCAGTCATTGAGCAGACAGGTGTTAAAATTGATATCTCGGATGAAGGTGCAGTATCTGTATGTGGAACAGACCTTGCAAAACTAGAGGAAGCAATCCGTTTAATCGAAATCATTACAACTGATTTTGCAGAAGGACAGGTATTTGAAGGGAAAGTAATTGCCATCAAAGAATTTGGTGCATTTTTGGAATTTGCTCCTGGAAAAGAAGGAATGGTTCACATTTCTAAGATTTCCAAGGAAAGAATCAATCGTGTAGAAGATGTGTTAACATTAGGCGATGTTGTAAAAGTTGTATGCTTAGGAAAAGACAAGATGGGAAGAATCAGTTTCAGCATGAAAGATGTAAAATAGTAGGCTGGCTATAGATAAAATGGTGGCTTTTCACCTTGGTGAAAATGCCGCCTTTTTTGTTTTAATAGAAAAACAAAGGAAAGGTTTTAAGTGAATGGTAGTAATTAAGAATTTGTCTAATGGGATACCAGTCATATTTGAGGAGATACCCTATTTAAGAAGTGTTTCATTTGGAGTATATATAAAGGCAGGTTCAGCATTTGAGACGAAAGAGAACAATGGGATTTCTCATTTAATTGAGCATATGCTTTTTAAAAGCACGAAGAATCGTACAGCGAAGCAGATAGCAGATGAAATGGCATATATCGGCGGGAATATGAATGCATATACAGAAAAGGAGAGCACTTCTTTCTATGTAACTACATTGGAGGAACAGCTTCCGGCTGCAATTGAGCTGATTGGTGATATGCTAAACCATGCATCCTTTTTACCTGACGAATTAGAAAAGGAAAAGGGAGTTGTCTTGGAAGAAATAGATATGTACGATGATTCTCCGGAAGATCTGGTACATGAAATGCTTCAGAAGCTGGCTTGGAAAGGGGAAGCCCTTGGATTTATCATTTCAGGAGAAAAAGATGTGGTAAATGGGTTTACTCGTGAAGAATTAATTGCCTTTAAGGAAAAGACTTACACTGCGGACCGAATGGTGTTATCTATTGCAGGAAAAGCAGATGTTGACGAGACTATGAAGCAGCTGGAACTGCACTTTTCTTCTTTTCAAAACAGTAAAGAGCCTCTTATGCTTCAAAAACCTGAATATGCACCAGTTGTATTCTGCAGAAAAAAGGACATGGAACAGGTTCACTTAAATATAGCGTTTGAATGTGTGTCTTATCAGTCAGATGAGAAATACATTTTGTATCTGCTTAATATCATCCTTGGGGACGGAGACAGTTCTAGGCTGTTCCAAAGATTAAGAGAAGAAGAGGGACTGACGTATTCCATTTACTCTTATGAAAGCATTTATGATGAAGCTGGCTTATTTCATATAGATGCTGTCTTAAACCCTGCGAAATTAAAGACGGTATTATCGCAGATGCAGGATGTAATTGAGGAGTTTTGTGAAAATGGAGTTACGGAAAAAGAATTAGCCCAGGCAAAACAGCTTTTAAAGACAGATTTAATTATTGGAAATGAAAGCACGAAATCCAAAATCCATAATAATGGAAAAACGTATCTAATGAAAGGATACATCAAAACCATAGATGAAGTGCTTGAGGAGATTTATAAAGCAACTTGCAAGGATGTACAGGAATTTGCCAGAAAATATTTGAAATGGGAGAAAAAATCAGTTTCTCTGGTTGGAAATATTTCAGAGGATGAGATAGGCTTTCTTCGTTAAAACTTCGTATATTTATCGTGGTTATTGGAATACTAAATTTCATAATATGCGGTAGAAAGACGAGGAAAATATATGGGACAAAACAATGAGAATCCTGGAAATGAGAAGAATGAAAAAGAAGCTCAGGATTTAGAGAATAAACAAATTAATGAATATGGCCAAGTTATGCTAGACGGTAACCAGCAGGATTATAAAATACATCTGATTACGATTATTGGCGAAATTGAAGGCCATGAAACCAGTGCACCTACACGTAAGACTACTAAGTATGAGCATATTTTGCCACAGCTTGCTGCCATAGAGGATAGTAAAGATGTGGACGGTGTGCTTATCTTAATAAATACGGTTGGTGGAGATGTAGAAGCGGGGCTTGCTATTGCTGAAATGATTGCGTCTATCAGTAAACCTACCGTTTCACTTGTATTAGGCGGGAGCCATTCTATTGGTGTGCCATTGGCAACTTCCACGCATTATAGTTTCATCGTTCCAACAGGAACCATGATCATTCATCCTGTCCGTGTAACCGGCATGGTAATTGGCGTAACACAGTCTTTTGAATATATGGAAAGAATTCAAGATCGGATCATTAACTTTGTATGTGCACATTCCAATATTGACTATCTGCATTTTAAGGCTCTTATGCTTGATACAACACAGCTGACAAAAGATATAGGTTCTATACTTGTGGGAAGAGAAGCAGTGGAGAAAGGTATCATCAATGAAGTCGGAGGCATTCAGGAAGCATTGAAAAAGCTTCATTCTATGATTGCTGCCAATAAGTCGAAAGAATGTTCGGACAAATAGTGGTTTTGCTTGCATTTAAAAATTAATCCCTGTATAATATAATAGGTTCAAGGTGTGCGACAGAAGACACTTTGAATCTATTTTTCACTATATAAGACTACATCTGCCATGAAAGTGTGGAACGCACACTTTGTTTTTTAAAGAAATTCCGTTACACAGAAATCTGGTTATAGGAATGTCTTTATTTGAATATAAATGAATTGTACAGGCTTTGCCGTACATATAATAGGAAGAGGAAAGAGTTTTATGGCAAACCAAAAAGGGAGAAAACCAGCAGCCCGAAAAAGAAAAGCAGAGAAGGATGAAGGCTTAAAGCCGTATCAGGATGAGATCAGTATTGTATTTACCTTAGTATTGTGCATTTTGCTTGTACTAAGTAATTTTCATATGTGTGGTGTGTTTGGAGTCTGGGTCAGCCACTTATTTTTTGGACTATTTGGCTTTATGAATTATTTTCTGCCGGCTGGTGTATTTATAGGAATGGCTTTTTATCTGTCCAACAAAGGAAGCCGAAAAGCAAAACGTAAATTGATTAGCGTCTTTGTTCTTATGGTTATATTAATGGCACTTTTACAGCTTGCATATGCACCATATGAAAAAGGAACGCAAATTGCGGCTTATTATGAAGCATCTTCGGAAAGCAGACTAGGCGGAGGCATGGTTGGAGGCTTTTTGAGCGGCATGCTTTGTTCTGTATTCGATGAAATCGCTTCTGTTGTAATTCTGATAGGAATTGGGCTGCTTCTTTGTATTTTCATAACCGAAAAACTGTTTTTTGCACCTATGGGAAAACGTGGATATCAGAAAATGCAAGAAATGAAAGAATACCGACGTGTCCAGAGGGAAGAGTACGAAAGAAATGCCTTTGCATGTAAAGAAGTTCCTGTAAAAAGGAAAGCAAAGACATTTACCATTGAGAGAGATCCAGTGCAAAAACAGGAGAAAACATCAGGTTCAAAGCCTTCTGAAAATGCTGGGAATGGAAGTGCAGGAAATGAAAATGGTGTGCTTCAGAAAGAAAAGCCTGGTCGGAGGGGGAAAAAGAAAACATCTGTTGATATGGCAGAAATTACGCCATCAGGCATTCCGGCAATGAATGTTTCCCAGAAGACAGCAAAGAGTGAAGAATCCATACCAGTTTATGAAGAAGAATTGAAAAATAAATTTAATCCAGTTCATGCAAAATTAGAAACGGATTTAGAAGAATTTAATTCTTCGTTTGCAAAGGCAATTCAGAATTCCAGTTACTTGGCTGAAGGAAAAGAAGAAACTGGTTCCAATAAGGCAGTTTCTTTAGAAGCTGAAAAAGGAAAGGAAAAATCAGCTGGAGTTTTCAAGCCAGCTATGGCAGTGAAGCAGAAAGAAACTGTTGTAGAGAAAGCATCCATGATCGAAGTAACGCCAAAAGAAGCAGTACCAGATGAAATTGCTCCAGTTTCTTCAATAGAGGTTAATCCAGAAGAAACTGCTTTAAAAGAAATGGCACCAGAGTCTGAGAGCAGTGATTCCTTTGGATCTTCTAGGGATGGAAAACGAAACAGTACAGAGGCATATCTAGAAGAAACCATACCGAGTACGATTACGTTAGAGTCGTCTTCAGTTGAAACAGTTAATTATGATGCAGTGGAGCAGGAAGATGTACCGTCTTCTTCGGATCTTGAACGTCTGCAGTCTTCTATGGAAAAAACAGTAAAAACGGCTGAAAATAAGCCTGTTACTGAGAAAGCAGAACAGAAGAAAAGGGAAGCAGAAAGAAAACCGGATATGGATATGCCTGATATTGAGGCAGACAAGCTTATAGAAATTCCATATCAGACACCGGCTGTGGATCTGCTAAAGAAACCAAAGAATACGGGAAAAGGAATGTCGGAGAAGGAATTAAAAGAAACTGCATGGAAACTGCATCAGACATTAGAAAGTTTTGGTGTTAAGGTTACCATATCCAATATCAGCTGTGGGCCATCTGTTACCAGATATGAATTACACCCGGAACAAGGGGTAAAGGTAAGTAAAATTACCAATTTAGCAGATGATATTAAGCTGAACCTGGCGGCAGCAGATGTCCGTATTGAAGCACCAATTCCAGGAAAGGCAGCAGTAGGAATTGAAGTGCCTAACAAGGAAAATACAGCGGTTATGCTTCGGGAATTAATTGAAAGCAGCGAATTCCAGAATCACAGTTCTAATATTGCATTTGCAGTCGGAAAGGATATTGCAGGGAAAACGGTTGTTTCCGATATTGCAAAAATGCCTCATTTATTAATTGCTGGTGCTACGGGTTCTGGCAAATCGGTATGTATCAATACCCTGATTATGAGTATTTTGTATGAAGCCCATCCAGATGATGTGAAGCTGATTATGATTGATCCGAAAGTGGTAGAACTTAGCGTATACAATGGAATTCCGCATTTGCTGGTTCCAGTCGTTACGGATCCGAAGAAAGCATCTGGTGCTTTAAACTGGGCGGTAATTGAGATGACAGAGCGTTATCAGAAATTTGCACAGTTAGGTGTTCGTGATTTAAAAGGATATAATGCGAAGGTAGAAAAAACGGCCGATCTTAATCAGGAACAGTTTAAGAAAATGCCTCAAATTGTTATTATTGTAGATGAACTTGCAGATCTTATGATGGTTGCTCCTGGGGAAGTGGAAGAATCTATCTGCCGATTAGCACAGTTAGCACGTGCTGCGGGAATTCACCTTGTCATTGCAACCCAGAGACCGTCTGTAAACGTCATTACAGGTGTTATTAAAGCCAACATTCCATCCAGAATTGCATTTTCAGTTTCCTCTGCTGTGGATTCCAGAACCATTATTGATAGTGCGGGTGCGGAAAAACTGTTAGGAAAGGGGGATATGTTATTCTATCCTGCAGGTTTTGCAAAACCTATCCGTGTGCAGGGAGCATTTGTATCGGATCAGGAAGTTAGCGATGTTGTGGAGTTTTTAACAAGAGACGCTGCAGCCACTTATGATAATTCTATTGTGGAGAAAATATCTTCTCAGGCAAAATCTTCTGGGACTTCGGGTGGCGGTCCAGCTGACGATAGAGATGAGTATTTTGTAGAAGCGGCAAAGTTTATTATTGAGAAAGACAAAGCTTCCATTGGAATGCTGCAGCGGGTGTTTAAAATCGGTTTTAACCGTGCTTCCAGGATTATGGATCAGCTTTATGAGGCAGGTGTTGTAGGAGAAGAAGAAGGAACAAAGCCACGTAAAGTTGTTATGTCTATGGAACAGTTAGAAGAATATATAGATGAATACGTATAAGGAACAATAAGGTAGAATACTGTGTTGCCTCATAGATTAAGTTTGGTCTATGGGGCAATCCTTTTAGGTGTACAAGATAGATTGGAAGGGATTAGTGATGGGATGAAAGGATATCTGGTTGTAAATCATTTTTTAAGAACAGAGAAGTTTGAGGAATTGTATCAGTGGTTTGTGGAAGCGGGACAGCGAATAGGAATCCAGGTTATAATTAAAACAAATGTGGAATTGATGACTTGTCTTGGGACGGGGGCTGTCAAAGAACCAGAGGTTTCCTTTGTCTTGTTCTGGGACAAAGATATTAAATTAGCGAAAGTCCTAGAAGGGAGAGGGTATCGGGTATTTAATTCATCAGATGCCATTGCGGCATGTGATGATAAAGCCTTGACGCATATTGCATTGGAAAAGGCGCAGGTTCCTATGCCACGAACATGGTTTAGTCCTATGACTTATGAAAATATTGGATATCCTGATGCAGGGTTTCTTGAAAGGATAGAAGAATGCTTAGGGTATCCAATGGTAGTAAAAGAATGTTTCGGATCATTTGGGCAGCAGGTTTATCTATGCCATAACCGAGAAGAAGCAGTAAAACATATGGGACGGAATGTGATTTTTCAGGAGTACATTTCTTCTAGCTTTGGCAGGGATATTCGCTTGCAGGTAGTTGGGGAACAGGTGGTGGCGGGCATGTACCGGTACTCAGAAAACGGAGATTTTCGTGCCAACATTTCCAATGGTGGAAAGATGAAACCGTATACATGGACTGCAAAGCAGGAGGCATTAGCAATAAAAAGTGTGAAGGCCATCGGTTTGGATTTTGCTGGTGTAGATATTTTGTTTGGCAAGCAGGAGGAACCAATGGTATGTGAGGTAAATTCCAATGCACATTTCAAAAATATTTTTGATTGTACGGGAGTAAATACAGCAGATTTTATTATGGAATATATTAAGAAAATGGTTTAGGAGAAGCATGGCATGGAAGAAAAAAAGTTACATGGCTGGATTTTATATAACAAAGAGGATGCAAAAAGGAATGAAGGATATATTGAGTTTCATAAAGTGGAAGGGGAGAAGCTAGGCATTGACATAGAGCTTATGTATATTGAAGATATGGAATTTGGTGTTCAGTATGAGGAATGGTACCTTTTGTATGAAGGGAAAGAATTAGAAAAACCTGATTTTGCAATTGTCCGGATGAATTACCCACTCCTTAGCAGGCAGTTAGAATTGATGGATATTCCGGTTTTCAATAGTTCGTTTGTGGCATCTGTCTGCAATGACAAGGCACAGACTTATCAGTATGTGGCAAAGACGGGGGTGGCAATGGTAGATAGCCAGTTTGTCCACAAGAATTTTCTGTTGTCTAAGATTTCTTCTGTCCCAAGACCATTTGTAGTAAAATCTGTATCAGGCCATGGTGGTTCACAGGTGTTTTTAGTGGAAGAAGGGCAGGAGATTATGCCGATATATGAAAAGCTTGATGACCATGTGGTAATTCAGCCTTTCGCAAGCTCTAGAAAACAGGATTTACGTGTTTATATTGTTGGAAATGAAATTGTAGGAGCTGTGCTTCGTACAGGAACAGATGGATTCCGTTCTAATTTTTCTCTTGGTGGAAAGGCAGAATTTTATACACTAGAGGACGAAGAAAAAGAAATCGTGGAACGTATTATAGACTTGTTTGATTTTGGCCTTGCAGGAATTGATTTTATCATTGGGGATAATGGTGCGCTGATATTTAATGAAATAGAAGATGTTGTAGGATCACGCATGTTATACAGCTGTTCAGACATAAATATTGTGGCACTATATTTAGAGTATATTAAGAAACAGCTATACAAGAGGTTGTAATATCTCGGCTTTTATGATATTATCAATTTTAAGTTTATTGATTTTATGATTTGGGAGGACACGAAGCATGAAGACAGATATACAAATTGCTCAGGAAGCCAATATGAAACACATTAAAGAAGTTGCAGGGCTGTTACATATTGCAGAGGAAGATTTGGAATTTTACGGAAAATACAAAGCAAAGTTGTCGGATGAACTTTGGGATAAAGTGAAAACAAATAAGGATGGTAAATTAATTCTTGTAACAGCAATTAATCCAACACCTGCAGGAGAAGGAAAAACCACTACAACAGTAGGGTTAGGACAGGCCTTTGGCAAGCTTGGCAGGAAAGCAGTTATTGCATTGCGAGAGCCATCACTTGGACCTTGTTTTGGCATTAAGGGTGGAGCAGCAGGAGGCGGTTATGCACAGGTAGTGCCAATGGAAGATCTGAATCTGCATTTTACAGGTGACTTCCACGCAATTACTTCTGCCAATAACTTATTAGCGGCTATGTTAGATAATCATATACAGCAGGGAAATGCGTTGAACATTGATCCAAATCAGGTTGTATGGAAAAGATGTCTGGATATGAATGATCGTGTATTAAGAAATATTGTAGTAGGACTTGGAAAAAAGACAGATGGTGTTGTTCGGGAAGATCATTTTATTATTACGGTGGCCTCTGAGATCATGGCAATCCTTTGTCTTGCTGAAAATATGGAAGATTTAAAAGCCCGCCTTGGCAGAATTATCGTAGCATATACATACGAAGGAACTCCTGTCACAGCAAAAGAACTGAATGCAGTTGGTTCTATGGCGGCACTTTTAAAAGATGCCATTATGCCTAACTTGATTCAGACATTGGAAAATACACCAGCTATCGTACATGGTGGTCCATTTGCCAATATTGCACATGGATGTAACAGTGTGCGTGCTACAAAGACTGCCTTAAAGCTTGCAGATTATACGATTACAGAAGCCGGTTTTGGAGCGGATTTAGGAGCTGAAAAGTTCTTTGATATCAAATGCCGTATGGCTGGTTTGAAACCAGATGCAGTTGTATTAGTAGCTACAGTACGTGCCTTAAAATACAATGGCGGTATTCCGAAAACGGAATTAAGTGCTGAAAATCTGGATGCGTTAAAGAAAGGAATTGTGAACTTAGAAAAACATATTGAAAATGTTCAGAAATATGGAGTGCCTTGTGTGGTTACCTTAAACCGTTTTGTGACAGATTCTGATGTGGAACTTGCATATGTAAAAGAATTCTGTGAATCCAGAGGCTGTGAATTTGCTTTGTCTGAGGTTTGGGAAAAAGGTGGAGAAGGCGGTATCCAATTAGCCAATAAGGTTATGGAAACCCTTGAAAAGAAAGAAAGCCATTTCAAGCCGCTTTATGATGACTCCCTGTCAATCAGAGAAAAGATCGAAACGGTTGCAAAAGAGATATATGGAGCTGCTAGTGTGACATTCGATCCATTAGCGTTAAAAGCTATGAATCGTTTAGAAGAGCTAGGATTCGGCAATATGCCTGTCTGCATGGCGAAAAACCAGTATTCCTTATCAGACGATCCGACACTTCTTGGAAGACCAGAGAATTTTAATATTAACATCCGTGAGATTTATGTTTCCGCTGGGGCAGGGTTCGTAGTTGCGATTACAGGTACCATCATGACGATGCCAGGACTTCCTAAGAAGCCGGCAGCAGAGAACATTGACGTAAATGAGGATGGAGTTATTACGGGATTGTTTTAGTGAAATGAAAATATAGTTTATGTAGTAGGAAAATGAAATGCCCAGCTAAAGTGCTGGGCGTTTTTTCTTGTGGTTATGTTATGTTTATTATATAATATAGGAATATGACTGGTGTTAAGTTGGAGGTATTTTATAGTGAGAAACAATATTGAAGATATCTATAATAATATAAGTATTGATCAATATAAAACGGATATTGGTTTTAGAACCTTAGTAGAGGGCGTGAATGATTATTTATATATAATTCCAGAGTACCAAAGAAAATATAAATGGAAATGGGAACAGGTTCAGGAACTTGCTGTATCGCTTATTAGAGGATTGCCTATTCCTCCAATTTATGTATGGAGAAATACAATGACAGGCGATTTGGAGATTATAGATGGGCAGCAAAGGGTAATTAGCCTGTTTTTGTATTATGTAGGAAAGTATTTTCGTAATGAAAAGAAAAGCTGTTTTGATTATAGATTAATTGATATTAAAGAGTTTGATAATTTTGAATTAGCATTGTCGAATACGTTTCCATTGAAAAATAAAGCATTTGAAATGAAACATAATGGCGAGAAGTATGATATATCTTATAGTTCTTTGCCAGCTAAGTTAAGGAAAAAGGTGGATTATACAACGATTTCTATTATAGAAATTAAAGTAAATTCAGATGATGGCGTTGAGGATGCAATTCATAGAATTTTTGCTAATCTAAATGCAGGGGGAACAAAGTTAGAAACACAGGAAATACGAAATGGTATTTTTGCGGGTAAATTTTATAATATGCTGAAAGATATAAATGCAAATAACATTAGGTGGAGAAAACTATATGGTAAACAAATAGATAATAAAGAGAAAGATATGGAATGCTTATTAAAATTATGTGCTTATAAATATTACTGTAAATTTGAGAATGGTAAGTTCAATATTGAAAATTACTCTGGTAAAATGCGGAAGTTTTTAGACGAGTTTTCAGCAATTTCAATGGAATTTGATGAGCAAAAAGTGAAAGAATATAGAACTAGTATAGAGAATTTTATTGATAAGTTTGAATTTGATAGAAAAATCGAATCTTTAATAGTTTTTGAAGGGATATTTGTTGTAATGGATAAGACTAGTGTCTGCAAAAAGATATCTTTTGAAACATATAATACAATAAAGAACAGAGTTTTAGATACATTAGATAAAAGAACCGCACAACGTGATAATATGATTAGAAGATGGGGTGAAATTTATGAGTTCTTATCAAAGAATGATTGAGTCAATCACAGAAACGATTTTGAAAAAAGAACTGCCATATCGAAATACGATTATGCTTGGTGAAAATGCTAGTGGTAAATCGCAGATTCTGAAAATGGTCATGGAACAGTGCGATAAAAATGAGTACTATTTTATTGATTCTGTTAATAGAGGCTTTAATATTAGTGAAGTATCTTTAAAAGAAATGGATATAATTAAGCTACACTATTCTGAAAAGATTAATGAAAACCGTATTCTTGAAGAAAATTATAATTTAAAAGATACATTTTTCTGGAATGGACAAGCGACCAATCACATTGGGGAGATTTATCCGTATTTTGCTGAATCATTAAACAGACTATTGAAGAAATTTTGGAATATAGAATTGACCATAAAACAGGAAATATTTAAGACTTCATATATTAATGAAGAAGAGATGGCCTTATCCAATGGTTATCAGGCTGTAATACGAATTTTGCTGGAATTAGTATTCTTTGATACCTATACAAAAGAGATTAAGGATAGAACGGTTATTATTGATGAAATAGATGAGTATCTGCATCCAAAAACAAATGCAGCTTTCTTTCAGTTTCTTGTAAATACATTTCAGGATATCAGATTTCTGATTACCACACATTCTGCGGATCTGGTTGCAAGTATAGATAATTGTAATTTAATCGTGCTATCGGGTGACACATGGGAACGATTGGATTCAGGAGATTATAATAGTGTTTCATATGCCAATTCATTATTTAGCGTAAAATCGTATTCAGATAATCAGCTAACACCTAAGGAAAAGAACGATATTTTAATTCGTAATTTATTAAATAATAAAATGTCAGGCGTGTGGAAGTCTGAAGATGAAGAAATGTTATATGAATTAAAAAATGGAGAATTAACATTAACGCAGAAATTTATGTTAAAACAAATAGAAGGGTGATTTAGGTTATGGCAACTAATAAGAATTACTTGACGTTACCAGATTTCAGACCAAAGTACGATGATAATACAGAATATGGTTATAAAAGTCCAAAAGCAGCTCATGATAATTTATATAAGTTATTAGAAGTGACCAGTGAAAAACACTGTATGTATTGTTACACGAATTTAAAGAATGATCGAGAAATTTCAGAGGGGCATTTAGAACACGCAATAGAAAAGGGGAATGAAGATTCTATATTAGCTAAGTGCGTTCCGAATATTGGTCTTGCCTGCTCAAAATGTAATATATCGTTTAAAAGAATCGGTGAAAAAGAGAGGAAAGAGTGTATTGAAATTGATCGTAAGCTGTTAGAGAGCAAAAAGGATTGTAAGAAAACAAAATGTAAAAGTATGTGTTCAGATTATAAAAAGCTAAGGGATAAATATTTAAGTAATAAGAGGGCTCATATTATTCTACAGCCACAAGGAGTTATAGGGAAAGATACAGGACATGATTTAAGAATACAATACAATCTATCCACAGCTGAGTTTGAACCAAGTATAGATTATGGTGAATACTCAGAAGATGAGAAGAAGTTTATTATCGATCACATAAACCAATTTGCGTTAAATGACGAAGGAATGCGAACACAGGCTTTATTTCATTTTTTAGAAGAGACAATAAACGCAGAAGGAAAATATTTGAAGAAACGAGAGTACCATGCGAATTATATTGTAGATTTATTTATAGACATATTAGAGACCATTAAACCTGAGAATAGAGTGGAATATTGCGTAGAGTTGTATAGAAATTATTTGGCTTTACATAGAATCGTATAACGACACCATGCCACTTCAAAAAATGAAGTGGCATTTTAAAACCTATTGTGCTATAATCTAAATTTGGCGAAAGTATTATTCCAAAAATAATGCGAAACCACATAAAAACCCACAAAATGTAGTATTTCCATACACATTTTCATATTATATAGAAATAACAGAATCAAGATATTTCAAGGAAAAATTTGAATTGTAACACTAGGAGGCATACTATGAATATCGTAGTTTTAGCAGGGGGAACCAGTACAGAAAGAGATGTATCCCTAATCACAGGAACCAAAGTATATGAGGCATTAAAGCAAAACGGACATAACGTTATACTGGTAGATTTATTTTTGGGGTTAGAAGAAATGGAAACCGTTTCATCCGATATTTTTACAATGGAGTATAACTGGGTGAAAAATGTCAATGGAATTACAGCAGAGAATCCGGATATTGAACAGGTAAAGGCTATGCGAAAAGATAAATCAGACAATATTTTTGGTGCCCATGTTCTTGAGGTTTGCCAGATGGCCGATATGGTATTTATGGCATTGCATGGTTCTAACGGTGAAGATGGCAGGATTCAGGCAACATTTGACTTGATGGGCATTCCGTATACAGGAACAGGATATTTAAGCAGTGCCCTTGCTATGGATAAAGGAATCTCCCGTAAGTTTTTCCAGTCCCATGATGTTCCAGTAGCAGCAGGAACTACTATGACACAAGGAAGCGGATCTTCTGGCTGGAATGTATATCCATGTATCGTTAAGCCTTGCTGTGGCGGCTCTAGTGTAGGGGTATCCATTGCACACAATCTGGAAGAATTTAAAAAAGCATTGGCAGATGCATTTGCATTTGAAAATGAAGTTGTAGTGGAACAGTTTATCAAGGGACGTGAATTTTCCGTTGGCGTTATCGAAGGAAAAGCACTTCCTATTATTGAAATAGCTCCAATTGAAGGATTTTATGATTATAAAAACAAATATCAGGCAGGCAGTACAGTTGAGACTTGCCCTGCTGTATTAACAGAGGATCAGACAAGAAAAATGCAGATGTATGCAGAACGTGCTTATGAAGCATTAGGAATTGAATCTTATGCAAGAATTGATTTTATGATGGATGAAAGTGGGAAAATGTATTGTCTGGAAGCAAATACATTGCCAGGCATGACTCCAACAAGCCTATTGCCACAGGAGGCAGCTGTGATTGGATACGATTTTAACCAGCTTTGTGACTGGATTTTAAAAGTTTCCAAAGCAAAATATACGAAGTAAATTAGGGATAGAGTCGTGGAGGTTAGTATGAAAAATATGTCACTTGAGCAAATTGCCAAGGCATGTAATGGCTTGTATGTTGGCTCGGAAAATGAAAAAATATCCTGCGTCAGTGGAATTACACTGGATAGCAGAAAAATAGAAAATGGTTCTTTATTTGTTGCCATTAAAGGGGAACGTGTAGATGGCCATACATTTGTAGAAGGGGCTTATGAAAAAGGAGCGGTATGCTGTCTGGTAGAAGATGCACCAGAGCATGCAAATGGTCCATATATTAAAGTAGATTCCTGTACACAGGCAATAAAGGAGATTGCAGAGTATTACCGTCAGACTTTGGATATTAAAGTGGTTGGGATTACTGGAAGTGTAGGAAAGACCAGTACCAAGGAGATGATTGCTTCTATATTAGAGCAGAAATACAAAGTGCAGAAAACACAAGGCAATTTCAACAATGAAATTGGTGTGCCAATTACCATTTTCAGTATTGAGGAGGAACATGAAGTGGCAGTTCTGGAAATGGGCATTAGTGATTTTGGCGAAATGCACCGTTTAAGCAAAATGGTTCGCCCGGACATTGTCGTTATGACGAACATCGGGCTTTGTCATTTGGAAAATCTTCATTCAAGAGACGGGATTTTGAAAGCTAAGTCAGAGATTTATGATTTTGCCAGAGAAAACTGTGTAGCTGTTTTAAATGGCGACGATGATAAGCTGGTTACGTTAAAAGACCATAAAAGGATTTGTCCAAAGTTCTACGGGCTAGAGACGGGGAATGACATTTATGCAGTGAATGTAGTGGATAAAGGCTTGGAAGGAATTCAGTGCGATATCTGTATTGGTAATGAAAAGGTGAATGTATGGATTCCAATCCCAGGAATGCATATGGTTTATAATGCTTTAGCAGGAGCTCAGGTTGGGTTACAGTTAGGGCTTGCCATGGAAGAAATCAAAGCGGGTATTGAGGCATTAAAGCCAACCGGCGGACGAAACAATATCCTCAATGTGAACAACAAGACGGTAATTGATGACTGTTATAATGCCAATCCGGTTTCCATGCGTTCTTCGTTAGATGTTCTTGCCAAAGCAACTGGACGTAAGGTTGCTATTTTAGGTGATATGGGCGAACTTGGAACTGACGAAAAACAGCTTCATTATGGAGTGGGAGAATATGCTGCCAGCCATAACATTGATGTATTGGCCTGTGTGGGTACTCTTTGTGAGGAAATGAAGAAAGGCGCAGAGGCTGTTAGCGATTCCAGGACAAAGGTTATGTATTTTGCAACTAGAGAGGAATTGTTAGAGAAACTTTATGGATTTGTAGAAGAGGGGGATACGATTTTAGTAAAGGCTTCTCATTTTATGAAATTTGAGCAGGTCGTGGAGGAATTAAAGAAATAGAGAGTAAGTGCAGAAAGTTTGAGGACTTTCTGCACTTTTTTTGAAAAAAATGGGACACATATTATATAATATACATAAAAATGAAAAAAACATTTGCAGATTTATGAAAGACTCCAATATGAGAAAAAAATAGATGGGCAAGATAGGAGTGATAAATAATCTCTCGGAATCCTGAGTGATTACAACCAGCTTAGTTGGAAATGAACATTGAAAAGTGAATATTATCCGAAAACGAAAAAAGTAGACATGAGAAATAAACATAACTGTCGCTATGTTTGTAAAAATGAGATATAATAGTAAAGGATTATGCCGTTTGTAGAATCAACTTTCTGAGGGCGGATTCATATGGCAAATCCCATGCATCAAGATGCTGTAACATCATGATGTGATAGAGGCGGCAGTACCACAGCTTAGTAGAGCGGTGTCTGCCGTCTTCTAATCTGAAGTCTAATTTCTCACGTTTATTGGAACGTTCCGCAGAGGTTCTTGCATTGTATTCCTTTTTCCATTCCTCGCTGTCACGAGGTGGTATATTAAATAATCTTGGATTATCTTTCATGGCCAAATGAACAGTTCGTCCATACTTTGTTCCAGAGCATGGAGGTTCACAGGAACAGCCATATTTACGGCTTGCAAGGGGGCATCTGAATTTAAGTCGGTATTTAGAAGGTTCAGAACCATCATGGTTCATACGACGGCCTTCTTTGCAGATAGGGACGCCATCCCTGCCAATGGTAAAGTCGTTCTTGTAAGGCAGATTACTTCCCCTTTTCCAGTTCAAATCAATAAAAGGCGTGATGGAGTTACGTTTGCAGTATTCGTAATAAGGCATGGCATCATGGGCAGAATCAAGAAGAAGCTTATTTACGCTGTAATCGGGCAAAAAGGATTTCATCCTGAAAAAAGTATGAAGAAATCCGTGGGAATCATGCTTTGAAGCAGGAGAAAGCAATGGAAAAACAGGCAGGTCACTTTCAGAAGCAATAAGCATGTATAAATCATAGCCATGATACCAGCAGTTTCTGGAAGAATCCCAGCCAATATCACAGTCGGGCTGGGAGAAGTACTGGTCACATTTACAGTCAGTGATATCCTTTGAAGCACAGTCACAGATCCGGTGTTTGCGTTCTCTATGTGAAGTGACAACAGGTGTGCCATCGCCAGCAATTGCAAGTGATTCAGGAGTAATAAGTCCTTTGGAAACAGATACATCAAGGAATTCTGATTTATAAAGTCTGAACAAGGAACCGTAAGGCTGTTCGTGAAGGTCAAAGATGGTATTTTCAAGCTGTGGAAGAAGTTCTTCTACTGTAACTTTCTCAACAGAATCAGCCTTAGAGCCTTTGGTTTTCGGCTTTTTCACCTTAACTTTTAAAGGATGAATGTGAGGGGAAAGATGGCTGTCATCAGAGTCCCACATCCTGGAGAAAAAGTCGTAAAATGTACCGACACCAGGAGTATTGCCAAAGTCAAAACCGCTAAGAATGGCATAGAGAGGATTAATTTTAAGCTGTGCCACCCAGTCGGTAATGGATGTTACTTTGAAATCAAGAGATAACAGATAAGAACGCTGCATACAGGATGGAGTTCTTGGCTTAGGTCCAAAGACGGAATATTTAGGTTTCATAAACTCATCCGTAAAGGACAGATCGAGATTCCAAAACGGTCGATGATGTCCCAAGTGGAACGGGAAATGGAATCAGGATTCGGATAATATTTACGAAGATTTGTAACAAGAAAGTTTTGATAGGCGGAATGGCCGCCAGAAATATCAGGTAACATAAAAATCGCCTCCAAGTCGAAAAAATAATTTACATTTAATCGGCTTCGCCGCAAATTTTTGACGATTTGTCAAGCTTTTTGGGCAAAAAAAGTGGGGGATTTTAATAGAAATGGAAATTCACCTGATGAAAGAAGTTGGGGATAAGAGAGAAGAATATCTCGAGGAAGACTTAAATAAAATCACCTGTAGAATGCAGGATGGTATGTTGGAAATGGGATTTCTGGGTGAACAAAAGAAAGTGAATTCGACTTATATAGAAGCAGAAGTGACACTTCCCAGAAAAGTGAAGTCAATTCAGTGTGATTGCCAGACTGGTGATTTAGAAGTACAAGGAGTTTATGAATTGATTCATATTGATTCCAAAGTTGGAGATGTAAATTTGGATTTAAAGAAACTGGACAAGAGCAGCCGCGTTATCATACAGGGGGATAATGGAGATATTAAAATCAAAATTCCAAAGGGAAGCCGTATTCAATTAAGCGGTACAGAACGTGAAGAAGTGAAAGTAGACACAGGCATTACATTAGATGAAAATGGATCCAAAATACAAATAGATAAAGGGACTTCTAGAATTAGAATTGAAAGTTAAAGAAAGGTTAATATAAATAATCCAGATGGGAGTGTCCAGATGTCGAAGATTCGATTTATTGTCAATGCATTTAAATATCAGAAAATGAAATTTTTTCTTATGTTTGGAGTTGTATTTCTTACATTGCTTATTTCTAATATCAGTTCCTCGTTTAGGGAATCGGTTATCCATACAAGGCTTGGCCAGTTGCGGGATACGACACAGAATTCGCAAATTGTTGTCAGTGCAGAGGATGGAACATACAAGGAGTTTGATGAAGCAGTATTTTGGAAACGGTGTAAAAGTACCTATGGTGATGATATTAGCAACTCCATTACTAGAGATTACTGTTATGTAGATGTGGAAGGAATAAATCAGCGTTTATTTCTTTATGGTACAGATGTGAACCGTTAGACAGAAATCTATGATTTTCAATTAGAGTCTGGCAATGTAGATGACTGGAAAGAGGATGATATTTTGATTTCCAGTGCATTTGCAGAAGATAACCAGCTGCAGGTAGGAGATACATTAAAACTGCAGTTTGGGAAACAGCTGGAAAGCATGCAGGTAAAGGCTATATCGAAAGAGGAAGGCATGTTTTTACATGCATATGATTTTGCCATAACAAGTACGGAATTTGTAGACCGGATTGGAGAACGTAAAGGTCTTGTAAACCGTATTGACTTAACCATATCTGATTTAAAGAAAATGGATGAGATTGCGAGTGGATTAAATGCTGAACTGAAAGGAACAGGCTTATCAGCTGTTTCCAAATATAATTTGAGTTATTTAATTCTCATTGCCTTTCTGTGCAGTATTGCAGCAGCACCAGCTGCTATGAGATTATTAGGAGGAATGATGTTTCAGCAGAATACAAAGGTGGAGTTTCATTTAGGAATGATGCTTCTAAAAGGAATGGCAGTAATGGTACTTGCTGCTGTTAGTATTTATGCTGCCTCCTACAAAGTGAGCAAAACCGAAATTGTGTCTCTAATCCGGAATCATGTAAGCTATCAAAAACAGGCTTTTCATAAAAAGCGACTGGTATTGGCAGTGCTGGTTCTTATTTTGACGGTTGTGGTCCAAATGGTCAATCATAAGCAAACAAAATTATATTATAGTTATGCTTCCCTGATTACGTTACTGATAGCATTTTTGCTTTTTCAAGAGCTGTTCCTTCATATTTATGGAACGTTTCTACAGAAGGTGTTTCAAACAAGACGAAAGTCGATTGGTTTATTTGGAAAACAGATAAAAACAACATTGCTTTCTTATTTGCCAGCCGTAACTTCACTGGTGTTTGTATTATCGATAGCTATATGTATTTTATCAATGTCTGGTATTTTAAAACAGGCAATGGGAAAATGTACCAGTCTGCTGACTTTTACATGACGATTCAAAGCAGTGATACCAAGTCATGTCTTGATGTTCTGGACAAAACGGAGGAAATCAGGAACTACATAGTACAGCTTCGCAAACAGATAGTCTTATAGAGAGCATTAAGGTGAGTTAGGGGGGGGAGGTCTGATATGTTAGTTGCAGAAAATTTGAAGAAGATTTTTCATGAAGGTGTGGATGTCGAAGTTTTAGATGGAGTAAATCTTACAGTCCAGAAAGGTGATTTTATCGTGGTTACAGGAAAATCAGGTTCTGGAAAATCCACTTTATTATATGTGTTAAGTGGTCTGGAACAGCCATCAGAAGGAAGAGTGCTATTTCATGGAAAAAATATTCACAAATTAAAAGATAAGCAAATGAGCAGATTACGAAGAGAGTCTTTTGGTTTTGTGTTTCAGTTTTATAATTTGATTCCTACAATTAGTGTAAGAGATAATATTATGTTGCCGCTTGAATTTCACAACAGCGTAAATAAAGGCAAGAGGGAAAAGGTGGATTCCTTAATGGAACTTCTTGGATTACAAGAAAAAGGAAATGTCATGCCTTATAAACTTTCAGGAGGACAACAGCAAAGAGTAGCTATTGCTAGGGCATTAGCCATTGAGCCAGAACTTATATTTGCAGATGAGCCAACTGGAAACCTAGATGCTTCTACAAGTGAAGAAGTAATGGGCATATTTCAAAAATTAAACAAGGAAATGAATCAGACCATTATTATGGTGACACATGATCAGACCGTTGGAGAACGTTATGCAACAAGGGAAATTGTAGTACGGAATAAAAAAATATTGGAATTGTAAAAGGGGATAAAAACCGTAGAAAAACTAGTTTTTCTACGGTTTTTAATCGGAATTTTTTCCTGTCGTTTTTCTGTTGGACTAGGTTCGATTTTCTAATCTATTCAAACGAAAGCCATATTTCCTATTGACAAAGTAGGAATACTAGAATATAATACCATCATAATTACCTACTAAATTAGTATGAAATAAGGGAAGTGAGTATGTGAAGCGAAAAGTAATACATATTTTAACAGGGGCTATGCTAGTGGCTGCGGGAGTGCTAGGAATTGCAGCAGCCAGTCACAAAGAAATAAGCCATATAGCAGCAGATACAAGACCAGTTGTCAAAATTGCCTATTTGCCAACTACACATAGCCTGGCTTTATTAGAACAGGCAAAATTAGAAAAAGAAAATCTCAATTATCATATAGAACTTGTGAAATACGGTACTTGGCCAGATTTATCTGATGCACTAAATTCCGGCCAAGTTGATGGAGCAGTAGAATTAACGGAACTTGCTATGAAAGCAAAGGCAAAAGGTATTCCTATAAAAGCAGTAGCACTTGGACATCGGGACGGCAATATTGTAGTAACTGACAAGTCCATCAAGTCAGCCAAAGAGCTGAAAGGAAAATCATTTGCCATTCCCAGTAAGCTGTCCTCCCATAATGTATTGTTAAAACTTCTGCTTGAGAAAAACGGCTTGCAGGAAAAGGACATTCACATTATTGAGTTATCGCCATCTGAAATGCCATTTGCTTTAGTAAGCGGGCAGATTGCAGGATACTGTGTGGCAGAACCATTTGGAGGAAAGGCAGTTCATGCAGATGTAGCCAATGTGCTGTATAAGTCCGAAGGATTATGGAAAGATTCCATATGCTGTGCGTTAGTATTTCAAGAAAATTTTCTGAAAAGGAAGATAGCCAATGAAGTGATTCAGGATTACATAGATGCAGGAAGTTATCTGGAGGAACATAAAAAGGAAGCAGTAGAAACAGGTGAAACTTATTTAAGTGTTGATAAAGAAGTATTGCAGGTATCTTTGCAATGGATTTCTTTTTTTGATTTAAAGCTTTCTAAGGAAGCATATGATACCTTGTGTGAAAGCCTGATTCAGTATGGGATTATGGAATCGCCACCATTGTATGAGGAGTTTGTTTCAGATTATGATAGTAAGGTAGGTGCAGATACACAATGAAAAAATTAGTACATATTTTCGTAAGTTTTGGAGTCCTTCTTGGGGGATGGCAACTGGTTGTCTCCCTTGGAAACTATAATGCAGCATTATTTCCAGGACCGGTGAAAGTGGCAAAAGGGATTGTAGAATTAATAAGAAAAGGAATTTTGTGGGAAGATATCAAAGATAGTCTGATACGTTTCTTTATCGGATATGTAACTGCTATTTTGTGTGGAGTAGTATTAGGTCTTCTACTAGGACTGCATAGGAAAGTGTGGGAGTTTATTAACCCGATTGTGCAGTTTCTAAGGCCAATTTCTCCTATTGCATGGCTTCCTTTTATTGTACTATGGTTTGGAATCGGAGAAATTCCGGCTATTGTGATTATTTTTATTGCGGGATTTTTCCCAATATTGATTTCAACCGTAACGGCTGTAAAAGGAGTAGATCCTGTATACATAAAAGTATCCAACAACTTCGGTTTATCCAAGTTTGAGAAGCTCTTTCAAGTGATTGTCCCTAGTGTTCTTCCTAATATTTTAACAGGAATTCATCTGGCACTTGGAACGGCATGGGTATTTCTTGTTGCTGGGGAGATGGTTGGCGCACAGTCTGGACTGGGCTATCTAATCATTGATGCAAGAAACAATTTAAGAATGGATCTGCTTCTTGGGGCTATGGTGACCATTGGAGCAATAGGCATTTTATTGGATTTTCTGATTGGATTGCTGGAAAAATGCGTGGTCCGCACATTTTAGAAAGGGGAGGTTATCATGTATATTAAAATAGAGGACGTATCAAAAGTGTATGAAAATAGTGATGGCAGTACCTTTCAGGCTTTGAATCACGTAAATCTGGAAATTGAAAGAGGGGAATTTATCTGCCTTCTGGGAGCTAGTGGATGTGGAAAGACTACGCTGTTAAATACATTGGCAGGTTTTGAGAAAGTCACAAGTGGAAGAATTACCATTGATGGCAAGGAAATAGAAAAGCCGGATATTCAGAATATCACCATATTTCAAAATTATGGACTGCTTCCTTGGAGGACAGTGGAAAAAAATGTGGAACTAGGATTGGAAGCAAAAAAAATTCCCAAAAAACAAAGATATGATATTGCAATGAAATATATTGAAATGGTAGGATTAGAGAGGTTTCATAAAAGTTATCCAAGACAGCTTTCAGGGGGAATGCAGCAGAGGGTAGCCATTGCCAGAGCACTTGCTGTTGATCCGGAAATTATTTTTATGGATGAACCTTTAGGGGCATTGGATGCTATTACGAGAATGAAGATGCAGGAAGAGATACTAAAAATCCAGAAGGAGCAGAAGAAGACAGTTATATTTGTAACCCATGATATTGAAGAGGCGGTTTTCTTAGCAGACAGGATTGTAATTATGACACCAAATCCAGCAAAGGTAAAATCCGTAATGACAGTGCCACTAGGTTCCCAACGTGACCGGACCAGTCTGGATTTTATTAAAGTAAGGAATCAGGTATTTGAAGCCTTTGAAATGAAACCAAGTGATACGACAGAATATTACATATAGGAAAGAGCTAATGGAGGGAAATCATGAGCGAACACGAACATAGTCATATTTATATTGATGCAGAGGGAAAGGAACACGTACATACTCATACACATGGAGGAATTCACGATTATACACAGGCGGTAAATGAATACCGTAAGACATTTCCAAGCAAACAGGATGTGCTAGACAAAACCCCTGATCCAGCAGTCAGGGAAATGCTTCTTCGCATGGAGCAGCTAGGGTTTGATACTACTTTTGACCGTTTTGATCAGCAGAAACCTCAGTGTACTTTTGGACTGGCAGGGGTATGTTGTAAGATATGCAATATGGGACCTTGCCGAATTACGCCAAAAAGTCCTAAGGGAGTTTGTGGGGCAGATGTAGATCTTGTTGTTGCGAGAAATTTACTTCGTGGAGTTGCAGCAGGTGTAGCACAACATGGTATTCATGCAAGAGAAGTAATGCTTGCTTTAAAATATGCAGCAGAAGGAAAATTAAATATTCCGATTGAGAATAAGCAAAAGGTTTTAGATACTGCCAAAGCATTTGGAATTGAGACAGAGAACAGAGAGTTTAAAGAGGTTGCAATTGAACTTGCAGATGCTTTGTTAGAAGATTTATCTAGAACCGTACCATCGGAGTATAAAACCATAACTGCATGTGCGCCAGAAGAAAGACAAGAAGTATGGAAAAAATTAGATGTCCTTCCAATTAGTGCGTATCATGAAGTTTTTGAATCCTATCATAGAACAGGATGTGCAACGGATGGAGACTGGAAAAATGTCATGCAGCAGTTTTTACGCTGTGGCCTTGCATTTGTATTTAGTGGTGTAGTTGGAACTGGAATAGCTACAGATAGTTTGTTTGGAGTTGGACATCGCATGACTTCCAAAGTAAATATTGGAGCTTTAAAAAAAGGATATGTCAACATTGCAGTTCATGGACATAATCCACTTCTTGTAAGCCGAATTGTAAAAGCAGGACAGAGTGAAAAGTTTATCGAACTGGCAAAGGAAAGAGGAGCGAAAGGAATTCAGTTTTATGGTATCTGCTGTTCTGGC
Organism: [Clostridium] polysaccharolyticum; assembly: GCF_900111595.1. Classification (GTDB taxonomy): domain Bacteria; phylum Bacillota; class Clostridia; order Lachnospirales; family Lachnospiraceae; genus Clostridium_AI; species Clostridium_AI polysaccharolyticum. Next base: position 162,359 of record NZ_FOHN01000005.1, on the reverse strand, counting down.
TTGTCTGCTATGTACCGTTATGACGGCGTTATTCCACTATGCAATGCTGTTGGTGCAGAAATGGTTTTAGGAACTGGTGCACTGGATTTATGGGTAGCAGATGTGCAGGAAGTATTTCCGTCTATTATGGATGTTGCAGAGTGCTTTAAAACAGTTGTAGTAACAACCAGTGATTCTGCTAGACTGCCAAGAGCGGAACACTATGCTTTTGACCATCATCATTCCAATATAGCGGATGTGGATATTTTGGCAGAGAAAATTGTAAATCGTGCCATTGAGGCATTTGAAGCACGAAAAGAGATTCCAGTCTTTATTCCACCATATGAGATTACCGCTGAAGTTGGATTTTCAGTGGAATATATAAAGGAACGGTTTGGAGGAATGGAGCCACTTGCAAAAGCACTGGAAAGTGGAGAGATTTTTGGTATTTTAAATCTGGTTGGCTGTAACAATCCAAAAGTAGTATTTGAACGTGCTATTGTGGACGTTGCAGATATTATGTTAGAAAATAACGTGCTGATATTAACCAATGGCTGTGCCTCCTTCCCTCTTTTGAAACTGGGATATTGCCAGAACGAAGCGAGAGAGAGATGTGGAGACGGGCTAAAGCATTTTCTTGGAGAAGATCTGCCTCCTGTCTGGCATATGGGAGAGTGTATTGACAATGCAAGAGCCAGTGGAGTATTTGGAGGAGTGGCTGGTGTATTAGGGAAGAAAATGATGGAGCTGCCATATGCTATGTCTAGTCCAGAATGGGGCAATGAAAAAGGAATTGGTGCGGCATTAGCCTTCCGTATGAATGGAATCAGTTCTTATCACTGTGTAGAAGCACAGGTATATGGATCAGAAAAGGTCATGAAGTTTTTGAAAGAAGATACACAGGAATTATTAGGTGCAGTTATGAACGTAAATACCGATCCAAAAGAACTGGCACAGATGATTTTAAAGGATATGCGAAAGAAACGTGATGAACTTGGATGGAAATAGTACCACTTTTCATCTTGCTTATTCTATGATATGATAAGTAGGAAAAAATGCAGTGGAGCAGTCATCATGAAACAGAAAATAATTGAATTTTGCCAGTCTTTGGGACTGGACACGATTGGCATGATACCCTGCAGGCGTTTTGAGGAACTGCAGGGTTTTTTAATGGAACGGCAGAAGAAGAATCTGCAGAATGAATTTGAAGAATCGGATATGGAAAAACGAATCAATCCTATGCATTATATGGAGAATGGAAAAACGATTCTTTCCATAGCATTTCCCTATTATTATGAAGGGGAGGATTCTTGCTGGCAGTCTGATTCCAACGGTTTTTCTATCTATACCAGACGTCTGGATTATCATAGAGTAGTAAGAGGATATTTAGATAAAATCTGTGCATTTATTGAGAGTCAGGGGGGCAATGCCATTCCATTGGTAGACAGCAACACTTTGCCGGAGCGTTATATTGCTTATCTGGCGGGAGTCGGATTTATTGGGCGTAACAACATGATTATTACAGAAAAATATGGTTCCTATGTTTTCTTGGGAGAAATCATAACAGATTTAGAGCTTGCAAGCAGTGACAAACGCCATTTTGAACAGATTGGGGATTATGTGGAATGTGGGGAGTGCAGAATCTGTTATGGAGAATGTCCTAGCAAATCCATCAATGCCCATAAAATTACCCCAAATATCTGTTTGTCTTATATTACTCAGAAAAAGGAAATTAGTGAACAAGAGATGTCTCTTTTGAAAGGAAATGTATTTGGCTGTGATTTTTGCCAGCTGAAATGTCCTTATAACCTAAGGGCAGAGCAAAGCAGGGTGAAGGAATTTGCACAGCTTGCTTATATGAATGGTGAAATGGCAGAGTTTGCAGCAATGGACAACAAATTTTTTAAAGAAAAGGTAAGCATGACTTCCTGTGGCTGGCGAGGAAAAAATGTAATTAAACGAAATGCACTGATACATCTGGCAGACAAAGGGGAAGATATCACAAAATACAAAGGAGATTCTGCCTATATTAACGGGTATATTGAACAGCTGACGAATAAAGGCATAAAGAAAAAGCAGAGGTTTCAATAAGGAAAATACCACTGCTTTTTCTTTGGCCAGATATAAGGGCAGCTATTGGCTATTTCATGTTCTGAAAAATTAAAAATCATACTGGTGCTCCAATAAACAGCCATATTATAATAAATAACGTACGATATGGCCCAATATCCAGTGAATCAGGTTGAAAACCAGACTAAAGCAAAGGACACATATGAGAAGGGAAGAGGTTTTTGCTAACCCATGAATGACAGCTAAAGCAGCAGATGGAAAAAAGGAAAGGATATAACCTCCTGCTGCAAGAACAAGTGCCATTGCAAGAAATCCGCTGCCAGCATTTTTAACATCTTCGCTAGATAAAATACATTCATTGGCAATGGGAACCGCCAGAAACAAAAAGACATAGAACTGCCATTTTTCTAGCATTTGAAAATGAAAAGCACTTAAAAATTCCTGAATGATGTTTCCTATGGTTCTTAAAATCGTATCTGTGGAAAGAATTTCTGGTTTTTGAAATACCATATACATTGCAGAAAACAGATCAGGCATAAGTACATACATAAGCAGCATAATAACAAAAGGACAAAACACCATAGGACCAATGCCGCTAAAGAAGCGGGAAATGCTTCCTAATAAGCCATTGCGTGGCGTGAATTCCACATATCCGCCGCCACTTCGACGTAATCTGGAACTGATTTTGGGAAATAACCGGATACGGTGAATCTTAGATCCTGTTAAGGCTGCAAAAATCAGATGGCCTAGTTCATGTACTGGGGTACCGATAAATCGAGGCAAAAAAGCGTAAGTACCAAACTTGGTACCAAGATTATTCCAGCCGCTTTTTACAAGAAAGGAAAAAACAAAACCAAATCCAATTAAAAGCGCCAATATAAGTCCAATGTAAAAACAATAGGAGATAAAATATTCGTTCATATTACCCACGGAAAGACTGTTCACAGTAAATACAGCGGTAAATGCCTTTTTCCTTATTGGTAAGCTTAAAGCGATGTGGCAGTTCCTGTTCAATGGAAGTGATACATCTGGGATTTTTGCATTTGATAATATTGGTAACTTCCAATGGAAGATTTAAATGGCGTTTCTCTATGATATGCCCGTCTTCGATTATGTTAATGGTAATATTGGGATCCAGAACACCAAGCTTATCTAAATCAACAGCAATCGGACCTTCAATTTTAATCATATCTTTCTTGCCCATGCAGTTGCTTTTTGCATTTTTTATAATAGCAACGGAACAGTCTAACTGTTCCAGATTCAGGTAATTATAGATTTCCATACTTCTTCCAGCCTGAATATGATCAATTACGACACCTGAGTTTAACCCGCTAATATTTAACATGTTTCATTTTCCTCCAATAATTTTTTTATTAAAGCCATACGAATGTAAACTCCATACTGTGCCTGCTTGAAATACACTGCTCTTGGATCATTATCAACTTCTACAGAGATTTCATTGACACGAGGGAGTGGATGGAGAACAAGCATATCCTTTTTGGCATAAGTCATTTTCTTTTTATCTAAAATGTAGCTGTCTTTTAAACGAATATAATCTTCTTCGTTAAAAAAACGTTCTTTCTGGACACGAGTCATATAAAGAAGGTCTAATTTTGGAAGAGCTTCTTCTAAATTACGGGTTTCTTCATAAGGAATATTCTGTGCATCCAGCACTTCTTCACGAAGGTATTCAGGAATACGAAGTTCATAAGGAGAAATCATAATAAATCTGACATTTGGGTAGCGGACCATAGCATTAAGTAAGGAATGAACAGTACGGCCAAATTTTAAATCCCCACAGAAACCGATAGTTAAGTTATCAAGCCTTCCTTTTAAATTTTTTATTGTAAGCAGATCCGTTAATGTCTGGGTTGGATGGTTATGTCCCCCATCACCCGCATTTATAACGGGAATAGAAGCATATTGTGCGGCTACGTAAGGGGCACCTTCTTTGGGATGGCGCATGGCACAAATGTCAGCATAGCAGGAAATGACACGAATAGTATCTGCTACACTTTCACCTTTGGCAGCAGAACTGGAGTCAGCAGAAGAAAAACCAAGTACACTCCCTCCCATGTTAAGCATTGCAGCTTCAAAACTTAGGCGGGTTCTTGTACTTGGTTCATAAAATAAAGTTGCTAATTTTTTCCCTTTACATGCATCTGAAAATCGTTTCGGATTAGCAACAATTTCTTCAGCAGTTTCCAATAAATCGTTAAGCTCTTCTAGAGATAAATCCAATGGACTTATAATATGTTTCATAAATACCTCCAATGTTATGTTCAGACACTTTGTTATCTTTTTATCCGTATCATTTTAATACAGACTGGCATGAATTGCAAGCCAAGAAAGAAAAAATAAAAAAATCAGGTTGTATTTTATAGGAAGATAGTGTAGAGTGAGGAATTGGAAGGGAAAATATAAATTAGAAAAATGAATTCTTGGTATATACATACATGGGAGGCAATTTCGTTAAATGTGAGCGTATCAGCATCATCCACTGAGGAAACTTCACTGAGTATTAGTCCAAGTAGTGAATCGGATTCATGGAAACTATACTCCTATGTAAATTTTACGGATTCTACATTTAAATAGAGCAAGGAGTGGAAAATAAATGAAAAAGAGAAAAAGCATGGTTTTACTGATACTAATACTATGTGTGGGAATATACATTTATAATAGTTCTTTGACAACTAAGGGAATTGCAGTCAAGAATTTGAGACAGTATTGTAAAAAACATAGTTCTTGCAGTGCTAAAGATTATTTTATAGAACACATTGCTAATTATTATTTTGCAGTATCTACCAATGGGGTGCGAGACAAATCAGATGAATTGATGATTTTAAGCCAATGTAAAAATAGAAACATTTATAAAAGGAAAGGAAGAATGTTATGCAGGATTATATTTATTTATATGGCCAGATACTTACAACTAGAAGTTATGTGTTAAAAGGTCCATTTCCAAAGGAAGACGGAAGTGGAACCATAGATCAGGCATATTTTCATGTAGGAGGAGAAACTGGAACAGCTGCTTCGGTGCTTGCATCGTTAGGATGCAAGCTGAAAATAGGCGGAACTCATATGGGGACGGAAAATGCAGATATAATCCGAACGTATTTTACGGAGAAAAAAGTGGATATAGAAGAACTGGTATACAATCCGCAGTTTCGTGGAGTAATTGATCTTGTGTTTATTAGCGGCAATAAAAGGACCAGTTTTGGGGAATGGGAAAAACTTTATTCCAGAGAGGATGCATGGTATGAACCAATAAAGGAAGAGTCTGTAGCAAACAGCATATGCGTAGGTTTTGATCCATACCTAGATGCAGCAGATACAAGGGTAATTGAATACTGCAAAAAGTATGGAAAACCATATGCAACCATTGACTGCCATTTTGACAGTGACTATAACAGACATTGTGCAATCAATGCCATATCCCATCAGTTTATAGAAGAACAATATGGAGAAAATGCAGATTTATATGAAATTCACAAAAGATATACGGAAAAGAGTGATGGACTTATTATTATTACTTGTGGAGAAAAGGAAATCCTGTATGGAAGAAAGGGACAGGAGATAAAAAGATTCCAGCCATTTCAGGTAGAAGTAAAAAGCACTTTAGGTGCTGGAGACAGTTTTAAGGCAGGAACTATTTATGGGCTTTCTAAGCAAATGACAGATGATGAAATTGTGTGTTATGCCAGTGGAGTAGCAGGAGTTGCCTGCACAAAATATCCAATATGTTACAATCCTCCTAAATTAGAGGAAGTAAGAGAATTGATAAGGACAAATAAATTGCAATAACACAAAAATAAAATAATATTTTCCATATCTTTTTTTTATAAAATTATGTATAGTAAGTATGCGTAAGAAAATAAGAAAGGTAGTGGCAATATGAGTTTTAAAAAGGAATTTGCCTGGGGAGCCGCAACAGCATCATTTCAGATTGAAGGGGCAATAACGGAAGACGGAAAAGGATTATCTGTATGGGATGTATTAAGCCATAAAAAAGGATTTGTAGAAGATAACCACACAGGGGATGTGGCATGTGATCATTATCATAGATTCAAAGAAGATGTTCAGCTTATGAAACAGATGGGATTAAAAGCATACCGTTTTTCAGTCAGCTGGCCTAGAGTGCTGCCAAATGGCATTGGAAAAGTCAATGAAAAGGGGCTTGGCTTTTATGATCAGTTAGTAGATGAATTATTAGCAAATGGCATTGAGCCTTATGTAACGTTATTTCACTGGGATTTTCCAAATGAATTATTCCTTCGGGGAGATTTTTTGAATCCAGACAGTTCCGACTGGTTTGCAGAATATACCAAAGTAGTTGTGGAACGTTTATCGGACAGGGTTACAAACTGGATGACCTTAAATGAACCTCAGTGTTATGCAATTTTAGGCCATGAAGTAGGACAGCATGCACCAGGATTGTCTATGGCACAGCCATATGTATTGCAGGTTATACATAATATGCTGTTAGCACATGGAAAAGCTGTGCAGGTTATACGTAAATATGCGAAAAAGAAACCGGTGATTGGCTATGCTCCAGTATTTGGATATATTGCACCAAGAACAGACTCTAAAGAAGATATTTGCCTGGCTAAAGAGGCAATGTTTCGCTGTACAGAAGAAGCTGGCTTTGGTTTTTCAGAACCTTGGTGGAATACTCCTATCTATAAAGGTCATTATCCAGAAGATGGATTAAAGCTCTGGGGACAGTGGCTTCCTAAAATCGGGCAGGATGATATGAAGACGATCTGCCAGCCGCTTGATTTCTTTGGATTTAATTTCTACCGCAGTGCAGTAACTGCAGGCTATCAAGATGGAAAACCGGATTTGGGAGTTGTTCATAAAGTAGGACATCCTCAGACAGCCTTTGACTGGGAAGTGACACCAGAGGGATTTTATCACGTTGTGAAAGCATTATACGAACGTTATGAGCTTCCATTATGCATAACAGAAAATGGCCTGGCGAATCAGGACTGGGTAAGTCTGGATGGAAAAGTACACGACCCTCAGAGAATCGATTTCTTGCACCGTTATCTGAAATCTTTGAAAAAAGCGGCATCAGAAGGTGTTGATGTAATGGGATATATGCACTGGTCTCTTATGGATAATTTTGAATGGGCATCTGGTTATAACAAAAGATTCGGTTTAATATATGTAGACTATGAAACCCAGAACAGGATTTTAAAAGATTCCGCATACTGGTATAAGACTGTAATCGAAACAAACGGGGAGTGTTTATAGAAATGTTATTATAAGTTTTGGGAAACTGCTAATCCCTTCAGCATCTGTCATTGGATACTGAGGGGACTTTTTTTTATCCTCTATTTCAAAAGGTACATCTGTCAGGGCTTTTGTCTTAGAATTCTGCTCTGGATATTGTTTCATAAAATTTTTTACATTTGAAAATTTGATTTTGTAGTTTTTTCGATGTATAAGAAGTATTTTGATGTTGAAAGCAGATATTTGAAAGTTTATAATGTAAGATATAAGCGATAAAAAAAGAATAATGTAGAATACGAAATGGAGAGGATGACTATATGGAAACAGATAGAAAAAAATCCAATGGGATCTTTCAATATCCATTATCGGATTTAGCAAATACTATCATGAAAACAGACATGGATTACGAGAAGGAGCCAGATGGTATGTGGAATCTCTGTATTGCACTGAAGCTAACCGGAATGGTGGATATTGAAAAGGTTAAATCCAGTATGCAGTCTATTGTGAAGGAAAATGATGCACTGCATTCAAATATCTGCAAAGTGCGAAATTCCTATTATATTAAGATATTAGATACTTACCATTTTGAAGTCCAGATAGAACAAGCAGATTCAATGGAAGCTGCCAGACAAAAATGCAGTGAATATGCGGCAATTCATATAGATGTATTTCACAATTTGCCCATAGAAGCTACGCTGTTTTGTATTAACTCTGCTGAAAATTTACTTTTTATTAAAACACATCATGTCATATCAGACGCTACATCCTTGTTACTTATTAAAAAGGGCTTTCAAACACACTATTTTAATCAAATGAAAGACATTACAGGAACTCATGGTTCTTACAAGAACTTTATGGAGGCAGAAATAGAATTTGCACAGTCAGATAAAGCAAAGAAACAGGAAATCTATTGGGAAGAAGAATGTAAGAATTATAAGCCAATTGTTTTTCCTGTTGATTATTCAAAGAAAAATGGTTTTTCTCATTTTCTTTCTCGTTATACTCTGGATGCAAAAGAGCTTCAAAGGGTTGCAAAACAGGAGAAAACCAGTGTATTTAATGTTGTATTAACGATAATCCAAATGGCATTTGCAAAAGTGAATCATGTTTGGGACTCTATGATTTACTATCTATATGAAAACAGAATGGACAAAGAGTACATGGAAACTATTGGATGCCTAACAAGAGCCATTCCAAATCGCTATCAGTTTCAAAAAGACGAAACAATAGGTTCTATACATAAGAAAATGCGTTCTTGTATTGCAAAAGGATTTAATAACCGAGATAAGAGTATGAAGTATGGCTACTTTTTAAGTGATTATGTTATTTCCTATCAGACAATAAAAGGACAGGAACAGGAATCTGTGTCCAGTGCAATGGAACTAAGTCCTGTGTTTGTTGTAAGAAGGTTTGAGTGGATGTTTCTTATGATTACAGAAACTGAGGATACCATATCGGTATTCCACGTATGCGATTTAAGAAAGTTTGGACCAGATTATTTAGAGTGCCTGAAAAATGCCAGTTTAGAAGCTGCGGATTTTATCTGCAATAACCCTGAACAAAGTTTTGGAGATTATATGGAATCCAAGAAACATGAGGAAGAAGACATTATTTTGATTTAAGAAAGGTGAAAATGATGGAAAATAAGTGGATATTTCAAAGTAAGGGCAAAGCAGAGGATGGATATAAACTATTTTGTATTCCTTATGCTGGGGCAGGTGCGTCTGTATATCGAACATGGCAATCTTTATTTGGAAATGAAATAAAAGTTGTTCCAATACAATTGCCAGGACGAGAAAACCGGTTTGGCGAGAAATTAGTAGATGATGCCAAAGAATTAGCAAGTCAGATTTTTGAAGGGATCAAAGAAAAACTGGCAGGCAGGTTCTCCATTTTTGGGCATAGTATGGGAGGAATAATTGCTTACGAACTGACTGTTTTAATAGAAGAAAAGTTAGGAATATCTCCAGACATATTATTTATGTCTGCTACTGCCTTGCAGCCAGAACTGGCAGAAAAGCATGTAAGCAGATTAAGTGATGAACAGCTTATTAAGTATTTGACAAGAGCTGGTGGAACAGTAGGAGAATTAATAGGAAATGAGAATTTCCGACAGGTTTATTTTCCAATCATTCGAAATGATTATTGTTTAGTTGAACAGTATAAGAGTGAGCAAAAGAAGATTAAAGCAAAGATTCGGGCATTTGCAAGCTATGAAGATAGAGAGATTTCGTATCTGGAAACTCAGACTTTAAATACTGTGACAGATAATTTTTCTATCTCTTATCTAGATGGCGGGCACTTTTTTATACAAACCTCTCCAGATATTCTTGCAAGCAGAATTACAGAAGAAATCAATTTTATATGGAAAGAACCAGACAACAAGGAAAACCGGGACATTGCAATAATAGGTATGGATGGCATATTTCCTATGGCTCAGAACATTGGAGAGTTCTGGGATAATATGTTACAAGGGAAGGACTGCATTACTAGAAGACCTTCAGCAGAAACAGATGAAACAGTAAAGTATGCGTATGGTGCAATAGCAGAACCGTTTTGCTTTGATAATGAATTTTTTCATATTAATCCTGTGGAAGCCAATGACATATCACCTCAAGAACGGCTTCTGCTTGAAGTATCTTATAAAGCATTGGAGGATGCAGGATGTGTTCCTAACGAGTTTAAAGGAAAAATTGGAATTGTGTGTGGTGCTCCAGAAAATGACTATCGCAATCGTATTATGCTGGCAACTCAGGCAGAAGATGAGTTGTCTTGTATCCAGTTTAGTGATTCTAGTCTAGTAACACGAGTATCTTATAAACTGAATTTAACAGGTCCATGTCTTTACCTGCTCACTGCATGTGCAACTTCTTTGACTGCTGTTCATATGGCTTGTAACCTTCTAAGAAACGGAGAAGCAGATGTAATGTTAGCAGGTGGATCTAATGTATATCCGAATCAGGACATATATGGTGTAGTTGATGGGTTGTTGTCAAGAGATGGTGTCGTTAGAGCATTCGATAAAGATGGTTCTGGTACGGTTCCTGGAAATGGTGTTGCTATGGTGGTATTAAAGCGGTTAGAAGATGCAAAAGAAGACAAAGATCATATCTATGCTGTAATCAAAGGAAGTGCAATTGGTAATGATGGCAATCGAAAGGTCGGATTTACAGCACCAAGTCTTTTAGGACAGATAGAGGTTTTAGAAGGGGCGTTATCAGATTCAGGTGTACAAAAAGATCAAATGGATTTTATCGAAACTCATGGAACGGCAACGCCATTAGGTGATGCTGTAGAGTTAAGTGCATTAAAAGCAGTTTATGAAGATGCAGAATTAGAGAAACCTATTTTACTTGGAGCATTAAAAAGTAATTATGGACACTTGAATATGGTTGCAGGTATTGCAGGACTTATAAAGGGAGCACTGGTTTTGCAGCATGGAATCGTCCCACCAGGGATTAATATAGCAGAAAGAAATGAGGAACTTAAAAATTCTTCCATTCTGGAAATTGCAGACCATCCAGTAATCTTAAAAAAGGAAGGCCGTTTATTGCATGGGGCGATAAGTTCTTTTGGAATGGGAGGGGTCAATGCAAATGTAATTTTAGAAGAGTATAGAGGTACAAATAAGCCAGAAAACAAGTTGCCGGTTTTGTTATGTGTAACTGGAAAAAGTCTATCCGCTCTGGAACGTAATACAGAAAGTTTAGAAGAATTTTTGGAAAACCAGCAGAATTCTTTGGGGAAAGCATCATATACAGCACTTTGTGCCAGAGCACATTATAAGCATAGACGATATCTGGTTGCATCAGAACAAGGAGAGATTCTGTATAAGTCGACTCCATATTACATAAAGAAATCTATGATAAAAAAGAGAATCGTATTTATGTTTCCTGGTATGGGTTCAGACTATGAAAGTATGGGGCTTGATATGTTTGGAAAAAGTACTATTTTTCAAAAGTTCTATACGCAGTGCAGGGATATTGTATTAACAATTACGGATGGTGAGGTCGATCTTTTTGTATCCCAGTATCCGTCACATCACGCACTAAATATCGTATCGGTCAGCTACTGTATTGCAAAAACATTAGAGATGCTCGGAATAAAACCAGATTTACTCATTGGGCATAGTTTGGGCGAGTATGCAATGGCAATGTATAATGGAATATTTTCTTTGGAAGAGGGATTAAAACTAGTCTATATAAGAAATGAAATGATTCAGACTGTGGAAAATGGAATGATGATAGGGGTAAATTGCAGCAGGGAAAAGCTGCAAGCTATATTGCCGCCAGCTTGTACCATTGCAGTTCATAATACAAAGGATAGATATACCTTAAGTTTTTTGGAGGTTCATGGAAATGAGATTATGGAAGCATTAGACCAGGCTGAGATTTCCTATAAAGTACTAAATGTGCAGAAACCATATCATACCAAACACCTTAGAAAGATTGAAACAGAATACTTAAGGATTCTGAATGGTGTACAGTTTTGTACTGGAAATTACAATATGGTATCCACTTATTATGGAAGAAAGATTGAAAAAAATGAGATATCACATTCAGATTACTGGATTGCCCAGATGAGTGGAATGGTAGAGTTTTACCAAGGCTATCAAGAAGTATTAAAGGAAGAAGCACTTTATGATAAAACATTTTGCATAGAAGTGGGAGGAAATCATGTTTTAACTAATCTTGTAAAGCAAATGACTATGGATATGGAAAAAACAGTTGTCATACCTGCACTGGGTGGACAAAGATATGACAAAGAGGAATATTTAAGCTTCTTGGAAATGGCAGGAGAGTTATGGAAATGCGGTATAAAATTTGAGTATTCAGACATGTTTTTGGATGAAGATAAAGAAAAAATAAGTTTGCCGTCGTATTCTTTTGAAAAACACTATTTTAATAAATTAGGCCAGTATTATCCATTAAAATCAGCTATTTCCATTGAATCAGAGAATTGGGATTCCTTTAAAAAAATGGATGAAAAGATGGATTTGCAGGAAGGTGTCAAATTAATTGGAGAATATGATGGATTACAACAGACATTTGATGACTTATGTGTTTACGAAGCAGCCGCTTACTTTACTAGAAAACAAGTAAAAGTAAATGTTGCATATTCCATTGAAGATCTGATACAAATGTTTGAAATAATTGAAGGATATATTCCATTTTTCCGTTTTCTCCTTAGAGTACTGGAAAAAAGAAAAGCTGTAGAATTAGAAGAAACAAAGGTTACATTTCATCAGGAGATTTATGATATCTGTAAGGAAAATATTTTGCAAGAAGCAAAAGGAAAATTTCCACAGTTTGAGGCTTATATGGAATTGTTATCCGATTGTGCCAGCTGTTACAAGGAAGTATTTACTGGGCAAAAGCAAGGAAATGAAATACTGTATCCAGAAGGTTCTTTTGACATGTTAGAACAGGTTTATCAAAGAACACCAAATACTACCATGAAAGATTTGTACCGAGATGAGACCGTTGAAATCGTTAAACAGATTGCAGAGTCTACGAATGGTACGCTTCGAATACTGGAAATTGGTTCGGGAACAGGAAGAATGACCTGGCCATTAATGGAACAGTTAAAAGAACAAGATGTAGAATACTGGTTTACGGATATTGGAGGCAGCTTTGTAAATGAGGGAAAAAGGAAGGCAGAAGAGAAAAAGTTCAGGAATATGAACTTTACTGTATTAAATATTGAAAGCGGAGAAAGTGAAGTTCCACTTGGCGAAGGGTATTTTGATATCGTGTTAGGTTTAGATGTCATACAGGCAACCTCTAATATTGTGGAGGTACTTGAAAATCTAAAGGATTTCCTAAAGCCGCTAGGATGGATTTTTATGGTGCAGTCTTTTTGGCTTCATGACATAGAACAGATGATTTTTGGCTACTCACCTGGATGGTGGAATTATGTAAACGACCCTTTGCGAAAGGATACTAGTTTTGTGCTGGACGAGGAGGGCTGGAAGAATGCTTTTGTAAAAGCGGGACTATATAATGTGCGTACTCTTAGCGGAGGCAGCAGTGGATTACGAAGAGAAAGTGGTATTATATTCGGCATGAAAGAGGGCAAAAGAAGTCCAGCTTATTCTCATAGAACGAAACGAATACGTACAGACCAGGAACAGAAAAAAGATTACAGCAATAGAGAGGGAGCACAAGGAAAAACTGAGGTAAGCAAAGATCCTATATTGGAACAGTTTATGGCGATTATTTATGAGACCATTGGAAAGGAAGGGCTTACTGCCAATGATAGTCTTTCTGATATTGGAGTGGATTCTTTAGCTATATTGATTGTTCGTTCCAAAATAAAAAAACAGTTTCAATGTGAACTGCTGGTGAAAGATTTCTACGAGTGCAAAACCATAGGTGAGTTAGCAGAGAAAATCAAATCCCACTCAATGCAGGAAGAAGTAACGGAACAAAAACCAGATAAAGAGAAAAAGAATTTAGGTGATTTATTTGACTTGATACTTGGTGAAAAGGATTAGGGAAATTTGAAAGGATAGTTATGAAAAATAGTGAGAATCAAAAGGAAAAAAGCGAAAGAACTTCTGAATTATCAGCAGAAAGCCGTACATTAATCCAACAGTTCAATGACACGGAAAAGGAAATCTCCTATCAGTGTTTAGGAGAACTGTTAGAAATATCTTATCAGAAGCATAAAAATGAAGCAGCAGTTTTTATGAGTGAAAAAAGATACACTTATAGGGAATTATACAGTATGGCCAAAACGATTGGGAAAAGGCTTAGTAGAATGGGAATAGGCAGGAATGGCAGAGTAGCATTAGTATTTGATAAAGGGTTTGAACAGGTGGCAGCGGTATTAGGTGTAGTGTATGCGGGAGCTGCGTATGTGCCCATTGACTGTTCTTATCCTAGCAGGCTGGCATGTGACTGTATAAATCAGGTAAATGCAGAACTGGTGATTACCAGACAAGAAAATGTGCCGTTATATCAAGAGGCTAAAGCCAAAGTGTACAGTTTTGAGGAGTGTATTAGAATAGATGATTCTGAAGACTTTATGCCAGTGGCAACAAAACCAGAGGATGTATTTGCAGTTATTTTTACATCGGGTTCTACGGGCATGCCAAAAGGGGTGCTGTTACAGCAAAAAGGAGTCTATAACTGTTTTCAATATACCAATTCCAGATTTCAGATAGGGGAAAGAGACCGTTTGTTTTCGGTAACAGACTTGTGCCATGATATGTGCATATATGAAATGCTAGGAATGCTTTTAGCTGGAGGTGCAATTGTTATGCCAACGGCAGCAGAGCGAAGAGACATTGGAAAGTGGATAGAACTTCTGAAAAAATATTCCGTTACTTTCTGGTCTTGTGTACCAACCTTTATGGAGATGCTTTTGATTTATATAGAAGGAAGGAAAGAGCAGGCAATAGAACTTCCAAGTTTGCGTTATGTTTTACTTGGTGGTGGGTTTATGAAGATTTCATTGTATGACCGCCTGCGGAGTATTGCAGAACAGGTGGAATTATATAACATTGGAGGACCTACAGAAACTTCTATGTGGAATATTATACATAAAGTTACAGCCCAAGATATCAAGAACCAGCGTATTCCTTATGGGAAACCGATTTGGAACACGCAGTACCATATCTTGGATGAAAATCTTCAATATGTAGAAGTAAACGAAACAGGAATCATTTACAATAGCGGTATTGGTGTTGCAAAGGGCTATACAGACTTGGAACTTACGGAGAAAAAATTTATCCTTCATCCTGATTTGCAGATTCGTATGTATAATACAGGGGATTTAGGACGCTATAATTCTCAAGGTGAAATTGAGATATTAGGCCGAAGTGATTTGCAGATTAAGAAAAATGGAAAACGAATTGAACTAGAGGAAATAGAATGTAATCTGAAAAAAGATCCTAGGGTAGTAGAAGCTGTGGCAGTTGGTACGGAAGACGAAAAAATACATGCTTATTTAAAAATAGACGAACAACGGGATTCTACAAAAAATAGTTTATGGAAAGATGTATTTGATAAAGCATATAAAGAACAGGTCATTGAGAATAATATTTTTGATTTCAGTGGCTGGACAAGTTCCTATACTAGAGAGCAGATTAACACAAATGAGATGATGGAGTGGCTGAATCGGACTAGTAGCCGTATCTTAGAGTGCAAACCTAAGAATGTTCTGGAGATAGGGTGTGGAACAGGATTAATTCTAAAGAAAATAATTGCACATGTAGATTCCTATATAGGGCTGGATTTATCAGAAGTAGCAGTGGAAAAACTAAATGCGCAGTTGAAAAGCAATCCGTCATTAAATGATAAAACAGAGGTATTTCAAGGATCAGCAGACGATTTTAGTCTATTGCAGGATAAAACATTTGATACCATTATCATTAATTCGGTAATCATGTTTTTTGGATCGGAACAGTATTTAACAAAAGTCATAAACCAATGCCTAGAATTGCTTACAGACAACGGGAATCTGTTCATTGGTGATATTATTGATTTTAATCTGCTTTCCCTTTTTCGAACAACAGTAAACTATTATCAGACAGACAATGGAACGGTGAAAGACATTCAGAAAAAAATTGCTCAAGATTACAGGATGGTGAAAGACTTTTGCGTATCACCTAAGTATTTTGAAAAAATTTTATTTCAGAATAAGCATATTGCAGGCATTCAAGTTCGAGTAAAGGATATGAAGTCTGTAAATGAAGTATCCAAATACAGATATGATGTAACCATAAGAAAAGGTGCCAGATTGCGTAATGGATTAGAAGAAGCAAAAGTATATGATTTTGCTTTGCAGAAAATGGATCTTAGACAGCTGGAAAATCTTTTAATGGAGGCAAATGAAAAGGAAACCAAGGAATCCTTTGTAATAAAAAATGTACCAAATCAGTTTTTAGTGTTTGATCAAAAAGTGCAAGAATGGATTGAGCAGGCTGATAAGGAAAAGGAAATTACCAAACTAAAAGAAGAACTGGCAGGCCAGGAGACAGCAGGTGATTTGCCTATGCAGTTTTATGAAATGGGAGTACGTTATGGATACCAGTGTGCCATAAAGAATACGGAAAATAATCGAATGGAAGTTTTTTATACAAAAGGCATTCCAGATAATATTTTACCAGATTGCAATCAGGAAAAAGAAGTTGCCAATATTCCTTATAAGCTTTCAGAAGAGGAATTGTTTATAAAAGAGTTAAGAACCAGTTTAAAACGATTGCTTCCAGATTATATGATTCCTGCATATTTTAACATTATGGAAGAGATTCCACATTTAAGCAATGGAAAGCCAGATCGAAAGGCTTTGCAGGATTTAGCCAAGAAGCGTACTTATGAAGAAAAAGAAAACAGTTCGCCAGGTTCTGTAAAGGAAGAAATCAAGCAATTATGGAGCCGGGTGCTTCAGTCAGAAGAAGTATTTCATGAAGACGAATCTTTTTGGGAACAAGGTGGACATTCACTGCTTGCCTTACAGCTTTTGACCATAATCCGAGAAAAGTATCACTGCGAAATCAGTTTAACAGACTTTTTTGAATCGCCGACCCTTCATTACTTATTAGATTGTATAAACAATGCAGATGAAATACAGCCAGACAATACCATGAAAAAACTGGAGTCTCAACCGAAAAGTAAGGATACGGAAGAGTTTGAACTAAGTGAACTTCAGCAGGCGTACCTGATTGCAAGGAAAAGTAACCTGCCTTTTACCAAGATTGCAACCCATTGTTATCTAGAATTGGAATTCCATGATTTCGACATGAATCGATTTACAGCGGCGGTAGAACGGCTTGTAGAAAGACATGAAATGCTTCGCTGTTATTTTACAGAGGATGGGAAACAAGGAATTAAGAAAGCTCTTGGCAAAATGCCCATAACGGTAACAGATATCTCGGAATTAAGCCAGAGCCAGTATGAAGAATATCTGTTAGATACTCGCCATCACATGAATCTGGAAAACATTGATTACACAGATGCCCCTCTGTTTAAATTACATGTTTCAAAAAGCGGACAGCAGGCATTGGTTCATTTTTATTATGATGGACTGATTATGGATGGTTATAGCAAGAATATTTTTTTACATGACTTAGATGAATATTATCATATGACGGAAAAGGAGAAAAAGGAAGAAAAAAAAATTGTAAGATTCCAAGATTATATTCAGAATTATCATGCTAGACGAACAGAACAGGCTCATTACCAAAAAGCGAAAGAATACTGGCTACAGCATATGGACAGTCTGCCATCTATTCCAGACATTCCAGTCAATCAAGAAAATAATGTGGAATCCAACATAGACAGCAGCCAATACAAAGCACTGATTTCTTTGGAAAAATGGGAAAAGATTAAGGAAAATGCAAAAAAATATGAATTGACAAGTTTTTCGGTTCTGCTCACAGCTTTTTGCAAAGTAATTGCCCGCTGGTGTAAAGAGCAGGAGTTCTTAATTAATGTTCCATTAATTGATAGAGGAAATAATCTGTCAGGAGAAAATGATTTTATCGGAGAAACTGCAACTTTTCTTCTTTTTGATTTTCATAATGAGACAACAGCATTTTATAAGCTGGCGAAAAAAATACAATTCCATTTATATGAATTAATTGAAAACAGAAGCTTCACTGGAATTGATATTTTGCGGGAATTAACGAAGAGAAGCGGAAGTATTGGAACAGGCGTGGCACCTATTGTGTTTACTAGTCTTCTGGATATTCCTATGGTAGAAGAAAACAGTTTTTCCTGTACCTATTTTGAATCCTATACAAGTCAGGTCTGGATGGATGCTATAGCATCAGTTGCTAAGGAAGGAATTTTGTTTACCTGGGACTGCAGAAAAGGAATTTTTGAAAATGACATGGTAATTGCTATGCAGAAGGCATTTATTGAAATGCTGGAAAGTTTAGCAGAGGATGCTGCTATATGGGAGAAAAATGGTACGGTAGCATTGCCAGAACGAGATCAGAAACTGATTGCACAGATAAATCATACGGAACACAGCATTGGTAAGGCTAGTATGGGAGAAAAAATCTGTGAAGCAATGGAAACACATAGACAAAACATCGCAGTAATCGATAAAAATGTATGCTATACCTATGAAGAAATCGGGAATAAGGTTAAGGCTTTAGCATATAAACTTGTGGAATTACAGTTAGGCAGAAATGATGTAATCACAGTAATGCTTGAAAAGGGACAGGAGCAATTGGTGGCAGCCCTTGCAATTACTTATGCTGGCGCAGTTTACGCACCAATTGAATATGAATTGCCTGTAAAACGAGTGAAACAGGCAGTGGAGTCAATTGATGGACGGCTTATGCTGACTGATAGTAAAAAGGAGAGAGAGTTTTTCATTGATGGAACTTTCCCAATGAAGATTTTAGATATTACGAAATTGGATTTGAAGAGCAAGTGCAGTATGCAGCCAGTGATCCAAGAAGCAACAGATGTATTTGCAGTGATATTTACGTCAGGCTCAACAGGAAATCCAAAAGGAGTTTATATAGAACATCAAGGTATTGTAAATTGCATGGAATTTACGAATCAGTATTTTGGTATTTCAGAGAAAGACAGGATATTGTCGCTAACAAATATTTGCCACGATATGAGCTTGTATGATCTGTATGGATTTTTTACAACAGGGGGGACCATTGTATTTCCGCAGGCAGCAAAAGTAAAGGAACCAAAACATTGGATTGAACTGCTTATGAAATACCAGATTACATTCTGGGAGTCTGTTCCTACAATGATGGAAATGCTTTTTATTGAACTAGAGAAAGAACAAAAAGAAAATATATTTCCTTCCATGAAAACCATTGTATTAGGTGGCGAGTTTCTTCCAGTGTATTTTTATGAGAAAGTGAAAAAATACGCTAAGAATGCAAGGTTATATAATACAGGTGGACCGACGGAAACTACGGTGTGGAACATTATGCATAATGTGACAGAGGATGATGCGAAAAATCAGCATATTCCATATGGAAAGCCTATATGGAACACACAGTACCATATTTTAAATGATTTGTTAGAACCAGTGCCAGCGGGTGTAACGGGTACTATATACAATAGTGGAATTGGATTGGCAAAAGGATATACAGATAGGGAATTAACTGCTAAGAAATTTATCTGGCACAAAGAATTAAAGACTGTCTTGTATAATACAGGAGATTTAGGAAGATACAGGGCTGACGGTGAAATTGATATTCTAGGAAGGGATGATTTGCAGGTAAAAGTAAATGGCAAGAGGATTGAATTAGGAGAAATCAAGTATGTATTAAATCAATATCAAGGCATTACAGACTGTGCAGTGAAATATGACAAAGAAACCAATAGTATTCAGGCTTTTTATGTTTCACAGGAAGAAATGGATTCTAAAGAACTGATGCAATATATGCTTTTGTATTTGCCAGATTACATGGTTCCTAGAATTTATCAAAGAATTCCGTATCTTCCGGTTCTTCCTAATGGGAAGCTGGATTTACATCAATTGAATGTAGACTGGGATAAGCAAATAGTTCAGGACGATAGTCAAAAATTACAGTATACGAAACTTCAGAACCAGATTCTAGACATTATAAAGAAACAGCTGCAGTTGCCAAATTTTGATCCGCAAATGAATTTCTTTATGGCAGGTGGAGATTCGTTAAAAGGTTTAAGAATTGTCACGGAATTAAATCAGGAACTAGGACTGAATGCTGCCATTACAGATATTTTAACAGCAAAGACAATTGAAACATTTATGATACAGGCAGATTCTTACAGCAAAGAAAGTCCTGCTGCAGAAAAGGATATGGAAAATATAGCAACAGACTATAAGAAAGCACCATTATCCTACGCACAGGAAGGAGTATGGTTTGACTGCATTCGGGAAAGTGAAAACCGGTTTGTTGTTCCTGTATATGTAGATATTACTGGAGATTTAGATGTGAATCAGTTAAGTACAGCCTTAGAACAGACAGCAGTTAAGTATAGTCTTGTCAAAGCAGCTATATTAGTGGATGAAGAATTTAATCCGTATCAGGAAATTCAAGAAGAACGAAAACTTGAAATTGAGCAGATTCACTTAGAGAAATGCAGACTGGAAGAAAAGAAAAAAGCGGTCTATGATATACAGCAGGAAATGATGTCACTTTCTATGGATATTGAACAGGATATGCTTTGCCGAGTGGTTTTGGCATATTTGGGAGAAAAAGAATATCGTCTTTATCTGATTTTCCATCATATTATAACAGACGATATGTCTATTAAGATTTTTTTGAAGAACCTGTTTAGTAATTACGGTAAAGAAAAACAGCTAGGTAAAAATTACACACAAATGTATTTTGAACATTGTAAGAGAGAGAAAATGCATTCCTTCTCGGAAGAAGAAAAACATTTTTTCAAGGAGCTAGTGGATAAAAGTGAATATCTAAATATTCCAGGCCAGATGGATGCCACTAAGAAAGCATTAGAGGGAGGATACATTTCCTTTGAATTAGATGAAAAGAAAACAGCAGCATTTCAGAAAATATGTGCTTTTTATGGTGCTTCCTTAAACATTGGACTTCTTTCCGTTTATGCTGTTATGCTTCATCAAGTTTCTGGAAAGGAGAAAATTACAATTGGAACGCCTTTTTCCTCTAGAAATCAGGAAGAATCAGAGATGATTGGATTGCTTGTAAATCTGGAACTGCTTTGTCTGGAAATAAAACAAGAGGATGAATTTGCATCTGTTATAAAAAAAGTCAGACAGAGTGTACTGTACTATATTGGGAAAAAGTATCCGCCATATGTAGATTTGTGCCGTATATTAAAAGCACCAAGAGAAAAAATGATGATACCACATCATATTGTATACAATTATCTGGAGGATGAAGAGCTGGCAGAAGACATCCTATTGAATCAGGAGCTTAAAATATCATCTGTGGTTTATGTGAATAGTCAAGTAAGCCATAATCTTGGTTTGATGGTAAATCATACAAAAGGAAAAATTTATGGAGAATTTAGCTATAATCAGTGCTATTTAGATGAACTTGCTGTTGATGCCATGAAAGAGTGCTTTAAGAAGATATTGGATTCTGTGGTGAACACATCTTTAGAGGATTAGCAATTGGCAATTTGTTAGAAAGGATGAGAAATTTGCTGAAATTTAGTGAGAAATTTAGGAAGTTATCAGAGGGTGAAAAAAAGAAATTCATTCAAGTGTTAAAGCAGTCTGGGGAAGATTATAATGTGTATCCATTATCGTCAGAGCAGGAACGCATGTGGTTTCTGTATCAAATGGATAAGAATAATCCTTACTATAATGTGACGTTTGGTATTCATATAAAAGGGGAATTAGACAAAGAAATTTTCAAAAAGGCATGGGAACATCTGGTGCAACGGAATAAGGTGTTTACAACAACTTTAATTTTCGTAGAGGGCGAAGCATTTCAAGTTGTGAATGAGCCAGAGGAAGCTTTCATAGACGAGCTGGATCTCAGTTTAAAAGAAGAAAAAGAAGCTTTATTGAAAGAAGTTTTTCAAAAAGAGTATCAAAAGCCTTTTGATCTGGAAGAAGAATTTCCGATAAGGGTCAAGCTTGTGAAAATGGGGGAAAAGGAACATATTTTTATCCTGAATATCCATCATATGTTCTGTGATGGATGGTCTATGGGGCTTATTATTCAGGAATTAAATGAAGTGTATCAGCAGATCGCAAGTGGACATAAGCTTTCGCTGGAAAAAGAGGTTCAGTATTGGGATTACGCATTATATAGTAAACACTTGAATCAAGAAGAAAATATCTCATATTGGAAAGAACAGCTAAAAAATGCCAATATATGCACTTCTTTATTGAATAATTCGCCCAAGCCAGTAAAAGATGCTGGAAAAGGTGTGTTTGTGTCACAAGTGGCAGGTGATAAAAAGAAAATACTGTCATTTTGCAGAAATCAGAATATATCTGTGTTTAGTCTTTTTATAGGTGTCTATAGTCTGGTATTGTGGAGTTTTAGCGGAGAGAATAACCTTACCATTGGAACACCAGTACTAAATCGTAATGATGAAAAGTGGTCACAGGTTATGGGATTCTTCTCAAATACCATACCAGTTAATATAAAGTTTAATGAAAATATGACTTACGATGAGTATTTAAAACAGGTACATAATACGGTATTAAATGCTATTGATCACAGTGAGCTTCCATTTGATGAACTTGTGAATTGTTTAAATATAAAAAGAGAGCAAAATAGCAATCCTGTTTTCCAAAGTGTTTTTACTTTGCAGAATGACACTCTGTTTCATGGAAATAGTGATGCTTTTCTTAATATGAAATTGATGAATGCAGATAAAGAACCTAACCTGCAATTTGATTTTATGTGTTCAATTACAGAAAAAGAAGAAGAGTACCAGCTTGAAATGGCTGGACGGGAGACTATGTATCAGAAGGAATGGATACAGGTGCTAACCAGAAGATACTGCGAAATATTAGAGAATATACTTGAGAATGCAAAGGAACAGATCGGAGTATTTGAATATGATAAGGCAGAGGAGAGAAGTATCAGCGAGAAAAAGATTCAAGCAGAAGATGCCTTAGAACAAGTCGTTTTAGAGAATCAGAAAGAAATTAAGGACTGTAAAGTTCTAATAGAAGGAAACCGATGCTATCTGTTTTATGAAGCAGATAAGGAACTGGAATTTTCAAACTTGCTAAAAGTTATAGAAGAAGAGTATGTAATGACTTTACTGGTATGCAAGGTGGAGGATGCTGCAGGACTAGAGAAAAGGAAAATGAGATCTGAAACTGCGTCATTCAGCAAAAAAATCTGTACTTTACAAAACCAGATAAGGAAGAAAAACGGTGTAGAAGGTTTCTATCTGAATCTGGTGAATAAAAGTATGGAAATGGAAGGCTATGATATTGGAGTTATCAATCCAAAAGAGTTACAGGAAAAAAAGGAGCATAAAGAAGAAAAACTGCAGAAAAAGCCAGATGAGACTGCTCTTGCAGATTTGTCAATATTAGATGGTGGCAGTCCTGTTATTTACACAGATAGGACATTGCTTGATGCTCTAATGAACTTAGAGCCAGACCAGAGAAAGGAACAGATTGTATGCATTGGACATGATGGGGGTATTACGACTTTTACTTATGAAGAACTGCAAGTAAAGGCAAAGAACATTGCAGCAAACCTGATGTCAAAAGAGCTAGGCGAGAACCCCAATATAATCTTAATTATCAATAATGTATGCGATTTTATACCTGTATTCTGGGGCTGTATCCTAGCAGGAGTAACGGTAACGCCGCTAGGAACCCCTAAAAGCTTTAATCCTGATGAGGCAGCGGGAAGAAGAATTTTAGATGTGATTCAGGTGTCAAAACCAGCGTATATGATTGTTGGGGATGTAGAGGCAGAACCTGTGAAAGAACTGGCATTGCCAGATGATTTTGTATTGTCTTATCAAGAGGTTCAAAAAGAAAATGGCTGCCCATACATAAGACCAGATATCAAAGAAACAGACGTATGTTTGCTGATGTTTACATCTGGAAGTACAGGCGGGCCAAAGGGAGTGCCATTACAACATGGGAATGTCATGGCAAGATCCCATGCTTTTATTGATCATTACCATTTGCAAAAATGGGACAGAACTTTAAACTGGATGCCGATGGATCACGTTGGTGGGGTTCTTATGTTTCACATTTGCGGGGTTATTAATCATACGTTCCAGGTTCAGGCAGACACAGAACATATTTTGAAAAAGCCAATACGATGGCTGATGTATCTGGATCAATATAAAATTACCAGCACGTGGGCTCCGAATTTTGCATATGGGCTGATTTTGGATTATCAGGAGGAAGTCTTAAAGACAGATTTTTCCCTAAAAACAGTTAAGTACATTATCAATGCGGGGGAAGCAATTAATTATAATGCCTGTCATGAATTTATGGAATTGTTATCCTTAAAAGAGTTAGCCAAGAATGCGATGATTCCTTGCTGGGGAATGACCGAAACTTCATCAGGGGTACTGTATTCAGAATGCTTTGGAGAGATTATATATAAAAATTCAGTAGCAGTGGGAAAACCAGTAAAAGGAGTAAGAGTCCGTATTGTGGATAATGATAAAAAGCTAGTTCCTAAAGGAAAAATTGGGGAACTTGAGATTTCAGGGGTCACAACTCATATGGGATATTATAAACGAGATCAGCTGAATGCAGAAGTTTTCTCGGCAGATGGCTGGTTTGACACTGGTGATCAGGCTGTGATTCTCAAAGACGAAATTGTAATTACAGGAAGAAGCAAGGAACTGATTATAAAAAATGGACTTAATACCAGCTGTCTGGAAGTAGAAAAGTGTATTGAAGAAATTGATTGTATTCAGACTGGAACCGTAGGCTGTTCCGTGCTAAAAGATGAGGAAACCAATCAAGATGAAATCTGCATTTTCTTTGGGGATCCAGAAGGGGTTTCCAAAGAACTAGTAAAAGAAAAAATTTCTTTTCAGATGATGAAGAATTATGGATTTACCTATGATTATCTAGTGGCAGTACCATTAGAAGATATCCCTAGAACATCCATCGGTAAAATTGACAAGAAGAAACTAGTAGTTATGCTTCATGAAAACCGACTTCACTCTATTGACACCAACGATGCAAATCGCATACCAGAGTGGTTTTACCAGGTTAAAGAAGTAGAAAAAGAGGTAAAACAAAATAAGCAGAAAGAAAGCAGAATCAGCATAAAGACTTATTGCAGAAAAGAAGAAAACCTGATTTATAACAGGATGAAAGATACGTTAAAAGGCAGGAAAGAGTTTGCTTTTGTCCAGGGAAACACAGGACAAAAGGAAGACGCTGTTATTATAAATATTACGGATTGTACTCCTGATACATGTATGCAGTCTTTTGAAAATGAAATAAAAATGTTCTGCAAGATATTAGACGAAATGAATGGAGAAGGAAATCTTATGGTAATTGCAGAGCAGGATAATCCAGTCCGGACATTAATAGAAGGGTTCTGCTGTTCTATTCCACAAGAGTATCCTCAAGTTAAAATCAGAATTATTACTTATGTGGAGGATGGTGAAAGAACAGACGATTCTCTCCATTTTACAGATGATGCTAATACAGGCATGTTTGCCCAGTTTGCAGAGGAAATAATGGAATTTGTAAACTTTAGTAAAAAAGTCAGTTATGTTCAGTATCAGAATGGAAAACGTCAGATAAGACAAATGGAACCAATGGATCTAAGGCAACATGAAATTAGCCGAGATTCTTTCCAAAAAAACGGAACCTATGTGGTAATCGGAGGAACTGGCGGCATTGGAAGACATTTATGTAAATATTTACTGGAACGTTATGACTGCAGACTGATTTTAATTGGAAGACGTTCAGAAGAAGAGTGTTTGGCTTTGCTAGAGCAGTTACGCAAATATGGAGAAGTAGAATATACAAGCTGTCAGATTAGAGAACAAGGCGATCTGTTAAGGATTCTTTCTAAGTATGCAGATAAGAATTTAACAGGCATTATTGATTTAATTGGTGAGGAGTCTACAACTGTACATGTTTCACATGCAGGTGAATATGGAATTGAGAAACTGGCTGAGAAAAATGTGATGGAACTTGCTTTGCCAAGAATGGCTGCAGTTGCTGATATCAATGAATTTGTCAAAGATAAAGAAGGGCTGGATATTATTCTGTTTAATAGTGTAACTGCTTTCTTTGGGGGGCAGACATACAGTATTTATTCCAGTGTCAGCAGATATATGTATGAATATCCTTGGAGCAGTCCGAAAAACCAGTATTTTAATTATGCATGGAGTAAATGGGATAACATGGGAATGAGCAAGGGAGAGACATTAAATGACAGAATTATTGCCCAAAATGCAGGTTATGCAATCATGGATTTGAAAAAAGGATTTGCTTCCTTAGAAGGCTTGCTAAAAAGAAATATAACCCATGCCCTTATTGGAGTTGACTGTATTCATACAGCGCTATATTCCTATGGTGAAGTGGACATAAAAGATATTGCACTGGAAAAGAGGACTGTGCAAGTAGTCTGTCAGAGCAAAGAAAAGATTCTGATAGAGGATAATGTTTGTGAGATCCGTTATGTGAATAACCAAAAAGATGAAAAGGAATCAGAACAAAACGGATTGACACCTATGGAAGAAAAAATGAAAGGCATATGGGAAGGAGTCCTGAAACGTCAAGACATTTCTGTAACAGATGGCTTTTTTCAGATGGGAGGCACATCCATAAAAGTAGTAACTTTGCTTGACAGAATTCAGACAGCCTTCGATATAGAAATTTCCATTATAGATTTGTTCACACATCCTTCTATTCGAGAACTGGTTCGATACATAAAGCCAGAAGAAAAGAACGAGAACCAATGTAAAATCATTACAATATAGGAGAAGGTACTATGGAATATGGAGATATTGCAATTATAGGTATGAGTGGCTGTTTTCCAAAAGCTGAAAATATAGAGCAGTTCCGCTTCAATTTAGAAAAAAAGCGAGATTGTGTAGGAACCATACCAGAAAAAAGAAAAAAACTGCTAGGATTTGATGGAAAACAATACATGGAATGTGGGTATTTAGAGCATATTGAATATTTTGATGAAGAATTTTTTGGCATATCTGGAAAAGAGGCAGATTATATGAGTCCAGAACAGAAAATCATATTAGAACTTGCAGCAGAAGCCATTTTAAATGCAGGCTATTCGCTGAAAGAGTTTGAAGGAACCAATTGTGGAGTATTCCTTTCCTCTTCAGAAAATGAATATGAAGGACTTCTCTCCAGGCAGACAGGTCCTACGCGTCTGGGAAGCCTAAGATCTATTCTGTCAGGCCGAGTAGCATATCAGTTTGATTTAAGAGGACCAAACGTTATGTACGACACAGGATGTTCCTCTTCTCTTGTGGCACTTCATGAAGCTTGTGTCAAACTCATGACCAGTGAAATTGATTATGCTTTGGTTGGTGGGATTTCCATTAGCTTAAATATACCAGAAATACAAAATGGGGACTATGATGTGTTAGGGCTATGTTCCAATAGTTTTCGAAGCAAATCTTTTGATGCAGATGCAGATGGAGTCGCTATTGGAGAAGGTGGAGGCTGTATTCTTTTAAAAAGACAAGCTAAGGCAATGGAAGATAAGGATGAAATTCTTGCTACCATTCATCATGGTGCCATTAATGGAGATGGAAAACGAAGCACATCGGTTACCATGCCTAGTGTGGACGGACAAAAAGAAGTGATGCTTTCTGCCTGGAAAAATATGAATTTAGAAAACCTGACAGATATTGAAGCACATGGAATAGGTACATCGATCGGTGATTCCATTGAGGCCAATAGCATTATTGCCAATCTAGAGGTCATGGGAATAGAACATAAAGTCAGGTTAAGTTCTGTCAAATCCAATATTGGACATCTAGGTTATAGTGCAGGAATATCAAGTATTATAAAAGCAGTGCTGGAATTAAAGAATAATATTACATATCCAATTGTCCATTACCAGAAAGCCAATCCGCTGATTGCATTTGAAAAAAGCATGTTAGAGCCAGTAACAGATGCAGTATACTGGCAGCCAGACAGTGTCAGGGCCGTTGGAATTGACTCCTTTGGCCTTGGAGGAACTAATGCACATGTGGTACTGGAAAAGTACATTGAAAAAGAGAAAAGAGAGGAAGAAGAGCTTGCTTTCCCTATTTTGAAAATTTCTGCTAGAAGCGAAGCGTCATTTCATGGGTATGTGGAACGATTAAGAGATTATATAGAGCAGGAGCATGTGGATTTAAATAGTTTGATTTATACTTTAAATACAGGAAGAGATGACTACGAAAAGCGAATGGCCTTTGTAGTTCGTGACTATGAAGATTTACTGGATAAACTGGAAATGATGTCTGCTTACAAAAAAGCAAAGAAATACAAGATTGTATTTGTAATGAAATTAGAGGAAAAACAGCAGGTTAAAGAAGATGTCTTGAAAAAGGGACTTCCAGGCATTGGATTATTAGATAGGGGTATAAGTGCGGAAACAGATATTGACTACAAATTAGCCATGTACCAGTTTTGTACGGAAATAGGAATTAAACCAGATCTTGTATTAGCAGATAGTCAATGTAGCACAATGATTCAATACGCAAAAGGGAAAGCAGATTTAAACCAGTTAAAAAAAGAAATACAAAAGCCAATGGATGGAGATTATACAAAAGTTCTGCAACTGATACAGAACTTGGATGAAAAAGACAATTATTTTATTTTGGATTTTGGCAGTTCTAAACAGCTTACGACAGCACACTTTGGCAGCCACATTAAAATATTTGAACTGAATGCAATTCAGAGTTTTTACAAATTTCTCACGGTATACTATAACAATGGCTATCAGCTAAATTGGGGCAAGTTATATGCAGGCCAGGTCTATCAGAAAGTGACCTTGCCAGGATACTGTTTCCAAAAGACAGAACATTGGGCACAGATAAAGCCAAGAGAATCTCAAGAATTAACCTCTAAGGAAAGATTAGAGGCAGTAAAAACAGAAGAACCAACAAGTAATCAGATGCTAGAAAGCATAATGAAAACTTTACAAGATATCTGGAAGGAACTATTTGGTTTTGGTGGAGAGATTGACATAGATGAAGATTTTTTCGATTTAGGCGGAAACTCTCTTCTGATACAAAAAATGTCGATTTTAATAAATAACCAGTTCCAGATTGAGTTTGATGCATATGAAGTGTATGAAAATGAAACAATTGAGAAATTATCAAAAAAGATAATAGAAACTATGGATATACAGCAGTAAAAGGGGGAAAAGCATGAAAAGCCTGAATCAGTATATATGTGACCATGCATTGAGCCAACCCAAAAAAACAGCACTTATACATAAAGATGAACAGTTAAGCTATAGCCAGTTAGTAGAAAAAGTAAGAGAGGTATCCGCATATCTTTTACAGTTAGGGATGAAAGAAAAGGATAAAGTGCTGTTAAGTGCTTTAGCAAAACCAGAATATATCATTTGCTTTCTGGCAGTACAGAACATTGGAGGAATAACTGTTCCAGTGGACCGGACGGTAAAGGGAGATAGTATACAGTATCTTGCTGATACTACTGGAGCAAAGTTTTTTTTCACTTCCAGCAAAAGGAATTACCAGAAAGTAGAGGTGATTGATTACCAGAAAATGATGGAAGAAAGTTCACAAAACAAACAGGAAACAGCTATCTGGGAACAGATGCATAGTACGGACAACATAAGTGAAATCCTTTTTACTTCTGGATCAACAGGAACACCAAAGGGAGTTATGTTTTCTGAAAAAGGAATGGCAAGTAATACATGGAATACCATTAACGGAATTGGCATGAAAGAGGAGGATGTAATACTTCTTTCATTACCCCTTAGCCATTCTTTTGGCCTAAGAGTGATGAGAGCGAGTCTGGTAATAGGTGCTACCATTGTATTGCAAAATGGCTCATCTTATGGTAAAGAAACAGTTCGTAATATTATGGAGCATTCTTGTACGGGATATGCTTGTGTTACAGCGTCTATGAAGATGATGTTAGAACAGATAGGAGAAGCTGACCTGGCAAAAACATTAGGAAAGCTAAGATATATTGAATTTAGTGCAGGTGCAGTAAGCTTTCAGGACAGAGAATATTTCTCAAATCTTCTTCCAGATACAGAACTGCATAATACATGGGGTTCGACAGAAACAGGAGGATGTTTCTTCCTGAACTTTTCAAAACAGAAAGATAAATTGAAATCAATGGGAAAACCTTTAGATACCGTTAAAGCGAAAATTATGGATAAGGATGGAATGAAGGAGCTAGAAGGTTATGGAATAGAGGTATCAGGAAAACTTGCAATACAAGGGGAAATGCAAATGGCAGGTTATTGGGGAAATAAGGAACTTACCAAGGAAACCATAAAAGGTGGATATCTTGTAACCAATGATCTGGTCTGGCGAGATCAGGACGGCTTCTTCTATATGATTGGCCGTGGAGATGATATGATTAATGTAGGAGGCGAAAAAGTTTCTCCAATTGAAATTGAAGAAGCTGTTCTAAAGTTACCTTTTGTCAGAGAGTGTGCCTGTGTAGGTGTAGAAGATCCTTTAAGGAAACTGGGAGAAGTACCAGCTGTATTTGTGTGCAATGAACGGTCTGAGACAAAAGCTGTTCCAAAAGAGTGGAAAGAAGAAATAGAAAAAAAACTTAGAGAACAGCTGGATCCGTATAAAATTCCACAGCAAATCATTGAAATGGAACTGCTTCCAAGGAATAAAATGGGAAAAATTGAGAGAAGCATATTAAAAGAAAACTGGAATAGGCAGAATCAGAAAAGTAACCAGTCCCCCGTTATCGCCAATATTTTAAATAGAAGAAGCATTAGAAAATTTTCAGATAAGGAAATCACGATGGATACAGTCAAATTATTAATAGAATGTGGAAAAAGTGCTCCATCTGGTAAGAATCTTCATACTAGAAGATTTACGGTAATTCAGTCATCTGAAGAAATCCAGCATTTAAAACAAGTGATTGAAGAGACTGGAAAACAGAAGAATAAAACAGTGAATGGATTTTATAATCCTAAAGTCCTGATTCTGGTATCGGACGATGTAAGAAACCAAGATGGAATACAAGATGTTGCCTGTGCAGTAGAAAATATTCTATTGGGTGCTGCTTCGTTGGGATTAGGAGGCGTATGGCTTAATGTACTGATGGACATGTGCGATGAGAAAGCGATAAGAGATATGCTTGCCTTTTATAAAATTCCCAAAAAGCATTGGGTGTGGGCTATGATTGCTATTGGTTATCCGTCAGAGGAAGATACCTTTACAACTAGGAAAGAAGATGTAGTTGTATACATATAATAACGAAATGAGAGTGGAAAAAATGAGAAAAGAACAAGTAGAAAACAGTTTATCAAAAAAAATCGCAGCACTGACCAATCACAATGATGCTTTGGTGTTAGTTACTTTTGCTGCCGCATTAGGACAGACCATATCCTGTTATGAAGGGAAAAAAGAAGTACAGTTTTTAATTCCAAAGGAAGGTGGAATTTCGAGAATTCAATTTTATTTAGAAAAGAAT
Source organism: [Clostridium] polysaccharolyticum (assembly GCF_900111595.1). Lineage (GTDB taxonomy): Bacteria > Bacillota > Clostridia > Lachnospirales > Lachnospiraceae > Clostridium_AI > Clostridium_AI polysaccharolyticum. The sequence continues at coordinate 131,048 of NZ_FOHN01000005.1, read as the reverse complement.
CTTTCCTTTAAAAAGCTTTTATTAGCAGTCAGGGAACAGATGGTGAAGGAAAAAAATGAAGAAAATCCTGGCATAGAAGAAGTAACACCATGTCAGAAAATAGTATTATACCATAAAGGAATACATACTGCATTTCAGGGGCAGAAAGATTATTTAAATATTGGTATTGAAGAAGTAGATGGGAACTATATGCTTCAGTTTAGTGGGGAAGAAGGTAGCACTTACTGGAAAGATGTTTTGGATAGTTTTATAGATACTTTTAACGTAATCATAGCCCAAGGTGTATCAGATCCCGGTATAAGCATGGATGATGTATGCTTTTTAGGAGAAGAGAACAAAAAGAAAATCTTATGTTTTGGAAAAGGAGAAGAAAAAGAAACTTCATCAAACATGTTAGAAAAGATTCATGGAGTTGTGGAACAGTATCCAGAAAAAACGGCTGTTTTTGCAGCAGGGAATGCTTTAAGTTATCAAGAACTATGGGAATATTCTTCTAAGCTTGCAGATATTCTGGAAAGCAAAGGGGCGAAAAAGGGAGACCACATTGCTCTTTTTACCAGCAGGAAAGTAGAAACTATCGTTGGAATTTTAGGAATTATCATGGCTGGTGCAGCTTATGTGCCAATCGAGACGGATTATGGTGTAGAACGTATGGAATATATGGTAAAGGATAGTGGTTCTATTTTTGCAATTTCAGCAAGTGATATTTCTGTTATAACAAGTATACCTACGTTTCAGATTTCTTTACAGGAATTAGGCCAGCATGTAATGGCAAAAGAAGGAAATTATGAAGAGGCAGCTGAACAGAACCGCTACGTGATTTATACTTCTGGGTCCACAGGCAAGCCAAAAGGAGTTGCAGTGCAAAATGAACAGCTTATGAACTTATGTAACTGGTATGCCAATGTAACCAATATGACAAGTGACTCAAAAGTACTAATGCTGAATGTGTTTGGTTTTGATGCTTCCGTGAAAAATATTTTCTCGTCCATGCTTTGTGGCAGCGAATTAGTATTAGGACCAGAATATCTCTTTGATTTTGAGGGAATTTTAGAGCTGATTCGTACCTGTAAAATTACCATAATGAACTGTGTGCCAAGTCTTTTTTATGAACTTCTGGACGTAGACAAGGAAAATGGGTTCACAGCATTAAAACAGCTGGAACTAATTGTTTTAGGAGGAGAAGCCATAGAAAGAAAGAGAATAGAAGACTGGTTTCAATCGGATTTGTTCCAGACAAAAATCATGAATGTATATGGTCCAACAGAGTGTACCAGTGTATCTACCTATGGATTTTTAGACAAAGAAAAACTTATGAGTGGCGAGCCGATAAACATTGGAAGACCATGCTACAACAAACAGGTTTATGTTCTAAGTGAAGATGGAAAAATCTGTCCGATTCATTCTGTAGGTGAACTTTGCATTAGTGGTATTGGCACTGTGGATTCTTATATAGGGCAGGCAAAAACATCCAGAGAAGTATTTAAAAAGGATTTGCTCCATAAGGAACGTACTCTATACCATACAGGCGATTTGGTTTATTGGAATGCAGATGGAGAATTGATATTTATAGGAAGAAAGGACAGGCAGGTCAAGATTGATGGACATAGAATTGAGTTAGGGGAAATTGAACAGGCACTGCTTAGCCAATATGAAGTCATGGAACAATGTTGCGTTCTGCTAGAGGAACAGAATAATCATAAAACTTTAGTTGCCCATGTTGTTATGGACGCAGGTGCAGAACCAATACAAAAGATAGAAGATAAGATGTCAGACTGGCTTCCAGCCTTCATGATTCCAAAGAAAATAATCACCCATCAGGCGTTTCCTTTAACTCCACATGGAAAGATTGATTATAAAGCGTTAGGTAAGAGTCTGGATGAAAAGAAGGCGATGAAGGAGACAAGTACAGAGAAATTATCTGTCAGAGAACGTATTGCAAACATATGGAAGAAAATATTATCTGTTGATGAAGTTGACTACAATACTAACTTTTTTGATGCAGGTGGTTATTCTCTTTTGCTTTATAAACTTAGCCGAATGATTGAAATAGAGTTAAAATGCAAGATAACTTATGTAGAGCTCATGACTTATACTACCATAGACACCTTTTCGGAATATATAGAAAAGAAAATGAGCAGGGAAGCTTTGGATCCAAAGGAGCTTGCGAAACAGAAATTAAAGGAACTCAAGAAAAACCGTTCAAAGAACTGGTAAAGTACAGCTTAGGAAAGGAGAAATTATGGATAGTTTAGATGGATTGTTTTCCTTTGAAACAAAAACATTTGAAATATATGAAACACCGCTTCAGGAGCAGATAAAAGATTTAGAATCTGTCAATATACCAAATCGTTCCTTGGTTGATTATGGAAAGTTTAGCAAAGAGATTGGTATTTCTATGGTTACAGATACTATTGTTATGCAAGCTACAAGGGGATGTCCCTATCATTGTGCATATTGTCATAAAATCTGGCCAAAGACACATGTAAGGAGAAGTGCTGAACATATTTTCAATGAAGTTATGGTCTATTACGATATGGGGTATAGAAGATTTGCTTTTATAGATGATATTTTTAATCTAGATCGTGAAAACAGTATGAAGTTTTTCCAAATGCTTCTAGATAACAATATTAAAATACACATCTTTTTCCCAAATGGAGTACGTGGAGATATTCTCACAGAAGATTATATCGATTTAATGGTAGCAGCAGGTGTTGTGGAGATGCCTCTGGCTTTAGAAACTGCCACACCAAGGCTTCAGAAACTGATACATAAGAATCTGAATATCGAAAAACTGCATCATAATGCAAAATATATAGCAGAAACATATCCTCATGTAATTCTGGAATTATTTACCATTCATGGTATTCCAACAGAGACAGAGGAAGAGGCATTGGCTACATACAATTTTATAAAGGAAATTAAATGGCTGCATTTCCCGTATATCAACATACTAAGATTATATCCAGGAACAGAACTTGCAGATATTGCAATTCAAAATGGAGTTTCACTAGAAGATATCAAAAAATCCACGTGTATGGCATTTCACGAAATTCCACCTACGATTCCATTTTCAAAGGGATTTACGCGAAATTACCAGAGTCGTGTACTTTATGAATATATCCTGAATAAAGAAAGACTTCAATATGTAATACCTTTGGAAAGAAGAATTATGAGGGAAGATGAAATGGTGCAAAAATACAATAGTTATTTTCCTTTTGAAGTTACGAGTTTTGAACAGCTTTTAGATATTGCAGAAATGACAAGAGATGACTTAGATGAGAGTAGTTTTATTGATGAAACATGGGGGAAGGTAGAGGAACCGAAGAAAAAAATGACAGAGTATTTTGGAGTCCATCATGCAAAAAAAGATGCACTTAGAATCTTGTTTCTAGACGTATCACAGTTTTTCAGAGACGATAATAATAGTAAACTTTATGACTTAGTGGAGGCACCTTTAGGCCATATTTACCTGCTAACACATCTGTATAGAGTGTTTGGTGAAGATGTAGAAGGAAAAATCCTAAAATCCAGAATAGATTTTGATAGTTATGAAGAACTGAAAAAAGAGATTGATGCATTTAGACCTGATGTAATTGGATTAAGAACTATGACCTATTACAAAGATTTCTTTCATAAGGTAACTCGGAAAATTAGAAACTGGGGATATCAGGTTCCTATTCTTTCTGGAGGTCCATATGCTACAAGCAGCTATGAAGAAATACTTGAGGAAAATGAAAATATAGATGTGGTTATGAGAGGAGAAGGGGAAAAAGTGTTAGAAGCACTGATTAGGGAGATTATCCGCAATTCTGGCAATTTGCCAGACACAGAAATCCTAAAACAGATAAAAGGAATTGCATTCCGGATTTCGTCTGACTGAGGAGGAAAAAATAAATGAATATACTATTATTTTCAGTACCAATACATCCATTAGTGGATAGGGAGACTATGAAACTAGTTCCCCCTCTAGGGATATACATATTAGCAGGTGTATTACGGGAACATGGACATAATGTAGAAACTTATGACCACCAGTTTTTATTGAATTTCTATGAAACATCATGGGATACAGATGTCATTGATGATATGCTGGAAAACATAGATGTAGTTGGTATCTCAAGCAATTCTTTTACATGGGGCTTAGCAAAAGAGTTACTTGAGATTGTAAAAAAACGTCCCAATCCACCTTATGTTATCTGTGGTGGTGTACATCCGACATTTTATGATGAATATGTTTTAAAAACAACGAAGGCAGATGCGGTAATTTTAGGAGATGGGGAAGAGGCAATTGTAGAACTTGTTGATGCAATAGAGGGAAAAAGGACATTTGAAGGTATTAAGAATATTTCATATAAAAAGAATAATACGGTATGCCAGAATGGATTCAAGCCATTTAAAAAGTTTTTTGATTACGGGACACCAGCATATGACTTGATTATGGAAGACGTGTTCTTTAATGTGCCAGTAGAAACATCAAGAGGATGTTATTTCCAATGTGAATTCTGTTCTATTCTAGATGCTCATAATTGGAGAGGACTGGATGTAGAAACTGCCGTTAAGCGAATTGAATATGCAGGAACCATAACTAAGAAGGCTTCCATATTTGATAATGTATATATAGCAGATAATTGTTTTACTGCAGATATTAACCGGGCAACAGAAATACTCCGTCGTATTATGTCAAATGATAAATCCTATAAGATGCATTTTGAAGCAAGATGTTCGGACCTGCTTCAAGGAAAACATGACTTTATAAAAGTAATTAATCCAGAACGTATCAGTTCTATTCAGATTGGAATAGAAAGTGGATATGACCGGGGACTTGCTAAAATGAAAAAGGGCTTAAAGGTGGATATGATAATTGAATGCATGGAAAATCTGAAAAAAATCGACTGTGCGAAAAAAACATTTTTATCTTTTATCATCGGATTACCTTGGGAATCAAGAGAAGACTGCATTAAGACGATTGAATTTGCAAAATTTCTGGAAGAACATTATGGTGCATTAGTAGGGGTAAGCTGGTGGCTTCCTTTGAAGTCTTCCTTAACAGACGAAGGCAATGAATATGGAATTCATATTGACGCAAGTACTTATGATAATCCATTATGGCCGAAAGAATTTGATTTTATTAGTACTTCTTTTAAAGGTCTAAATAAAGAAGACATCATTTATCTTAGCGAGAATTATAGTAAATATGTCAAAACGATTGTAGATATTTAATGGCGAAACAGCACATCTGTAAATGTTAGAAATTGTGCAGCCAATGGGTAATTAGAAAAAGGAAACATCACAGATATCAATGGAGATAAAAAAGATGACTTCGATATTGTTTCGGAGTCATCTTTCTTATAATAATAAAATGCTGCTATTCACGAGAATTCTTTAGGCTTTCCACCATATTTACTTTGAATACTTTCCGTTTTAATAAGAATAAAGAACCAAGGTAGCTAAAGGACAATATTAATAAAGAATATAAGACACTTGGGAACGTAACAACAGGCTGGATATAATTTCCCATAGATTCAATATTTCCTCTAAAAATCATGGCAGCCATTATTTTGCTAAGAGGTATGCTTATTACAAAAGCAATTACAAATAGTATGTGGTTTATATTCAATACAAGTCTGTTAATCTCTTTTGGCCGATATCCAAGTACCTTCAACATAGAAATATTATTCTGGTTTTCTTCCACTACCATATTAACTGTTAAATAGGTTGAAATCATACTAAGGAGAATACCAAAGAAAATGACGGCACCTAAAAGGCTGTAAACAGTGCTGATTAATTTCTCAAGCTGCTCTTTGATTAAATCCTTGGAACTAAACATAATAATATTCTCTTGTGGAATATCCAGTTTATCGTTTGTCTGGATAATATTGAAATAATTATCGGGTACCTGCAGTAACTGTGCAACATTAACTGCACTTGTATAAAGAATACTGCGAGTGTTGTCATCAAGGATATCGGTTATGGCAATCGTATGTTCTTCCATAGAAATTGGGTTATGGAAGGTTAGTTTGTCACCAGCTTTAATTCCATAATACTCCGCACCTACATTAGTAATGTAATACTTGCTCGGATCAATAGGTTTACCAGAAATGGTTTTCCAGTTAAGGTATTCACTATCTTTACGTACACCTGTCATAAGAAGCAGAGCATTATATCCTGTTACTTCAAAACGGGCAGCCAGTATTTTTTCTCCTTGAATGGATTCGTCTGTCTGGTATTCATTTAGATAATATTCATAATTATATTTTCCAGAAGCATCAATTCGAGAATGAATCATATATTTGGCTGAATCCAATGCCACAAATCCAGTCATAATTAACAGGCTTCCAAAACAGATGCCAATTAGAACGACGATGGAACGCATTTTGTTCTTTAATAAGGAACGTATCTGGAATTTATAGGCAAATTTCATTTTGCTGTGAACAAATATTTTTCGGATTGAGTTTTTGGTTCCAGCAGTGCCAGATAAAAGCAATACCGTATTCTGCTTCATCATTTTCTGGACAGTAAGATAGGCTGTTAATGCATACAGGACTGCAGGAACCAGCAGTGATATAATAATGCTGGCAAATGGAACAGATATTTTAAAATTAAGTTGTTCCATGTTATTGGCAAAGTAAAGACATGCTGGTTTTAAAATTAAGAAAGATACCAGAACGCCTCCTGCGGAACCAAGTAATGCTGGGAATACTGCATAGCAGGCATAATGTTTAATTAATTCATTTCTGCGGTAACCAAGAGCAGAAAGAGCACCGATCTGCCGCTGTTCTTTTCTTACCATTCTTCCTAATACGATGGCTACAATGAGCATGACCATAAGGAACATAAAAGGAATAATAGAAGAGGTATTGGATAATATTTCGTTTCCCATTGTAGCAGGGTATTGAATGCGGCGATTGGAAGTTGCTAAAACATAGTTCACTGGTTCATATTTTTCTGCAATATGCTTTCGGAAACCTGTATTATCCTTCTTTGTATATTTAACAGCATAATAAGATTTTAGAGCATTCTGGCTGGTTAAAGCAGAAGGCATGACAATTGCAACACCAAATTTGTCTTTGTTTAATCCAACATCTGCCGTATCTTTAAGAGGAAACAGATAATCGGATTTTACAGCAATACCAGCAACTTTAAAGGCTTTTCCAAAAAGCTCAAGCATATCTCCGACATGAATGTTATGGTGAACAGAGTAATCTTTATTAATTAATAGTTCACTTTCATTTTGTAAATGTTCTCCTTCAAGGAGAGCATAGGTATTTAGCTTTTCCGTATTAGCAAAAACACGTATCGTAGCATTTTTGCCTTCATAATCGGCATATGAGATTTCTTCCAAAGAGAGGTTAAACTGGTTTTCCAGCTGGCTGATTTCCTCTTCACTGATAGGTATCTTAGTTATGAATTCAGCATCTTCTACGTTGTTTGCTTTCATAACAGAAGAAACTTCATTTTGAATCATGTGTCCAACCGTAGTTAGAATGATTAATAAAATAACAGAAAGAGCAGTTAATAAAAAGGCCGAAATGTAGAATGAAATATGTTCTTTTATATTTCGGCAAATTCGTTTGTTAATTACCATTATAACTTCAACTCCTTCGCACTTATTTTATGGTCATTTTTCGTGTTGCTTTGAATCTTTCCGTCTTTTACAAGAATAATTCTGTCAGCGATTCCTTTCATTGCTTCGTTATGGGTGACAATGATAATTGTAGTGTGGAACTTCTGATTGATATTTTCTATTAAGCGCAGGACATTTTCAGAAGATTTGGAATCCAAGGCACCAGTCATTTCGTCGCATAACAGGATTTGTGGATTTTTGATTAAGGCTCTTGCAACGGCTACACGCTGCTGCTGTCCGCCAGAAAGTTCTTTGGGAAAACGGAACCGGAAATTGCTTAACTCAAGTGCTTCAAGGACTTCTTGAGTATCTAGATTATTTTGGGAAATATCAGATACGACTTGGATATTTTCCTCCACTGTCAGATCAGGAATTAAATTGTAAGACTGAAATACGAATCCTACGTCCTCTCGACGGTATTCTGTAAGCTGCCGTTCATTCATATCACTTATCACTTTATTGTTTATGCGAAATGTACCTGTATCAGCAGAATCAATACCACCTAAAACATTTAACAGGGTACTCTTTCCAGAACCTGATGGACCAAGGATTATAACAATTTCACTTTGTTCTATTTCCAGAGATACATTGTTAAGAGCATACACAAGTGTATCTTTGCTCCCATACTTTTTGGTAAGATTATTAAGTTCAATAAACATAGAAATCCTCCTTAAAATTGAAAATATAATTGTATGCAAAATATTTCTTTATGTACGACATTATTTAAAATAATTAGGAATATATTAGAATATATATAATGTTAGCACTAACTAACTATGCTGTCAATACAATTGCAATCAAATAAATCATGTTGCATTCTGTCTAGTTACTCTTTATAATAAAAGAAGTATGTTTTGGTTAATATATAGTACAGGAGGAAAAACATGATAAAATTATACGAAAAAGGTGCATATTTATTAAATGGCACGGAATTAATTGAAGAAAATGATGAAGTACAGGCTGTTCTTAACCAGCGTTTAGGACAGGCTGTCGATAAAAATGAAGCGAAAAAAGGAACTATGGCTTATGAAATTTTAGAGAACCATAATACTTCAGGTTCCATGGATAAATTAAAAATCAAATTTGACAAACTAACATCCCACGATATTACATTCGTAGGTATTATCCAGACTGCAAGAGCTTCAGGCCTTGAAAAATTCCCAATCCCTTACGTACTTACAAACTGTCATAACAGTTTGTGTGCTGTTGGCGGAACAATAAACGAAGATGACCATATGTTTGGTTTAAGCTGTGCAAAGAAATATGGCGGAATGTATGTGCCACCTCATCAAGCCGTAATCCATCAGTTTGCAAGGGAAATGCTTGCAGAAGGCGGAAAAATGATTTTAGGTTCAGACAGCCACACCCGTTATGGTGCATTAGGAACCATGGCAATTGGGGAAGGCGGCCCAGAGCTTGTAAAACAGTTATTAGAAAAAACATACGACATTAACATGCCAGGTGTTGTAGGGGTATATTTAACAGGAAAACCACAAATCGGTGTAGGTCCTCAGGATATTGCATTGGCAATTATCGGTGCAGTATTTGCTAATGGTTATGTAAACAATAAAGTAATGGAATTTATTGGCGATGGCATTGATAACTTAAGCGTGGATACCCGTATCGGAATTGATGTTATGACAACAGAAACAACATGTCTATCCTCTATTTGGAAAACAGACAGCAAAGTAAAGGAATTTTATGATATACATAAACGTCCAGAAGGCTTCAAAGAAATGGCTCCTAAGTCTGTTGCATATTATGATGGATTAATTTATGTAGACCTTTCTGCAGTCAAGCCAATGATCGCTATGCCATTCCATCCAAGCAATGTATATACCATTGAAGAGTTAAATGCCAATTTAATGGACATTTTAGATGATGTAGAAAAGAGAGCATTAGTAAGCCTTGACAACAATGCAGTAAAATACACATTAAAAGATAAAGTACGTAATGGTAAATTATATGTAGAACAAGGGGTTATCGCAGGATGTGCAGGTGGCGGATTTGAAAACATCTGTGATGCAGCAGATATTTTACGTGGAAAATACATTGGTAATGATGAATTCTCCTTAAGCGTATATCCAGCCAGCCAGCCAGTCTTTATGGAATTGGTGAAAAATGGTGCAGTTGCTGATCTTATGGCAACAGGTGCTACCATTCGTACTGCATTCTGTGGTCCTTGCTTTGGTGCAGGTGACGTTCCAGCTAATAATGGCTTAAGTATCCGTCACTCTACAAGAAACTTCCCTAACAGAGAAGGTTCTAAGATCACCAATGGACAGGTTGCTTCCGTTGCACTTATGGATGCACGTTCCATTGCTGCAACAGCTGCTAACCAAGGTTACTTAACAGCAGCAACAGATATGGATGTTGAATTCAAGAAACCAAAATACTTCTTTGACAGTTCTATTTATGAAAACCGTGTATATAATGGTTTAGGCAAAGCAGATCCAAGTGTAGACATTAAATTCGGTCCTAACATTACAGACTGGCCGGCAATGTCTAACTTAACAGATAACTTAGTATTAAAAGTGGCTTCTGTCATTCATGATCCGGTAACAACAACAGATGAGTTAATTCCTTCTGGTGAAACCTCCTCTTTCCGTTCTAATCCTTTAGGGCTGGCTGAATTTACATTATCCAGAAAAGATCCGGAATATGTTGGACGTGCAAAACAGATCCAGTTATCTGAAAAAGCACGTATAGCAGGGGAAGATATGTATGCGGTTAATAAAGAGTTAGAAAATGTGTTTGAAGTGATTCAGAAAGAATTTGCAGTAGATCCAAAAACTACGGAGATCGGCAGCATGATTTATGCTGTGAAACCAGGTGATGGTTCTGCACGTGAACAGGCTGCAAGCTGTCAGAAAGTGTTAGGTGGTCTTGCTAATGTTGCAAGAGAATATGCAACCAAGAGATACCGTTCTAACTTAATCAACTGGGGTATGCTTCCATTCTTATTTGATGGAGAACTTCCATTTGATTTAAATGATTACATTTTTGTAAAAGATATTAAGAAAGCAGTTGCTGAAAAACAGGAAGTAATCAAAGCATATGTTGTAAAAGATAAATTAGTCGAGTTCGACTTGCGTTTAGGGGAGCTGACAGATGACGAAAGAGAAATTATACTTAAAGGCTGTCTGATAAATTATTATAGAGGATAGTAGGAGGTAGTTTCATGCCAGACATTCATAATAGCGATCCGTTTGATGAATTAAAAAAAGATATTCAGAGTAATTCAGCTGATCGTACCAGTGAATTTGCCAAAGAAGATATTAGAGCCAATAGCGCCATAGCAGCGTCAGCTTATATTCCGTTATTGTTTCTTCTTCCGTTTTTTATAAGACCTGATTCCAGATTTGCAAGATTCCATGCAAACCAGGGATTAATCCTGTTTATTCTGGATGCTGTTTTGGGAATTGCACGATCCACAATATTCAATTTGCCATTTGTAAGAATGCCAGTTGATTTAGTGGTTAGTCTGGTTACATTAGGATATTTCCTGTATGGATTTATTCATGCACTAAATGGAAAAGCAAAGGAGCTTCCATTTATTGGACGTTTTAATCTGATTCATTATTAAAACCAAAAAGTGTCTTTGACACTCTCAGCCTCCCCCAATAGGACCCATTCATAAGGGGTTCCTATTGGGGGATTTTTCCTGTTTTCCACAAAGTTCTTTTTGCATTTATGGAAAAACACATTAGTTCCTCCTTCCGTAAAACCAGAAATCTAATGCACCACATTCACGCTGCAGGCTTTTACGTTCGCTAAAAATGTACATCTGAAAGGAATAAATATAGTTTGCGTTCTTGATTATGTGGGACAATAAGATATACTTAAAAGGAGAGTATAAATAAAAGGAGGAATCTAGTAATGAAAAGCACATTATTGCATTTTGGCAAGCAGCAATCCAAGAAGCTTGCAATAGGTCTTGCCATGCTGCTTTTAACAGCTTGTTTTGTTCCGGCTCCTAAGGTAAAGGCAGAGCCAAAGACCATTTTGAATGGGATTCAATGGGCAGATACGGATGGCAATCCTATCAATGCTCATGGTGGAGGATTTGTACAGGCCAATGGTTATTACTACTGGTTCGGCGAAAACAGGGACCAGTCCAATGCGTTTGTAGGGGTATCCTGTTACCGTTCAACGGATTTGGTTAATTGGACTTACATACGAGATGTTTTGACGAAATACTCTGCACCAGAACTTAATCACTGCAACATAGAACGGCCAAAAGTTATGTACTGTGCCGCTACTGGCCAGTTCGTTATGTGGATGCACTGGGAAAATGCATCTGATTACGATGAATCTCGCTGTGCAGTTGCCTACTGTGATACAGTAGATGGAAATTATACTTATCAGGAAAGTTTCCGTCCTATGGCTAATACGGGTGTAGTTTATGATCACGGTAAACCAGGTTATATGTCAAAAGACTGTACGGTATTTGTTGATGACGATGGCTCTGGCTACTTTATGTCTGCTGGCAATGATAATGGAGACTTGATGTTATATAAACTGACAAGAGATTTCCGTCATATCGATCATGTAGCAGCCAAATTATTTAGCCACTGTTACCGTGAGGCACCTTGTATCTTCAAACGTGGCAATTATTATTTCCTATTTACAAGTGCAAGTACCTGGTGGTATCCAAATCAGGCACAGTATGCAGTTTCAACTAATTTATTAAGTGGATGGTCCAGCCTTCAAAACATTGCGGATAGCAATACCTATTATTCACAGTCTGCATTTGTATTGCCAGTACAGGGTGCTCAGGGAACAACCTATTTATATTGTGGTGACCGCTGGGCAGATGCATGGGGGGAAAGAGTGAACAAGTCTATGTATGTATGGCTTCCGCTTTCTTTCCCAACAGAAAACAGCTTAAGCATGGATTGGAAAAACACCTTATCCATAGATGCCCAGGCTGGTATAATAAACGGTTATAATCAGGATGCTGTCTTTCGTAATGTTAATAGTGGACTGGCTCTTGATATTGAAAATGGTTCCACTGGCAATATGGGAAACGTAATCCAGAATACGGTAACAGGTGCTAATAGCCAGTATTGGCAAATCATTTATGATGGTTCTGGATATTATAAGCTTCGCAACCGCAACAGCGGCAAAGTGCTAGATGTTTCTGGCCGTTCTAGGGAGAATGGAGGAAATGTAATCCAGTATGAAGATAATGGCGGTAACAACCAGAAATGGAGGATTGTTGCCTTGAAAGATGGAAAATACCAGCTGTGCAACAAGGAAAGCGGCCTGCTTCTAGATGTAAATGGCTGTGGATTAAATCCAGGAGCCAATGTACTGCAATGGCAAAATAATAATGGTACTAATCAGATGTGGACAATAGGCTAATGGCATAATTTCATAATATATGGACATCAATCTTACAATAACAGCTTATGTCATGCAGCAGATGGAAAAGAAAGATAAAACAAAACAGATGAACTTTACAATTGGCAGATATATTTGCAGAGAATATCTTAGACAAAAAATAAATCCAAAAGAAAAAGCAGGATAATCCACATTTGAAATACGGTTATTCTGCTTTTTAAATTATCCTAACTTAGTGGCTTGACTATAACAAGTCTCTTTTTTGACTTGCACTGACAATTTTTGTTTGGTAAAATGATTCCGAAGGAGCAATATAAATTTATCACTAATAATAGGAGGACTAATATGAAAAAGTTATTGTCAGTAATTTTAACAATAGTCTGTGTTGTCAGTCTGTTTCATGTAACATCAGAAACGGTGCAAGCTAAAACAGGTGACATTAGAACTTACTCGAAAATGGATGCGTATAAGGATAGCATCATTTTCGTGAAAGACTATACGGATGGCAGTTCTAAATTATGCAGATTTAAAACGTCTAAGGGAAAAACAACGGTCTTAGCAAGTGGGAAAACAGGAATTTCCAGTTTTCAAGTGTGCAGCTCTACGGTATATTATTCTAGTTATGAAAAGGGAGATAAGGCCAAGACATATTCTGTCAGTGTGACAGGAAAAAACAGGAAAAAAATCTGTGATGGGAAAATGGAATATGTAGATAGTAAATATATTGTATACGAAAAGCAAGACGGTTTAAACAATAAGAAGTATTACCATAAAGAGTTTAAGACCGGAAAGGTTACTCTTTTAGCCAGAAGCACTGCGTACAGTTACATTAAAAATATTAAGAATACGCTGTATTTTCGTAAATATGATGAAAGTACAAAAAAAGTGGAATTATTGTCTATGAAAGCTAGTGACACGAAACTAAAGAGTGTAACCTCGGATAAAGTGGATGATGGTTTGATAGGATGCCAGGGAGAAATCTCAGATATAATTTCCTTACAGGGAAATGTATTCTATCAATATGGAACTTACCAAGGCAGCGGGGGCTTCTGGTATGGAACTTTAGTAAAGATAAGCAGTAAAGGGAAAAAGACTGTAATATGCAAGGATATGATTGAGGATAGCTTATTCTATGACAGTACACATATTTATTATCTGAATGGCATGGAATCTACGAAAAACATTTCCTATAATGCTAAAACAGGAAAGAAGACTTCTTATAAAGTGCCATTAACAGAGAACCAGAGGTATGATATTCTTGGATCTAGAACCTATCTTTTGGATACTGCTGTAAAAAATAAAGTTACAGTTTCAAGATTTGCATCTGGCACAAACAAAAAGAATCTGAGAAAGAATTTTATAAAAATTACTTATAAACAGAATGCCAGATATACCTACAGTGCAGGCATACGTAAAGCTGGAAGCTATTATCTTGTGTATGTTCAAGCTATAGATTATAACGATTTAAATTATGGATGGAGAGGAAACTATATAGGAACAAAATGGTACGTTGCCGATTCGGCAGGAAAGGTGCTTGGAAGTCTGTAAGGGAGAGCAAAAGCGAAGAAGTTTATAGAAGTATTTGAAAAAATATACCAGCATACGAAATCTTGTGGGCTTTATGGCAGAAATCCTTAAATATAGCGGGGATTATCGGCTGGCCAACAAGATTTTGAGGGAAGCTGGGTTATGTAAGTCTCACTAATATTTGTATTATAGAAATTAATCCCCTTTTAGGATTGTATAAACTGAGAAAATGTTGTATAGTATTAAAAAAGGAGTGTTCACCTTCTGTTATCAGGAGGGATGATATGAAAATTTCTACAAAAATCAATTTGTGGATTATAATTCTATTAAGCATGTTTTTAGTGGCTATGCTAGGCGTGCTTTCTAATATTACACATCAGGTGGCAAAACAGAGAGGTTCCATTCAGTCTGAAATGAAAAAGGAAATTAACAAGAAAGTAGAAGAGGAACTTATGAACTTAGCCCAGACTGCATCCAAGTATACGATAAATTTAGAAACAGAAATTGAGCGTTCTATGTTAAATGCAGCATTTTTGCTGAAAGAAAAGGACAAGAATTCATCTCATAAACTTACCAACAGAGAATTAGAGCTGCTAAAAGATAAAACAGGAATGTCAGAAGTGTTATTGACAGATAAAGATGCAAATGTGACTCAGGCAACGGATAAGTCTGCATTGGGACTATCCTTGTATAACATTCAGATTTACAAAATTCAAAAGGAACTCAAGCAGTTAATGACAGGAAAGATGGAGTACAACATTTCCCCTTTGGTAATGAAATCAGAAACAGGAGAAGTCTATAAGTTTATCTCTCTGTCAAGAACAGATCAGGTGGGAATTTTAGAAACTGCCGTGTCAGCAGACGGTATAGAACGGTATTTAGGCAATTGCATTACAGAAAGCAATGGAATCGAGGAAATTCATTTATTTGATTCCAGCGGACTGGTCTTAACAAGTAATACAAGCAAAGAGAAATCGTCAACATTAAAGAAGGGCTCAACGGTAAAAAAGGAAGAAGTTTCGAAACTGTTCCAGAACAGTAAAGACATAACGGTTCACTATGAAAACAAAAGTGCAGAAATTTATTATCCTGTAATCAGGGATTCCGTAGTGAAATATGTTCTTTATCTGAAAATCAAGACTACAGGCTATTTGAATATCGAAGATATGATTCGAAACACATTTCAGGCAATTGGCCATAAGGTAAATTACATGGAAAGGGTAGCTATGTTAGTGCTGATACTTATCTCTGGAGTTATGATTGCTATGCTATTCTCTGTAGTGTCTAAAAATCTAAATCCATTACGCAATGTAAATGGTGTGCTTGAGTCTATAGCAGCAGGAGATGATCTTGTAAAGATTGAGAAGACGAAGAACAAGGATTTCATAAGAATCTATGAAAATTTAGAACTTGTTATTAAACGTTACATGAAAACAATATCCAGTATTAAAGAAAATGTGCAGGCAATGGAGGCATTGCAAGAGGTTCACAAGCAAGATATGGGGCAGATTTCCCAGGCAATTAACCAGGTTCATGAAGATATGTCAGAAAACAGTCAGTGCATTCAGGCAGAAAACAAGGAAGTATACAATACAAGCAGTATTATGGATGAAATGATTGGTAAATTAGAGCATGTAAACCAGATGGCAGATACTTTATCAGTAGAAACGGAAACAATGGGGGATAAGGCAGAAAAAAGCGTAGGTTCTCTTGATAATATTAAAAAAGTTACGGGAAAACTCGAAGGAAAAGTGAGAGAGAATAATCAGCAGATTGAGCTGTTACATAGCCAGTCACAAAAAATCAATGATATTACCAATCTGATAAGTGAGATTACTTCCCAGACAGATTTATTAGCGCTGAATGCAAGTATTGAGGCTGCAAGGGCAGGTGAGCACGGAAAAGGATTTGCTGTGGTTGCATCGGAAATACAGAAACTTGCAGGAGAATCAGGCAAAGCTGCGAATGACATTAATGATATTGTGTGTGAGATTCTGCGAGGCATACAGAAAACCGAAGAAGGAAGCGGGGAGCAGATAAGAATTATTCAGGACAGTAAGACTGACATAGAAACAGCAATAAAAGACATTACAGAACTGATTCAGTCAACCCTGCACCTTGGAACATTTATGAAAGAAGTAGCAGAAGAGATTATTTTATTAAGTGAAAGTGGAAACACGGTACGCTCCAAATTCAAGCTGCTTGAATCTTTCTCCAGCCAGAATGCAGCTAAAATACAGAATACACAAGCAAATATGAATACAGTAGAGCAGGCACTATATCATATCCAGGAAAATCTAGAGCAGATATCTAACAATATACGGGAAATGCAGTAGATGAAAGTATTATGGAGAATATTTCATTGATTGCACTAGCAGGGAAATATTTTTCAGTATATCAGAAGGATGAACACTTCCAGATAATATAAAAAGAGGTATGTAGTTTGGTACACTACATACCTCTTTTTATAAGGTATCTCCTTAATTTCTAGTGGCACCACTAAAAAAATGGTTAGTGGTGCCTAGTGGAAGGATAAATTTGTTATATCTTTTCCAGTATTTCTTTTACCTGATTTTTTATCTTCATCATGCCATCAGCATTAGGGTGGCCGTTTTCTTTTTCAATATCATGTAGCAGAATCTGCTGGATACCATAATGGTTTGCTGTTTTGTCTAATATTTCACGGCATGGCCCAGTAATTTCATCATTTACAATGCTAAAGATCTGGGAATCGGGGTTCCATTTGCGAAGGTAGTCAAAGCAGTAAGCAAGGGCAGGGGCAAATGTTTTTAAAGATGCCTCGTCCCAATTACTGTACTGCTCTGTTCCAACAGGAACTCCTGCCCAGAAATCATTGGTGCCACCAAAAACCAGAAGCACATCTGGCTGGTTCTCTAAGCCACGGGTTTCACCCAGTTCCCGTTTCATTCTATGTATAAAAGAAGTGGTGGATGCATCGGTCTGCTCATAGCCTGTATTGCATACAGTACTGCCACTAAAACTGCAATTGGATATTAATTCTAATTGTAGTTCTTTGCATAACAGCCTCCACCAGGTCTGTTCCACACTTGTCATGTTATTTTCACACTCATTTCCCTCATCTGCATACCAGAAATGATAATCTTCAGGTATCCATCCAGAATAAGTGGAATAGGAGTCCCCTAGAATGGAAATTGTTTTCATTTGTTAATCCTCCTTAACTTATTGGCTGTTTCGTTTTCATAATGAATTATTAGCATTATACAACTATTAATGAAGATGGAAAAGCCTAGAAATTGAGTTATTTATACCTAGAAAATTTGAGTTATGTGTACCAAAAAAAATTAGCACTCACCTATTGACAGTGCTAACAAAACGTGTTATATTACATATATAACAAAGAGAACAACAAAAGCAGATGACTCACCACGAATCACTTGCTTTGCTGGTATCAGTTAAATAAATTTCAGATAGGAGGAATGATTTAGAATGATGCCAGAATTAAAAAGATCAGGTTTCACAAAATCAAATTTATTAAGGGCAGGATTTCCATTTCAAGATATGCTGTCCATGACGAAGCATTACATTATGCGAAGTGACTTAAAGGAAACAGACTCTATGTATCTGCTGGATGTTGACTTGCCAGGATTTCAGAAAGAAGATATTAAAGCCTGTATAAAGGATGGTTACCTAATTATTGAAGCATCCCACAAGGAGGAATCTTATGACGGATCTGCAAAGGGTATTGTTAAGAAATACATTAGAAAAGAACGTTATGAAGGAACCTACAGAAGAACCTTTTACGTTGGATCATCCCTTAGACAGGAAGATGTAAAGGCAACCTGCCGACATGGAGTGCTGCACTTGCACATCCCGAAAAAAACTTCGGAGCAAATGAAGCCAGATGTAATTACAATCAGCTAATTAGAACATTTTTAATAAAACCTAATAAATAATATGAATCATTTAAGGAGGAATGACATATGTATATGCCAAGTATTTTTCACGATAACTTTATGGACGATGTATTTGATTCCGTGTTTTCAGTTCCATTTGAATATAAAAAAGCTGTAAACCAGATGAGTACCGATATTACTGACTGTGGAGATTTTTATCAGCTGGAAATTGAACTTCCGGGTTATGCAAAAGAAGAAGTAAAGGCGGAACTAAAAGATGGCTATTTGACAATTGAAGCAGCCAAAGAGGAGACTAAAGAAAATAAGGAAGAACAGTTTATCCGCAGAGAACGTTTTACTGGCAAATGCAGCAGAAGCTATTATGTAGGCGACCAGGTGACGAAAGAGGACATTCAGGCGAAATTTGATAATGGCGTTCTTGCATTAAGAATTCCTAAGAAAGAGGCAATTGAGAAGAAAGAAGATCATTATATTCTGATTGAGTAGGATTATTATAGAAGAAGGGGGAGGCTAGAAATACAGTCTCCCTCTTTCAGATCTTAAATATTTAACAATATCCGTTGTATTAATTTAATATCCATTTTGCAAAAAACTCTTTGTCTGTTAAGTTTTGTGCCGGAAACATTTTACATATCTGAAATTAGTTAGGTGAATAAGATTGGAAGTAGGCAGTTACATTCACAAAATCATCTTGCAATACACCTTTTCCAGTGTTAAAATAACAAGAGACTTTGGCGAAAAGAGCCAAAATACAAGTGAAGAGGTAAGTGATATGATGCAATCAAGAACGCATACATGTGACCAGCTAAGAGTATCGGATGCAGGCAAGACAGTTACATTAGTTGGCTGGTATGACAATATGAGACAAGTCAGCAAGAATTTAGGATTTTTGCTATTACGTGATTTTTATGGAGTAACGCAGATCGTATTTGAGACTGAAGAAATGATGGAAGCCATTGCTGGCGTGAACAAGGAATCTACTTTATTAGTAGAAGGTATTGTTAGAGAACGTTCCAATAAGACGGACTCTATGGCTACTGGTGAAATTGAAGTAGTACCATCTAGAGTTGAAGTATTAGGAAAATGCATTTATAATGCACTTCCATTTGAAGTTAGACAGTCTAAAAGTGCAGACGAAAACTTCAGATTGAAATATCGTTATTTGGATTTAAGAAATCCTGAAGTAAAAGATAAGATTTTGTTAAGAAGCCGTATTGTGGCTGAGTTAAGGCAGAGAATGAATGATTTGGATTTCATTGAAGTTACAACTCCTATTTTAACATGTTCTTCTCCAGAAGGAGCAAGAGATTACTTAGTGCCAGCAAGAAATCATCCTGGTAAATTCTATGCTTTGCCACAGGCTCCACAGCAGTTCAAACAGATTTTAATGGCATCTGGATTTGACCGTTACTTCCAGATTGCACCATGTTTTCGTGATGAAGATGCAAGAGCTGACCGTTCTCCAGGGGAATTCTATCAGTTGGATATGGAAATGGCATTTGCTTCCCAGGAAGACGTATTCCAGATTATTGAAACCGTTCTTCCTCCAGTATTTGAAAAATACGGAACATATGACCGTGCTTCTGGTACACCATTTACAAGAATTCCTTATTTAGAGTCTTTAGAAAAATACGGAACAGATAAGCCAGACTTAAGAATTGACTTAATTGTAAATGATGTAACAGAAGTATTTGGAAAAACAGAGTTTGGTCCTTTTGCAGGCAATAGTATCAAAGCTGTTAAAACAGATGGCTTTACTGCAACTAGAAAAGAAATTGATAAAATGTGTGCTGATGTTGAAATGGAAACGGGCAATAAAGCTTACTGGTTCAGAGTAGATGAAAACGGTAACTATGTTGGCGGTATCTCTAAGTTCCTCACACCAATTAAAGAGGAAGTGGATGCTGCATTAGGATTACAGGCAGGTGATTTTGTTGGTGTAACTGCAGGGGATAAACGTGCCGCACAGAAAACCTCTGGTGTTTTAAGAAGAATGTTAGGTATGAAAGCAGAGGGACATTTCGATAAAGAGTGTTATGAATTCTGCTGGATCGTTGATTTCCCAATGTATGAAATCGGTGAAGAGTCTGGAGAAATTGAATTCTGCCACAACCCATTCTCTATGCCACAGGGAGCCATGAAAGCTCTTGAGACAATGGAACCGCTTGATATCCTTGCATACCAGTACGATTTAGTATGTAATGGTGTAGAGTTATCTTCAGGTGCTGTTCGTAACCATGATCCTGAAATCATGGTAAAAGCCTTCAACATTGTTGGTTTAGGGGAAGAAGATGTGAAAGCAAAATTCCCGGCTATGTACAACGCATTCTGCTATGGAGCACCTCCACACGCAGGCATTGCTCCAGGGGTTGACAGAATGGTTATGTTACTTGCAGGAGAAGACAGCATTCGTGAGGTAATTCCATTCCCAATGAATAAACAGGCTCAGGATATTATGATGGGAGCACCTGCTGCTGTTGAACAAAAACAGTTAGACGATGTTCATATTCAGATTAATCTTCCTAAAGAAGAAGCGTAAGAATGATAGAACGGTCATGATGTTTAGTAAAAAATACATGATGATAGAATAGAAAATGAAAAGTGTAGTTTATTCGGTATAGGAGAGTGGCTACACTTTTTGAAATTGCAACATACAATTATAACCATAATATATATTATTATATAAAAATAATAAAAAATATACAATTATTATATGATATATTGTTAAATTGTTTAATTTGTGTTAGTATTGTAACATAGTCAATACAAAGAAAAGGATTAAACAGCAAGATAATTGGTAATTGTCAGGACAAAAAAGGACTGAATCTCATATTATGGAATGAGGTTCGGTTTTTTTGTGTACGCCTTGCGGCGCACGTTTCTAATGGGTGAAAGTCTCTAATTCGCCCCTAGTAGTGGGAAGGATATAGCCAAAGACAAGGGTGTCTATCGTGAGGTGGAATCTGAAGGAAGGTGGAGGCAGATCTCTGGTCTGACGAACAGAAACCACATCAGGCTACAGTTAAGGATAAGGTTGCAAAATAAACTAAAGTCCAATAACTACTCGGAATTAACTGCGGTAAATGTGGCAGATATATGGAGAGAAAGAAACGTGTGGGACCAAGGGAAGTCTCGTCAGCGGATGGAAACAGAGTATGAAATCCGTGAGTAACAACGAATGGCAAGAAGTCAGCAGAGGTCATAGTACCATTGTGGTTGCAAACATAATGGGAAGGACTGAACTTTAGGAGGTGTTAGTAAATGAATGTAACCAAAGATGGATTTAAGGACAGACAACTTCATATAGAAGACTATCTGCAAATGGTATCTGCGGAACAGAAAGAGTATGCAGAAGTGTTCGCTACCTCCTACCCGATTACAATAGTATAAAAAACAGGGAAGGGAGAAATGATGGAACAAAACTCAGAGTTACCTGGCATTACCAGAGAAGCGGAAGAGGAAATGCTAGAAAAGGTTATTCATACTGCACAGAGCAATCTAGAACAAGCCAAGCAGGAAGTAGAGAACCTGGCAGGAGAACTTCATGAATTATTAGAAACCTATAGTGAGAAAGATAAAGAGGCAATGGTTTTCTGGAATAATACAAAGGCAAGTTTAAGCAGTGCACAGGAAGACCTGCTTCGATGCCAGAAGGCCAGAAAGAAACCGTATTTTGGACGGATTGATTTTACGGATGAGAAAAGCCAGAAGCAAGAGGCGCTGTATATCGGAAGAGTCGGGATAAAGGAAAGTGCCATCAAGCGTTCCGTTATCGACTGGCGGGCACCTGTAGCTGCTGTATATTACGAAAATTCCCTAGGACCTTGCAGCTATAGTGTAAGGAATATAGGAACCTATGATATTGAACTGACAAGAAAACGTACTTATGAAATAGCAGATGACAGGCTAATGGATTACTATGATTCAGAAGTGGTAGCAAATGACGATTTGCTGACCCGTTATTTAGCTAAGAGCAAAAAAGCAGTATTAGGCGAAATTATTGCAACCATTCAAAAAGAACAGAATATAATTATACGAAAATCACCACGTAACAATATTGTAGTCCAGGGAAGTGCAGGTTCTGGAAAAACGACAGTAGCCATGCACCGTATTTCTTATATACTTTATAATTACGAAAATGAATTTCTTCCAAAAGATTTCTATATTGTAGGAAGCAATCGTATTCTGTTAAATTATATCACTAGCGTACTGCCGGATTTGGATGTGTATGGAATTTTCCAGATGACAATGGAACAGCTGTTTACAAGACTTATGTACGAAGACTGGGATGGGAAAACATTTTCCATAAAAAGCGTAAGAAAAGGCGAAGAAAACGCTGTTGTAAAAGGAACATACCGCTGGTTTCATGATTTGGAGAAGTTTGCGGCTGACTATGAGTGGGAACAGATTCCTCATGAAGATGTAATTACGGAACATACCAAGCGTGTACTGCTTACAAAAGAAGAAATAGAAACTTATATCAAAGAAAATGTCCAGGTCTCTATGCAGAATAAAATACTGCAGCTCAATGAGCGTATCATGGCAAGGCTGGAAAATGAAATATGCTGTAAAGATATTTCTTATACTCCCGAAGACAAAAAAGAGATGCGCCGGTTCTACAAAACCTACTTTGGCAAGAAAAAGTGGAAAGGTTCTATATTTGAAATGTACGAAACATTTTTAAAGAGACAGAATGAGAAAGGGGAAAATGTAGAACTGCCTGGTAATGAATTGGATGTGTATGATTTGGCAGCCCTTGCGTATCTGTATAAGCGGATAAAAGAAACGGAACTGGTTCGGGAGGCAAGCCATGTGGTCATTGATGAAGCACAAGATTTTGGAATGATGGCGTATGCATCGCTGGTCTACTGTTTAAGAGACTGTACTTATACCATTATGGGAGATGTGTCTCAGAACATTCACTACGGATACGGGTTAAATGACTGGGAGGAGCTTAAGAATCTGGTTCTGAAAAACAAGTTTGATACCTTTGGACTGCTTAAGAAAAGCTATCGAAATACCATTGAAATTTCCAGATTTGCTACGGGCATTTTGCGTCATGGAACCTTTGCCATATATCCAGTGGAGCCTATAATACGTCATGGAAATGAAGTGGCAATTACAGCATGTAAGGATAAGAAACAATTGCTAGAACATGTTTTGGAAACCATTAAAAACTGGCAGAAAGAAGAACATGAGACAATTGCAGTTGTCTGCCGTGATGAAGAAGAAGCAAAGGCAGTGCAGTGGCAATTACAAGAAAAAATTACTCTTGCAGACAGTAATTTAGAAACTGCTGAGTTTACAAGTGGGGTTATGGTTCTTCCAGTAGAATATACAAAAGGTCTGGAATTTGATGCTGTCCTCTTATGGAATCCATCTAAGGAAATGTATCCAGCAAATGATGAACATGTTAAGCTTCTTTATGTGGCTGCCACAAGAGCCCTTCATGAGCTGGCAGTCCTGCATACTGGTGATTTGACAGATTTGATAGGTACACAGGTTTCTGAGGAAAAAAAGATGAATGTTCTTTCCGAGAAGCAAAGCGAGGAGATATCAGAAAAGAAGAAAGTACCTAGAACGGTAATCGTTCAAAGTATCTCTAAAGTGGGCAAATATGTACAGAAGGAAGGTGATATCCTTGCAGGAGAAGAACGGCGAACAGGTCCGAAAAGAATAGCAGTACAGGGACAGCAAAAGAAAGAACCTGTAATTACGCCAGTGAGGAGAAAACGTTCCAAAGATGATAAAATCAATGATTCTCCATATCAGTTTGGTGATGTTCCAGATAACAGCAGGCTGCGGCCAGCAGGACACGGAAAAATTGATACTTCGGTACGTTTCCTAAATAGGAATAAGGATTATGCGGAAATTGCAAGCAGTTACGGGATGCTTCGGATTACGCCAGTTTCAGACCGGGTGATTCGGATTCGTTTTCGAAAAGGCCAGATGGGGGAATTTAAAGAAGTGGATGATGCAAAGTGGATTACTCCTCAGCCTAAGCCAAAGTGGGCGTGTAAGGAAACGAAAGACGCCATAGGGATCGGCACAGAAAAACTGCTGATCCAGATTGAGAAGAAAAAAGGAATTCTTAAATTTTTTACCCGAGAGGGAAAACTTCTTTTAGCGGAAAGGGAAAAAGATGCCAGACAGATTGAGGAAGTACAGGTATGGAATTTCTTCCAGTGGCCAGCCAAAGAGAAGCTTTGGGCAAGAGGTCTTGCCAGTGAGGAACTGATGCCAATGAATATGAAGGCGAGGTATATTTCTTATGGCAAGAGAAAATTACGGATGCCTTTCCTTGTATCGGACAAGGGATATGGACTGGCTATTGCGGCAGAGCGTGGCGTCATGTGCTGTGGCATTCCGATGTATGGAACTTATATCAGTGCAGAAGATACGGATCAGATAGATTACTATTTTATGTACGGAGGAAGCGCAGGAGCGTCCTTGGAATTGTATAAAATGATAAGAAAGAATTAGAAGAAATGAGAAAAAGATATGCTATGGATTTCGTAGTTTATCTTTTTTTCGTGTATGTCTGGCAACGCACGTCGCTAATGGATGAAAGTCCAATAATTACTCAGAATTAGCCTCCTGCTTGATTTTGAAAATACGGAAATTTAAATATCTGTTGCAAATGTGGAAAAATACAGAAAAATGATATGCAAAATAGCACGAACAGGCATATTGTGTATGTTAAGGTGCTGTTGTATAATGACTTATATGTAGGGTAAGTAAGATAAAGCGATTAGAAAATAAGTTGAAATGAATAAACTTTATACATGGGGATACATAAGGTTTATCGTTTTGTGGGGACTTAATTCCAGAAAACAGAGATACTTATTTTCTAAAAGATAATTTTATTCTATGTCAGAAAGGAGGCTGTTGGGGAAAGCTGTTACATAGGATAGTTAGGGGTTAAAGTGCTGATATATTGATTAAAAAAAGGAAAAAAGGGATTAAAAAGAAAGGATGTTAACGTATGAAAAGAAGAGTATTGGCAATGCTGATTTGTATGTTCCTTGTCATTCAAACATTTAATGGCAGTATTGTGTTTGCTAGTGACGATACAAATTCTGCAGCAGCAAGTGAATTGAATTTGAAAGAAAAAGGATTAGACAGCAACAATTTGTTTACTAAATTAACAATGAAAATGAATCCATTAAGTAATGGAAAAGTAAGTATTCGTTATCAAATGAATATGAACAATGATTATTTAGGCAATTATTGCAATCAAGTACAAAACAAAATTGAAAACGGTGAATTAGCGTGTGAAAACATTCCTTCTCGTGAAGGATGTACACAAGAGCAGTACGATGAAAAAGTAAAAGCATTTTTCGATGAATATTATCAAAGCTTAAGTGACGATGTGCTTCCAAAGCTGGAAGTTGTGGTTGTTTATGATAAGAGCTATTTTTCATTCAATGAGGAAAATGCACATACGGATCTGTATATCAATGGAACGGGTGAAAAGATTGGAGCTTGTGACCTTTCAAGAAATGCAAATGGAGATGTTGTTTTAAAATGCAGTTTTGAGAAGCTTTTATATAACCGAAGCGACGTTGAAATGAGTTTCCGTTTAGAATACTTATTAGAAAAAGAATTAACTGCGAAAGAAACAGTCATTCCTGTTTGGGATGAAACGAATAAAAAAGTAACGGGCAGAGTAGTAGAAGTAGAAGATGGGCTTGTAGAAATTGAGCCAGAATTTGAAATTACATTGTCCGCACCAGGAACTGTGAATAAACCATATATTGATTATGTAATCAATGCAAGTGTACATAATGGATATCTAAATAGCAGATCGATTGTAGATGTATTACCAGAAGGGTTATATGTGGAATCTGCTTCTTTAGACGGAAGAGTTCTTGATAAGAGTGAATATACAGCAGATCATGCGAAGTTTGAATATAAATTCCCACAATATGAAAGTACAAAAAAGAATGAAATTACAAGCAGCAAGTTAAAATTAAGGCTGTATCTTGGAAAGATAAAGTATAAAGAGCTTATGCAAAGCAATTCCATTAGTAAGCTGTTTAACAATGGAGCATATATTGCAAATGCTAAAACAGGTGAAATATTAAAGTTTTCGAATTCAACTGTGACCCATATGGAACTGCATTACTTAAACAAAAAAGGAACTCAGGAAGATTTATATGGAACTAGATTTAAATGGGAGGTTGAAGCAAATACCTATTTTAATCAAAAAGCAAATGCTTATTTAGTTGATACAATTAATGCATCTTCTCATGCTTATGATACGGAATATGGTGTTGATATTGAAACAGATAATCATGCAGGAGAGGTTGTCAATGTAAAACCAGTTATTGTACAGTCCAATATAGCTTATGAATCATTAACAGAAGATAATCTGGACGGACTTACAGCAGTACCAGGAAGTACAACGAAAAAAAGAAGTGTCTGCTATACTTACCAGGAGTCTACCGGTGAAGAAAGAAGCGTACTTGTAATTCCATGTAATCAATATGTTGGAAATGCAGTATCCATTACATATTATACAGACGCAGTATTACCAGAGGGAGTATCCAAGGAAGAATATACGGATTCTTCTGAACAAAGTTTTACCAATACCGTTCAGCTGGTTTGGGATGTGATTCAGTTGGGAAATGGAGATATTCCGTTTGATTTTAAAGCTGAAATAAACAGGGATATTCAGGCAAATACTATTATAGCAGAGAAAAGTTTTGCTTCTTACGATGCTTCTGTGCATACAATTACATGGAATGTAGATGTAAATAGTCATGGAGGTACTTTTGACAATGTTTGTATTCAGGATAAATTAAATCGGAATACAATGAGTTTCCCAGAAGAAATTATAAATGGGACAGGTACTTTAACAGCGGAACATAAGAATGGAGGTTTAAATGAAACTGTAGAAATATCAGGTTTCAACAATAAAGAAGATGGTAAACCATATTATATTATAGAAGAAGATCCTTCAAATGATGCTGTAGTAACCTTAAAGATTATGATGGAACATTTAGATAGTACAGAAAGCTATGTAATACCAGTAAAAACTGTAATTACAGATAAGGCATTCTACTTAAGTGCAGTAACAAAAGAATTTGAAAATAAAATCAGTACTTATGGTGAAGTTAATGGAAAATCATGTGGAAATGAATCAAAAGACAGTGAAAAACTGACCAATGATTTATTGGAAAAGCATGGTATGCTTTTGGGCTTCCAAAATTTAAGTGGAAAAACTTCTTACACATCTTATGATTTTAAAAATCATTTAACTAGATGGACCTCTACATTAAATAAAGATCAAAGATATTTAGAAAATGTAAGAGCAGAAGAAATACTTCCAGATGGTTCAACTTTTGATATGATGGCAGGAATGACTGTTTATGACAGTGAAGGCAAAAAGCTTTATGATATAAGAAGTACTGATGGTATTAATTTTACAATTAATGGGTCTCCTAAAGCGGCCGTAGAATCAGCAGATGGAATCTCTTTAGAGTTGCCAAATGGACAAGTTGTTACTTGGAAGGAATTAGAAGGAGAGAAAAAACTAGACAAAAAAGATATTTATGTTGAAAAAAATACTGTTAATGTTACATTTAAAGAACCAGTAAATTATGCATTTGAATATAACTTCTATGTAAAATATTCTGAAGAATACCGACGTGAAGTTCTTCAGAATAAAGAAACTTCAACATTGTCTGAAGTAAATCTTTATGCTCAATATAATGGAGAAAACTTAAAAATAAGAAAAGTAAATGATATTACCCTTAGGCCGAAGGCAATTGTGAAAGAAGGTAAATATAATAAAAACCAGGGAAATATTACATGGAATATCAATGTCAATGGAGACGGAGTAGATTTGACGGGCTATACAGTAACAGATAATTTAATTAGCCAGTTCGACTTAGAAGAAGATTCATTTAAAATCTACACAGCAGAAACGACATCTTTAGGTGAAACAAAGCTTTTAGAGAACATAACGGAAAATGTAAAGTCTAACATTACATTAAGAGGAACTTGTGGTTTTGCATTTACAATTCCAGAAGAATATGGAGACACTCCTCTTTGCATCAGTTTTAATACTGCAATTTCAGGTAATCTGAAAGCAGAGGATGCAGTAAACCAGGCGATTATTAACAATGGTAAAGTACAATATGTAAAAACAGGGCTTGTACAGCCTGCTGAAATGGAAGACTTTGATTTATACCAGTTTATTTCTGCCTCTCCATTAAATGCTCTTTTTGTATCAAAGGTAAGTAGCAGTAAGAATCAAAGTGGCGAGAATGAAATTGTATTAAGTGGAGCAGATTTTGAATTAGTTGCTATGACGTATGCTGACGGAAAATGGGTTGAAGATACATCCAAATACATGAAGAAGAGAACAACTAGAGTGGATCGAGATGTTTTATTCATTAATGTAGAAAAGGGAACGCTGTATGAGCTAAAAGAGATTAATGCACCAAACGGATACAAGCTGGACAATGAACCAGTTTATCTTGCATTTGCAGATACCAGTACTTCACAGCCAGCTTATCCAGAAGGAACGGTATTAATTGAAGGTGTTAAATATTATCAGAGTGTCATAGAAAATACATCTGCAGCTAGCTTAGAATTTTATAAAACAGGTCCAAAGAAAGAAGCAATAGAGGGGGCTCAGTTTACTCTTGCAAGAAAAGATGGCAAAGTAGCAGATAGGAATGCAGTTTCTGATGAAAATGGAAAGGTAACATTTGCTGGTATTGATGCAGGAGAGTATGTACTTACTGAGACAGAAGCACCAGAGGGATATTTGGTTAACAAACCATTAGAAGTTACAATTTCTTTATCCGAAACAGGAAAATACACTATGGAATTTGAAGCGAATGCAAATGTAACAAAGGATGAAGAGGGAATTATCTTTATTAAAGATGCTCTGGATCCTTCTGCAAGTGTAAAACCAAGTGTGAAACCAAGTGTAAAGCCAAGCCCATCACCAAGCGTGGTACCAAGTACACAGCCAAGCCCATCACCAAGCGTGGTACCAAGTACACAGCCAAGCCCATCACCAAGCGTGGTACCAAGTACAGAACCAAGCCCATCACCAAGCGTGGTACCAAGCACAGAACCAAGCCCATCACCAAGTGTGGTACCAGGTACTAATCCAAGTCAGAATTCTGGCTGTTCTTGCTGTTCCGGCTGTTCTTGCTGTTGTCATGGAAATTGGTTCTTTGGATTCTTTATAGGAAGTGGCTGTGGTTTTAATAATAACATGGGAGGCTGTTCCTGTGGCAGCAATCAAGGAATCAATAGCTGTGGAGGTAATCTGGCACAAGGAATCAGTTTATTATTAAACAGCTTATTTGGTAATCGTGGCTGTACTTGCAATAATCAGAATACGAATAATAATCTGAATAGTCTGTTAGCTAATATAGGACAGAATAATAGTAATGTAACTGGAACAGTGACAGGAAATACAGTAAATTCCGTTATTGGAAATATAGTAAATAATAATATGGCGGGATAAGCAGATAAAGATTAAAGTTTCTATCCAGCAGGAGTATCCTGCTGGATTTTTATACATTTTCAGACATAGAAAATGCTCCCTTCTAAGAATTAAGTGACTTTTTATTAGTTCACTTATCTGCCTAGAAGGGAGCATATTGCTTTTAGTGCGACAGTCCTTTTATTTGATTTACAGATAATTAGGAATTTAATTCGGTAACTTTACATACATCGCCACCTTGAATGTACTGGAATGCAATGGAATCACCAATATCATACTGGATAATTCTGATTTTTTCCGATACGTTAAAATCAAAGATTTCTTTGTAGCCTTCTAACATTACATAATAGTGAGTGTTTCCATCAATTACAACTTGTGCAATCTTGGAAATGACACCAGATGCATTCCCTGAAACCTCAGAATCCTTATTCACTAAATTGGAATTCTTAAGCTGTGTAATATAATTATTCTCACATTCAGTAATGGTATCTCCAGTAGCTACAACAGTATACTGTTCAATATTGATCATAGCATATTTTTTAACCAGCCCAGCACTGTCTTTTAAAGTTAAGATATAAGTTGGTTCATTGGCTACATTTAATAGAAGAGGGAAAGTGGCATTGTAACCGAGATTCTGTACTTTGCCTTCAGCTGATTGCATTGCTGAGTATTCTTTGGCACCAGAAACCGAATAATATTTTGTTTCGGCTGTTCGCTGGTTACATAGGATAAATCCTACTAAAGATTCATCACCACCTACACTGGTTACTCCCGTGTACATCCATACATCATCATTTAGTGCAATATAATTATATCCTTCTGTTGTCTGAAGACAGTCTTTCTGGCTAAAAAGTGTATTTAAATATCCATGTTTTAAAGAACCATAGTAATCGTAATAAGAAATCAGTAATTCGGAAGAGTATACACGGTCTACCCAAGTAGGTACATCTTCCACTTTGTAGTTTTTGTATTCTCCAGTAACAGCATTGACGATAACAGTATTTTTAATGGTTCTGCCACCGAATAGTCCGATTTTGTAACTGATAGCAGGACAAATCCAATATGGAATACCGTCTTCATCAATTTCAAAATTAATATGATCAAAAATATAAGTAGGGAAACGCAAGCGCAAGTACCGGTAAATATAACGGCCAAAATGTTCCGCATCGGTATATTTGATTCCTTTGCTTAATTTTACACATTCTACTTTCTGGGTTGCCATATCAATTTTCATATAAGCAGGTATGCCAGAACGGCGATTGCTTAACCATTTGAACAGGTTTCCGTAACGCAGAGGGGTTACTCTTACAGGACGGTTGTTGTAATTAATCTGTGAATAATGTTCACTTACCTCAAACTGAGAAACGTATTCCACCATGCTTCCCATTTTCCTTGAGCCTAGCAAAGATGCACTGTCACGATCTAATAAAGGAATTTCATTATAAGAAATCTGTTTTATGTCTTCTTTAAAATCTCCGTCAGAAATATGGATAAGCTTCTGGTATTGCTTTGCATTTACAATTGGAGAAGAAAGAATAGAACCAATAAGGAATACTGCAATCAGACAGGCGGTCAGAATAGACAGGCCGTAGGTCAGTTTGCTTTGTTTTAGTATCTTTAACAGATGAAGCTTTTTATCAGCATGCTGTACCTCATGGAATTTCTTTCGCTGCATAACCGCAGATGTAATGGTAAGGATGATAAAAAGTAAAATAATAAAGCCCCAGAATCCCTCAGAATGGATATTTATAGCGGGCAGGGCTAAATAGTAATAGATTCCACCAAGTATCAGTGTAACAGCAATGGAGATTAGTGAAATCTTCATTTTAATTGATTTTTTCATAAAGCGCCTCCTTTATTTCATTAAGCCTATCATATAAAAATATGAAGAAAATGTCAAATTCATAATCTGAAAAGTACAGTGGACAAAATTTTACTGTTTCCTTTTTAGATAAAAACTGTTAAAATGAAACTTAACGACTAAAAAAGAAACATGGAGAGGATAAAATATTGAAAATATTATTTATTTCTTTAGGCTGTGATAAAAATTTAGTAGATAGTGAAGTTATGTTAGGCCTTATTCGGGAAAGAGCATTTGAATTAACAGATGATGAAAAGGAAGCAGATGTCATCGTTGTCAATACATGCTGTTTTGTAAATGATGCAAAAGAAGAAAGCATTAACACTATTTTAGAAATGGCAGAGCTTAAGAAGACAGGAAAGCTTAAGGCATTAATTGCTGCTGGATGTCTTGCACAGCGTTACCGCAAAGAGATTGAAAAGGAAATTCCGGAAATAGATGCCATTATCGGAACTACTGGATATGAAGACATTGTTTCGGCTATTGAAAATGCATTAAGTGGCACAAAATCGGAATATTTTAAGGACTTATCCTATCTGCCAGATACAAAACATAAAAAACGTGTCAATACGACGGGTGGATATTATTCCTATTTGAAAATTGCAGAAGGCTGTGACAAAAACTGTACCTATTGTATTATTCCTAAAATCCGTGGAAGCTATAGAAGTGTTCCAATGGAAGATTTAATAGAAGAAGCAAAACAGCTTGTGGAAAGCGGAGTAGTGGAACTTATGTTAGTTGCACAGGAGACAACCCTATATGGAGTGGATCTCTATGGCAGGAAAATGCTTCCAACTCTATTGAAAGAGCTTTGCAGAATCAGTGGTTTACAGTGGATCCGCATTTTATACTGCTATCCAGAAGAAATTACAGATGAGCTAATCGAAGCAATCAAAACAGAAGATAAAGTCTGCAACTATTTAGATATTCCTATTCAGCATGGAGCAGACAGGATTTTAAAACGTATGGGCCGCCGTACAAACAAACAGGAACTTATTGATATAGTAACAAAATTAAGAAATAATATTCCTGACATTACTTTAAGAACTACATTGATTACAGGTTTCCCTGGAGAGACAGAGGAAGAACATGAAGAACTGATTCGATTTGTAGAAGATATGAAATTTGACCGCCTTGGAGTGTTCACATATTCACCAGAGGAAAATACGCCGGCAGCTTTACTAAAAGATCACATTGACGAAGAAGTAAAAGAACGGCGCCGTAATGAGTTAATGGAAGTACAGCAGGAAATTGCATTTGAACATGCGCAAAATGCAATATCTGCCAAATTAAAAGTCCTGATTGAGGGTAAACTACCAGAAGAAAATGTATTTATCGGCAGAACTTATAAAGATGCACCAAATGTAGATGGTTATATCTTTGTAAATTCTTCTTCTGAACTTATTTCAGGTCAATTCGTAGATGTATTCGTAACAGATGCAAAAGAATATGACTTGATTGGAGAAGTTATCTGGGAGTAATTTTTGATAATATCCAGCAGTTCTGTCTGTACGCCAGGAAACCATCTGGTTATGCTTTTGGGGCTGCTGGAATAATATATTAAGAAAAATCTAGAAAAGAGGATGTATATGAATTTGCCTAATAAGCTTACTATGCTAAGAGTGTGTATGATTCCATTTTTTATCTATTTTCTTTTAAGCACGTCCATGCCAAATGGAAAATTTATTGCGTGTGCAATTTTTATTCTGGCAAGTCTTACGGACTGGTTTGATGGATATTTAGCCAGGAAGCATCATCTGGTTACCAATTTTGGAAAGTTTATGGATCCCTTAGCAGATAAACTTCTGGTGTCTTCTGCATTAATCTGCTTTGTGGCAATGGATTCTATTAAGCTTCCAGCCTGGATTGTTATTGTAATTATAAGCCGCGAGTTCATTATCAGCGGATTCCGTCTGATTGCTTCTGACAACGGCGTTGTAATTGCTGCAAGTTACTGGGGAAAATTTAAAACAGTTTCCCAGATGATCATGTCTATTCTTCTGATATTGCATCTGGATCAGAAAGGATTTTATGTAGCCGAGCAGATATTTATATACATATCGGTTATTTTAACGATAGTATCATTAATTGACTACATTGTGAAAAACAAAAACGTTCTTTCAGAAGGGAGCAAATAGTTCATGGAGGCGGAAATTATCAATGTTGGAACGGAACTTTTAATGGGAAATGTTGTGAATACCAATGGGGCATATCTGGCAAGGGAATGCTCTAAACTTGGAATTGGCGTTTATTATCATACAGTGATAGGAGATAACGAAAAACGTGTAAAGCAAGCCGTTATGACTGCAAGGGAAAGAGCATCGCTGATCTTTTTAACAGGAGGGTTAGGACCTACGCAAGATGATATGACAAAAGAAGCAGTAGCAGGTGTTTTTCAAAGAAAACTTGTAGAAGATCCCAAAGTGAAAGAGGAAATCTCCCAGTTATTTGAACGTATGGGAAAGAAAAAAATTCCAGAAAATAATTGGAAACAGGCTAAAGTATTAGAAGGTGCAATTATTTTGCATAATGAAAATGGCACAGCACCGGGTTTTATTTTAGAAGAGGGAAAAACAACGGTAATTTTACTTCCAGGACCACCACGGGAACTTTATCCTATGTTTGAGAATAAAGTGATTCCTTATCTTAGTGCTAGGCAGGATTCCGTTTTATATACTAAGATGGTAAAAATCTGTGGTGTTGGAGAAAGCAAAGTGGAAGAACAGATAAAAGATCTGATTCGAGAACAGTCTAATCCTGCTATTGCAACCTACGCAAAGACCAGTGAAGTCCATATCCGGGTTACCGCCAAGGGAAAAGATGAAACAGAAGCTAAAAAATTAGTGAAACCAGTTGTGAAAGAACTGAAAAAACGGTTTGGCAATGGTATTTATACCACAGATGAGACGGTTAATCTGGAAGAAAGTGTTGTAAATCTGCTTCGTAAGCATGAGCTGACTATGGTAACTGCTGAATCCTGTACAGGAGGAATGATTGCTTCCATGATAGTCAATGTTCCAGGAGCATCTAGTGTATTAAAAGAAAGTTTTGTAACGTATTCCAATCGTGCAAAACGAAAATATCTGGATGTAAGCAAAAGCACGCTAAAAAAATATACAGAATATAGTGAAAAGTGTGCAAAAGAAATGGCACGTGGAGCTGCACTTGTCAATGACTGTGATGTTTCAGTAGCAGTAACTGGAATCGCAGGACCTGATGGCGGCACAGAAGAAAAACCAGTAGGACTGGTATATGTTTCCTGTTATGCAAAAGGGAAAGTTATTGTAGAGGAGCATCATTTTCAAGGTACCAGGTTAATGATAAGAGAACAGTCAGCAACTTGCGCATTGGACTTATTGCGCAGATGCATAATGGAACAGTATGAATAGATGAAATCTGGATATGCCATACAATTGACATAGATATTCACTATGGTAAAACCATATAAAAAGAGGTGAATATTGTGAGAAAGTATGGAAGAATCCTATTAGTAACTGCAATTGTGGCAATAAACTGCATGGTTTGTACATCATGTGGAAACCAGCCTGATAGTGAAGTTCAGATTTTATCCGAGAGTTCAGCAGCTTCAGGGGGAAAAGAAACAAAGGAGCATCAGAAGAATGATTCAGATTCTTTGCAAAAATCAAATGTAAAAGATGGGCTGGAATCCGTTCCGGAAATTAAGGATACCCTGTCGAAGAGCAAGAAACTGCATATTTATTGTATTAACGATGCAGGAGATGAGATTGAGGAGACGGATTTACTCATCAACCAGAAAACGGATATTAGTGCTTCCCTTGTTGTGGAAAAGGTAGCAGAGGAATTTACGAATCAGGATCTGGTAATTGAAATTGATAAAGTATTAGAAGACGATAAAGGAAATGTATTTGTCAGCTTTAAAAAGGACTCTGCACCAGAAAAAGGAGTGGAGGAAGATGTAGAATACTTGATTCTGGAATGTATCTCTCAAAGTATTTTAGATGATGTAGAAACAAGTAAGGCCGTTATTTTTCAAATAGAAGGAGCTGCTTATAAGTCAAGTCATATTTCATTTGACCTGAATGAAGCATTTGACTGGAAGTAGAGGCAGAAGGTGTTTTCAGTGGGATACGATATTATTTCAAAAATAAATACGGATTTTCAGAAATTTAGCAAAGGGCAGAAGCGTCTGGCAGAGTTTATTTTAAAAAATTACGAGAAAGCTGTGTTTCTGTCTGCCGCTAAATTAGGCGAAACTGTAGGGGTCAGTGAGTCTACGGTTTTTCGTTTTGCAGTGTCACTTGGTTATGAAGGGTATCCGCAATTTCATAAAGCATTAGAAGAAGTTGTGAAGAATAAGTTAAATACGGTTCAGAAACTGGAATTAACCAATGACAGAATTCATCAGAAAGATGTATTAAAGACTGTATTGCAAAGTGATGCAGAAAAAATTCGTCTGACTATGGAGAGTATTGACCCTGATGTTTTTGACAGGGCAGTGGATACCATTCTTCATGCCCAGACGATTTATATTATTGGTGTTAGAAGCAGTGCACCACTTGCTAGTATGCTTGCATTTAATTTAAATGTAGTTTATCCAAGAGTGAAACTGATTGAAACGAACAGCATGGGTGAAATGTTTGAAAAAATCATTCATATGGACGATAAAGATGTTCTGATTGCCATTAGTTTTCCACGTTATTCCTTAAGTACATTGCGTGCCTTGGAGTACGCAAAGAAGAAAAAAGCGACTATCGTTACGATTACAGACAGTTATAAGTCTCCGCTTACCCAGTATTCAGACTGCAGCCTGGTTGCCAATTGTGACCTGGTTTCCGTTGTGGATTCATTAGTTGCCCCAATGAGCGTGATTAATGCATTGATTGTGGCGATCTTTTTAAAGAAGCAGGAAAATGTGCTGGCGACGTTTTCGTCATTGGAAGACATATGGAAAGAATATCACATTTACAATTTAGAAGAAGAGGATACCTAAGAAAGGCAGATTGACATAGAATGAGCAAGATTATTGTAGTTGGCGGCGGGCCAGCGGGAATGCTTGCGAGTATATTCGCAGCAAGAAATGGACATAACGTTGAACTTTATGAGAAAAATGACAAGTTAGGAAAAAAGCTTTTTATTACGGGAAAAGGGCGCTGTAACATTACCAATGCAGCAGATATGGAAACCTTGTTTGATAATGTGGTAACAAACCGTAAGTTTTTATATAGTGCATTTTATAACTTCACTAATGCAGATATCATTGAGCTGTTAGAGGGGCTGGGAGTCCGGACAAAAGTAGAGCGAGGAGACAGAGTATTTCCTTTGTCTGATAAATCTAATGATGTAATACGTGCATTGCAGGGAGAAATGAATCGTCTTGGTGTAAAAATGCATTTTCAGAAAGAAGTTACAGAGGTTGTTGTAGAAGATGGCGTTTACCAGGGGATTAAAGTAAAGGGAGAGAAGAAAGTCATCCCTAGTTCCTGTTTGATTATTACAACAGGAGGCTATTCTTATCAAGTGACAGGTTCAACAGGTGATGGTTACCGATTTGCAAAAAGTATGGGACATAAGGTAACGGATATCCATCCATCACTGGTTCCTCTTGTAATTGCAGAATCATTTTGCAAAGAGATGATGGGGCTTTCTTTAAAAAATGTAGAAGTAACCATTACAAGTGGCAAAAAACAGGTTTATCAGAACTTTGGTGAAATGCTGTTTACCCATTTTGGTGTCAGTGGGCCATTGATTTTAAGCGCAAGCAGCTTTATTACAAAATATGTAACACAAGGAAAACCACTTTCTCTGGCAATAGATTTGAAACCAGCATTGTCAGAAGAACAGTTAGATGATAGAATAATAAGGGATTTTGAAAAAAACAGAAACAAGCAGTATAAAAACGCATTAGATGAATTGCTGCCGAAAAAAATGATCCCGGTAATCATCCGTTTATCAAACATAGATCCAGATAAAAAGGTAAATACTATTACGAAAGAAGAACGGAAAGTTCTTGTTTCTCTGATTAAGAATTTATCAATGGAGATAACCGGGTTCCGAGGATATAACGAAGCGATTATTACCAAAGGCGGTATTTCTGTTAAGGAAGTCAATCCATCAACTATGGAATCAAAACTAGTACCAGGTGTTTTCTTTGCTGGTGAAGTATTAGATCTGGATGCCTTAACAGGAGGATTTAATCTGCAGATTGCGTGGTCAACAGGTTATACAGCTGGTATATCTGTATATTAATAGACAGGAACTAGGAGGATTTTACATGAGTTACAGCATTGCAATTGATGGGCCTGCAGGTGCAGGTAAAAGTACTATTGCCAAAACCATAGCAAAAAAACTGAATTTTATTTATGTAGATACAGGAGCAATGTATCGTGCCATTGGTTTGTATTTTTTAAGACTAGGAATAACGGATGAAGCAGTAATCGAAGAACGCTGCAAAGAAGCATCAGTTTCCATTCAGTATGAAGATGGGGAACAGCAGGTTATCTTAAATAATGAAAATGTGAATGGGTATATCCGTACAGAAGAGGCTGGAAAAATGGCTTCAGCAGTTGCAAAACTGAAGGCAGTACGCAG
Source organism: [Clostridium] polysaccharolyticum (assembly GCF_900111595.1). Classification (GTDB taxonomy): domain Bacteria; phylum Bacillota; class Clostridia; order Lachnospirales; family Lachnospiraceae; genus Clostridium_AI; species Clostridium_AI polysaccharolyticum. Next base: position 92,748 of record NZ_FOHN01000005.1, on the reverse strand, counting down.
TCAGCTTGTAGAATTGCAAAGAGAGCTTGCAAAAACATCGAATGTAATAATGGATGGTCGAGATATTGGTACTTTTGTTCTTCCCAATGCAGATATGAAGATTTATCTGACAGCCAGTTCGAAAGTACGTGCAGACAGGCGTTATCAGGAATTGATATTAAAAGGTGAAAAATGCGACCTTTTACAGATTGAAGAGGATATTATTGCACGTGATAAACAGGACATGAATCGTGAATTTGCTCCATTAAGGCAGGCAGATGACGCAATTTTAGTAGATTCTTCAGAAATGTCAAAAGATGAAGTTGTCGAAAAGATAATTTCATTATATAATAATGTAGGTAAGGATGGTAGCTTTTGTGGAAATTAGAACAGCAAAAAGTGCAGGATTCTGTTTTGGTGTAGAACGTGCTGTTAATCGTGTATACGAAGAAATAAAAGGTGAAAATGCTGTTTATACTTATGGACCAATTATTCACAATGAAGAAGTGGTACGTGACTTAAAAGAGCATGGAGTGAATGTGATACAAAATGTAGATGATTTTACAGAAGGAATGCCAGGAACTGTTATAATTCGTTCCCATGGCATTGGCAAGTCCGTGCAGGATGCCATGGAGTCAAAAGGGTGTAATGTTGTAGATGCAACTTGCCCATATGTAAAAAAAATTCATAGGGTTGTAAGCAAGGAAAGCCAGGCAGGCCGTGTCATTATCATAATCGGCAGTTCCAGACATCCAGAGGTTCAAGGAATTAAGGGCTGGAGCGAAAATGATGTTTATATTATAGAAACAAAGGAAGATGCAGAGAAGGTATCACTTCCTGAAGGTACTAAAGTATGTATTGTATCTCAAACGACATTTAATTACAAGAAATTTGAAGAATTAGTTGAAATTATTTCAAAAAAGAGGTATGATATACTTGCATTAAATACAATCTGTAATGCAACAGAGATAAGGCAGAACGAGTCCCGTGAACTGGCCAGAAACTCTGATGCTATGATAGTAATCGGTGGGGAACATAGTTCTAATACCCAAAAGCTATACGAAATATGTAAAAATGAATGTAAAAATACTTACTATATACAGACTGCTGAAGACTTGAATTTGGCAGAACTTAAGTCTTTTGAAAGAGTAGGTATTACAGCAGGGGCTTCAACCCCAAATAAAATAATTAAGGAGGTTCAAAAGGCATGTCAGAAGTGAGCTTTGAACAATTATTGGAGGAATCTTTAAAAACAATTCATACAGGAGAGGTAGTCGAGGGTACTGTTATCGATGTTAAGGATGATGAGATCATCTTAAATATAGGTTACAAGTCAGATGGTATTATTACTAAGAGTGAATATACGAATACACCTAACGTTGTTCTTTCAGACCTTGTTCATGTTGGTGAAACAATGCAGGCTATGGTATTAAAGAAAAATGACGGAGAAGGTTTAGTTCAATTAACATATAAGAGACTGGCTGCTCAAAAAGGTAACAAGAGATTAGAAGAAGCATTTGAAAACAAAGAAGTTTTAACAGCACCTGTATCTGCAGTATTGGATGGCGGTTTAAGTGTTGTTATCGAAGAAACAAGAATCTTCATTCCAGCAAGTCTTGTATCTGACAGCTATGAAAAAGACCTTTCCAAATACAAAGGCCAGGAAATTGAATTCATCATTACAGAATTCAATCCTAAGAGAAGAAGAATCATTGGTGACCGTAAGGCACTTATCGTTGCGAAAAAGAAAGAAATGCAGAAAGAATTATTCGACAGAATTTCTGCTGGCATGAAAGTAACTGGTACAATCAAAAATGTAACAGACTTTGGTGCATTCATTGATTTAGGCGGTGCTGATGGTTTGCTTCATATCTCCGAAATGTCTTGGGGAAGAGTTGAAAATCCTAAGAAAGTATTAACAGTAGGAGATTCCATTGAAGTATTAATCAAAGATATTCAAGGTGAAAAAATTGCATTAAGCTTAAAATTCCCTGAAGCAAATCCTTGGATTGATGCAGAAGAGAAGTTTGCAGTTGGCAAAGAATTAACAGGTACTGTTGCCCGTATGACAGACTTTGGTGCTTTCGTTGAGTTAGAGCCAGGTGTTGATGCATTATTACATGTATCCCAGATTGCAAAAGAACACATTGAAAAACCTTCAGATGTATTAAAAGTGGGACAGGAAATTACAGCGAAAGTTGTTGACTTAAATGTAGAAGAGAAGAAGATCAGTTTAAGTGTAAAAGCTTTATTAACTGACGATGCAGAAGAAACTGTTGAAGAATAGTATAAAAAAGAGGTTTGCTAATGGTTTATGATTATGAAGTTTTCAAAAAACATATTTTTGATATGACTAACATTGATTTAAACTGTTACAAGGAACGGCAGATGAAGCGTCGTATAGATGCATTAATTGCGAAACATAAAATTGCTTCCTATGAAGCTTATGTTTCGCAGTTAAAGAAAGAACGTGAGATGTTTGACGAATTTGTCAATTATCTCACGATTAATGTTTCTGAATTTTATCGTAATCCAGAGCAGTGGGAACTTCTTGAAAAAGAAATCCTTCCTTTCTTATTTGAAAAACATGGTAAACAGTTAAAGATATGGAGTGCGGCATGTTCTACTGGAGATGAGCCTTATTCCTTAGTAATGTTATTATCAAAAATTATGCCTTTAACCAGTATTAAGATTATTGCTACTGATATTGACAATCAGGTTTTGGAAAAAGCCCAGCTGGGATTGTACAATGCGAAAAGCTTAAAGACTTTGCCACTTGAATTTCAATCTAAATATTTCACAAAGATAAATGATAGGACATATCAAATTTCTGATAAGATAAAATCCCGTGTAGAGTTTAAAAAACATAATTTGTTAAAAGATGAGTATCCTCAGGGCTGCCATTTGATTGTATGCCGTAATGTTCTGATTTATTTTACAGAGGAAGCAAAAAACGATATATATCTGAAATTTGCCAATTCCTTAAAAACAGATGGCATGCTATTTGTTGGAAGTACGGAGCAGATTTTACAGCCTAGCAAATTAGGATATGATTCTTTCCGGTCATTCTTTTATAGGAAAGCTTAAATTAGGATGCAATAGTGCATTTAAATTAGAATGTGCTATTGCATTTTGTTATGTAAGGAAGAAGCTGTCTAAAATCTTTTAAACTTATGAGAATTAGTTGTTGATTTATAATTTGATATTTAGTATATTATAGATTAGGTAAGCGATATGGAGGCAAAAGTATGAGTGAAAGAATACGAGTTGCATTAGACGCTATGGGTGGAGATAATGCTCCAAAAGAAATTGTAAAAGGTGCAATTGAAGCAGTTCAGGAAAAAGATAATATTAAAGTTTTCCTTGTTGGAAAAAAAGTTAGTATAGAAAATGAGCTAAGCAAATACCAATATAACAAAGAGCAAATTGAAATTGTATCAGCAGAAGAAGTTATTACCAATGACGAGGCGCCAGTTATGGCAATCCGCAGCAAAAAGAATTCTTCCATCGTAGCAGGAATGAATCTTGTAAAAAGCGGTGGGGCTGATGCATTTGTTTCAGCAGGATCTACAGGTGCAATCCTTGTTGGAGGACAGGTGATTGTTGGCAGAATCAAAGGTGTCGAGAGGCCACCTTTAGCTCCCGTTATCCCAACAATGGATGGAGTTTCCCTTCTGATCGATTGTGGTGCAAATGTTGATGCAAGAGCTTCCCATTTAGTGCAGTTTGCAAAAATGGGTTCTGCATACATGGAAAAAATCGTTGGAATACAAAATCCGCGTGTTGCCATTGTAAACATTGGTGCTGAAGAAGAAAAAGGAAATGCTCTTGTGAAAGAAACTTTCCCATTACTAAAGAATTGCAAAGACATTAATTTTATCGGAAGCATTGAGGCTAGGGAGATTCCGAATGGCCAGGCAGATGTTATTGTCTGTGAAGCTTTTGTTGGCAATGTTATTCTGAAACTGTACGAAGGTTTGGCCAATGCTTTAGTGGGTAAAATCAAGGAAAGTTTGATGGAAACTGCAAGAGGTAAAATTGGTGGAGCTTTCATTAAGCCAGTGTTAAAGAATACCTTCCAGAAATTTAAGGCTTCTGATTATGGCGGGGCACCATTGCTTGGTTTAAAAGGTCTGGTTGTAAAAGCGCATGGCAATTCAAACAGTACAGAGATTAAAAACTCAATTATTCAATGCGTAACTTTTTCAGAACAGAAAATAAATGAAACGATTCGCGATATGATTGAAAACGTGGAATCACAAAAATAAGAAAGGTGAATATGATGGAATTTGAAAAGTTAAAAAAAATTATTAGTGAAGTATTAAATGCAGACGAAGAAGAAATTACGATGGACACTACTTTTGTAGATGATTTAGGAGCGGATTCTTTAGATGTATTCCAGATTATCATGGGTATTGAAGAAGAATTTGATATCGAAATTGCCAATGAAGATGCAGAAAAGATTATTACAGTTAGTGATGCAGTAGAACAGATTAAAAATGCATTAAACTGATCGTAAGAGTTGAAATGTATTATTCTCTACGTCAAAAACAGGATGGCTGTCCGGATAGATGCTAGGACAGCCTTATTATATGGCTAGAAAAGGAAGGAAACAGGATGGATAATCAGATATTAGAAAAATTAGAAGACAAAATTCAATACCGTTTTAAAAACAGAAATTTATTAAAACAGGCTATTTCCCACAGTTCATATTCGAATGAAAAGAGAATGAGCAAGCTTGCCAATAATGAGCGGCTGGAGTTTTTAGGAGATGCTGTGTTAGAAGTGATTTCTAGTGAATTCATTTTCTTAAATTATAAGCAAATGGATGAGGGAGAGATGACCAAACTTAGAGCTAGTCTTGTTTGTGAACAGTCTTTGGCGTATTGTGCGAGAAAAATTGAACTTGGACAGTTTCTTTTATTAGGAAAAGGAGAAAGGAATACAGGTGGACGTGAGAGGGATTCCATTTTGTCAGATGCCTTAGAGTCTGTGATTGGTGCAATTTATCTAGATGGTGGTTTTACTAATGCAAAAGAGTTTGTAGAGAGACTGGTATTATCCGATATAGAAAGCAAACAGCTCTTTTATGATAGTAAGACTATTTTACAGGAAGTTGTACAAAGTGAATACAAAGAGCCTTTACATTATGAACTGCTTCATGAAGAAGGCCCAGATCATGACAAATTGTTTACGGTGGCAGTTTATATAGGGGAAAAAGAAGTAGGTACTGGAAGTGGAAGAACCAAAAAAGGTGCGGAACATGAAGCGGCGTATCAGGCTATTTTGAAAATAAAGCAGAAAGAGGAGTAGAATGTATTTAAAGAGTATCGAAATACATGGATTCAAGTCATTTGCCAATAAGATGGTATTTGAGTTTAACGATGGAATTACGGCTATTGTCGGACCAAACGGAAGTGGAAAAAGCAATGTTTCTGATGCGGTGCGATGGGTTCTGGGGGAACAAAGTGCAAAACAGCTTCGTGGTTCCAAAATGGAAGATATCATTTTTGCAGGGACTGAGGCCAGAAGACCATTAGGATTTGCCTATGTGGCCATCACTTTAGATAATTCCGATCATAAGCTTCCTAGTTCCTATGAGGAAATTACAGTGGCACGAAGAGTTTTCCGTTCTGGAGAGAGTGAATATTTAATGAATGGAACGGCATGCCGTTTAAAAGATGTCCAGGAATTGTTTATGGATACAGGCATCGGAAAAGAAGGATATTCAATTATAGGTCAGGGACAAATTGATCAAATTCTAAGTGGGCGTCCAGAAGACCGCCGGGAATTATTTGATGAAGCGGCTGGAATTGTAAAATACAAGAGACGTAAAAGCCTTACAGAGAAAAATCTGGAAGCAGAGCGTGCCAATTTATGCCGTATCAACGATATTATTGTGGAAATTGAAAAACAGGCAGAACCATTAGGAAGGCAGGCAGAAACCGCAAAAGAGTATTTGCGTTATCGGGATGAGCTGAAAGTGCTGGATGTGGATTTGTTTTTTAAAGAATACAATCATTTGAAAGATTCCATTAAGGAAGTAGAAGAAAAAGACAAGATTGCTTCTGATGATTTGGAAGATGCCAAAAAATCTTTAGAAATTATGCGTGGCGAGTATGAGGAATTAGAAAAAGATATTCAGTTCCGCACGGAAAAGCTAGAAGAGAAAAAAAGCAGCTTAAGTAATGGTAAAATTGAAAGAGGCCAGTTAGAAGGCGAGATTCAGGTTTTAAAAGAACAGATTAATGCCATTGTCCAAAGCGAAAATTATTATAAGGAACGAAAAGAAAAACTTGCTGGACAGATCTCAGAAAAAGAGAAAGAAAAAGAAAAAAATGCGGAAAAACTTCAGGAGATCCAGCATGCGGTAGTTGAAAAGAAAGAAAGTTTTTCTTCGGAACAGTTTACATTACTGGAAAACAGCAAGAAAATGGATGAGACATCCAGACTGGCAGAAGAGTATAAAAAGAAGCTTTTTAAGTTAGTCAATGAAGAGGCGGCGGCAAAGTCGAAGCTTCAGCATTTTGAAACGATGCTTTCTCAGTGTAATTTAAAGCGTATGGAGTTAAACCAGCGTTTGCTGAAAGTGAAAAGCAATGAGTCAATTTTCGATGAAACCATTGAAAAAGAGACAGAGGCCCTGAATAAAATGAACGATCAGATCCTTGGCTATCAGAATGTAAATGATGATATTCAAGCTAAAATGATCGATTATGATAATAAAATTCTGGCAGCAAAAACCAAGCTGCGAGACATTAGCCAGACTGTGAATATGGAGCGGGCAAGGCTGTCTTCTTTGAAAAACATGACAGAACGTTATGATGGATATGGGCAAAGCATCAAACGTGTAATGGAACAAAAAGGAAATATAAAGGGAATAGTTGGAGTTGTTGCAGATATTGTAAAGGTGAAAAAAGAATATGAAACAGCCATTGAGATTGCATTAGGCGGCAGTATTCAGAATATTGTTACTGAGGACGAGCATATAGCAAAACAGCTGATTCAGTTTCTGAAGACCAGTAAATATGGACGTGCGACATTTTTGCCATTGACCCTTATGTCTGCACAGAGCAACTTTAATTATCCTAATGCACTTCGTGAGGATGGAATTATTGGACTAGCTAGTGAACTGGTAACAGCAGATAGCAGATATCAGAAAATTGTAACGCATTTGCTTGGAAGGGTAGTTGTTGCAAATTACATTGATGATGCCATCCGAGTTAGTAAAAAATATCATAATGCCCTTCGAATCGTAACTTTAGAGGGGGATTTGGTAAACCCTGGCGGTGCAATGTCTGGTGGTGCTTTTAAAAATGCCAGCAGCTTATTAAGCCGCAGGCGTGAGATTGAGGAGATTGAGGCAGTTCTTGCATCTAACCAAAAGAAACAGCAGGCAATGGAAGAAAAAATTGCAGGTTTAAGGCAGGAAAAAGAAGAACGCCAGCAAAAATATGTGAAAAATACAGAGCGGCTGCACCAATTAGGACTGGCACAGAACACAGCCAGACTTCGTCTGGAACAGGCGGCTGCAAGCAAAAAGGATCTGTTTCATGAATATCAGAGCATTCAGAAAGAAAACATGGAACTGGGTGAACAGAAAGAAAGCTGGGAAAGTGCTATGGGTGAAATCCAGCAGAAAGTAGAAGCTTCCGAAAGTCTGAAGCAGGACTACGAAGAAAAAACAGCAGGCTTACAGGCAAAGTTAGAGGAACTGCGAAAACAGGATGCGGCATTACGGGACAGAGTGTCATCTTTTCAAATGGATGTTTCTACTATGGAGCAGAAGACCGGGTTCTGCCGTGAGACAATTCACCGGATTAAGAGAGAAATAGAGTCTTTGAAAGAAGAACAGGCTTCTCTGAAAGAAACAGAGACTAATTCTAAAGAACAGATTGCCCGCAAGAAGGAAGAAATTGAAACAGTAAAACAAAAGATACAAAGAAAAGAAGAAGAAGCTTTAAAACTTGCTGGGGAAATTGAGCATCTTGAAAAGGAAAGGCTGGAAATTAGCCAGACACATAAAGAAATTTTTTCGAAGCGAGACCAGTTATCAGAGAGAATGGTACTGTTAGAAAAGGAACATGCAAGGCTTTCTTCCCAGACAGACCGTTTCCATGAACAGATGGATAATCTGAAAAATTATATGTGGGAAGAATATGAACTGACATTTAACAGTGCATTTTCCTTAAAGACTGGTACAGAGGCTAGTATTCAGCAGCTGAAAAATGCTATAATGGATGTTAAGACGAAGATTCGGGGGCTTGGTGAAGTTAATGTAAATGCTATTGAGGATTATAAAAATCTGGCTGAGCGTTATGAGCTCATGAAAACCCAGCATCAGGATCTAGTTGAATCGGAGGCAGCTTTGGCAGAGATTATTAAGGAACTTGACGAGGAAATGCGTAAACAGTTTAAAGAAAAGTTCCATGAGATTGAAGCTGAATTTGATAAAGCATTTAAAGAACTGTTTGGTGGAGGAAAAGGTTCCCTAGAGCTTATGGAAGATGCAGATATTTTAGAGGCAGGAATTAAGATTGTTGCACAGCCACCTGGAAAGAAACTGCAGAACATGATGCAGTTATCTGGTGGTGAGAAAGCATTAACTGCTATTGCCTTGTTGTTTGCAATACAGAATCTGAAACCATCTCCATTCTGTCTGCTGGACGAAATAGAGGCTGCCTTAGATGATTCCAATGTATCTCGTTTTGCGAATTATCTGCATAATTTAACGGACCACACCCAGTTTATTGTCATTACCCATAGGCGTGGTACTATGAATGCAGCGGATGTGTTATATGGTATTACTATGCAGGAAAAAGGAATTTCAACATTAGTATCTGTTAATTTAATTGAAAATGAATTAGACAAATAGAATGGTATACGTTATTTCACAAATTAGGAGGAATTTTATGGGAGAGAAAAAAGGTTTTTTTAGAAAACTGGTATCAGGATTAACGAAGACTAGAAATAATATTGTTGCAGGAATTGATAATATTTTTAGTGGTTTTTCCAGCATAGATGAGGATTTTTATGAAGAATTGGAAGAAATTCTTATTATGGCAGATTTGGGGATTACAACCACAACCAATGTAATCGAAAATCTTAGAGTGAAAGTAAAAGAACAGAAAATCAAAGAACCATCTGCTTGTAAGGAACTTTTAATTGAAAGTATGAAAGAACAGATGTCACTTTCCGAAAATGCTTATGAGTTCGAGGACAGGAAATCTGTTGTTTTACTAATTGGTGTAAATGGTGTAGGAAAGACTACATCCGTTGGAAAACTGGCTGGACAGCTAAAGGATCAAGGAAAGAAAGTTATGGTAGCAGCAGCAGATACTTTCCGTGCGGCAGCAATTGAGCAGCTTACAGAATGGGCAAACCGTGCAAAAGTGGATATTATTGCACAGCAGGAAGGTTCCGATCCTGCCGCAGTCGTATTTGATGCGGTAACAGCGGCAAAAGCCAGAAATGTAGATGTGCTTCTTTGTGACACAGCTGGAAGACTTCATAATAAGAAAAATCTTATGGAAGAGTTAAAGAAAATCAACAAAGTAATCGAAAGGGAATATCCCGATGCGTATCGTGAAACTTTAGTTGTTTTAGATGGAACAACTGGGCAGAATGCATTGCAGCAGGCAAAACAGTTTAGTGAAGTAGCTGATATTACAGGTATTGTTCTTACAAAGCTGGATGGAACAGCAAAAGGAGGTATTGCAATCGCAATTCAATCCGAACTTGGAATACCAGTAAAATACATTGGAATCGGGGAGCAGATTGATGACTTGCAGAAATTCGATGCAGATCAGTTTGTGAATGCATTATTTAGTAAAGAAGAACATTAAAAGGAATTCCAGGAGGAAGAATTTTCTCCTGAAATTACATGTATGCAGGAATAAAATCAAAAGGACAATGGAATAGAAATCAGGAGGAAAAAGGCATGTTAGCTTTAGATAAATTTGAAGAGGCAAGTGAAATTGTAAAACAGGTCACTCTTCGAACCGAATTAATTTATAGTGAGTATTTTTCACAAGTAAGTGGAAATAAGGTTTACTTAAAACCTGAAAATATGCAGTATACAGGTGCTTATAAAGTAAGAGGAGCCTATTATAAAATAAGCACATTATCCGATGAAGAAAGACAGAAAGGGTTAATTACAGCATCTGCTGGGAATCATGCACAAGGTGTTGCTTATGCAGCGAAAATATATGGAGTAAAAGCTGTGATTGTTATGCCAACTACAACTCCTCTGATCAAAGTAAACCGTACAAAGGGTTATGGTGCGGAAGTAGTTTTGTATGGGGATGTTTATGATGATGCCTGTGCTTATGCGCTAAAACTAGCCGAGGAACAGGGATATACATTTATTCATCCATTTGACGATGAGGCAGTTGCAACAGGGCAAGGAACTATTGCTATGGAAATATTTAAGGATCTGCCAACAGTTGATATTATTTTAGTACCAATTGGGGGAGGCGGACTTGCAGCGGGTGTTTCTACATTAGCGAAGCTTTTAAATCCCAATATTAAAGTAATAGGTGTGGAGCCGGCAGGAGCTAACTGTATGCAGGAATCCTTTAAAGCAGAGGAAGTAGTGTCCTTGCCAAAAGTAGAAACCATAGCAGACGGTACAGCAGTAAAAACACCTGGAAGCAAGATTTTCCCTTATGTAAGAAAGAATCTGGATGATATTATTACAGTGGAAGATAGTGAACTTATCGTAAGCTTTTTAGATATGATGGAAAATCATAAAATGGTGGTAGAGAATTCTGGATTATTAACCGTTGCAGCGCTGAAGCACTTAAACTGTGAAAATAAAAAAGTGGTATCTATTTTAAGTGGTGGAAATATGGATGTTATCACGATTTCTTCTGTAGTACAGCATGGATTGATTGAAAGAGGACGTATTTTTACCATGTCTGTTCTATTGCCGGACAGGCCAGGGGAACTTGTAAATGTGGCTAATATCATCGCAGAACACAAAGGAAATGTAATCCGTTTAGAACATAATCAGTTTGTCAGCATTAACCGTAATGCGGCAGTGGAACTGAAAATTACGATGGAAGCATTCGGACATGAGCATAAGAAAGAAATTGTGGAAGCTTTGAAAGGAAAGGGATATGAGCCTAAGCTGACAGCTCCAACAGATTTATATTAGCAGATAACGTATTAAAAAACCCCAGATAGTTGAAATCTGGGGTTTGCTGATCTGGTTTTGAATGAAAAAGAGATGTCGAAAAAGAGAAGAAAAAGGAAAAGAACTTTCGTTTACAAATGTAGATATGCGTGCTATACTACGACTGTACATATCTATTAAATCTAAAACAATTCATTTTTTCATTTATTTCCCACCATAAAAGACTGCAATTATGCATGTAAGCCACAAATCTGCCAGTTTATGTGGAATTTAAGCATGAAAATCAGCCAGTATTTCCTTTGTTTTAAGAAAGAAAAACCAGTTGACAAGCAAAGGAAAGTATATTACTATTATTACTAACAAGAACATTAGTTCGGATATGAAGGAGAAGATTATGATTAAGGACGAGAATAAGGTTAAAGCGCTAGAATCCGCTTTGTCACAGATAGAGAAACAATACGGAAAAGGTTCCGTTATGAAATTAGGCGACACAAGTGCACATATGAACATAGAGACTATTCCAACTGGCTCTATCAGCCTGGATATTGCATTAGGCCTTGGCGGAGTGCCAAAGGGACGTATCGTAGAGATTTATGGACCTGAATCAAGCGGGAAAACTACTGTAGCGCTTCATATGGTTGCAGAGACACAGAAGAATGGCGGCATTGCTGGATTTATTGATGCGGAACATGCCTTGGATCCTGCATATGCAAAGAACATTGGAGTCGATATTGATAATTTATATATTTCCCAGCCAGATAATGGGGAACAGGCTCTTGAGATTACAGAAATGATGGTACGTTCCGGTGCCGTAGACATTATTATTGTAGACTCTGTTGCAGCTCTTGTTCCTAAGGCCGAAATTGATGGTGACATGGGAGACTCCCATGTAGGCCTTCAGGCACGTCTGATGTCACAGGCTCTTAGAAAACTGACGGCTATTGTAAGCAAGTCTAACTGTATTGTTATTTTCATTAACCAGTTACGTGAAAAGGTTGGTGTCATGTTCGGTAACCCAGAGACAACAACTGGTGGCCGTGCACTTAAATTCTATTCCTCAATCCGTATGGATGTAAGAAGAATTGAAGCATTAAAACAAGGTGGAGAAGTTGTTGGCAACCGTACTAGAGTTAAAGTAGTTAAGAATAAAGTGGCTCCTCCATTTAGGGAAGCAGAATTTGATATTATGTTTGGCAAAGGCATTTCCAGAGAAGGAGATATTCTGGATCTGGCAGCCAATGAAAACATTATTATTAAAAGCGGTGCATGGTATGCATATAACGATGCTAAGATTGGCCAGGGACGTGAAAATGCCAAACAATATCTGAAAGAGAATCCATTGGTGTTCTTAGAAGTAGAGCAGAAAGTGCGTGAAAAGTATAATTTAGCTCCTGGTTCTGGAGAACTTCCACAAGAGGAGGAAGCTGAAGACAGCAAAGAAGGAAAATAGTCTGTTATAAATGGAAGCAGGAAAATAAAGAAGCCGACGTAAAGTCTTTTGTTTGGATTTTAAGAGGTGTCAGCAGGTTCATGGTTTTATATGTGCTGGCAGTCTGAATAATGCAGCAAAGGCTTTTAGTCGGCCGTTTTTAGAGGTAAATATGTATATTATCCGTACAGAAATAATCAATACAAAGAAAAGCAGGATTTTATTTGACAATGGAATTGAATGCATCTGCTGCCGTCCGGAGATTCGAAAGTTTGATTTAGAGGCGGACAAGGAGATAACCGAGGATGCTTATTTGGAACTTATGAAAGACTATGTTGGAAAACGGGCGAAGAAGAAAGCTATGGAACTTCTCATACGCTCAGACAAGACGGAAAAAGAATTACGGGATAAGCTGAAAAGAGAATGTTTTCCGGAGTTTATTATTGATGAAACTATGGCATTTTTACATTCTTATCATTATATAAATGAGGATAATCACTTAGAAACGTATATTCGATATCATGGAAAAGGAAAAAGCCGTATTTATTTAAAACAGGAATTGAAAAGAAAAGGGTTTGACAGGGAAAAGATTGGCTATTATCTAGAGGAATACCATGATGAAAAGGAAGAACTTCGATATCTTATTAAGAAAAAAGGAGCCGATATTGGAAAAATGAGCCCAAAAGAGATAGAAAAGCTTTGTATGCAGCTTTACCGGAAGGGGTTCTCCCAATCAGATATTCGAAAAGAAATATTCCATTACCCAGAATAAATTTAGTCAGAAAACTTATAGGAACAGTAATTGGAATCCATATATTGGCAATTATATTGACGTTTTGCATAAATGTACGGTATCAATGCTTGACAATACAAACAAAAAAGTATAAAATTTATATGTTGTATTTATGTACAATGAAAACTTAATAAGGAGGTGCTCCTGTGGATGATACACTAAAAGTAGTTGTAATTGCGCTAGTTCTTATTGTAATAGCTGTCTTTATTACATGGAAAGCAGCAATCTCTTACCGGATCAAGTTTGTGGAGAGCAAGGTTGGCAGTGCGGAAGAAAAAGCTAGGGAGATTATAGATGAAGCCCTGAAAACAGCTGAAACTAAGAAGCGTGAAGCTTTGCTGGAAGCGAAGGAAGAGTCCCTTCGAACCAAAAATGAGCTGGACAAAGAGATTAAGGAACGAAGAGCAGAATTACAGCGTTACGAAAAGCGTGTAATGACTAAGGAAGAGACTTTAGATCGTAAGACAGATGCATTAGAGAAGAAAGAGTACAAATTATCTTCTAAGGAAGCAGAAGTTGACAGAGTTCGTTCAGAAGTTGAAGAATTACACACAAAACGATTACAGGAGTTAGAAAAAATATCTGGACTTACCTCCGAACAAGCAAAAGATTATCTTTTAAAAACTGTTGAAGACGAAGTAAAGCATGAAACGGCGATGTTGATTAAAGAATTAGAAAACAGAGCCAAAGAAGAAGCGGATAAGAAAGCTAAGGAGTATGTGGTTACTGCTATTCAGAAATGTGCAGCAGATCATGTGGCTGAGACTACAATATCAGTAGTTCAACTTCCGAACGATGAAATGAAAGGTAGAATCATTGGTAGAGAGGGGCGTAACATAAGGACTCTTGAGACCTTGACAGGTGTCGATTTAATCATAGATGATACCCCAGAAGCAGTCATTTTGTCAGCATTTGACCCAATCAGAAGGGAAGTTGCTCGTATTGCTTTAGAGAAACTTATTGTCGATGGTCGTATTCATCCAGCTCGTATTGAGGAAATGGTAGAAAAAGCTCAAAAAGAAGTGGATGTCATGATTCGTGAAGAAGGTGAAGCAGCTACACTGGAAGTTGGTGTGCATGGCATTCATCCAGAGCTTATTAAATTACTTGGAAGAATGAAATTCAGGACAAGCTATGGACAGAACGCATTAAAGCATTCCATTGAAGTTGCCCATTTATCCGGACTTATAGCAGGTGAAATTGGTGTTGATGTAAGATTAGCTAAGAGAGCTGGTTTGTTACATGATATTGGTAAATCAGTGGATCATGATATGGAAGGTTCTCATATTCAGATTGGTGTTGACTTATGCAGGAAATACAAAGAGTCACCAATTATTATTAATGCAGTAGAATCTCATCATGGTGATGTGGAACCAGAAACATTAATTGCTTGTATTGTCCAGGCAGCAGATACTATTTCTGCAGCAAGGCCTGGTGCAAGGCGAGAAACACTTGAAACTTATACTAACAGATTAAAACAGTTGGAAGATATCACTAATGGCTTTAAAGGGGTGGATAAATCATTTGCTATTCAAGCAGGCCGTGAAGTGCGCGTGATGGTTGTGCCAGAACAGGTAAATGACGAAGAAATGATTTTGCTTGCGCGTGACGTTTCTAAGCAGATTGAAGCAGAGTTAGAATATCCAGGACAAATTAAAGTGAATGTTATTCGTGAGTCTAGAGTAATTGATTACGCTAAATAACTTGTATGAAATAAAGTTATAACTCGGTTAATTCCTATTCTTTCTGAGTAGGAATTACTGGGTTTTTATATTCTATATATATTCTATAATAACCCCATTTATCAATATTATGTTTTTGAAAAAAATATATAAAGTTTTATTTTTGACAGGCATTTGTGCTGCTTTTTCAGTGGGAGGAAATATTTTTTGCATGGAATCTTTAGGAGAATATTTCAAAAGATTTCATATTCTATAAGAAGGAAATGTTTTTGGTGGTATTACAATAGAACTATGTGTTGTAAATTTCCGCCACGACTCATTTTCTATACATATAAAATGATGGATTTGAATGGAAAACTTTCATTTTAACAAGAAATTAGCTTTGAAAATGACGGTTTTCTTGCTAAAAACGAAAAAAAAATTGAAAAATACGAAAGAACTTAAATTATTTCTTGCAATATAATATTATATATATTAAAATATCAATAAAATTAATATAGACAGATAAAATAATTAAGGTGGTGCTAAGAATGGCTTTAACGTTATCAAGAAAAGCTCAAGCGGTGAAACCTTCATCTACACTTGAGATTACAGCTAAAGCAAAAGAACTAAAGGCAAAGGGGATTGATGTAGTAGGGTTTGGTGCAGGGGAACCTGATTTTAATACTCCAAAAAATATTTGTGATGTTGCATGTGATGCAATTCAGACTGGATTTACAAAATATACACCTGTTCCAGGTATTGTAGAGCTGAAACAGGCTGTTTGTGATAAATTTGCAAAATTTAATCATTTAAAATATGAGCCAAACCAGATTGTAATCAGCAATGGAGGAAAACATTCTTTAACTAATATATTTAGTGTAATTCTAAATCCTGGTGATGAAGTGATTATTCCTGTACCATTTTGGTTAAGCTATCCTGAGATCGTAAAATTGGCAGATGGTGTTCCTGTATTTGTAAAAGCAACAAAGGAACAGCAGTATAAAGTAACAGCAGAACAGATCGAAGCTGCCTGCACAGAAAAAACAAAGGCAATTGTATTAAACAGCCCAAGTAATCCAACAGGTATGCTTTATACTCGCAAAGAATTAGAAGCAATTGCTGATGTCGTAGTGAAAAAAGATATTTACGTGATTGCAGATGAAATGTATGAGTACTTAACTTATGACGGGGCAGAACATATTAGTATTGCGTCATTAAATGATGAAATCTATAAGAGAACAATTACATGCAGTGGTGTATCCAAGAGTTATGCAATGACTGGATGGAGAATTGGTTATACTGGCTCAAGTGCTGAGATTGCAAAATTAATGAGCAGTGTACAAAGCCATCAGACTTCCAATGCGAACAGTATTGCACAGAAAGCTGCATTAGAAGCTTTAACAGGTCCTCAGGATGCAATGAAGGCAATGTGTGTAGAATTTGATAAGAGACGTAAATACATGTATGAACGTGTAAGCAAAATGCCACATGTAAGTGCATTAGAGCCAAAAGGAGCATTTTACGTATTTATCGATGTAAGGGATGTACTAGAAAAAGAATATAATGGTGAGAAGGTAGCTACAAGCACAAATATGGCAAAAATCCTAATTGAAGAGTTTAATGTTGCTGTAATTCCTTGCCCTGATTTCGGTGCACCAGAATACATTCGTTTGTCATATGCAATTTCAATTGAACAGATTGAAAAAGGTTTAAACCGTATTGAAGACTTTTTAACAAAGTTACAGTAATCGAGAGGAATGAAAGTAGAAGGGAAGTAATCATATGGCAGTATTAGGTTTTATTGGCATCGGTAATATGGGATATGCAATGATGAAAGGTGCCTTAACAAAATATACAAAAGAAGAGCTGGCTTTTACAAGTGTGGATGAAGCTCGTAATCAGCAGGTTGCTGCTGAGACAGGAGTATCCTGTATCGCAGGCAATATTGAGCTGGTAAAAAGCTGTAAATACGTGGTTTTGGCAATTAAACCACAAGTGTATCCTTTGGTATTAAAGGAAATCAAAGATTATATTACAAAGGATCATGTTATGATTTCTATTGCACCTGGCATTACTACAGGGGATGTGGCAGAGCAGCTTGGTGGAAACGTGAAAGTAAGCCGTGCAATGCCTAATACGCCAGCCCTAGTAAATGAAGGAATGGCAGGATTATGTTTTGGCAGTGAAACAATGTCTGAAGAAGAAAAGAATACGGTAATAGAGTTCTTTGGTTCTTTTGGTAAATGTGAAGTAATTGATGAAAAGCTTATGAATGCGGTAGTATGTGCAAGTGGAAGTTCACCAGCTTATGTATATATGTTTATTGAAGCTTTGGCAGATAGTGCTGTGAAATATGGCATTCCAAGAGACAAAGCATATGCATTTGCGGCCCAGACTGTTTTGGGATCTGCAAAGATGGTGCTTGAAACTGGAGAACATCCAGGAAAATTGAAAGATAATGTATGTTCCCCAGGAGGCACTACTATTGCAGCAGTAGAGGCTCTGGAAGAATACGGATTCCGTAACGCCATTATGAAAGCAACAGATGCTTGTTATGAAAAAACAGCAGGATTTAAGAAATAAAGAAGAGGTAGGATTCATGGAAGAAATGAAACGAGTAAAACGCAATTTGGTACACAAAGGAAGAATTATTGATGTTTATCAGGATGATATTCTTACGCCAGCAGGTGATACTGTAACTTATGATATAGTAGAGCATAAAGGAGCTTCTTCCATGGTCGCCCTTGATGAAAATGGGAAAGTTTTAATGGTAAGGCAGTATCGTACTGCGATTCAGAAGGAATCTCTGGAACTTCCAGCAGGTGGTATTAATCCAGGCGAGGATACGAAAACCTGTGCTATGAGAGAGTTAGAGGAAGAAACAGGATACCGTCCTTTAGAAGCCCATCATTTGCTGGATGTTTATACTTCTGTTGGTTTCTGTAATGAAAAAATATATATCTATTATACGGATTCTCTGGTGTCATCCAGGCAGAATCTGGACGAGGATGAGTTTGTCCACGTAGAACGTTATGCAATAGAAGAACTTGTTAAGATGATAGAGCAGGGGAAGATAGAAGACAGCAAGACAGTAGCGGGTATATTGGCTTATAAGAATAAAATGGGATTATAAGTCTATAAGCTGGATAAGTTTGTTTCATAAACGTGACGGCTGACACATATGTTATAAAGTAACAATGTGGGAGGCCGTCATGTTTTTTTGGAATAAAGCAAAAAATAAAATAGGATTACTTCAAAAAATAATGCTTGAGATTATAGCATCTTTCTTGCTTGGAATTGTCATTGCAAACCTTACAAAGGCTACATACAGTTCTAATTCACAATACATAGATATTTTAGTGTATCTGGATTTAAGAGAAGTTAATAGATTCCAGCTTTTGCTATTTGTCATGCAGTCACGGATAAAAGACTACTTGCTTATCTGGCTGTTTAGCATAACAGTACTGGCGATTCCTTATAATACACTGTTTCTGTGGTATAGAGGTTTCACTGCAGGATTTGTGGTATGCGCACTTTCCGTATTGTATGGGTGGAAGGGAACATTATGTGGTTTAGGTCTTGGAATGCCTCATATGCTGATCTATCTTGTGGTATTTGTACAAACAGTTATCTTGTCTTATAAAATGCATGAAACAAGCAGTAACGGAGTTTATACAAAGCGTTACCGATTATTTGTAAAACAGTTGCCAGCGTTTTTTGTATTGCTTTCTTTAACGGTTATTGGCTGTTTTATGGAGAGTTTTTTAAATCCAGTATTTCTTGCATGGTTAAAAACAGCCCTAAAGCTTGTATAAGCCTTAGGGCTGTTTTGGCAATCAATTGCATTATGCTAATTCCGCTACACGGTATAATAATTTTTCTGTTTCATTCCATCCAAGACATGGGTCTGTAATGGATTTTCCGTAAATATGGTCGGAAATTTTCTGGCTGCCTGGTTCAATATAACTTTCTACCATGAAACCTTTTACAAGATTATGAATATCTTTGCTGATACTTCTGTTATGCATAACTTCTTCGATGATACGAGGCTGCTGCTCATATTTTTTACCCGAATTAGAATGGTTAGAATCAATGATACAAGCAGGATTTTTTAAATCTAACTTATCATACATTTGAAGCAGTTTTATTAAATCTTCATAGTGGTAATTGGAAAGGTTTACGCCATGCTTATCAACTGCGCCTCTTAAAATAGTATGTGTAAGAGGGTTTCCGTCGGATTTTACTTCCCAGTTACGATATAAGAATGTATGGCTTCCTTGGGCAGCAATACAGGAATTCATCATAACAGAGAAATCCCCGCTGGTTGGATTTTTCATTCCACATGGAATTTCAATGCCACTGGCTACAAGACGATGAAGCTGGTTCTCTACAGAACGTGCACCAACGGCAACATAGGATAAAATATCGGATAAATAAGACCAGTTGGAAGGATACAGCATTTCGTCAGCTGCAAATAAATGGGTTTCGCTGATAGCACGTAAATGCATTTTACGGATTGCAATAACACCTTCACAGATATCAGGTGCCTTTTCAGGATCTGGCTGATGTACCATTCCTTTATATCCTTCACCAGTAGTTCTTGGCTTGTTTGTATAAATTCTTGGAATAATGATAACTTTGTCTTTGATTTTTTCTTGGACTTTGGCAAGTCGATTTATGTAGTCACAAACGGAGTCTTCGTTATCAGCCGAGCAAGGACCGATTATCATAAGGAATTTATCAGATTTACCTGTAAAGACGTCAGCGATCTCCTTATCTCTTTCCAGTTTTAGTTTCGCATGTTCAGTTGGCAATGGGTACTTCTTTATTATCTCTTCTGGAGTCATTGCCGCTTTTAGGTAATGTAAACTCATGTTTTTCTCTCCTTTGTTCTTTATTTTTTCACATTCTAAACTTTTTTTCAACAATAGTCAATAAGATTTGCAATATATCAAAAAAAAATTTAATGCTTCAAAGGATTAAAGTGCTGATGTGCGAAATAAAAAAATTTCTAAGATTATGGAATGTCTATTTCTTAATTAAGATTTCTGTGGTATGATTAACTCGAAATTAGGAGGGCTTTACATGGAGGATAACAGAAAAATTTATCAATGCATGCATTATACAATGTCTGCTTTTGGTGGATTTTTGGGAGCGTATGCAGTTTTGAACAGGAGTGACTTTTTAGGAAATGCACAGACATCGAACCTGATTCATCTGACTTTGGATATATTAGGAAGAGATACAAGGCAGATTTTATTAAGGCTGATTGCTATGGGACTTTATCTATGTGGCACGATGTTTACAGTGCTTATCCCAATGTACACAAAATGGAATATAAAGTTTGTTAGTGTTCTAGTGGATTTTCTGGCAGTTTGCATTCTTGCAGTTTTGCCAGAGCATATGAATTCTGTTATAGCACTGTATCCAGTCTTTTTTGCAATGGCGTTTCAATGGAATGTGTTTGCTGATATTTGTGGATATGTCAGTTCTACAATATTTTCAACCAATAATACGAGACAAATGACGATTTCATTTACAAAATATTTGTTTGGGGGAACCAGTGAAGATGCCAAAAGAGGCAGATTTTATGCGGGTGTGCTTCTTTTTTATCATGTAGGAGTTGCTCTTTCCTATTTTGCATGGAAAGAGATTGGTTTAAAAGGCGTTTATATAGGCGTGCTACCGCTGATGGCAGAAATGGTGTTTATTGGATATGAATCTGGCTGGATAAGACAAAGAAAACATTTTATTGCAAGGCATAGAAAAGAAATAAACTAGGAGGTACAAGCGTAAGTGGGAATGGAAAAGGAAGAATTAACTCTTGTAAAAATGTCAAAAGAGGAAAAAAAGCAGATAAAAGAGGATAAAAAGGAGGCAAAAAGGGAAGCCTACCTAAAAATTTCGGAAAAAGATCGAGAAAAACAGAAAAAATATAAGAGACGGATTCTTATTACATCTGTTTTATTTGGAGCCGCACTGGTAGTATTAGGCCTTATGGCTGTTAGTGCAATTCCAGTAAAAGCAGGACTGTTTTTACTTGTTGCCATATCGTTAGCAAGTACGTATGTATCAAGAAAAGATAAATAATAGTTTGATAAAAGACCGCCAGAAACGAAAACTTCTGGCGGTTTATGTTATATAATTAAAAAAATATGCAGTATCTATTGAAAGTGCAGGATAAAATTGTGATGGATCATGGTCTTTCAACATAGAATAGAATGAGAATAAAATATGAGGCTGCCATGAAAAAAAATGGGTGTCTTGTTGTGGTGAATGTGCTGTACTACTTGGCATTGTTTTTATTAATCACTACATTGATTTTACCTCATACAGCCATATTTTATAGCTGGAGAATATTTGACCCATACACGAAACGGGCCAATACCAAAACTGTTTATATGATGCCAGGGGAACGATATCAGATTCATTTATTCAAAATAAACAAAAGTGCCAGATATGAAAGTTCAGATATGAAAGTTGCAGATGTGATGGATATGGGTGTTATTACTGCATTTCGGCCAGGTAAAACCATAATTTCCATAAAACAGAATCAGGAAATATATAAGTACCGGATATATGTTGTGAAATTGAATAAAAAGAAGCTGATCTTACGGAATGGAAGTATTCGGAAACTGAGGCTAAAGGGCAGGCAGTCTGGAGTCCGCTGGAAAAGTACCAATCGGAAAGTGGTTACTGTCAGCCGGTATGGCTGGGTAAAAGGGAAGGAAAAAGGAAAAGCCTATGTTGTAGCATCTGTTGGCGGCATAAAAGTTCGCTGTAAAGTTTTTGTGAGATAATCAAGAAAACAAGAAAAAACGAGCATATTTTTTAGGATGCCATACTAAAATAGTACTAATAAAATGCTTGGTGAAAGCTATGAAGAAACTATTTGCCTTACTCTTGTGTATTGTCCTGTTTTTCAGTGACACGGCGTACGGGACGCTGTTTGCACAGAGTACGACTTCTGCACCTTCAGAGGATGCAGCCGATACGAAAGCAAAATCAAAAGACACACAGGATTCTGCAAATGATGCAAGTGGTGATTCTAAAACCAATCCAGATTTAAATATCGGCTCCGCCTCGGCAGTTTTGATAGAAGGCTCCACTGGTTCTATTTTGTATGAAAAGAATAAGGATGAGCAGAGGTTTCCAGCCAGTATTACGAAAATCATGACACTTATATTGATTTTCGAGGCTTTAGACTCAGGTAAAATTACGTTAGAGGATAAGGTTTCAGTTAGTGAGCATGCTGCATCAATGGGTGGTTCTCAGGTTTACCTAGAACCAGACGAAACCCAGACAGTGGATGACATGATTAAGTGTATTTCTATTGCCAGTGCCAATGATGCCTGTGTTGCCATGGCAGAATATATTGCTGGTTCTGAAGCAGAGTTCGTCAATATGATGAATCAGAAAGCTGCAGAACTTAACATGAAAAATACTAAGTTTATGAATTGCTGTGGTCTTGATGACAACATTGCAGAAGGATCTCATTATTCAAGTGCTTATGACATAGCTCTCATGTCTCGTGAACTGATTATGAAACATCCAGATATTTCCAAGTATTCTACCACATGGATGGATTCTATTATTCATGTGACCAAGAAAGGAAAAACGGAATTTGGTCTTACCAATACCAATAAACTGGTTCGTACATACACTGGAATCACGGGCTTGAAAACTGGTTCTACCAGTAAAGCAAAATATTGCCTGTCTGCATCAGCCAAACGGAATGAGATGGATCTGATTGCAGTTGTTATGGCAGCACCAGAACCAAAACAGCGTTTTGCAGAAGCAGCGGCTATGCTGGATTATGGTTTTGCTAACTGCAGCAGGTATAAAGACGATAACAAAGGTGTGGTGATAAAACCTGTTAAAGTTGTTCGTGGAAAGAAAGATAAAATTCAGCCTGCAGTAATGTCACCGTTTAATTACCTGCTTCTGAAAGGAAGAACAGGAGATAAGATTACGAAGAAAGCGAAACTCTCCAAGTCAATCTGTGCACCTGTAAAGAAGGGAAACCAGATTGGTGAAATGATTTACTATTATGAAGGCGAGAAAATTGGAAGTGTTCCAATTGTAGCAGCAGAAGACATTAAAGAGGCAAAATTCATTGATTTTTTAGAGAAGGCAGCAAAGAAGTTCTTTCTTTATACAGAGTAATTTTATTGTAATATAGCATTTCCTATGGTACAATAATCTTGTATTTATGTTAAAAAAATGGAACTGTTTTACAAAAAAAGTTGTAAGGGGAGCGAAACAGTTTCATTTCTGTATGAGGAGGTTATCAATGAATAAACTTGTAATCTGTGTGGATGAACAAGACAATGGACTAGGTGTGATGGAAAAGATGGAAGCACATGAAAAGGGAATTCTTCACCGTGCATTTTCAATCTTTGTATGGAATCAGAAGGAGGAGCTTATGATTCATCAGAGAGCATTGGAAAAATATCATTCGGGTGGTTTATGGACCAATACCTGCTGTAGTCACCCACAGCCAGGAGAAGAACTGTTAGAGTCGGCACATAAAAGACTGATTGCAGAAATGGGATTTGACTGTAATCTGAAAGAGAGTTTTTCTTTCCTTTATCAGACAGAATTTGAGGACGGCCTGGTGGAACATGAGTTTGACCATGTGATTATGGGGTGCTATGAGGGAGCTGCAACCCCAAATCCAGAGGAAGTCTGTGACTATAAGTGGGTGCCTTTGGATGAACTGGAAAGAGACATGAAGGTAAATCCTAAGAAGTATACAGTGTGGTTTCGGATTGCTATGGAGAAGGTTCAGAAGTTATACTGCAGAAATTGAGACGGGAAGAGATTAAGTATTAAACGTGTAGATGCTGCCGTGTTGTCCTGATTGGACTACGGCAGCTTTTTTCAACAAAGTAAACAGACAAAAAAATTAGAATTAAAAGTAATACTTATTTAAATACATGGATATATTAGAAAATATACAACAAGATAAGGAAAATAAAATTGACACCATTGTACACTAGTGATAAAATTTACTAAAAAGGAGGGGTTTTTATGTGCAAGTTAGATAAAATATTTATGGTTACATGGAAGATGAAGTGCAGTTCCTGCAAGAAACCAGAATTACTAAATGAAGAACAGGAACAGCTCTTTCAGGATATGGTAGGGAATGGCTGCCTCATTAAATGTGGGGTTTCTGCTTATGATGAAAAAGATATATACACGATTGATGAGAAACGAATAGATGATATTTACCGGTTTGCTTATTAAAAACGTAGGGGAGAAAAGAATTGCAGGCTATTGCAAAACTGGCTTCGAGCTGGTTGCAATAGCTTTTTTGCTGTAATTAAAGGTTCCATGAATGTGATTGTAGTACAGCAGCGAGAATGTGAGCTGGAATTTGCAGCCAGTTCCGTGATGCAGAGATTTACATGCCAATTTTTTTGCCAGTGCTGTTTTGGGTGATTCATAAGCTATAAGAACGAAAATGAATTTATTACAAATTTTTAAATGGATTTTATTTCCTAATATTGAAAAATAAATCTAATATGGTATAATATGTATGTACATAAATAAAGATCATTATTTATTTGTTGTACAAATAATGTAAAAGTGTATGAAAGCTTTGTGTAAATGATGGAGGTAAAAAGTATGAAAGAATTTCAAAGCAAGATTTCAGTCGATGAAGTATTTAGCGGGAATTGCGAAGAAAGAGTTGAAATGAAAGACTGGCTTAGCAATTTTTGCCAAGATGATGTAAGAGCAGGTAAATGGTTCTTGTGTTATTGCTAGTTTCTGGCGGCGGGGCTATGTTAAAACGTAACCCTGCCGTTGCTTATTAAAAAACATAGCTTTGCTCAAGAAGAAATGAGGTGTATGAGTTAAAAATGGAAGAAAACAAAGTAAAAACGACAATTGATATTCCAGATAACATAGATTTGCCCGAAAGTGTAAACAGGTATGAAACAGCCAATGGAACTTTATATGTGGCGAAAGAAATCAGTTCCATTGTATTAACAGATGAAATAAGTGATTATATTATGCAGATATTAATGCAGGATAGTAATGTAGACCATGCGTTTTTTAAAGCTTCGGAATATTTTGAAGGAAAACATTCTAAGGAAGAAGTGTATAAATCCTTTGTAAGATTAATTGGTCAGATGAATATCGAACAGTTTTCCCCTAAGACACAGATTTATAGTCCTTCTTTTGAAAATATTGAAAAGGGATTGCATATTTACTTAACAAAAACATGTAATCTCCGTTGTATTCATTGTTACAATGATGCAGATAATCAAAGATACGACGAAATAAGCTATGAACAGTTGAAAAAAGTGGTAGATTTCTTTGCTCCCCACGTAATAAACTATAGTTTTAGTGGCGGTGAACCAATGGCTTCTCCTTGCTTTTTTCAATTAGCCGATTACATAAAATCAACGTATCCAGACAAAACATTAACCCTTTATAGTAATGGAACACTAATACAGTCTCAGGAAGTTGCCAACCATATAAGTGAACTGTTTAGTGAAGTGCAGATTAGTATAGATGGGGCTAGTGCTGAAATAGTAAACAGAGTGCGTGGAGATAATGCTTTTGCCAGAATTATACGTGGCCTGAAATATTTAGTGCACACAGATAAAAAAATCGAAGAATTAGCAATATCCATCTGCTTATTTAAATTCAATATTGATGATTTACATGATAACTTATGTGATCTGCTAGAAACAATTGATCCAGAGAAAAGAATTAAAAGCATTCGATTTTCTAATATTGAAGAAGAGGGCCGTGGCACTCAAAACATGCAATATGAAAAAAATAATGAGAATTTCAAAAAAATAGTTTATCTTCAGAGAAAAATTAATTTTTCTGGAAGACGAATATGGGAAAGATACCAAGAACAAGTGTTGCGAAATCATTTCTGTTTTAACAAAGGCTTTCAAAGAAGAGTTTCAAAAACTTGTAGTTTTGGGCAAACTCTCGCACTTGATTCAAACGGCGATATTTACCCATGTGCTATTAAGAAAAGCGATATTAATATGGGTAATTTCTTTGATGAATCTTTCCAGAAGGGTCTGCTAGAGACTTGGAAAAAGTATTTTTACGACCACACAGTAGATAAAATGGAAAAATGTTCGGATTGCGATATTAAGCATTACTGTTGTGCAGGATGCAGGATTAAGAATCGAAAAATAACAGGTCATTATAATGTTGCTCCATGTGATGAAGCTTTTAAAACTAAAATGCTTGAAAAGATAGCCCATGACCTGATCGTAAATTATTCAAATACCAGTAGGCAGATCTTGAAATTGGAAAGCACATTGTGATATGATTCCCTTTAAGCAGACAAGGCAAATAACCAAAATCTACTTAAGGGGGATTTTTTATGTTGTGGTCCCAGAAATGCAAATTATACCAGTGAATTTATTGCAGCTAATTCAGATGGAAAACTAATTTTTTACAGTGATAGAGGTTTTCAATATATAAGTAAGGTTTTCCGAAAGAAACTGAAAGACCATGAAATGATACAATCCATGTCAAGAGTTGGACATTGTATTAATTCCGATTCTATCGTGAGGAGAGATCACAGAGCAGGTATAACGGTGGCTTATATGTTAATTCAAAGCCGTGTTCTCTAAAATAAGAACTTGCCTTATCCATTAAAAATTAGTAAAATAAGTAGTAATGCGTTTGTATGAAAACAATTGTATGAAAACAATAAGTATTTTATGAAATCCAAAGAAAGGAAATCGAGGTTTATAAGACTATGGGGATACCAGTGAAGTTAGAGGCCTTTGAGGGACCGTTAGACTTATTGCTGCATCTGATAGACAAGAACAAGGTTAATATATACGATATACCTATCATAACCATAACGGAACAATATATGGAGTATATTGATGCCATGAATCAGCGTGATCTAGATGTCATGAGCGAGTTTTTAGTGATGGCAGCAACTTTGTTGAATATTAAATCCCGCATGCTATTGCCAAAGGATCCGGAAAAAGAAGAAGCAGAAGAGGAAGATCCTCGTAAGGAACTGGTGGAACGGCTATTAGAGTATAAGCTTTACAAATATATGTCCATTGAGTTAAAGGACAAGGAACTGGATGCGGCAAGAGTGGTGTATAAGAAGCCGACTATTCCAAAAGAATGTGAAAATGTAAAAGATGAAGTGGATTTAGGACAGCTTTTGGCTGATTTGACATTAGCAAAACTTCATACGGTTTTTGATTCCATTATGAAGCGTTCGGTAGATAAGCTCGATCCCATCCGCAGCAGATTTGGTGATATTAAAAAAGAAGAATTCAGTTTAGAAGATAAAATGAAAGTGATCGATGCGTATGGAAAAGCACACCGTACTTTCAGTTTCCGTAGCCTGTTAGAAGCACAGAATACGAAGATGGAAATGATCGTGACTTTTTTAGGCGTATTAGAGTTAATTAAAGTAGGTAGTTTGCGTATTTTACAAGAAGAATTATTTGATGATATACAAATTACATACGTGGATAGGAGTCAGGAAAGTGGAAATTAAGCAGTTAGAAGCCAAAATAGAAGCAATTTTATTTTCTCTTGGCCATTCGGTAGAATGTGAACGGATCGCTAAGGCAGTAGGACATGATACGGAAACTGTCCGGAAAATCATTCACAATATGATGGATATGTATGATAGGGAAGACCGGGGAATTCAGATTATTGAATTAGATGGATCCTTTCAGCTTTGTACCAAACCGGAAATGTATGATACGATCATTAAAGTAACACATGTTCCTAAGAAACATCTGCTTACAGATGTGCTGTTAGAAACATTGTCTATTATCGCATATAAGCAGCCAATCACAAAGATAGAGATTGAATCTATACGTGGAGTAAAGAGTGATCATGCAGTAAATAAGCTTGTAGAATATAATTTAGTGTGTGAAGCAGGAAGGCTGGATGCACCAGGAAGACCTATTTTATTTGGTACTACGGAAGAATTTTTAAGAAATTTTGGAATACAGTCTATAGAAGACCTTCCAATGGTAAATACAGAAAAAATGGCTGATTTTAAGCAGGAGGCTGAGGAAGAAGTCCAGTTGAAATTGGATATATAGCATGAAATAAATGGCTTGGAATAAAAAAGAATCAGGTAAAGAAAGGAAAAAAAGGAAAAGTATGAGAATCATTCTGATTGGCATTTTCATATGTACAGGATTGCTTTTTTTGGTTATTTTGGATTCGATTTATTGTAACAAAAGATTTCAAATCATTTCTTACGATATGAGAACAGGAAAAAAAAATCCTCCAGTGAAGATTGTATTTTTAACAGATCTTCATAGCAGGCTATATGGAAAGGATAATTCCTCCTTGTTAGAAGCTATAAAAAAACAGAAGCCAGATTTAATCCTGATTGGTGGGGATATGTTTGTGAAAGCTCCCAATCCAGACATGTCCGTTTCGCTTTCTCTGATCAAGGAGCTAGTAAGGATTTCTCCTGTTTACTATGCCAACGGGAATCATGAAAAGAAAGTAATGGATTACTGGGAAGAAAGTAAAGAAGCATTTTCTAAATATCGGGAAGAACTTAATAGGCTAGGGGTTACGTATTTAATAAATCAGTCCAGCAGCCTGTTCTTAAAGGACAGAGAGATAGAGATTATAGGTCTGGATTTGGAACTTTTCTTCTATAAGAAATTTTGGCAGAAGCCAGCCCTTGAGGCTGATGAATTAAAGAAAATGGTACCAGAAAGAAAATCAAAGGAATCATACCGAGTGCTATTGGCTCATAATCCAAAATATTTTCCTCAATATGACGGTCTTGATGTAGATCTGGTATTGTCAGGTCATGTTCATGGTGGAATTATGATTCTTCCAATAGCAGGTGGTGTACTTTCACCTGATTTGCACCTGTTTCCCAAGTACGATTTTGGATTATTCCGAGGTAAGAATGCAAATATGATTTTGTCCAAGGGACTTGGTGTCCATAATATAAAATTTCGAGTATTTAACAAACCAGAACTTACTGTGATTCAGATATAGGGAATAGGAGAGTAGATTAAGCAGTAAGAAAAGCGAAAGTGTGGAAGGTTCATGCTTTCGCTTTTGTAATTGATAAGACCAGATGTACTATAGTTATAAAGTGTTTTTAATGTATCTGTTTTTAGGTGTGTAATCAGTTGTAAGGCATTATCGTATCTTTTTTCTGTTATTATAAGACGCCCATTATAATTCTGGATTATAACGTGTTAAAGATATCTTGTATTATCCGGTTGAAGTGATATCTGATATAATTACAGGAAATATAATTTTTAATAAGGAGGATTCGCTGATGGAGCGTGGGATTAACACACGATGTCTACACTTAGAGAGTGCAGAAGGAAAAACAGAACATTATGGTGCAGTAAGCTACCCAATATATCAGACAGCTACCTATGCACATCCAGGAGCTGGAAAGAGCACTGGTTATGATTATAGCAGATTGCAGAATCCTACACGAGAGCATCTGGAAAAAGTGATAGCGAGTCTGGAAGGTGGAATTGATGCACTTGCATTTTCTTCTGGAATGGCTGCAATCACTCTTTTTATGGAGCTGTTTCAGCCAGGAGACCATTTGATAGTAGAAGCAGATCTATATGGAGGGAGTATTCGTCTTTTCGATCATGTTTCTAAGAAAAATGGGATTGATTTTACCTATGTGAACTGTTTGCAAAATGATATTCAAAAATATATAAAGGAAAATACAAGAGCTGTCTTTGTTGAGACTCCAACTAATCCGATGATGAATGTACTGGATATTGAAAAAATAGCAAAGATAGCAAAAAGCAAGGATCTGCTATTAATAGTGGATAATACATTTATGTCTCCGTATTTTCAGAATCCGCTGAAACTAGGAGCGGATATTGTAATCCATAGTGGCACAAAGTATTTAGGTGGCCATAATGATACATTAGCTGGTTTTATTATTACAAACAGAGAAGATATACGTGATCGATTGAGATTTCTGTTAAAAACTACAGGAGCAGGGCTTTCTCCATTTGACAGCTGGCTTATTCTAAGAGGCGTAAAAACACTGGGAATTCGAATGGAACAGTCACAGAAAAATGCAATGGAAATTGTGGAATGGTTAAAAGAACAGAGTATCATTAAGGATGTGATTTATCCTGGGTTAAAAGAACATCCAGGCCATGAAATTATGAAAAAGCAGGCCAGGGGCTTTGGTTCTATGGTTACCATTCATGTGGATACAGAGGAGCACGCATTAGCAATACTGGAAAAAGTAAGAATGATTAAGTATGCAGAAAGCTTAGGAGGAGTGGAAACGTTAATTACATATCCTGCAACACAGACACATGCAGATGTTCCAGAGGAAGTAAGGATTCGAAATGGTATAACGAATTCGACTTTAAGACTGTCCATTGGTATTGAAGATAGTGGGGATTTGATTGCAGAGCTGAAATCTATATTCGCTCAGGTGAATGAAGTATTTTAATAAAGAAAAGGGGGATTTTATGGCGGAGAGAAATCTGGATTTTGATGAAATAATAGAAAGACGAAACACAGATTCCTTGAAATATGATTTTACATTGAGAAGAGGAATGCCAGAAGATGTATTGCCTTTATGGGTTGCAGATATGGATTTTAAAACATCGTCCTATATCGAGGATGCCTTAGTGAAACGTTCCAAAGATGGAATATTTGGATATAGTGAAGTGCAGACAGATTATTATGAAATCGTAGCAGACTGGATGAAAAAACATCACAATTGGGATACACAAGAAAGCTGGCTGATAAAAACACCTGGTGTAGTTTTTGCACTTGCAATGGCTGTAAAGGCGTACACGAAAGAAGGAGACAAGGTATTAATTCAGCAGCCTGTATATTATCCGTTTTCTGAAGTGATTGAAGATAATGGAAGGGTCATTATCAGCAATGATTTATATCTAGGAGAGGATAATCGATATCATATGGACTTTGATGATTTCGAAAATAAAATTCGAGAAAATCAGATTAAACTATTCCTTTTGTGCAGTCCTCATAACCCTGTTGGAAGAGTATGGTCTAAAGAAGAACTTATTCGAATTGGTGACATATGCTTAAAATATGGTGTAATTGTTGTGAGTGATGAAATACATAATGATTTTGTGTATAATAGAGAACATTATGTATTTGCTTCTTTAAAAAAGGAATATGAAGATATTTCGATTATTTGTACATCCCCAAGTAAAACATTTAATCTTGCAAGTATGTTAATTTCAAATATTTTTATTCCTAATTGGAATTTAAAACGAAAATTCCGTAAGCAAGTGGATGCAGCAGGAATCAGTCAGCTTAGTGCTCTTGGATTAGTGGCTTGCGAGGCGGCATATCAGGATGGTGAAGTATGGTATCAAGCAATGATTTCATACATTAAATCTAACATAGATTTCGTAAAAGATTATGTAGACAGGTATTTAAGAAATGTAAAAATGATTGAGACAGAAGGAACCTATCTAGTCTGGTTAGATTTTCGAGAAGCAGGACTGGATGCTAATATATTAGATAGAAAGATTATATATGATGCAAAAGTGTGGCTTGACAGTGGCAGGATTTTTGGGGATGCAGGAAAAGGATTTCAGAGAATAAATGTTGCCTGTCCACGAAGCATAGTAAAAGAAGCATTGGATAGAATACGAGTTCACATAACAGATAGAATTGCAGAATAAGGAGGATATTAGTGACAATATTACAGCTAAAATACGTAATTGCTATTGCAAGTTCTTCATCTATGAGAGAGGCAGCCAGCAAATTGTACGTTTCACAGCCTGCGCTTTCGACTACTGTACGGGAACTGGAGGAAGAACTAGGAATTCAGATATTCCAGCGAACGAATAAAGGAATCAAATTAACACAGGATGGAATGGAATTTCTGGCTTATGCGAAACAGGCAGTAAGTCAATATGTTATTATTGAGGACCGGTATATTGGCTTAGACAGGGAGAGAAAACATTTTTCGGTTTCCATGCAGCATTATGTATTTGCAGTGCATGCATTTATAGAGACCTTGAAGAAGTTCCCTTATTCCAAATATACCTACGCAGTTCATGAAACAAAAACAGATGAAGTGTTAGGAAATGTCCGTGATTTGAAAAGTGAAATTGGTATTATTTCGTATTCGGGAAATAATGAGAAGGTGCTTAAAAAGTTATTCAGGGAGTATCAGCTTCAGTTTTATCCATTAATGAAAAAGGATACATATGCATATGTATGGAAAGAACATCCGTTGGCACACCTTAAGGAGGTTTCATTAGAAGAATTATCAGAGTATCCTTGTGTTTCTTTTGATCAGAACAGCCAGAATGAGTTTTATTTATCAGAGGAAGCATTAGGCGATTATGATTTTCAAAAACTGATAAAGTCAAATGACAGGGCAACATCAGCAGAAATAATGGCAGGATTAAATGGATATTCGATTGGTACAGGAATTATGACGGACAGTGTAGCTTTAACGGATGGATTTGTCTGTGTCAAACTAAAAGAAGAAGATCCATTAACAATAGGGTATATCGTTCGGAAAAATCACAATTTAAGTGAAATAGGGGAGCGTTATATTGAGGAATTAAATAAGTACAAGGAAGTGGAACCGTAAGCGGTTCCATTTTTGCGTTATAAGAAATGGAGCATAGCAAATTCGGTGCATTTTGTTATAAGATAAATTAATTGCCTGTGATTAGTAAGAGAAATTAATAACAGATTTTGATTGCCGTTAATCACTTTGTTATAGTTCACAGGGCAGAACTGGTGTGTTAAGATTAGGTCACTGATCAGTAGTGACATTTGTTAGGAGGTAATAATTCTATGATAAAGAAGCAAGTTAAGAAATTGAGCTGTATAGTTTCTGGAGTAGCAGCTGTTTTAGTAGATCGCATCATTCCTGATTCGGCCAGTCAGCCAAAAGCGGATGCATCTTATTTTGTATTTTTCTTATACCTATTTTTGGGAATATATTTTGCACTTTATATTGCATCTTTATTTCAAAAAACAATTTCAAAAAAACTGGAGGAAGATGGACCATTAATAGCGGGTGGAGTTCTGATTCTTAACGGTATAAATATTGTGTGCAGTAAGCTCGCATTATTGCCTATTTTATTCTTTCCCTCTTTAGATAGAGTATTTGGTGTTTTTGTAAATGATCGGGTTCTTATTCTGGAATGTATCTTATCTTCGGGTAAATTGCTGATAATTGGATATGCAATAGGTGCATTATTGGGATTTGCTACTGGACTGTTATTAGGGTTCCACAAAAAGGCAGCGTACTGGATCAATCCTGTAACGAAAATTATTGGTCCAATACCTGCAACATCATGGTCTCCACTGGTATTATCCCTGTTTAGTACGTCTTATCAGGCGGCAGTTTTTATGATTGCGTTATCTGTATGGTTTCCTATAACCGTTATGACAAGCAGTGGAATACAGAATGTGCAGCAGACGTATTTTGAAGTGGCAGATACTCTGGGTTCTGGCCGGTTGTATAAAGTATTTCGTGTTGGTGTTCCAGCGGCTATGCCAAGTATATTTCTGGGATTTTTCTATGCAACAACAGGGTCTTTTGTAACTTTGGTTACAGCAGAAATGTTTGGCTGTAAATCAGGAATTGGATGGTATCTGAACTGGCAAAAAAGTATGATGCTTTATGCAAATGTTTACGCAGGACTTATAATACTAGCAGTTTTATGTAACTTGATTATTAAGATTTTATTTTGGTTAAAAGATAGTATTTTGATCTGGCAAAAGGGAGTGATTAAATGGTAGGAGAGTTAAGAATACAAAATGTAGGGAAACATTTTGAAAATGCAGATGGATCTGTATTGACAGCATTACAAAATGTGAATTTGAATGTAAAACCAGGATCATTTATTTCCCTAATTGGTCCGTCTGGATGTGGCAAGACCACATTACTCAGAGCAATTGCGGGGCTTAATCTTGCAGATGAAGGAACCATTTTTTTGGATAATAAACCAGTAACTAAGCCTGGACATGATAGAGGATTTGCTTTTCAGCAAGCGAATTTATATCCCTGGCTTTCCATAGAAAAGAATATTGCATTTGGGTTAAAAGCAAGAGGGATTTATAAATCCAATAAAGAAGAAGTAAAAAAATATATAGAAATGGTTGGTTTAAAAGGATTTGAAAGTGCATATCCCCATCAGCTGTCAGGTGGAATGAATCAAAGGGCATCTTTGGCAAGAGCATTGGTAGGGCATCCCAAAGTGCTTTTGCTGGATGAACCCTTAGGTGCCTTAGATGCATTTACCAGAATGAATATGCAGGATGAAATCCTGCGAATCTGGAAAGAGCATAAAATGACCATGATAATGGTTACCCATGATGTAGATGAAGCCGTCTATTTTTCCGATCAGGTTGTGATAATGACACCTAGGCCAGCCAAGATTGAACAGATTATTGATATTGAATTGGGGCGGCCTAGAGCAAGAGGCAATCC
Source organism: [Clostridium] polysaccharolyticum (assembly GCF_900111595.1). GTDB lineage: Bacteria > Bacillota > Clostridia > Lachnospirales > Lachnospiraceae > Clostridium_AI > Clostridium_AI polysaccharolyticum. The sequence continues at coordinate 58,311 of NZ_FOHN01000005.1, read as the reverse complement.
TGATTTTTTGAAATATCGTACACAGATATTAGAAATACTAAATTATGCAGGTGAAAAGAAGGAATTAGAATATTACCTATAAATAAGGAGAGAGAAGAAATGTGGAAGAAGAAAATAGCAGGTTTCGTTATAAGTATAATAGCTGTATTTTCCATAATGACAGGTTGTGCTAAAACAAGTACAGATGAAAATGTGGTAAAAATACTGAATAATAAGGAGAGCCTATGTTTAGCACCAGTACATATAGCAATTATAAATGGCTACTTTGATGAAGAATTTAAAGCAATCGGCCAGAAATATGAAATAGTGGTTTCCAACATAGATACCATTACAGAACAGATTTCAAGCGGAGAAATTAATGCTGGTTATGGTCTGACAGGTACATTAATGCAGCCTATTGCGAATGGTCTTGGAATCTCTTTTGTTACAGGGTTACATAGGGGATGTACGAAATTTTACACAAAAAACGGTTCGGAAACGAAAAGCTTGGAAGATCTGAAAGGGAAAACAATAGGTGTGTCATCACTTTCGGATTCTGCTCCAATCCAGTTAAAAAGAAAGCTTTATGGACTTGGATTCAATGTGAATGGAAGTAAAGCAGATATTCAGTTTGCAACTTATGCCATGACGGATCTTCTAGCAGCTCTTGATAATGGAGCAGTGGATGCAATAGGCATACATGACCCAGTGGCATATCGGGCAGAGAAAAACTATGATTTTATCAAAATATTAGATATCGGAGAAGACGAAGTTTTTTCAAAAGAATATTGCTGCCAGGCTTATGTATCACAAGAACTGATTCAAAAAAATACTGCTGGAGCTGTTGCATATGCAAAAGCAATTCAGAAGGCTGCTGCATTTGTTCAGGCATGTCCAGAAGAAGCGGCAAGGCTACAGGTGGAAAATGGATATATGCCGTCAGAAAATGCGGATGACGTAGTAAAATATGGTGAAATCCTGTCTGGCCTGAATTATCAGCCATCTGTATCATTGGGAAAAGAAACCTTTGTTGCTTCATTTAAAGATTTGCAGAAGACAGGAGATATTAATCCAGATCTAAGCTTAGATGCATTTGTAAAAAAGGTGTATCCAGATCTGGAGGGAATTCCGGATTCCGTTCTGTACGATAAAGAACATGATAAATTTGAAGAGATTCGTTAGTGCCATGTGACAGAGTTTGAAAAGAAAAAGGAAGGGATTGTAAATGAAATTATTGAAATGGATAAATGGATTGTTAGGTTTGCTTTCTGTGCTTATTGTGGCTGGAGTGTACCAGTTTGCACATGTATGTACATCTATGGAAGGAATGAAGCCACCTTGCCATGTTACGAGGACTTGGTCCGTCATTCTAGGGATTAGTCTGGCTGTTATTTCCATTATTTTGATTTTTATTAAGAATTCTATTATACGAAATGTGCTTTTGGGGATTCGTTTTATATTTAGCTTAGCAATTGTATTGCTTCCTGATATCATTGCACCAGTTTGTAAAATGAAGACGATGCATTGTTACCTGTATACCAGACCATTTTTAATTTTAATCGGCGTTTTATTAATTAGTTTTGAATTAGTCCATTTTCTAATGGCAAAATATCTGGTAAAAGGAGGAAAGCATGGGGCGTTATCTTGAACTGGTTCTCAAAAGCATAAAAGCAAAAATATATCGAAGTATGGGATTGATTCTGATAGCTCTAATATTATCAGCAGTTATTGAACTTGGAACTTTGATAACGTTAGGCATGAAAAAAGGAAGCCAAAGTGTTGTAGAACGAATGGGAGCAGATCTGATTGTAGTACCAGAAGGAACGGAAAAAGATTTTGAAGGGATTCTTCTGACGGCAAAGAAGGGAACTTTTTATATGGATTCCTCTGTAATGGAACAGATAAAACGTACAAAGGGAATAGAATGTTTATCACCACAGACGTTTCTTATGACATTGGATAGTTCTTGTTGTGACCAGCCTGTGCAGGTGGTTGGGATTGATCTTAAAAGTGATTTTACAGTTAGGCCTTGGGTACAAAACAGGTATTTGAAATCTTTAAAAAATGGAGCCATAGTAACAGGAAGCAGAATTGGAATAAGAAAGGATAAGACATTTCAGATGTTTGGGAAAAGATTACCAGTTGCTGCAGAACTTGATGAAAGCGGTTCCTCCATGGATTCAACTGTTTATGTCAGCATAAGTGAAATACCAGATTTATTACAGGCTGCAAAAAAAGCAAGTCAAGGATTACTAGAAGAAGTAAATGAAAATAATATTTCCGCTGTAATGGTTAGAGTAAAGAAAGAGGAAAACATTTCTGCAGTGGCTGCCAGACTAACCAGAATAGACGGGGTTGAAATTATAACAGCGGATTCGGTTTCTAGAAAATTATCCAATGAGCTAAAGAGGACATATGTTACCTATGTGGGATTAGAGGCAGCGATGTTTCTTATGGGATTTTTTATTTTGTATATCAGTTATTTTATTGCTATAAATGAGAGAAGGAAAGAGATAGAAACTTTTAGAATTATAGGGATGAGCAGAAAAATGGTAAATAAGTTTCTGTTAGAAGAGGCCATGATTATATCAGGTGTGGGAGCATTGGCAGGTTCTTTTTTGGGTATTTTATCTTTTACGTTATTTAGTCAGTTAATTACATATAAAGTGGGGTTTCCTTTTGCGATACCTAATATTTGGGAGAGACTATCTATATTCGTTATGAGTGCTGCAATTACCACAATTGCTGGACCAGTTAGTATTATGAGCACAATAAGAAAAGTATGTTCGGATTATATTATAAACGGTGGTGAAAAGGGGAGGATGTAATGGAGATCAGACTGGAACATATCAAGAAAATATATGCTCATGGGAATCGGAAATTAAAGGTATTAGATGATGTTACTATGAATATCCCATCAGGCAATTTTTTTGTAATAGAAGGACCAAGTGGAAGTGGAAAAAGTACCTTGCTAGGTATCATAGCTGGTCTGATACCACCCACTTCGGGAACCGTTTCTTATGATAAGGAACAGATTACAGGACTTGATGATAATGGAAAGTCAGTGATTCGGAATTTAAAAACTGGAATTGTAATGCAAGATAATACCTTAGTTCCATATTTAACGGTTTATGAAAATGTGGATTTGCCCAATTATATCGATTCATTAAAAAATAAAAAGAGCAAGTCGGATAATTCTTTAGTTATTGAAAACTTATTAGATGAAGTTGGACTGTCAGAATTAAAAAATGAATTTACCGAGAATCTGTCGGGTGGCGAAATAAAGAGAGCAGCTATAGCAAGAGCACTGGTAAGAGAGCCTGAACTTCTTATTATGGACGAGCCAACTGCAAACCTTGATCGAGACAATGTTGAAAAAGTGTTAAAGCTGCTTCGCAGAATGGCAGATAAGGGAAGGACGGTGATTATTGCAACGCATGAAAGTGAGGCACGCAAATATTCAGATACGGTTGTGCAGTTATAATGATAGAAATGGACGATCCGTAAGGAATGAAAGCCTGCGTGGTTATAATTAATAGTTATCACAAACGATAATTTCTATCAAATTTTCAAATACGAATATATATGGTAGGATATAGTCAATCCAAATGAAGGAGAAAAAAATAAAAAAAGGAAGGGTAAATTAAGATGAGAATAAATACGAATGCAACAAATGAATGTATGTGCTGTTTTATGGCTGTATATGTTGATACGGTTTATTCTTTATACACTTTATTAGGATAGCTGATTCAAAAAAATGAAAATGTTTGACAGTTACCATAAAGTGTGGTGGCTGTTTTTTTTATCAAATTTATCAAAATAAGAAGTTAATTGAAAAGCAAGGAGGAAATATTATGAGTGAAATTAAAGAAAGTGCATTAGAATTAATTGGGGATACTCCAATACTTAAGCTGAATGGTTATGCAAAGAAGAAGGAAATTAAGGATGTGACATTGCTTGCTAAAGTGGAATATTTGAATCCGGCAGGTTCTGTGAAGGACAGAATTGCACTTGCAATGATAGAAGATGCCGAAAAACAAGGAATTCTAAAAGAAGGTGCAACAATTATTGAGCCAACTAGTGGGAATACAGGAATTGGCCTGGCGGCAGTAGCAGCAGCAAAAGGATATAAAGCAATTCTTACATTGCCAGATACAATGAGTATAGAGAGAAGGAATCTGTTAAAAGCTTATGGTGCAGAACTGGTACTTACGGAAGGGGCCAGAGGAATGAAAGGAGCAATTGAAAAAGCAGATGAGCTTAATAAACAAATAAAGGATTCTGTTATCCTTGGACAGTTTGTAAATCCTTCAAATCCAAAAATCCACAAAGAAACAACGGGTCCAGAAATCTGGAAACAAACGGATGGCAAAGTTGATATTTTTATAGCAGGCGTTGGTACTGGTGGAACAATTACAGGTGTTGGAGAGTATTTGAAAGAACAAAACCCTGATGTAAAAATTGTAGCAGTTGAGCCTGCTAGCAGCCCGGTTTTATCAAAAGGTACAGCAGGACCTCATAAAATTCAGGGAATTGGGGCTGGATTTGTCCCAACAGTTTTAAATACTTCTGTGTATGATGAGGTTATTACAATTGAAAATGAAGATGCTTTTAAAGAAGGAAGGACATTTGCATTATCTGAGGGTATTCTGGTTGGAATCTCGTCAGGAGCGGCATTAAAAGCTGCAGAAATTTTGGCATCAAGACCTGAAAACAAAGGAAAGACAATTGTTGTACTGCTTCCAGATTCAGGAGATCGATATTTATCAACACCATTATTTAGTAATTAAGCAAAAAAGTTCCTAGTGGGGAGATGAAGTAACTGTATATAAGCAAAAAATCTCCCTGTAAGTTTGATGCTGTAGCCGCTGGTATGGCATAGGTTTGCAAAACTGAAGTTGGTGGTTCGAATCCACCCAGTATCATTTGTTCTGTTAAATTAACAGGATAGAAAGCAGATGGAAAGAAGGTGTCATATTGAAGAATACATATAAGGATTTGCAGAATTCCCATCCATGTTTTGGAGGGCACAAAAATAATGCCGGAAGGATACATTTGCCAGTCTGTCCAGGATGCAATATTGCCTGCAGGTTTTGCGACAGAACAAGGAATGATGTTGAAGAAAGGCCAGGTGTTACATCTAAAATTTTAAAACCAGAAGAATGTATAGATATTCTTGGGAAAGCATTGGATATATGCCCAGATATCAAAGTGGCAGGAATTGCCGGTCCAGGGGATACGTTAGCATCTGATTATGCATTAAGAACGTTTCGTATCATAAAAGAGCATTATCCAGAACTGATTAAATGCATGAGTACCAATGGTTTGCTGCTTAGTGAAAGGGCAGATGAAGTAATCGCAGTGGGAATTGATTCTTTGACGGTAACTGTAAATGCAGTGGATCCTGAAATAGAAAGTAAGTTAAATTCATATATTCTGTATCATGGAGAAAAGATAGAAGGAGCTGAGGGAGCGAAAATTCTGATAAAGAATCAATTAGAAGGAATTAGGAAAATTTCTTCTGCAGGAATTACCATTAAGGTAAATACGGTACTGGTTCCAGGAATAAATGATGGGCATATTGAGGAAATTGCCAAAACCGTTAAAGAGGCAGGAGCAAGTATTTATAATATAATTCCTCTGATTCCACAGCATGAATTAAAGAACTTAAGAGCTCCTGTATGTGCGGAGATTGATTCCGCAAGAACTAAGGCAGCGAAGTATATAGATGTTTTCCGGCATTGCCAGCATTGCAGAGCAGATGCTATAGGCGTACCAGGCAAGTCCGAATTTGGGGATCAGATCTATCAAAGAAGAATGCGTGTGAAGGAGACATTTTCACATGGATAATAATAAATTTTTTGTAGCGGTTGCTTCTAGTGATGGGATTGTAGTGAATAATCATTTTGGAAGAGCAAGAAATTTCTACATATATGAAATAGAAATAGGAAATGCGACAGAGATTCGTCTGGTGGAAAAAAGAACGGTAGAGCCTGTATGCGAAGGTGGCAATCATGATGATGAAAAACTAAGAAAGAATTTGATGAAACTTGCAGATTGTAAATATTTGGTGGTTAGCAGGATTGGAGATGGTGCATCATTTGCTGCATCTAGTATGGGAATTACTCCAATGGAACTGCCAGGAGAGATACAAGTATCACTTAACCAATTAATTAAGTATATTCAAATACAAAATTTATTTTCATAAGAAAGGAAGAAATATATGAGTGAAATTAGACAAATTGCAATTTATGGAAAAGGTGGAATTGGAAAATCAACAACGACACAGAACTTAACAGCAGGATTAGTTGAACATGGAAAAAAAGTCATGGTAGTTGGATGTGATCCAAAAGCAGATTCTACAAGACTTTTATTAGGTGGATTAGCACAGAAAACAGTTTTAGATACAATTCGAGAAGAGGGGGAGGACATTGCACTTGAGAGAATTTTAAAAGAAGGTTATGGTGGAACAAAATGTGTAGAGTCAGGTGGTCCTGAACCAGGTGTAGGCTGTGCTGGACGAGGAATTATTACATCCATCAACATGCTTGAAAATCTTGGAGCATATACGGAAGATTTGGATTATGTATTTTATGATGTATTAGGGGATGTAGTGTGTGGTGGATTTGCAATGCCTATTAGAGAAGGAAAGGCAAAAGAAATTTATATTGTAGCTAGTGGAGAAATGATGGCATTATATGCTGCAAATAATATTTCAAAAGGAATCCAAAGATATGCAAGAACAGGAGGAGTTCGGTTAGGTGGAATTATATGTAATTCTAGAAATGTAGATAGGGAACTGGATCTTCTTCGTGCATTTGCAAAGGAACTTGGAACAAAGCTTCTTTATTTTGTACCAAGAGATAATATCGTTCAACATGCAGAGATTAATAAGAAAACGGTTATTGAATACAGGCCAGATTCTAATCAGGCACAAGAATATAGAAATCTTGCTCAGGCTGTTATTGAAAATACAGATTTTGTAATTCCAACACCTATGACACAGGAAAGATTGGAAGAAATCCTTATGGAGTATGGAATGATGGAACTTGCAGATGACTATAAAATTTAAGAAAGGCGGGATATGCAATGGGAAAAATCAGACAGTCAATAACAGAATTAGTGGGAAGAACACCTCTTTTAGAACTTGTCAATTATGAAAAGAAAAATAATCTTCAGGCGAAAATTTTAGTGAAATTAGAGTATTTTAATCCGAATCAGAGTGTAAAGGACAGAATTGCTTTGGCTATGATTGAAGACGCCGAAAAGAAAGGACTTTTAAAGCCGGGATATACGATTGTCGAAACAACCAGTGGCAATACTGGAATTGGCCTTGCGGCAATTGCAGCAGCCAAAGGCTATAAATTCAGGGTTTATATACAAGATAATGTTAGTCAGGAAAGATTTCAGGTAATAAAAGCATTTGGAGGCGAAACCATAAAATTATCAGAAGTACCTGAAATTGATGAAGTGCTGAAAGCTACCAATGGTGATTTTGTGGCTGCTATTGCAGCACTTCGTGAGAAAGTGCTATCGAAAGAAGAACATATATATTTTGTTGATCAGACTGCCAATCCAGCTAATCCGGGCATTCATGAAATTACAACAGGTCCTGAAATATGGGAGGATACAGAAGGAAATGTAGATATACTAGTTGCAAATGTTGGCACTGGTGGAACTGTATCAGGAACAGGAAAGTTTTTAAAGAAAAAGAATCCAAAAGTAAAAGTGGTAGCAATACAGCCGGGAAAGAATTCCTTGCCAAGTGAAGAGAATCCTGATCCTGAAGAAATTACTGGTGTACATCCATTTGAAGGCGTACCAGTAGAAAGAGTACCTTCTACGATGGATTTAAGTATTTATGATGAAAAATATGAAGTTGAAACCATTCAAGCGTATCAGGCAGCCAGAGAGGCTGCAAAAACAGATGGTATTTTAATTGGTACATCTTCAGGAGCTGCAATATATGCCGCAACACAGCTGGCAAAGAGACCTGAAAATAAAGGAAAAACAATTGTGGCAGTGTTGCCAGATACAGGACTTAGATACCTTTCAACCAATTTATTTAATGAGGATTATGCAGGATAGGAGTGTTCACATGTCGATTAATTTAAGCAATTCCAATATTGCGACAAGAGAAAATAGAATCGGTTCCATAACAGGGTATATTGGTTCCTTAAAAGATCTTGCCAGCCAAAGTGAATGTGGAACGTTAAAAGGCTGTTCCAGATGTTTTTCCCAGTCTAGTACTTGTCTTTCTTCTTGTGCTTTGGGACAATTGTCAGGAATCCGTGATGTAGCAGTGATTCATCATGGACCAGCAGGATGTTCTGTTGCAGCTTCGTCTGCATACTATATGTCTAGAGTTATGGCGAAAAAAAGGGGTGTTACGAGCAGTACGGTTTATGTTGGGACCGATATGAATGAAAATGATACCATTTTTGGTTCTACAGAAAGTTTAAGAAAAGTTATTTTAGAGGTAAATAAAAGGTATTCACCTAAGGCTATTTTTGTATCAAGTTCCTGTGCAACAGGTATTATTGGTGAGGACATTGACAGCATTGTAGATGAAGTCAGAGAGGAAGTTAAAGTTCCTATTGTTGCAGTACACTGTGAAGGTTTCAAATCCAGAATCTGGGCAACAGGATTTGATATTTCCGATCATGCAGTCCTTCAGGAAATTGTACAGCCGCCAAGAGAAGGAATTAAGACAAATAAAATAAATTTTAAAAATTTCTTTGAAAGTGCAAGGCCTGAAATTATTGAGATATTTAAAAATTTTGATTTAGAGCCTGTATTTTTATACTGTAATTCCACAATAGAGGAGCTGTCCCATTTATCAGAAAGCTTAGCGACAACTTGTATTTGCGGAACGTTAGGCAATTATCTGGGTAATGCACTGGAGGAAAAGTATGGTGTTCCATACATAAGAAGTATCAATCAATGTGGTATCACAGGTTTTGAAACTTGGCTTAGAGAAATTGGAAAGGTGACAGGACGTAGCGAAAAAGTAGAAAAATACATAGAGGAGCAGAGAGCAATCTATATTCCACAGATTGAAGAAGTCAAAAAAGAACTAAAAGGCTTAACAGCTGTGCTAGGTATGGGTCCTGGGTATACATTTGAAGTTTCAAGGGTGTTAGATGAACTTGGAATTAAAGTGGTATGGGCGTTAGCTTGGCATTATGATAAAAAATATGAAAATGGCGATGTACCTCCTTCTATGAAGTACCTGTTGGACAATGACATTGATTTTGAAGCAAGTGTTGCAGACCAGCAGAATTATGAGGTAATGAATATTCTTCATAAATATCAGCCAGATATGTATCTTTCACGTCATCCAGGTTCAACAGTGTGGGCTATTAAAAATGGAACACCAGCTATATATGTTGCTGATGAGTATATGATTTTTGGTTATAAGCATACGTTAGAGTTTGCAAAAACCATTTTAGATGCAGTAAGGAATAGAAGTTTCGAGAAAAATCTTGCGAAGAGGACAAAGCTTCCATATACGGACTGGTGGTATCAGCAAAATGTAGATGCATTTCTTGAGGAGGCGAAGTAATGGCAAAGTTATTAGATAAACAAAGATATAAATGTGCACTAGGTGCAATGCAGACGGTTCAGGCAATTGAAAGAGCACTGCCTATATTACACTCAGGACCAGGCTGTGCTCAGAAACTTTCAGATACGATAGGCAGTTCTGGATATTTTTCTCCGAATATTTTTCCTTGTACCAGTATCAATGAGAAGGATGTAGTATTTGGAGGTGTAAAAAAACTTCATTCAACCATAGAAAATGCATTGAAAGTGGTAGATGCTGATTTATATGTTGTTCTTACTGGATGTATTCCTGAAATAGTTGGTGATGATTCGGGAGAGGTGGTATCTCAATTTTCAGATACCCAGAAACCAGTAATCTATGCCCCAACTGCTGGATTTAAAGGCAATAATTATAAAGGACATGAGCAGGTAGTGGATGCAATTATTGATCAGTATCTGAAAAAATCAGAAACAAAACAAAAGGGACTGGTTAATATCTGGGCAGATGTTCCTTATCAGGATCTTTTTTGGCTTGGCAATATCAGAGAACTAGAGAAATTAATGAAAGAACTTGGTCTGATACCTAATACTATTTTTGGGTATCAGCGTGGGATAGACAATATCAATAAAATACCAGAAGCTGAGTTTAATCTCCTTGTTTCATCTTGGGTGGGAGCTGGAAATATGAAAAAAATGGAGAAAAAATTTGGAATTCCATATCTTCACTATCCGACTCTCCCAATTGGAGCTACGGAGACTAGTAAATTCCTGCGAGAAGTTGGTAAGTTTGCTGGGGTAGAGAAGGAAAAGGTGGAAGCTGTCATTAAGGAACAGGAAGATTATTATTATTATTTAATTGAGAGATATGCGGATCTTTTTCTTGAAAACCGAGTTATCAATAAGCAGTTTACCGTTGTGGCAGATGCACAGTATACACTAGGAATTACCAAGTTCCTTGTAAATGATTTAGGTCTTATTCCAGCAAAACAATTTATCGTAGACGATACTCCAAAGAGTTATAGGGAACAGATTGTACAGGAGTTTAAAAATCTTAATTATGGCATAGAGGCAGATGTTTCATTTGAAACAGATGGATATAAGATACATGAGGAAATACGCAGTCATGATTATCATGGTTATCCTTTGGTTCTTGGAGGATATTATGAAAAAGAAGTGACAGAAGAACTTAAGGGGAATTTCCTTAATGTTGCATGGCCAGTACAGGATAAGGTGGTTCTTGATGATTTTTATGTTGGGTATACAGGAGGTATCCGGTTAATAGAAGATATTTATACAGTAGCTGTACAGCGATTTAACTAGATTTATCTTCTGTCTTTATTGGCCAGGAATACAGGAAGGAGTGAGTATACCGTGTATAGAATAGCGATAGGTTCTTCCAATGGTGAAATAGTGGATTTAAAATTTGGAGAAGTTTCTGAATTCATAATATATGAAGCTGAGGGGGAACAATATAGACTTCTCGAAAGAAGACTGGTTAGAGAGGAAGCATTATCACAGAATGAATTTTGTAACAGTGGATGTGGAACCAATGGCTGTTCGGGAAATGGGAAAAGATGTAGTGGACCGTCTGACGTACTGAAAAAAGTTGCATTGATAGAAGACTGCAGGTGTGTGGTGTGTAAAAAGATAGGGTTTCAGGCACAAAAACAGTTTGAGAAAAAGGCAGTTTCTGTATTTGATGTGGAATGCCCAGTGTCTGAAGCTTTGGATAAAATCACATCTTATTACAATAAGGTAGATAAACATCAGCCTGTTTCATTACCCAGATAGAAGATAAATGATTTTTTGGAGCCAAAAGCCAGCTCACTCCATATAGAATGAGATGGCTTTTGTTACATATTCTATCAATTACATTTCTGGAAATTAACTGAATTTTCTGGTATAAGAGAACCAGTCATACTGAGCAGTAAGGCCTGTTCTTCCATTATATTGTCCTAACCAGGAATCTACACCAATACCATTCCAGATATTCATCATAATATGTCCAGCAGTATCAGGAACATCGCTGCTATAAACTGTGTGCACTTCTCTGTTGTCAACAAACCATGAAATTCTGCCAGGAAGCCATAAGAAACTGTATGTATGGAAACCTTGAGAAGCATCGAAACCTAAGTTATAAACATATTCATGATTGCCCCTGCCGTTTGAATAGTAGTTAAATTGTACCTGTCTTGTATTTTTGCCAAGGAATTCAATATCAATTTCATCCCATTTTGTACCATCAGAAGGACCAGTGTAAGTGAAGAAGGAACTAACGATTCCAGGATTGCTTGCTGGTTTCATGCTGACGTCATACATGCCATAACCATAGTTGCCATTGGTACGGTATTCTCCACCAGTATAGCCACTATAATCTCTGTTAAGGCTAAGGTTCATTTTTCCACCATTAAACTGTACATTGCTTCTTCTCCAGGTACAGTTGAACATATCGCCGTTTGAGTAGCCATCGGCTATGTTAAATAGTCCGCCTTCATGATAATCGAAGCCCCAGCCTAAATTACCTGCACCACTGTATGCACTTGCTGCATCAACTCCAACTGCACCACCTAATACGCTTAATGTCATCATTGCACTGCATGCGATACCTGCTACTAATTTTTTTGCAAATTTTCTCATAAAAATACCTCCTCATGTGGAAAGAAAACCCAAGCAGCAGCTACCCCAATAGTGATGCCTGTAAGTCCAGATACTTAGATGGCTTTTTAGTTTTCTTTTACCGAACATTTTATCAGTTACCCCGTTAATTTGTGTTAAAGTTCCACATAATCCAAAGAATCAGGAGAGTATGTAGAACTTCTGCTGATGGTTATATCTTAGCATTTATGGACTGCTTCTTATATCACATTCTTTCGTTTTCTATCATATGTTTGTGAGTTTTTTTTGGGATTTCTAAATTGAGCAAACTGCGGTTGGCTTTGTTTTGGTGTGTATGTTTAGCACCTGTCCTTTAGGGCGTATTTTTTATGTTATATGTTCATAAACGGCATTATTGGAAATAAGAACTTTTCCAGTAATGTAAAAAGCTGTGTCTTCACCTGTTAAGATGAAGACACAGCTTGGTAATGGTTATTTATTGGATGGTATAGGACATATCGTTATTCAGTCGAATATAAGTGCTGCCCTTTAAGCCTTTAATATCAGCAGTCTGTCTGCCAGAACCGTTATTTAACACTAAGTTATAACTATCTGTACTATTTAAGTCCAGTACATAATATCCATCAGCATTTTTCTGAGTCAGTTTTGTACCAGGCCATGAACCTGATAAAATAGTACCAGATCCTTTCCATGCATATACATAAGGAACAAAATCAGAGTCAATGTATACGATGTCTTTTGTAGGTCTTTCTGTTTTGTCAATGGTATAAGACATGTTGTTCTTAACCGTAATCCAGTTCTTCCCAGACAAACCTGTGATATCGGCTGTCTGCCAGCCAGAACCATTGTTGATGACTATGTTGTATTTGGCTGTTCCACCTAGTACGAATTTGTAATAGCCATTTTCTGTCTGAGTCATTCTAGTACCAGGCCAAGTACCAGCTAATTCTGTATTAGTGCCTTTCCAAGCATACACATAAGGAACAAAGTCGGATTTGATATAAACAGTATTCACGCATTCAGATGGCTGGTTAGATGGCTGTGGTGTGTTTGTCGGAGCAGCAGAAGGCGTAGGTGTTGGGATAACCCCATTCGCCTGTTCTAATAAAATGGTTCCGTTCTTTCCGCTGTTACAAGTTACTTTTCCATTCTGTACAGTTACGGTAGTATTGTCGTAAGCATTTCGAAGAGTTGTTCCGTTTGCCCATAAAGAGGAAACAGTAATCGTAACGTTGGCATTATTGGAACATCCAATGCAGGCAGCAATTTTATCATAGATATTTTTGGCTGAATTTGAATAGGTTCTGGAAAATGCAATTCCGCTGGTTGTAGAAAGGGAAGCATTCTGGCCTGCACCTACTGAAATGTGGTTTTTACGGAATGTACCAACTTTTTGCCAGTGGGAAAGTACATTCTGGTCAATGCTGTTCCAGTTCATATCACTACGAACATCATGATTTCCACCTTTATCAGCATTATAGTCATAAGGACGGTTTGTTTCGTCACCATAATAGATCTGGACACCGCCTGGACATAACAGGAAGGAAGAACCATTATAGATAGAATCTCCCCTTGCTAATATGGTGTCGTGAGAGGAAATGTAGGATAATACATTGAAATATGGATCGGAATTAATTTTGCTTGCGTATTCATTGTATGTATTGGCAACGTTATATTTGTCTAAGCCATTACCACCTTGAGTACTGAAGTTAATGATAGAATCAAAACCACCATTGTAATAATAGGAGTCTTTGTAAACCCCATGTCCCCATACTTCGCCAGTCATCCAGAATGGAGTATCGTCCATTGCTTTGCTAGGATTTTTTGCTTTCCAGTCTGCCAAGGCTTCTGTACAAGCTGATTTCAAAGTACTCCAGGAAGCTAAATCTACGTGTTTTGCAGTGTCACAGCGGAAACCATCAATTCCGAATTCACGTACCCAGGACTGAAGCCAGTAGGTAATGCAGTTGGTAACCGTCATATTTTTATTGTGGGAGGAAAGATAAGAAGTAAGTCCGTTGTATTCCTGGCTGTATCTGCCTTCACGTTCCCATTTGGTTTTTAGGAATGTAGGGATGGATACACGGTTCTGGGATTCTGTACGGAAATCAGGTAATCCACTTAGGTTCTGTCTCTGGTCTGAATTGTCTCCAGCCTGATAACCAGGTAATCCAGAACGAATCCAGTCATTGCCCCACCATTTTCCCCAGTCATAGCTGGAAGAATTATAGTCAATTACATTGTGGTAAGTAGAGTTGTTGATGCCGGAAGCACGGTAATAAGCATTCTGCCAGCCATTTTTTAATGTACCAAATCCGTATTCATTCATGTCGTAAGAAGTGTTGTAGCCAGCGTGGTTCATAACTACATCCAGTACAATACGGATTCCGTGCTCATGGGCAGTATCTACAAGTGTTTTAAATTCCTCTCTGGTACCGAAGTTTTTGTCTGTTGTGGTGTAATCCAGAACATAATAACCATGGTAAGAGTAGTGGGCGTAACTTTCAGAAGCGTCACTGCCAATTACATAACCATGGATCTGTTCATAAGGAGCACTTAACCAGATGGCATTGACACCTAAATTATCAAAATAGCCATCGTTAATCTTGTCTGTGATTCCTTTGAAGTCACCACCGTGGAAGGTTGCCGCATTGTTTGCATAGTTAATCTTGCTTCCATTCTGATATAATCCTCTGTTGTAAGAGTGGTCGTTTGATGTGTTTCCATTTTTAAACCGGTCTGTTAATAGGAAATACACATTGGCATTGTCCCAGGAAAATGGACTGTCTGCTTTTTCAGTAATGGAAGAAGCTGCCTTAACTGTCTGGTTAGAATGGTTACTTTGTAAGTCAAAATACCCACATGGCTGTGAAGCCAACATGGTAGCCATTGCTAACAGGCCAGCAAAGGTTCGTTTAATAAGTTTCTGTTTTTTTAGATACATTGTTATAACCTCCTTTGATTTTTTATTATATACAGGATATCGTATATATATATGATATCGTGGCTAGGCTGGAGAGGGAATATAAATAATCTAATATTTATATGAAATATCTGTTTTATGAAAAAAGGCAAGCTATTGTAACCTTGGTATTATGTGATATAATAAAACAGGCTATGTTCAACATAAAAAAGAGAAAGGCAAGGGAATAACAGATGAAGTTACTGGAAGAAAGAATCAGAAGAGACGGTGTAGTGAAAGAAGGAAATATTCTGAAGGTAGACAGTTTTTTAAACCACCAGATGGATACAGCCTTGTTTGCAGAACTGGGGAAAGAGTGGAAACGGTTATTTGAAGACAAACCAATTAATAAGATTTTAACAATTGAGGCATCTGGTATTGGAATCGCATGTATTGCTGCACAGCAATTTGGCGTGCCAGTTGTATTTGCCAAAAAAACGCAGACACTTAACATTGATGGTGAGGTGTATACATCAAAGATACATTCTTTCACCCATAGCAAAGATTACGATGTAATAGTGTCTAAGAAGTTTCTAGGAAAAGAGGATCATGTGTTAATCATTGATGATTTCCTTGCAAATGGATGTGCATTAGAGGGGCTTATGAATATGGTTATGGATTCTGGTGCAGTTCTGGAAGGAATCGGTATTGCAGTTGAAAAAGGATTTCAAAAAGGAGGCAGGCTGATTCGTCAGAAGGGTGTTCGCTTAGAGTCACTTGCTATTATAGAATCTATGGATGCAAAAACAGGGGAAATTGTATTTCGTTCCTGATTTGTATACAGAATTTATGTTATCAGTATAAAAAAACAGAAAGAGAATAAACGAGGAAGATTAAGATGAAAGAGAATATATATAAACTAGACGGGAAGATTTCCCTTGGACAGGCTGTACCATTTGGCTTGCAGCATATTTTAGCAATGTTTGTTGCCAATATTACTCCGATTTTTATTGTTGCAGGTGCAGCAGGGATTGGCTCTGGACAAATGGCGAAACTGATTCAAAGTGCAATGTTAGTTGCGGGAATTGGAACCTTGATTCAGCTTTTTCCACTATGGAAAATTGGTTCTGGACTTCCAGTTGTAATGGGAATCAGTTTTACGTTTGTTACGGTTTTATGTTTTGTTGCCAGTACATATGATTATGGAACCGCTATGGGTGCTGTGTTAGTGGGCGGCATTATAGAAGGTATTCTTGGACTGTTTGCAAAGTACTGGAGAAAGTTTATTACTCCTATTGTTGCTGCTTGTGTCGTAATTTCTATTGGTTTCAGTTTATTAAATGTAGGTGCAAATTCATTTGGTGGTGGAAATGGCGCAAAAGATTTTGGTTCTGCCAAGAACCTGATAGCAGGTACGATAACCTTATTATGCTGTTTTTTGTTTCACATATTTGCAAAATCTTATTGGAAACAGTTAAATGTTCTATTTGGGCTTATTATAGGATACATTGCGGCATGCTTTATGGGAATGGTTGATTTCTCAAGTGTAACCCATAGCGGCATTATTTCACTGCCACAGATTATGCCTTTTGCACCGAAATTTAATATAAGTGCAATTATATCTGTTACGCTGATTTTCCTAGTGTCCGCAACGGAGACGATAGGAGATACGTCTGCTCTTGCAATGTCAGGATTAGGAAGGGAAGTAACGGAGAAAGAAATTGCAGGTTCTATTGCATGCGATGGATTTGTCAGTTCTTTATCTTCCATCTTTGGGTGTCTGCCAATTACTTCTTTTAGCCAGAATGTAGGTCTGATAGCTATGACGAAAGTTGTAAATCGTTATGCAATAGGGGCTGGAGCTGTTATTATGGTATTGGCAGGTTTATTTCCGGCAGTTGGAGCTTTGCTTGGAACATTGCCAGAGGCAGTTTTAGGCGGATGTACTATTATGATGTTTGGCACAATTGTAGCAAGTGGCATTCAGATGATCAGCAGATGCGGATTTTCTCAGAGAAATATTACAATTGCAGCATTGTCTTTAAGTGTGGGAATTGGATTTACGCAAGTACCAGAGATTTTTTCTATATTTCCAGCCGTTGTACAAAATGTATTTGCAAGCAATTGCGTAGCAGTTGTATTTTTAATTGCTTTAATCTCTAATTTAGTGCTGCCAAAAGACATGGAACGGAAATAAGGAACCCCTTACCCTATAAACCCTATGAAATCACATTCATAATCACTATGCTTATTTCATATATTAAATGGAATAAGTATAGAATGGATGTGGTTTTTTTGTGGTCAAGACTTCGAGATGGTTTTAAACTGGTTTCCATAATAGAAATACTGGCATTGATGGGTGCTTTGATTTTTCCAGTTCCTTCCTGGCAGGTAATGGCTAAAGGGCAGACTGAGGTTGCCAATAAAAAGGAAAGTGATAAGGATTCCTTAGATATCCCTAAGGAGTTAAGCCAGCTCTATGCCCAGTCAGCCTGTTTGCTAGATGGAGACAGTGGACGTGTACTTTTTGAAAAAAATGGATATGATAAAAAGGCAAATGCAAGTACCACTAAGATTTTAACTTGCATTGTAACGTTAGAGAATGCCGATTTAGAAGATGTAGTTACGATCTCTCAAAATGCTGCAAAACAGCCAGATGTTCAGCTAGGTGCCCAGTCTGGTGAGCAGTTTAAGTTGAAAAACCTTCTTCTTTCCCTAATGTTAGAGTCTCACAATGACAGTGCAGTTGCGATTGCGGAACATGTGGGTGGTTCTGTGGAAGGCTTTGCTGCAATGATGAATCAGAAGGCTATGGATATTGGATGTACTCAAAGTCATTTTGTGACACCAAATGGCCTAGATGCTTCGGATCATCAGGGACAGCATGGAACAACGGCCGTAGAACTGGCAAAAATTATGCGCTACTGTATTAAACAGTCTCCAAAAAGCAAAGAATTTCTTGAGATAACCAGGACGCCAGCAGCAGCCTTTTCCAATGAGGCAGGTTCTAGAAGTTTTTCTGCAGTCAACCATAATGCATTTCTATCTATGATGGAAGGTGCTTTATCTGGAAAAACAGGTTTTACTTCAAAGGCGGGATACTGTTATGTAGGTGCGGTTGTACGCAATGAGAGAACCTTTATTGTGGCATTGTTAGGCTGTGGCTGGCCCAATCACAAGGCTTATAAATGGAAAGATACCAGAAAACTTATGGAATATGGAATTCAGAATTATCATTTTACAGATGTATTGGATAAATCTGTCACCTTTAATCCAATTCCGGTAGAAAATGGGATTCCAGAATCGGGAATTTTATCAGAAGAGGCAAGTGTGCCTCTGGAAGTGGATTTTGAGCAGGACGAATCTTTGATGGTTCTTTTAAAAAAAGGAGAAATGGCAGAACCAGTATATCAAATAGCACAATCTTTGAAAGCACCTGTGAAAGCAGGAGATGTGGCAGGAAAGGTGAAGTATAAGCTGGGAGATGAAATTCTTAGAGAATATTTGGTATATGCAGCAAAAGAAGTGAAAAAACTGGATTATAAATGGTGTTTACATAAAATTTTCAATCAGTTTTTATGTGGTGTGTAACTGGCATATTTTAATATAGTATAGAATGGAAAAGCAGCCAATCTCTATATGATCCCAGAGAGTATAATTCGAATGACTGGGAAAAGTATAGGGATTGGCTGTTTTGTAGTTCTTATTTTTCAGGCAAGAGACTTTTTTTGATACGGTTTATATATTGCCTGGAGCAGTTTAATTTTCTCCCAATATCCTTATCCGTATATCCGCTTAACAGTAAAATAAGAATGGTTCGCTTGATTTCGCACATGGAATGAAGTTCCTCTTTTAATTCTAAAATAAATAGTCTGTCGCTGATGGACGAGTCAAAAGAAGCAGTTATAAGTTCTTCATAAGGCACTTGATTTTCCAGTTTTTTCTGTTCTTGTGCACTATGTGCGTAAAGTTTGCAAAAGCGATGGTAAACTGCTTTTTGAAAATAAGAAATACATGCAAATTCAGTGGTAAGATAGGTCATTTTTTGAAGTGCTTCATAGATTGCCATACTAAGTTCCTGAGTACTGTCCTCAAATTCCAGATAATAAAGTTTCTTTGCATATTTTCGGATCAACGGCTGGAAATATTTTAAGATAGCGTTAAAATCCTGCTGATCCCCATAGGTTAAATAGTGTTTTACATGCTTTAGTAATACTTGCTCCATATAATATCCTCCCCTCCCTTATTAATAGGGAGAGAAAATGTAATTTAGAAACTAAAAAATAAGAAAAATGTAATTTCGTACATAAAATTATCTATATTATAAGAATAATGAATTTTTTGATAAACTAGTTGCTAAAATAAGAAAGCAGGGATTATTACATAGTAAATGGAAGAGGAGGTGGTGGAATGGAAGAAGTTTTATTATCCGTAACCCAGTCACAAGGAATCTGGACAGTTCTCTTTGTATTTTTGCTATTGTATACCATTAAGAAGAACGATAAACTAGATGAACGGCAAGAGGAGAGAGAACAAAAATACCAGATGCTGCTGTCAGATCTGACAGACAAGTACTCTTTGCTTACCAGCATGGATAAACAGATAAATAATCTGTTCAAGCTTTTTAAAGAAAATGATAAGAAAAGATAAACCATTAAATGAAAGCCAGCTTTTATGAGGATGTTCATATAAGCTGGCTTTTTACTGCAGGTATTATACGTTGATATATGGAAGAAACTTCATTTGGAATAACAGACAGAGTCTTGCAAAGGGTTCAAAACGCAAGACTCTGTCATTATTATATATGAGAAAGAGATAACGAATTTTACACTTGATGGTTTATAGGCAAGCTTCTAGTCTGGAGGATTAAAGCATGCCCAACAAAGATTTCCACATCTTTCCGCGGGCAGTAATTTCGCCATCTTGAGTGCCATAGCCAAGCACATTTCTCTGGTAGCTGTTTACTGCAGCAGTAAACAGGCTTCCAGCAACACCATCAGCAGTACCGCAATTATAACCTAATGCATTTAAACGTCTTTGGAGTGGTGCAACAACAGCATGTCTGTTATTCACCGTAGCGGAAACGGTAACAGTTTTCGATAATGTTTCTGTACCTGCAACACCATCTATGGAAGCACCACATGCAGCCTGTACCTCACGGACAAATGTATTTAAAGTATAGGCAGCAGTTTCAGGGACACCATCAAAATAGCCAATATTCATATCTACATTTCCGCTGATTCCAGCAACTGTTCCTGAAGAGGAATACTGCCAGATGTAAGCATTGGAGCCGTAACTTCCAATGGTGTTTGAATATCTTGCAAACCATAGTTTTGCTCCTGTCTGGCTGATAATCGTATCTACGTTTATGTAGTTTTTCACATAGTCTTCGTTGGCATAGATTACAGGAGTAAAGCCTGCTTTCGTAACTTCCTGGCAGAATGCAGCTGCCCAGTCCGTTAAAGTGGATTTTGAAATACTGACACCTTTGTTTCTTGCATAATCCATAGAATCATATTCAAAATCCCATGCCAGCATACAGCTGTTTGTGTATTTTTTTGCCTGTGCAATTAAATACTGTGCTTCATTGATTACCATGTCTTTGTTTAGTGCATAAGAGAACCAGTAAAAATGTGGTGTGACACCGTTGGCTTTAGAATTTCTTCCATTGTAATCACAGCGCTGGTCAATGTTGTTCTTGCCGTATCCAGCACGGATAAAGGCAAACTGTACACCGTCTGCTTTTACTCTGGCCCAGTCAGGCTGTCCTTGATAGGTTGATACATCAATTCCTTTTGTACTCATAAATATCATTCTCCTTTTCTAATAGAATAGATTTTTGGTTATGTAATGCTTTGTTGTGTTTTGCGTTACACCTATTAATAAGGAGAATTCTAGGGAGTTGTAAACTATATTTTGAAAAATTTAAAAATGTGTTATACTATCTCAGACGGAATATAATTTATGATGCCGATGTAAATCGCAAATTTTATGACTATAAGACAAAGAAGATTAAAAAAGTGAACCTGAATGCATAGCGGGTATGAAGTGGGAAAAAGGAGATCTATGAAAAATTATAAATTACTAATATTTGATTTAGACGGAACGATTCTGGAGACCTTAGAGGATTTAACGGATAGCACCAATGTAGCATTAAAGTCACAAGGCTTTCCAGAAAAAACGATGGAACAAGTAAGAAGTTATATAGGCAATGGCATCTATAAACTGCTAGAACGGGCAGTACCGAAAGGAACAGAACCAGAGATTTTGGAAAAAGTTTATAAAACATTTAAAGAGTATTACAGGCTCCATTGTGCAGATAAGACGAAACCTTACGACGGTATGGCAGAATTGCTTACAGAGTTAAAGAAAAACGGGCATTTACTTGCAGTGGTATCCAATAAAGCAGATTTTGCAGTACAGTCTTTGTGTAAAGAGTATTTTGGAGATCTGTTTGATTATACGGCAGGGGAAAGAGAGGGTGTCCGAAGAAAACCATACCCTGACAGCATTTTAGAAGTTCTAAAGGTGTTCCATGTGGAGAAAGAGCATGCCGTGTATATAGGAGATTCAGAAGTAGATATTCAGGTGGCTAAGAATGCTGGAATTGATGAAATCGCAGTGGCCTGGGGATACCGTGATGAGGAATTTCTTATGGAACAGGGGGCTAGGGTTATTGTAAAGGACGTAAAAGAAATAGGAAAAATAGTTTAGCTAAGGTTTATTCCACGAAATATACAAAGGAATAGTTTGTTTCGTGGAATTTTTTTGTTATACTAATAGGTAGATGAAAGAAGTAAAACAGGAGGTATTTCATGAAAGAGGAACTAATATTTTCATTACGTGTTGAATGCGGACCTTGGATGGTAATAGGACAGACAGACGAAGGCCAGTTAAGAGTAATCCCTATTACAGGAGGAGAGTTTACAGGAAAAATCAATGGGAAAATTATTCCTGGCGGGGCTGACTGGAATACCCAGAGAGACGAATCTGTATCTTATGCCTTTGCAAAATATGTGATTCAGACAGAAGATGGATTCTATATATCCGTAGAAAACGAAGGGGAGATTGATGACAGGAAAGCTGCACCATTCCTAACAAAGCCTGTATTTCAAGTTGACAAAAACAGTCCCTATGGATGGTTAAATGAAAGTAAGTTTATTGGCAAACTGGGATTTGGCAAGGCAGCTGGAGAAGTTGTAATTGACATTTACAGAGTATCTGAAATGAAGTGAAATTCTAGGTGGCATTTTCTGTGATAGTATGTTACAATAATTATGTTATTGTTACATGTACATAATAACAACTGAATATAGTACATGGTCACTTTTTAGTGTTAAACTGGAATCTGGTGAAAAACCAGAACTGCAACCACAACTGTAATTGCGGACGAAGAGACATTGGCCACTGTTTTTACGGGAAGGCGTTTCTTAGGATGATGCAAAAGTCAGGATACTTGCCATGTGCTGGATTAGAATACGATTCTTGGGTGATTGGAGAATACGGTATTTTTTTGTGCAATAAATTATGACATAAGAATAGGAATATTTCTCTAATTGCTCTCGCATTTTACCAAAGGAGAGATGAAATATGAAACAATTAGCAAAAAAACAGTTAGCAAAAGTAATGGCACTGGTAATGTTTGTTCTTATTGCTGCTTCTAATGCCAATGTAACTGCGTTGGCAGCAGAAACCTCTACAACAACAGAAGATTATGAACTGTATCTAATGGTAGATCCAGGGGAAACTGCAAACGGATTTATATTAGAACCGACCTGTATCACGATTCCTGCCGGAACGGATACATCCAGAAAACTAGGCGAAATCATCTGCAATACATTATTAAGCAGATTGATTTTAGTGAGCTGCACAGGTTCTTATGGATATATAAGCGGAATTCGCTGTTCCGAAGCGTATAATTTTGATGTAAGGAACTATTCTATGTATTCCCAAATGCCAGAAGCTGCATTCCACACTGGGATTGTAAAACCTTTAGGATATGTGACAAGACTGTTAAGTGAGTATAATTTTACTGGATTTTCGGGATGGATGTTCACAATCAACAATGAAATGAGTACAAATGTGAATGGCAGCCAGTATTACTATACCATGGGAACTACTGTTCAGGAATTAATGGATATGGGACTTTTAAGTGAGGAAGAATCTCCAGTAGTGGAAATGTTCTATACATTAAATATGGGAGCTGATGTAGGTCTTTGTGATGGATTTTTAGCAAATCAGGTTATTCATAACGAAGATGCCAATACATATTATTATAACTGGGCTGGTGATTACACATATGTAACAGCATATGAAAAAGCAGACAGAACAGAGCTTGTAATGGCGTTAGCTGACAACAGATACGATTCGGATTACAACAGTTCTTTAGCAGTGTTAAAAAACATTCAAGCAAGTGAAGAAAGCATAGATACGGCTATTTATAGAGTAAGTCACTAAGTTTTAATTTATTTGATAATTACCCCTTCATTATAGAAGGGGTAATTGCATTTCTTGTTTGATAGGAAAGTCCTCTGCGAGTCCTTCCCTATCAAATAAAAAGTGCCCTAAAAAAGAAGGGCACAGGATGCGCACAGATGGGTAAGGAAGATAATCGCTAAAAAACAGCGACAGCTAAAAGACAGCGACACCCATCTGGCGCGGCAAAGTCTGAGTTCCTTCGAGTACATTCCAGTCGCGAGAGTCTGAGGAACTCAGACTTTGTTCTAAATCAAAAAGGGACAGAAGGAAAAGGAAAAATAGTATGAGAAAAGGAAAAATAGTATGAGAAAAAGAAAAAGAATTGTTTTGCTTCTGTTGCTGGTAATGTCATTGATTTTGCCAGATATACCTGCCCTTGCAGAGGAAATAGGAGAGGCAATGCAAAAAACCCTGTCAGAAATGCCAGAAGCAGGTGCAACTCTAGAGACAGCTCCATCAGCAGAAACAACCCAGCTGCCAGAAACAACCCGTTTACCAGAGACAAATGGAACAACAGAGACAACGAATCTTCCAGAGATAACAGGTTCACCAGAAGAAAGTGAAATCCCAGCCGTTTCAGAAGTTCCAGAAAAAACATATGAATCTTTGTGGAATGATAAAAAAGAAGCATACTGTATTTCCACAGTAGAAGAGCTTAAGCTGTTCCGGGATTCTTTGTATCAGGATATAGACTATCAAGGAAAGAATGTTTATTTGGAAAATGATATTTTCATAGAAAAGACAAGCGACGTGGGAACAGTAGGAGAAGTTGGAGAAAAGGAAAATAGCTTTCAAGGGACTTTGGACGGAAGAGGACATTCTATTATAGGATGGAATCATGAAAAGGAAGGTTTGTTTTATAAGATTGGAAAAGAAGGCAAAGTGTGCAATCTTACCATGAAAGAGACTAAGATAACCCAGGCACAGTTAGGATGTGTGTTTGCTTATAGTAATTTAGGAGTAATCGCCCAGTGTACGGTTAATGGAACCATAGAAGGTGAAAATAATAATTACAGCAGTTTCTGTTATTCTAATTCTGGTACCATAACAGACTGTCTGAGCAGTGCTGATATTCATACAACAAAGAAAAAATCCCAGCTCGCTGGAATAACATACAAAAATACAGGAACTGTGCGAAACTGTGTGTATATTGGAACGTTATCCACTACCCAGACCAGTAAAATCAGTTTATACGGAATTGCTGATAAAAATACGGAAAATTGTTATTATCTAGGGCAAGCCAGCTATAAAGCAGGAGATAAAGCTTGTTCCATAGAGGATATGAAACTTCAGTCAACCTATCTGGGATTTGATTTTAACGATATATGGACGATAAAGGAAGAAGAAAATGAAGGATTTCCATCTTTAAGAACAGAGGTACAAGAGGTTTTGTCGATTAAGAAAATACCAGTAGAAATACAAGTGAATGTAGAAAATTACATATTTAATGAAAGTTCTGCTATGAAGGAATGTTATTTTCCAATCAGTGCAGCTATCCTATATGGAGGAAAGGACCCAAAGGAAAAAGAACAGTTCTCTTCTCTGGTAACGGACTATCAGCTTGTAATTACTCTCAATGAAGAAAAATGGAAGAAAGATTTTTTAGTTGATACGCCAGTCAATGGAGTATCCAAAGATTTTTCCAAAAAAGATCCTTCAGACTATTTTACATTTACATATCTGAAAAATGATACCTACGAATTTCAAGTGACTAGCTGGGCTTTTGGTTCTACGTCTGGTACTTATTATGATAACCCGCAATGGAGCTCCTTTTTGTCTAGTCAGGAAAAAGAAGCACGCATACAAAAGGCAGAAGAAGCAGTCAAAATCATATTAAGAGAAAATTACGCAAAATACGGTGCAGAGGCAATGGATAATACATGGTTTGATTTTACCTGTGCAAGGGCAGGATATTATCCTCCTGGGACTAGTAAGGACGAAATGTTTCAGAGGCTTTCAAAAGTCTGGAAAGAGTATAAGACTTATCAGCAGTCAGTGGGAAAGAAACCGGAAACAACAGAAACTGCAAGATTTGTATTGGCAATAACTGCATTAGGATTTGATGTGGAAGATGTAGCAGGATATGATCTGGTGAAGGAACTCCTAGCAAGTGATTACAACGGAAAATATTATGCCCAGCATTATCTTGCCTATGCTTTGTACAGTGGCAGATACGGAGAGTACATGTCTTACATCAAACCGTTAGTAAAGACTCAGATAGGAAGTTCAAAAATGAACAATTACAATGCAGATGATATGTCTATTATGTATATGCAGCCAATTTTTCTTATGTACAAGAAACAGGCATCTTCTAGCGATAAGGAAGCCTATGAAGTGAAACATTATGTAGAAACAGAAGTAATTCCGTGGCTGCAAAGAAGTATAACAGGTTTTGGAACATTCAACTCCCAATATACCAAATGTGATGTCAACGTCTGGACGGATGCTCAGGCACAGATGCTTCTGGCACTATTAGATGAAGATTTCTTATCAGAAGGATTTGTAAAGAATGGAAATACCATTTTGGATTATATTTCACAACATCCAGATATATCCCTGGATTACAAGGGGGATGAAAGTCAATGTGCAAGATCCCTTGTTTCTCTGATCCGTTGCTATAAGAAACAGGCCAATTTATTTGATTGTACTGACGTAAGCGGAGTGCGGGAAGTTAAAGCAAGAATACACGATCTTCCAAAGGAAATCAAAGAAGAAGATAAGGAACTTGTACAGAAAGTAAACGCATTTTATCAGTCTTTAACCAAAGGGCAGCAAGCACAAGTAAGCAATTATAAGACATTAGAAGAAGCCTTGGCAAAATTAGAGCAGATTGAGGCGGGTAAGGCAGCTGTCAAGGAAATGGAACAGATGATTGATGCTATTGGAACAGTAACACTGGAAAAAGCTTCTTTCATACGCGAAATCCGTAATGCTTATAATGCATTGACAGTAGAACAAAAAGCAAAGGTGAAAAACTATCAGGTACTTCTTGATGCCGAAACGGAATTAAAGAAATTACAAAATGATATAGACAAAGAAACGAATAAAAAGAAACCAAAGGATAATAAGGATACTAGAAAGGATAAGGGAGAGGAAACTTCAGACAAGGATAAAGGAAATCATGTCCCTCAATCTAAAGGCCAGAAAGAAGCAGATGAAGAGAATAACCAGAAACCAGAAAACAAGGAAGCTCAGGAAAAGAAGGAAGAAATGCTGCAGAATGGGCAGAAACTAGCAAGTGTGCAAATTAAGCAAAACTATTCTAAGAAGCATGTGACAGAAGAGGTGCAAAATTCCCATAAAGCTCATAAAGTCACCAAAGAAGAAGATAAACGAAAAAAGAACACCAAAGATAGCAGGAAGAAAACTAGAAGAAAAGTACTTGGTGAGTCTTCACTGGTTTTAAATGGAACCTATGATGCACTGGGGAAAGAGAACGCATTTCCTTACATGTGGATTTATACAGGAATATTTGGAACAGGTGTATTATTACTAGCCATAGGATTTTCATTTGGAGGCAAGGCCAGAATCGTAAAGGCGGCAAGTGAAATGAAAAATGGAAAGGGAAAGAGTGGTAAGGAAAATGAAGAGAAGAATTGCTAATCTTATTATGGTTCTTTCCATCCTGCTTATTGTGCTTTCAGGTGTTATGGCAGTTGGAAATGTCAAAGGATGGTTTCAGAAAGCGGATATAAAAGAAAATTGTCTCGTAGAAGAAAAAACAGGTGAGGCAAGCATTACCCGTAGTGGTATTGCGTACTCCTTAAGCAAAGGAACTATTTTAAGAGAACAAGATGTGCTAGAAACCATGTCTGGTTCAGGAATTCTTCTGAAAATGAATGGTATTGCCATTGGAGTGGATGCTGACACTCGTTTTGCAATTACCAAATGTAATGAGAATGCATTTGGTGTGGAACTGCATCAAGGAGTGCTTTTCCTTGTCAATCAGTCAGAAAATTTTGCCATAACTGTAAAAAGTGCAGAAAACAGTTACACCAGCAAGGGGAAGAATACTGTCTTTAGTGCAGATGTTCAAAATGGTGTACAGACAATTTCTGTTTTAAGTGGTACAGTTGGAGGAAAGTTAAAAGAAAGTAATCTGGATATCCAAGAAGGGCAAACTAGTCTTGCTTTTAATAAGGAAGATGGAACATTAGAAAATGATATCCAGACTCTTGAGCCAGAAAGTTTAGACAGTTTTATTCTCAAACAGGCAATTACTTTAGCTGGAGATCAGGAACTTTTTGTATCCATAGAAAAACTAAATTCTGTTATCCAGCAAAGGGAACAAGAGAAAGCTAAGGCAAATGAAGAGCTGCTTGTTTTATCTAAAAAGGATAGGAAGAAAGTCGTAAAAAAAGCTGATGTGGATAAAGAGAAAAACCAGACCAAAGAGCCTAAAGAGGATAAGAAATCGGCCTTAAAAGAAACTGAGTCAGAGAAAAACCAGCAGCTTAGTTCGTTATCTCCAGATGCTCAGGATTCTGGTGTACCAAGGGAATCTCAAAAACCAGCAAGGAAAGAAAAAGCTCATGCAAAATCAGGAAAGAAACCAGAAGCAGGCAAAAAGCCGTCCTCCAGTCCTAGTGAAAAAACGGAAAACCATAATCAAAAGCAAGAAAAGAATGATACCCAGGCAAGCGGAAAACCAGAGGATAAGCCACAAAAAATCTATGAATGCACCATTAGCATTCACTGTACATCCATCCTTTCTCATATGGAAGATTTAAAGGAAAGTAAAACGGGCTATGTACCTTCTGATGGATGTATTTTAACCACCACTAAGGTAGAATTTACAGATGGGGAAACGGTGTATGATGTTTTAAAACGTACGTGCGATACCTTAGATATACAAATGGAGGCCGCATACACACCACTGTATAAAACTTATTATGTAGAAGGAATTCATAACCTGTATGAATTCGATTGTGGCAGGCAAAGCGGATGGATGTATAAGGTCAATGGCTGGTATCCAAACTACGGCTGCTCATCTTATAAGTTAAAAGATGGGGATGCAATTACCTGGAACTATACTTGTGAAGGACTGGGCAAGGATGTATCCTAAGAAAAGGAGATTACTATGGCACAGATAAAAATTGAGGATTTATGTTTTTCTTATCCTCAGAATCCAGAACATAAAATACTGAACCATATTTCATTTGAAATCCAGCAAGGGGAATACATTGCCTTTTGTGGAAGAAGTGGAAGTGGTAAATCTACTTTGCTTAGGCATTGTAAATCAGTACTTACGCCAGCAGGAAATAAATCTGGAGAGATTTATATAAAAAACAAGCCTCTTGCCAGTTTAAACCTTCGTGAGCAGACAGAAGGAATTGGGTATGTAATGCAGAATCCGGATTATCAGATTGTAACAGATAAAGTCTGGCACGAGCTGGCATTTGGTTTAGAAAGTTTAGGGGTTGAGAATCAGATTATTCGCCGCCGGGTGGGGGAAATGGCAAGCTATTTTGGAATTCAGAACTGGTTCCATAAAGATGTGAAAGATTTATCAGGAGGAGAGAAACAGCTTCTTAATCTGGCATCCGTTATGGTTATGCAGCCAGATATTCTGATTCTGGATGAGCCTACATCTCAGTTAGATCCCATTGCGGCAGCTGATTTTCTGCAGACGGTACATAAAATAAACCTGGATTTTGGTACTACCATTTTGCTTTCGGAGCATCGGTTAGAAGAAGTGCTTCCTTATGCCGATAAAGCAGCAGTACTAGATAAGGGCAGTTTAATCGTGTATGACAGTCCTTCCATTGCTGCACAGATGCTATGGAAAGACAATCACACTATGTTTAGGGCATTTCCAAGTGCTGCACAGATTTTTTATAAAGCAGGGGGAACTGGAACCTGTCCTTTAACAGTACGAGAAGGAAGAAACTGGTTTCATCAACGATATGCTATAAAACATGCCAGAAATATCATGGAGAACGTGGGAAAAAAGGATAAAGGGAAGAAAAAAGAGAGAACAGCAATACAGCTTAAGGATGTCTGGTTTCGGTATGGCAATCGAACACCTGATGTCCTAAAAGGCGTAAGTTTTGAGATTGCAGAAGGAGATATTGTGGCGATAGTAGGGGGGAATGGAAGTGGTAAATCCACAGCATTAAAAATAATGGCTGGTTTATTAGAGCCACAGGCGGGAAAGGTTTTGTATTATGGCAAAGACTTGAGAAAGAAAAAAACTAAGTGGGCAGATGAAATTGCACTGCTGCCACAAGATCCCTTAAGCTTATTTGTAAAACGGACAGTGAGAGAAGAACTTGTGGAAATGACATCTGAACAGGAAGAATTAGAACATATGATAAAGTTTATGGATATATCCAGTCGTTTAGATAATCATCCGTATGACTTGTCAGGAGGGGAACAGCAAAGGGTTGCACTGGCAAAACTATTACTGGCACATCCTAGAATCCTTTTGTTAGATGAACCTACTAAGGGAATGGATATTGTTTTTAAGCAGGAACTGGGCAAGTTCCTTAAGACTTTATCAGAACAAAAGATTACTATCCTCTTAATTAGCCATGACATTGAGTTTTGTGCGGACTATGCAGATTTTGCAGGCCTGTTTTTTGATGGAAAAATCATTGCAAAAGAGGAGGCACATGAATTTTTTGCATCGAATTATTTCTATACGACAGCGGCAAATCGGATTGCAAGGGGCAAATGTCCCTTTGCGGTGACAATGGATGATGTTGTCCGTTTCTGTATGGAAGCCAAAGAAGGGGTTAGGAGAGAGGAAGAAAACTATGAGATTTGAAGAACATCATCCAATGATCTTGCTTGCGTATTTTGTAATGGTGATTTTGTGCGGGATGTATTATAATCATCCTGTTTTTCTGCTTCTATCCTTTCTTTCTAGCTTTTCGTACTGGAGTTACTGGCGGATAAAAAAAACTGCCAATACGAAGAATGCCAGCTGTCTTCAGACTGGCACTGGCATATTCTGGCGTTTCTTTTTCCTAGTAGCATGCATTGTGTTATTTGCTGGCTATTATGGATATGGCAATCATTTTGGAACCACATATCTGATGAAGAACAGAATTGGAAATTATATTACTTTAGAAGCATTGATCTATGGTATCGTCATAGGGATGCGAATTGCCATTATTCTTATGTGGATGGGCTGTGTACATCAGGTTATGACAGCAGATAAAATAGTTTATCTGTTTGGAAGAATCAGTCCTAGATTATCGTTATATATTGCCATTTCATTACGCACAGTTCCAAGAATCAAGGAACAGGCAAGGAAAATAAATGATGCACAGAGTTCCATAGGCAAAGGCATGTCACAGGGAAATGTAATCATGCGGTTCCGGAACGGTCTGCGAATGCTGTCTATCTTAAGTACCTGGTCTTTGGAACAATTTAAAAACTATTCCGATTCTATGAAAAGCCGAGGCTATACTTTAAAGGGAAGAACAGCATTTTCCATATACCGTTTCTCTAACTTTGACAGAGTTTTCGTCATATGGATAAGTTTTCTTCAGACGGTACTTCTTTGTGGAGCAGCATTTTATCAGAATACGGCAGAATATAATCCGAAACTATTCATTTATCCAGTTACGCCTATGAGCTTTTTCTTTTATGGAGCCTATATGATGTTTTTGGGGCTGCCATTTTTATTGAATGTGCATAGTTGCATATGTAAAGTTAAAAAGACTATTTGCTGATAATATACTTTAGAATTGATGTAAAATCTGAAAGGGAAGCAATATAATTTTACATGAACAAGAATAGGAATAAACCACCAATTGTAAAATTTGTGGTTTATTTTTTAGGATTATCAAGTGCATTACATAACTTTACAAAACATGCATACATGTTATAATTAGTGTGTAGCAAAACATATTGTCTCATTAAAGGAGGGATATAATGCAGTGGTCAATTCGTAATTTGCTAAATCCAGTTATTACAAGATGTCTTATATATGGAGCGAATCCATTTGATATGGAATATGTTCTTCGGAAAATGGAAGAAAAGCCACTCTTAAATGCAAGAATGCTTGATGATACCTGGATGTCTGAATGGGAGAAGAAAGCACAGCATTTTATTTCATTGGCAGATGAGGAAAGCAGAAAAGATAATATGGTTTCAGTAAGCGAATATTACTCTCTTGCTGCCAGTTGTTATTATGCTTGTTATTTACTTAATTCGGATGCCATCGAGAAAAAGAAAGGGATTTACGAAAAATTAGCTAGTACATATGAACAGTTTCTGACAGCATCAGAAAGGCAAGTGGAAGCAGTTAAAATTACTTTTGGGGAAAAGAAATATCTGCCAGCATATTTGCATTTTCCAGATAAAAACAAATATGAGGGTCCATATCCATGCGTGATTATGTTTACAGGAATGGGAAGCTGCAAAGAAGAGATGGAGATTGAGGCAAAGCCATTGATAGACCGTGGAATTGCTGTTTTGGCGATGGATATGCCAGGAACAGGAAATGCTCTGTTTCAATATGATATTAAATTAAGTGCAGAAAATACAGAAAAAGCAATTGACCAGATTCTGTCATTTTGCAAAGAGAATCCGCTGATTGACAATGGAAAGTTAGGAACTTATGGTCTTTGCATGGGCGGGGGATTTGCTTATCGTGCTGCAGCTAAGCACACTCAAATTCAATGCTGTGTAAGTTTATTTCCTTTATTTTTATCTATGGTTGAACCAGATAACATACCTAGATGGATGAAGCAGGGACAGTGGGCAGCTTTTCAAATGGATAAGCCGGTGGAACAGTTTTTAGATGAGATGGAAATCATAGGAGAAGGTTGCATCAATTGTGATTTTCTGTTGGTTCATAGTGTTTATGATAATTGGATGGAATTAGAGAAAACAAAACTGATTTATGAGAAAAGCCAAGGAGCAAAACAGGAAATTGAAATAGAAGAACAGCCTGTTTATGCGACGAAAGAAAGTGTTATGCATGCAATGCCTGTTGGGGAACAGATGCATTGGATAAAAAGAAAAGCGGCAGATTTTTGTGCACAGGCTTTACGAAAATAAATTACGGAGGAGATTATGAGCGAAAAGAATTTTTACCAGCTAATCAGTAATTTTTCTATAAAAAGCCCAGATAAGCCATTACTTATTATTGAAGAAGAAGTTCTTTCTTATAGAGAGTTTATTAAACAAACAAGTAAAATAGCAGCGAGCTTATCTGTACTTGGAGTAAAAAAAGACAGTAAAGTTGGACTTATCCTGTCAAACAGTATTGCTTGGTATGAATTGTTCTGGGGAACAATAAAGATTGGTGCACAGCCAGTTCCAATCGATCCCCAAAGTGGGGAACTGGAACTAGAACGTCTTTTAAATGGTGCGGATATTACAATCTGCTTTATAGAAAAACAATATCGGAATAACAATATATATGATGTCGTACAAAAAGTCAGGAAAAAGACTCCACAGATTGTGAAATTTATCTATGTAGGAAAAGAAAAAGAAGATATATCGGAACCTTTTATTACTTATGATGAATTCATAAGCATTTCCAAAGGACAGGAGGAAGTGATGTGCTTTGAGGCAGATGAGAATCATGTAATGAGTCTGGCATGTACGTCTGGCAGTACGGGAAATCCCAAAATTCTATCTGTTCCTTATGAAGGATTTTTTGATGCCATTGTAGATATGGGCAATTATCTTGGATTTACAGAGAAGGATACGATGATGGTAGGTATGCCACTGTACCATCAGGGTGGATTTGGAATGGGACTTCAAGTTGTAGTAAAAGGTGGAAGTGTTATTTACCAGCCACAGTTTGATCCAATTCGTTTTTTAGAGACCGTTGAGAAAAATCATGTTACAGCAATTCAGCTGACTGCAACTTTGGCAAAGATCCTGATTTCCAATCCTAAGTTTTACGAATATAATTTATCCAGTATTCGGATCTGTTATTTTGCTGGAGAAGTATTACCAAAGGAAATAGCACAGATTTTTGTAGAGAAATTAGGAATACGTGTCATTAATGTAATCGGTTCTTCTGAAACTGCAACAATGGTAGTCTGGGATTCTGAAAAAGACTATGAGGCAGATCCTAGTGATTTCTCAGAACTGCCTTTTACGAAAGTACATATTTTGGATCAGGAAAAAAAGGAATCTGATATTGGAGAGTTATGTATTTATACAACGGGAGTTATATTCAATTATTATAAAAACCCTCAGGCTACTTCACAAACTGTTATAACAGTTGATGGAAAGCGCTGCTTTATGACGGGGGATATGGTGGAACGCCTTCCAGATGGAAGATATCATTTTTTGGGAAGATGTAAAAGAATTATTAAGCGAGGTGCTAATTTAGTTCATGCAGAAGAGGTAGAAGGATATCTTCTTATCCATCCTCTGATAGAATCTGTGGCTGTTATAGCAAAAGCACATCCAGTCTATGGGGAAAAGATTGTTGCTTATGTTAAAACAGTAAACAGACAGGAATTGACAAGAAATGATGTGGCACGATATTTTCAGGGAAAATTCAGTGCTTATAAAATACCAGATGAAGTGATTGTAACAGAAGAACTGCCTCATGATATTGGGAAAATACAGTTTAAATATATTGGAAAATAAGTTTTTGAAGGGGAAAGGAAGAAAACGATGAATCAATTAAATTTTAAGGAGTTCGCTAAAAATATAGCAGATTATGTTGGAATGGAAGAGTCTCAAATCAGGGAAGAAACCGATTTATATAGTGACTTGCTAATTGATTCTCTTGGTTTGTTCAGTATGGGAATCTATTTAACAGGTATTTATCATTTGGAAGTGCCTTTATCTAGTGTTGCGATTGTAAGTAAGGTTGGAGAACTGTTTGATGTGCTCGTAAAAGAAGGTGTGCCTGTAAATGGAGAAAACTAAATTATTCTTTCTTCCTTATGCAGGTGGTTCAGCCATGGGATATATGACCATGAAAAGATATATGGATACGGATTTATACGAACCAGTTCCACTTGAATTAGCGGGAAGAGGAAGTCGTGCAAATGAGCCTTGTTATAGTAGCATAGAAGAGTGCCTTAGTGATTTATACGAAAAAGTGAAAGTTCAGACAGCAAACTGTAGCTATGCTGTTTTTGGCCATAGTCTAGGGGCTATGATTGGATTTGAATTACTTCGTTATATTGAAAAAAAAGGAGATTCTAATTTATTATGTGGGATATTTTCAGGTAGAGTAGCACCAAGTGTTTCCTTTCCTGGACCTGTTATAAGCAGTTTAGGAGACAAGGAATTTTTGGAACAGTTTACAAAACTGGAATCTTTACCAGCGGAGATGCTAAATAATGAGAAAATACTTGAGTTCATAATACCGGTTTTAAGAGCAGATGTTGCATTATCGGAAGAATATCAATATTATGAGAATACACCTCTTTTAGCCGATATTTATGTGCTTTATGGAAAAGAAGATGTGCTGATTGAAGAAGAACATATCGATAAATGGAAGAAAGAAACTTTGAACCATTGTGAAATTACAAGTTTCCCAGGGGGACATTTTTATTATAAAGAATGTGTGGAAACCTTTGCAAAACGGCTGGATGAAATTATGAGAAGGTATTGTTAATAAGGAGGAAGGGCTTATGGTAAAAACATTTAATCAGATGTATATTGGATTTTTACAAAATGAAAAAGATTGTGAAAGAGTTGTATTACGGTTTAATGAACAGAAAGTGACAATTAAAGAGTTTGCAGCACGTGTAGAAGAAATTATGAAACACCTTATAAAGCTGGGGGTTAGAGAAGGTACAGGTGTAGGATATTCTTTGGTAAACCACATAGATATTTTGCCGTTGTTTATTGCAGTAAGCCGCTTGGGAGGCTATACATTTCCGCTGTTTACAGGTTTTCCAGCAAAATATAAAATGACATCTTATCAGATGGCTCAAGTATCTGTTGTTATCACCAATCAGGTTCAGGCAAAGGAGCTAGAAGAAGCGGGAGAAGAATTAGGATACAAACCTAAAATCGCAGTAATTGAAGAAGATACGGAATTTCCAAGCATTTTTGGCAAAGCAGAGGAAGAGATTGATGTTGCTTGGTATATGGCAGATCCTTTAAAAGAAGATATTCCGCTTTTGATTGGGTTAAGTTCAGGTACGACAGGGATTCCTAAAATGGTAGCAATGTCCCAGAAGAATATTGGTTCAGAAGTTATTGTTATGATGGGCATGCAAGATATTACATCTGATAAAATGGGAGTAAAGAATGAGAACTTGGGCAAAATGGTGGCATTTCCTTTCTCAACCAGTGTAATGCTGGTAATACTGGGAATGTTATTTTCAAAGCAGATTATCTGTTTTACTGACGATATGTCACCAGATAATTTCCTGAAAATGGCAGAGAAAACCGAAAGTAGCTGTATCACTTGCCCACCAGCATATTTTGAATCCTTATTGCTGTTAAAGGATACAGGTTCTTATGATTTAAGCAAGATACAAGGAATTGAAGGGGGAATGGATTTCATTTCGGCTTCTTTAATCCGCCGTATGAAAGAATTTCTGCCAAACTTAAAGACTTACGGTGGCGGATATGGTCTGGTGGAAACTTGTAACGTATACATGATAAAAATTTTGGACGTAAATAAGGAAGATGTGGAAGATACGGCAAAATATGAATTGGTGGATTTGGCAGACAATGTTATCAAGGTTTTAGATGAAGAAGGAAATCCGGTAGCAGACGGTGAAATTGGAGAAATATATGTTAAAGGTCCAAATGTAGTTGCTGGATATATGGAAACTCCTGTAAAAGTAAAAGAAAGATTTCCCGATGGCTGGCTAAAGACTGGTGACATCGCAATGAAAATCAATGATAAAACGGTAAATTTACTGGGAAGGGAGAAGTTTTTCATAAAAAGGGGAGGCAAAAGCATTTCTCCAATTATGGTGCAGGCTGAGATTAATAAAACTCCTGGGGTAAAAGATGCAGCAGTTGTTGGGGTTCCACATCCGTTATTTGGTGAAATGATATGGGCATTTGTGGTGAAAAAAGACAATGCAGATGTTTCGATAAAGGAGATTAAGCAGACCTGCAAAAAAGAACTTCCGTATTATATGCTGCCAGATCAGATTACATTTATTGATGAGATTCCCAAAAAATCAGGTGTAGGAAAAGTTGATTTTGAGACAATCCGTAAAATGGGTGCAGAGCAGCTTAACAAAATTTTATCGGGTAAATAGCAGTAATCAGACACCTTTCGTTCTCAATTCCTTTTTGGTATAATGTTTGAAAAAATATTTAGGAGGAATTCCATGAAGAAGCAAGCAGTAAATCCGTATTTGCCATCTTGGGAATATATACCAGATGGAGAACCATATGTGTTTGATGGCCGAGTATATATTTATGGTTCTCATGATTTCTTTAATGGACATGTTTTTTGTCTAGGAGATTATGTATGCTGGTCGGCACCTGTTGAGGATCTTGGCAACTGGAGGTATGAAGGCGTTATTTATAAAAAGACAGCAGATCCGCTGAACAAAGAAGGAAAGATGTGTTTGTATGCACCTGATGTAACCGTTGGACCAGATGGAAGATACTATTTATATTATGTGCTGGATAAAGTTTCAGTTGTATCAGTAGCAGTTTGTGATACCCCAGCAGGAGAGTATCAGTTTTATGGATATGTGCATTACGAAGATGGAACCAGATTAGGGGAAAAGCAAAGCGACCAGCCGCAGTTTGACCCTGGAGTACTTACGGAAGGAAATAGGACATACCTGTATACGGGATTTTGTGCAGGGGAAGATGCAAGCAGAAATGGTGCTATGTGTACTGTTTTAGACAAGGACATGCTGACCATAGTGGAAGCACCGGTTTTTGTTGTTCCAAGCAAATGTTACAGCAAAGGTTCGGGGTTTGAAGGGCATGAGTATTTTGAAGCTGCATCCATTCGGAAAAAAGGAGACCTTTATTACTTTATCTATTCCTCTGTAGTAATGCATGAACTGTGCTATGCAACTAGTAAAGATCCTGCGAAAGGTTTTAAATACGGCGGGGTTTTAGTAAGCAATTGCGATCTCCATATAAATTCTTATAAGGATGCAGATCAGGCAAGTGCTTATGGTTCCAACAATCATGGGAGCATGGTTGAAATAGAAGGAAAATGGTATATTTTCTACCATAGGCACACCAATGGTTCCTGGTTTAGCAGACAGGGATGTGCAGAAGAACTTGTTATTGCAGAAGATGGAACCATAGAGCAGGCCGAGCTGACTTCCTGTGGGTTAAATGGAGGACCTCTAGTAGGGAAAGGGGAATATTATGGATATCTTGCCTGCAATCTTTTTGTAGAGGGCGATGAAAACTATATTGTCTATGATGGTGTATATCCAAGAATTGTGCAGGATGGAAGAGATGGGGACGAAACACCAGGTTACATAGCAAGTGTTATCAATAATGCTACTATCGGCTTTAAATACTTTTCATGTTCCCATGTAAATAGTATTTCTTTAAAGACAAGAGGATATTTCAAAGGATATTTTGAAGTACGCAATCAGATAAATGGACCAGTCATAGCGAAAGTTTCTGTTGATTTTTCAAATGTCTGGGAAATGAATACAGCCAGTTTCCCTATTGAGGACGGTGTGCATGCACTGTATTTTACATTTCGTGGGGAAGGGAAAGGACAATTTTTATCTTTTACACTGGAATAGTGAACTGCATAAAAGTAATTTCAGAACAAAATCTGAGTTCCTCAGACTCTCGTGACTGGAATGTACTCGAAGGAACTCAGATTTTGCCATGCCAGATGGGTGTCGCTAAAAGACAGCGACACCCATCCGTGCGCATCCTGTGCCCTTTTTTTAGGGCACTTTTTATTTGACAGGGAAGGACTCGTAGAGGACTTTCTTAATAAAGTAAAAAAAGTAAAAAAGGGACCTTTGCAACAGAATTGCAAAAGTCCTCTTTCGATTAATGAAATCTTCTGTAAAGCCCACGGACTTTACCAAGTATTTCAACATGGTCCACGATAATTGGATCCATTGAATCATTTTCAGGCTGTAACCTGAAATGATCTTCTTCCTTGTAGAATGTTTTCACAGTAGCGGAATCCTCTATTAAAGCTACTACGATTTCACCATTCTCAGCTGTAACCTGCTTTTCAACTAAAATCAGATCTCCATCAAAAATACCAGCATTAATCATGCTTTCACCTTTTACCTTTAGCATAAAGGTATCGGACTTAGGAATATCCTCTGATAATAATGGAAAATACCCTTCTATGTTTTCAATTGCCAGAATTGGCTGTCCAGCAGTAACTGTTCCAACAATGGGAACATTCACAATCTCATGTCTTGCTAAATTGAAAGAGTCATCTACAATCTCAATTGCTCTAGGTTTCGTTGGATCGCGGCGGATGTAGCCGTTTTTTTCCAAGGTTTCAAGATGTGAATGCACAGAAGACGTGGATTTTAAATTCACTGCTTCACAAATTTCACGGACAGCTGGCGGATATCCTCTTTGTAAAATTTCAGATTTTATGTAATCTAAAATTTCTCTTTGCTTAGTGCTTATTTTTCCGTAACCCATTAGGGAACCTCCAAAGTAAAATTTTCTTTATTATAACTGATCCGAGAAAAAATGTCAAACAAATGTTCCGTACAAATGTTTGTAAAACACTGATTTTAATAGAAGTACAAGGGAATAGGGGAATTATATAAGAGAAAAGACGAACATATGGTCGGATAAGTATTGACAGGCAAATGTGTGTTCGATATAATACAAGTAAACAAATGTTCGATTGGAGGATTAATATGAAAGACTTAAAATTAAAATTTGTGATATTCGTATTGTTAAGTGCCATGGCTTTATCAGGTATGCTAGTTATAAGCGTACTTGCTTCAAAGGAACCCTACGAAGTGAAAAAGAATATAACAACTGTTTTTATAGAACGTGGAGATACTTTATGGACAATTGCACAGAATTACTATACCGAAGAAAATGAGTCAATGAAATCATACATTGAAGAAATAAAAGAGTGCAACCACCTGTCAAGCAGTCAGATAAAAGAGGGACAGAATCTGATAGTTCCTTATTATGAGCGGATTCATTAGAATAATTTTGTGTGACTGCCTTTTTATGACACAGTTTTAACACTTTTGCACGATACCATAATGTGAAAAAACAGGGATAATGTGAAAAGGTGGTTATTATGAAAAAGAGAAAGCGAATTATAGTGCTGCTTTTGATAGTGCTTTTGTGGCCGTGTCAGGTATCTAAAGCGGCATCTGGTTTAAAACTTAAGATGAATGGAAGTCTTTTGGATTATTCTGGGATACAGGTTAAGGTAACAATTGATGGAAAGCAAGTTCAGGTAAAGGATAATCCGGGAATTATTATAAATCATATTGCACTGGTGCCATATGACGTGGTATTTCAAAAAGGACTGGGAGCCACCTGCCAGTATAATGAATCTGCAAAGACGGTTACGATCAGGAAAGATGATGCAACTGTAAAAATGACGGTTGGCAGTACCGTTGCTTACGTAAATGGAAAGAGAAAGACGGTTTCTGTCTGTCCTAGAACAGTATATTTTTGTCAGTCTAAAATTACAAAGATTATGATACCGTCCCGTTTTGTGACAGAAGCCTTAGGTTATACATACTATTGGAATAAAAAGGAGAATGCGGTACAGATAACGAGTCCATACGCTCTTTACTACGACAAAAAGTGGCACAAGTACAGTGGAACAAAAGGGCATGTTACGGTTAACGGTTCAGCAGTGAATGTATCAGATATGCCTACAGTGGTTTTTGAAGGTTTTGCATTTGTACAGGCAAAGAAAGTGTTTGAAAACAAAGCTTTGAATGCTGCTTATCACTATAATCAGAAAGACCAGACTGTTAAGATAGAGAATGATTATGCCTATGTAAAGTATACCATAGGGAGTAAAACTGCTTACGTGAATCAGCAGAAATATTCTTTAAAAATTGCTCCTAAAATGGTAAAAGACAATGTTTCCAATAAAAGCTTTATTATGATTCCTGCAAAATTTACGGCAGAATCATTAGGCTATGAGTATAAGTGGAATACTTCTACAAAGACCAGTGAAATTACTGTAGTAAAAAAAAGAGACTGGTCATGGTATTCAAAAGGGATTAAATCTTCTTCTGCATGTACCGATACACTGGAATCTGTCGTAGTGGAAAATGTGAGAGGGGAAGAATTCGTAAGATTTACAGGAAATACTTCTTTGACAATGGAAACCGATTTTATAGAGAAAAATAACACACTTAAAATATCTTTTGCTAATCTGAATAATATTACTACAAAAGCAGTGAAAAAGTTTTCTTCTAACAAAAATGTTAAGAGCATTACCATGTCAGAATGTGAAACTGGAAATGTAACAGTGACAATACAGATAGCAGATGGAACAGAGTATTACGAAGAAGACACTGGTAAATGTTACAGTATCTGTTTTTATTCAAGTGACGAAGAAAGCAGTACAGCAGATAGTACGGAAAGTGCGGTAACTTTGCCTATTCCAAAAGGAGTTTCTTTTGAACAGCTTACCACAGAAGACTGTTATTATAATAAGCAGTTTAAAGTAATTATGCCAGGCAAACATGGGGCTTCTTTTGAGAATATTCCAAAATCCCTGCCAGATGGAGTGAAAAGCATAAAATGTACTCAGGATTCGGCAAATAAAACTATTTTGACTTTCTATACAGCAAAAGTATTAGGTTATAAAATATCAGAGCAAAAAGATACATTTGTTGTCAAGGTAGGAAATCCAAAAGACATTTACAAGAATATTGTAGTTTTGGATGCTGGACATGGTGGGAGTGATCCAGGAACCATACATAATGGTTTTCGGGAGAAGGATATTAATTATAATATTCTTTACCAGTATGCAAAAACATATTTTAATAAACCGGATTCCCCTGTGAAGGCATATTGGACCAGGACAACTGATACGCTAATA
Organism: [Clostridium] polysaccharolyticum; assembly: GCF_900111595.1. Classification (GTDB taxonomy): domain Bacteria; phylum Bacillota; class Clostridia; order Lachnospirales; family Lachnospiraceae; genus Clostridium_AI; species Clostridium_AI polysaccharolyticum. The sequence goes on along the minus strand of NZ_FOHN01000005.1, from coordinate 16,885 downwards.
GCGCTGGATGATCGTGCCGCTTTTGCCAAAAAGGTACAGGCAGATGTATTTATCAGTTTGCATATGAATTCAGCAGGCTCTGTTTATGCTAGTGGGGCAGAAACTTTTTATACGGCAACCAATAACAAAGCCAATTCTTTTGGTGTGACTAGTAAAATGCTGGCTTCTTATTTTCAAAATCATTGGCCTTCTAAAGTTGGAATGGGGACTAGTCGTGGCGTTAAGACAGCAAATTATGTTGTGACTAAGAAAAATACAGTACCAGCTATTCTTATTGAACTTGGTTTTATGAGTAACAAACATGATATTGACATTCTTGGAAATGGTGCAAATCAGAAAAAGGCAGCAAAAACATTTTATGAAACAGTCTGCAGCTTTTTTGAACAGTATCCAACAGGAAGGTAGGGAGTGTATATATGAAATCGTATCGTCAATATGGCAGAATAAGAGTTATGGTTTTGGTACTTGTTTTTCTGTGTATGGTTATGGAACCAGTGATGGGAATTGGGGCAAAAAAAATCAGTAACAGTACAGAGAACAGCCAGGCCGTAAACAAAAATGAATTAAGGGGAGTATGGATTTCGTACCTTGAGTTTGCCAATGCACAAGTTTCTAAAATGTCAAAAAGCACTTTTTGTTCCTATATAGATACTATGTTTGATAAGTGCAAAGAATTGAAAATGAATACAGTTGTAGTGCAGGTGAGGCCAAGTGGAGATGCAATGTACCCATCAAAATACTATCCCTGGTCCAGTTACATATCTGGCGAGCAGGGAAAGGCTCTGGCCTATGATCCCCTTTCCTATATGGTCGCATCAGCACATAGAAGAGGGCTCAGGTTTTATGCATGGGTAAATCCTTACCGTGTATCAGCAGTAAGCACAGACATTACGAAGCTTGCAGTGGACAATCAGGCAAGAAAATGGAGAACATCTAAGGATAAAGGGCTGAAGCGGAATGTCCTGACATATCACAACCAGCTATACTATAATCCAGCGAAAAATGAAGTACGTACTTTAATTGTCAATGGAGTTAAGGAAATTGTCAGGAACTATGCTGTGGATGGAATTGTATTTGATGATTATTTTTATCCAGATCTGGGACAAAGTTATAAAAGTAATTTTGATGCAGTCGAATATAAAAATTATTGTGCGGCGTGTAAACAAAAAGGAAAAACATATAAAAGTATTACGGAATGGAGAAGAAGTAATGTAAGTGGATTATTAAAACGTGTAAAATCCGCTTCCAAAGCGATACGAAAAAGTGTACAGTTTGGCGTAAGTCCCCAAGGAAATATTGATAATCTGTATTTATCAAATGCTAATTACTGTGACGTGAAACGCTGGATGAAATCCTCAGGCTTTATAGATTTTATTTGCCCGCAGATTTACTGGAGTACATCAAATCCTTCCAGACCATATAACAAGGCCGTTGAAGAGTGGGCTTCTTTTAAGACAAACAAAGTAAAGTTTTATGTTGCACTTGCTGTATATAAAGCAGGTTTATCAAAACAGGAAGCCAGCAGGCTATCTCCGGCAGATATGAGATGGTGTAAAGCAGACACGAATTTAAAAGAACAAGTAGTAAATGGAAGAAAGATTGGTAAGGCAGAGGGGTTTATGTTTTATCGTTATGATAATCTGGTTTCTTCTAAGGCGTGTTCTGAAAAGAAGAATCTGCTGTCTGTTCTTTAGTGGACGTTTACTATGGGATTCCATATTAGAAAGTAGTTTTTATGAAATTAAGATAGGCAGACTAGATTTGAAAAATAGATATTCTGTTATTGCGTAACGGTTACTGAGCATTTTGCTTTTATGCCATCTTCTTGGGCATAAATAGTCGCTTTCCCTTTGGAGTGGCCAGTAACAGTGCCATTGGATACAGTGGCTACTGCAGTATTACTGCTAGACCATTGTGGGCTGTTTCCAGAAGAAACCTGTGGTTTTAGGACTTTACAGGAGCCTACAGGTATCTCTAGTCTGGAATGGTTTAAAGTCACTGTTGGCTGTTTAACAGTAACATAACATTTTGCCGTGACACCATCAATGGCTGCAGTTATGATACAAGAACCATGTTTTATGGCTGTGATTAAACCTCTTTCATTTACACTGACAACACTTCGCTTGCTGGATTTCCAAGCAGGTGAAAGATTTGACGATACAGCCGCAGTCAGTTTACGCTGTTCTTTACGGTAAAGAGTTAGGGAAGTCATGGAGAGCTTGATTTGTGGCTTCTTTATTTTTACGGTGCATGTTTTAATCGTATCATCTGCTTTTGCAGAAATGATAGCATCTCCTGGCTTATGGGCAGTTATGACACCATCCTGAGAAACTGTAGCTACGCTCGTTTTATTTGACTTCCAGGTTATTGGTGAACGGTTAGATGTTGTCCCAGTAAGGGAAAAGGATTCTCCATTTTCAAGAGAAAGATTTGTCTGATTCAGAGTTAGTTCTGTTTTGGCTACAGTTACTTTGCAAGTAGCTTCCGCATCTTTTATTCTGGCTGTTATAGACGCGGTACCTGAATGTTTTGCCGTTACTTTTCCATATGTATTGACAGTTGCTACTTTGGTATTACTGGATTTCCAAGCAGGTTTTTTTCCTGTTGAGGTTAAAGCAGTAATGTATAATTCATCTCCGATTTGGGCAGTAACATGGTACTTAGACAATGCAACATAGGAAAATCCAGCTTGAATCGGTGAAAGTGTCTGATTAAGACAAACTATAATCATAAGAAATGGTAAAAATAATTTTTTGAAATGTGACATAGAATTCCTCCATTCGATAAAAGAATGGAACCCCTAATAGTAAACGTAGGAATATTTTAGCATATAAATGTTTTTTTGTAAAATGGAAGTGATAAGCTGTAGCTAAAAACTTGGAATATCTCGATTCTATTAAGGATAGAGAAACCTATTTATTTGCTGCCGAAGCCAAAGAGAAAGGAATCATAGGCAAAGTAATTGGAGTAGACTGCGATCTGGATTATATTTTATAAAGGGGAGCATACACAAACTCTGCGAGCCAGAAGTAAGTATATGGTTTCTTCAAAGTGCTTTTATTGTAGGATGCAATGTAAGTAAATAAGGAAGTATATTCAACATGATAATACTCTTTACACAAAGCTTTTTTTAAGTTACATTATTAGTAAGAGATATGTGGAAGGCATAAGAAAGTGAGAGGAAGAAAAATGTATCGTGTTTTTTTAGCAGAAGATGAAAGTCTAATTCGCAAGGGAATCAAAAATCTGATAGCTTGGAATGAATATGGATTTGCTTTTGTAGGAGAAGCCCAGGATGGAGAACTGGCATGGCCATTAATACAAAAACAAAAGCCGGACATTGTTATAACAGATATCCGCATGCCGTTTATGGATGGACTGTCTCTTAGCAGGTTGATAAAGAAGAATATGCCTGAAACTACAATTATTATTCTAAGTGGATATGATGATTTTACATATGCAAAAGAAGCAATCGGCATAGGGGTTGACCAGTATTTATTAAAACCCCTGTCAAGGGACCAGTTAATTAAAGTACTTTTAGAGGTGAAAAAAAAGAAAGATCAGGTAAGAGAAAAACAGCGTTATATGGAACAATTCCAAAAGGAAGTACAAGAATATTTATCTAGTTCCCACCGTGCATTTTTCGAAGCCTTGATTAGTGGAAAGCATAGTGTTCCAGAGCTTATTGAACGGGCTGAAAAATTAAAAATCAATTTAACTGCTGAAAGTTATAATATAGTTTTGCTTTTAGTAGAGGAGAATTTTGATGATATTTCTTATGAGATGCAGAATGCCGATTATCAGGATGAACTCTTCCAAAAATTTCCAAAAAATAACCAGATTGAAATGTTCTCTATGGGAGTTGATGTAATTGCGTTTCTGATTAAGGCAGATTCGGGCAAAATAACTAGTGTTACGCAAAGCTGCATTAATCGTATTGCAGAAATTTTTGAGTCTTTAAATAATGTGATGAAATGGACAGCAAAAGAAGGAAATCCTGTGTCCAGGTTAAGTGCGGTAGCACAATGCTACCAAGAAGCTAGGCAGAAGATATTTCATTTGGAACAATTTGCATTAGAAGATGCAGATAATGGAATTCAAGAGAATTCTGGAAAAGAGTTTAATTTTAACAAATTGGATGCATCTAAAATGGATCAGCGTATTGTTGAAAAATTTTTGTCTAATGGATTAGAAAATGAAATAGACGGATTTGTGAATGATTATTTTAATTCTATGGGGGAAAGTGCTATGGAAAGCACAATATTCCGGCAGTACGTTTTAATGCATGTTCAGTTCACAACCAAGGCTTTTGTAGAAAAAATAAATGTGATTAAAGAAATTGTACATTCGGATCTGCAGATGGATTTATCCTTAATGGAAGCTATTTCTTCTTTAGATGGTGCAAAAACATATGTAAGTAAACTGTTAGAGGAAGCAATTCAGATTCGTGATCAAGTATCCAGATGCCGTTATAGCAGTATGATGGATAAAGCCATAGGCTATATGAAAGTTCATTTTTCAGATCATGATATTGATTTGAGAACGGTTGCAGAGGTGGCTAATATTAGTGCAACATATTTTAGTGGAGTATTTAGCCAGCAGATGGGAAAAACATTCGTGGAGTATCTCACAGAACTTCGCATGCAGCATGCTAGGGAATTGCTGCGCTGTACGGATAAAAGTTCAGGAGAAATTGCTTATGAAGTGGGTTATAAAGACTCCCACTATTTCAGTTTTTTGTTTAAAAAAGTAAATGGCTGTTCTCCAAGAGATTATCGTGCAGGAGGTAAGCATGATAAAATCTAAAATAAAAAACGGAAAAAAGAAATCCTTAAAGTCCCAGATGCGTAATTTGACGGTTGCCATTATTGTTCCTTTCGTATTAATGATATCTAATACGTTTTACATGGTTATTTCATTTAACCAGCAATATGCAACAACTCTGCAGAATGCAACGGCAGCAAGTGAATTTAACTTTGATTTTAAGGATAATCTGGATTTGGATATGTATTATTATGTGGTAGGAAGTAAAAGCAGTGACCATCTTCCGTTAGAAGAGGTGGAAAATGCAAGGCAGGTTATAAACCGCTTAAAGCTTACGACTACAAGCAAGGAAAATATCTGGCGTGTAAAAAGTCTTCTCAGGCTTTGTAACCGCTTGTCTGAGTGTATGATTAATATCGAAAAAAATAAGAACTATGATGACAAGATGGAGATGTTAGACCATGATATTTATGTACTTACGGGTCTGATTCAGACCTATATGAGAGATTACATCTATTATGAGGTGAAGGAACTGAGTCTGATGCAGAAAGAAGTAACCCATAGGGTAACCATGACTATCGGTTATATGGGGATTTTGAGCGGACTTATTTTTGCTTTTATGTTGTGGTATTCCAGACTGGTTTCCAAGCAGATTACCGAACCTGTTTCTCAATTATGTAAAAAGGTTGAGCATTTAGGACAGGGAGATTTTCATGTTGTTCCCATTGAAACAAACAACATAGAATTAAATACACTGGAAGTTGGATTTAATGATATGGCATATCATATTAACCGGTTAATGGAGAGGGAAAAGGAAAATCAGGCAGCGCTGCATAAAGCAGAACTGGAACTTCTGCAAGCCCAGATAAATCCGCATTTTCTATATAATGCACTGGATTCTATTATCTGGTTAGCAGAATCTCACCAGGATAAAGAAGTTATTGAGATGACTTCCTGCCTGTCTACATTTTTTAGGACATCCCTTAGCAAGGGGAAAGATATTATTACATTAGCAGTGGAAAAACAGCAGGTGGAAAGTTATTTGCAGATACAGAAAATCAGGTATTCAGATATTTTAGCTTACTCTATACAGATTGAAGATTCTATTTTACAATATGATATTCCAAAGTTGACTTTACAGCCATTGGTTGAGAATGCATTGTATCATGGTGTGAAAAACAAAAGAGGTGTTGGACATATTTGGGTACAGGGGATGGAAGAAGATGGAATTGTTTTAAAAGTAATAGATGATGGTGCAGGAATGACAAAGGAACAGCTTGAGGAGCTTCGTGCTGGAGTTTATGAAGACAGGCATACAGGGCTAGGACTTGTAAATGTCCATAAACGTCTGAATTTGTATTATGGTGCAGATTATGGTCTGACGTTTGAAAGTTCTCCAGGAGAAGGGACCACGGTTTGTGTAAAAATTCCAAAGATAAATAACTAAAATCATAAGAAATTATACTAATGTTTGGTTATATAAAATATTTGAAACTATGTCACAATAATGTGAATGGGTTTTCATATAGTAACAGTTTATAATGTTTATAGGAAAAAAAACTTAGGAGGTTTTATGATGAGAAAAAAGATGATTGCTCTTTTATCAGCTGCAACACTTAGTATGGCACTTGTAGCATGCGGCTCAAGTAAGACAGCAAGTACAGATGATTCTAAAAAAGATGGAGGAAGTGCAAGCGAAATCGTAGTAGGATTTTCACAGGTAGGTGCAGAAAGCGACTGGCGTACTGCTAATACAGAAAGTATGAAATCTACATTTACTGAAGCAAATGGATACAAACTGATTTTTGATGATGCTCAGCAGAAACAGGAAAACCAGATTACAGCAATTCGTAATTTTATTCAGCAGGAAGTTGATTATATCGTATTAGCACCTGTCACGGAAACTGGCTGGGATACTGTATTAAAAGAAGCAAAAGATGCAGGCATTCCAGTAATTATCGTAGACCGTATGATTGATGTGTCAGATGACAGTTTATATACAGCCTGGGTAGGTTCTGACTTCCGTGCAGAAGGTGACAAAGCTGTTGAATGGATGAATACAAAATTCGCTGATAAAGATTTAAATATCGTACATATCCAAGGTACTATTGGTTCTTCCGCACAGATTGGCCGTACAGAAGGCTTAGAAGCTGGCGTAGATGCTCACGCAAACTGGAACATTGTTGCTCAGCAGACAGGTGAGTTTACACAGGCAAAAGGCCAGGAAGTTATGGAAAGTGTGCTGAAACAAAACAGTGACATTGATGTTGTATATTGTGAAAACGACAATGAAGCCTTCGGTGCAATTGATGCAATTGAAGCAGCAGGCAAAAAATGTGGTGAAGATGGAATCACAGTTATTTCCTTCGATGCAACGAAAGCTGGTTTAACAGAAACTTTGTCAGGCAAAATCAGCTATGATGTAGAATGTAATCCATTACATGGACCACGTGTACAAAACATCATTGAAACGCTTGAAAAAGGCGAAACTCCAGACAAATTGGCTTATGTAGAGGAAGAAGCATTTGATGCAGCTACATTTACACAAGAGGAGTTAGACAAGAGAGCATACTAAAATCTGAAAAACCGAATTCTTGAAAGCAGGTGTAACGAAATGAAAGAACAGGTAGTACTGTCTATGCAAGGAATCGGCAAGGAATTTCTAGGTGTGAAAGCATTGCAGAATGTGAATTTTACATTGCGCAGTGGAGAGATTCATGCTCTTATGGGTGAAAATGGAGCAGGAAAATCTACATTGATTAAAGTTCTTACCGGAGTCTATGAATTAGATTCCGGTAAAATTTTGATAGGGGAATCCCAGACACCAGTTGTAAACCGTAGCCCACAGGAGGCACAGAAAAATGGAATTAGTACGGTTTATCAGGAAATTACCTTATGTCCGAATCTTTCAGTCGCTGAAAATCTTTTTATCGGAAGAGAACCACGCCGATTTGGATTGATTGACTGGAAAACTATGAATAAGAAGTCAAAAGAATTATTAGACCATTTGGATATTCAAGTAGATCCAGCCGTACAGTTGGATGACTGTTCCATTGCCGTACAGCAGATGATTGCCATTGCGAGAGCCGTTGATACCAACTGCAGAGTATTAATTTTAGATGAACCGACTTCTTCGTTAGATGATGAAGAAGTTTCAAAACTGTTTGGATTAATGCGCCGCTTAAAAGCAGATGGCGTTGGAATTATATTTGTTACGCATTTTTTAGAGCAAGTTTATGAAGTGTGTGACAGAATTACTGTTCTTCGGAATGGAGAACTGGTTGGGGAATATAAAACAAGCGATTTGCCAAGAGTGCAGCTAGTAGCGAAAATGATGGGAAAAGATTTTGATGATTTAGCAGATATTAAAAGTGCACATCAAAAAGATCCAAATGAAAAGAAAGTGCCTATGATTGAAGCAGAACAGCTTGGTCATACTGGAACAATCAGACCATATGATTTGACTATAAACAAAGGAGAAGTAATTGGTTTTACAGGATTGCTTGGAAGTGGCCGTAGTGAATTAGTCCGTAGTATATATGGTGCTGATAAACCGGATTCAGGTAAATTAAAAGTAGAAGGAAAAGAGGTTAAAATTAATTCACCTCTTGATGCAATAAAACTCGGAATGGCATATTTGCCAGAAAACCGAAAACGTGATGGTATTGTGGCAGACTTATCGGTCAGAGAAAACATTATTCTTGCACTTCAGGCAAGATTAGGCATGTTCCATCCAATTAGCCGTAAAAAAATGGAGGAGTATGCAGATAAATATATCGACCTTCTCAAGATTAAGACGGCAAGCCGTGAGACTCCAATAAAGAGCTTGTCAGGTGGTAACCAGCAGAAAGTAATTATTGGAAGATGGTTATTAACCGATCCGAAATTCTTAATTCTAGATGAGCCAACGAGAGGAATCGACATTGGTACCAAAACAGAAATTCAGAAACTAGTTTTAGAACTGGCTGACAAAGGAATGAGCGTGGCATTTATTTCTTCAGAAATTGAGGAAATGCTTCGTACCTGTTCTAGAATGGCTGTACTTCGTGATGGTGCAAAAGTTGGCGAATTAGAAGGCGACGACTTAACACAGCAGAAAATTATGAATACCATTGCAGGAGGTGATGAGAAACATGAATAAGAAGGAAAATACGTTATCTTTAAGAAAGCGAATCATGAGTCATCATCTGTTTTTGCCCATTGTCTGTCTGATAGTGGTTCTTTTAGTAAATGTAATCCGTACACCAGACTTTTTCAAAGTTTCCATCAATAATGGAGTGCTTTATGGTTACATTGTAGATGTAATCAATCGTGCTTCCGAACTGGTTATCTTAGCGGTTGGAATGACTTTAGTAACGGCTGCGTCTGGTGGTCAGGATATTAGCGTTGGTGCTGTTATGGCGGTGGCTGGAGCAGTATGCTGTCAGATCCTGTCTGGTGGCCAGGTTTCGGTTACAGAGTTTCAGAATTCCTTAATTCTAGCTGTAATTGCTGGTTTGGCAGCTTCCGCATTATGTGGTGCTTTTAACGGGTTCTTAGTAGCAAAAATGAACATTCAGCCAATGGTTGCAACTTTAATTCTGTTTACAGCAGGCCGTGGTATTGCACAGCTTGTTACAAAGGGACAGATTACATATGTACGTGTGGGTGCATTTAAAGTTGCAGGAGGTTACATGAAAGGATGTCCAGTTCCTACTCCAGTATTTTTTGCAATTGCCATTGTACTGTTTATTTCATTGCTTTTAAAGAAAACAGCTTTAGGATTATATATCGAAAGTGTTGGTATTAACGGAAATGCTTCTAGATTAGTTGGTTTTAATGCGACTCGCATTAAGTGGATTACATATGTTATCTGTGGGTTATTAGCAGGTGTAGCAGGTATTGTTGCATCAAGCCGTATTTACTCAGCAGATGCCAATAATATAGGCTTGAATATGGAAATGGATGCCATTCTTGCAGTTGCAATTGGTGGAAATGCATTAGGTGGAGGCAAATTCAGCTTAGCAGGTTCCGTCATTGGTGCTTACACCATTCAGGCACTAGTAACAACATTATATGCTATGCATGTTTCAGCAGACCAGCTTCCAGTATACAAAGCAATCGTAGTTATTATTATTGTTGTATTGCAAAGTCCAGCAGGGAAAAAACTGCTTACTAAAATTGGACGAAAGAAACATTCTACTATCGGAAAGGAGGCAACTCCAGTATGATAAAAGGAAGAAAAAAGCTTTCGGGAACAACTTTCCTGCTTATTATTACAATCACTTTATTCTTTGCAATGTATATTGCAGGAATGATTATATTTAAAGAACAAGGATTTGCTAAGCCTCAGATGTTTCTGAATTTATTCATTTCCAATGCAGGATTAATTGTAATTGCCAGTGGCATGACTATTGTTATGATTACGGGTGGAATTGATATTTCCGTAGGTTCTGTAACAGCTCTTGTATGTATGCTTTCCGCATATGAAATGGAGAAAAAAGGAGTATCTGCTGCTGTGACAGTTATTCTGGCTCTAGCACTAGGAATTGTGTTTGGCGTTGTTCAGGGATTTCTGGTAGCATACTTAGATATTCAGCCATTTATCGTATCTTTAGCAGGACTGTTCTTCGCAAGAGGTATGACAGCCGTTATTAGTACGGAAATGATTTCAATTAAAAATAAAACATTTTTAGCCTGGGCTAATTATAAGATTTATATGCCTTTCGGAACGAGGAACCGTAGGGGAATCTATCAGCCAGCGTACATATATCCAACCGTTATTATTGCGTTATTAGTGGTACTGATTGTATTTATTATTTTAAAGTTTACCAAATTCGGCAGGAAGCTTTATGCAATTGGTGGCAGTGAACAAAGTGCTTTAATGATGGGGTTAAATGTAAAACGGACAAAGTTTGCGGCTTATGTACTTGATGGCTTTCTTGCTGGTTTAGGTGGTTTCTTATTCTGTTTAAACAGCTGTGCAGGTTTCGTAGAACAGGCAAAGGGGCTTGAAATGGATGCCATTTCATCAGCCGTTATTGGAGGAACTTTACTGTCAGGCGGTGTAGGAAATCCTATTGGTACCCTGTTCGGTGTATTGATTAAAGGAACTATTTCCAGTCTGATTACGACACAGGGAACCTTATCAAGCTGGTGGGTTCGAATTGCTTTAAGTGCCTTATTGTGCTTGTTTATCGTTCTGCAAAGTATCATTGCGATACAGAAGAAGAAAAAAGCTTAATTACTGGTAATCTTATTTTTAATATACCCATGCCCTATGCTTTTGAGACCAAAAGGGAAAAGTCTGATAGCGTAGGGTTTTTTTATTCTTTATAAAAAATAACAATTTTTTGTTTTTTGGGTAATTCCCAGATAGTTGACAAAACAAATTTAAATTTGTATGATACTGTAAGAGCATAATGAATATGCTTACATAAAGAAAATATAATAAGGGAGGTCTCTTTATGAGAAAAAAATTTTTAGGAGTTGTATTAGGTTTATCTTTAGCACTTAGTATGTTGACTGGATGTACAGATAGTTCAGATGATACATCCTCACCAAAAGCAACAGAAGAAGCTGCAAAAAGTGCAGCTGATGGCAATTTAGTTGGTGTAGCAATGCCTACTAAGGACTTGCAAAGATGGAACCAGGATGGTGCGAACATGAAATCAGAGTTAGAAGCAGCGGGTTATGAAGTAGATTTACAATATGCTAGTAACGACATTGCAACTCAGGTATCACAGATCGAGACCATGATCTCAAATGGCTGTAATCTTTTGGTTATAGCATCAATTGATGGAGATTCTTTAGGAACTGTTTTAGAGCAGGCAAAAGAAGCTGATATTCCAGTAATTGCATATGACCGTCTGATTATGAATTCAGATGCGGTATCTTATTATGCAACATTTGATAACTATAAAGTTGGTACTGTACAAGGCCAGTACATAGAAGATTCCCTAGATTTAAAAAATGCAGAAGGTCCATTTAACTTAGAAGTTGTTACTGGAGATCCAGGCGATAACAATGCACAGTTCTTCTACAATGGTGCAATGGATGTATTAAAACCATATATTGAAGAAGGAAAATTAACGATTCAGTCTGGCCAGAAAGAATTTGCAGAAGTTGCAACACCTAACTGGGCAACTGAAACGGCACAAGCCAGAATGGAAAACATTCTTTCTTCTTTCTATGCAGATGGGAAAAAATTAGATGTTGTTCTTTGTTCCAACGATTCAACAGCTCTTGGCGTAACAAATGCCTTAGAAGCAAACTATACAGGTGACTGGCCAATTATTACAGGCCAGGATTGTGATATTGCCAATGTAAAGAACATGATTGCTGGAAAACAGTCCATGTCTATCTTTAAAGATACTCGTGAATTAGCTAAGAAAACAGTAGAAATGGTAAAGGCTGTAATGAGTGGTGGAGAAGCACCTGTAAATGATACAAAAACATACAACAATGGAACAGGCGTAATTTCTACTTACTTATGTGATCCAGTTTATGCAGATTTAAATAATTATAAAAAGTTATTAATTGATTCCGGTTATTATAAAGAAAGTGATTTACAGTAAAAACAGATAGTAAAACAGATAGCAGGTGGTTTTTTCCACCTGCTATCTATTGGAAATGGAGGTATTTTTTTGGCTAAAATGCTTTTAGAAATGAAACATATCACCAAGACATTTCCTGGAGTAAAGGCACTAGATGATGTGAATCTGGAAGTGGAAGAGGGAGAAATCCATGCTTTAGTTGGAGAAAATGGAGCAGGAAAATCCACGTTAATGAACGTATTAAGTGGAGTGTATCCGTATGGAACTTACGAAGGGGAAATTCGTTACCAGGGGGAACTTTGTAAGTTTGGGAAAATCAAGGACAGTGAAAAAGAAGGAATTGTAATTATTCATCAGGAACTGGCACTGATTCCTTATATGACAATTGGTGAAAATTTATTTTTAGGAAATGAACGTGGACGGAAGTTTGCGATTGACTGGACGGAAACTTATGGAAAGGCAGAAGAATATTTAAAAATAGTAGGACTTACGGAGTCTCCAAGAACATTGATTAAAGATATTGGAGTCGGAAAACAGCAGCTTGTTGAGATAGCAAAAGCACTTGCAAAACATGCAAAACTGCTGATTCTAGATGAGCCGACTTCATCCTTAAATGAATCGGATTCAAAAGCGTTGCTGGATCTTCTTTTGCAGTTTAAAAAAGAGGGAATGACTATTATTATCATTTCCCATAAGTTAAATGAGGTAACATACGTTGCAGATAAAATTACCATTATTCGAGATGGTGCAACCATTGAAACTTTAGTTTCTAAAAATGAGCAGATTTCAGAAGACCGTATCATTAAAGGAATGGTTGGACGTGAGTTAGCAGACAGGTTTCCAAAGAGACCTGAAAGCAAACTTGGTGATGTATGTATGGAAGTAAAAAACTGGGTGGTACATCATCCAATTTATACGGAACAGCAAGTAGTAAAAGATGTTTCATTCCATGTGAAAAAAGGAGAAGTAGTTGGATTTTATGGATTAATGGGAGCTGGACGTACAGAACTTGCTATGAGTATTTTCGGAAAGAGTTATGGTACCAGTATTTCAGGAAGCCTTTCTCTTTATGGAAGACAGGTAAATTTACATACAGTACGTGAAGCGATTGAGCATAAACTTGCCTATGTAACGGAAGACAGAAAGGACAATGGATTGATCTTGTCCGATTCTATAAAAATCAATACGACACTTGCAAATTTAGCTAGTATTTCGAAGCACGGTGTAATTGATAAAGATAAAGAATATTCTGTTGCAGACGAGTATCGTCAGAAGTTAAGAACAAAATGTCCTAGTGTGGAACAGAATGTGGGAAATCTTAGTGGTGGAAACCAGCAGAAAGTCCTTCTTGCAAAATGGATGTTTGCAGATCCAGAAATTCTGATTCTAGATGAACCTACGAGGGGAATTGATGTTGGTGCCAAGTATGAAATCTATTGTATCATAAATGATTTGGTAAAACTTGGGAAATCTGTTATTATCATTTCATCGGAACTGCCAGAAATATTAGGCATGAGTGACAGGATTTATGTTATGAATGAAGGAAGAATAGCTGGTGAATTATCTGCTAAGGGAGCCACTCAGGAAGATGTTATGTCTATTATTTTGAAAGCAGACAAATAATAAATTTGCAAAGGGGAATAGATTATGAGTAAAGAGAAATCATTGGATATCTTAAAGAAATATACAATGATCATTGCGTTGCTGCTGGTTCTTGTATTTTTCTCATTTAAAACAGGTGGCAAGATTCTGCTGCCACATAATATTAACAACTTAATTGCACAGAATGCGTATGTATTTGTTTTGGCATGTGGCATGTTGTTGTGTATTTTAACAGGAGGAAATATCGATCTTTCTGTTGGTTCTGTTGTATGTTTCGTAGGAGCAGTAGGTGCTACTTTAATGTCTAATAAGGGCTGGAACATATGGGCAGCATCCATTATGATGCTGATTATCGGTCTTTTGATTGGAGCATGGCAAGGTTTCTGGATTGCCTATGTCCGCATACCGCCATTTATCGTTACGTTAGCTGGCATGCTTGTTTTCCGTGGATTGTCTAATGTAGTATTAGATGGCATGACAGTTTCTTTAAAATCCGAAACCTATGTAAAAGTATTTGGTGGTGGAGCAGACTGTTATATTCGTGACTTTTTCGGTGGAAAAGATATGAACATTACCTGTATGGCGGCAGGTATACTTGCATGTGTTATCTTTGTAATTTTACAGATTCATAGCAGGCAGGATAAAGCAAGAAAAGGATATGCAACAGAAGCACTTCCTGCTTTAATTGCGAAACTGGCTATTATCTGTGCGGTTGCAATCTGGTTTTTCTATAAGCTTTCTAAACATAAAGGGATTCCAACATCCTTAATCTGGGTTGCCATTATTATTATGATTTATGGGTACATAACTTCTAAAACAACTACTGGACGTTATTTTTATGCAATAGGAGGAAATGAAAAAGCATCTAAATTATCTGGTATCAATACCAACAAGGTGTATTTCTTAGCTTATACAAATATGGGACTGATTTCTGCTTTAGCAGGCATGCTTACGATTGCACGTATGAAATCAGCACAGCCAACCTATGGTGTAAACTACGAAATGGATGCTATCGGTGCATGCTTCATTGGTGGAGCATCCGCTTATGGTGGAACAGGAACGATTCCAGGAGTGATTATCGGAGCATTGTTAATGGGTGTCATTAATCTTGGCATGACTATTATGAGTGTTGATGCGAACTATCAGAAAGTAGTAAAAGGACTTGTTCTTTTGGCAGCTGTTATTTTTGATGTTGTATCAAAGAGAAAAAAAGCTTAGGAATTGATCTTCAATACATAAAAAAGGGAGTGTCGTTTTAGCAATTTGAAAAATTGCTAAACGGCACTTCTTTTTTCTAGGCACATTATAAAATACGTGCTCACCCTCTTTTTTGCAGCTGCAATACCTATGGCAGTTCCCAGATGGGGCTTTCCGACTCTGCTTGGTCCTAGAAATACGATGTTTTCGTTCTTTTCAAGAAAACCCAGACTTGCAAGTTCTCTCATTTCCTGTTTATTTACAATTGGTTGAAAAGCAAAGCCATAATCCTTAAGTTCTTTTGCAAAAGGAAATGCTGTAGCCTTTATCATTGACCGTGAGGCATTCTGTTCTTTAAAATCAACTTCATAATTACTTAGTTTTAATAATCCTTCCGTGAAGGATAGTCTGAATTTATGTTTATCTTATCTGCAAAATACTCTGTTCTGGCTTCATCCATGACTGTTTTCATGTTATCTGTAACAATCTCATTTGGAACACCAGCAAAAGCTTCAAATGTATCATCAAGAAATAAAAAAAAAGTATGTCCTATCAATTTTTTCTCCTGAAGATAAGATAAAAGGAATTGATTCTTTCCAGTCTAACTGAGCCTGTTTCCCCATATTTGTCTCATATCGTATAGCTTCTTGGTCCGTGTTAGATGGTCTGCTTTTTCCAAAATAAGAATCGAATTCAGGATATTGTTTAAGATAATGACAAAAGTTACAGTAAACTGTCTATGAAGGAACGGATAGAGTGGAATAAGCAGAGAACGGAAGAAAAGCATAGGAAAACGGATAAGGTTTGGAATAGATCGTGTGTAAGGGAGAATGTGAATGAATATTGCAACAAATATGCATACAATTAATAAAAGGATAGAACTATCGTGCGAAAATGGAGTGCTCTTGCCCAAAGAAAACATGATTCCAAAAATTTGGAAAATGGTATTCTGGATGCCAGAAATCGTCTTAATTCTGCTTGGGTGACATAAGCTTGGATGGCTTTGCGTGTCATGCCCTTGCCGTGTCAGTGGTGCAAAGCAGGTTTTAAAAAAGAAGACTATTCAAGCATACTCCTGGGCGCAGAATTAAGTTGGACATAAAACGGTTTCCTGTCACTGGACAGGTGGTGTAAAAAAATATTATGAGAGGATGGTAGGGATAAGATGTGGAAAATATGAATATTGAAAAATCTATGATGAAAAAAGAGCTCTTGAGTCGATTACGATAGAGTTAATTAATCAATGCAATTGGAATTGTAAACATTGCTATCTAGATAAAAGGTATTTTGGAATAGGTGTTTGAATTGATTGACGAGGCAAGAAGTTTGGGTGCATTTAGCATTCGATTATCTGGTGGGGAAGCAATGTAAAAATGCGGGGGTGAAGAATTTCGCAATTAACTAACTGAAAAAATTAGGTAATTGCGAAACTACCTTAAAATCTTGTCTGTAGCAAGATTAAATATCAGTAAAACTAAAAATATCAATTTACAGTTATAAATTGATACAACAAAAAGACGGCTGCTTTACCCGTCATAAAAAATATGAATGAAATCCTTATGCAATCAAAGGCTTTAGGCTCCGTATGTATTCGTGTTTGTGAAGCTTATCTGCAACTAAAACAGTAACGAGCTGGGTAATTCCAGCAAGAAGAAGGTCAGCGTGTACTGTTTTTTCATTCTGTGTTTTGCGGCCAGCAACACAAAAGCTGTCTTTGAAATGATTGATGGACTTTTCAACATTCACTCTTACTTTATAGGTGGTATCCCATTCTTCTGTGCCTCTGG
>NZ_FOHN01000017.1 GCF_900111595.1 [Clostridium] polysaccharolyticum | reverse complement strand
AAGTCATCTATAACAGATTTTTTCTTTCTTGTATGAGATTTTTCAAATCCATGCAGGTATTTGTCAACCGTTCGTCTATCGATGTTCAGTTCACGAGCAATTTGGCTCTTATTAATTTTCAATGTTGAATCCTCCAGAAAAGGTTTTAATTTAGTTAAATCATTTAAGGAATATATAGTTAAATCAGTGGTTATATTAGTTTGAATGATTATAATAGTGCCTCCTATCAGGAATCTATTATAATCAGTTTTTGTACATATTTATATTAGATTTTCTGTACTTATTTATGTTAGCATTTATATGCCACATTTACCACAGTTAATTCCGAGTAGTTATTGGACTTTGGTTTGTCGTGCAACCTTATCCTTAACCGTAGCCTGATGTGATTTCTGTTCGTCAGACCAGAGATTTGCCATCCGACTTCCTTCAGATTCCACCTCACGATGGACACCCTTGTCATTGGCTGTATCCTTCCCACTACTAGGGCGGATTAGGGACTTTCACCCATTAGAAACGTGCGCCGCAAGGCGCACATGCAAAAAGGAGACTGCCTGCTATATGCAAACAGTCTCCCTGCTATATGCGATTTCTTGCATTATTCTTTATGGAACTTCGCAATCTCTTTTAATGCTTCTTCACTAAGTGTATCGGATAGCTTCATTTTTCCTTCCATCTTAGGCATCATATAATCTTTTCGGAGCTTTTCTTCCAGCATCTCTACTTCTTCTTTTAACTCTCTCGCCGATAACAGCTGACACCCTTTTCCCCTGATAATAATCTGCTCTAACCCATCAGAAGTAGCAACTGTAATTTTGTATTTTGAAGCATTTTCATGAGCAAATTTCTCAATGTACTGGTCCGCTGTCTCTGCCTCTTTCGTATACACTACATGAATATTATGGTAATCCATAATCTCTGTCTGATGATTTTCTACCCGATATGCATCGAATACCAGAATTACATTGGCCTTTTTCATGCCTTGGTAATTGCATAAGATATCCATAAGCTTATTTCTGGCCCCATCAACGGTCTGCTTAGCCAGCTCACTAAGTTCTTCCCATGCAAATATAATATTATATCCATCTACCAGCAGATACTCCTCTTTCTTTACAGAAGGTTTCCAAGATCTCGTTACTGGTCCTTGATATTCTTCTCGTTTTTTCTTTTTAAATGGATTCCTTGTTTCCTGCTTTTTATTAGCATGAAATGTCTTGGAAAGTATGGAATCGATCTCTTCCGTATCAATCCATTGTTCTTCTTTGTATTGGGATACCACAGGGCGTATTTCTGACTCTATTAAAGTTCCATTGCCACCGTCTAAAACACTTTCCAGATGCATGTATTCTTTTACCTGATCCCACTCTACCATAAATCCAGAACCGTGGGCACAGAATACAGAACCTGTCGGATTCACAAAATCACTTTCCGAATCGTATCCAATCTGTTCGATTACTTCCTGTTCGTTATGACATTTTCCATATCCTTTTAAGGAACAGGTAAGCTTGCCTTGTCCTTTGGTATAGGCAATTACTTCTTTGGGATATTCCCACATAGTTGCCACTGGAGCTTCCCCATCTAATGTTGTCATATCGCCTTCTGACTTGGTAATTTCACATTTTCCATACATCTTATCAATGTCGGTCATGGCACGTCCTACCATCTGCTGTGGCACTTCCAGTTCAAACTCGTAATAAGGCTCTAATAACACAGACTGTGCCTGCTTTAGCCCCTGACGAACAGCACGGTAAGTCGCCTGCCTGAAATCTCCACCTTCCGTATGCTTCTGATGGGCACGTCCCGTTACAAGCGTAATCTTCATGTCCGTAATGGGAGAGCCTGTTAGCACTCCCTTGTGTTCCTTTTCCATCAAATGAGTCATCACAAGACGCTGCCAGTTACGGTCTAAAATGTCCTCACTGCACTTGGCCTCAAACTGCATTCCACTTCCTCGTTCCAAAGGTTCTAATAGCAAATGCACTTCCGCATAATGTCTTAATGGTTCAAAATGCCCCACTCCTTCTACAACATCTGCAATGGTTTCTTTATACAGAATCTTACCTGTGCCAAATCCTACGTCCACATGGAAACGCTGCTTAATGATAGTCTGTAAAATCTCCGTCTGTACTTCACCCATAATCTGTACTCGGATTTCCTGTAAAAATTCATCCCATACAATATGAAGTTCTGGTACTTCCTCCTCTAACTGCCTCAGTTTTGGCAGCATCATAGCGGGATCACAACCATCTGGAAGAATTAATTGATATCCCAGAACAGGCTCTAACACTGGATTCCAAGTACCACTTTCTATTCCAAAGCCTTCTCCTGGTTTCGTTTTGGTAAGTCCTGTCACAGCACATACACAGCCTGCCAGTGCTTCTGGCACAGCCTCAAACTTTTCACCCGAATACATACGGATCTGGTTTACCTTTTCTTCCCACACATCCTGTTCCTCTGTCTTAGCGGTTTTATTAGTAAGAAGCATTTTAGCCTTTAAACTGCCTCCTGTAATTTTCATATGGGTTAAACGGTTTCCTTGTTCATCCCTGGTAATCTTAAATACTCTAGCACCAAATGCTTCCTGATATACTGGTTCTTGTGTGTAATCATCAAATCCTGTTAAAAATTCCTCTACTCCAGTTAGTTTTAAAGCAGAACCAAAGAAACAAGGGAAAATTTTACGTTTTGCAATATATTCTTTTATACTTTCTTTTCCAATGCTTCCCTGCTCCATATACTCGCTTAGCAGTTTTTCATCACACACTGCGATTTCTTCATAAAAGTTTTCCGTTCCTTCTTCTCCAAAATCAATGCAGTTCTCATCTAACTTTTTCTTTAGCTCAATTAAACTATTTTGTCTGCTCGTTCCCTTCTGATCCATTTTATTGACAAAAATAAAAGCTGGCACTTTATATTTTCTAAGTAATGTCCACAAAGTTAAAGTGTGGCCTTGTACGCCATCTGCTCCACTTACTACAAGAATTGCATAATCGAGAACCTGCAGGGTTCTTTCCATCTCCGCTGAAAAATCCACATGGCCTGGGGTATCCAGCAAAGTCAATTCCATATCGCCGTATTTTACAATGGCTTGCTTTGAGAATATCGTAATTCCCCTTGCCCGTTCTAATTCATTGGTATCTAAAAATGCATCTTTGGTATCTACACGTCCTAATTTGCGAATGCTGCCCGTCTGGTATAAAATGCTTTCGGATAGCGTGGTCTTGCCAGCATCCACATGGGCCACTATGCCTATTACTAATTTTTTCATCTATTTTATCTTCCTTTATTGGATATGGTATTGCTAAAATAATATGTCATTATAATACCATAAAGTGATGGGTGTTCCAACTGGGTTTTGCTTTATCAAATTCTGCAACCTTGTAATCCAAATATTATCTCTCCTTTTGAACAAATCCAGTATCTCACAATAATAAGTTGTAAAAATAAGCCATGTATTATGTTGATTCACATTTTTATCTTTACATATTCCGAAACAGGTTAATCATTTCCTTCCTTTGGACCTCGCCCATTTCTGCGTTCTCTCCTCTCATTCCGTTTCAGATTTTTTAACAGTTCATCCATCCTTTCAGGTGGCATGTTACTCAATCCCTCTATTTCATCTTGCTTTTCATTTACTTTTTCTCTCAAATTTTCCGTTGCATCTTCTATCATCTGTTGAGCTATTATTGTTTGAAAATAATCTATAAACTTTGTAATTCCATTTACTCTAACAAATTCTAGTGCTTTTTCTCGTGATAATTTTGATAACTCCTGATATCTTTCTGAATCTTCTAATTCTCGTATTGCCTGAATCCACAATCTAACATCCTGCTTAGGAACAATTGGTTCAGGAAAACTAATATTATTTATATCTTTTTTGTAATCTCTTATTGGTTCTACTGGTATTGTATAATCACACCCCTGTATTGCTTCAGTAAGTCCTCCAATTTGACTTGCAATAACTGGTATTCCTCTTAACATTGCTTCCACGACAACCTGTCCGAAAGATTCCCCCCATAAAGAAGGTACAAGCAGTATTCTTGTTTTTTCATAAATTACATTTACATTATCATCTGCTTCCAAGATATCTATATTGGGAACCTTTTTCAATTCTTCCAATTCTTCTTTGCTTGTAGACCAAGTTGGAACAGCCGCAAATGATAACTCTGGAAGTTTTTTTGCAACTTGAAGAAAGATATCTATTCCTTTCACGCCAGATGGATTAATTATTGTAATATAGGAATTACCATAATATCCTAATAGTGGAAAAGGTTCCTCTCCGTAAGAAGGAAAATATAATACTTTTGCTTCAAGATTTGTCCATTTTGAAATATAGTTCTTCACATACTTGCTAACCGTAATGATTCCATTGACCTTTTCTAATAATTGTGTCATTCTTTGATTATCAAAAAAATCGCCAAATGGCAATGTATCTTTTGTATGGGAAATATATACTACACGGCAGAAGGTTTCCATAGCTGCCTCTAGCAAAAGTCCACTATGGTCTTCTGAGACTAAAATTATATCTGGCTGAAACCGCTCCACTTCATAGAAAAACACCGTATACAAATTAAATTTTCCTTTTGTAACATGGACATCCACTTTCTGGACACAAAACAGATACTCTCTTTCCGTCTCTTGAAGCATATGATTACTGATACCTTTTTTTTCCAAAAATGCATGATAGTTCTTTTCACATTCATAAGATGGAACAATTGCTTCACATTCTTGCCCACTCTCTGCCAGTTGCTCTAGTAACATTCTATTCGCCCTATGTGCTCCTCCAATACTATATAAATAGTCTAGTGTCTGAAATAGAAGTATCTTCACTTTTCTCCCCCCTAGTATATTATTTCGCCTATGGTCCGTTCAATTTTTTTAGAATCATATTTCAGCATACGATAAACATACAACTGATTAGCCAATTGAGCCACTGTCAAATCCGTCCTCAATATAAACGAAACTGGAACATCTGTCCGAAATGCATTCCTGACTTCTTCTACCAGCAAAGCGGCCATACTAAAATTTCCTCCTAAATCAAAGAAATTATCATCAATACCAACTTTACTGACTTTTAATATATTACAAAATATTGTACACAGCACAAATTCATATTTATTCCTTGGTTCCTTATATATGCTGCTTATCGAACATCGCCTATAAATTAGGTAACTTAGATTCTCTGAGTCCCGAACCTCCATCATTTCGTCATGATCCAAAAAAAAGATTCTTTGTGGCATATAATACTCTGGCACTTCTTTACTAATGAGGTCTCTTATCTTTTCAACAGTTTGTTCTTTTCCATCCAGCTTTTCCAAACAGACACAAATTACTATTTTTCCATCCATATCTGTCAAATTTACTATTTTAATATCTTTATACTTATGTGTCGAGTCCAATATCCGGTAAATTATTGTTTCATAAGGATTTCGGATTTCTCCCTCTTCTTTTGATATATCTTCGATAGTCCTTCACCTTCCTTCTATGCAGCCAAACTTTTCTTTACACAAATATCTTATTATCCGCTACGAAATCACTGGTTTTATTGCCATAGTACAAACCACTTACATTTACATATCCTTGCATTCCAAGAAAAATCATATATCTGTGCATTGACTATTCCATTTTTACCTTCTTCTTGAAATGCAAAACTAATTGGCACATTCATACATTGTTTTCCCATTAGTTGTGGTATTTCTGTTTGTTCTTTTCTTATTACAATAATAATTTTATCTATATATTCTGATTGGGCTAACTGTTTAATTTTCTTTCCCAGCATTGAGATGCCGTTAATAGGAAGCAGACATTTACTGCTGCATACATTGACAGATTGTAGTCTAGTCCCTTTACCTGCTTCTAAAATTACTGCTAACATTTATCCCCTCTATCCTTTACACTTGTATAAAGTCAATAACATTTTGTATACCACTTCTATTCCAGGTCTCTGTTAATTGCTCTGCTAGTCTGTCGGTTCCTTTACGATATTTTTCAATATTCTTATTCATAAAGTCAATCGCTTGTGTAATTCCATCTCTATTAAAAGACTGACCTTTTATCAAAATTCCTGCTCCACTTTGTTCAAGTTGTTTTGCAAGCAAAAAGTCCAAATAGTTTGTTGGACATAAAATCATAGGTGTACCGCAAAATAACGCTTCCCTTACACCTGAAATTCCTCCATGCGTAATGAAAATATCAGCCTTTGATAAGCATTCGATTTGATTTACATATAAATTCAAATGAATATTATCACTAAATTTTTTCTGCTGTAACTGCTCTAACAGGTTCTGATTATTCCCAACACTAACTTGACACTTATAATTGATTCCATCAACACATTCTAATGTTTTCTTAAGCATTAGCATCCCATATGAATCACTCATTGTACCTCGTGAAACAAAAATACTATGGTCCTTATCAATAGCCTTAGGAACCTCTAAATGATATCCCATATAATGAGGGTATTTATCAGAAGCCCCTTCTTTATATTGAAGCAAATCAGAATTGTAACAATAATAGTTTATTTTTACTTCTTTCGACTTTTCGTTTAACTCAAGTCTTCGTTTAAATCTCTGCATATGTCGTATACTCAAACAAATCTGTTCAACAGAAGGTGCATTTGCTACTTCCGTTAGTACAATATCTGTAAGATACTCTTTCCAGCTGTCACTTTTATAATAATCCTCCAGCACAGTCATGGCACAATTAATATCGATATACTTTACTTTTTCATCCTCAATAATCTTCTTCATATAAAATGCATACGAATCATACATAATACAGTCGGGACTTATGTTCTTGACTATTGACAGGTACTCATTATAAAAACGGATTTGCAGAGAGGTTTCCTGAAATGCTTTCTCCTTTAGAATGTCTTCCTTATAAATCATAGAAAAATACTTTTCCGCACAATCTTCTTCGCTTTTAAAATCTGTGCTTTGTATTTTAGAATACTCTAAAACATATTCTGGTAGCTGAATATAAGTTATCCCTTCATTACCAAGTATTTTTGATAGATAACCTTCATCACCAAATATATATATGTCTACCTTCTTTTTTACCAATTCTTGAAATAGCGGTATATTAGGATTAATATGTCCTGCATACGGCATAGAAAAATATATTACTTTCATTCACAGAATACCTCTTCCACTTCTTTGTCTGGTATGTATATCAGCGTTTCCCTCTCTAAGCTAGGTGATATCAACGTACCATCTTCCAAGGAGATTGCATTTTCTAACTGAGCAAGCCCTTCTAAGGATAAAATGCTTTCACCCCTAAATGACACTCCACCCTTTACTCGAATTAAGCGAATATTTTCTTGCGGAAAAGAAAGATCCTGCGTATTTTTTTCTGTTAAGTCCGACTCAATCAGTACCTTTTTTTCACCGTTTAGTAAATACACTTTTTTAATTCTATCTTTTTTAAAATACATTAATACATCTGATGAATTGCTAGGCTTAATGCCAATCCATTGTTTCTCCCAGTCAAGTTCTTCTAGCAACTGCCCTGCATACATAACTCCACTTAAACAAACAATTAATACTGACTCCATATTAGCCTCCTATATTATATATTTTCATAGCACGTTCATTAAATTCCCGCAACATCTTCTGATCGAAATTCTCTGTTTCAACTACGGCACTATACATGTCAAGTTCCACAAAATCTTTTATGAGTAGTTCCATACCTAATTCACTAATGTGATTATACTGATACGTTCCTGGAAATGGAGTATTTAATCCATATGCTATTTCAACTTTACTTCCATACTTTTCCTTAAGATATTCCATCATATGAAGCGTATCGTTCATTGTTTCTTCTGTGTCGCAATAATGTCCAAACATAAAACTAGTAACAACTGGTATTCCAGTATTCACCGTTTTATCAATTAATTCATATGCTTGCTCTAAAATTAAGCCTTTTCGTATATCATTTAATACCTGTTGGTTACCACTTTCTATTCCAAATTGAATTCTACGACATCCTGCACTCTTTAACCCTTCCAGCAAATCACTATACCGATAAAGAGCATCAACTCTTGACTCACACCTCCATATCAATTGGATTCCTGGCTGATTACACAATTCAATAAATCTCTCCAGCCGATTTCGAAATACTGTAAATGTATCATCACAATAAAAAATCTGGTAATAATCACTGCATGTCTCTGTCACATACAAAGATTCCAGAAAAACATGATCAATATTACGAATTCTATATTTATTTCCTGACATAGCAGGTGCAGCACAGTATATACATCTTCCCGGACACCCTCTGCTTGAATAAACGGTTGGCAAAGTAGTATTAAAACATTTTTTGATATAATCACGATTAATAATTGGCAATAAATCGAGATTAGTTACAAACTGCCTATCTGATTTCTGGCAGTATTCCTCATTCTCATCTTTATAAACAAGTCCCTTTATATCAGAAAATGAAATAATTTTTTGATTCGTTCTAAGAGAATCTGCAAGTTCAAGAGCATTGTGTTCCCCATCCCCAATCAGTATAAAGTCCACATATCTTTTTCTCTTACAATACTCTATATCTAAAGTTGGATGTGGTCCCCCTAACACAATTGGAATGCTCGGAAATTTTCTTTTTAGATAACGACACATCTTAAATACATTTCCTACATTTTCTGTATATACTGAAAATGCAATATATAACGGATTATTTTCTTCAATAATAGAAACAATTTCATTAATATCATAGATACGCTCACTAAAATCTACTACTTGAGCATCATATCCATGAAACCTTAACATGTTAGCAATTGATAACAGACCTAATGGTGGCATATAGTTATTAGCTGCCTGAACATCATTATCACTACTTGATTTCACAATAAAAAGAATCTTATTTGACATTCTTCCATTCCCTCTTTCTGTTATATACTCGTGTACCCTCCATCCACCAATAGATTGTGTCCTGTAATCATAGAAGCTTTATCACTTGTTAAAAATAGTATGGCATTGGATACGTCCTCTGGTACTGCATATCGATGCAGTGGTATTTTATTTAAGTAATTTCTCTTTTCTCTTGGTCCTAATAAAAATTCTTCATTCTTATTATTTAGTATAAATGTTGGCGCAATTGAATTTACACGTACACCATACGTTGACCACTCAGCTGTAAGTGCATGAACAAGTCCGACTAATGCTGATTTACTGGAACAGTAAGCAGCACGCATCTGATTTCCTACCACGCCATGCTGTGATGACACAAAAATAACATTTCCTTTATTTTCCACCAGCGAAGATTCTCCAATTGCTTTTGTCAAGAAAAAGCTACCCTTTAAATTTAAATCAATTATCTTATCCCATATTAACTCGGATGTCTCAACTACTTTACTCAATATATTAATTCCAGCATTGTTTATTAAAATATCAACTGACAGTTCATCCTTTTCTATTTGCTTGACCACCTGCATAATCTGTTCAACAGAGGTTAAATCAATACAGTATGTAAAGACCTTAGCCTGACTTCCATATTGTTTTTTTAGATTTATTAACTCTTCTTCTTTCTCATCAAGATCCAAAAGTATCAATGTGCCAACACCTGAAGAACAATAATCATGAACTAGCTGTGAACCCAAACTACCAGCTGCTCCTGATATTAAAACTGTTTTTCCTTCAAAATTTATATTCATTTTTGCTACCTATTTTCTTTAAACTTTTTTATTGTTTGTCTTATGTTTCCTGTAAAAGAATAATATGTAATTCCTTTTGTAAAAACATTCGCACCCCAGCGGAGCAATAAGTAAATAGTAACTAACAATATAGCTATTGCAGCCAAAACTTCATAAACACTTACAAATCCAACTGCATACCTAATAAACATTACTGTTGGCGATGTAAATGGAATATATGAAAATACCTTAATCAGCATAGTATTTTCTGTTACCGCCATTATTCCAACAAAATATTGAATAATACCAATAAAGGAAATTGGCACAGAAATACCAATAATATCTTCTGATTTATTTACCATTGAAACCAAAGCAGTGTTGATCAAAGAATAAACAAAATATCCCAGTAATAATAAAGCTATAAATGCAACAATATGTTCTGATGTCAGAATACTAAAATCAATACTGATATCTGAAGCTTTGTTTGAATATGCGAAATGTTTTACCAACAGAACACATAGAGAAATCAAGCTAACTTGAATAAACGGCACAACCGCATATGCTAGATTAATACCTAGATAAAGCGGAATTCCTTTTGTTGACGTTAACAGCATCTCCATAACTCTATTGGTTTTTAAATAAGCTACCTCATTTGTAGCCGAGGTTGAATACATAATAATAAACGATACAATAACAAGAGATAGTATAATAATTACAAGAAACTTACTGTCATTTTCTTCTGTATCTGCATATGTAATTGTAATATTCGGAATACTTTTCTGCAAAGTATCCTTATCAATCCCTAATGCCTCCATGGATTTCATCTGAAACATCTGGTTTAATATGTTATGCATAGTATTAATATCACTTACTGAGACATCACCAATAATTTTCATTTCGATATCTGAATCACCAGAGAAATAAATCATATCAAGTTCCTTATCCTTGGCAGTTTTCTCTATTTCTTTAGATGTCTTCGTTGAGTCGAGCATTGAAAAATCCAAATTCATGCTTTCTGAGCAGAACTGTCTGAAGTCATCATTTTCAAAAACATCATTTAACTGACTGCATTGATTTACCACGTAAATATCTCTTTTCTCATCACTTGAGAGCAATTTAGGTACAACAATCATTGAAACTGACGAAGCAATACACATAAAGAGTGTTACAAATACAAAAACTTTATTTCGTAACTGCTTGTTCAGATAAAAAGAAAAAACATGTAAAAAATCTTTCATAATAGTTCTCGTTCCTTTCTCCTAATCTATTTTTCTTCAACACTATTCACAAGAGATACGAAAATTTCTTGCAATGACGTTTTTCCTCTGCCTATTGAATCAATTTCTAAATTTTTTTGTGCTATTTTTTCTATTTCAGAATTAAATTCGCTTGAGGAATTTAACATTTTTCTAAAATGATTTGGCGAGATTTCCTCGTAATCATTCAATGATGCCTTATCTTTCGTCTTTATATACATATAATCTTTACTATGCGTTTTAATTAATTCTAAAATAGAACCTTCATACATGCACTGCCCTTTTTCTATGATACAAATATCTTCACATATTCCCTCCAGTAACGTAAGCTGATGACTTGATATCAATATGCATTTATTAGCTGCTTTTAATTCTCTCATTACATCAATAAACAAATCCATGTTGATTGGATCTAGACCACTAAATGGCTCGTCCAATATTATTATTTCAGGATCATGTATCAATGCTGAAATCAATTGAACTTTTTGCTGATTTCCTTTTGACATACTTTCAAGCCTTTTATATTTGTACTCTTCGATATGAAATCGTTTCAACCAGTAATTCATTGCTGGATCAATCTTTTCCTTTTCCATTCCTTTTAATTGAGCAAAAAAACGCAACTGTGTTTCAACCTTTTCTTTTACAAACATTCCCCTCTCTTCTGGAATATAACCAATACGCTTTTTATCAATAGTGCTTTCCTTTCCATCGACGATAATTTCTCCATCATCTTTTTCTAATATACCAAGTATGCACCTTATAGTAGTTGTTTTTCCTGAACCATTTTTTCCACAAAGTGCTGTCATCTTCCCACTTGAAAAAGAAAGATTTACATGATTCACAACACATTTTCCATTAAAGGATTTTACAATATTTCTTACATCTACTTTCTTCAAAATAACCTCCTATTAATGCTAGCCTGTCTAACTTTCTGTTCTTCTTTTATATCTTTACATTGTTAAGATATACCGATTAATATCATTTTTTAATATTTTCCTATAATACTTAAATGTTTTCATAAAATCTAATAGTATAATTACTCCAATAATACCGCATACGATAATGTTTATCTGTCCCTTTAAGTGTAACACTTTTACCAGTGATAAGAGTGAGAACGCCCAAAATGCTGGATGAAATATCATTGAAATAACTCCATATATAGAAAGCATTACTCTCTTAATTCTTTTCATATGTAACAATTGAAGGCTGCTCCTCTTAAAGACTGAAAGATAAGCTAATACTACGGACTTATCCATAAGGTTATCAACGCCTGTTAAAGCCTGCAATAACCAATAACCATCTAATTTAACAAAAGGAATCAAATTATAAAATGCAATCGAAATTATGGAAACAGACATATACAGTAATGTTAAATTCATAACTCCAAAGTGTGCCAAAACCAGAGCTATCACTAAAACAAAATTTCCCAAGAAAATATTAACTAAAATTCCTGCTGAAGCAACTAATGCTCTCTGCTTTCGTTTTCTAAAGCTATATACGCTAGATACATCACAATAAAAACAAGGAACGAAATAAAATAACATAAGCCCCATGGATGATACTTTACCACCATGCTTTATACATGTTACCGCATGTGCAAATTCATGTAATATTGTATTAACTGCTAAAAATAAAAGCATACATATAATATCTCTAAATGAAAAAGCTATATTGATTGCAGTTTCAGTATCCTGAGGCTGAATTGGTACTACCATCGCTAGCTGATATGTAACATACGAAGCAGTTCCCAATAGTAACGTTAGAAATAAAATTAAAAATGGTTTTGTGAATACTTTTGAGTAGACTGGATAAACATATTTTAGAACTTTCTCTACATTAAAATTAAGTAAATGTATTTTTTTCATTTTGTCAACATGCTCTTCCATTTCCACTTTCACGTTTTCATCTAAAAATCCCCACTGTTCAAATTTCTGATCAAGAATCTGTTTTAAATTATCTGCTAATTCCTGTGGTTCATCCATCGACAATTCCTGACTACGATTCTCCGCATTTAATTTTTTCAAAAGATAATACGTTTCATTCATTCCCAAACGTACAAACCGTTTGCTTATAGTGTTCTGAATTAAATACGTCTTTTGCACATTATCTTTCATTCCTTCATACACTATGCTTAAGAAGTTAATCTCCAATCTTTCACCTCCTTAGCCAATTTTTTTCCATAATTCTGGGCACTTTTTAAGAACTCCTACAATTTTCTTTACACATTTGCTTAATTCCGCAAACGAGCACGTAAATGGTGGAAAAAAGCTAAGTCCTAAATTATACCCATCATTACAGAAATAATAAACAATAATTCCTCTCTTTTTCAATTTTCCTACGATTTCCAGAAGTCGTATTGGTGTCACTTCTATAGGAAATGAAATAGCACACATTAACCCGAAGCCTCTAATTTCACAATTAAAATTATCGCCTGCAGCTTCGAGAATCTCTTTGCAAAATTGTTCACCCTTTTCTTTTACCTGGAAGGAATCATATTTTTCCATAAGATCCAGAACTGCCGATGCTGCTGCAATCGACAGCAGATTTCCACCTTGCGATGAAAAATGCTCTAATGTTGCCTTTGAGTCAGCAAATGTCTGACACACATGTTCTGAAAACGCTACAACACCTAATGGCATATATCCATTAGTAATTCCTTTCGACAAACATATCAAGTCAGGTTGCAAGCCATAACTTTGGAAAACAAATGGTACACCTGTCCTTCCAAAACCAGTTGTTACTTCATCCAGCACAAAAAGAACATCGTTCTTTCTACACAATTCTTCCAAACGTTTTAATGCTTCATATGGAATTGCTACAATACCTCCTGAACCTAAAACAGGTTCCACGACTACACCAGATAACTCCTCTACACTTTCTTCAAATTTTTTTTCAAACATCTGAATCCAGGCATGAGCATCCTTATAATCTTTTGGAACCTCCATCCAAGTGATATTTGGTAATAAAGGGTAATACTCTTTATTAATTTCCCTATCTAGTCCACTAATACTCATTGCACCATAAGAAGTCCCATGATAAGACAAATTTAATGCTGCAATTGTTGCTCTATTTTTCTTCTTTAAATGCTGATACTGACGACACGTTTTTACCGCTGCCTCTAAACTCTCTGAACCAGAACACGTATACAACACAGCTGATGTACCAAGCATTTTGCAAAGACTTTCTGCGTAAGTATATTGAACTTCTGCAACATTTGAAATCAAATTACAAAAGGGAATCTTGGTTGTCTGTTCTATTATTTTCTGGTTAATATATTCATTTGAATACCCAAATGGTGTATTCCAAATTCCACCACACAAATCAATATATTCTTTCCCATTACTATCCTTGATATAGCAATCCTCAGCAGATACGATTAAACTATCTTTGCTTTCTTCATCGAACTGCTGATTGATACGAACAACTAAATTAAACGACATAATTTCTGTTCCTCTCTGTATATTTTAAATGAAGAATCCAGATTACTCTTAATAGTGCCTTCTAGATTCTTCATTTAATATCATATTAACCATTCAATTGTAATCATAAAATGATATACTCCTTCTGTCACACCATTTGACGTTATTTTGTTTCAAATGGAATATCTCTGTACAAAACACCAACTTTCTTTAGCGTTGCAAATATTTTCTTGGTCATTTCATAACTTTCATCCTTACTAAGATTCAATATATCTGCTAGTAATTCTGGTACACTATCTGCTTCCACACGTTTTAGTAGAAGTTCAATAACAATTGCAAACTGCTTACTTACATTATAATATTTTGTTGAAACAGGAGTCCATAGCAAGTAGGAATCTCTGCAGATAAATAATGTAGTAAATTTAGGGAAATATGGCGCAACTTTGGATTCTATTGCAGAAGGAATTAAATTGAACATAAATTCATTTGAAACTACTATTTCATCTGGTAACAAGTCAGAAAACTTTGGATTCCTTTCATGCAATCCGCTATATATATAGGATGACGTTACATAATCTAAAATATATGCTTTCTTTTTAATAATATCGCAATACTGATCGCTTACAAAATACGGAAGTTCCATACATTTTGCACACCAGCCCGAAGATGGACAATTATAACAGCCTTTTGACTGCATACCGTTTTCCTTCTTCACCAGACAGTCGTGACTTATTTCAAATAAAGAAGTACCTTCTTTGCCAGAATCCTTAATATTTAAATCACAATAGTGAATTCCTTCATTGTTATCTAGTTTCAGTCTTGGCAGTTTTTCAACACAACATCTGTTTTGTGTTACAAATCGGCAACTATTTTCCATAAATGCATATATTAATGGTAAATTTCCAAATGTATGATGTTCACAATAATATTTTGCATCTTCAAGAAAAATTTCAAAATCTTCTTGATCATCTATTCGAATTAGATAGGTGATCTTATTATTTTGAATATATCCTTCCCTTATTTCTTTAATTTTTTGCTTAGCTTCTTTATAAGAATATGTTCTAAAGTCAGCATCAGCTACGTATGCATAGTTATTAACATAAATTCTGTTGTCACAACAAATAATAGCATTACTAGGATTAATACTTTCTTCTTTCATATATGTAATGTATTCGTTGTAACCCTCGTCTTCTACGTATGCAATGCCATTCTCATCAAAATACCATAATGGGGTTGTAATATTATTCTTTTCATTGCGCAGGTAAATTGAAGAATTGATCGACAATGCCTCATTCAGTAATTGTGCATTAGAAAGACTATCCTTATTACTTACTTCAAGGTGATGCACATATCCATCGACCTTAACGCCTGCATATAGTCCAGTCCTGCTTTTCAGATATCCATTATAGAATGTATAGTAGACTCTCATGGTGTTAATTAAAACAGCCTGTTTTATTTCTTCAGAAATCTTACTACTGTCCACTTCACCATAAGGTTTTATTTCGACAAGTCCTGTTGTATGTGCTTTTAACAGCAGTTCTATTAAAGGTGTCTGACTAGTTAGCCAATCAGCAGGAATTTTTATAGCACATACCTTATTTGATTCGATAAGTTCAGATAAAATTTTCAATTCATCAGAACTCATTTCGTATTCCAGCTGTATGTCCAAAGATACTTGATTCAGCTGCAATGAAGAATCCGCAATACAGCTTAGAACGTTTTGCCCAACTGGAATTTTTAAAACAATACCTGATATATCTGCATTTTCCAAATGCAATATTAATTCTTTAAAGTAATCAATGTCACAAATAAAACATCCCTTCATAGGGATTGTCTTCTTCTGTTCATTAGAAGTGCTGCTATGTAACTGAACTACCTCATTAATCTCTCTCTTTACAACATCAATATTTCTGAAACCTGATTTGCCAGAACCAAGCCAGATTCCATATTTCATATAATCTCTAGTCAGTAGTATGCCATCTTCATATGGGGACAGCTCCTGCACGGACACTTCATTTGCTTTACCCTCATCACCATACATACTCACTAGCTTCTCTTCAACATCTTCATAAATGACAACTACATCATCATCAAATCCTAATTGCTGGCTGTCACTTATTACACATACTTCTACATCTTCAATATCTAAAAGATAATTAACTGCAACTGTAGCTAATGCTTCACATTCTTTATGCACAACAAATATAATAATGTCGTCTGATAATGATAAGATATCCTCAGCCATATCATTAACGGACGGAACAGAATCCTCTATATAAACCGATGATTTCATATCACACTTCATTAAGTAATCTCTTAAATATGCTGTTTCAAGCGATTGCACAGCATTAATTAATCCGAACTCATTTCTTTCTAATTCTACAAAACAAACATTTCTTTTCACTTGTAATCCCCCACATTCCATTAGTTCTTTTTAATGAGTCTGCAAAAATATTCATCCGTTTCATATGTAGATTCCTTAATTATTTCACACTCTCCAAACAAACTCTCTTTTGCTGCTTTTTTGATATCTTCAATTCCAAAAATCCTATAATCTGTATAACTGAGAAGTACCTTTTTCTCTGGATCTGTTGACATACTAATAAAATTGACAAAAGCTCTCTTTTCTGTATAGCGAATCAGTCTCTGCATTGCGATAAGATTCATGTTATCTGTATCATCTTGCAAGTCTCCCATACTTAATGGCTCAAGTTTTTCTTCCTGATCTGTACATACTGGTATATTCTCAAAATTAAAGAGAAATACTCCGCCCTCATTCAATAATTCATACATATCATTAAAAAACTCTGCAAAATCCTTTTCCATTAACCGAATGCTTGTTGCTCCAATCATAATCAGATTATATTTTTCATTCAAATTTAAATTAAGCATGTCTTCGTTTACAATTGTTAAGTTATCCTTTAACCTTGCATATTTTTTCTTACTTTCAATTGTCCTTTTCATATTGCCTAACATATCCTCAGATAAATCCACCGCCGTAATCTTAAATCCTGTTTTTAATAAAGGCAATGTCAAACGTCCACTTCCACAACACAGCTCTAATATTGGACCATTAGTAAGCATGGCTTGTCTCAAAAACATCGGATAATCATTATAATTCACAGCAATTGCATCGTACAAATCAGCAGCTTTTTTATAGTAAAGTGGGCACTCAAATATTTTGTCGGGATATGTATTGCTAATTCGTTCAAATATTTGGAAATACTTCTTCACTGTAATCATCCCTCATTAAACAAACTTCAACATTTCCTTTTGTTATATAAACATAAGGAAATGTTGAATGTATCAATTAAACCAGTCTTTTTATTCCACTCTCATTGTCTGACTCAAAAGGCTTTGATTAAATAAATCAAGTAAATGCGATTGCAACTGCCGCAGTTAATCCCATTCCAATCCAAGGCTGTGCACCTGAGAAGAAATCACTAACATCGCCTAATGATTCAACATTTTCTAACTCTTCAAAAAATAATTCCTTCATTACAATCTGCTCCTTTCAAAATAACGCATTCCCTCAATTTTTCAAGTCCTAACAAGTTACGTGTATTTTGAAAAACCAAGGTCTATGTAGTCATATATAAATCCATATAGTAACATCAAGTAGCAGCCGCAATAGCAACATATGCAACTACTCCACAAGCAGCTCCTCCTACTCCAGCTAATGCATATTGCCACCATTCTGCTAAACATTCTTCGCTTTCTAATTCTTCAAAATATAATGTTTCCTGCATACCTTTCACCTTCTTTCGCATAAAATCAAATACCACATCAGGTTAATGCTGCATAACCAACATATGCAACTACTCCCACTAAAAAGCCCACTCCAAATACTGTTCCAACATCTTTTGCATCTAAGCTTTCTACTGATTCAAGTTCTTCAAAATATAAGTTTTCCATATGATTTCCTCCTCTCTAAGCTTTCTATTCAATACTATATCCGTATAACAGTTACACAAACACAGTAAATGAATCAATTCTCGAAAAGTTTTCATGCATACTAGTACCTTATGCCTTAAAGACTTCTAGCTTTTTTATTGTCTTTCTTCCTTCTCAGCTTTTTTTGTTCTTGCATCGAAATACACAACTGCCACTGCCACTGCTAATCCCATCCCAATCCAAGGAAAAGCTCCTGTAAAAAACTCTGCCATAAAATTACCTCCTAGCATAATAATGATGTAGTCAATCAAGACTACTTGGTTAATAAGTTTCTATAAATCAGGTAACAAAAGAAGGTGTTCTTCCTTCATGAGATGTTACCATAAAATTATATTGCCTGACAGTTCCTGATAGACACCAGATAAAACATACGGCATTATTTTCAGGGATAAGTGTGCCCTTTTCTAACCCCAAAACAAATGCGGTATTTTAACAATTACCAATTAACATTTATTCACTGGACTTTTATAGATTTTAGTACATAATTAAATAATATGAATAAATGAATCCTATATTAATTATACCTAGTGTCAAATAAATCATACCTTTCATTTACTATATATATTTTTTCTTCAATATCGTTTATTTGTATATTGACATCCTATCACAAGATTTGCATGACTGTCAAGCCCCACCAACAATATTCCTTACAAATTATAGAACTTCACTATAAAAAATAGCATCATTAAAACTAATAAAATAAAGCCACTTACTTATTAAATTCTATAATCATGACCACCTGTCAAGTAGACAGGTGAACTATCTAAAAATAAGTGCAGGTGAATGGGGCTGTCGCACTAAGTATGAACTGCTCCCCGTCAAGTAGACAATTGAAAAAATAAAATATTTCCTGCCATCAGTTGCAAATCTGATGGCAGTTTTTCTACGCTGCCATTAGATAGTTTCTGTAAGCCATTTCTGATTAGGAGCTTCTGCATGGAATTCACGATTTAGTATATTTTCTGCTACATATTGTAGATTGGCTGCCTGTCGTGTGCAGCCTTTGTTAGCATACTTAATGAATGATGCCTCCATTTCAGCATGCCTTTTCTGGGCTTTAAGAATCTTAACTTCAGCACGTAGTCTTTCTAATTCATTTCCGTGATATTTTTTCGTTTTCCACGATTATCGTTTAATGCCTGGACACCACCAGTCTCGTACTTTACAGTGTAGTTACGTGCTTGTTGATAGGATACCTGATATTTTTCAGCTGTTTCATTATAATTATGATTATGGGCGATACAATACTGAACGATTTCAACACGTTCATCAAAGTTTGCAATAATATATCTTATCAGCAGCTGAAATTTTCTTCATAAAAATGCTCCCTTCTAGACAGCAACAAGTTTTTATTATTTCACTTATCTACCTAGAAGGGAGCATATCAGTTTTTTCTCTGCTATTTAATCTTCGCAATATCAATAACTTCCAATGCCTTTTCCTTCTCAGACTCTAAACTAGTAAGCAGTGCATTGGCTGTATCCAGGGAAGTTAAACAGGTAACTCCCGTCTCAATGGACACACGGCGAATCAAAAATCCGTCCTTAGACTTCTCAAGTCCGTTACTTGGTGTATCGATAACCAAATCAATCTGATGCTCTAATAGCAGATCCATAAGTGTCGGAGCTTCCTGTTCAATCTTGTTAATTGGAATTGCAAGAACTCCATTCTGATTCAGTACTCTTGCTGTACTCTTGGTAGCGAAAATTTCATAACCAAGTGCTTTGAATCTTCTGCCAACTTCTACCGCATCCATTTTATCCGAATCCTTAACGGTAAGAATCATTTTCTTATGTTTTGGAAGCTGGATGCCAGCTCCAACAAAGGCCTTATAAAGTGCTGCGTTAAAGTCTTCTGCAATGCCAAGACACTCACCCGTGGATTTCATTTCAGGTCCAAGGCTGATATCTGCACCACGAATCTTCTCAAAGGAGAATACTGGCATCTTAATCGCAATATAGTTAGACTTAGGCTGTAAACCCGGTTCGTAACCCAGCTCACGAATTTTAGCACCAAGAATCACTTTTGAGGCAAGGTCAACGATTGGAATCCCCGTAACCTTACTAATATAAGGAACCGTCCTTGAGGAACGAGGGTTTACTTCGATTACATACACTTCCTCATTACATACAATAAACTGGATATTAATCAGGCCAATAACATGTAAGGATTTTGCTAGTTTCTTTGTGTAATCCACGATAACACGGATGGACTTATCACTGATATTCTGTGTTGGATATACGGAAATACTGTCTCCAGAGTGGATACCAGCCCTTTCCACATGCTCCATAATGCCAGGAATCAGAATGTCTTCGCCGTCGCATACTGCATCGACTTCGACTTCCTTACCAACTAAATATTTATCTACTAATACGGGATGTTCCTGCACCTGACGGTTGATGATATTCATATAAGCAGTAACATCTTCATCGTTAATCGCAATCTGCATGCCCTGACCGCCTAATACATAAGAAGGTCTTACTAATACGGGATACCCTAATTCGTTGGCTGCTTTTAAAGCTTCTTCTGCTGTAAATACGGTATGGCCTGCTGGTCTTGGAATACAGCATTCTTCTAAGATTTCATCGAATAATTCTCTATCTTCCGCTGCATCTACATTTTCAGCACTTGTACCAAGAATGGTAACCCCCATCTTCAAAAGGGCTTCTGTTAATTTAATGGCAGTCTGTCCACCAAACTGTACCACCGCACCATCTGGTTTTTCCAGACGAACGATATTTTCTACATCTTCTGGCGTTAATGGTTCAAAATACAATTTATCGGCAATATCAAAGTCTGTACTTACCGTCTCTGGATTGTTATTTACAATGATGGTTTCAAAACCGCTCTTGTGTAAAGACCATGTACTATGAACGGAACAGAAATCGAACTCGATACCCTGACCGATACGGATTGGACCAGAACCAAGTACAAGAACTTTCTTCTTTTCCCTCTTTTCTTCTACTTCATTGACACTTCCAAAACATCCATAATAATACGGAGTGGATGCCGCAAACTCAGCGGCACAAGTATCTACCATTTTAAATGCTTTGGTAATATTGTGGCTATAACGTATCTCCTTTACTTCTTCTTCGCTCTTGCCTGTATATCCAGCAATTAACTTATCGGTAAATTCAAGACGTTTTGCTTCTTGTAATAACTCGACCGTTAAATCTTCTGATTTTAAACGTTGTTCCATTTCTACTAAGATTGCAATTTTGTCAATGAACCACATATCAATCTTCGTGATTTCATGCATCTGCTCAAAGGAAATGCCACGGCGGATACCTTCGGCAAGCAGATAGATACGTTTGTCATCTACTTTGTGTAAATGCTCCATAATCTGATCCTTTGTCAGGCTTGTAAATTCTCCTGTATCCAAGCTGTCTACGTGCTGTTCCAGGGAACGGATAGCTTTCATCAAAGCACCTTCAAAGTTAGTACAGATACTCATAACCTCTCCAGTTGCTTTCATCTGTGTTGTAAGCGTTCTAGATGCCTGAATGAATTTATCAAATGGAAGCCTTGGAATTTTTACTACCACATAATCCAGTGCTGGCTCGAAGCTTGCATATGTTTTTCCTGTAATGGCATTTTTAATTTCATCCAAGGTGTAACCTAATGCGATTTTCGCAGCTACTTTCGCAATGGGATAGCCAGTTGCTTTGGATGCTAATGCAGAAGAACGGCTAACACGAGGATTTACTTCGATTACACAATATTCAAATGTATCTGGATGCAAGGCAAATTGTACGTTACATCCACCTGTGATTTTCAATTCGGAAATGATGTTTAAAGCAGAACTTCTTAACATCTGGTATTCTTTATCCGCTAATGTCTGTGATGGGGCAACTACGATACTGTCCCCTGTATGAACTCCAACTGGGTCTAAGTTTTCCATGTTACATACTGTGATGCAGTTACCAGCACTATCACGCATGACTTCGTATTCAATTTCTTTCCATCCTGCGATACAGCGTTCAATTAAACACTGGCCTACACGGCTAAGACGTAAACCATTTTCACAGATTTCTCTTAACTCTTCTTCAGAATGGGCAATACCACCACCGCTTCCGCCTAGTGTATACGCTGGACGGATAACCACTGGATAATTAATTTCATTAGCAAAATCAACGGCATCTTCTACTGTCGTAACCACAATACTTGGAGCGATTGGCTCGTTGATTTTTTCCATGGTATTTTTAAATTCCAGACGGTCTTCTGCTTTTTTAATAGTAAGAGAAGTTGTACCGATTAACTTTACCTTCTGTTCTCTTAGGAAACCAGATTCTTCAAGTTCCATAGCCAAGTTTAAAGCAGCCTGGCCACCAAGTGTTGGCAAAATACTGTCTGGTTTTTCTTTTTTGATTACCTGCTGTACAAATTCTATGGTTAATGGTTCTATGTAAACCATATCTGCGATATCTTTATCTGTCATAATAGTAGCAGGATTTGAATTGATTAAAACGACCTCAACGCCTTCTTCTTTCAAAGAACGGCAAGCTTGTGTTCCTGCGTAGTCAAATTCTGCTGCCTGTCCGATTACAATAGGACCGGAACCAATTACTAATACTTTTTGAATGTCTTTCCTCTTAGGCATGTTTCGCCACCTCCATCATGTTGATAAACTCATCAAATAAGAAATCAGAATCCACTGGACCGGCACACGCCTCTGGATGGAACTGCACCGTAAAAATGTTTTTATTCAAATAGTGAAGTCCTTCTACTGTACCATCGTTTACATTAAGAAAGGAAGTCTCTGCGATACGTTCCTCGATACTTCCATCTACCACTACATAACCGTGGTTCTGGGAAGAGATGTATACTTTTCCAGTTGCCAGATCTTTTACTGGATGATTGGCACCACGATGACCATATTTCATTTTTTCTGTTTTTGCACCATTCGCAAGTGCCATTAACTGATGTCCTAAGCAAATTGCAAAGATTGGTATATCGGATTGGTAAAGTTTCTTGATTTCTTCAATAATGCCTACACATTCAGATGGATCACCAGGACCGTTCGTCAGCATGATTCCATCCATATCTGCTGCTAAAA
The DNA here is from genome assembly GCF_900111595.1 of [Clostridium] polysaccharolyticum. Taxonomy (GTDB): domain Bacteria; phylum Bacillota; class Clostridia; order Lachnospirales; family Lachnospiraceae; genus Clostridium_AI; species Clostridium_AI polysaccharolyticum. Next base: position 48,348 of record NZ_FOHN01000017.1, on the reverse strand, counting down.
TAGTCTCTGCCTTTGTATTTGCTGGATAAACGGTTACTTCACATCCACGTTTTACTAAAGAACGGATAATGTTATTCTTGCATCCAAAGTCCATCATGGCAACTTTCTTCTGAATCTCACCAGCTTCTGTTCCTAAATCACCTGGTTTGTACACTTTTACTTCTTTTGTTGTAACTTTTTCCACAACACCAGTTACTTTATATGTTTTTATCTGCTCTAATACGGTTTCTAAATCATAATTCTCGTTTGTGGTAATCATGCCATTCATGGTACCTTTTTCCCTAAGAATTTTAGTCAACGCACGAGTATCCACTCCTGATATTCCTGGAATGTCCTGAGCTCTTAAAAATGCCTCAATAGAATCTTCTGAACGGAAATTGCTTGGTCTTCTTGCAATCTCTCTAACGATATAACCATCTGGCCATGCCTTTGCCGATTCCATATCTTCATAACAAACTCCATAGTTACCGATAAGTGGGTATGTCATAACAACTGCCTGTCCTGCATAGCTTGGATCTGTTAATACTTCCAGATATCCTGTCATGGATGTATTAAAGACGATTTCACTTATCACATCATGAGTAGCCCCTACACTTTTACCTGTAAAAACTGTCCCGTCTTCGAGTATAAGAAAAGCTTTCATATGCTGCACCTCAATCCTTTCTACTTCATTAGAGCATCTGTATTTTATCTGTAATGTATATTTATTCACCAAAATGTATGTATATTCGTAATTTTGGACAAAAAAAAGGGAAAGGAAACTCCTCCTTTTTTTGAATAAATAAACGTCCAAGTACCTTTAGCCACCCATTTTCTCGGTTTCCGCTAAAGTACCCTAAATTGTTACAATGATATCACAAAGCACCAGATATGGCAAGTATTTTTTTTGAGATATGAATAATAAGTCGGTAAAGTTTATTTTTTGAATTTTGGCCTTAGATAGTATATCTGGGGACATGGGTAATAATTAAGATAATAAAGATACTTTTCTTAACTGTTTGTTGTGTTTTTCTAAATTCATGATATAATAGGATTGGATCTAATTAGAACGCAGGATGCATATTTTGATTGAGCCCTCTAGTACTAAAGGAGGGTGATGCTCTATGAGTACACTGGAAGTTTTAACACTCTTACTTGTTATCTTCGCAGGTTTGACTTACATAGACGATAGGAAAAAGAAATAAGCATCCCACCGTCCAAAGCAGATGCTTATTTGTAATAAAATATTCGATTTACTGAGGACTCATCGGAACTTTCATCCGATAAGCTTCTAATTAAATTATAACGTAGGACACTTGAGAGATCAAGTGTCCTTTTGTAATCACGTCACATATCGTAACTATTTTACTCCGCCCTCAAATTCTTAAGGGAAATATCCAGTATTGGAGCTGAATGTGTAAGTGCTCCAGCCGAAACAAAATCCAAGCCAATCTCTGCAATCTCTTTCAAACGTTCTTTTGTTACATTCCCAGAACATTCGGTCTTTGCCTTGTCTCCAATGCGTCTTACAGCCTCTTTCATTGTTTCATTGTCCATATTATCCAGCATAATAATATCAGCGCCAGCCTTAATGGCTTCCTCCACCATATCCAGCGTTTCTACCTCTACTTCAATTTTTCGGACAAATGGTGCATATTCCTTTGCCATCTCAATGGCTTTTGTTACGCTTCCTGCTGCCCCAATATGATTATCCTTTAATAAAATACCATCCGACAGATTATATCTATGATTGCAGCCACCTCCAACTTTTACTGCATATTTTTCAAAAATTCTCATATTCGGAGTTGTCTTTCTCGTATCCAAAAGCTTTGTCTTATACCCTTTCAATTCCTTCACAAACTGGCTGGTAAAGGTAGCTATTCCACTCATTCTCTGAAGGTAATTAAGAGCAGTACGTTCCCCTGATAATAAGGCTTTGATATCTCCTTTTACGACACCAATCAGATCCCCTTTTTTTACAAAATCTCCGTCTTTATACTCTGTTTCAAATACAGCCTTTTCATCTAGCAGCTCAAATACACGGCAAAAGACTTCCAAGCCACACATAATCCCATCTTCTTTGGCAATCAAATCTGCACGACCAGCTTTGTCTTCTCGCATAACTGCGTTGGTCGTTACATCTTCACTTGTAATATCCTCTTTCAAAGCAGATAGTATATATTTATCTGCATTTAACTTCATTGTTACACCATTTAGCATAAAACTTTTCATCCCTTCGTTTGATTTCGTCCATAACTAATTGTCTATTGTTCTGTTTCCATTTATTATAATCTTCGTATTGGCTTAAATCAGCCTCAGCCTGAATTTCTGTTATCTGGCCAAATGTTTCTTTGATCACATGGGCTGCACGTTTGGCAAATACCAGACTTTCTAATAAAGAGTTGCTGGCAAGCCGATTAGCCCCATGAACACCGTTACATGCAGTTTCCCCTACAGCATACAAATTCTTCATGGAAGTTTCGCCATTAACCGTTGTTTTGATTCCGCCCATTATATAATGCTGAGCTGGTGTTACAGGAACATAATCTTTGGATAAATCATATCCTTCTTCTAAACAGCGTTTGAAAATGTTAGGAAATCTTTTTTCTACCTGTTCCCTAGTCATATGAGGCATTGTCAAATATACATGATCTGTTCCCTGACGCTCCATTTCCAGCTTAATTTCATTCGTAACCGTATCCCTTGGCAAAAGTTCATTTACAAAACGGCGGTGATCCTCGTTAAGCAGTACTGCACCTTCCCCTCGTACCGATTCTGATATTAGAAACTTACGGCCTTCCTGTTTAGAATACAAGGTGGTTGGGTGAATCTGAATATAATTTAAATTTTCCATTTCAATGCCATGAGATAAGGCAATACCAAAACTGTCGCCACTTATATGGCGGAAATTGGTTGAATTCTGGAACAGGCCACCAATTCCACCTGTTGCAAGAATGACGGATTGGGCATGCACAGAATAAATCTTTCCTTCTGGATCACGTGCCACAATGCCATAGCAGACATTTTCTTTTTCAAGAAGATCCATCATAGTGGTAAATTTGCGGACTTCTATATTCTGACGCTTCTTTACATTTTCTATAAGCTTAATCATGATTTCTTTGCCTGTTAAGTCATCATGATGGAGAATACGGAAAGTAGAATGGGCGGCTTCTCTTGTATACGCAAGCGTTCCATCCTCTTCTTTATCAAATTCTACTCCAAATTGTATCAGCTCATTTATAATCTGTCTTGAAGATTCAATCATAATCCGGACGGAATCTGTATTATTTTCATAATGGCCAGCCCGCATCGTATCTTCAAAATAATCGTCAAAATCATCTGGTGCTTTTAAGGTGCTAATGCCACCTTGAGCCAGATAAGAATCACTATTTTCTACCTCATCTTTGGTTATCATTAGTACACGCAGGTTTTCTGGCAGACACAATCCGGCATACAAGCCAGCTACACCTGTACCTACAATCACAACATCGTATCTTTCTGGTTTCATTGGGTTAAGCCTCCTATTTTGCTAATTCCAGCATACGATTTAATGGGTATTCTGCTTTCTTGCTTACTTCCTGATCCATCTCAACCGAAGGCTCTAACTCCTGCAGGGATTTCAATACCTTCTCCAAAGTAATTCGTTTCATATTCGGGCAAAACTGCCTATGCCCGACGGAATAAAACTTTTTATCTGGATTCTTTTGATTTAATTCAAAGAAAACACCCATTTCTGTACAAATGATAAATTCTTTTGCATCGCTGGCAGTTGCATAATCAATGATTCCAGAAGTACTTCCAATGTAGTCTGCAAGAGCCAGTACTTCCATGGTACACTCTGGATGGGCAAGTACCAGTGCATCTGGTCTTGCTTGTCTGGCTGCCAGTACATTTTCTTTGGAAATGCTTTTATGTACATGACAGAAACCATCATTGAAGATAAAGTTCTTCTCTGGAAGCTGTGTTGCAAGATAACGGCCCAGATTCTCGTCTGGAATAAAGAAAATATTTTTATTCGGTAATGCAGATACAACTTTCTGAGCATTAGATGACGTTACACAGACATCTGCATACTGCTTAATATCAGCCTGGGAATTAATATAGCAGACTACTGCTACATCCTTAAACTGTTCTCTTACCTCTTTGATTCGATCTATATCTACCATATGTGCCATGGGACAGTCTGCATCTTTGTCTGGCATAACAACTGTCTTCTCTGGATTTAGAATTTTTGCACTTTCCCCCATAAAGGAAACACCACAAAAACATATTACACTTTGTGATACTTCTTTCGCTATCTTTGCCAGATAATAGGAATCTCCTACATAATCAGCTATCTGCTGTACCTCATCATTTACATAATAATGTGCCAATATAACAGCATCTTTTTCTTTTTTTAATGTTTCTATCTGGCTAATCATTTTTTCCATCGGGACCACCTCAAATTTTATTTGTGTTCTATTATGGCTATCATTTTTCATTTTGTCAAGTCAAGTAACAAGACAGTGCTCTTGACAGATACTTATAACCAAAAAGATAATCTTATTTTTCTCGGCAATTTGCTATTTCTTTATGCAAGCAATGTTTGACTCTATATAATTACTGTAATTATCCTCATAGTCAAAGAACTCTTCATAATTTGCATGGTATTTTTTTCCAATTAGGATATTTCAAGGATTGTCTGATTTTTCACCTGATCAGCAAGCAGTCCAGTTACTACGACAAAATGCCCTTCCACTAATGTCTTATAATTTTTAACTTCAAAATGAAATGGCTCACTGGCTGCTGGTCTCCAGTCGTAAAAGTGAACTGCGCCACTTTCCACAGTAAGTAAGCCACCTTTTGTATCTACTTTATCCGTTATGGTTACCTTTCCATAAACATTTCCACTTCCGTCCGCTCCATCTAGAATAATTCCATTTATTTACTGTGCCACCTGATGCATTTTTACCAGCCCCAATTGCAGACTTTCCAGTATCTCCATTGGCATCTATTACAAGTTCCTTACCATCTGTTCCTGTTCCATAGCCTGCATAGGAACCATTACTTAACAACATATTTTCAGAGGTCTTCACATCAAATTGTAAATAAATACTTACTTCTCACAGTTTACATATTTATTCTGTATTTTAATAGCATTTGTTTTCTTATCATTTACTTTCTCTTGACTTATATTTATCAATAACATCAAATCTAAAAGCAGTATTCTCAACATAATCACCTTCAACCAAACCTTTTTCCTTCATTTCTTTCCAGTCAAGTTTTCTACCATAATTCAGCAGCGCATTCGCCAAGTTTTTTAAGGCCTCACCAAGTGTGTCATATTTTCCTGTGTTTGAAATACCAACTATATTTTTTTGGCATGTCTTCAAATCATCTAAACACTCTTTATGCTCCGTTTCTATCACTTCAATTCGAGGAATTACTTTGAGAAGCAAATTAATAATAGCACTTAACCTTTCTTTCGTACTTTTATATACTTGTTTACTAGAACTTCTAAAGTGATCAATACATTTTTCATACAACATCTGTAACATTTTTGTCTTCATATGGTGCTCCTTAGTCTCTTCACTAATTAAAGCATTACTATCGGTTTTCTTAACGTCAAGAATCTGATGTTCAGGCTTCTTTGTAAACTCCTTTTTAATATCCTCTGCTTCTATATCTAAATAACTTCCAGGATCGTAAATTCTATCTGTATTTAAAGGTCCAAGAACTAAATTATCTTTAGCCCATTCATATTCGCCTATAGTCATCCCAGATGAGTTTGCGGGGTCATACTTTTCCTTACGCTCTTCAAGGGGCTGTATATGATGCAAGGTTTTGTCACCATATACAGCTTGCATATTTTCCTTGAAGTCCAAATATATTTCACTATTCTCTCTTCCTCCTGGTGTATTCCCCCCCTTTTTACCAGACCCTTTTTTGGCATTTATTATCCTGTAGCAAGCCTCGTCCACAAATGCGTGGTAGGAATAATATTTTCCTTCAGTCAAACCAGCAAATTCGCACTCCGCCTGATCAATGATTGCTTCTTTCGCATCATCTTCTGTAACACCCTTCTTTTCCTCATTTTTCCCTAACATAACTTGTACAATACGAATTAATAGAGTATTAGCTGTTAAATCATTTATAAGCATCCTCTTCAAATTCTGTATCTGATCTCCATTAAGCTCCGTATGATCTACTTTAATCACTTTACCGCCTTGTCCCTTATTCTTTTTCTGCAACTGAACAGGCGGATTCATTTGCAGATATTCAAATGTACTTTTTCCCCCACTGTTTTTTTTCACCTCATTGTCTTTAGAAGTTTCCTCTTGTTTGGGTTTCATCTGTACTTTCTTATCTAGTGTTCTTCTTGCATATCCTAACATAATTCACCCTTTTCTTTCCTCACAGAAAGGCAGCCAAGCCACCTTTCCATGCAATACTTATATTAATTAAGTTCCGCTATCCTGCTGACTCCAACATAAATTTCAGAGATTTTATACCATGTTGCAAAATCCACTACTCCAGTTTGTGGCAGACTAAATACCTGCTGGAACACGCGCACAGCTTCTGCTGTTTTTGGTCCATAGATACCATCCTGTGCAATTTTAGGAATCAGTGGATATCCTTGTGAAATCACATTAAGCTGTCTTTGCATCTGACGTACTTTATCTCCTCTAGAACCAATGGCCAGTTCTGTCCCAGGCCATGACGAAGGTACGCCAGATACTTCCTCTGCTGTTGCTATATACACATCATTTCCATAATAGTTACGAAGAATATCTATTGCTGTATAGCCCTGATCTCCTAGTGCTTTTGAGCCCCATTGGGACAGCCATCTAGGGCAGGATACTCTTCTTCCATCACAAAACTGCGTAAACAATGGCTGTTCTATATTCGGTCTTGAAATATAATTCGCAAATATCTGATCAACAATTTCGGAAATCGTATCAAATATATTTCTTCCAGCTATATATTTCTGGTCAAATGCTGTTGAATTGGTAATGGTAAACTGATACCCTTTGTTACGGTACCATTCCGTATACACCCTATTCAATACAAATGACTGAATACACAAAACATTGGCAATAATTGTTGCCTCAGGCCATGTAGCATATATTTCACTTGAAGCAACATTCTTTACATAGTCCCGGTATTTTACATAGTAATTGGCTGCGGAACGATCCGATGGCGGTCCATCATGAACCACTACATATTCTGGAATTACTACCTTTGACAGCACGATTTCTCCTGACTGCCCAACTGGTTTTATCTCAGCTTCTGCAATTTTGGGAGGATAATCCCCATATAATGTGTGTGGAGGAATCACAAATAGTTCTGCTGATTCTCCCTGCACATCCTCTAATGGTATCAGACTGATATTCTGGATTGCCAGCACATCTGGCAAAATCTCTATATTATTAATCTCTACACTTTCATAACCAGGAACCTCTATATACAGATCATAATTTGCATAAGGCTGCTCTGCCGATGGAGCAAGACTGTAATCAATATTGGGAGCTGGCAGTTCCATAACAGGAGTCCGGCCAATAACATCGGTTGTGACTTCTTGAAGAGGTGTCCCTGTCTGCCCACTGTTATACACACGGACTGTCACCCCAATAACAGGAGCTGCACGCAAAATACTTGTTATATCCACACGAAGCCTGCCTATCCCAGATGGCAGGTCTGGCTCTTGAAACAAAACATTTTCTGAACCATTACTGACAGCTGCATTATTGTTAATTTCATCATCACTTACTATGCTGTTATTGATTGCTTCGTTGATCGCATCATCCGAAACTGGGACAGCACCTACCGTAACTGGAGGAGCAGTTTCCATTGCCTTAACCTCTTCCTGACTATATAATGCAGGACTCAGATAAATATTTTCAGCAACAATCTCATTTGGTTCTATAACAATCTGGCTTAATTCTGCATCTTGATATCCCTCGGCACTCACTCGAATTTTATAAAATGCATTAGAATCAGGCACATTGGCTGCTGCCAGTTCCACAACTGGAGTTCGGCCGCTTTCATTGGTTTTCACCTCTCGAATCACTGTTTCGGCTTCTCCATTCTTATATATAGTGACACTTGCATCATCAATTGGCTGGAAATTCTCCATTTCTCTTACCTGCACTCGCATTTTTCCCGTGACGATTCGCTTAGGCTCAGATTGAATTATACTGGAACTGCTGGGTAAACTGCTGGTTTGTGAATTTTCACTTTGCTTTACTGAAACATTCAAGCTTCCTCCTTTTGCATTCTCCGAAGTTTTCTGCTCCTCAACACTGGACTGTCTAGCCCCATTTTGCCCAACAACTGTTTCCGAACTCTCCATTACTTGATTTTGTATTGGCTGATTGCCTGATTGCTGATTTTCTGTCTGGGGATTTCTAGACCTATTATTTCTCTTTCCACTAGCTGACGATCTTACAACAACTCTCCTGCTCATATATTCCTCTTTCCTAAAAAAGTCTATTGCTATACTATATGAAAATAAAAATAAAATTGCTACATATGGACAAGTAAGTTTTTCTTCTATTTTCTAATCTCTTTTCTAATCTCTTGGGTACTGATACGGAGTATCCATGTGATCTAGTGTATCGAATGTATAGCCAGCCTGTTTTAATTCCTCTATTACTTGTGGCAGTGTCTGTGCAGATAATTTATTAATGGACGAATCATGCATTAGAATTACTGGTTTATTATACTTTTTATAATCTCTTCGAATATTGTTCATAATAGTATAAGACGATGGCCTTCCCACAGAATCTTCGGCACTGACATTCCAGTCAAAGTATTCAAAACCTTCCGACTCAAGCTTTTGGATTACCTCTTCTTCAATATCTGCCAGAAACTTATTGGCACTTCCCCATGGAAAACGGAAAATCTTCGGTTCAATTTGAAGTTTTTCTTTGATGGTGTCATAAGCCTTTTTGAAGTCCTCTAAATACGCATCTGTACTACGATAAATCACTTTGCATTCATGGCAGTAAGTATGAATTCCGATACAGTTTCCATCTTTTATAGACTGTTTTACGATTGGAATAGTATCTTCTGTAATCTGATTTCCAATAAGAAAAAACGTAGCATTTACCCCTTTTTCTTCCAGAATTTTCAATACATCTTTTGTAATTTCTGATGGACCATCATCAAAAGTAAGATAAGCCACTTTTTTCTTTTGATTTACAATTAAATTTTCACTGGCCGCTTCCTTTTCTAAGACTTGTTCTGAACCAACTTCTGTAATTCCACCGTTTTGTGCATCAAGTTTCTTATAATAAGAATAAGTCTTTGTTTCATAAACCTTCTGTTCCACTCGATAGCAAATGAATAATGCCAAAACAAAAAATACTGCAACAACTAATTTTTTTGACATGAAGTCACCTTCGTACTCCTTCTATCAAATTCATTATATGCAGTATTTTCTTATTTTCATTCTTACTATCAATCAATCTTTAACGATTCACTTCAAAACGAGCCATAGTTCTAAGACAGTTCACTAAACTCAGGAACTTATCGTCAACGGTTCCGTCTTCCATTATCACATCCAAAACGGCTGCCATATCATGAAGCTGCTTATCTGTAATATCATTTCTTAGAGACATCAGAATATCCAGCTTTGCCTTGTATGTGTCTGCATCAAGAAATCTCTCCACTTCAAGATCCATCACTTGTTCCCGTTCCTTGCTTGTTCTCTCTTCTTTCACCTCTATGTCATCCATTTGGGCTGATGCCTTCTGTTCTGGCTCTTGACTGGCTGCTGGATGTTCTGGCTCCGTACGTTCAAGGGATTCTGCTGCAGCACACGGCTTATTTACCCTTTCAAACCGGTATTTTTGTGCCACATCTGGATATTTGTCATGATCGGTTTCGGAAAGGAACATGTCAAGTGGACGAACGTATATTCCAAAATCCTCATATAATGCCTGATATACCACCATTTGTTCCCTTGTCTCCGAATGTGTTGCTACTGCAATAATCTGGTAGTATTTCATTTTAAAATGTCTATAAAATTCACCTGGTTTTGGAATCTGTCTTGTTTCCATTGTTACACCTTCCTCTTTAGCAAAGGCTGCCTCAATCTGGGCAGCCCTGTTATTCTATGTTTAAATTATTTTACTTGTACAGTCCAGCCAAATTCGTCTTTGACTTTTCCTAACTGGATTCCTGTGATTGTATCATATAATTTCTGGCTTACCTCACCAATTCCGCCATCTTTGATCTGCATTACATTATCTTCAAATCTTAAGTGGCCTACTGGTGAAATTACTGCTGCTGTACCACTTCCCCAGCACTCTTCTAAAGCACCAGTTTTTGCAGCTTCTACTAATTCATCTACGGAAACTTTTCTTTCCTCTACTGGCAAGCCCCAATGTTTACATAATTCAATTACCGAATTTCTTGTTACACCTGGCAAAATACTTCCATTTAATTTAGGAGTAACCACAGTACCGTTAATCTTGAAGAAAATATTCATAGCTCCTACTTCTTCAATATATTTTCTTTCTACTCCATCAAGCCATAACACTTGTGAATATCCTTCGTCATGGGCTTTTACCTGTGCAGCTAGGGAAGCAACATAGTTACCACCTGTTTTAGCTTCACCAATTCCACCTTTTACAGCTCTGACATAATCGTCTTCAATCCAGATCTTAACAGGATTTAATCCCTCTGGATAATATGCACCTACTGGGCTGCAAATAACAATAAACTGATATGTGTCGGATGGACGAACCCCTAAGAAAGGATCTGTCGCAATTATAAATGGCCTGATGTATAAGGATGTCCCTGGTCTTGTAGGAATCCATGCGTTGTCTACTGCTACGAGCTCTTTTACTGCCTGAACAAAATCCTCTGCAGGAATTTCAGGGATACAGATACGGCGATTTGTATTCATTGCTCTCTCTGCATTTTTATCTGGGCGGAACAATAATACATTTCCTTCGTCTGTACGATAAGCTTTTAATCCTTCAAACATTTCCTGTCCATAATGGAATACCATCGCTGAAGGTTCCAGCACTATTGGCTGATATTCTACGATTCTAGGATCATGCCAACCCTTGCCTGTTTCATAGTTCATAATAAACATATGATCTGTAAAAATAGTACCAAATTTTAATGGATTATCTTCTCCTGGAATTGGCTTTGGGTTCTGTGTTTTTTCAATTCTGATATTTAACATTGATATCATCCTTTCTCTTTTTCCCACGGCTAATCCATCCAAGCTAACGTCACCTAACATTTTTCAATTGGGTTTATCACTAGTTTCGCTTAAAATGTAGTAGTCATTTTTTTATATGATAAACTCCATACATATTTTTTTCAAGTATTTTTGCCATAATTTATGATATCCTTAAGAATTTATGGTTTTTATATTTACAAAAATAATATTCTAAATCATAATAGGTTTCTTCTTCTGATATGCCAATCCTAGTCCAGCCTTTTTGCTGATCAAGATTTGGGCAGAACCGATCTGCATGATATGCATACTCTATTTTGGTTATATACGCTTCCTCACAGTATGGATGAAGCTGTTCATATACTGTTTGTCCCCCAATAACAAACACTTCTTTTTCTTGAAACTGCCTAAGCATTCCAAACAGTTCTTCTAAGGAATGGGCAGCCAGAAATCCTTTCGCCTGAAACTCCATAGCTTTTGTCAAAATAATATTTACACGGTTTTCAAGAGCTCTTTTTCCTGGCAGACTCTCATATGTTTTTCTTCCCATAACAACTACCTGATGTTCTGTCAATGCTTTAAAATATCTTTTATCTGATGGAATATTCACAAGCAGCTGATTATTCAAACCAATTCCCCAGTTACTATCTACTGCAGCGATTAATTTCATGTGCATCCTCCGTCACCACTTTTTTCATGTATTATACAATCTTAGCTGACCTATGTAAAGCTGTTTGCACTGGATATAATAGGTATTGCTTTAGAGGTATGAAAAACCATGCAGAACAAATACTATGTTCATGAAACACAAAATGTTTGTTAAATTCCTCTTTTGCGGTGTCATAGGATGGTGCTTGGAATGTCTCTGGACAGGTCTTGGAAGTCTAATTGGTAAAAATTTTGACCGGAAATTAACCTGCCATACCTCCCTTTGGATGTTCCCTATCTATGGAATGGCCGCTTTTATTTACCCAATCAGTAAAAAAATCAAATCTCAATGCACTCTTTTGCGAGGAGGTGTGTACTCTTTATTAATCCTTATCACTGAATTGGTAACAGGAGAACTTCTGAAAAAATTTGGAGCGTGTCCTTGGGATTACAGCAAATCTAAATTCGACTTTGATGGTGTGATTCGCTTTGATTATATACCCATCTGGTTTGTAGTAGGATTGCTTTATGAAAAAATACTGAACCGAAATAACACAAAAACAGACGTCCTTCCATAAGATGTCTGTTTTTCTTTTCTGCTCTCTTTTGTTATAATATATCTGACAATAATGTAGAAAGGTTTATGAGCATGGAACTAAAAACGATTCTATTTTTTTCAGAACAAACGGTAAATAATATTATCTGTCAGCTCCTTAATAATTTAGAGATGCTTGAAATACAATCACTATGGAATCCGGAATCTTTGCCGGAAACAGCATTTTCACCAGAATCCACTTTAATTGTTGCAGAAACCGCACAAGGCATTCAGTTTGCTATTAAGCAGCGTATTCCTTATATCGAAAAGTGGGAAAATACTCTTTCTGATTCTCAGTGGAAACCTGTATGCTATTATGACAGATTAGAAGCTTTAACTTGTGAATATCTGGAAAACCAGTGGAAACGTGCCCATCACCTTCCATTAACCATATGCACATCAAAACGTTTTTATTTACAAGAACTTTCCCTAGCCGACTTTCCTAAGCTTTATGCTATTCGCCAGAAAGAAGCAATAACCCGTTTTCTTCCTAAACTAAGTTCTTTAGAAGAAGAACTTAAGAAACATAAGCATTATATAACCTGTCAATACGAATTCTTTGATTACGGTCTTTGGGGAGTATTTAAAAAAGATGGCACGTTAATAGGACAGGCTGGAATACAGAATACCGATTATAATGGCCATACTTATCTGGAACTTGCTTATTTTATTTCCCCTGAATACCAGCAGAAAGGATATGCAACAGAAGCCATCTTAGCTATCTATCATTTTGTAGTAACTCATTTAGAAGAAAACCGAATCCTTGCTATTATTGCAAAAAATAACTTAGCCTCTATTCGGACAGCAATGAATTTAGGAATGAAACCTAAGGAAGAAGTCAAACATCTTGGCTTCGATTGTCATTATTATGTTTTAGATAACATAAAAGACTTTCTGTCCCTATACGAAAGTGAACAAAAACGTGTAAATGCTGCCAAATCTGCCTTACGAAATGCGATAAAGCGCCCTGTTCAGGAAGTCTATTCACGATATCGCCAGTAGATGTCAAATGTAGTGTAAAGAGATTTCTTTAAAATCAAAACCCATTCCAGTCGCGAAGGAACTCAGACTTTGCCGCACCAGATGGGTGTCGCTGTTTTTTAGCTGTCGCTGTCTTTTAGCTGTCGCTGTCTTTTAGCGACTATCTTCCTTACCTATCAAATAAAAAAAGCTGTCACTTTTCTATGGCAGCTTTTCTAGTATGGATCCATTATTTATTTGCTGGAGTTTCCGTTGCTGTAGCATTATCTGCTGCCGTTCCATCTGTTGTTCCAGCAGCATTATTTGTAGTTCCTGCAGCATTACCGTTTGCAGATCCATCACCTGTCACATCATTTACAGCATCATCTACTGCATCTCCTACATCATCAGCAGCATCTTCAATAGCATCACCTGCATCATCTACTGCATCTGTTACGCCATCGTTATCAGAATCTGTTGCTGCACCATCCTCTGTAGTGCCTGTTCCATTGTTATCTTCTGTCTTTGTGCCATCATCTGTACTATTATTGTTAGAACATGCTGTAACAGACATTAATCCTAAGCAACATACTGCAGCTGCTAAACATATTTTTTTTCTCATACAATACGCCTCCTATAATGCATAAATTCATTTTACGGGGTTAGTATGTCTCGAAAAAAAATTAATATACAAAATCTCTCATTTTTTATTTATTTTATATTCTGTCTCTGGCATAAACTCACGATATCGGTTCGGCAGCATATTTAACTGCAGCTTTTTGTTCGTTCTCTCTTTAATTGCAATGCTGTCTACAAAACATTTCCACAAACTAAGGAATTCATCCTCCTCTTCTAACTGATTCCCATCTTTATCCAAATCAAGTTCATACTGTTCTACAGCAAACCACTGGCCATGTGCCTGATGCACTGCGGCCTTCTTTCGCCCTTCATCATATATAATCCAGTTTTCCCCTTGCAGCCTGTCTGCAAAATGTTCTGCTACCGTAAATGCAATATCATTTTCAGGCCTAAAACGGCCAAATAAAATGTTGTTTCCCATTTTCACAAACCGCAGAAATCCCTCATAATGAAAATACTCATTTTTAACATTCAAATCCATCTTAAGAAGCTTGCTTACCATCGGATTAGTTATATGTTCCAGAACACCCTTTCCCATAGCAAATCCCAGTATTAGAAAACGGTAAATAACATCTGCCTTTTCCTTATCTTTTGAAATGCTTCCATTGTATACAGTCATATAAGCTTCTTTGGATATTTTCTGTATAATGGACCGTTTCACTTTCTCGGCTTTCTCTAAATCCGGCTGTACATATATGAATTTCGTAAAAAATTCATAATTCTCTGGCTCTTCTACTAAAATGCGGTTGTTTTCATGCCCGTACTTTGAAGCCCATGCATCATAAATCCCAGTAAATATACCTGTTGTAGAATTCTCACATATATATATGTGTTTTTCTTTCATAGCTTCAACCTACCCAATATTCTGATTTGCCTTTCGAAAATCCATGCTGTCAAACAAAGAAATCTGCTGATATAACCCGCTTCCTCCAATGCCTGGTGGAAGTTTTTCCGAAACATTCAGCATATGGCTCAGTATATAATCTTCTTCTATCTTAACTGGATACATCATTTTTCCTTTACAGGTAATAAAATACAAGGCTCTTTTTAAAACTACCCCTATCTTTTTCAGGTCTGCAAAATCAAGGGCAGCATGCTTTCTTGCCTGTACGATTCTCTGGGCCGACTTTACTCCTATGCCTGGAACCCGAAGCAGCTGAGAATACGATGCACGATTTACTTCTAAGGGAAACTCTTCTAAATGATTCATTGCCCAGTTGCATTTTGGATCCAGCAGCATATTAAAATTAGGTTTCTCTTTTGTAAGCAGTTCGCTAGCCTGAAAACCATAGAATCGTAACAGCCAGTCTGCCTGATATAGACGGTGTTCTCTTAGAAGCGGTGGTCCGTCCTGTAAAACCGGAAGATCGGAATCATAGGTGGTATTCACAAATGCTGAGTAGAATACTCGCTTTAATTCAAATTTTTTGTACAAACTATCCACAACATTTAAAATCTCATAATCCGTCTCTTTGGTAGCACCAATTATCATCTGTGTGCTTTGGCCTGCTGGCACAAACTTGGATTTCATGCTTCTTTTCCTAGATGGCAGGGTATTCTGTTTGGAGGTTCCCATTAATGAAAAACCCGTTTCATAAAGCTTTTCCTCTTTTAAAGATGAACTTTCCAGCAAAAGAGAATCCGTCTTTGCCGAAAGCGCCTTCCTATCATGGTACTGATACTTGTTGTCATGAATCCCCAATTGTATCTGCCGCATAGGAGTTAAGATGTTTTTTCTGTTTTTATGCGGTGCCAAAGCTCTCAGTCCATCTGCTGTAGGCAACTCCAGATTAATACTCATTCTATCTGCTAAGTGTCCAAGTTCCTCAATTAAATGTGCACTTGCGCCTGGTATGGCTTTCACATGAATATATCCATTAAAATGATGCTGGTTCCGCAAAAGGGAAATCGCTTGTATGATCTGCTCCATCGTATAGTCTGGACTTTTCATGATTCCAGAACTTAAGAATAACCCTTCAATATAATTCCTTCGATAAAACTCTATCGTCAGCTCTGCAATTTCTTCCGGAGTAAAACCAGTTCTGACCACATCCCTGCTCGAACGGTTCACACAATACTTGCAGTCAAAGATACACTCATTGGTAAATAGAATTTTTAATAAGGAAATACATCTTCCATCTGCTGAAAAACAGTGGCATATTCCCCGTGAAACGGTATTGCCTATGCTATCTGCCCTTCCTTTCCGGTTCACTCCACTAGATGTACAGGCCACATCGTATTTGGCTGCATCTGAAAGAATCTCCAGTTTATCTGTTAAACTCAAATCATTTTGAATAATCATATTACACCTCATTCGAATATATGTTCTATATTAACACAGAACATATATTCTTTCAAGGTTACAAATCCATTTTTACTTTCTTTTCCCCAATTGTTAATGCAATCAGAATAAAAGTTAATGATATGCAAAGACACATCCCTTCATCTGCTACAAAACTTCGAATGGCATGTAAATCAATCTCCTCTAACTTGCTCCATTCGTTATTAACTTTCACATAAAGAAATGTAGGGCAGTATTTCATAAATGTCTGCAGCTGTACTGGCAGCATATCCTGCCTGACAAAAACTCCACTTATAAAAGAGACTCCTAATACAAGCATTTGTGCCAAAACATCAATATATTTTATAGATTTTAAACTCAGTCCAATAAGAGCTGACAATGCTACACAGAAAATAACAAAGTTTATTACATTTATTACAATCATAATAAATGCAGGTTCGTCAAAAGAAATCTTTTTAATCAGACAGCCTACTCCTAACATAACAAGTGCCAGCCCCATTGCCATAACGATACACACCCCTATGGCCTTCCGGTAAATAGAGTCTGGATTATCTACAATCAGCTGATTATGTTTATGTATTCCATCTTTTTTTAAATTATCTAATACAAACACCGTCCAGACAAATATAATAAGCAAAATAGCATATAGCATATAATTTACATATACCACAAATTTTTCCCTGTCTGTGTTTTCCTTTTTTTCAAGGACTCTCTGCACATCCTGTTTCAGAGCACTATCAACTTTGGCAAGCCTATCCTGTAAATTTCCACCTTCTCTGCTGCTTTGACCAAGTAATTGCAAATATCTGCTAATTAGAGAATCCACAAGAACCGAATCTTCATTTTCATTTAGCTGGAGTCTTACGATATCTCCTGTCTTTCCCTTCATATAATTTGAAGTAAACTGTGGCGGTATCTGTATCTCACACGTTATTCCATCATAAAATAAAGCTTCCATCAGCTGGCTCTCGTCAGAAATAGACGTTTTGCAAAATTTCACATATTCCTCCATATAAGTTTTAAAATGCTTGGTAAGTGGCGTATCCTCATCACTATTAATTAAAAGAACAGGTATCTTATCTTCCTCTTTATATAGGTTTTTATCTACCAGCAATACAAGGACTAAAAAAACAGCACTTCCTATCATGATAATTTTCCTTTTCTGCATAATAAGCTTTAATGTCAATTTACAGACATTCATAGGAATCCCTCCTTGTCAGATGAAGTCCGATTAAATTTAAAATCACAGCTATTCCAAACAGAACCAGCAAATCCTCTGTATAATATCTTTTATCTTTTACGTAATACAGGTAAAATAGCGCATCTGACGCAATGCTGACTGGATTAATCCAGCTAAAAAATGGTGCAGCAGTTTCTATCGCATAACGCATTTTATAAAACATGATGCCACTTAAAAATCCTGACAAAAACGAAATTCCTTCTGCAATTCTCTGCTTATCATGCAAATCTCCCTTCAAAATACAGCACAAAATTCTTCCACCCCAGAACCCAGTCATGCTCGTTACCATTTGAATCAAGAAAAAATACGGAAGAACCGGAATAATTTTCATTCCTCTTCCTAAAATTAACATAGCATCTAACACAATTCCCTGAAAAAACTGTATCAGCATCACTGCATAAAAATTATATCTTCCAAGCCTGCGCTTAGACACTGGCATCACCAGCAAATGAGCGGCAAGACTGGATAAATTCCCCTCTAAATCATAGGTTGTCCGTATTCCCCAATGAATAGCTGTAAATGCCGCTAAAGCAAGTAATGTAAGAAAATAGGATTCATTTCTGTCAAATGTTCTCTCTACACAATCAGAACTTATGTATCTCATCTGCATATCCAAATCAGCATTCTGTTTCGTCTGTTTACACCACTCCACATAAACTTTTACACATATCCCCTTTGAATTATTCTTTGCACAAACTACTTTGGATTTTTCTATATAGGCATCTATTTCATGTTTATCAAGTTTTTCTTTCGCCATTACCTGTGAACAGTAACTGACATGAAACAACGCCTCTCCTGAACTTGTTTTTTCTAAACTAAGCACACGATACATATCTATATTTTCCCTTTTTCCTTCCTTTACAATAACAACCTGAATTGGCTGAAAATTCTGATAATGCGTCTTTGGAATCATAATACAGAATACCACTGCCAGAATAAACGGAAACATAAAAGTCCAAAAACAGCAGGTATAATCAGCCAATAGGCTTTTTAGCCTGTATCTAAGAAGATCTCTATCTAAGAAAAGCACTTTGTTCTCCTCCTTATTATTTAAATAAGTTCATTTTTTTCCGTAACGGTTTCTCAGAATCACTATTTTCTATAATCTGTTTTCCCGTCAATTCCCAGAATACATCATCCAATGTTGGCAATTCGGAAACAATCTCTCCAATTGCAATCTCGTTATCGTGAAAAAATTTCAAAATATGGAGCAGATTATTTCTTCCTCTCTTCGATTTAACCGTCATGATTTCATTTTCATATTCAACATAATATACTCCAGGTATAAGCCTTACCTGTTCCATCTGTTTTTCTGTAATATGATAAACATGAAACTGGCTTCTTTCCCCCAAAGATATACTCTTTTTCAGTTCTTCCTTTGTTCCATGGGCGATTATTCTCCCCCTGTCCATAATGGCTACCCTGTCACAGATTTCCTCTGCCTCTTCAATAAAGTGAGTAGTCAGAAAAATAGTTTTTCCCTCTTTTCTTAATTCCCTAAGTTTTTGGTATATTTTATATTTAATCTTGGGTTCGCAGCTAGCCACGCCTCCATCAACAAATATCAAATCCGGATTATGTACAATAGCACATGCAAAATTACATAATTTTTGACGGCTTTCATCTAACTTATAGTAATATATTTTCTTAAATTCTTTTAAATCCAAAGCTTCTAAAACTGCTTCCACAGCTTGTCTGCTTTTCCCTTTCTCCTTTAAATATAATTTTGCAAAATAATAGATATTGTCATAAACAGTAAGGGATTCAAACACCCCATTATCTTGAAAACAGATTCCAATTCTTGTCTTCATTGTATTTGTCAATTTGCAGACCTTTTCATCAAACAATTTTACAGTTCCTTTGTCAAAAGAAATCAACGACAAAAGACATTGTACCAAAACCGTTTTTCCTGCTCCTACTGGACCAAGCAAACCATATATTTCCCCTTCTCTCACTTCTAAGCTTAACTGATCAATAACCATATGTTCTCCATAACGTTTCATTATTTTGTTTCCTAAAATAACCATACCAGCTCCCCTTTCTATACACTATTACTATACACACATTTAGGAAAAAAGAAAATATTTTTAGTCATTCTTTTAAAAACTATTGAATTACACGTATTTTTCTATCATAATAACATAAAAAAGGTAGAAAGGCGGACGAAAAAGTGAAGCAGATAATAGATAAATTTGTCTTATACATATGTTCCATGATGTTATATTTAAATACCTACAAAGGAAATTATGTGGCAGTTCCTATTTTAATCGCACTTTTTTTTGCATCCCTGATTATCTATGCAGAAAAACCGACCCTTAAAATTTTTTCCTTTTTCACTGTTACATTTCTTTGCATACCACTGCCTCCCCTCACTTTCTTTCTCCCCATATTTGTATACGATTATTTTGCGGGAAAGTACTATTATTTCCTTATCTTCCAGATCTACATATTAAATTACAACAAAGATAAAATAGGTTCTCAGAACATGCTTTATCTTATCCTGTTCTTTCTTCTTAGTTTTTACCTGAAATACAAAACGTTTAAACACCAGAAACTCCAGGAACTCCATAATCAGTCTGTAAACCTTAGCCAGGAACTTATGCTGATTGAAGAAGAAAAAAACAGAAGCATACTGGAAAACCAGGATTATGAAATCAACATCGCAACACTGAACGAACGAAACAGGATTTCAAAGGAAATACATGACCACATTGGACACGTACTTTCCCGCTCACTTATTCAGATTGGTGCTTTGCTTACCTTAGAACAGAATCCTTTCATTAAAGATGAACTAAGTAATTTAAAGACTTCCCTGTCAGAAGGAATGGACAGCATCCGTGCGAGTATTCATAACATGCACGACGAATCTATAGATTTATACAGTACCGTCAAGAACTTAATAGATGATTTTCAGTTCTGCACAACCCAGTACCATTATGACATTGTAAATACACCCTTGTTAAAAGTAAAATACTGTTTTATTGCCATTGTAAAAGAAGCTCTCTCTAATATAATGAAACATTCCGATGCTAAAAACGTGATTATTGTTCTTGCTGAAGAACCTGCCCTTTACCGTCTCATTATTGATGACAATGGTACTGTAACAGAAAAAACCAAAGCATTGGCCAGAAAAATCCAGCTGACAATTGATTCCACTGATGGCTTAGGATTACATAACATGCACGAAAGAGTAAAAGGCCTAAACGGTACTTTTCAAATAATAGCAAACAACGGTTTTAAAATACTTGTCGCAATCCCAAAAGAAAAAACGGAGGTAATTCATAATGAGCCAAATTCGAATCGTTCTAGTTGACGATGACAAACTAGTATGCTCCTCATTAAATATTATATTAAGCAGCCAGCCGGACCTTAAAGTTATTGGCACTGGCTATAATGGTCTTGAGGCAATTTCCCTTTACGAGTCCTTAAATCCTGATATACTTCTTATGGATATCCGAATGGAGCAGATGTCTGGTTTACAGGCTGGCGAGGAAATCCTAAGCAAATTCCCCAGTGCCCGGATTTTGTACCTGACAACATTTTTAGATGATGAATATATTATCAAAGCATTAAACATTGGTGCCAAAGGTTATATGTTAAAGCAGGATTTTGACAGCATTGTCCCTGCCCTTCGAGCAGTCTTTATAGGACAGAACGTATATGGAAATGAAATCGTTTCCAAACTTCCCACACTGCTGTCACCATCTCCTGATATATCTATTTATCAGCGTCATGGCATAACAGATAAAGAATTTTGTATCATTGAATTAATTGCAGAGGGAAAATCCAATAAAGAAATGGCTGGGGAACTGTTTCTTTCAGATGGCACGATTCGTAATTACATCAGTATTATTTTGGAAAAATTAGAGCTTCGTGACCGGACTCAGATTGCTATTTTTTACTATAAACATAGATAATAACTTTTTTGCATTATTTTTCATTTTACTATTGACTTTCATTTCATAATGCGTATAATATATTTATGTCAAGCGGGTGTAGTTCAATGGTAGAACACTAGCCTTCCAAGCTAGATACGTGGGTTCGATTCCCATCACCCGCTTTTATTGCTTCATAGATGTTCTATGAAGCTTTTTTATAATGTTTTACATATTTTTCCAATGTAGTAATGGTTTATGTGTAACGTCATAGCGTCTTAATACATTTTTCTCTGGTACATTGTATTTCTTCATAAACAATTTCCATACGTAATCACCTTTGATCTTTCCCAAAACAAGTAAAACTCATCTTCCTATAACATATGAAAATGTATGAAAAATGTTCCTTTTTCTTTTCTTATTGACATTCTTTATTTTTCTTTTTATCATATGAAAATAAACACATTATAATTTATAGCTAAAGGTAAAGACAATCGTATGGACATAATTACAAAACACAGACATCACCTTATACTACCAATAAAAGCAGGATCAAAAATCATAAAAACTACCGCAGCTGTTATACTGGCTTACACTATTTATAACTTTAACCTTGTGCACACACTTTGGGTGGGGTGCAGCTTGTAGGATCTCCTGTTTTGCTTTCACTTAACTTGTTATACGGACAGATGCCTCAATTATTGATGGCTTTTATAGACTATTTGATACAGACATTGGTGTACTCATATCCCTTGTAGTTAATTTTCTAACACCAAACCACTTATATCACACTACATTAGCGAAATAGCTTGAACAGATTAAAAAAATTTAATTGCATACTTGCTTATGAATATGGAATACTACATTATTCTTATGAAAAATCAAATGAATTCTATAGACTATACAGAACTTTATGGTCTATCTTTATATTAACAGAGCAGATACAGCTTGATATTGTCAGCGGTCAAAAAGTTCATTCCAGCTTATATTCCATTTTTTCTGATTGTTATAGAAAGTTAAAAGAATTACAGGAACTCCTAGACAAATCCGAAGCAAAATCAGCACGATTGTATAAGAAACAAACACAAAGCCCATAAAGGGGGAGTGAGCCATAATAATGGCTCATGGGCTTTGTTCTACTTGGAGATTACCATGTTTTCTAAGAAAATTCAATAATTTTGGACTTTTCTTAACAACATCTTAACATTTTCTTTTACATAAGTTGTCGTTTATTCGCGAAAAATGCATTACACATTTTGATTAAATTACATAATTTTGTTTAACGCACAAAATTATGTAATTTAATCAAAAATATGTCATTAAAAATGTTTGGAAAATGTTTGGTTATGCCCCATCCTAGTATATTTGTTGGTATAATTATTTTGTTATTTTTCACTTATTACGCAAAATATGAATCCTATAGTAAAATAACTGCTTAAACTACACTGAAGATAAAAAAACGTACATCATCATCAAATTGTTGTACAGAAACAACCCGATTAATATAAGATACAAAAAGTGAAAAGGATACAAGATTATAACTGGGGTATTACAATTTACATCCTGACTGTTCTGGCTTTCTTTGCGTAGCTTCAACATAACATCGTTGTATTTTATGTTATCTATTTTGACATAATAAAGTATGCTTTGCAACAATTAATCAGAAAAATCGTTCACAAGGGTAATGTTTGTTGTTCTATCCCAACTTAGGAGGTTACCAAAATGAATAAACAAACAATACTTATTGTAGAAGATGAGCAAAACCAACGCAATATGATGGAAGAACTTCTCGCAGACAATCAGTATAAGACTCTTACAGCATCTACTGGAACTGAAGCACTAACTATCACTACAAGCCACTGTCCCGACTTGATTCTTTTAGACATTGGCTTACCCGACATAAATGGAATCGACGTCATTCAAGAAATCAGAACATGGTCCAACATTCCTATTCTTGTGGTTTCAAATCATACACTAGAACGTGATATCGTACAAGCACTTGACTCTGGAGCAGATGACTATATAACCAAACCCTTTGGCACCTCAGAATTACTAGCACGCATTCGTGCTGCTTACCGCCACTGTAATTTTAGTGAGGCCTATCCCAAAAACAAATTGTCCTACCCCATTCAAATACATGGACTGGAAATCGACTTTGAAAAACGACTAGTAAAAATGGATTCAAAACCAATCCATTTTACACAAATCGAATTTAAAATCCTCCGTCTCTTAGCACTCAATGCCGGACGGGTATTATCTTATGAGACAATTATGCAGTCCATCTGGGGTCCCTATGCGGACAAAAACAACCGGATACTCCGAGTGAATATGGCAAATATACGACGTAAATTAGAAGAAGATCCTTCACATCCAAAATACATTTTCACTGTGAACGGCTTGGGATACCGCCTCTTAGATGAACATGAATAAACTATTCTAAATACATATCAAGAAAAGCCAGTACTAACACATTTTCTTGTTTGCTGGTTTTTCTCTCCTATTTGGTTTTCCTGTTTTTTTATAAAAGGTATTGAATTTCTATTTTCATTGTGTTATCATAATTGAGCAGTCTAATTTAATATGCTGAAATAGCTCAGCTGGTAGAGCACTTCACTCGTAATGAAGGGGTCGAGGGTTCAAGTCCCTTTTTCAGCTTATGTTTTTTGCAGCTCTTATAATGGTTTATTCCGTTATAAGAGTTTTTTGCATTTTCTCATAAAGCAAACAAGACACATTACCATTAATACTTTAGTAACATGCCCTGTTTTATCCAGCTCTATTTTATTCTACATTAGAAAAATCAATTGGTTCTTTCCTGTTCTCATAACGAGCAATCCCATACAGAATTACACATAGCAGAACTATACTTACTGCTAAAGGAACGAAAGCCGTTTCCAGGATTCCCATTAGCACATATCCTAACAGACAGCAGAACGCAACTACACTGGCATAAACAAGCTGGGTAGATACATGATCCAAATGATTACATCCTGCTCCTGCTGAAGATAGAATAGTCGTATCTGATATTGGTGAAATATGATCTCCATACACTGCACCTGCAAGAATGGCTCCTAATACAGGATAGAGCATGCTCATTGTTCCATCAGTCTTGCAGATTGATACTCCAATCGGAATTAGAATCGCCATGGTTCCCCATGAAGTTCCCGTAGCAAATCCTAAAAATGCCGCTACTAGGAAAATGATGCATGGCAGAATAAATACTGGAAAATCCATCTCTTTTACTAAATAACCTACATAATTCCCAGTATCCAGATAAGCCTCACTGCAGATTCCTCCAATTGTCCAGGCAAGCACTAGAATAATAAATGCTGGAACCATGGATTTCACTCCTTCTGAAATGCTTTCCATAAACTCTTTAAAAGAAAGTATTTTTCTTGGAAGATACATAACAAACGTCACAACTAAAGCAAAGAAACTTCCTAATACAAGTGATAACGAAGAATCACATTTCCCAAAAGAAGCAAGAATGCTTCTTTCTCCTGTAAAACCGCCTCCTGTATACACCATAGCAATCACGGTTCCTATTATTAAGGAAGCAATCGGTATTACCAGATCCAGAACATGTCCACGATAAGAAATCTCCATTTCCGCCTCTGCCTGAACAGAATCTGCTGCTGCCAGATTGCCTTCCTCAATTGCCGCTTTTTCAAAACGTTTCATTGGACCGAAATTCAATCTAGTACTGCAGACAATTACAATCATGATAATAGTAAGAAGAGCATATAAGTTGTATGGAATAATCTGTATAAAAATATTCATTCCATTGCCTTCTCCCACTGCTTCCTGAATGTAAGTTGCAACAGATGCTCCCCAGCTTGATACAGGTGCAATAATGCAGATAGGTGCTGCAGTCGCATCCAGCAAATAAGCCAGCTTAGCACGAGAGATACGGTACTTGTCCGTTACAGGTTTCATTACAGTACCCACAGTCAGACAGTTAAAATAATCATCTATAAAAATAAGACATCCTAATGCAGTGGCAGCAAAAGACGCTCCCTTCCTTGTCTTGATATGCTTAATTGCCCATTCCCCATATGCTCTGGAGCCACCGCCTTTAGTTACAATTACAACAATAGCCCCTAAAAGACTTAAAAAGATTACTATATTTATGTTTTCCCCCATTCGGTCACCCATAACACCAAATGTTGTTGTTAGCATTCCAATTATACTTCCATTTGCATAAATAAACGCCCCTGCCAGAATGCCTAATAGCAGAGATGAAATTACTTCTTTTGTGATTAATGCAAGAATAATCGCAATCAATGGCGGGAGCAACGTCAGCCATCCAATACTTGCTAAATCCATGTTCTTCGTCCTTTCTGCACACATTTATATTTTGTATAATGAATATACTATATCATCATTTTTATATCGTTGCAATTACTTATTTACTTTTCTGATTATTTATGCAACAGTTCTTACAAACCAAAATAGAGAGAAATGCAAAACAGATTCTCTTTCTACTTTACATTTCCCTCTTTCCTTCTATCTTACACATGTTCTCCATATCTTGTTTCAAGCCAGCCTAACCCTTTATATAATACAGTTGCTAAAATACAAAGAAGTATAATGCTCATAATAACCCAGTCTAACTTAAACACTTGGCTTCCATAAATAATTAAATATCCTAATCCTGCTTTCGCTGCTAAAAACTCTCCAATAATGACACCAACTAAAGATAATCCGATATTTACTTTCATAAGGCTAATCATAGCTGGAATATTACTCGGAAGCACAACCTTCCACAATACCTCTCTCTTACTTCCTCCTAATGTCCGAATCAGTTTTATCTTATCTTCTTCTACTGATTTAAAATCAGAATATAAAGTAATAATGGTTCCAAATACAGAAACAGAGATAGCAGCAATAATTATCGTTTTCATATTGTTGCCTAACCACACGATGAATACAGGTGCTAAGGCTGATTTTGGCAAACTGTTTAAGACCACCAGATAAGGCTCTAGCACTTTTGAAACACTATGGTTCCACCACAAAAGAATAGCTATGGCTGTTCCAAACACATTTACAAACACAAAACTTAATAATGTTTCTGATAATGTAATTCCAAAATGATAGAACAGTGTACCTTCCTTTGACATGTTATAGATAGATTCTATTACTCTGGATGGACTGCTAAAAATAAATGCATCAATAAATCCTGCCCTTGCCCCTATTTCCCAAAGTGCAACGAATATAACGAATATGGCTGTCTGAATAATGGATATTTTCTTTTGCTTTTTTAAATATTCTCTTACATATTGCCTTTGAGACAAAGAAACATTTACATCCAATACCATTGCTTTCAGCTTTCTCCTAGACAAAGCTTGCATTCTGATTCAGCTCCTTCCAAATCCAGTTGAAATAATCACTAAATTCAGGTGCACTTCTTGCCCTGAAAGGAGTTTTCTCACCTTCCATAGTTAAGTGAATATCAAATTCTGCTTTCACTTTTGCTGGCCTGCGAGTCAGTATGACTACTCGGTCTGCCATACTGATTGCTTCTGAAATATCATGAGTAATTAAAATGGCTGTCTTCTGTTCTTTTTTGATAATACCATAAATGTCATCGGATACTTCCAGCCGAGTCTGATAATCTAATGCTGAAAATGGTTCATCTAATAGCAGAATATCCGGCTCTAATAATAAAGTACGTATCAGAGCTGCTCTTTGCCGCATACCTCCTGAAAGTTCTATAGGTTTTGAATCTTTAAATGTAATTAAACCGTACGTTTCAAGCATCTCATTTATCATAATATAACTGGATTCTGATAATTTATGCTGGATTTCCAAGCCTAGAGTTAAGTTTTTCAAAGTCGTTCTCCAATCTAACAAATGATCTTTTTGAAGCATATAGCCAATGTTAATCCCTGAATCTTTTGCCGCTTTCCCCTTAATCTGAATATTTCCACTACTTGGTGCAATTAAGCCTGCAATCAAAGATAAAAGAGTTGATTTGCCACAGCCACTAGGTCCGACTATGGCAAGAAATTCTCCTTCCTTTACTTGAAAATTAATATCTTCTAGAACCTCTGTTTCCTGTGCTAAATTATGATAGGAATAGCATAAATGATTGACTGATAGTAATTCACTCATTTAACTCCTCCCTTATATAAAAATGAGGCATAACCTCATTATTGGTTATACCTCATTATATGACAGAATCTACCATGGGTGAACATATACCATCACATTCTTAATAGCAGACCACTACACCGCCATCTCCAGCATATACGGTACTGATACCTGCTGCTTCCACAATGACAATCCGCTTGAATTTGACATGTTTTTCAAGTTCTTCTTTAATATGCATTGCACGTTCCAGACAATTGCAGTGTGTAATTCCAAGAACTTTAAGTTCCGGGTTTTTCACATCTTTTACAATGCTTGCAATCAGAAGATCTAATGCCTTTTTCATTCCTCGTGCCTGATCATACTTTTGAATCTCACCGTGGCCATTGGAACACATAATTGGTTTTATATTTAACGTATTCGCAAGAAACGCCTTTACGGTTGAAAGTCTTCCTGCTTTTCTCAAATTTTCCAGGGATTCTAATAAGAATTTGGTAGCCATATTATCACGGTATCTCTCCGCTTCTTCTACCACTTTTTCAAATGGCAGTCCTTGATCTGCTAATTCTTTGATTTTTAACATTACTAATGTCTGTCCAACTGCAGCACTAAGAGAATCAATAACTGCGATATTTTTTTCCTTATGCTCTTCCAGATACATGTTTTTCGCCACGTATGCACTATTATATGATCCACTTAATTTAGATGATAATGTTACTACATATACATCTTCTTCTCCTTCGTACAACTTCAGATACGCTTCTGGTGCAGGGCATGCAGTGGATGGAGATTTCGTACTTTTTTTCATCTTCTGTATTAGTTGACTTTGTTCTAATGAACTATCGTCTACCATAATATCTTCATCTATCTGAATCGTAAGAGGCACTAAATTTATGTTTGTTTCTTTTATTAATTCATCTGTTACATCCGTACAGCTATCACCAATTAACTTGTACATTGCTAATATACCCTCCATTTTAAATTCTGCATAATCTAGTTTTTAATACTACATAATATAACATATTAATTTTATAACGTCAATATGCATGTGATATAATTTCGTATTGGATGAAAGATTGTATTGAGATTAGTATTAGTAGAAATGGAGATTTTAAACAAAAAACCTTGACTTTAAATCAAAATCAAGGTTTTACTAAACTATATTCAATTATTCTTCTACTCTATAATAAAACTGGAAACCACTTGCCCATTATCATCCTCAACTGCTTTGATTTTTTCCATATCCAAACACAACGGATCAAAACAATCCAAGTTCACTCTTCCACGAATCCATTCTTTTATTAAGGAATTCGCATCATTTAGAACACCTCTAACCATACTTGGATCTTCAGTAATCTTATCCTTTTGAAAACATGTATATAGTTTCGTTTCTTTAATATAAGATTCAATCCCTAGATATCCTGCAATTGCTAATGCATTGTAATATGCTCCTCTAAACTGCTCACGAATTTTTCCCCATTCTTTGCTTTTCACAGTTGCCTTCATTTCAAATATATGTAATGCCCAAGTTTTACTATCTTTCTGCTCAAACATAATACAATCTGCAGTCTTTTTCGATTTAAAATACTTTAGGCAATTTTCATCTACATCCCTGAACAAAATACACGGATAACTAAGTTTTAAAACAAACTCCATCTTACCATCTTTTTGTTTTTCGCGGAAACTTAATTCTTTATCAGAATAACTAACTAAGTGTTCATCTAGTTCTTTGATTCTTTTTTCTAAAGCATCTTCAAACATTAAGATTCCTCCGTTTCAAACTCCATACCTTGCCCTAATAACTCACTTAATGCTTTTTGAAAAGATGGAATCCGGAAACCATCCTCATCAGCCTCTACAAGTGTTACTTTTGTGTATCCATTTTCCTGTACATCAAATTGATATACTCTAACATCTTCCACGTCAATAAGATCGTTTTCTTCATAATGATACTTCTGCATTAAGCTATCCTTTTGTGGATTGTTACCTAATTTAATCATGTTGTTGACTTGTGCCATAAATATATCGCTATGTGTTGCCATAAGAATCGGAAGTCCAGCATGATGCATCTTTATAAATGCTCTGGCATACTGCCATTGAAGACGAGGGTGAAGACTCATCTCTGGTTCTTCGATGGTGATACTGGAAAGTCCTAGATGTTTTAGGAACATAACCATTAATACTACTTCTGTCACAACACCTGAACAAAGTTTTATTGGTAATTCTTCTGTATTTCCATCACTGGAGGAATAACGAAATTCTTTTGAATATTGCTTCGCCAAAGAAACTTTTCCTGTAATAATGTTTTTTTCAACAAAAGAAATGATATCATAATAATCTTCATTTATCCAGCTATCGTCAATCCAATTAATAGATTGAAAAAAATCTACAATCGGCAATGTATAATTTTCATATCCACTTTCATGATGCTGATTTTGAATGGACTGACGCAAAATATAATCCACCAACATTTTATAATTTAACACAATACCTGTTCTTGACGTTGGAAAAAAAGCATGAACTGAATTCTGATCATAAACTTCTTTTCCGCCAAATAAATTATCGCAGATAAATTTTAGCAGATAAAGATAAACGGATATATTCCTCCACTTTTTATCAGTCTCCATATTTTTTTTCCAAATCATAGTGTCTACAAAATTAAGCAAATTCTTTTTAGATGGCCATTTTCTATATTTTCTACCATCAAGGAATGTCATCTCCACAGAAACACTTTTTACATGAACTCGTTCACTGAAAAACAAATATTTACAAACATCATTTTTATATAATCCTAACAAATCATTAAACAATTCCATTAATATTTCCACTTGTTCACTTGATAACTCAATATAATCCGACTTAACAGAATCATCCATAAATTGTTTTAAAATAGGTATGCTCTTTTTAAATGAACTCATATTACTGATTTTTTCTAAAGCCTCTATATTCCTTTCAAAAATCCAGCTATCACTAACCACATTCGTTCTAATTCCCCAAATCAATGTCATCAGATAACTTTTTCCACTATTGTTATCTCCAACAAACATAGTAAACGGTGATACTTCAACATCCGCCTTTTCCATTTTCCCCAGATTTTCAACATGCAGTTTCCACCGATTCATTCTAATACCTCTGCTTTCTTCTAAAAAATAAGCCTGTATAATCTTATATATCACCTATATTTTTCCACGTATACAACATTATAAACCAAACTCAAGACTCTTTTCAACAGCAAAAAAACTTTATACCGCTCCAGGCCAGCACCACCTGCACCACCAATATCACCGGTATCCCCACATAAAACTTCAGATGCTTCGTCTTATGCCTGAACTTTTTCATCCCCATTAACGAGCCTAGACTCCCTCCTAACACCGCAATCATAATCAGCGTACTCTCTGGCGTCCTCCAAGCCCCTTTCTTAGCCTTTCTCTTATCACTCCACATAGAATAATACCCTATCAGATTTATAAGTAACACATATCCTGCAATAAAATACTTTACATTTTCCACGTTCTCTCCTCCTTTTCTAAACCTGCATAAAATAAAAGATACCCCAACAAATCTTACAAATCCGAATTCATTGGGATATCTTTCATTTTATATTACATAAGCACCATAAGTTTTATGACTTCTTACTTGGAAAAATATGCACTAATAGCATCTAACGCAACCTCTGTCTGCTCATGTGTCTCCATATTCTTAATCACAGCTTTATTGTTGTCTAGCTCATCCTGTCCGATAATTACTGTATTTTTCGCACCAATTTTATTGGCATATTTCATCTGTGCTTTTACACTGCGGTCAAGATAATCTGTTTCTACTACAATACCATTTAAACGCATGTCATTTACAATCTTATAAGCTCTTGCCTTTGCTTCTTTGCCAAGAATGCCTACATATAAAGAGATTTCAGGAGCTGGTTCAACTTCTGTTCCTTCTTTCTCAAGGAAATAGATAATTCTTTCGATACCCATACCGAAACCAACAGAAGGAATATTCTGCTTTTCATCAATTTCATGTACTAAGTTATCGTAACGGCCACCACCACAAAGAGTAAAACCTTCCTCATTTACAAACTCAAATACCGTCTTTGTATAATAATCCAATCCACGGACAATACCTGTGTCAATTTCGTAAGGGATATTTAATTCTGTTAATAATGCCTGTAATTCTTCAAAATGTTCCCTGCACTCATCATCTAAATAATCAATGGTACGAGGTGCATTGGCAACGATTTCTTTACAGCTTGGCACTTTACAGTCAATAACACGTAGAGGATTTTTCTTCATACGTTCTCTACAAGTTGGACAAAGATCCTTTTCATATTTTGATAAATATGCAAGCAATGCATCATTGTAAGTTTTTCTGCATTCTTTACATCCAATACTGTTGATATGAAGTTTCGCATCTCTCAAACCAATTCTCTTAATAAATGTTGTAATCAGAGTAATCAGCTCCACCTCTGCAAGTGGGCTTTTGGAACCAACAAATTCCACACCAAACTGATGATGCTGTCTTAAACGTCCACTTTGTGGCTGTTCATAACGAAATGCTGGTGTTACATAGAACATTTTGATTGGCTGGCTCTCTGCATACAGATTATTTTCAAGATAAGCACGAATAGCACCTGCCGTACCTTCCGGCTTTAAAGTAATGCTTCTGCTGCCCTTATCTTCAAATGTATACATTTCTTTTTGTACCACGTCTGTTGTTTCACCAACACCCCGCTGGAAAAGTACCGTATGTTCAAAAACTGGCGTAATCACTTCCTTTATGTTGTATGTTCTGCAAAGCTCTCTTGCAAGCTTTTCGATTACCGTACGTTTGTGCATATTGTCACCAAACCAGTCCTGAGTTCCTTTTGGTCTTTGTGTAATCATGTTGTTCCTCCTTAATCTATTATTGCGCTTATCTCATTTTCTTTCTCACAGATCAGTTCCTTAACCGGCTTAAACTGCTCCGAGTTAATAAACCGCTGAAATGCTAAAAATACTTTCATATCAAAATTTTTATATTCATCTATCATTAATTCAATTGCGGTATCAATATCGAACGCTTCCCGGTATGGCCTGTTTGAAACCAAAGCTGCAAATACATCACAAGTCCGTAAAATTCTGGCACTAAGTGGGATTGCTTTTTCTTTCAGGTTATCCGGATAGCCTGTACCATCATAATTTTCATGATGATAGTACACAGCTTCTAGAATTTCCTTTTGAAATCCCATTTCTTTGAGAATTTTATAACTAAAGGTCGAGTGCATCCTGACATACTTGATTTCCTCAATCTTTAGCGTATCTTTCTTTCTGCCATATAAATATTTGCTAAGCTTCAGCTTTCCTATATCATGAAGCATTCCTGCCATTGCAATGTTACTGCAGAAACTGTCATCTTTCCCAAGTTCCTTTGCCACGTAATATGCCAGATTGCTCACGATAATCCCATGGTTAATGGCATATTCCAAATCCTCTTTTACGGCGAGTCTCATTGCATCTTCTGGTTCCTTGTTTTGTTCAGTCAGACACATTATATTCCCCTTCTATAAACGATTTCTTTCTTAAAATCATTTCTTCAATACGTTCCACATACTCATTTACATTCTTTACATTTTCAATTCTTTGAATACGTCCTGTCACAGGATACACAAACTTAGAAGAAGCCCCTGCTCCTAACGCTAAGATCGTGTGTTTTTCTTCCATAATCAGAATATTGTAAATGCCCTCTTTTCCTTCCAGTGCATAACCAATATTCTCTCTGCTGCTGTTCCTGCTTCCATTGGCATTTTTCTGTCTGTACATATAATAAGGTTTCATTCCTGCTTCTTTCGCAAAATCAGCTCCTAACTTTATCATCTTATCCACGTCACCAAAGGTAAACTCTTTATAAGAATCCCGTTGCATATTTAAAACTGCTGCTCTCTTTAACACAAGCGAATGGACTGTAATGCTGTCTGGCTCTAAAGCCATAACCGCTTCTAATGTCTTTTGTACATCTTCTTCTGTTTCATTTGGCAGCCCAACAATTAAGTCCATGTTAATATTCTCATGTCCAGCTTCTCTTGCCTGTAAAAATGTTCGTTTCACATCCTCAACGGAATGATTTCTTCC
This sequence comes from [Clostridium] polysaccharolyticum, assembly GCF_900111595.1. Taxonomy (GTDB): domain Bacteria; phylum Bacillota; class Clostridia; order Lachnospirales; family Lachnospiraceae; genus Clostridium_AI; species Clostridium_AI polysaccharolyticum. The sequence goes on along the minus strand of NZ_FOHN01000017.1, from coordinate 14,740 downwards.
GATAATATGCAAAGTCTCATCTTTCATAGTCTGAGGATTAATGGAAATTCTAGTTACACCATACTGCTTTAACAGCTCAAGCTTTTCTTTTGTAATGCTATCAGGCCTTCCTGCTTCTACTGTAAATTCTGCTACATGTGTAAAGTCAAAAGATTCCTTCACCTTTTTTAGCAGCGCCTCAAGCTGTCCCACATTTAAAGTCGTAGGCGTTCCTCCACCTATATAAACCGTTGCCAGTTTTTTGTCTGGCAAACAGTCAGATACAAACTCAATTTCCTGAAATAATGCTTCCAGATAATTCTCTACATAGGAAGAATACTGTTTCAATGCATAAGAGGTAAAAGAACAGTACAGACATGTAGTTGGACAGAATGGAATTCCAATATATATACTGTAACTGTTTTTATAGTCAATCTTATGAAGCAGTTCCTGTTCCGTCTTTACTATCTGGCAGCCCAATTCTGTTTTTTCTTCCGTCACCAGATATCTGTTTTGCATAAAAGCTTTGATTTCTTCTTTTGTCATTCCCTGTTCAATCAGCTCCATAAAGAGCTTTGTCGGACGTACCCCCGTAAGAGTTCCCCAAGGCAAAGTAACAGGACTGCTTTCATGCAAAATACGGTAAACAGCCTTCTTTACACTGTCTTTACACAACCTTCTGTCTGTTCGTGTAATTTCTTCCTTCTGTTCGGATAGGCAATGTCCGCTTCGCCTTCCCATGACGCAGACTTCCTTGTCTGTAAACTTAAGAAAAAGAAAATCCTCTTCGCCTTCTGGCTCTGTCATTTTTAGAACATGTGATTCTTCTGGATAAAATGCTTTCACTAATGCAAGTATCTCATAGGAAAACATGTCTTCTGTCATATATATATACATGTTACTTCTTCCTTGTTTCCAATATTACGTTTTCTTCTATTCCCATCCATGCAGAAATGGATTATTGGCACTTTCATATTTAATGGTAGTCGCTTCACCATGTCCTGTAAAAACAATGGTATCCGCTGGAAGATTCATTAGTGATCGAACAGATTCCACAATCCTTTGCCCATTCCCTGTTGGAAGATCTGTTCTTCCAACAGATTCCATGAACAAAGTATCTCCACTGAATAAACATCCATTTTTTTCAAAGTAAAAACAGCAAGAACCCTTTGTATGTCCTGGGGTTCCAATTAACTTCACTGGAAAACCAGCTGCTTCAAATGTGTCATTGGCCTTTTTATAAAACGCACCCATTACTGTTGCCATTCGTCCCATCTGAACAGAACAATTGAGTCTTGCATCTTCTAATAAATCCTGTTCTTCTTCAAAAGCATAAACAGGCACATGATAATTTTCCAGTATGTCTTTCACTGCCATAATATGATCAAAATGTCCATGAGTCAAAAGGATTCCTTCTAATTCCAATCCTTCTTCTCTTAAATAACTTAAGATTCTTTTGCCCTGATCCCCCGGATCTACAACTACCGCTTTCTTAGAATGTACATTGGATAACACATAGCAGTTGGTCTGTACCATTCCTACTATTAAAACTTTTACCTTTAACCCATTTAATTCAAAATTATCCTGCATACTTAAACTCCAATCTGTCACGCTGATAGTCAGCCCGACGTTCTCTCTATATCTAATACACCATCTATATTTCGAAGTTTACCACAAATTACGCTAAGCTGCTGTACTCCCTGAATTTCAAAAGCAACACTGATGGTAGCCGTTCCCTGTTTGCTTGTCCGGACCGTCATAGAAGTTACATCAATCTTATCTTCCGTAAATGCTTTCGATACATCTACAAGTACACCTGTACGGTTTTTCGCATAAATTTTAATCTCCGCTGTATACAGCTCGTTGCTGGCTTTAGAAGATGCCGTACTCCACTCAGCTTCAATTAAGCGGACTCTGTCTTCTTCTGGAAGCTGTAAAATATTAATACAGTCTGTTCTATGAATCGAAACGCCTCTTCCTCTTGTTACAAATCCAATAATTTCATCTCCTGGCACTGGACTGCAGCATTTGGAGAAACGAACTGCAACGTCATGAATTCCTTCTACTACAATGCCGCCTTTTGATTTCCCTATAGAGGCTGGCTTGTTATCCTTCACTTCCTGAATGGTTTCCATAACACGTTCATCCGTAATCTCTTTACGGTGCTTCTTTACATAGCCTTCTTGTAATTTATTAATGACCTGTCCCTCTTTTAAGCCGCCATGGCCCAATGCCGCATATACCGAATCCCAGTCACGGAACCCGTACTTGTGCATGCATTCATGCATAAACTCAGGCTTTAGAAGGTCACTTAACACAATAGACTTCGTCTTGCAATAAGCAGTCAGCATTTCTTTTCCACGTATAATATTGTCTTCTTTTAACTGTGCCTTAAACCACTGATTAATCTTATTCTTTGCCTGTGTGCTTTTCACCTGGGAAAGCCAGTCACGGCTTGGTCCTTTAGAGTTCTGTGAGGTCAGAATTTCAATCCGGTCACCATTCTGTATCTGGTAATTGATATTTACCAGTTTTCCATTGACTCTGGCACCAACCATTTTATTGCCAACAGCACTGTGTATACTATAGGCAAAATCTACAGGGGTAGATCCTGTTGGCAGGTTTTTTACATCCCCTGACGGAGTAAAGCAGTATACGCTCTCTGAAAATAAATCCAAATCACTCTTTAACAGGCTTAAAAATTCCTTGTTATCGGACATTTCCCTTTGCCATTCCAGAATCTGCCTAAGCCATGTCAATTTTGCTTCTTCATTATCTTTTGTATTTTTTCCGTCACTGCCTTCTTTGTATTTCCAGTGGGCAGCAATACCATATTCGGCAATACGATGCATTTCATAAGTACGAATCTGGATTTCAAATGGCTGTCCATTTGGTCCAATTAACGTCGTATGCAGAGACTGGTACATATTTGGCTTTGGCATAGCAATATAATCCTTGAAACGTCCTGGAATTGGTTTATACATCTCATGGATAATACCCAGTGCTGCATAACAGTCTTTTACAGATTCCACAATAATACGAACTGCAAATAAATCGTAAATCTGTTCCAATGTTTTATTCTGGTTTAGCATCTTTCTGTAAATACTAAACAGATGCTTCACACGGCCATCAATATCTGCATCAATATTGGCATTTTTTATATGATAAGTAACCTCTTCCACAATTCCATTAATGAATGCTTCCCTGTCACTCTTTTTCGTCTCTATTTTTTCTAAAAGTTCTTTATAAACGTCTGCCTCTAAATATTTTAAAGATAAATCATCCAGTTCGATCTTTATCTTGGAAATACCCAGCCTCTGGGCAATAGGAGCATAGATATCCATTGTTTCCCTGGCTTTTTCCTTTTGCTTTTCCGGTTTCATATACTGCAAGGTACGCATATTATGAAGACGGTCTGCTAATTTTATCAGAATAACACGAATATCCTTTGCCATCGCCAGAAACATCTTTCTTAAATTCTCTGCCTGCAGTTCCACTTTATCGGCCTGATAATTCAAATTTGTAAGCTTCGTCACTCCATCTACCAGCAAAGCTATTTCGTCACTAAACTCAATAGACAGTTCTTCTACTGTACAAATTGTATCTTCCACCACATCGTGCAAAATTCCAGCAACTATTGTCTCTTTGTCTAACTCAAGTTCTGCTAAAATAATAGCCACACACAAAGGATGTATAATGTAAGGTTCTCCTGACTTTCTATACTGGTCCTTGTGGGCATTATATGCTATTTTGTATGCCTTCTCAATCATGGAAAGATCAGCCGAAGGATGATAATTTCTTATTATCTCTATTAATTTGTCATATAAAATCTCAGGTTCTGTAAAATCAGCTGGTGTTGACAGACTAGCATGATCCTTTTTTGCTATTTTCTTCGCCATTTCAAGTCCGTTGCCAATAAAGTCCATGATATCACCCCCAGTTTAGAATTTCTCTATAATAATAATTACTTATTATAATAAGAAATGTGTAAAAAATCAACCTTTCACATTTTATGGGTGGTTCTGAAAAAATATGGTTCAGTTTCGTTTTCCCTTCGTATGCCTCCCCCTGTTTCTTGGGTAATTATTTATATCACAAAAGAAAATACCCTGTTTTTATGCATTCCTATCTCCCTCTTACTATAACCGTTCCCTATTGCTCCCTAAATTTCATGAATAAAAATACCGCTTCGCAGTTTCGGCTCAAACCATGTTGATTTCGGTGGCATTAATTTCTTGGCATCTGCTACATCAAATAATTCTGTTATGGATGTAGGATACATCGCAAATGATACTTTCATATCGCTGTCTGCACGACGTTCTAATTCTTCCAGGCCTCGAATTCCACCAATAAAATCAATCCGTTTATCCGTTCTTGGATCTTGAATTCCAAGAACAGGTCCCAGTAAATAATCCTGTAATAAGGAAACATCAAGACTCGCCACTGCATCTGTAATATCCTGCAATTCTTTTTTGGCTGTTAAACGATACCATCTGCCTTCTAAATACATAGTAAATTCCGCTTTTTTGGCAGGAGATGCTTTTCCTTCTATTTCTTCCAGTTCAAAGTGTTCTCTGATTTTTTCAAAAAATTCGTCTTTAGAATATCCATTCAAATCTTTTACTGTACGATTGTAATCCATAATCATAAGCTGATCATGTGGAAACAGGACAGATAAGAAATAATTAAATTCCTCTTCTCCTGTGTAACCTGGATTTTCTTCCCTGCGTTTTAATCCCACTTTCACTGCTGATGCTGCTCTATGATGGCCATCTGCAATATAAATCTCCTGAATCTTTGCAAATGCTTCTTTTATTGCCTGCACTTCATTGCTGTCACTTATTTTCCAGACATTGTGTGTTACGCCATCTTCTGTGGTAAACCCATATAAAGCTTCTGTTTTTGTCACCTTATCTACTACTGCATTAATCTCTTCTTTTGAACGGTACGCAAGAAAAATAGGTCCTGTCTGGGCACTGCAGATATCTACATGATTAATCCGGTCTATTTCCTTATCTGCACGTGTGTTTTCATGTTTCTTAATCACATTATTGGCATAATCGTCAATAGAAGAACATGCCACAATGCCAGTCTGGGAACGTCCATCCATAATCAGTTCGTACACATAATAGCTTTCTGTTTCATCCTTAATAAATGTCCCATTATCCATCCAGCTATGTAACAGTTCACTGGCTTTCTGATACACACGGGCATCATAAGTATCTACACTGTCATCAAATTGTGTTTCCGCACGATCAATATTCAAAAAAGACAGCGGTTCCTCTTTTACCACTCTCTTTGCTTCTTCTCGGTTGTAAACATCATATGGAAGTGCTGCCACACGATCCACTACTTTCTTGTCTGGCCTAACACATTGAAAAGGTCTTACTGTTGCCATTCTTTATCCTCCTATTTCATTCTTATTACATATAATAAAAAGGGAAGTACATTCCCTTTTTATATATTTTTGCAAATTTACTTTAAAATCTTTATAAAGTATAGCACTTCTTTTTAGGTTTACGCAACCCATTTTTCACCACATAGCCGTTCCACAGCTCATACACTGCTTCTTCTGCTTCAAACCCGATTACCTGATAAGCTTCTTCCTTAAGTTCAGTAGTTCGGTTTGCTTCATTTCCAAGAACCAGCAGACGATTTGGACGAATAAAGAAGATACATTCCTCTAAACCAGCTTTTATATAATGATGTCCTTTTTCATATACAGTCTGCTCCATATCCGTAAGACTGCGGTATTTGATACATAACATTTTCTCTGGCAAATACACATAACGGCCTCTGGCATTCTGCTCATATACGGGAGCTAAAAGCAGGCTCTCTCCTAATAATAGTTCATCCTCCACCTGTTCGCAATGTGCATCCTCTGGATATGCAAATGCCAATGGACGAAACAGCATGGTATTCTGAAAGGCTGCTTTTAAATATTCACTATATAGATACGGTATAAGACTATAACGCAGCTTCAGGATATTACGCATCACATCTTGATTTTTAAAACGATACAATTCCTGTTCTCTTGTTCCCAAAGCACTATGATTTCGGAACAATGGAGTAAATACCCCAAACTGAATCCAGCGTATCATCAGTTCTTCTGATATATTACAGCCAAATCCCCCAATATCTGCACCAGTATACAAATATCCACACATATTAAGAGAAGGCATCATTTTGATATTCAAAAGCAAATGTGACCACCAGGAACAGTTATCACCAGTCCAGATTCCTCCATAACGGTGAGAACCAATACACGAAGCACGAGAAAATAACAAAATTTCCCTATCTGGATAAAGCAAGTCAAAAGCCTCTCTGGCGGCACGAGTCATAAAATATCCATACAGGTTATGGACTTGGTCGTGGCAAATCATTTTCCCATTGAGCTTATGGTAAAAACTGCGATAGTCCTCTTCATTATTGGACAAATGCTCCATTTTATCACGAAGTGCAAACACCTTGTCAATATCTAGATTTTCTCCTCGTAATGTATCTGCAAATTCAAAAAATTCTTTCACGCCTTTATCTGTATAAAACAGAGCAGGTTCATTCATATCATTCCAGAAACCATCAATTCCTTTGTCTATTAAAAAGCTATACTTGCTTCCAAACCATATTCTTGCATCTTTATCCATAAAATCAGGAAAGTGGCATTTTCCAGGCCATACTCCTGCTGTGAAATATTCACCATCTTCTGTTTTGCAAAAATACCCTTTTTCTACACCTTCCTCGTAAACCTCATATCCTTTCTCTATTTTTACACCTGCATCTATGATAGGAACCAGATGAATCCCTTTCTCTTTCATATCTGATACAAGCTGTTCAAATTGTGGAAATGTTTCTGTATTTATTGTAAAATCTTTGTATCGTTCCATGTAATCGATATCAAGATAAATGGCTTCTAATGGCATGTCCGCCTGTTCATACTGACTTGCTACATTACGGATATCTTCCTCTGACTTATATCCCCATCTGCTTTGCTGATAGCCAAATGCCCATTTGGGAGCAATATAGCTTTGCCCAATGAGGCCACGAAATTCTGCCACTATCTCATCTAGACTTTCCCCTTCTACAAGATATAAATCAAATCCACCGTTTTCTACTCTAATAAGCAGCTGATCCATATCTGTATAGCCTATATCAAACGTCACACGTTGTGAAGTATCTACAAATAATCCAAAGTTTCTTTTTCCCTTTACAAAAAGAACATTGTGGGCACCATATAAAGACTGTTTCTCTTCTGTGTGGGAACATTCATCACTACAGTTAGAGGAATATATATATCCTCTTTTATTTATGCCACGTGTAGCCTCCCCTAAACCGTACACAATATCTTGTCTCTTCATATGATATATAATATGTTTTTCTTCTTTCACTACTGTTAAGTACTCTGGCATCTTTGTACTTACAGGAATATCCATTACAACGGAATCTGTTGGTATAGAATTTTCAAATGAATACTTTTGAATCATAGCTTCTCCTTTGCCTTACTATATATTTTTACTCTTTTTTATCATTTACCCTATTGAAAGTCAAGCAAGGTTTTTTGGATCTTATATCAATTTTCTGTTGACAAATCTTTTACATTGGTATAACATTAACATATGAACAATGATTCACATGTTAATATGTTTTTGCATAATCTGAATCAGAAGGAGGATTGCAATTATGAGTAAAAACGATACGGAACATGCCCACAATTTTCACGTTGAAACCTGTGACATACAGTGCGTTCATCCGGAAGTAGTGCAGCAGGCTTTTAACAATATGCCAGCTGAAGAATATCTATATGATTTAGCCGAATTATTTAAAGTTTTTGGGGACACTACTAGAATTAAGATACTATATGTATTATTTGAAAGCGAAATGTGCGTTTGTGACATTGCTGAAATTCTCAATATGACTCAAAGTGCTATTTCCCATCAGCTTCGTGTCTTAAAACAAAACCGGCTTGTACGGTTCCGTCGAGAAGGAAAGAACATTATTTACTCCTTAGCTGATGAACATGTACGCTCTATCATCAATCAAGGCATGGAACATATTAACGAATAAATAAAACCAATATAGAAAGGCGGTATTTTTATGAAAAAAGTATTTAAATTAGAAGATCTGGATTGTGCAAACTGTGCAGCAAAAATGGAAGAGGCCATTAGTAAAATGGAAAACGTAAATTCTGTCCGTGTAAATTTTATGACACAGAAACTTACGATTGACATTCAGGATGACAAATTTGATACAACAATGGATGCGGTTCAAAAAACAATTAACAAAGTGGAACCTGACTGCCATATTATTCGATAGAACATCCCTTACCTGATAGCAGAATGAAAGGAGGCTGAAATATGACAAAAAAGCAGAAAAAGACTTTGTATAAAATTATAATCAGTTTTGTGCTCTTCCTGCTTGGCGAACTGCTTCCTGTTTCTGGGCCAGTTACGTTTTTGTTTTTCCTAGCATCTTATTTACTAGTAGGATATCCAGTTCTTATGAAAGCGGGCAGGAATATTCTTAAAGGGCAAGTATTTGACGAAAATTTTTTAATGTCCCTTGCAACCATCGGTGCCTTCCTAATTGGAGAATATCCAGAAGGTGTTGCCGTTATGATTTTTTACCAGATTGGCGAATTATTTGAAAAAACTGCAGTTGGAAAGTCCAGACAATCCATCTCTGATTTGATGGATATCTGTCCTGACATTGCACATATAGAACACAATGGACAACTCGAAGATGTTGACCCTGAAGAAGTCTTGATTGATGATATTATTTTCATCAAACCAGGTGAAAAAGTACCTCTGGATGGTATTGTCATAGAAGGGAATTCTTCTTTAGATACTTCTGCATTAACTGGGGAATCCATTCCAAGGACTATCCAAAAAGGAGACACCATCCTTAGCGGTACGATTAATTTATCTGGCATAGTGCGCATGAAAGTTACAAAAGAATTTGGAGAATCTACCGTATCCAGGATTTTAGACCTTGTTGAAAATGCAAGCAATAAAAAAGCACCTGCAGAACAGTTTATAACAAAATTTTCAAGATATTACACTCCTGTTGTAGTTATTGTTGCATTCCTTTTAGCATTTCTTCCACCAGTTATTTTACAGGAAAGCTTTGCAGGATGGATTCACAGGGGCCTAATTTTCCTTGTAATTTCCTGCCCATGTGCATTAGTCATTTCTGTGCCTCTTAGTTTCTTCGGTGGAATTGGCGGTGCTTCCAAAGCTGGAATCTTAGTAAAAGGAAGCAATTACCTTGAAATTCTTGCTAAAACAGATACCATTTTAATGGATAAAACAGGCACCTTAACAAAAGGCAGTTTCCAAGTTACAAAGATTGAAAGCAATAGCCTTACAAAAGATACTCTATTAGAATACTGTGCCTATGCGGAGCATTATAGCAATCATCCTATTTCTCTATCCATTAAGCAGGCTTATGGAAAAGAAATTGACGCTGCCCGTCTTAAAGATGTAGAAGAAATTGCAGGTCATGGTGTGAAAGCCTATGTAGATGACTTAATCATCTATGCTGGAAATGCAAAATTAATGAAACAGCAAAACATCTCCATTCCTCAAGTAGATTTTATTGGAACTATCATTTATGTTGCTGTGGGAAATAACTATGCTGGATATATAATCATTTCCGATGAAATTAAGCCAGATGCCAAAAAGGCGATCTCTGATATGAAGGCTATGGGAGTTTCTAAAACCGTTTTGCTTACGGGAGATCATAAATCTACTGGAGAAGCTGTTGGCAAAGAATTAGGAATCGGTGAAATCCATACAGAACTCTTGCCTAGTGACAAAGTTGACATTGTAGAGCAATATTTAGACCCTGCCAGAAAAAAAGGCTATGTTGCTTTTGCAGGTGATGGAATCAATGATGCTCCTGTCTTAACAAGAGCTGATGTAGGAATTGCTATGGGTGGACTTGGATCAGATGCTGCTATTGAAGCTGCTGATGTAGTAATTATGAATGATGAGCCAAGTAAAATTGCAACAGCTATTGGCATTAGCCGTAAAACCCTTAGAATCGTATACCAGAATATCTCTTTTGCACTGGCAGTAAAATTTACGATCCTAATTCTAGGTGCATTTGGTCTTGCAAATATGTGGATGGCAGTATTTGCTGATGTTGGCGTATCTGTCATTGCTATATTAAATGCCACAAGAGCATTATACTGGAAGAATAACTAGCTGCAAGCAACTTCCGATTTTCTTATCATAATAAAAGACCTGTTCCCATATAAACTCTGAGAACAGGTCTTTTATATTCATTATGCACAATCCGTTCTATATTTCATCAATTTTACGAAATTTCTTCATACCCTTTCAATCCTTTGAATGCTTCCATCATTTCCATGTATGGATTATTCAGTACCTTACATTCTGTATTTAATTCATACACCTTCCGTGTATCGGTATTATACTTTGGCCAAGGCATATCTCCAGTTCCATTAGGATTGCCCAGCTTAATAAAATTGGTCCAAGCCTGATACAGACAATCCGCCATCTTTTTCAATGCTTCAGCATCTGATGCTTCATATAAATACTTCATCTCTGAAATATCTTCTGTTCCCATTGCAAGTGGAATTTCCATTCCATGAAAACAGCCAATTCCCATCTGTGTTGCTGGTTCTGGTTCAAATGAGAAATAATACATATATGTATCTGCTGATTGGCTTTGTATATCTGCTGCCATTACACTCTGATTAGTAAACGTATAATCTCTGTCAAAATTCTTAATATCCTGATCCGTTTCAAAATTGTTATAATACTTACGAAGCTTGTTTCTTACTTCTTCCGGCGTATGGCATTTTTCAAAAAACTTCTCAATCTCCTCTTTCGTATACATCATATTGCTGGAATCACCATGAATAAATAATGTTGCCTCATCTTTATTAGTGCCAATCAGAAGGCGAATTCCCTTTCCACGACCTTTTTTCATAGCTTCTAAAGGCGGCTCAGGCAAAAATCCTCCGCCATATACATTTCCAGGAAGAAAAATACCTGGATTTTCCCTTGTATAATTATTTAAAAGCCAGAGAGAGGCTTCCTGCAGAACTTCTGTATTTGTATCTTTCATTTTACTAATTTCTGCTTCCGTCAAATGCAAATGCTCCAAAAGCAGATGCATGTTCCTCTTGGCAACTTCTGGTTTTGCTGCTCCTCCAATTACTCCACTTTGTACAATTGCCTGATGAAAGAGTCCATCTGTTGCTGGTGATGCAATCAGGTTAATTACGGAGCTTCCACCAGCTGATTCTCCCATAATGGTTACTTTATCTTTATCTCCTCCAAAAGCTTCTATATTTTCGTGTATCCAGCGAAGAGCCTGAATCTGGTCGCTTATCATAATATCCGAATCATAATCTCTTTCTCCTTCTGGATAATGTGCCAGATCATACCCGCCAAATACTCCAACTCTATGATTAAATGTCACTAATACAATCCCATCCTGTGCATATCTAGTTCCGACATACGTCTTCATAGAAGCTTCTCCTATAATATATGCACTGCCATAAATAAAAACCACTACTGGTTTCTTTTCTCCTGTCCCACTAGACCAGATATTTAAATACAAACAGTCTTCACTTTCTTCTACATCTGGATTTGACGTCAAAAATGGTGGCTGCAACGGTTTCATGCTCCACTTTACTGTTTCCAGTATCCCTTCCCAGTTGTCTGCTGGCTGTGCTCTTCGAAACCTATACTCACCTAAAGGTTTCTTTGCATAAGGAATTCCTAGCCACTGGTATACTCCATCTTCCAATTTGCCTTCCACTGTTCCGTTTTTTGTTTGTACTTTACAATTGTTCATTCTCATACTCCTTTTAAATTGAGATGAATTTTTCTCTTATCGCATATTTTTCCATTCCATCTCATTGATACTATTCCATTTCAATGGTGTCAACAAGTTTCTTATGGGTTCGCCTAGGTGTAAATATACGCCCTTTATTCTTTTCCTTACTGATCCATGTGCATCCAGTGTCCTGCCCTTTAGGGCGCATTCTTATGTTACAGGTTCACAAACTGTATCTTTAGAAAAATAAAATATAGAAGTTAGATACTTTACTATTTTACCATAAATACAGCAACAATGAAAAATCAATTTTTGTCAATCCTTATACGAAAACCTATATGCTTCCAATTTATTTTCTTGTTCATTAATTGCACTTACTTCTAAAGCTTCTATAATTTTTCACCTAGCTTTTTCTCATCATACTCTTCCTCTAATCAAAATGAATACTTGCTCTTGACATCTCCATCTACCTCCTAACTTTTACATGCTTTGTAATTGACAGTTCTTACACTCTTATTTTATTTTTAACATCTCTAATACAATATGTCCTAACTGTTGGACTGTTAATGGCTCGGTATATTCCCGACTGTACTTTTCCTCATCTCCTTTTTCCAAACCGAAGGAACCATCTTTCAGTTTTCGGTATTTCGCCAGATTCCATTTCTTATTTTCAAATAGGTCCACTTTTACTGTTTCATAATTTTTTTGAAACTTTTTCCATGTATTTAAGTTAGATGCTTCCTTCCACGCATTCTGCTTCGTATCTTCATACTCATTGATCCGGCTTGTTTCTAACACATCTAGTATTTCTTTTCCCAACTCTGTTTCATTATATCCGAAATTCAGTTTTACAAATTTCATAGATTGTCTTGGAATTCCATCTTCATCTCGCCAAATCGGAAAAATAATTACATTTTTCTTTTTATCAAAATAAATACTTACACTTTGTATAAACATATTTTTTTATTCCTCCTATTTTTTTGTTATCACTGAAATAATAATCTTAATCCCTCGTTCTTTAGCATAAACCTTAATCGCATCCAAAGCAGTCTGTTGCTCTCCCTTCATTGTAACATCTGGAATGGCAAGCCATAATGCTTTTTTATCCTATCCACTTTACTGTACAATTACATCATTCGTTCTTTTAGTTGTAAAGATAACATTCTTACCTAAATAATCTTAAAAAGGTACTATCCTTTTAAACCAGATAGCACCTCCTATGAATATTTTAAGTTCTGCTTTATATTTGCTTTCTTTCCAACACCGTAATTCTTATCTTGCCTAAAATGCCTCTGTCTCACACATTCCTAGCTGTTACAAGCTTGCCTGCTGGAATATTGAAACAGAGGTACACTCTTATTTTATTTCTAACATCTCTAATACGATATGTCCTAACTGTTGGGCTGTTAATGGCTCGGTATATTCCCGACTGTACTTTTCCTCATCTCCTTTTTCCAAACCGAAGGAACCATCTTTCAGTTTTCGGTATTTATCAATATACCAGATTCCTTTTTCATCAATGTCTACTATAACACTTTCATATTTCTTCCAAAATGCCTTCCATGTTTTTAGATTGCTTGCTTCTTTCCATGGATTTTGTTTTTTATCTTCATATTCATTGATTCTGCTTGTTTCTAATACATCTAGTATTTCTTTTCCCAACTCTGTTTCACTATATCCGAAATTCAGTTTTGCAAATTTCATAGATTGCCTTGAAATACCATCTTCAGCCCTCCAATATGGAACAATAATTACATTCCCTTTCTTATCAAAATAAATACTTGATCTACCCATTTCTACCCCTCCTATTTGGAAGTTATCACCAAAATACTAATTTTAATTCCTCGTTCTTTAGCATAAACCTTAATCGCATCCAAAGCAATCTGTTGTTCCCCTTTCATTGTAACATCTGGAATGGCAAGCCATAATACTTTTTTATTATAATCAGATACTTTTATTTCAATAGTTGTCCATGTTTTTCCTGTAAACCCACTTAAGTCTCTCACATACTTTGCTAATCTATGATACAGCCCATTTCGAGTCTGATAGGATTTTGAGGTACACTCTTATTTTATTTCTAACATCTCTAATACGATATGTCCTAACTGTTGAGCTGTTAATGGTTCAGTGTATTCACGACTGTATTTTTCTTCATCACCTTTTTCTAATCCGTAAGAACCATCTTTCAGTTTTCTATATTTAGCAATATACCAGATACCTTCGTCATTCACATCAATCATTACACATTCATACTTTTTTTGAAATGCCTTCCAACTTTGTAATTTAGTTGCTTGCTTCCAAGTATTTTGCAATTTATTTTCTTGTTCATTAATTGCACTTACTTCTAAAGCTTCTATAATTTTTTCACCTAGCTTTTTCTCATCATACTCTTCCTCTAATTTTATATATTTTATAGACTTTCTTGAAAGACCATTCTCATCTCTCCATGACGGAAAAATTAAAACATTTTTCTTCTTGTCAAAGTGAATACTTGCTCTTGACATCTTCATCTACCTCCTATTTATTTGTTACAACTGTAACAATTATTTTTATTCCTTTTTCTTTGGCATACAGCTTTACAGCATCAAAAGCAAGTTTCTGCTCTCCCGTGATAATTGCCTTTGAAATAGCAATTTGTAAAACTTTTGCGTCATAATCTTTAAGCAATACCTCTTGTTCAGACCACACCTTTCCCGAAAAACCTTCCAACTGCCTTACATTCCTTGCAAGCTGTCCATATAGCTTATTTTTATCCTGATAAGATTTTAATGTCAAATCAATACTCTTAAAACTTGTAATAGTTCTATTTTCAATTTTGTCTATTACAGGAAAATTGTGTCCAAGATTATTTCCTAACAATTCATCTATTTCATTTCCTCTTACAACTGCTGGCTTCTCCCACACATTTTCTTTTGAATATACTATATCGTTGGCATATTTAACAGCATTGCAG
>NZ_FOHN01000022.1 GCF_900111595.1 [Clostridium] polysaccharolyticum | reverse complement strand
AACAACAAGACAATCTGCACGTATGACTATGACAAAAACGGAACAACCAGGCATATCTATGAGATCAGAGGAAAAAAGAAAATAGAGCATAAGGACAACTCTGGAGATAAGTTTGTGGGCTGTGTAAATTCCCTAAGATATGATGGGGAATGTTACGATCCGGAGACAGGGCTGTTCTGTATCCAGGCAGGAAGCTACTACGATCCCAAGAAGAACAAAATAGTGGATGATACGTGTTATGTGGATATGGAAGGTCTGTTTGGGGATCAGTATGAAAGATTAAGCAGGGGGAAAAGTACAGAGGCTGACAAAAAGGAAGTTTCGCCTTTAAGCCTGCCAGGAACTTTGGAATCACAGCTTCTGTACGCTGCCACGAAAAAATATGATGCTGCGTTAAGTACAAATGTAGATGCTTATAGAAGCAACACATGGTATACTGATTTTAGCAGTCCTGCTATGCATTATAAACTGGCTGCCCGGATCATCTATGCAGAAAATACCAATACAAACAATAATATCAATATGAAAACGTACTTGCACTATAACAGGCAAGGAATTGCATGGGTTATTATTAACCGGCTTTTGGAAGATAAATATAGGAAAATGAAAGGACAGGCCTGTACCTTTTCCAATACATCCACACCGAATCTGTATTCAATTCTTACAAAAAGCGGGGCTTTTGCTTCATTAAATAGTCGAAATGCAAAAGATAAGATAACTCCTTCAGCAAATGAAGCATATCGGGAAGCTTTTATGCTTGCCTGCCTGATAAATGTATGCGGTTCTTTTGAAGAATATGATACAATTGTTCCAAGACCATTAGGTGTTACCTATCAATGTTATAATAAAGGTGCATTAAACACTGCTTCAAAGCCAAACTCTGGCTGGAGCAATGTAAGGTTTCCGGGGGATTTGGCGGCATTTACTGGCAAGAGCAGTTATGCAGGTTTTACATACTATTCCTCCATTGGAATGTTTAATGTGCTTCATTCCTATAAAAGTGAAACGTTAAACATCCAGTCTGTTTACTATAATTAAAGGAGTAGAAATCAATGTCTATGAAAAATAAAGAGAAGGTTCTTTTCCTAGTTCTTACTGTTTGTCTGTTAAGTGGCTGTGGAATGGTTAAAGAAAAGACGGAAGCCACAGAAGCAGAACATAAGGAGGCTGTAATAAAGAAAGCCATATCCAGTATTGAGGAGAAAAAATATCCCCAAGCCATAGGGATGTTATCTAAAATTAAGGATGACAAAAAGGCGGAAGATTTACTGCAGCAGCTTCGCTATCTTATCTCTGGAACGTATCTTGCTAATTTAGATATTGGGGTGGCAGCTATTGATAACAGTGGAAAGGTAAAAACAGCAGTTGATACTACAATCTATAAAGAGCCTATATATTCGGAGTGTTCTGATTGGAATAATATCATAAGTCTTTCTTGTGCATTTGAACGACTGGATGGATTGGATAAGGAGGGGAACGTTTATTCTACAAATGATCCAGATCCCGCCTATATCTATGTTATTGAAAAATTAAAATCTTACAAGGACATTGTAGCAATATCTACGGATTTTGATAATTATGTTTTGTTGTCTAAAACTGGAAAAATAGAAGCGTTTTCCCAAAAGTATGGTGAAGCACTCAATTATTTTAAAAAAGAAATTTCCACATGGACGGATGTTGTAAAGGTGGTAACGGGACAACGAAGAATTGCAGCATTGAAACGAGATGGCACAGTTTATATTGCGGATTATAATAAATATTATGGCGTAGATGGAACTGTGGATGATGAAGTGAACGACTGGACAGATATAGTAGATATCGCAGATGTTTTTGGAGGACCAATAGTTGGACTGAAATCCGATGGAACAGTAATTTGTTCCAAAGAGGAAATAAAAGGTCCAGATGGCAATCTGGTTAAAAATCCCCATGCCTTTCATGTATCTGGGTGGAATGATATTATTGCCATTTCCCAAAGCGGTTACAGTCTGTTGGGATTAAAGCGTGACGGAAGTGTAGTTGCTACTGGAGGAAATGCACATAAGCAGCTAGATGTTTCTGGCTGGCACGACATTGTAGCAATTGCTGCTGGAGACTGGATTTCAGTGGGGTTAAAATCCGATGGAACAGTGGTGATTGCTGGAGACTGTGGCAAGCTTGATCCGAAGGATGTGGCGAATATGAATGATCTATATGTACCAACAGTCAAATATTGATAGGTTCATAGTGTAAGGAAGGAAAGAATAAAGACACTTTATATTCCGCAATATAATAAGAAGTATAAAATTTAAGGGCTTTGGTGAGTCAAAAGCATAATGGCGTAAACGAAGTAAAAGGCTAGCGTTTTTAGACGCTAGCCTTTTGCTAGAGACTTATAGCCTCAGAGAAAACCACCCGTTTTGCTGGTAGTTCTGGTAATTATTTTTGTTTTTTTTCTACTTCCTGCATTTTCATAGCACGAACCTTGCTAGAAAGACCAAATAAATTAATAAATCCTTCTGCATCATGATGATCGTATAAGTCACCAGTTGTAAAAGAAGCAATACTTTCGTTGTATAATGTATAAGGGGATGTTTCACCAGCTTTGATGATATTGCCTTTGTAAAGTTTGAATTTAACTTCACCAGTAACGTATTTCTGGGTACTTTCAATGAAAGCCTGAGTTGCTTCACGCAGTGGTGTAAACCATTTTCCTTCATATACAATATCAGCCAGTTTGTTGCCCATTACTTTTTTCATGGTGTAAGTATCTCTGTCTAAGATCAGTTCCTCTAACTGCTGATGGGCTTCCATTAAGATAGTTCCGCCAGGAGTTTCATAAACACCACGGGATTTCATGCCAACAACACGGTTTTCAACGATATCAACAATACCAATTCCATGTTTTCCGCCTAATTCATTTAAAGTACGGATGATGTCAGAAACTTTCATTTCCTTTCCGTTTACGCTCTTAGGAACACCAGCCTCAAATGTCATGGTAACATATTCGCCTTCTTCAGGAGCTTTTTCAGGAGTAGTTCCTAACACTAATAAATGATCAAAGTCTGGTTCGCAGGCTGGATCTTCTAATTCAAGACCTTCGTGGCTGATGTGCCATAAGTTACGGTCACGGCTGTAGCTTGTGTCGGCGGAGAATGGCAGATCTATACCATGTGCTTTGCAGTATTCAATTTCTTCTTCACGGGAATTCATTGTCCAGGCATCATTTCTCCAGGCAGCAATAATCTTTAAGTCTGGGGCAAGTGCCTTGATGCCTAATTCAAAACGGATCTGGTCATTTCCTTTTCCAGTAGCACCATGGCAGATTGCAGTAGCACCTTCTTTTCTAGCGATTTCTACTAATCTTTTTGCGATAACTGGCCTAGCCATGGAGGTTCCTAATAAATATTTGTTTTCATATATAGCATTTGCCTGAACGCAAGGTACTACATATTCGTCACAGAATTCATCAATAACATCTTCTATGTACAATTTTGCTGCTCCACAAGAGATAGCTCTTTCCTCTAAGCCATCTAATTCCTCGCCTTGACCGCAGTCGATACAGCAGCAAACAACATCATAATCAAAGTTTTCCTTTAACCAAGGGATAATTGCAGTGGTGTCAAGTCCACCAGAATAAGCAAGAATTACTTTTTCTTTCATAATTTCTACCTCCGTTTTTGATTGTATGCAATATGTCATAAGCAATTGGGATTGCCTGCAGGTTTATGCAATGCAATGGGTTATGCATGCATGTTTATGCATTTGCTTTATTGATTATAAATATACAACAATTTTTATTAATATGCAAGTGTAAATTTGGACTTTTTAAAAAGGGGTGCAAATTTATCGCAATCACACGAAATATAAGGAAATTGTAAGAAAATCAATATGCTATGCATGGGGACTCTTCCTTATATTAGTAGAGGTATGGAATGTGAGGGAAAGGGGGAGAAAAAAGAGTTGCATAATATACACTGCTGTTGTATAATTATTAGCAATGGAAATTGCAATCTGGAAAAGGAGGACTACATATGAAAGAAATCATTGGCGGAGTGACAGCAGTGCAAGGTTTTACAGCGGCAGGCATTGCAGCAGGGCTTAAGAAAAACGGCAGAAATGATATGGCACTGGTATTTAGTGATGTAGATGCAGTGGCTGCAGGGGTTTTTACAACAAATGCTGTAAAAGCAGCTCCGGTGCAGCGTGATATAGAAATCGTAAAGACAAGAAAAACAGTCAGAGGCGTGGTATTAAATGCGGGAAATGCCAATGCCTGTACAGGGGAAGAAGGAAAGAAAGCAGATAAAGCTATGGCAGCAGCTGCAGCAGAAGCATTAGGCGTAGAAACAGATGATATTCTTACTTGCTCCACAGGAGTAATTGGACAGCTTCTTCCAGTTGGCAAAGTAACAGCAGGAGCTAAATTGCTGGCAGAATCCCTTTCTTCTGAAGGTGGCGACAAGGCCGCACAAGCCATTATGACAACCGACACTTATAGCAAACAATGTGCAGTGGAAGTCAAAATTGGTGGAAAAACAGTTACAATCGGGGCCATGACGAAAGGTTCTGGCATGATTCATCCGAATATGGCAACAATGCTTTGCGTGACAGCATCTGACGTTGCTATGAGCAAAGAATTATTACAGGAAGCAGTTCGTGACGTAGTAAACGTGTCTTTCAATATGATTAGCGTAGACAGGGATACTTCCACTAATGATTCTTACATGATTCTGGCCAATGGAAAAGCAGGAAATCCTGAAATTACCGAAAAAAATGCAGATTATGAAGCATTTAAAGAAGCATTATGCTATGTAGCAGTGAAATTGGCCAAATTAATGGCGGCGGATGGTGAAGGTGCTACCAAGCTGTTAGAGGTAACCGTAAAAAATGCTGCATCAGAAGAATCTGCAAAAGTATTAAGCAAAGCAGTTATTACTTCCAATCTGGTAAAAGCAGCAGTATTTGGAAGTGATGCAAACTGGGGAAGGATTATCTGTGCATTAGGTTATTCGGGAATAGAATTTAATCCGGAGGCTGTTGACCTGTGGGTAGAGAGTGAATCTGGAAAACTGAAACTTGCAGAAAATGGCCTTGCAACAGATTATAGTGAAGAATTTGCAACAAAAATTTTATCGGATAAAGAGGTTACAGTAACTGCGGATATGAAAATGGGCAAATACAATGCAACTGCCTGGGGATGTGATTTAACTTATGACTATGTTAAAATTAATGGTGATTACCGCTCTTAAGAAGCAGTTTCACTTGTAAGAACTTATAAGATAAGAGAAGAATAAAGAAAGGTTTGGAAATTGATATGGATGAATATATGCAGGAAATATTGATTAAGGCACAGACGTTAATTGAGGCACTGCCTTACATAAGAGATTTTACGAATAAGAAGATAGTAATTAAATACGGCGGAAGTGCAATGCTGGATTCAAAATTAGAGGAGAGTGTTATTAAAGATGTGGCACTGTTAAAACTGATTGGGATGAAGCCTATTATTGTACATGGTGGGGGAAAGGAAATCAGTAAATGGCTTGGCAAGATCGGTAAAGAATCTCAATTTGTCAAAGGATTACGTGTGACCGATGCAGAAACTATGGAAGTTGCGGAAATGGTTTTAAATAAAGTAAATAAGAACTTAGTCCAGATGATCGAACAGTTAGGAGTAAAAGCTGCTGGCATCTGTGGAAAAGATGGTGGAACTTTACGTTGTACCAAAAAGACAGTAGAAGGAGAAGATATCGGTTTTGTTGGAAACGTAGAGTATGTAGAAGAAACCTTAATTGATTCTTTAATAGATAATGATTTTATCCCTGTCATTGCTCCAATCGGTCTTGGAGATGATTATCAGTCTTATAACATTAATGCAGATGAAGCTGCCAGTGCGGTTGCGAAAGCCATTGGTGCAGAAAAACTGGCATTCTTAACAGATATTGAAGGTGTCTGCATGGACCCTAATGACAGTAAAACATTAGTATCCGTTTTAACACTGGAGAAAGCAAAACAGATGATAGATGACGGTTTCATTAGTGGCGGCATGCTGCCAAAAATCAATAACTGTATTGAAGCCGTAGAAAACGGAGTCAACAGAGTACATATCTTAGATGGAAGAAAGGAACATTGTCTATTGCTTGAGTTCTTTACGAAAAAAGGGATTGGAACTGCAATTATAGACGATCACAGAGCATTATATCCTCATGAAGAGGAAGAACTAGTGAAATAGGAGGCTGGTAAAATGGAAAATATGCAGACTGCAATAGAGGAAGCAGAACAGTATCTGATTCATACCTATAACCGTCATAAAGTGGTGCTGGAAAAAGGAAATGGAATGTATCTATATGATACAGAGGGAAAAGAGTATCTGGATTTTGGTGCAGGAATTGCTGTTTTTGCTCTTGGATACAACAACAAAGAGCTTAATGATGCTGTAAAGGAACAGGTTGACAAGCTGGTTCATACATCCAATCTGTTCTATAATGCCAATTTGAAAGACGCAGCGGAACAGGTAGTAAAGGCTTCTGGCATGAAAAAGGTGTTCTTTACCAACAGTGGTACAGAAGCCATTGAAGGAGCTGTAAAACTGGCTCGTAAATATGCTTACCTGAAAGGAAATAAAGACAGCGAGATTATTTCCATGAACCATTCTTTCCACGGAAGAAGTTTAGGTGCCTTAGCGGTAACAGGAAATGCACATTATCAGGAACCGTTTGGACCAATGAATGCAGGAATTAAGTTTGCAGAATACAACAATTTAGAAAGTGTAAAAGCACTGATTTCTGATAAGACCTGTGCAATCCTTTTGGAGACGGTACAGGGAGAAGGTGGAATCTATCCGGCTACGGAAGAATTTATCAAAGGAATTCGTGCATTATGTGATGAACACGATATTTTGATGATCTGTGATGAAATTCAATGCGGAATGGGAAGAACTGGTGAAATGTATGCATTCCAGAATTATGGAATCCAGCCAGATGTTGTAACCACTGCAAAAGCACTTGGATGCGGGGTTCCAGTAGGAGCTTTTCTTGCCAATGAAAAAACTGCAGATATTTTAGTACCAGGTGACCACGGAACTACTTATGGAGGGAACCCGCTTGTATTATCAGCAGTCAGAAAGGTATTTGAAATATACGAGAAGGAACATATTTTACAGCATGTAAAAGAAGTGGCTCCATATCTGGAAGAAAAGTTAGATGAACTTGCAGAGAAATATGAGTTTATCAAGGAACGTCGTGGAAAAGGAATGATGCAGGGGCTGGAATGTACAAAGCCTGTTGGACCTGTAATAGAAAAGGCCATAGAAAATGGATTGATTCTTGTTGCAGCAGGAGCCAATATCATTCGTTTTGTTCCGCCACTAATCATTGAGAAGAAACATGTGGACGAAATGGTTTCTAAACTGGAAACAGCATTTAAAGCATTACAGTAAGGAAACGTATAAATGCCTTGCAGATGATTCATACTAACTAAGATAAGGAGGTAGAATCATATGTGGGGCATTTTAATTGCAATTTTATCCGGTGCACTTATGAGTGTGCAAGGTGTTTTTAACACAGGGGTGACAAAGCAGACAGGTGTGTGGGTGGCTTCAAGTTTTGTACAGTTTAGTGCTTTTGTGGTATGTATTGCAGCATGGCTGATTACAGAAAGAAACGTAAACTTGTTGTCTGTATGTAAGATTGATAATAAATACATGCTTTTAGGTGGCATAATGGGAGCATTTATTACTTATACTGTAATTCAAAGTGTTGCCAGCCTAGGGCCAGCAAGAGCGGCCATTTTTATTGTAACGGCCCAGCTTGCAGCAGCTTATGTCATTGAACTGGCTGGTATGTTCGGAATGGATAAGGCGGATTTCCAATGGAGAAAGGTATTTGGCCTGGCAGTGATTATCGGCGGGATTTTCCTGTTTAAGTGGGAATGAGCGTAAGAAAAAGAAGAAAATATAAAAAAGGTATTGTATTAAAATTAGCATTTATGTAGAATAAGATTGTGTCTCATTGTGAAATGGTATAGAGGTATCCTTCATAAGGAGGCAATATGAAACGAGAGAGAAAAACGAGTGTGTTAAGTGAAGTGTTACCTGCTAAGAAAGGTCTTATTTTAATGGCAGCATGTATCCTGTGTCTTGCTTTCTGGTATGGTTCCAAAGGAAATTCAAAGAACATACAGGAGACTTTAACCTTGGACGAAGCGGTGGCGGTTACCATGCAGGCACCGCAGGTTTCGGATAAGGACAGAGCAGGAAATGCTGGAAAAAAATATTTCAGCTATGTCTGTGGAGCTGTGAAGAATCCTGGTGTCTACGAATTCAAAGAAGGTGCAAGAATTCTGGATCTGATAGAGTCTGCAGGAGGATTTACCAGACATGCAGATGATACGTATCTGAATCTGGCATTGGCAGTTTCTGATTCGGATAAGATATATGTTCCAACGAAACAGGAGACCAGAGAGGCTTTAAGAAATGGAACTGACGGTGAAAAACTGTTGGACAGCCGTGAAGATGACGCATCAGATAAAGTCAACATCAATACTGCAGATATTGATAAGCTTACTTCGTTACCAGGGATAGGAGAAGCAAAAGCAAAGAGCATTATCTCTTATCGGGAGGAACAAGGAACGTTTCAGGCAATAGAAGAATTAAAGAATGTAGAAGGAATTAAGGATGGTGTTTACCAGAAAATAAAAGACTTAATTTCCATTTAATAACGAGGTGAAAGAATTGGGAAAGAATGTGCTGGTCGTTGATGACGAAAAATTAATTGTAAAAGGAATCCGTTTTAGTTTAGAACAAGATGGAATGAATGTGGATTGTGCTTATGATGGGGAAGAAGCATTGGAGGCAGCCAGAAAAAAAGAATATGATGTAATTTTGCTGGATGTTATGTTGCCAAAACTAGATGGTTTTCAAGTGTGTCAGCAGATTCGGGAGTTTTCCCAGATGCCAATTATCATGTTGACTGCAAAAGGTGATGATATGGATAAAATACTAGGATTGGAATATGGTGCAGATGATTATATTACCAAACCTTTTAATATATTAGAAGTAAAAGCACGTATTAAAGCAATTATGAGAAGAAGCGGCAGCAATAAGAAAGAGAAAGAAGAAGAACAGGGCAAAACGGTTTCTTATGGACAGTTAAAAGTAGATTGCGAAGGCAGAAGAGTTTATATTGCGAATAAAGAAGTAAACTTAACAGCAAAAGAATTTGATTTGCTTGAGCTTCTGATGTTTAATAAGAATAAGGTCTATAGCAGGGAAAACCTTTTAAATACGGTTTGGGGATTTGACTATCCAGGTGATGTTAGAACAGTGGATGTGCATATCCGCAGGCTTCGTGAAAAAATCGAAAGTAATCCAAGTGAGCCTCAGTATATACATACCAAATGGGGTGTTGGTTATTTCTTTCAGGATTAGCAGTTCGCCTGCTTTAAGAAATGAATAGGATTTTCCAGATAAGAAGTTCTTAGGAACTTCTTATTTGCTGATTTGTGAAAAAATTATACAGAAAGGGCAGGTGAGGTGCCATCTTTAAGAAGATAAAACAAAAAATGAAAATATTCCAGAGCATGAAACTGCAGCTGATTACTGTTTGCATACTAATCGGGATACTGCCGATTTTTGCAATGTCCCAATTACTGCTGAAAACCTATGAAAGACGGGCAACGGATCAGAAAATATCGGAATTGGCACATAATATTACCATTATTTCTAATTTGCTTCTGTCCAATGGATTTTTTGCTTCTGCTGAGTCACCAGATATCAATGGCATCTTAAGTGAAATTGCACAGGTGGCGGATATTTATGAAGGAAGAATACTAATCGTGGATAGTGGACTTGCTATTCGATATGATACTTATGGCTTGGAAGAGGGGAAAACTTTAATTTCAGAAGAGGCCGTACAGGCAGTTCGTGGAACGAATGGAAAATACTTAGACAGAGAGAATCAGTATGTGGAATTAACGTATCCAGTTATCAATACAGATACCAAAGAAGTTGTAGGCGGCATTATTACTAGTTTTTCTATCGTTGGAATTCAAGACATATATGATAATTTACAGCAGGCAGCAGTTCTTATGTTTCTTGTGTTAGCAATTTTAGTCTGTACCTGTGCTATATTATACGGCAATTTTTATTTGAAACCGTTGAAACAGATGACCAGCTCTTTTGACCGGTGGTCTGATGGCTTAATGGATGAGAAAATTGAGTTTAAAGGTTTTAAGGAAATGGAGACTATTTCAGATTCCTTTAACCATATGTTATCCAGACTTCAGAAATTAGAGGACAGCAGACAGGAATTCGTGTCCAATGTGTCCCATGAATTAAAAACACCGATTACTTCTATTAAGGTGCTTTCAGATTCTCTGTTAAGCCAGGAGGATGTTCCAAATGAATTATACCGGGAGTTTCTTGTAGATATCACAGAAGAAGTTGAGAGGGAAAACAAGATTATAACAGACCTTCTTTCACTAGTAAAAATGGATAAGACAGCAGGAGAAATGAATATTGCAAGCATTAATATCAACGAACTGGTGGAACAGATATTAAAGCGTTTACAGCCAATTGCCAATAAAAGATCTATTGAACTGGTATTTGAATCTTTTCGCCCAGTAATGGCTGAAGTAGACGAAGTGAAACTCTCTCTTGCCATTAATAACTTAATTGAAAATGCGATTAAATATAATTTTGATGAAGGCTGGGTACATGTATCTTTAAATGCTGACCATAAGTTCTTCTATCTGAAAGTAGCGGATTCTGGAGTAGGAATTCCAGAAGATGCACAGGACTCTATTTTTGAACGTTTCTATCGTGTAGATAAAGCACGTTCCAGAGAGACTGGTGGAACAGGTCTTGGATTATCCATTACAAGAAATGCCATTCTGATGCATCGTGGAGCAATTAAAGTTTATAGCAAAGAGCAGGAAGGAACGACATTTACTGTCCGGATTCCTTTGACCTATATCGCATAGGAGGTGTTTTATATGTGGAAAAACAAGAAAAGTTTTGTTCTTTTGGCAGCTATATCTATTTTGGCATTATTTGGATGCAATAAAAATAAAGTTTCCGAAAAAGCAGGCGAGCCTTATGATATCTATTACTGTAACAGTGAAGAGACAGAGCTTGTCAGGGTAACTTACAGAACCAGGGAAACAGATGCAGGAAAACTTATTGTAGAGTTAATGAATGCATTATCAAAAGAACCAAAAACATTAAAATACAAGAAAGTGAAGCCAGATGCAGTAGAACTTTTGACATTTGAATTAAATGATGATGGCCAGCTGACTCTGCACTTCAGTTCACAGTATTCAGAATTGTCTAAGATATCTGAAATATTTCTTCGTGCAGCAGTAGTGAAGACAATGTGCCAGATTGAAGGTGTGGACTGCGTTGCTGTTTATGTTGAAGATCAGCCATTGATGCGGTCGGTAGATAAAACCTATGGATTTGAGACGGCACAGGACTTTATTGATAATACAGGCAAAAAAACAAATTTCAGCCAGAATGTTAATATGAGTCTTTATTTTGCCAATGAAAAGGGAAATGCCTTAAAGGAGGTGGATGTCAGGGTAACTTACGATGGAACGGTATCCTTAGAACAGCTGATTATCCAAAGACTGATTGATGGTCCAGATGTAATTGAGAACATCGAGGAAGAGGCCGTAAAGAAAACCATTCCCAAAGGGACTGTAGTACAAAAGACTGCTATTCGTGATGGAGTCTGTTACGTGTATCTGAATAAAGATTTTATGAAAAAACTTTCCCATGTAACAGATGAAGTAGTGATATATTCTATCGTGAATTCCCTTTGTGAAATGTCAAGCATTAATAAAGTGCAGTTTATGATAGATGGAAAAACAGTTCCAGCATATCGTGAAATGAGCGGATTTGACGGGTTCTTTGAGCGGAATCTGGATCTTGTGGAGTGATAGAGCTGTGAGATGGCCATAAATGTTATCTCTTTTTGTGTTGTTATAGTTTCATTTGTTCTAGTAATGTAAGTATTAAAACACAGCCTGCCGTCTAGGGAAACAGCAGGCTGTTTATTTGGGAGGAATGTCAATGGTCAAAAGACCTTCAATTTGGATACTATGCCTTTTTATGCTAGGTATCGTCTGTAATAAATATATATGTTCTGTTTTTGATTTTATTCCGATTTTTTTTATTATAAGTCTGATCTGTTTTCTTCTTTTTCATTATCTGAAAGTCAAATATGCAATTCAAACCGATACATTTCTTTTGGTACTTCCAATTGTTTTTTTTCTAGGATTTTATCTTCCAGATTATAATGATCAAATAAATCATCTGTCAGATTCCTTTTTAAACTGTGAACTTTATGTGAAGGGAACTGTGAAAAATGTGCTGGAAAAGGCATCGTATCAGGAAATATATCTAACAGATGTAAGGATTCAAAGGGATAATAAGGTTAGTGTTTTAACTGAATTAGTAGTACAAGAGGACTCTTTTGTGGAATGCCTCATTGGAAATCATGTGCTGGTAAAAGGGATTATAACGGAATTTGATAGAGCTACAAATCCTGGACAGTTTGATATGAAAGCCTATTATAAGGCAAAAGGAATCTGTTATCGAGTGTGGAATGGGAAAATAGAGAAAAATGAACCAAGTAAAATTCCGATGTATAAGTGGATATATAATGGAAAACAGAGCGTAAGCAGTACATTTAACAAGGCACTGGAAAAAGAAGACAGCGAGATTTTACATGCTATGGTACTTGGTGAAAAAAGTGAGTTGACAAAAGAAATCAAAGAATTGTATCAAAAAGCGGGAATATCCCATATCTTAGCCATTTCTGGCTTGCATATTTCTATGATAGGCTTGTTTTTATTTAAGTTGTTAAAAAAAATGGGTCTCCATCATAATTTTGCTTCCATCGTATGCATGGTACTGGTCTATCTGTATGGCATTATGACAGGTTTTAGTGTATCTACAAACCGTGCTGTTGTTATGATGTGCCTTTCTTTGTCTGCTTGCCTGGTAAGCCGTACCTACGATTCTATTTCAGCCATAGCTGTCAGCGGTCTGGTTATTCTTTTGCAGCAGCCATATCAGCTTTTTCAAAGTGGATTTCAGCTATCATTTCTAGCAGTATTTGGTGCGGTCTGGTTTTATCCTGTCTGTAGGGATTATCTTAATTGGCTTGTTCCGGATTATGAGAAAAAGATGCAGAGGAAAGAAAAATCGGAATATCATAGTTTGGGTGTATTTCTCAATCGGGTAAGCAGAGTGTTTCGGTCCTCTTTATTGGCAAGCTGCTGTATACAATGTCTTACGCTTCCTGTTATGTTGTGTTCTTTTTATGAAGTTGCTGTTTTAGCACCGATTCTTAATTTAGTGATCATTCCAGTTTCGTCTATCTTGATTTTGCTGGCGGTTTTCATCGGCATTGGAGGTTCAATATGGCTTCCTATAGGAAAAATGCTGGGACTCCTCGTTCATGGAATATTAGTGTTCTATCAGGTGATGTGCAAAAAATTTGCTGGAATCCCAGGGCAGGTTTTATTGACAGGCTGCCCAGAAAAATGGCAGATAGTATTCTTTGTTTTCTGCGTTCTATTATTTGTATGGCATGTACAATGCAAGAAAAAGAAAGAAGTTGGCATGCTGCTTCTTATAGGGACTGTGATACTTTGCCTGAATGTTCCCGTAAATGGACTAGAGGTTACCGTGTTAGATGTGGGACAAGGAGATGGAATAGTTATTCAAGACAGGCAGGGAGTAACCTGTATGATTGATGGAGGAAGTACAAGCGTGAAGGGAGTTGGAACGTATCGTATCCTTCCTTTTTTAAAATATAGTGGTATAAAGGAATTAGATTATTGCTTTTTAACTCATATGGACGAAGATCACGTAAATGGGATCAAAGAAATGATAGAAATAAGCAGGAAATATGGTTCTGTAAAGATAAATACGCTTGTCCTTCCCTCTATCAGCATGGCAGATGAGGCATATATAGAAATGGTACGGCTGGCAAAAATGACTGGAATACGTGTTATGTATATGGAACGAGGGCAAAAGATTCAAACCAAAGACCTAAGCATAAAATGCCTGCATCCGCCTTATGAATTTGCAGTGGATGACAGGAATTCAGCTTCACTTGTACTGGAACTTCAGTATGGAAGTTTTCGTATGCTCTTTACAGGGGATATAGATGAAATTGGCGAAAAGAGTGTGCTGGCATCTGGATATTTTAATGGAAAGGAATATGATGTGCTGAAGGTAGCTCATCATGGCTCGAAATACTCTAGCTGTAAAGAGTGGCTAGATGCAACAAGACCTAAGATGGCAATTATATCTTGTGGAAAAGGGAATCGGTACGGGCATCCTCATAAAGAACTTTTAGACAGGTTGCAAAAGTATAAGGGGGAAGTACGTCGAACGGATGTAAATGGAGCAATATGTATAAAAGCCAGAAGGTAAATATTGACAAATTCTAATATAAATACTATAATTATAGAAATATATAAAGATTAATGTTTTAAACTAATGTTGGCAGTATTTAAGTTTATTAAAGATAACTAAATAATATACTGTGTAAGGAGGGGAAAATATATGCAAAATCAATATGAAACATTAGAAGAACTTATTGGAGCTGAGGTAGAAATTGGAGGCGATGCAGGTCACTGCGTATGGATGGAGTAAGTTGAGACAATAAAAAGGCACTTTAAAAATAGTGCCTTTTTATTGTTATATTTAGAAAAAAATAAGTGTTCTTGATGAGTATGGAACATCTTGATTTTGGAGTGAAAAAAGTGAATAGAAATTACAAATTGTATTATGGAAGCCGAATAGTAAGTAATGTGGGAGATTCTTTTCAAGAGATAGCCATGATAGCGATGATAGCATGCTATCTAAATTCGACATATATTGCAGGATTGATTGTTATGTTTAATGCTGCTATTAGGGTTATTTGCTCTATTTTTGCAATAAATATTGTATTTCATAAAAAAACTAAAGATGTTTTGGCAGGACTGAACATATTGTATGGCGTAATTACGTTATTATTTTTTCTTGCATTTCATATGTCGGACAGCGTGCCGAGTTTTGTTTTGATTACATATGAGACTTTGTGTAGTTTGATATATACTTTTTATAAAATATATCAGGATGTTGTAATAAAGGAAGTGTGTAGGAAAAATGAGCAGATAGCGAGATTAATGACAACTGATAATATAGTCAGTGTGATGGTATCACTTGTTTCGACGGGGTTGCTTCTGGTTTTAGATATAGGTTCTTTTTTATTGCTTAATTCTTTTTCCTTTTTTATTGCTGCATTTCTTATAAAAATGTTAAAGATAGAGCAAGATGAGGTGGCAGTCGGGAAGATGTCCAAGTGTATTCTGAAAAATATCACTTCTTTTCAAAAGAATTATCCATATGTATATAAGATTTTAATAGTAAGCAGCATAATATCATTTTTTTATGCATCATATAATATCGTATTTCAGGCAGCTCTCAAGTATTACGCAATAAAAGCTGAATATATTGGCGTTTTAACATGTTTATTTTATGTTTTTACAATTGTTTTATCTTATATAGCTGGTTTCTTTAAAATTAAAAAAAGAGAGAAAGTTATCAATATTTTTTTATGTATAGGTGTATTAGGTGTGATAGTTTCTAGTTTTTTGTCAGGTATTAAATATTTATTGTGTATTATCGTTATATATTCAATATTTGGAGGCGGATATAATACATTTTGTCAGATTATTTTTCAAAATGAGGTAGAAAAGAAGGATATTCCAAAATTAAAAGGCATATATAATTTGTTTTGTGGAATGACAATTATGTTTTCGGGTTTCATTTCTCCTATTATGTTGAAAGGCTTATACATTAAGCTATTTGAAGGTATCATGATGCTTTTATTAATATTGTGTATAGTAGTTTTAAATGTAAGAGCGCCAAAATACAAGGGGGGATCGAATTGATTAAGACAATAGAAGTAAAAAAAGGAATGTATCTGCATATTCATAGTAAGTATGGATGGTATATAGATAGTGAAAAAAAATATAAGAGTAGTATGTTGAGTAATATTCCAATAGAAAGAAAAAGTAATAAAAGCAGTTTTTTTAATCATCCTAACATTTATGTTATGTCTGGATGTAATGGAAAATGTAAATACTGTTATCAGGAGGAGCATTTAAATCAAGGATTTAATAACTTGTCAATTACGGAAATAAAAAAGTTTCTGGATTTTTTAGAAGAGAGACAGGATAAGACACAACCAAAAATTATGGAATTGTTTGGGGGTGAGCCGCTTTTGAGAAAGGATATATTAGATATTATTGCTCTTATAAAACAAAGAGGATATCATATTAATATTGCAACGAATGGAACTTTGCCTATATTACGACAAAAAGAATTTATAGATTTATGTAAGGAAAGGGTTCATATAAGGATAAGTTTAGATGGACATACATCTGAGTTACATGAATTATATCGAACGAAAGGAAGTTTTGGAAAAATAGTTGAAAATATTCATGGATTAGTATCAAATCATATTGATACATCTGTAAAGAGTATTATTGTGGATAATAATTTTCCATATTTATATGATATTTTATGTTTTGTAAGAGATTGTCTTGGAATAAAAAAGTGGAATTATAATGTTTTATATCAGTTGCGGACTTGCCAAAAGAACAATGTAGTTTCTTCTGTTACTCATGATATGATGATAAAAGAGATGTGTAAGAAAAAATATTTTGAATTTATGCCGATGCTGATGCAAACACCATTTGCACAGATGATCACAAGTGTATTCATAAAGCAAACAAAGAAGTATCGTCGTACATATCCTTTTTTAAATTATGATGGAAAGATATATATAAATGATCAACTTATTGTGCCGGAATTTGAGTTAGGTACGATTGATACATTTAGAGAAGATTATTGGGAAATTATAAAAAAAATTGAGTTGCAGAGAAAAAGTTGTGAGATGTGTTATGCGGAAGATTACTGTTATCTTGGAAATTACGGTGAATTATATATGACAGATAGAACTCTTATTAGTGAATTTCCAACTTGTGATATTATGCGGAAATGTGTAGTCTATTTAATGAGTCAAGGAGAGTATGGGGTGGAAATGTTAAAAAATATTTATGTGGGGTAGAATGATGAAAAAAATACAAGTTAATCGAAATGATAATTCATGGTTTTATGATGAAATTAGAAGGGAAGGATGCAAAGGAAGATTTCCAGCTTCTAGAATTTGTGTTGATGAGTATTTAGTTAAACATGTATCAATTGGAATAACAAATAATTGTAATTTGAATTGTTCATATTGTTATAAATCCATTCATTCTGATAAAAAACTTTTAGAGATACCATTAAATGTATTAACTAATTTTTTGGATAAACTGATTAATATAAATATGGGAGAAAATCATTTGGAGACGGTACAGCTAATAGGAGGAGAGCCAACTTTATATAGGAATTTTATAGAATTATGCCAGTATTTGAAAAAGAAGAATATTGTAATCAGAGTATCAACAAATGGTACTAATACGAAAGTGTTACAAAGTGAAGAATTAAAAGAAATCTATCAGTCACATACTATGGAATTCCGAATTAGTTTGGATAATATAGATCCAGCTAGTAATAAAGAGTTAAGAGGAGGAAACTTTAAAATTATTGAAGAGAATATTAGATTCTTAGTTGTAAATGGAGCAAATATATCTGTCAAGTCTGTGATAACAAGAAAAAATATAGATAAGATACAGGATATATTGTTTTATTTAGATGGCTTAGGTGTGAAAAATTTTTCCTATTCAACATTGTATCATTTAGGTTATGCTTCTGACGATAAGTTTTATAACGAAAACTATGTAAGTGATCTTGAAGTATTTGAAGCATTTCTTAAAATAATGAAAAATGAACCGAGATTTGTTCCAATGCTTAAGTCTAATATTATTTTTCATACGCTGGAAGCATTATTTATAAAGAAACCACCATATTTTTTTACAAAATTTTATTTATATATGAATTATGATGGAAATATTTATGTACAAGATCAGCTTATATATGAAGAATTTAAACTTGGAAATGTATATGACGATCCAGATGTTGAATACTTGTGTTCCGAATTGCGAAAAATGAAAATTAAGTATGAATTAATGAAAGAAGAATGTATATCTTGTGATTATTTCCCATTTTGCACAAAAGGAAATTATGGGGAATTATATCAGTTTGATCAGCATTTGAACAAGGCATTTCCAACATGTAAAGATATGAAAAATTTGATTACATTTTTTATTGAAAATGCAGATATATCAAAGCAGTTTTTAATTCATTTGTTTCGGTAATAATTAAATGAAGAAGATATCTAATTTATTGGAAGCAAGGATTTATATGTCGAAATTTCTTAGCAACTTTTGCATTTTATGCAATTTTACATAGCAATTTTTCAGTTGAAGCAAAATGACTCCAATGATATTATAAAAGAGTATTAAGCAGTTGGGGTATTCCATACGAAGAGTAAGGGGAAAGTATTCTGTTTGGGAAGTTAGTATCATGGGAAGGAAAGGTGGAAATATGGGAAAACAAATGATTTCACGCAAAAAAAAGGCAAAGCAGCTTTTTGCAGCAGCAATGGCAGCAGCAATGGCAGGTGGCATGATTCCGAATGGAACAGTTCCTGCCAATGTACAAGTAAAGGCAGAAACTGTTGGGATTACAGAAGATTTTAATAAATACGAAAATGTAAGCCAGAGAATCGGTTCTCAGTTTGGAAGTCCAGCATTTGCATTATCTGAAAATGGGGCAGGGGGTTCCAAAGCGTTACAAGTAGGTGATCGTAAAGAAAATTATTTTGGCTATTCTTATGATGTAACAAAGTTTAGAGGGAATACAGTAAAGGTAAGTGCGGCTATGGCAGCATATGAAGCTTTGGAAGCACAGGAAAATCAGCTAAGTGCAACAATAAAAATTACAAAATCTGGTGCAGATGATGATTACCAGTATGTAGCTGGCGGAACTGCTACTGGCAGTCAGTTTATTACAATTGATGGGACATATGAGATTCCAAAGGACTGCGACAAAGCAGAAATTTATTTTGAAGCACCAAAAGATGTAAATTATCTTATTGATGATGTGTCTATTACAGTAGAAGGTGAGTATGTAGATCCGACTGTAAAACCTGCTTATGTAGATGTTACGCAATATGAGATATTAAAAGATTTATATAAAACATATTTTAAAATGGGTGTTGCTTCGGAAGCAATCAGCAACTGGAACAACCAGTTAAGTGAAATTGGCAATCCAGCAAAAGAAGCATTGATTAAACAGGAATTTAATAGTTTGACATTTGGCAATGAGTTAAAACCAGATTATAACATGGGATTTAAAAGTGAAGAAGCAACAGATACGAATTTGCCATTTGTTATCAATAAAGCGGCAAAAGAGATGCTTGACTGGGCAAAAGACAATGGTATAAAAGTCAGAGGACACGTACTGGTATGGCACTCACAATGTCCAGATGCTATTTTCTGTAAAGATTATAATCCGGTTTATAAAGATGCTAATAAAAAGGTATTAGATCCAAGCTGTTATGAATCCAAGGAAGTTATGTTAAAACGTTTGGAAAGCTATATTCATAACACTATAAAATATATGTATGAAAATGGTTATGGTGATGTTATTTATGCATGGGATGTGGTAAATGAAGCAGTCGAACCTGGAACAAACCAGTATGATTTAAGAAATAGTTACTGGTATCAGACAATGGGGACTGATTTTATGTATTACTCCTTCCGATATGCAAGAGAAGCAGTAGATAAATATGCAAAAGAGTATGCATCCGTTTATCATGTGGATCCAGAAGATGAGAACGGGGTAGCAGGTATCAAGCCTAAGTTATTCTACAATGACTATAATGAATTTCAGGCTAATAAAAGAGATGCGATTATCCGTATCTTAACAGAGGATATTAACGGTCATAATATTAAAAAAGAAGGTTATATTGATGGTGTGGGAATGCAGTCTCACGTAACCGATACAACCAACATTAACGATTTTATAACGGCAATGCGTATGTATAGCGAAGCAGTCGGTGAAGTACATATTACAGAACTTGATGTAGGCCAGACATCTGCAGGTGTCAATGCAGATTATTATCAGGCATTGTTCTTTAACAACTTCTTTAAGGCATTAGTGAAAGCGAGAGAGGAAGGAGTAAATTTAACAAGTGTTACGATCTGGGGATTAACAGATGATAACTCATGGAAGAAAGAATCCTCTCCACTTATATTCCGTTCTGATTTATCCAAAAAATTAGCCTTTGATGGAATCGTAAATGCAGTAACAGGAAAAGAAATGCCGGAACCAGAATATGTTGCACCAGATTTTTCAGATATAAATATGAATTTTGAAGGGGAAGACGTTGAAGGATTTACAGCACGTGGAGACGGTAAACTTGCTGTACAGCATGAAATTGTCTATAAGGGCAATGGCGCTTTGGCAGATACTGGAAGAACTTCAACTTGGAATGGTGCTTCCTTTGATGTGTCAAGGTTTGTTGGACAGAGAATTGCAGTTTCAGCATGGGTTAAGAGTGATGCAGAACAAGTAAAACTATCTGCTGATATTGATGGAAAATGGCCAAATATTGCCTCTGCCACATCTAACGGGAAATGGGTCCGTATTAAAGGAGAATATAAAGTGCCTTCTGATCTGACTGCATTAAAACTTTATTTTGAGGCATCTGATTTAAGTGATATTTACATTGATCAGGTGAAAGTAAAATTAGTTGGATTAGAAGAAGGTTTTGAGGAGGACACACATATTGCAAAAGCCAGAGGGGTAGGACATATGCCTTTTGTGGCCGTAACGGATACGGTAAAGAGAAGTGGAAGCAAATCTTTAAAAGTAATGCGTGATGCACAGGAAGCTACTATGAGTTTTGACGTAAGTAAATATGTTGGGCAGACTGTAAATGTAAAAGCTTATGTAAAAACAGAGGATTCTGAAATCAGACTTGGATTAGATGGAGACACGCCAGTGGAAATTGCCCGTGTAAAAGCTGTCAAAGGCGGATGGACTGAAATTACAGGACGTATAGCAATTTCTAATAAAGCAACTTCTGCTAATATGTACATTGAAACAGATGGAAGTGCAGATTTTTATGTAGATGATATTTGTGTGGGCATTGCTGATTATGTAGATGATGTAGAAGGCGAAGGCTTGAATTTCACAACTCGCTGGGGTGGTGCAGGAACTATTTCCAAAGTAGAAGATGGAAAAGGAAACCATGCGGTATTATTAACAAATCGAGAGGAAACTTATTATGGAACCTGTTTTGATGTATCTGCTTATTTAGGTATGGAAGTGGAAATTTCTTTGGATGTTAAGACAGATGATGCTACTATTAGCTTATCTGGAGATATTAACAATGAATGGCCTAATTATGCAAAGGTTGCATCAGAGCCAGGGAAATATAAAACGGTTCGTACTATTGTGAATTTACCAAAGGGTGATTTAACTGCATTAAAGCTTTATGTTGAAACAGATGGGAATTCTGATTTATATGTAGATAATCTAAAGATTAGAAGGGTTGGCATTGACGAAGAACAAGAGGCAAAACCAAGTACGCCAGCATCACCAGAACCAAGCATTGAACCATCCAGAAAACCAGTACATGAAGTGAATGTAAATATATCAAAAGTGAAAGATGTGATTGTAAAGGCGGTAGAATTAAAGAAACATCTTTCACAGGGGGAAGATGTTATCTTACACGTAATAGATAGAAATGGAAAAGAGTTATGCACATGGACCTTTGCTTCTGATAATTATAGTGCTTCTGTAAAAATGAAAGATATAAAACTTGGCGTTACAACAGGCTCAGCAAAATCTGCTGGATATTCAGGTGGAATGTTAGTTGCAATGGAACATAAGAACAAACTGCCGATGGAAGCAAAAGTAAAAGTAAAAGCGGAAAAAAGATTTAAGGCGGGAACGAAGTTATACTTATACCGTAAAGATAAAAAGAGCAAGAAACTATATTGTCTGCCAAGCTGCAATTACAAAGTTGATGCCAATGGCTATGTAGTACTAAATGTAGCCGCAGGTGCAGACTATGTATTATTGCCAGCAGTAGCTAAGGATTCAGAAAAAGTGAGTGTTCTGGCTCAGGTTGTGGCTGCAAAAGATGTTATTTTGAAAAAAGGAAGTACAAAGTCTGTAGTGCCAGTTTTACCAGATACCTTAGTACCAATGAATTCTTTTAAGAATTTCAAAGCAGCAGAACATAAAGCAGTATATGGTGCAACGATTACCTATAAGACAAGCAAGAAATCTGTTGCAACTGTTTCAAAAGATGGTAAAGTAACTGCAAAAGGCAAAGGAAAAGCAACAATTACAGCTACAGTGAAAACCAGTAATGGATGGTCAAGAAATTATAAGACAACGATTACAGTAAAATAAGGATAGCTTTTATAAAGGGCAGTCTGTCATTTTGTCAGACTGTCCTTTTTCTCTGGGCAAGAAGGTATAAAAATGGATTGGAAAGCGGATGTGTCTAAGACATTTGGAATATTTCCAGAAAATAAAATTTACACTTGATTCTTTTCCCGAATGTGGTTACAATAGTATAGGTATTTCCGTTAGGAAAACAAGAGGAAATTCAATTGAGTAGTTAGGAGTGCCTTATGCAAATTATTAAAGAACATATCAAGCTCAAGCAGTTTAAGCAATGCTATTTGCTGTATGGTACAGAAGAATATTTAAAAAAGCTATATAAAAATAAGTTAAAGACAGGAATCATTGGTGATGAAGATACTATGAATTATACTTATTTTGAAGGCAAGTCAATTGAAATTCCAAAAGTAATAGAAGTTGCAGAAACAATGCCTTTTTTTAGTGAACGCCGTCTTATACTGATTCAGAATAGCGGTTTGTTTCAATCAGCCAATGACTTGGCGGATTATATAAAAACAATGCCGGATTACTGCTATATTATTTTTGTGGAATCAGAGGTGGATAAGCGAAACCGTTTGTATAAAGCGGTAAAAGACATCGGTGTTATTGCTAAGATGGATGGCTTGGATGAAAAAAATGTTCAGCTATGGGTTGCACAGCTTTTAAATCGTTCGGGCAAGAAGATAACAAAGGATACCTTGATGTATTTCCTGAATAAATCCGGAACGGATATGGAAGGCATGGTGCAGGAAGTTGAAAAACTGGTTTGTTATGCAATGGATAAAGAGGTCATTACGGCAGAAGATATTGATGCTGTCTGTGTTACACAGGTTTCAAATCAGATTTTCTTAATGATAGATGCGATTGCTTCTGGAAAGCAGAAGCAGGCATTAGGCCTTTATTACGATTTGCTGGCATTACGGGAAAAGCCAATGTCAATTTTATTCTTAATCACGAGACATTTTAACATTCTGTTACAGGTGAAGGAACTGCAGGGACAGAATCGGAATGATGTTGCCAAAAAGGCTGGAGTACCGCCATTTGCAGTACACAAATACATGTCTCAGGCGGACCGTTTTACAAAACAGGGGCTGATTGCCAGTCTGAAAAACTGTGCCGAGATGGAAGCACAGGTTAAAACCGGCCTTATGGCCGATCAGATGGCTGTGGAGCTGTTAATTGTGAAGTTTAGCCAAAGGTAAGTATGTATTGTGGCAAAGGATAAATTCTATTCATAATGTGGAGACGTATCGAAGAGGCCATAACGAGAACGACTCGAAATCGTTTTGCCTTAACAGGCACGTGGGTTCGAATCCCACCGTCTCCGTTTTTCTGGGAAAGCATGAAGTCTAAAATTCTGTATGTTCTCATATTCTTATTTTTAACTCAAAAAAGAATAATTGAATAATTGTCATAAAAAAGTATAATTATTAATATACTCTTTACACTAACTAGAAAAAAAGTGATGTTAAGAGAGGGAAAAGAAATTTCAGACTTGCTGTTAAGTCCACCAGATTTATAGGCAAGTTATCTGGTAAGAAATATACAAATCATACAAGCTTTTATACAGTTTATTCTAGTTTTTCTGATAAAACATCACAAAAAAATATGAAAATCTTGCTTTTCCCCTATAAAAATTTGCTGAAATAGCTTACAATAAAATAATAATCCAAATTAGAGGAGGATATTTTATGAGAAAAAAAAGTTTTAAAAGTACAGCTGTTCTGATGGCAATGGTATTAGGTGCAACAAGCATAAATGCCATTCCAGTAAAGGCTGAAGTGACCGATAGCATGACAGAAGAACAACTAGCCAATCTAGATACAGATAAGGATGGCCTTGAAGATTACCTTGAAGAGTATTTTGCCACAGATAAGACATTAGAGGATACAGATAACGATGGTCTGTCAGACTATATGGAAATTATGAAATTTAAAACAGAACCTTTGAAAATGGACACCGATGGAAATGGTATTAGCGATGGGGAAGAAGATGCTGACAGAGATGGGATATCCAATATTTTGGAAGTTTCTATTGGAACAAATCCTTTTAAAGCAGATACGGACGAAGACGGTTTAAAAGATGCATTAGAGGTAAATGTGTACAAGACTTCGCCAATCTTATGTGATAGCGATGGAGACGGCTTATTAGATGGGGAAGAAGTAGAACTGGAATTAAGCCCGCTTAAGAGATTCACCAGGAATATTGAAAAGGACTGTAAAAAACTTTTCTCACAGGTTTTAAAGAACAAAAACATTGAAGAAAGCTTATGTGCCAGTGACAATCTTGCAATTCCGAGCCTGTGGGGAAATCTTCCGGGATTGATGGAGCGTAGAATCAGAATCGAAAGTTCTACCGTTGTGCTAGGAGATTTAGAAGGGAATATGGTAGGAAAACCAATTGAAATTGTTTCAGACTATGAAGACGGATTTGACATGAAACTGTCCTTTAGCTGTTTGAAATCCACATTGAAACAAGTAAAAGGATTTCAGATTGCACATTACAAAGACGGCGAGATTACATATTTAAATACTACAGTATTATTAAAAAATGTATCTGCAAAAATAACAGAGGGAGGAACTTATTTTGTTCTGAGTACTAATGGGAAAACAGGTTCTTCGGCAACTGTTTTAACTGCAAAAGCTGTTAAAAAAGCTGCTAAAAAAGCTGTTAAGAGTGTGTCTAGCAGTGCTGTTTTGGCAAAAGTCCTGGCAGTATCCAGTACAGATACAGATTACGATGGAGTAAGCGATTCTGCAGATCCAAAGCCAAATGACAATGCATTTACTGGTACAGTACAGAATGATGGATTCAGTATTAATTCCCGTGTCGATTATGCAATGGATTACAGAGCATTTTTTAAAACACCATCTACATTTAGCAGCCAGTTATGTAAAGTGTCTTCCGTTTATGCTAATTTAGCTTACGGTTTTAATATAGCAGACCAGGCAAGCGGCAGGACATTTAATTTAAGCTCTTTAATGAGTTATCAAGGAATGTCTGATGTAAAATGTTATAACTTGAAAAGTGGCTATTCTGATTATGATCTGGTGCAGTTTTATATTGGACATAGGACCGTTACGTATTCTGGTACTACCAAAGATATTGTGGCTGTTTCTATAAGAGGAACTGGTGGAGGAATTGCTGAATGGTCAAGTAATTTTGATATTGGAACAACTGCTAAATTCAGCAGTTATTCAGACTGGACAGATTCTGCAAATCATAAGGGATTTGATGTTGCTGCTACTCGTCTGCAGAAATATATTAACAACTATGTAAGCAGTTACTGTTCGGGAAGCAATACAAAAGCATACTGGGTAGTTGGACATTCCCGTGGAGCAGCGGTTGCTAATATTTTAGCAGCTAAGCTTGTAGATGCAGGCAAAACTACATATTCCTATACATTTGCAACTCCAAATACGACTACAAAAAGTGCTTCT
The DNA here is from genome assembly GCF_900111595.1 of [Clostridium] polysaccharolyticum. Taxonomy (GTDB): domain Bacteria; phylum Bacillota; class Clostridia; order Lachnospirales; family Lachnospiraceae; genus Clostridium_AI; species Clostridium_AI polysaccharolyticum. Next base: position 22,271 of record NZ_FOHN01000022.1, on the reverse strand, counting down.
GCAGCAGGCAGATATACAAGCATTTTCAATATAGTAAACAAGGATGATTTTGTACCTTGTCTTCCATGTACAGCATGGGGATTCCGTCGTTATGGAAAAACTAGCACAGAGAGCATTGCAGACAAGTATGAAAATGAATGGGAAGATTTAACGGGAATTTATGATTATAATCCTGATACCTATGGCATGAATGATACCATTGCGGAGTTAGGCAAAGTTCTATCTACAAGAAATAAGGCTTATACATACACTTGCAAGTGTCATGGAGATGGAAGTAAAAATGATATTACAATTACTAATTATGGAACTTCAGAAAAGAGCAGGGAAGAGGCGATTGCTAAAATTCCAGCCAATGCACTGCCTTATTGTAAGATTACCAGACATAAGGGTACTGCATTCTGGGGATGGGATTTCGACTGCTGCCAGACACCAAGTTATTTCATGCAGATTTTAGCGGCATTAATGTCAAATGAAATTTCAAAATACCGTTTTGTAGTAGAACTTGATATAGCAGATCACTATGAGGATGCAAAGACTGCATTGATTGGATCTGCCATAGGAGGACTTGAACATCCACATTATACAGAATCCTATTTTATTTTAGCAAAACATGCAGCAGCATCCAATTTCTCATAAGAAACAGGTATTAATGGGAAGCACACTTTTTCACAGTAATATAGATTAGGCAAAAAAATAACGAACAGAAGGGAAGGTACGTTTATGAGAAAAAGGTTTTTACGGAATACGGCAATCTTGATGGCACTGGTATTAGGGGTTAACAGTATTACTCCAGTATCACTGAAAGCAGAGGCTGCTAGTAAGTTGACGGAAGAACAGGAAGCTGAAAAAGACACAGATAAAGATGGTCTGCAAGATTATCTGGAAGAGTTTTTTGGAACGGACAAAGCATTAGCAGATACAGATGGAGATGGGTTATCTGATTTGGTGGAGATCACCAAAATAAAAACAGATCCATTGAAAGAAGACTCCAATAGCAGTGGTAAATCCGATGGATCGGAAGATGCAGATAAGGATGGCCTTAGTAATCTTTTGGAAATCCAGATGGGAACGGATCCTGTAAAATCCGATACGGACGAAGATGGCTTGAAAGATGGCCTGGAAGTAAACGTATATTTGACATCACCAAAAATAGAGGACAGCGATGGAGACGGATTGCTTGATGGAGAAGAAGTAGAATTAAAGTTAAGTCCAATGAAAAAATATACAAGAAGTCTGGAGAAGGACAGCAAGAGACGTTTTTCTCAGATTCTGCAAAGTGAAAATATTGAGGAATGTTTAGTTTCAAAAGAAAATCTTGCCATTCCTAGTCTTTTAGGAAATCTTCCTGGCCTGATAGCAAAAAGAGTCCGGATTGAAAGTGCTACAGCTGTATTAGATGGATTAGAAGATAAGGTAATCGGTAAACCAGTGGAAGTTGTTGAAGACTATGACCAGCCAGTAGACATGAAGTTATCTTTTTACTGCCCAAAATCAACACGGAAACAAGTAAAGAACTATAAAATAGCCAGATTCAATGACGGTGTGATTACCTATCTGGATACCACGGTTTCCTTAAAGAAGGTAACGGCAAAAATAACGGAAGGAGGAACATATTTTGTAGTTAGTGCAAAAGATAGTACTAGCAAAGAAGTGTCTCTTCTAAGTACAAAGATGGCAGTGAAAAGTGCAAAAAAGGTACAATTGCTTGCCTTAAGCTATGATGGCTCAGATTCAGATTATGACGGTATTGCAGACTATGCGGATCCAAAGCCAAATGATAATGGTTTTGCAGGAACTGTAAAAAACGGAGGATTTGATATTAATTCTCATGTAGATTATGCAATGGATTACAGAGCATTTTTCGGTGCGCCATCTGCTTTTAACAGCCAGTTATGTAAAATATCTTCAATTTATGCCAATATGGCATATGGATTTGAGTATGCAGATGAAACAAGTAACAGAACCTATGATTTTACTTCTTTAATGAACTATCAAGGATTGTCTGATGTGAGAAAAGTAGATCTGCGCAGCATCTACAGTGATTATGATGTGTCTACGTTCTATATAGGACACAGGACTGTAACTTATCAAGGAATCACAAAAGATATTATTTCTGTTTCCGTTAAAGGAACAGGCAGTACAATTGATGAATGGACGAGCAATTTTGATGTTGGAAATACTGCACAATTCAGTAAGTATGCCGACTGGACAGATTCCACAAATCATAAAGGATTTGATGTAGTGGCTGTTCGTATACAAAGATACATAAAGGATTATGTAAGCAACTATTGTTCTAGCAGTAATACAAAGGCATATTGGGTAGTTGGACATTCACGTGGAGCTGCAGTAGCCAATATTTTAGGTGCTAAGTTAACGGATGCAGGCAGCACAGTATATACATATACATTTGCAACGCCTAATACTACTACGAAAAGTGCTGCCACAACCAGCCGATATACAAATATTTTTAATGTAGTAAATAAAGACGATTTTGTTCCTTATCTTCCATGTACTGCATGGGGATTTCGACGTTATGGAAGAACAAGCATTGAAAGCATTGCCAGCAAATACGAAAAAGAATGGGAAGACCTGACAGACATTTTTGATTATAATCCAGATACTTATGGTTTGGAAGATACCATTGATGAACTTGCTAGTGTTACGCCAAATCGAAATAGAGCGTATGCCTTTACTTGTAAATGTCATGGAGATGGCAGCAGTAATGATATAACGATTAAGAATAGAGGCATGTCTGAAAAAAGCAGGGAAGGGGCAATTGCTAAGATTCCTAATAATGCATTGCCATATTGCAGAATTACTAGATATAAAGGTAAAGCATTCTGGGGCTGGGATTTTGACAATTGCCAGAGTCCATGCTACTTTATGCAGCTGATAGCAGCTATGCTGTCCAATGAAATCTCTATATACCGTTTTGTTGTGGAACTTAATATCGCAGATCATTATGAAGATGCAAAAACAGCGTTGATTTCTTCTGGAATTGGCGGACTAGAACATCCTCATTATACAGAAGGCTATTATATTCTTGCGAAGCATGCAGCCGCATCAAACTTTTCTTAATACATTAAATTCAATTTAAAGTTCTCATAGGTGATATCTGTGAGAACTTTTTTTGTTTGATAGGAGAGTCTGTTTCACATCATTTCTTAATCATTAGAGTGTTTTATACACCTTTGCTGTAAAACCTACATATAATAAAAGAATGAGAGATTACAAGGGCTGTGGGGAGCAGGGGGTGAAGAAATGCTTGACTTATTATTTTTAGCGTTATGCTGCTGTGAAGACAATAATTCTCAATGCAGTATTTGTGAAATAAAAGAGGATTCCCAAAGCTTTGGAGCAATGTATCCTTATCTGGAAACATATTTGTTCCAAAAGGGGTTTGTATACCAGACCATTGGTGAGTATTTCACAAGTATACTGGATAGAACTTTGGGTTCAGAAAATAAAATAGAGGAAAAAACAAGAGAAGTTCTGCTCCAAGAAGATAAGCCTGAAAGTTCATAAAAGAAGAACTGCTTGCAATTCTTTGGCTGATATGTTAATCTATATCATAGATTTAAAGGCAAGGAAAGAGACGGAAGTCAGTTTGCTTCAAAGAATGGCAGGGAATGCACGTCATAGACTGAAAATGTGCATGGTTTGAATGGCTGATGGAAGAACACTCTGGAGCTCATGTCCTGAAAATAGCAGGTGCATGCGTAACACGCGTTAAGTGCAAAGTGGAAAATGATTTTTTCAATCGCGGGTGGTACCGCGGGATTCGAATATCCCGTCCCGGAGACATGTCTAAGAGTTTACATGTTTCCGGGACTTTTTTCATGAAAGAGGACAGAGCTCTTGAGCGTGCCGATGATGCTTTTTAAAATAAAAGGAGGCAATACTATGGCTAATATTATTTCAGATGAAACAATTGAGTATGTTGGAATCTTAGCAAAGCTGGAATTGAATGAAGAAGAGAAAGAACATGCGAAAAAAGATATGGGCAGTATGTTGGATTATATTGACAAGTTAAATGAATTAGATGTAACAGGGGTAGAACCAATGTCGCATGTATTTCCAGTGAAAAATGTCTTCCGTGAAGATGTCGTAACCAATGGAGATGGACATGAAGAAGTTTTAGCCAATGCACCAGAGGAAAAGGAACAGAGCTTTAAAGTTCCTAAGACTGTGGATTAAGATAAATAGGAGGAATTTGCTGTGAGTTTAATGAGTCTAACGGCCGTAGAATTAGGCAAAAAGATTAAAGCAAAAGAAGTTACAGCTGTACAGGCCTGCAGTGCTGCCCTTGATCAGGTGGAGGCTTTGGAAAAAGAAGTAAACAGCTATGTAACAGTAGCGGATAGAGAAGCTGTCTTAAAGAGGGCAGAAGAAGTGCAGAAATTAATTGATGATGGAATACTGACAGGCCCGCTTGCAGGTGTACCTGTTGCTATTAAAGATAATATGTGTACAGAAGGGCTTTTAACTACATGTAGTTCAAAGATTTTATATAATTTTAAACCAGCTTATACAGCAGAAGCTGTTCTTAATCTAGAAAAGGCTGGAGCTGTAATTATTGGAAAAACAAACATGGACGAGTTTGCTATGGGAAGCACAACGGAAACTTCAGCATTTGGTGAAACGAAGAATCCTTGGAATACAGAACATGTACCAGGGGGGTCTTCAGGTGGTTCCTGTGCAGCCGTTGCAGCAGAAGAATGTTCATACGCATTAGGTTCTGATACAGGCGGATCGATTCGTCAGCCAAGTTCTTACTGTGGTGTAACAGGCATCAAGCCAACCTATGGAACGGTATCACGTTATGGATTGATTGCATATGGTTCCTCTCTTGATCAGATTGGTCCAGTAGCAAAAGATGTAACAGACTGTGCAACTATCTTAGAAGCGATTGCTTCGTATGATCCAAAAGACAGCACTTCTGTTAAGAGAGAAGATTATGATTTTACTTCTGCTTTAGTAGATGATGTAAAAGGAATGAAAATCGGTATTCCAAAAGGATATTTTGGAAAAGGTCTTGATCTGGAAGTAAAAGAAGCAGTTATGGCGGCTGCCAAAAAATTAGAAGAAAAAGGTGCTATCTTGGAAGAATTTGATTTGGATTTAGTAGATTATGCAATTCCAGCTTATTATGTTATTGCCTCTGCAGAAGCAAGTTCCAATTTAGCACGTTTTGATGGCATTAAATATGGTTACCGTACAAAAGATTATGAAGGACTTCATAATATGTATAAAAAATCCCGTTCTGAAGGATTTGGTGCAGAAGTAAAACGCAGGATTATGCTTGGTTCCTTTGTATTAAGTTCAGGCTATTATGATGCTTATTATCTAAAGGCCCTTAGAACAAAAGCATTAATTAAGAAAGCATTTGATGATGCATTTGCAAAATACGATGTAATTTTAGGACCAGCAGCACCAACAACGGCTCCAAAATTAGGAGAGAGTTTATCGGATCCCATTAAGATGTATTTAGGTGATATTTATACAATTTCTGTAAATTTAGCAGGTCTTCCAGGCATTTCTGTTCCTTGTGGAAAAGACTCTAAAGGTCTTCCAATCGGCTTACAGCTGATTGGTGACTGCTTTAAAGAAAAGAACATTATCCGTGCTGCTTACAGCTTTGAACAGACAAGAAGTTATGAGCGTCCAGGCATGGCAGAACGATAGGAGGGGAAAGAAATGAGTAAACAATATGAAACCGTCATTGGTCTTGAGGTCCATGTAGAATTAGCAACAAAGACAAAGATTTTCTGTGGCTGCAGTACAGAATTTGGTGGTGCTCCAAACTCCCATACCTGTCCGGTATGTACAGGTATGCCAGGTTCCCTTCCAGTTCTTAATAAACAGGTAGTACAATATGCTATGGCAGTAGGTCTTGCTACAAACTGTCAGATTAACCAGTATTGCAAATTTGACCGTAAAAATTATTTTTATCCGGATAATCCACAGAACTATCAGATTTCCCAGTTATATTTACCAATCTGCCATGATGGTGGAATTGAAATTGAAACAGAAGCAGGTGGAAAGAAAACAATCGGCATCCATGAAATCCATATGGAAGAGGATGCAGGCAAATTAATTCATGATGAATGGGATGACTGCTCTTTGGTAGACTACAACCGTTCAGGTGTACCTTTAATTGAGATCGTATCTGAGCCAGATATGCGTAGTGCAGAGGAAGTTATCGCATATCTGGATAAATTAAGATTAATCATTCAGTATCTTGGAGCTTCTGACTGCAAGTTACAGGAAGGTTCTATGAGAGCGGATGTAAACTTATCTGTTCGTGAAGCAGGTGCAGAAAAATTTGGTACAAGAACTGAAATGAAGAATCTGAACTCTTTTAAAGCTATCGCACGTGCCATTGAAGCAGAAAAGAACAGACAGATTGATTTAATTGAAGAAGGAAAACAGGTTGTTCAGGAAACAAGAAGATGGGATGACAGCAATGGCTACTCTTATGCAATGCGTTCAAAAGAAGATGCACAGGATTACCGTTATTTCCCAGAGCCAGATTTGGTTCCCATTGTAATAAGTGATGAATGGCTTAAGGAAACAAAAGAGAACCAGCCAGAGTTACGTGATGAAAAAATGGCACGTTACAAAGAAGAATATGATATTCCAGAATATGATATTTCTATTATTACGAACTCCAAGCATATGGCGGATATCTTTGAAGAAACCGTTGCAATCTGTAAGAATGCAAAGAAAGTATCCAACTGGTTAATGGTAGAAACAATGCGTCTATTGAAAGAGCATTCTATGGAGCCAGAAGATATTCGTTTTTCTCCTGAAAATCTTGCAAAATTAATCGGTTTAGTAGATGCCAAAGCGATTAACGGAGGTGTTGCAAAAGAAGTATTTGAAAAGATATTTACAGATGATATTGATCCAGAAGCATATGTAGAAGAACATGGATTAAAATCAGTAAACGATGAAGGGGCTTTGCGTAGTACAATTCAGACGATTATTGAGAATAATCCTAAATCCGTAGAAGATTACAAAGCAGGCAAGAAGAAAGCGATGGGCTTTCTTGTAGGACAGACCATGAAGGAAATGAAGGGAAAAGCAGATCCAGGCATGGTAAATCAGATTGTTACAGAAATTTTAGATGCAATGTAATATATAGATAATAGCAGGCAGAGGTAAAAAGAGGGGACTGCCAGAAAATAATCTTAGTATTTAAGAGGATTTTCTGGCAGTTCTTTTCGTATTGCTTAGCGTTTTTAAGAGAATAATACCTGTTAAAGCCTATAATAGCAAATAAATTTACCAAAATCTTTAAAAAAGTATAAAATAAATATGTACTTTTTTAGAAAAAAGAGATAGAATATAAGTAAAATATTTATGAAATGGGGATAAGGATGGATAATAATCTAAATGTGCAAAATGAACTAGCAGCAAATGTTTATGTTGCAAAGGTTATGAGAGTATGTGCAGTTTTAGCAGTTACACTGAATTCAGTAGGAATATTCTCAGTTGAGCAGCGTGTTATGGTAGTTTCATGTGTAGGCAGCATCGTTTTACTTATGCTCCCAACAATTATTCTTCATGTATTTAAGAAAAATGAGTGGTGGATGAAGTATGTGGCGATTATAGGCTCGTGTGTGTTTATTTTGTTTCTTGGGACAGCCTTGAATTTTTACGTCACGATTATGTTTTTCCTTCCTATGGTTTTGGCATCGGTATATTTTAATCCAAAACTCAACTGGCTTGCACTGGTTCTTGGAGTGCTTGCTTCTACAGCAGCAAAAATTTTAGCTTATTTTTTAAATACTGTGCAGGATCGTAATTATTATGGTGTAAAATCATTATTTGTAAAAAACTGTTTTCCACATGTTTTAATGCTGGGTTCTATTGGATTTATATTTGTTTCACTAGGAAAGAGGACAGATAATATGGTTAGTTCTCTTATGGGTGCAGAAGCTCAGGAAAAAATGCTCTTACATATGAAAAAATTATCTGAAAAATCTACAGAAGTTTCTAAAGGGTTAGTTAATGAGGTGGAAACATTGACTGATGCTACTAAAAGTACAATTCGAGTAAATAATGAAATCTCAGAAAATACAGATACCGTTATTGTTGGCATTAATAATTCTATGGATCAATTAGAGGAAGCTGAAGGCAATACTACACAAATCTATGAAAATATTCGGGTTTTAGCGAAAGAAAGTGAAGAAGTAGCAGACATGTTTACCAATATTGAAAAACTGTCTAACCAGAATAGAACATATATGCAGCAGGTTACAGCAGGAATGGAACAGGCAACAGACAGTATTGGAATCTGTCAGGAAGCTATGCGTCAGCTGGAAGATAAAACGAAGAAAATTGATGGCATTGTAGACGTTATTGCAGAGATTTCCGAACAGACAGATTTGCTTTCCTTAAATGCGGCAATTGAATCTGCCAGGGCGGGAGAACAAGGAAAAGGTTTTGCAATTGTAGCAGAAGAAATTCGTAAATTAGCACAGCAGACCCAGAGAACACTTGAAAATGTCAGAGAGATTATAGCGGAAGTTCTGCAGCAGAATATAATAGCAGTAGATGCAATGACTCAGACTTCAGCAGTGCATGCGGAACAAAAGGAAGTAATCTTAAAGACAGAAGATTCTTCCCAGAAAGTAATGGATGCGACGAAAAACATGGCGGCCCGCATGCAGCTGATATTGAATAATACGAAGAATATTGAAAGCAGTGCAAGCATTATTGTTGACATTGTTGATTCTATTACGGGAATCTGCAAAGATAACCAGAATTCTTTGGATGAAGTGTCCAAATCAGTAAAAACAGGCATATCTACTACAAATCAGCTGGAACAGCTGGTAGATGCCATAAAGGCTATGGCAGAAGAACTGGCAGTTGTTGTACAAGGATAGCAGATAGGAATAAATGGATAAAACATACATGTAACAGACTATCATTAAGATGGTAAAAGTACATGTATGTTTTTTTGTTAAAAGCAAAATGGAGGCGTAATTACGGTAAGGCTATACAGTATGACAGTACATACCTGGAAATCTACATAATAGGAATAAAAACAGAGAGAATCTAGAAATCTTTCTTTAAATAGTATAAAATAAATTATAGCGTAAACCTTACAGAGCACGACAAAAAGCCCTCTGTACAGAGTTTGCGACTAAAAAAGATGATAAGGAGAAGGGTTATGAGAAAAAGAACATGGAGTCATTTCGTTGCAGGTGCCAGTGCGGCTGTGATGGTAGCAAGCCTTTGCACTACCGCAGTTCCACAGGCAAGTAACAAAGTGGAAGCAGCTTCCTCATGGCAGATGGAATCATTAGACAGAGGTTTAGTTGCAGTAAAATCAGGTAATGGCATTTTCCTATCCTGGAGATTATTAGGAACAGAAAACTATGCCACATCATTTAACGTATACCGTGATGGAGTTAAAATTGCTGGTCCAATCACAGATTCAACCAACTATTTTGATGCAGGCGGCAATACAAATAATTCCTACATAGTAAGAAGTGTGGTAAATGGTACAGAAGTAACAGAATCTGATGTGGTGAAAGGATGGGGAAACCAGTATAAGGATGTTAGACTGAACAAACCAGCCAATGTATATCAGGATGGAACTACAGTAACGTATTCTGCTAATGATGCCACGGTTGCTGATGTTGATGGAGATGGTGCTTATGAGATTATTCTGAAATGGGATCCGTCTAATGCAAAAGACAATTCGCAATCTGGCTATACTTCTAATGTATATGTAGACTGCTATGAACTGGATGGAACTCAGAAATGGAGAATTGACTTAGGAAAAAATATACGTGCTGGTGCCCATTATACCCAGATGGCAGCTTATGACTTTGATGGAGATGGAAAAGCGGAACTGGCATTAAAAACTGCAGACGGAACAAAAGATGGATCAGGAACCGTTATAGGAAATGCTTATGCAGACAACCGTAATTCCAGTGGCTACATACTAACAGGAAATGAATACTTGACAATGTTTAACGGGGCAACAGGTAAGGCCATGAAAACTATTAATTATGAGCCAGCCCGTGGCAATGTAAGTGACTGGGGAGATAAATATGGAAACCGTGTAGACCGTTTTTTATGTGGTGTGGCTTATTTAGATGGAAGAACACCAAGTTTGATTGAATGTCGTGGTTATTATGAAAAATCTATGCTCGTAGCATACAAATGGGCAAATGGAAACTTTACAAAACAGTGGACATTTACAGCTGATGGTTCCCAGAATTCAAATTACCGTGGTGAAGGAGCCCATTCCTTATCAATTGCAGATGTAGATAACGATGGATTTGATGAAATCGTATATGGTGCATGTGTAATTGATCACAATGGAAGAGGGCTTTACAGAACAGGACAAGGCCATGGTGATGCATTGCACTGCGGGGATTTTGATCCAAACCGTGCAGGTCAGGAAATCTTTATGGTGCATGAAAATAAAGCTTCCAACATTGAAAGCGTTCAGATGAGAGATGCTAGAACAGGTACTACATTATGGAGTTATAAACGTTCCAAAGATATTGGACGTGGACTTATTTTAAATGCAGCAAAAGAATATCAGCCATATGTATGTTTAGCCGATAACGCATATGATAGCAGAGGAAATGTAATTGATTCTAACTTAAAAGGACTGGGACAGAACTTTTCTATGTTATGGGATGCAGATTTGTATCAGGAAGGCCTTGACCAGACTACCATCCGTAAATGGAATTCCAATACAAAACGTGTAGATACAATTCTGTCTGGTGCAAATGTACATTCCTGTAATGGAACAAAAGCAACTCCTACTTTATCAGCAGATATTTTAGGTGACTGGAGAGAAGAAGTTATCTGGGCAGCCAATGATGATACAGCACTTCGTATCTATACCACAACAGATGTAACCAGCCATAAGCTATATACATTAATGTCTGACCGTCAGTACCGTGAAGCGGTTGCATGGCAGAATGTAGCATACAACCAGCCACCACATACAAGCTATTATATTGGTGAAGACATGAGAACTCCAAGCCAGCCAGCTATATATACGGCTGGAAATTATAAGCTGAAATCCATTGGCTCGGCAGCATTTCCATCTAATGAGCCACAAATGCCAGAAACAGGTGAACTTACAGATGGTGTTTATATGGTCCGTAATGTAAACAGTGGATTATATCTGGATGTAAATAATGGGGTGGCTGCCAATGACACCAATATTCAGCAATGGGGGGCTTCTTCGGCAGGCAGTTACAATAGCTGGAGAATTGAAAAAGATGCCAGCGGATATTATACGTTCTATTCCTTGGTTGGAGATGGAAAAACATTTGTAATGGATGTTTATGGAAGAAGAAAAGATAATGGTACGAACATTGCGTTATATATAAGCCAAGGTTCTGATAATCAGAAATTCGAACTAGTACAGCAGACAGATGGCAGTTATGCGATTCTTACTAAGATTACAGGTTCGCAGAGCTGTGTTGAGGTAGTAAATGCCTATACTAATTCTGGAGCAAATGTACAGCAATGGCCTTATACGGGACATGCCTGCCAGAGATGGTATTTTGAAAAAATCGGAACAGACAAACCTTCACCAAGTCCAAGTATAGCACCTAGTGTGGCACCAAGCCCAAGTATAGCACCTAGCGTGGCACCAAATCCAAGTGTAGTGCCAAGTATTGCCCCAAGCGCAGAACCAAGCAAAGCACCAGCCACAAGTACATCCGTATTAACTTTAGATGCTTTTGCAAGCAGCTGGACTGGAGCTTATACCATGAGTGTAAAGCTTGAGAATGCAGGAACAGTCAATGTGGAAGACTGGAAAATTGAATTAAATGCACAGGAAGCAGACATAAATAGCATCTGGTGTGCACAGAAGGCGGCATCAGGAAGTACAATTACACTTACACCAGAGAGTTACAATGCAGCAATTGGTGTGAATGGAAGCACGACATTTGGTTATGGTGGAAATGGTTCTGTACCTTCTAAATTAAACTATACCCTTTCTTATAAGGTAAATGGTACATGGTATAGCTATGAAGGAACAGATACTGCATTCTAATAAGGAATCTTAAGGAACAGGGAGTGTATTTCATTACACTCCTTGTTTTTTTGGAAGTAATCTGATATGATTTATCTAGATGCTAATAGAACATGGAGGATAACTATGAAAATATCAACAAAGGGAAGGTATGCATTACGTTTAATGCTGGATCTTGCTTTAAATAGTGGGGGAGAATTAGTTCGTATACGAACCATAGCACAGAGACAGGAAATATCTGAAAAATACTTAGAACAAATCATTTCCATATTAAATCACGCAGGATATGTAAAAAGCGTAAGGGGAGCACAAGGAGGATACCGCCTTGCAAAAGATCCAAAAGATTATACGGTTGGAATGATTTTAAGATTAACAGAAGGAAGCTTAACTCCAGTTGCCTGTTTAGATGATGAAGTAAATCAATGTAGCCGGGCAGAACAGTGTGCAACTTTAGAAGTGTATAAACGGTTAAATGATGCAATAAGTGGTGTAGTGGATCATATGACATTACAGGACTTAGTGGATTTACAGATGCAAAAAGGAAGCTATTATGTAATTTGATTGCATAACAGCTTTTGTTATTTGATAAGAAAGTCCGCTATATTCCATTTAAGCACGAATATCAAAAGTATAACGCTTTATGGCATGGGCGGGTTCTTTCTGGGAAATAAAACTCTGCAGTAAATCGGTTTTCGCTTCCTTTGAGTTAAAATCATTGGTTACAGAATAGCCTAATTCCTGAAGGTGATCCGTTAGAAGCTGAATGTTTTTCTTGAGAAGCCGCTTGCTCTGATCATTTTCAATGTAAAACTTATTTTCTAAGATAAGCCCGTTTTTGGTGATGTGTACATCCAGTTTCCCAAGATGTTCAAGGGACAGATGTAAAAGTACCGTGATTTGATGAGGATTTTTCTTTAAATCCTCTTTTTTGGTGTATACATATAATTCACCATTACCAGTCTGGCCATTCATCTGAAATGGCAGCTGTACATATGGAAAAATGTTGTTTAGCAGCTGCATAAACTGGATGTTGTTTTTAACAGAAGATAAACTTTCCCCTGAAATGCTTTCAGAAAACTCTGGTGAAATGCTTTCCATTATCTTCTGGATTCCTTTTGCCTGATTTAAAACCTTCTGATAAAAATGTCCGATACGGTCTTTGTTTCGTATATCATCTGGAGAGAGAGCCCACTGTTTTTTCAAGGAGTGGGATACAAGAAAGGTAAACGCATCCGATACAAACAATTCCTGAAGGGATTCCGTCTTTGCAAAAGGCACAGTCTGTTCGATTCCTTCCATAAGCTGGTTTAAAGTTGCGGAACCTGTTTTTACATGTTCAGAGAGAGTGTGCGCATTAGGATTCTGTTCTAGAAACTGAGCAAGTTTTTTACAGGTTTCTTCATCAAAGAAGCCTCCAATTACCTGATTTGACTGTAAATAATCCTGAAATGCACTTTGTATTTTCTGGAATTCAGGGTGGTCAAATGCATCAATAGTCTTTGGAATTTCGGATAATGCTTCCTGCACGGCTAAAGGATTCGCTGATTCTTCTGGTGAAAGAGAGGACATTGCTTCTTTCTGGTTTCTGGCATCAATTGATAATGCATTGTTATAAGAAGCATCAATGGCATCTACTAATGCAGAGATTGCAACAGGGGTTTGTGTCATTGCCTCTGCGTCTTCACTGGATAAACCGAAATCAGTTAAGATGGAGAGGATTTCATTCTTCACTTTTCCAGAAGTGAATTCGTAAAAGGATTCACCAGCCTGTTCTGTGGCAAATGCCTCTGAAGAATGAATCAGTGAAAGGAATTCCTTAGTACAGGACTGCATGCTGGAATCTGCAAAAAGAGCCATTTCCCTGAATAAAGATGGAAGATTGTCTAAACATTGTGTTAATTCATTGGAAAGAGCATGATTGCCACATAAATAATTCTCGAACTGGGATGCATTTTCATGAGTAGCTGGAATGTGATATTTGTTTAAGAGGACAATCGTACTGATGCTTGCTTCTTTTAATTCATAACTTTGGCGTAAAATATTCTGAATGCTAGGCTTGGTAATAGGAAGCTGATTTCGGATGAGAGACAGGACGATGGTCTGGTTTCGGCTGTTGTGTGGCAGACCTGCTTCTTCTAAGGCCTTGAACATCGTATTGTTTTCTATTTCAGAATCGCTTAAAGGGATGGCCTGCAGTTTAATCGAACCATTTTCAATGCTTTGCACTTTAAAAGTTCCAACATCACCAATGGAGAGCCAGTTTACATTGTCTAAACGTCCAACTACCTGAGTGTTGTCTTCTAATAGAATGGAAACCTGGCTGTTTCTTAAATCTGTTACTTCTCCCTTAATAAACTGGCCTTCTGCCAGATGTCTCATGGCAACGCGGTCACCAAAATGCTGCATTTTCCCAATTGTTCTATTTCCTTGGCTTGTGGTATTTCGCTGATTTATAGGAGTGCCGATTTTCCTGCTTGATAAATCCATCGTGTCTCAACCTTTCTATTTATATTCCATGTAAAATGGAAACCCATTTTGTTTTTATAGTAACATTTTTCTATTATATTATATCGTCAAAAATCATTTTTTACATAGAGCATGAAAAAAATATTGACAGAGAACCATTCTTTGGTGTATAAATATGATATAAAAAAGTATACTAAATTAGTATGAATACAGGGAATAGAAAGGGTGGTTTGATTGCCAAAAATAGCAAGGAAATTAACAGACTTAATTGGGCATACACCATTACTTGCTTTGGATAATCTAAAGGAACATTATGGTTATGATGCAGAGATTATTGCAAAGCTGGAGTATTTTAATCCTTTAGGAAGTGCAAAGGATCGTGTGGCATATGCTATGATTGAAGATGCTCTGGCGGATGGAACGATTAATAAAGAAACGGTTATTATTGAGCCAACTAGTGGAAATACGGGAATTGGATTAGCTTTTGTAGCGGCAGCAAAAGGAATGCACCTTATTCTTACAATGCCAGAAACAATGAGTCTGGAAAGGCGTAAAATAGTAACAGCATTAGGTGCAGAGGTTGTACTTACACCAGCGGCAGAAGGTATGAGTGGAGCGATTCGAGTAGCCGAAGAATTGAAGGGAAAATACGGGAATGCTATGATTCCACAGCAGTTTTCCAATCCTTCTAATCCAGCGGTACATAAAGAAACCACTGCCAAAGAAATCTGGGAAGATACAGATGGACAGGTAGACATTTTTGTAGCTGGAGTTGGAACAGGAGGAACGGTAACGGGAACAGGTTCAGGATTAAAGGAGAAAAATCCAGATGTGAAGGTAGTTGCCATTGAGCCTAGGGATTCTCCTATTATTTCAGGTGGAAAACCGGGACCACATAAATTACAGGGAATTGGAGCCAATTTTATTCCAGATAATTATGATGCCGATGTGGTCGATGAAGTAATAACCATTTCTACAGAAGAGGCATATGAAGCTGCAAGAACTGCAGCCAAGACAGAGGGGCTTTTAGTTGGAATTACTTCAGGTGCCGCATTGCATGCAGCAGTAAAACTGGCAAAACGTCCTGAGAATAAAGGAAAACAGATTGTAGTACTGCTCCCTGATACAGGAGAACGGTATCTGTCTACGGATTTGTTCTGATTTTTTAATAAGATACGATTATTTCTATTGTGAAATTAAGTGGATAAACTGTAAGGATATAGTAGATTGACAAACATTCACATCAATTATATACTAGAAACACTTATGTTGTCTAAAAATGTGGCAAACCAGCACTTTGGGAATAGCTTCCATGCAGTTTGGAAGATCACATCACATAGAAGAAAGAGGAACAAAATGATAGAAATCAAAAATTTAGTAAAAGAGTTTGGGACAGGCAGTTCGGCACAGCGAGTTCTAAATGATATCAGTCTAACTATTGAGGATGGCGATATTTTTGGTATTATTGGAATGAGCGGTGCTGGTAAAAGCACTTTAATTCGTTGCATAAACTTACTTGAAAAACCAACAGAAGGTGAAATTTTAATAAATGGAACGGATATAACGAAATTGAAGAAAAAAGAATTGTTAAAATACCGTCGTAATATTGGAATGATTTTTCAGAGCTTTAACCTGCATATGCAAAGAAATGTCCGTAGAAATGCCAGTTTTGGCTTGGAGCTGATTCCGCCAAAGGATTATCTTCCCGATGGATATACACAAGAGGAATATGCAAAATTAAGCTACTTTAGGAAAAAGAAAGCCAAAAAGGCTGATATGAAGAAAACAGTGGATGAACTTTTGGAAATTGTAGATTTGCATCATAAGGAAAATGCTTATCCTGCCCAGTTAAGCGGGGGGCAAAGACAGAGAATTGCTATTGCCAGAGCACTTGCAACCTATCCTTCTATTTTGTTATGTGATGAGGCAACTTCTGCACTGGATAGCATGACTACGGAATCAATTCTTCAGCTGTTGCAAAAGATTAATAAAGAAAGAAATATTACCATTGTGATTATTACCCATGAAATAGATGTTGTTAAGAAAATATGTAATAAAGTTGCTGTACTTGATCAGTCACGTGTGGTAGAGACTGGTAATACAGATAAGGTATTTTCCAATCCGTCGTCACCAGTAACAAAACGTCTTTTAGGAGGTGACGAATAATGGCAGTCTGGTTTCAAAATTTTATGGCAGAATTTGGAATGATGCTATGGGAGGGGATTTCAGATACTCTTTATATGACCGTTTTTTCTACTTTTGCAGCATGTATTTTAGGATATCCAATCGGAATCCTTTCAGTAGTAACTGCACCAAATGGAATTCATCCAATGCCAGTGGTAAATAGAATCATAGGTGCTATTGTAAATATTGGGCGTTCTATTCCGTTTATTATTATTTTGGTTATCATAAAACCACTTACGAGACTGTTAGTAGGAACTACAGTAGGGCCAGATGCGGTAATCGTTCCTTTGATTGTATCCGCAACACCTTTTATGGCACGTCTTGTAGAAAATTCATTTAATGAACTGGATTATGGTGTTATTGAAGCAGCACGTGCTATGGGTGCTACTGATATGCAGATAATAAGAAAAGTAATGCTGCCTGAGGCAATGCCATCCCTTGTACTGGGGATTTCCCTTGGGGCTATTACCATTGTTGGATGTACAGCAATGGCAGGTGCTGTAGGTGGTGGCGGTTTAGGCGATATTGCCATTCGTTATGGATATTATCGTAGTAAAACAGATGTTGCTATTGCAACAGTTGTGCTTTTGGTCTTGATTGTACAGATGATACAAAGTCTTGGACAATACATCTCCAATAAAATTGATAAACGTAAGAAAGGTGAGAAATAGTATGAGAAAAATGAAAAGATTTGCTGCACTGACACTTGCTGCTGTATGGAGCATTTCCATTTTTACTGGATGTGGAAATAGAAATGGAAACGGCAGTAAAGAAATTATTGTGGGAGCTACCATTCAGCCCCATGCGGAAATTTTAAACTCGGATGCGTTCCAGAAAAAAATTAAGGAGTTAGGCTATACAGTAAAAGTGAAAGAATATACAGATTATGTACAGCCAAATGAAGCAACAGAAGATGGAAGCCTGGATGCAAATTTCTTCCAGCACCAGCCATTCTTAGATGACTTTAATAAAGAAAATAAAGGACATCTGGTTAGCATTGCAAAAGTTCATTATGAACCATATGGTTTATATGCTGGAAAAACGAAAAGCCTGGAGGATATAAAGGATGGCTCTACAATTGCAGTACCAAATGATTCTACAAATGAAGCAAGAGCATTGCAGATGTTAGAAGCAGGCGGAATTATTAAGTTAAAAGAAAATGCTGGACTAAATGCAACAATAAATGATATTGTAGAAAATCCACATAATGTTTCCTTTAAGGAAATTGAATCTGCTCAGACACCTCTTGTATTGGAAGATGTTGATTTTTCGGTTATTAATGGAAATTATGCAATGCAGGCAGGCTTAAATGTAAACGAAGATGCACTTTTAATTGAAGATGCAAAATCGGTAGGTGCTGACACTTATGCCAATATTGTTGTTGTAAAAGAAGAAAATAAAGATTCTGGAAAAGCAAAAGCATTGGCAGAAGCGATCACTTGTGATGAAGTAAAAAGTTTTATTGAGGAAAAATATAGTGGAGCAGTTATTCCAGTATTTTAAGTAAAAAAGGCAGATGCAAGCCATATATAGGCTTTGGCATCTGCCTTTTGCACGTAAGCATTATTTCATATCAGGATACAATTCTAAAAAGTCATGTTTTTCACTGTTATACTGGTAGCCAATTACTGTATTAATATTTACATTGTGGGCACTTTGGAAAATATTCATATCAATTACGGGACTGACTTTTCTAAGCTGTTCTATTAGCTGTTTCATTTCCTGACGCTTGGAATCTTGAGTGCCTTTATCTGTATTTTCGGTAAAGCGGCAGGCACACTGCAGAAAATCTAAGTTATTATACCGAACCCAGGATTTAATATCAGATTCCTTTACAAGATAGAGAGGACGGATTAATTCCATACCCTCAAAATTGGTACTATGAAGTTTTGGCATCATGGTTTTAAACTGTCCCATATACATCATGCTCATCATAGTGGTTTCGATTACATCGTCAAAATGGTGGCCCAGGGCGATTTTGTTGCATTTAAGTTCCTTTGCATAACGGTAAAGGTAGCCACGTCTCATTCTGGCACATAAGTAACAAGGGGAATCTTCAATGTCATGTACGATATTGAAAATGTCCGAATCAAAAATCTTAACAGGTATATTCATTATGTTGGCATTATCAATGATTTTCTGGCGGTTTGCCTGATTGTAGCCAGGATCCATTACGATAAATTCTAATGAAAAATCCATTTTTCCGTGCCTTTGTACTTCCTGCATGCATTTGGCAAGAAGCATGGAATCCTTGCCGCCTGATATACAGACAGCAATGCGATCCCCTGGCTGAATCATATCATAATCATTGATTCCAGATATGAATTTCCGCCAGATTTCTTTACGGAAACGTTTGATGATGCTTCGTTCGATCTCTTTATAACGTTCCATTTAGTCCTCCTAAATCTTTTATGACTTCACTTGCAATAATCAATCCTGCCACACTAGGGATAAAAGCAACACTTCCTGGTGCAACTTTTCTGGTATCAGGTTTTGCTTCATATTTAGGAACAAGAGGCTGTTCCTTGGAATATACCACTTTTAAGCTATTGATGCCTCTTTTTTTCAATTCTTTCCGCATTACTTTTGCAAGAGGGCAGACAGAAGTATTTTTTATATCGGCTACTTCAAATCTGGTCGGGTCTAATTTATTGCCAGCCCCCATGGCACTGATTACAGGTGTTCCGGCTTTTTTGGCCTGCATCACGATTTCCAGCTTTGCTGTAACGGTGTCTACAGCATCAATTACATAGTCATACTGGGAAAAATCATATTCATTTGCATTTTCAGGAAGAAAGAATACAGGGTAGGTATTTACCGTTGCATTTTTATTAATGCCTGCAATTCTGTTCTTCATGGCATCAACTTTGCAGGTACCAATTGTATCATAGGTTGCAATAATCTGACGGTTTAAGTTGCTTATGGATACGGTATCTTTATCAAATAGGTCAAGAGTACCAACACCGCTTCTTGCAAGTGCTTCACAGGCAAAACCGCCAACTCCGCCAACACCAAATACAGCAACACGTTTGCTTGCAAGGGCATTAAGGACATCTTTTCCTAACAAGAGTTCTGTTCTTGTAAATTCTGTTTCCATTGTAAATTCCTTTCAAATTGTAATTAGTACAAGAAATATTATATCGGAAGCTGTGGGAAAAGCAAGAGTAGAAATAAAAGGAAATCGCATTTACAGGGAGTGAAAGATGTTTATATAGGACAAAATCTTATTAGAGAAGTGAATGAAGGATATAGAATGGATGAAAATAAAAAAAAAACATTCTTTTTATAAATTTATACTACTTTTCCCTAATATGTGTTATACTATGTCTTATAATATATAATTCCAGTTAAAGTAAGTATTATTGAAGGAAAAATTTTTTTAACTAATACTTAATGATGTTCTAGTGCGTGAGAGAGAGCTGCACGAATTCTAATATGTCTTTATAGTTTTTAGCATTTTATAATATTATATTTGACATTCTACAAAAGATAGTTAATCTTAGAAAATATTTCATTTAAAAACAGCATAACAGATATAAAAATGAGAAATAGAGATTTATTAAGATTGGAGGATGTTATGATATACGAGAAAATTCCAGAACAATTTAATGCAAGCCAGTACTTATTAGAACATGATAACTTAGGACTTGATTTGGAAACTAAGGTGGCATTGTACTATAACGATGTGGCCTACACATACAGGGATTTAAATACATATGTTAATAAGTACGCAAATTATTATTTGAAATCCAATATATCGGCAGGTGATGCCATTGTCCTGTATATGCAGGACTGTCCGGAATTTGTTTTCCTTTTTTTGGGTGCATTAAAAGCAGGAGTAATTCCTGTATTAATTAATCACAAAATGTCCGGAATGGAAGTGGAGGAGATTGCTGGACGAACAGATGCTATAAAAATTTTTACAAATTCAGGATTATTTGAATCTCTAAAAGAAACAGGGGTAAATAATATTGCAAGAAATTATGAGGAGTTAAAAGATGAGATTTATTCCATGCCAGATTGTTTTCAGGCAGCAGTAACAAAAAAGGATGATGAAGCCTTTGTTCTGTTTACGTCAGGAAGCAGTGGAATACCCAAAGGAGCAGTGCATAGCCATGCGGATATAGCAGTAGCAGCAGAAACATATGGAAAATATGTTTTAGATACAAATTCCAGTGATGTATTTTATACGCATTCAAAAATGTCATTTGCTTATGGGTTAGGTGGACTGTATATTCCTTTGTCCAAAGGTGCAAGTCTGGTGATTAACAGCGAAGATGACATGTATGATATTCCAGATATTATTAAAAAATATCATGTTACTAAGTTTCAGGCAGTTCCATCGGTATATTTATCTTTATTAATGCTTATTAATGAGGATAAAACTGCATTTGCAAGCTGTAAGATATGCACTTCTTCAGGAGAGTCATTGCCGAAGAAACTTGCAATTGACTGGAAAAATAAAACAGGATTAGAAGTATACCAGTGTTACGGATCTACGGAAATGCTGACTGTGGTAATTTCCAATACAGCAGATACAATGCGGTATGGAAGCATGGGCAAAGCCATTAAGGGGTATATGGCAGAAATAAGAAATAAGGAAGGACAATTAGCAAAACCTTTAGAGGCAGGAACCTTATTCGTTAAAGGTGGAAGTTTAATGAGCAGGTACTGGAAAAATGATAAACTGACAAAAGAAGTACTGACGGAGCATGGCATAAATACTGGTGATATGTGTTATAAAGACGAGGATGGATTTTTATGGTATGTTGGGCGGTATTCGGATATATTTAAAGTAAATGGTGTCTGGCAAAGTGCATTGCCTATTGAAGAGGTAATATTGGAGGAGCCAGGTATTAAGGAGGCAGTTGTAACAACTGAAGCGAGTGATGGAGAATCAAAGATTGTTGCATATGCGGTGGCAAAGGAACTCCATAATTGCGAAGAAATGATAAAGAAAATACGCAAACTGTTTTTTCAAAAGAAAATGCGTACGCTATGTCCGGAAAAATATTATTTTGTCGAGGCAATTCCTCGGGGAAACACAGGAAAAGTGAAAAGAGGAGATGTAAATTCTTCGAGAATACTATTAGTAGTAGAGTGATTTTTATGAAGGAAAATAGAATAATAGAGAATATATGATGAAAAAATGTCATGTTATGTATATAAAGATAAAATAATACTATATTTTTAAATATTTTTGATTTATCATCTATGTTTTTTACATTAAAGTGTGGTATACTAGTATAAGTTTCTTACTTAAGATATTTTATTCATTAAAAAATAGAATATGTTCTAGTCAAGCAAAATTGTAACACTAGTGTATAAAATTTTATGCACTCCTTGCTGCATATGGGGTACGCCCTTGATTATAGGAATGTGGACGCACATGATTGTACCATACATAAGCAAACTCTTTTACCGCCATGTCCAGTTCTTCCTTTGTTTTATAGGTGAACAGATTTATATGCTCATTTTTCAACGTATTGTAGTATCGTTCCATTGGAGCATTATCGTATGGACAGCCTGCACGGCTCATACTTTGCTGAATATTCTTCTTTTTACAGAAATCGCTGAACTCTTTCGAGGTAAATTG
>NZ_FOHN01000053.1 GCF_900111595.1 [Clostridium] polysaccharolyticum | reverse complement strand
CAGGACTTTGTCTTTCCTCTCAGCGACGTTTTATATCTTATCACATCTTTCGATGCCTGTCAACAAGTTTTTCAAAATTTCCTATTGTTTTTGTCAAGATTCTTCAAATGCTTAAAACAACTCATTTCAACCAAATTATTATATCTGAGCCTAGTTATTCAGCCATTCATTCCATAATATACTTTTAAAATACTCTTTTCAGTTATATACTATCCTAATTTTAGTTTATAGCAATGATTCAGCGGGCCACTTCCCTTACCAAGATTTAAACCATCACTAATGGCACCAGTTAAATACTCCTTTGCTCGTTTAACACTTGTAACTGGATCATTTCCCTGTGCAAGATTACATGCAATGGCAGAAGAAAGAGTGCAACCTGTACCATGTGTATTTGAATTATCAATTCTTTTTCCTTTTAACCATATAATTTTATCACCATAAAGGATTAAATCATCTGCAGAATCATCAAAATGTCCTCCCTTTATTACGACAGTCCCTTTGAAGTTCTTCTTAATCTTTCTTGCAGCCATCTCCACGTCCTGCTTTGTTCTTATTTCAAAATTGCAAATGGATTGTGCTTCAAAAAGGTTGGGAGTAATAATATCCGCCGCTGGAATTAACTCATTACATAAGGCTTGCATAGTATTTTCGGATACCAAACTATTACCACTTGTTGCAATCATAACTGGATCTACTACAATATTTTTCGCATTATACTGCTTCAGTTTTTTTACTATAGATTTTATTAATGCCGCTGAAGGAACCATACCTATCTTTACTGCATCTGGAAAAATATCCGTAAATACACTATCTAATTGACTTTCTAAAAAATCAGGCGTGGATTCCATAATACCGAAAACACCTGTCGTATTTTGTGCTGTCATGGCTGTAATAGCAGTCATGGCATACATTTTATGTACTGTTATTGTCTTTATATCTGCTTGTACTCCTGCTCCACCACTTGAATCAGAACCTGCTATTGTAAGTATTTTTTTCATCATAGTCTCCCACTTCCTTTACGATTTGCCTATTACATTTTCACATTTTTAATTTATATTAACTTGCTTCTAAATGGACATGCTTAAACTACAATAACTTTATTATACCCTCTTCAAAGTGTCAAGATAAATCATAGGATTTAGTAGTGTATCTAGAAGAAAATGTTATTCATATGTTTTTAATATGCAAATCAGCTACCGAGTCTCTATCTTAAAAGCGAAATTTCTTACTCTCACTGAGCAAGCGTCTCTATTTTTAACAACTAATTTTACTCATTGATATGCATCCGCCCCTCTGTTTTTATAGATATTCTTACCTCATAGAAATGGAATGTAACAAAAAATCTTGCAAAGGAACAAAGTCTGAGTTCCTCAGACTCTTGCGACTGAAATGGTGCTAGAATATAAATAGTACAACTTAAACATGGAAAATTTCTTCTCAAAATATATAATGAATATATGGAGGAATAAAACATGGCAAAACAAT
>NZ_FOHN01000020.1 GCF_900111595.1 [Clostridium] polysaccharolyticum | reverse complement strand
TAAATATCCGACTGCTGATGCAGGATACGGCTCTTATAATAATTACATATACTGCGAGCAGCATGGAATGGAGAAATACATGAAGTTCCCAATGTTTAAAAAGGAAACATCGGATAAGAAGTACCACGAAGATCCATTCCGCTCAGTCAATTTCAAAGTTGACAATGAAGGCAGTCTAAGATGTCCGAATGATAAAAAGTTCAATTTTGCATATCGACGATATGTGAGGGGCAACCAGTATGGGCGTCAGGAAGAAGTCTATACCTGTGAAGACTGTAGAGGATGTCCTTATGCAACACAGTGTAAAAAGACAGATAAAAACCGAACAATCCGAGTGAATAGAGAACTTACTATCATGCATAAAGAGGTTATCCAAAACCTTGAAAGTATCCATGGAGCTTTGCTGAGAATGAATAAATTTAAGAAGGGGCTGCGAAAAAATGATTTCTCATTTTTTCACAGCCCCTTTTTTCTATATTCTAATACGTTCGGGTTTTTTATGGCTTACTTAAATGCATCTGCAAATCCTCTGCAGAAATCTTTTACTGCTTGTGTAAATCCGTTAGGTGCAATTACATCTTCCATTCTTTCTACTCTGATTTCCATAGATATTGTCCTCCTTTTTCTATTTGGCACGTGTCCATATTATTTTTCAACTAATACTCTTACAACGGAACCTACTGCATATCCTACATAGTAAGCTATACTTTCAGCTGCGATTACATCTTCCATTTTTTCTACTCTGATTTCCATGGTCCTTTCCTCCTTTCAACACACTTTTTTATAATTTTAACACTGATGTCCAATTTAATAAGTTCTCTATTCTCATTGTTTTTCTAAAAATGAAAAACATATTGAGCAACCCATATGACGGTCTTTACGGCTGATACTGCGATTGACACTATGGCAATTCCCATAACACTATAAGTAATAACTCCGTATATTGCCATAAACCGTTCTTTTCCAGTACATTTTTTGAATAGCAAGTTCACACTTTTCATAGAATTTTTATACAGGTTTGTAATTCCTGTTGCAAAACTTAGAATCCAGTACCCATCCAGACGAACAACTGGAATGAGGTTACTTACGATTGTAGTAACATTTAAAATAATGAATGCTGCAAATAATGGCAAAGGTTTTATGGCAAAGGCGATGGATGCTAATCCTGTAAAAAATAAGTTTACATAAACTCCTGCTGCTGATGCCATAATCTGTTTTCGTTTATCTTTGATCATTCGTACACCACTAATATCACAATACATAGCTGGTGAAAAGATAATCAGCATAAAACCCAGTGTTCCAACTTTACCACCATTGTACTTACACACAATTCCATGCCCCATTTCATGCATACACACGGTAAGTAAAAATACTACATATATAGTAGCGTATTCATAACTCTTTAAATGCAAGAGACTTCTTGAGTAAATATCGCCAAAATTAATACCCATCAAGATACATCCTGCTAAAATCACTAATATGCTTGTGATAAATGTTCCCTTAACAGCCTCCTTATGGTTTTTCATACAGGCCACAATTCTGGCAAACATAGGGTCTGCCTGAAATAATGGAATACGGTAGAAAAGGATGTTTTGCCTTTTCTTTTTCTGCTCCCCGATAACTCCAACATTTTTAAAAGCATCTATATATTGATCTAACTGTTCTTTCGTAATCTGCTCTTCTTCTAGAATACGGGTTGTATCATCCTCATTCACTAACTTTTGTAATATTCGTCCTTCCCTCGTCCCTAGCTTGAAGTAACCGCCTGCACTCTCTACCATATAGTGATCTCCCTGTAAGGAAATTACTATATCCGTTCCTGCCATACATTTCCTCCTCGTATCTGAAAATGTGATAATTTGAACTATGTAACGAAAAAATAGTCTGTAATGGATTCTCTTTCCTATCTGTTCTGCTGATGTCTTTTATTATACAAGCTTATAAATTTTATTACAATGGTTTATAAATAAATCTTTTCTTTTTTAAATTTAATCCAATGTTTTTCAAATATTTTTAGGGTTGTATTTCTTCTTTCGTGCAATTTTTTCTTTTTTCGCAAAAAAAATGCACAATGTACATTGTGCATTTTTTACATAGCTAACGATTAACTCTCCCCGCACTCCCGCACTTCATCTCTTAACAGCCCTAACCCATGCGGCAATACCTCCATAAACACATTCATGCATTCCCTGCAGGCTTTAGGACTTCCTGGCATGTTAATAATCAAGGTCTTATTCCGAATAACCGATGCTCCTCTTGACAGCATAGCCTTCTTGGTAAACTTCATAGATTCTGCCCGCATTGCTTCTGCTATTCCTGGAACATTACGTGTAGCAACGGCTAAGGTTGCCTCTGGTGTTACATCTCGTAACCCAAAGCCAGTTCCTCCAGTGGTCAGAATCAGATCTAGCTGTCTTTGATCTGCCAGACGGACCAGTGTTTTCTGAAGCAGGCTTCTTTCATCTGGCAGAATCAGTTTTTCCACCACTTCGTAGCCTTCCGACTCTAAACAATCTGCAACAGCCCTTCCACTGATGTCCTCTCTTTCCCCTCTTGCTCCTTTATCGCTTAACGTAATGACAGCTGCCTGCCATGGCCTTCTTTTTTCAGTTTTTTCAATGGCCATTTCATCTCCTACGGAAATAGTTCCAGATTGAAGCACCTTTGCAAACACACCTTCCCTTGGCATAATACAATCTCCAGCAGCTTGATAGATTGCACAGTGGGTATGACACTCTTTTCCGATTTGCGTGATTTCCAGCAGGACCTCATTACAGCGAAGCCAAGTTCCCACCGGCAGCTTGCGGAAATCGAACCCTTCTACTACGAGATTCTCTCCAAATGTTCCGTATGGAACATTTACTCCCTTTTGACAAAATTCTTCTATTTTTTCTGCTCCTAGCAGGCTCACCTGCCTATGCCAGTGCCCTGCATGGGCATCTTCTTTTCCACCCCAGTTTTCTAAAAAATACATGCTTTCGATATTTTTTTTTGCCACGCCTCTTTCCTTGCTAGCGCATACTGCTAATACTTTCCCCATACCTATCCTCCTATTTGATTCATGTTTCTTGTCTCGTACACTTGTCCATGATGGAAATTATGGGCCTTGGGCTTTTTATAAATGGTTTCTCTCATAATCTCTTTTAGTTCCTTATCACTGATTCCAGCCTTTAAGAGACTTTTAAGATCCACCCCTTCTTTATAAGCAAGACATGGTTTTAATTCTCCTTTGCTTGTCAGGCGGATCCGGCTGCAGCTTCCACAAAAACAATTGCTCACTGCATCAATAATCCCAATCTTGCATTTTATATCATCCGCTTCACAATATCTTGCAGGTCCATTGCCAATCTTTTTCTGGTATGGACGCAGACTTTTATGCTGTTCTTTTATTTTTTCTAATAACTCACTTGATTTTACTAATTTATAATCCGCCCCTGCACCGACTGGCATGATTTCAATAAAACGCAGATCTATTCCGTATTGCTCTGCGAACTGTATGAGACTTTCCACTTCTTCCAATGTGTGTTCTAAAATAACCGTATTGATTTTTATCCTTTGTCCTCGTTTTCGCAGTTCGATAATTGAATTTACCACATCCAGAAGGTCAGCCTGGCAATTCCCTGTAATGGTTTTATAGAATTGTGCATCCAGTGTATCCAGACTAATGTTAATGGCATCAAGTTCTGCTGCACATAGTTCCTCTAAATTTCTTTTTAATAATATTCCGTTGGTGGTCAGGGTAACTTCTTTGGTTTCAGGAAGTGCTTTTAATTCTTTCATAAAAGAAATGCTCCCTTTTCTAAAGAATGGTTCTCCTCCCGTAATTTTAAATGTCCGGATTCCAAGCTGGGATGCTATGTTACAGACACGAATCATTTCATCATAGCTTAGATAATTTTCCTCTTCCTTCTGAATAATATTACCTGGCATGCAATACTGACATCGCAG
Organism: [Clostridium] polysaccharolyticum; assembly: GCF_900111595.1. GTDB lineage: Bacteria > Bacillota > Clostridia > Lachnospirales > Lachnospiraceae > Clostridium_AI > Clostridium_AI polysaccharolyticum. The sequence goes on along the minus strand of NZ_FOHN01000020.1, from coordinate 56,052 downwards.
ATTGCATTTATCTGTTATAGAAATTCTCATATAGTCAATTGTTCTTCCGAATTGGTCGATCATGTTTCTTCCTTCTAATCTGCTTTTTTCTAATCCTTTTTGGCATACTCAAAAGTGCCTGACTTTCCCCCCGTTTTTTTAACCAGATGTATCTCTTCTAAATGCATGTTTTTATCCACTGCTTTGCACATATCATAAATAGTTAATAAGGCTATGCTGACCCCGTGCAATGCCTCCATCTCTGCCCCTGTCTTTCCTTCTGTTTTTACTGTACAGGTTGCCGCAATTGCATTATCTGTAAGTAATTCAAAATCTATTTCTGCTCTGGATATTGGAATGGAGTGACATAACGGAACAATATCTGGTGTCCTCTTGACCGCCATAATTCCAGCGATTCTTGCCACTCCAAGAACATCTCCTTTCCCTATGGCCTGTTCCTTTATATGAGTCATAATTTCATTTCCAACATATATTTTCCCCGTTGCCTGTGCAATCCTCTGTGTCTGTGCTTTGCCTGATATATCTACCATAACAGCATTTCCAGATTTATCAAAATGACTCAGTCCCATCCCTATCCATCCTTTCTTCCATCTGCATAAATAATAAATCCGTTTGGCCTTGCCTTCCCAATCAGCGTGATATTCTTCTGTTTTGCCAACGCTACCGACTGGCTTGTTGGTACTGTATTACTTGCTATCAACGGAATTCTGGTTCTAATAATTTTCCCTAGCATATCAAGTGGCACTCTTCCGCTTATATAAATCATGCAGTCCGAAAGTGCAATTCCATTTAACATTCCCATACCAACTGCTTTATCTAACGCATTATGTCTTCCTATATCTTCACACACATAAAGTATCTTTCCACCTCTCCCTAGAAAACAGCTATGGGTACCATGTGTGGATGCATGCAGCTCTGTATCTTTCCGGAACATTTCTGCCATAGCGGTTATCCATTCTGGCTTCCAGACAAATGTATTCTCTCTAACTTCTGGTACTTTTAACGCTTCATAGATCTTTTGATTATTTTCACTAGAGGTAATCCACTCTTTGTCTATGTATTCTGCCACATTTTCTTTCCATAGCCAGACTTGGCAGTTTGAATTATCTTCGTTATACTCTATTTTTTTTATGTCACTCACATCAGCTATGATACAGCTTGTAGCAAGATGTCCCACCACAAGTGCTGTAAGCTGCATAGGTGTACAAACTAAAACTGCATATGGTGTTCCGTTAAGAAAAATATGAAAATGATGCTCCCTTAACAGATTTTCTTCTCTCTTCCTTACTTCACCATTCTCCTGATAATACATACTTTCTTCTGTCTGGAAGCAAGACCAGTCGTCACGTTCTAAAGCCACCTGCATAGCATTCTGATAATATCTTCTGCAGTACATAGCATCTTCTCCTTATTTGAATAATCATGTCTTTTTGCAGATAAGCTTTATCCTGCATGCACATCCTATTACCGTCAGTACAATACATATACCTGACAAATATCCAATCAATATTTCCGCTCTCATCTCCTTTACCCATATAATGGTTAAAACTCCTGTAAACAAGTAATAGTAAACTGCAGCAGATTTTCCAATTGCATCGTAGATGCCATGCCCTTTGCTTGCTAACTTCTTTGCTGTGAATATAAAAACCAGGTACTCTATCACAATACTTAACAAAACAGCTGGTGACAGGCTGGTACTGTATGTAAATACAGCGGTAAACCCTATCGTATACAATCCATCTGCTAACACATCAAGATGGCGTCCCAAGATGCTTTCTGCATGCAATTTTCTAGCTATATAGCCATCTAGCATATCTGATAAATAAATCCATGCTAAACCAAACAAAATCACATTTCCTTTCCTATCCTGTATTATTGCAATTGCATCCATTAAAACCAGAAGCATCCTAGATACCGTAATAATGTTCGGGATTTTCCCTTTTGGAATAGTCATATTTTTACTTGCCTGCCCCCATTTCATATGCTTCTTCTAATTTTGTCTTAGAATTTACATATATCTTCTGAGTCGTAACATTTGAGTATTGCACTGCTTTTTTAAAGCCGTCCATTTCCTTTTCCTTATTATCTACGCCAGTTGTATATAAAAATACTTGTATGCCATCTTTGTAATTTGTAATTTTTTCAACGCATTTTTTCATAATATCAAGTGCTTTTCCGCCATAAACCGGCGAACCATAGGATACCAGATCATACTGGCTTACGTCATATTCTTTCTCTAAATCCGGATAAGTAACATCCACTGTATATCCAGCATCCACCAGACCTCTTACATAGTTGTCTGTTATATTTTTCATTACATCTGTACTAGAAGGCTGATACATCACAAATGCTTTTTTGTCTCCTGAACCAAAGGTTTCGGCATAAGCTTTTCTTTGGTCATTGTTCTTTAATACACTATATATTAGAAACGTAATGCCACCACATATTACAATTATAGCAATTGCAATCCTCAAAATTATTTTTTTTACTTTACTCATCTAACAGTTTCCTCCATTCTATCCGAAAATCTTTTTTCCCTTTCTCTAATATTCCTGCCTTCCTTTTTCCTTACCTAAAGCCCCCGTCTTCTGCTTAATCCTATAAGCCTGTGTAACACATGCCCAGAAATCATCTTCTCTCCAGACTTGCCCGATCAGTTCTCTATTGCCAAAAGCAATCTGAAAACTTTCTCTATGCACATCTGCTTTGTATCTTGCAACAAAACTTGATGTATCATAAATCAACCCGATCCCTAGTGCCTTGCCAATGGCTTCTTTCTGTACCCAGATTTTCAGCAGTGCTTCCCTCTGTTTACTCTTATCCAGAGTTTTCATATACTTCCGTTCTTCACTGGCAAGGCATTCTGTTATCAGATTAACCGATCTGTGTCCTCTCTTAATTTCCTCAATATCAACTCCTACGTCTGCATCCTCACTAAAGCCAGCTAACAGATACTTTTTTGTATGAGAATAGTTAAAATAGGCCTGCTTCCCATTGTCTAATACTAAAAATGGCTTATTCCATTTTGTTCTTTGTATTAATTTCTGAATGTTCTGTTTTCCATAATAGCAAGCAACCATACTATAAATCCATTCTTTTGACCAAATACCTGTTTTTCCTTCTGTTTCTTTTCTTCCCCAGATCACCCAGTCCATTTCTTTATATGGTTTTTAACAATGCCTGAATTTCACTCTGGGAAATAGTATTTGGGTACTCCATATCAAGATTCTTGGCTTTTGCTAGTTTCTTCATCAATGCACGTATAAAAAAGTTCTGTTTAGAAAGTTCTGCTTTTCCTCCAAGGTAAAATACCTCATAATTTTTTCTCCCTAAAGGTGACATGATCTTTGCTGCTATTTTCTGATATTTTTCTTCAGAACCTAGTGCGTGGATAAATACGATTAATTTTTTTTCTTTTAATTCACTTGCATTCTTTTGTACAAATTGTGCAAGCTCCATTGGCATGCTTCCTCCATAAACACCTGAACCTATGTATACACGATCATATCCAGATGGAGAAACTTTTTTATTTTCCTTAATATTCACTACATCTAACGAATGATCCCCTGCCTGTTTTTTCATAAGTTTTGCTGTTTCAGCTGTTATTCCAGTCTTTGAATAAAAAACAACTAATGTTTTCATCTCATTACCCTCCAATTTATCTTTATGATTCCCTTAAAACAAATTCTGCTGCTTTCTCATAACCTGCAGCATTCCAAAATGATTCCCTATATATTGGCAAGCCGCTTGAATAGGACTTATCCTGTAATAACAAATCAATTTCCCTTTCTAGTTCCTTAACCTTTATCTTCCCTTCATGGAGATACCCACAATGATATTCTTGTACCAATACCCCCATATCATGGCTTTCTTGTGAAGCTGAATATACCAATACTGGAGTCATTGCCATAATAGAATCACTAACGCTATTAATTCCGCCACTGTTAATGAAAACTTTGGCTTCCGACAGCACTCCCCTGAATTCTTCTGGTGTAAGATTCTCATAAATGGTTACATTGGTTAAGGAATCCTCTTTCTGTATGTAATTTTGCTTGTTGCCTGCTAATGTAATAACAAACTCACATTTCTTAGTCTTTGCAAGTTCCAAGCAAGCCTTTATAACACAAACATTGCTTTCCACTGTTCCTAGACTCACAAAAACCATATCTTTTTTTGGCTTTGGTTCTGTTTTCCAAACGTCTGGTGGTCCTGCAAAAAATACATTTTCCGGATACCTGTCTCCATAAGGATGATACTTGCTTGATGTTGTAACAATTGTTTTCACATGCTGATGATCCAAAAGATCCCAAGGCATATCACAGTATCCATATTTTTTTGTAAGCTTTTTCTGGAGTCTCATTGCCTTAAACAAAGTGACGGGATGTAACAAAATCATTTTCTTAATTCCAGGTGGCATGGCATCTCCTGCTGGATTCTGAACTAAAAACGAAAAATACAGATGATATGGTATCTTGTATTTTTTTGCCACTGCCTTTGCACCAATTGCAAATGGATCACAAACAATCCGGTCTGGCTTGATTCTTTCTACTGTGTGATCTATAAACTCCACCGACTTCTCCATCATTTGATATAACATATAAAGAAGCTGAAGCAAATTGCTTTTTATCTTGCCAGAATGTTTTTCTTCCGTTCTGTAATACTGTACATACTCCTCGTTATATGGGATCAGATGAAGTCCTTTCACATCATCAAATCGTCTAAAATGTTCTCTTAAAGTTACATAATACACTTCACTGTCCTGTCGCTGGCAAAGCTCTTTGATAAATTTTTTAGAAGCATTTACATGGCCTGTTGCTGGAAAGCTTACAAACAATATTTTTTTCATATCTATTCCCTCTTTCTTAGTGGAAATCATGAATCTTTTGTATATTTTCTGAATACCAATGTGCCATTATGTCCTCCAAAACCAAAGGAATTTGATAAGGCCACATTGATGTTTCGTTTCTTTGGTTTATTTGGTACATAGTCTAAGTCTAATTCCTCATCTGGTTCTTCGTAATTGATAGTTGGAGGCGCAATCTGTTCTTTAATAGCGAACAAAGTAATAATAGCTTCAATAGCTCCTGCTGCACCTAGGGTATGGCCTGTCATGGATTTGGTAGAAGATATGCAGAGCTTTTTAGCATGATCTTGGAACACTTTTTTTACCGCCATAGTTTCATACTTGTCATTTAAGTTGGTGGAAGTTCCATGTGCATTAATATAGTCTACCTCTTCTTTTTCTACTTTAGCATTTTCCAAAGCCATTTCCATAGTCTGTGCCATTCCTATGCCATCTGCCTTTGGAGCTGTAATTCCAGATGCTTCACTTGTAAATGCAAAACCTGCTAATTCCCCATAAATCTTAGCATTTCTTTTCTTAGCAGATTCCTCTGTCTCCAATATAATAATTCCTGCCCCCTCTCCCATTACAAATCCGTCTCTTGATTTAGAAAATGGCCTGCATGCAGTTTCTGGATCATCATTTCTAGTAGAAAGTGCCATAATCTGATTGAATCCTTTTATTCCATCTGGCGTTATCGTTGAATCTGCTCCACCTGCGATTGCCACATCATACATTCCTGACTGAATAAGGCTGGCTGCTATGGAAATAGAGTAAGCAGAAGATGCACATGCTGAAGATACATTAAAGTTTACCCCCTCATAACCATGCAAAATAGTAATCCATGCACTTGGTGCATTTGGCATACGCTTTACAACCATGTTAAGTTCTGATTCCGTACGCTCTTTCTCTCCGTATGTAGTGTCAATGACTCCCATAATAACACCTATTCTTTTCTTATCAATATCCGATTCATCTATGCCTGAATCCTTGATAGCTTCTTCCGCTGCCACTAATGCCATACGAGTAGTTCTTGTCATCTGCTTTCTAATTCTTCTAGGAATAAGTTCTTTCCCTCTTTCTTCAAAATCACCAGATACTTCCCCTGCAATCTGAGTATCACATTCTGATGCATCGAAATTCGTTATCTTATGAATCCCTGATTTTCCTTCCAGAATAGATGTCCACATTTTCTCTGCTGTTTCACCAGCTGGCGTAACAGCTCCGACTCCTGTAACAACTATCTTCATCCAGTCACTCCTTTCTCCTTCCAGTATCTTCTCCTAAATAACGCATAAATGCTTCTTTGGTTTTTATCTTATAACTATTTGCTGGAGATACTTTATCGAATTCCCCAAGAATCCTTTTTATAGTTTCATATCCAAGCTCTTTGTAAAACTCTTTTACATCCTTTGAAAATCCTAGTACATCTTTTACTGCCCGTAAAAATGTCTCTGCTTCCTCATCCTTAATTTCTTCTAAAACACCCACCAGATCATTTATGCAAACAGCAAGCACTGCATCCTGATACAGGTTACTATCTGCTTTGTCTATTTCCATTTTGCTCATATTGCAATGTTCTGTGAAATAATCATAAAAACTCTTTTCACTTCCTTTTCCCAGATACCCTTCTTGTTCCATCTGGGAGCACACCTTGTAAAAAGGCTCGTATAGCTGCTTATGCCTTTCATCCATAAAATGAAATAAACTCTCTTTGATAATTGGTATTCCAACAGAATCTACAATATCAAAAGCACCACACAGCATAATAGGTTCTAATACATCCTGATTAAAGCGCAATGGATGAATATTATATTGCTTCACCAAGGCATATGACTGTGTAGAAATCACAGAAATTACATTGTTCAGATACATATGGTCTGGCTGGTGAAACGTAACACTTGTTTTTCCTAATTGGCTAACCACTTCTTTGACTAACTGGTACTCTTTGCTTCCTGTTTCTTCTAAGACATTGATTTCAACCGTATTGCTGATTTTCACTGGATAGAAGAAATGCATGCCCATACATCTTTCCTTATTTTCCACATTCTGAAATATCTTGTTTAATGGAATAGATGACGTATTAGTTGCGAAAATGCACTCCTTAGATACTATCTGGCCTAATGCATGAAACATATCCTGTTTTGCTTTCAGTTCCTCTGTAATAGACTCAATAATCAAATTACATTTTTCTAAATCTTCTAATTCCGATGTCACTTGGAACTTTTGGCATTTTTGTAAATATTCCTCTTCTGTAATAAGATTTCTTTTTTGCTTACGCTTCAGAATCTTTTCTATATGCTGCTGGCTTTCTTCTCTCTTGTTTCTACAATACAGGATAACCGCAAACTCTTTTTCAAACAGTTCCTCCATAATACTGGTTCCCATTTTTCCATTGCCTATAATGCCAATAAAAACGTTTTTTTCTGTTTCTGTTAATTCCCTAATCTTCCTCAACGCCCCTTCCGTATCTGGATGCATAAAGTTCTCCTGAAGCCTCGCTAATCTTGTAAATTTCTGCGATATGTTCGTAAAATTTATCTTCTGGAAGCTTCGTCTTTAAAACACAATTGGTCAAGTTATAATAATCAAAATCATGGATTACAATTTGGTCCTGTAATTCCTCCCATTGTTCTGTTCCTGGAAATGGTGTCAGAATCGTAAGAGCTGAGTTGTAAATAGGATGCTCCATAATAAATTCACCAAGACGTTTAAAATCATCTTCCTGATAGTCTGGACGAATGATATAATTTCCATTTACACGAATTCCTACTTCATTTAACACATGAAGTCCTTCAACAATTTCAGATACGCCACTTCCTTTGCCATACAGCTTCAATTCTTCATCATTTACAGATTCCAGTCCACATACAACAATACGAAGATTCGCTTTTCTAGCCAATTCAATTTCCTCTGGATGCTTTACAACTGTATCCACACGTACATCTCCCATAAGAACATGTTTCTTGTTCAGTCCCTCATCCACAACTCTGGTAAATAATTCATTCGCTCTTTTTAAATCTCCAAAAGTGTGAGAATCTGCAAAACGGATAATTGGATAATTATCCATTGTGTGCATTTCTTTTATAATATTATCTATCTTTTTATGTATGTAATAGCCATTGGTCATTCTCCAAAGATAACAGAAGTTGCATTTGTGGGTACACCCTTGAGAAGTACACAGGTAATGAATTCTCTTTTTAGGACCTGGCACAATATATGGATAGCGGTCTGTTAATTCCCTGTTTGGTATCATATCATCTAACATATAGTCCCTTTGCAGTTCCTGAAAGGAAAGCTCACATAACTGTCTGGAATATTTCAAATCTTTTCCTGTATTTACTGCAATTCCAGGAACTTTCATAAAATCTGCTTTTCTTCCATTGGCTTTGTATTCCCGAACCAGATGATAGAAACTATGTTTTCCGATTCCAATGGATAAAATATCGGCTCCACTGCCAATGAAATCCTGAGGTGCTGAGCTGACATGAATTCCTCCAATGGTAATCAAAATAGAAGAATCAAACTCTTTAATTGCCTTCATAAGCTTAATTACCCCATTATACTGGGCGGTAAGACAAGTAATTCCTATGATGTCTGGCTGAAACTCTTTGATAAAATTCAGTGTTTCACTAATATATTCGTAAGCTGGATCCGCATTGATTTCCGCCTGCTGATCAATAATGTATACATTTTCATCTGGTACGACCCCTGCAAGTTCATTCAGTGCCAATGGTGGTCCAACTAATACTCGTTTGGATATTGCTCGTTTTCCACTGTCATCACAATACTCAAATATTTTAAAACGATTTGGAACTGGTGGATTTATCAAAAGTATGTTCATGTCATTCCTCCTAGTCGCAGTAACGGATAATAAAGCCAGCCTGCATAAATTTACTTACTTCCATAACAAAGCTGAATACCATATCGTTATTTTTAAACTCTCTTTCTTTCAGTATTTTATCAATTGAAATTACGGCTGCAGGCGGCCCTGCGTATCCCACTTCCTCTATGGCACTGTAAACTTGTTCTGTTTTGATTCCCAGCTCCGTACATTCATTCATAATATATTCTCTAACCGATTTGGATGGCATATTTACTACGAAATATTTTAAGGTATCCAATGAAATTTCCTGTTTCTCTATCATTCTCTTAAGTGCTGCATAGAAAATAGTCTTTCCATTTTCTTCTTTGTGTGCCATTCCCTTCATCTGATTTAAGTAAACCTGTTTAATATGATGCAGTCCCTTTTCATAGGTATCTAGCGGATTATTCCATCTAGCCAGAATACGGTTGCCCATAGCAGACTGCTTGTGCCCACCTGCTGATTCCACATAAGTATTTTCCAGATAAAATCCTTTTTCTTTTTCCTCTGCTGCTTTCAATACCATTGCTCCTGCACCATCACATAAATACCATCTTAAAAAAATATCTTCTTTGGTAACCACTTGCTGATTGTAAAACTCTGGAGTAAAAAAAGAACTTGAAACACAAGAGGAAACCACTAATGCATTTTTGTATTTCCCAGTACTTAAATATACATTTGCTAAGTCAATTGCCTTATAAATAGAAGTACAATTTGCATGGATATGAAATTCTGCACAAATATCTATTCCTAGCTCTTCCTGAATTCTGGTGCTTAATGGAGGCATCTGTTCCGAAAAATTCCCTCCATAAATTAACAAATCAATTTCTTCTGCTTTCATGCTAGCTTCTTCTAAGGCTTTCTTAGCAGCTTTTACAGACATGGTAAGATTGTCATCAAAATACTCTCTTGTTTCATTGTCAAATGCATAATAGCAGTATTCTACCCCTAACAGTTCCTGCATAAGTGGCTGTGTGACATTGATCCACTTTTTTAATCTTGGAGATATGTTATCTAACTCTCCCAGATAAGAATTTATCTCGTCAAATCTAATTGGTCTTCCTGGAAAATAGGAACTAGTTCCTGCAACTTTTACATATTTACTCATTTAATCACCCACTTGATTCAAAATTATTTTTTTTGCTAATTCAATACCTTCATTTTTTTCTACTATATGATGAAATAACCCCCAATCTTTTATTTCATCTGCTTTATATATGTTTCCAGACAGAATCATATCTAATGCTTTTTCCAGGCCTGCACTTTTTACAGTGCGAACGTTTCCTCCTAATGCCGGAAGAAAGCCAAATGTACTTTCTGGAAATCCAACTTTTGCCTTCTTCTCTGCAATACGAACTCTGCAGCTTAAGGCAAGTTCTAAACCTGAGCCAATGCAGAATCCTGTTACTACCGATATAACAGGCACAGAAAATTTCTGTAGTAGGGCAAAACATTTTTTATCACGCACATGTCCTGCTGGAAGTCCTTTATCTAGGGAATCTTCTGCTGGTTCTTTCATCATAGCCCGCAGCCTATCCACATCTGCACCTGCACTAAAATGTTTTCCTGCTCCTTTGATAATGATTCCTTTTATCTGGCTGATTATCTCTGATTCTGCTAATTCCTTTACTAACAAAGACAGGTTTTCAAAAAAGTCCTGTGTCATTTTATTGGCAGGCAAGTAATTTAACTGGATATATCCAATTTCTTCTTCTACATAAAAATCAATGTTTCCATAGTGTTCTTTCATGGCATATTCACCTGCTCTCCACGAATCAAATCGCAAAAGGCATGAGATTCCAGACTTAACAGTTTTTCTTCCGACTGCTCTTCATTAAAATTTTTAAAGAATGCGATTAGCAGACGAATATGATCCGCTGATTTTCCCGAAAACCATTCTTTCCCTTTTCTTCGTATTGCATCACAAATATTTTCTTCTGGAACATTTGCCTGAATGAAATAGCTGGTATCTTTACCTGCTCTTGCACCATATAATAATTTCCCTCTATTTTTCCAATCACTTTCTTCATAGCTGGAAAATTCAATCTCATAGCTTACCTTTGTAAGTCTGTACTCCCCAAATACAGAAAATACTTTATTGCTATCGCTTATTTCTTCTACTGCTATCATAGTAAGGAAAGGAATTTTTTTCATCCAGTGAAATATTGGTTCTGCTTCTTTCAGATTAAATTTCCATTCTTTAGTCACTATAAAAGCAATCGCATATACTTCTTCTTGTTTGGCAGATTCTAAAATTTCTTCCTTTAATCTTAATAAAGAATCTTTGGATTCCAGATAAATCATAAGAATCCTTTCTTCTTTTTCTATTTTCATACTATCCTCTCCAATTACCTACCTATGCTACTTTGCCTCATTCTTTTTGTGTTCTTCTATAAGCAGCTTTTTTAACACTCCAAGCCGTTTTTTCATGTACCTATCATGACCTTTTGCAATAAGTCCATAGTAATAATGCACCAGTTTGTTCTTGGCCTGCAGATTTAACTCATGATGCAAAAGAATCCCATCCTTATCTGGTATCAGTTCAAATCTGCCATACCCCTTTAATGGTCCAATGATATCCACCAGCATTCCCCTATGATCTGGTAAAAGTTCACGACATCGAATGCCATAATGAAAAGGAATTGGTAATATGTGAAAATATGTTATTTCATTTACATCAAACCGATCACCTGTTGTAGTAAACCAGATCATTGGAACGGTATTAAACCATTTCTTTACCTTTTTTGAATCATATAAGTAACTGAAAAATTCTTCATTTGTAACCTCTGTATTCTTCATATGAAGTTTACAGATAAGAGTCCGAACCAAGTATTTTTTCATGTTAGCAAATCTCCTTTTTTCTGCTTGCTTTCTAATAGAACATCTGTAAATGCACTATCCTTTCCTTCACCAGAAGTTACTTTATTGTTTATTATATTTTTCATAATATAATAAATCTGTTTATGACTCTTTTCAGAAATAAGCTCATTTACAAATGATAGTGCTTTTTCTTTTACATCTCCTTCTACAATAGAATCAACATATCCGTATTCTTTTGCATCTTGTGCAGAATGAATTTCACCCAGCAAACACATCTTGGCTGCCATAGATTTCCCTAATAATCTGGCAATTCTCTCACAGCCGCCTAATCCTGGGATAAACCCTCTAGATACTTCTGGAAGCCCTAAAAATGCTTTTTCTGATACAATACGGAACTTTGCACTTAATGCAATCTCTAATCCAGCTCCAAAGCAAGCTCCTTGAATGGCTGCCACTGTTACAATTGGCAGTGCTTCTATATAGTCAAGCAGTGCTCTTCCTGCTTTCAGCTTTTCATTTAACAGCAAAACGGACTCCTGGCTATCATAAACACCCTTTACATCAGCCCCATAAGAAAAGTTTTTTCCATTGCCACATATCACTAATCCACATAATCTGTTCTGGACAATCCATTCCTTTAAAATGGATTGTCCAGCAAACTCTGGCTCAGTAATGAAATTTTTCTTTCCATTATTTATGGTAAGCATCCCTACACGTCCTATGATATCCAGTTCCGAAATATTGGTTTTCATCACTGGCATCTCAAAACTCCTCTACGCATCTAAATCCACAATTGCATCCTCATACTGATAAATTTTAATGAATACATCTACAATTTCTTTCATTGTATCTGCTTCATTTTTAAGAAGGTATTTTCCAATTGTCTGAAGCTTGATATCTAGGTCATATTTTTTCTTTGCTAACTCAATAAGTTCCACTAAAAGAAGGGAGTCTCCGTCTAAATCATCTGTAATGCTGGTTTCATCATTAAGTTCTTCTTTTTGTACTTCACATTCCTCTGCAATAAACTCATACACCATTTCTTTTAATTCTTTTTTCATTTCTTCTGTAATTTCTTTCATAAAAATTCCTCCATCTCCAATAAAAATTACCATAATCTATATTTACGGATTTCCTCCGAAAATATCTTAATATTTCATCAACCCTCAATATCCATATAGAAATACGCCAATGGCTTTTCAGATTATAAAGTTTCTTTCCTGTTTAACTTTTCACCTAATTCTTCTGGAATGTCATAGATAACCCGTTCTTTGGACACTAATAGAAGCTTACTTTCTGCTTTGGCAACGATTTTTCCTTCTTTGTCTTTTATCTTATGTTTATTAAGAATAAAGACTCCCGTACTCGCCCATTCTGTAATAATCTCAAAATCATCAAACATAAGCAGTTCTTTCATATATTTAATCTGGGTTTCTGTAATAATAGGTGAAATGTCCAGCTCTTTCAAAAGTTCCATAGCACCAATCTGGTAAAATCCTTCCCATCTGGCAGCTTCCAGATAATTCAGGTACACCGCATTGTTCACATGTCCATTAGAATCCAGTTCATATCCTGCCACCCTGCTTCGATAAGTTGTTTTCATTTTCCATCATCTCCTGACGCATTTGTTCCAGTTTATATTCCTTAATACGTTTCTTCTCCATTCTGCCTAACAGATGTACAAGAAGCATTGACATAAAAATTGCTTTCTCTTTATCCCAGAATTTAAACTTGGCATTAATTGCAACATGCTCTAAAGATTGACTCATGGTATTGCCACCTTCTTCTGGCATATTTTCCAATGCCTCCATCTCTTCTATCAGCCCAAGTTCCTTGAATCTTTGCTTTGTAGGTTTTCCATCTGCAGTTAAACCACGGAATTTAAAATATTCTGGAAGCATGCCTGGATTATTAAGAGACTTAATTGTGGTCATTTCAAGATATTCCTTTGAAATGTTCTCATCTGGATTTCTCACTGGCCATTTATAATCTTCAATGGTCTGTCCCGAAATGACATTTATCATATTCTGAAGCTGATATATTCTTTCACTTGCAAAAAATATATCTGTATCTTTTAATTCTGTCCCATATATATAATTGAGGATATCTGCATATTCATCAAAATACCCTGCCCCTAAGTTGGGCAATGAGTGCATTGCGAACAGGCAAAATCCCATGGAATCCATTGCATACTTATAGTTTTCATGCCACCAGACAACACGTCCTTTTTTCTCTGGTTTTGCAATCTCCTCTTTGGGATTGACATTAAAAATATATTTTGCTACCTGATCTGCAAAGTAACCGCCAAACAGCATAGTAAATGGGAAATTCTTTAAGTGATCTCCACCTCTTGTGGAAGTCACATATCCTAATGACCATGCCAGTCTGTCTTTGGAATGGGTGCCTGTTGAAGACTTTTTCACACAATAAGAATACTTTTCGATTCCAAGTATCTTAGCTGCTCTTTCTGTACCTCCTGCAAGAATTCTTCCAAATGAGTCCTCTACATCCACAATACAATTCAACAGGTATTCAATATCCTCCATATTGCTATAATGGAATTTACGACCATTAGTGAACTTATCATCTATTAATCCTCTTTCACTACATTCCATGATCATAGCCAGCATGCCGCCAACTTCCATAGCATCAAATCCCAGTTCATCTACAATTAATTTCAGATGAATGATTTTATCCCATTCATAAATGTCAAGTGCAGGTCCCAAGGACACAGCCGCACCGTAATCAATTCTCCGGCCTTTTTCTCCTTTATAAACACCATCTTTTATTTCAAATACACGTCCACATCTTGCCGTACAAGCATAACAAGCAATCTTTTTATCCACATATTTTAAGTTAAATGGAGCGGAATACACTTTTTCTGCTCTTTTTTCGTATCCTAGCTGGCAGTTTTTTATTGGAAGACATTTTGCCTTATTGTATCGCTCCATTAAAAACAGGGAGCCATCAATACTTTCATTTTTGGTAAGCATGGATTTGCCCGCAAGCTTAAACCACTTCTTATTTAATTTTCTAAGGTTTTCCTCATCATGATACGCAATCCCTAATGGCCGTTTTGTCTCAATTACAATGGCCTTTAAATTTTTATTGCCCATAATGCAGCCCATGCCCATTCGACCTGCTGCATGCCACCTAGATACAATAACGCTTGCAAATCGAACCTGTCTTTCCCCAGCAGGTCCAATGGAAAGCACCTCAATTCTTTTTCCATGAATGGTTTCAAAGTAATCCACAACTTCTACAGATTTCATTCCCCAAGAATCACCTGCATCAAGAATCTTTGCCACACCGTCTTTATCAATAAACAGATAACTTGGCTTTTGTGCTTTTCCCATTACTACAATATGCTGAATATGCAATGCACGCATATTCAGGACAAAATTTCCACCTGTACTAGAATCACCATAGATTCCAGTTAAAGGACTTTTTCCTGTAATAGAACAGCGGTTTCCTGCCATTAATCCAGTCCCAACAGAAGGGCCTATTCCCACAATGAAAGTATTTTCATCAGACATCGGATCATGGTACATAGCTCCTGAATCATATAAAAGTTTCGTATTAATGCCTTCTCCACCAATAAACTTTTCTCTCAGTTCACAAGAAACTTCTTCACGCCTTATTTTTCCACTAGTAAGGTCAACCCACATAATATCATCATCACGTACTTTTCTCATCTTCCCCAGCCTTTCATTGTAAAATGTTCTTGTATGTAAGAAACTCAACACCCTCCCTTTCAAATTCTGATATTTTTTTCAATGTGTAATCCAACGAAATATCCATGTAACGGCTATATCCCATATTTTCAAGTTTCTTTATTGATGTATTCCAGTTCATGGAAGAATGTACATTCAGATTAAGTTCCTCTCTCAGTGTCTTGGCATCCTGCATAATATTCTGGGAATATACAGACATAATTGGATATTTGGCATTTTTCATATCCAGCAAGGATACATTATTAAAATATTTCTGCATATATTCAGGATTTATTTTTCCATCGTGAAAGGAATATGGAACTTCTAGTGCTCTAGCTTTTAGAACCCCTGCCTGTTCTGCCTGTTCCAGTATTGTAAGAATTTCCTTCTTACATCCAGAAACAATAAAGCCTTCCTCACTATTCTGGCTTCCAATGGCTACCTTCTCCTCAAAATGATTCTTATGAATCATCTTAACTAAGCACTCTTTTGTAATGCCTATTATGATTCCCATTTCTCTTTCTTCTGTCACAAAACCAGCTCTGGCACATTCTTTTACCCCTTCTAAAATCTTCACACCATCTTCATATGTAATGACTTCTCCACAAACCAAAGCGGTATTCAGCCCAAGACTATATCCCATTAACAAATCTGGCTGATATCCCTTATTCATGGCTTCTTCAAATAGAATACAGTCATATGTATAAGTCAAAACCCATTCTGCAAAATATTTATCAAGATCACTGTAGAATTCTCTGTTATACCAGTAACCCAAGAGATCCATCTCCGCACATTTAGAAGCTCTTTCAAGACAGTCCTTTGCTTTCTTCTTTTGTTCCTTCGAAAGCTTTTTTTCAAATTTTGTAACGCTGCCACCTACACCACCAAATGCAAAAACACAGTTATTTTTCATACCCATCACTTTTACCCTCTATTTATCTGCCTTCATCATATGTTTTTTTTACCATATATGATAAATCCATATATTCTTGTTCCCCAGCTATTAACTTTGTAATTTTTATCATGGACTTAGTAAGTCCAGTATCAACATATGTACGCTTTTCTCCATTCTCAAATTTAAGAATGGTATCCTTCCAGTTAAGGCTTCTATACAAATTCCTTATAAGTTCTTCATATACCTGTCTTCCACTTTTTATTTCCCGCTGATCAATAGAAGAAATAACAGAAACAGAGCACTCTTTATATGCAATATTGCTTATATTCTGTGCAAAAATAGCAATCCCTTCTTTCATATAATCTGTATGAAACGCATATGGAGATTCAATCCGCTTTGTTTTCAAAGCCCCCATCTGCTGAATCATTCTCTCAAACTTTTCTAATTCTTTCTTTCTGCCAGCTACCGTTAAGCAACACTTATTATTAATACAGGCTATAAATATTTTCTTAGTTAAATGCTCCTTATTAATGATGTTTTTCAGTTCCTCTGTGGTAAAACCAATTACAAGCATTAACTGTTCTTCTGCTGCTGGCTTACGGTATGTTGCAATCTCTTTTAAAATCTGTACTCCATCACCATATTCAAACCCTCCGGCACATGCTAGTGCTGTAATGGCTCCTAGGCTATATCCTGCCATATAATCTGGAATCATACCTGCTTTCTTATGTTTCTGATACACCAGATAATCACATGTGTAATTTAACACCCAAGAACCTGCATAAGAACCTATGCTGTCTGCTAAAATATCTACTTCATAATCTCTTTTTGCAACTTGAGCATATTCCAGCAAGTACTGATAATCTTCTTCCTTCCATTTCTGAATGTATTTTCTGTAATTATCCCCAATTCCAGGAAACATAAATATGCAATGCTTCTTATCAGACATACTTTTATACTCCATTCTTATTCTAAATTAACAATGCATCCAGAATTATTTATTACATACCCCCCCATTCTTCCTAATCTAGCCTTTAGTTCTTCTCCCTTCATAATCTTAAGGAATTCCTGAAATTCTTCTAATTCCAGTGTTTCATCATCTACTAGGAAATCATAATGTTCCTCACATATTGGAATAAAATCCAGTCCGTATATTCTAGCTGCGGAATATATCCCCATTCCCACATCAGCACTTCCTGCTGCTACAATAGCAGCTACACTAGTATGGGTAAATTCCTCTCTTTCATATCCTCGTATCTTGTCTTTTACAAGTCCTTCTTTTTTAATTAGATAGTCTGTTAAAATACGGGTTCCCGAACCTTTTTGCCTATTCACATAAGAAATATCTTGTCTTAAAATATCTCTTAGATGATGTATCCCTTTCGGATTTCCTTTCTGTACCATAAACCCTTGTACTCGTTTTACACCTTCTACAACCTTTACACCTCCACTTGGAAAATACTTTTTTACATAAGATGTATTGTATCTGCCTGTTTCTTCGTCTAGCAAGTGTATGGCACCCAGATGTGCCTCCTTTCGCTTTACTGCAAATATAGCCCCCATACTTCCCACATGTGAAGATACAATTCCAAATCCTTTTTCCTGACGAACCATAATGTCTGTGATTTCGTCAATTAATGGATCATGGCTTCCAGTAATGATAAGTTTCTGCTGCACTTCTTTTTTGCTTTTTAATAATTTTACAGACATTGTTTCTCCTCGTTCCCCGCCTTCGCTGTTCTTGGGAATATCGATAATGCCATCCGCCTTTAAAAATGAACTGACTACCCCTGCTCCACCATTTAAAGGTGTTGCAATCATCCGCCCATTCACATATCCAAGACGGGTTCTTACAAATTCTCTATAACTTAAAGAGGAATTATAGTTTTTTGTTAAAACAGCCTCTTGTTTCCTTTCTTCTTTATGTAAATTCTGTCCCGTAAGATATTCTAATAGTGGTTCCACAATGTTCTGAAATACTATGATTCCAGATACTGGATACCCAGGAAGACCAATTACAGGAACACTTCCTGCCATTCCTAACACCGCAGGTTTCCCTGGCTTCATGGCAATTCCATGAAATATTACCTTTCCTACGCTGTTAATTACCTCGCTGGAATAATCCTCTCTTCCTGCTGAAGAACCAGCAATTAAGATTGCCACATCACATTCCTTAATCGCTTTCCTTAGCATATTTTCCAATTCCTCTTTCTGATCCTTTACAATGGGATATACTTTTGCACAAGCTCCACAATTATGAACCATTCCACCAAAAATCGCAGAATTAAACTCCTTGATTTTCCCTTCCTCTGGTTCACTGTCTGGCTGTACAATTTCGTCACCTGTAGGTATAATGCCCACAATGGGCTTTTTGACTACCTCTACCTCAAGTACACCACAAGCAAGCATAGCTCCTATTGCTACTGGTGTTATCTGGCTAAAAGATGTCAAAATCATGTCCCCAGCTGACATATCTTCTCCGATTTGCCTTACGTGCTGCCACGGTGCTGCAGCATGATAAAGCAGAATGCCAGCATCCACTTTAATAACATCTTCAATCATAACGACACAGTCACATTCTTTTGGAAGGGGATCTCCTGTGTCTACATATACAACCGCATCTTTCCTAATCTTGACTGGACTTGTTTCTGTAGCACCAAATGTCGTGTCGGCCTTTAATGCAATCCCATCCATTGCACATGCATTGTAATGAGGAGAACACAATTTTGCATAAACCGCTTTGGAAGTAATTCTATTAATAGCATCTATAACTGGAATCTTTTCACTATGCCTGCAAAACCCTGATCGATCTAATTCCATCCTGTATTGCATGATAGCCTGCTCTAAAGATGTATTGGTTAAATACTGAAATCCCATCTTGAATCACCTCTTAAAAATAAACTACGTTTACATCCATCCCTTTTGTTATTCCTTCTCTATCTCTCTCTATATAAATATATCCTTCCGCTTCTTTTAACATAGAAATCAGACCTGACTTTCCCATAACCGGATATGCCTTTCCTTCTTCTATCCTGACAGGTATGTATTCTTCTCTTCCATGATTCGAGGAAATGGAAGAACCGATAATCTTCTTCTCCATTCTTTGTAATTCTTGATAACCATACATACTCTGTATAGCCGTCCTTACAAACAAATAAAACACAAAATATGCTGCCACTGGATTTCCTGGCAAGCCAAACACTAGCTTATCCTTTACCTTAGCAATAATTGTCGGCTTTCCTGGCTTTACCGCAATTCCATGTACTAGGATATTTCCTAACTTGTTTAAAGTATTAGCAGTTAAATCTTTTATTCCCACAGAGGTTCCTCCAGATAGCAATACCATGTCGTATTCCTCTGCTGCTTTTTGAAGGACTTGTTCAAACACTTCTGCTTCATCTTGTATAATACCTAGAAACTCTGCTTCACACCCACATTCTTTTAATGCAGCTGTAAGCATTGGACCATTTACATCATATATTTGTCCTTCTAATAACTCTGCCCCTTCCGAAACCAGCTCATTTCCACTTGAAATAACCGCTGCCTTTATCTGCTTTTTCACTTTTACTTTTGACACTCCACTTGCCAAAAGCACTCCGCAAGACCTGCTGGTCAGCCGAGTCCCTTTTTGTAAAAGCAATTCTCCTGCCTTCCCGTCATCCCCTTCAAAAATCACATTTTCTCCTGGAGCAGCTGGCTTAAGTATGCCAATTTCATCTCCATAATTTTCTGTATATTCCATCATGACAACACTGTCTGTTCCTTCTGGCATATACCCCCCAGTAGCAATATATGCACATTGTAAAGCCTTAACTTGGTAAGGTGGCTTTTCTCCCATTTTGATATTTCCTAAAAATTCAAGGATTGCAGGCATGGAATCGGAACATCCAAATACATCTGAGGCCTTCACGCAAAATCCATCCACTGTAGATCGAGTAAACTCTGGAACATTTTTTTCATTATATAAATCTTCTGCCAGAATTCTTCCTGCGGCATCCTGCACTTTCACTTCTTCAATAATTCTGCTTTCTTTACAGAAGCCTTTCACAATCTCTTTCGTCTCTCTGACTGTTTTTACATTTAACATGGCAATCCCTCAATTCTTGTAGCGTGTGCATTTTCATATATAAAAAAATATCTCGTCTATATCTGAAAAATGTTCTTTATAGTCCTCTCCAATTCCAAGCTTTCCTTCCTTAATAAAAATAATCTGGTCTGCAATTCTTTTGGCTTGTTCAATATCATGAGTGACCATAACAAGTGTACAGCCCTGTTCTTTTTGATATTCTTTAAGCACTTGCTCAAACAGAAGCGTTCCCTTTACATCCATTGCCGAAGCAGGTTCATCTAACAATAACAGTTCGCAGGACTGAGCTAAGATTCTTCCAAATGCCAGACGCTGTTTCTCTCCTCCTGACATACTGTTTGCCTGATTGTTTTTTAATTCTTTAATGTCTAATTGTTCTAAAATACGCTCGAATTCCTCAACATTCTTTTTCTTTGCAGTCCTTTTCATGTTATCCATGACAGACATATTAAATATGTAAGGCTTTTGAGGCATATATAAAATCTTACAATCTGGTCTTTTTTGCTTCTCCTTCCCTTCTGTTTTCATCACTCCAGCCAGAATTTTCAGAAGCGTACTTTTTCCTGCTCCATTTTCTCCAATAATAACGTATCGTTTCCCTTTCTGCAGAACGACATGCTCTACATCCAATACCGTTTTTCCTTGAAAACTCTTTTTTAAATGCTTCCACTCCAAAATTCCACTTGTCATTTTCTAAACCTCACATTTCTGATTCCCTTGTGGTTACTTTTCTAAAATCATACCTGCCAATGAATTTACTATGAAAGAACATAAAAGCAGCACCATTCCGAGTGAAACTGCAAGCTGGAAATTTCCACGGTTTGTTTCTAACATAATGGCTGTTGTCATAACTCTTGTTTTATACTGTACATTACCACCTACTAGCTGTACTGCACCTACTTCTGCAATAGACCTGCCAAATGCTGATAAAATAATTCCAGCCAGCGGTTTTCTGCATTCCTGTAATAACAAAAATACTTTTCTTCTTCCACCAATATTCAGCCCCCAGAATGTCTCTTTTGTTTCCTCATACTTTTTTTCCAGAACAGGACTGGATAATCCAGTGACAATAGGGGCTATTAAAAATACCTGTGCAATTACCATTGCATCAATGGTATACAATAATCCCAATTGTCCCAGTGGACCGTTCCTTGAAAGCATCAGAAACACAATTAATCCTGCTGCTACTGGTGGTGTTCCCATTAATGTATTGATTAACCAGCCTGCATATCTCTTTATTGGATATGCAGGGGTAACTGCTGACAAAACTGCTGCAGTTACTCCTGCTATTGTAGATATGCCTGTTGAAAACAATGACATTTTTAACGTTAAAAATAAAATTTGCCTTAATTCATCATCTTGCCCAAATAAAAGGCTGAAAGCCTTTTGTATCTCTATCCACATCTTTTTCTAATCATTGATCAATATAAAATAACGGCTGGCCATATTCTTCTTTTCCATAGCTTGTAATTAAATCTTTTGCTTTGTCAGATTTCATCCATTTGATAAATTCACTGGCACCTTCTGTATTTGTATCTGGCCATTTTTCTTTATTTACCGCAATCATGGAATATGTATTCTTTAAGTCATCTGATTCTTCTAGTAGTAATGCTAATGAATCTTTTAAGCTATGAGATAAATAACTAGCTTTGTCTGTAAAAATATAGGCCTGTTTTTCACTTGCTACATTGATGGATGCTCCCATTCCTTGTCCTGTACTGATATACCAGTCCTGTCCATCTGGATCAATTCCTAAGGAATCCCAAATTTTTAATTCCGCTTTATTTGTACCAGAATCATCACCTCTTGATACAAAACTGCATCCCGAATCTTTTATCTTTTGAAATGCTTCGCTTGCAGAGGAAACCCCTTTTATACCTGCTGGATCATTTTCTGGTCCTACAATCACAAAATAGTTATACATTAATACAACTCTTTCTACCCCATAGCCTTCCTCTATAAATTCTTCTTCTGCACTTTTTGCATGTACTAAAAGGCAATCTGCATCACCTGTTTTTCCTTTTTCAATAGCAGCACCTGTTCCTGCTGAAGTAATTTCTAACGTATACCCCGTATCCTTTTCAAAATCGCCTTGTAGAAATGGCAATAACCCCGAATCATTTACGGAAGTAGTTGTAGAAAGGCGAATTTTTGTATTCTTTTTTGCTTCTTCCTTTTTGGCACCACAGCCAATTAGCATAGTTCCTGATAATACAGCCACCAGCATTACTATTAATGCACTTTTCCAGAAACTCATTTTTTTCATCCAATTTTTCATGACTTTATCTCCTTTTTCATAATTAAATGAATGCTTTCGATATGTATATTCAGTAAAGCCTATCGACACTTTATATTTTACTTTATTTTTTATTGATATACAATACATTCAGAAAAGTTTATATATTAAACTAAATCTTAATTCCAGATAAACAGGGGAAAGTTTTGGCGATTCAATGGACAGGGTTGAATTTAGGCAAAAAAATACCTCCAAAGCAGATTTTGGTTATTCCCATATCTACTTTAGAGGTATCCTATCAAGCAGTGCATTTCCATCCATGTTATGCATCCATGTTCCCTCTGGCAAATTTTCTGGCATTGCTGGCGATATGTCTGTATGTACATAAAATGCATCCAGACCTGCTGCCTTTGCTCCCTGTATATCACATACATAATCATTTCCTATCATAATTGCCTCATTGGCCTGAATCCCAAACTGCTCAATTGCCTTTTGATAAAATCTGATATCTGGTTTCATATAGCCGGCATCCGATGAAAATAATATTCCATCAAAGTATTTCCTGATATCCAGATAGTTCATTTCATATTCCGTAAATATCTGCTGGGCATTAGATAACAGATATATTTTTTTCTGCTTTTCTTTCAACGTTACAAGCATCTCTGGAATATTCGGATATAATGCAATATACTGTAACGAAGATATCCGAAACAGCTGCCCAGCCTGTTTTGCTATCTCTAGCGGTACTTCTGCTCCTTTTTTCGCAAACAATGTCTGGAACACATATTCCAGAACAATCTCAGGGTAAACATTCTCTTTGGAAGCTGAATTATCCAAAGCCTGCTTCCTTAAATGCTGTTCTTCTAATAAATAACACTGCTGTAATTCTTCTGGTGTATAATGAGCACTATAGTATCCATAATATATTGATAATTTCTCCCAGACTGCTCTGTCCTTTTCATTGGTCTGTATATCAACTAACGTTCCGTATAAGTCAAATAAATAGTATTGGTACATGATCGTTCCTCTCTTAAGATTATTGCATTGGCCTATATGGTTCATTATAACACGCACCAAAAAACTATACAACTTCTTTCCAAGTGGCACTTTGCCTTACACTATTTCCCTGCCTTGTTCCCATCTCATGGGAAAGTGATCGGCTTTTTCAATCAAAACACAGGTTACTTTCTGATTGGTGTATTTTTCTTTCCATCCATATAAGGAAGCGGTTATTGGCACAACTGTATCTTGTTCCCCTTGAAGAATAAGAACGGATTTTCCAAACTGTTCAACTCCCTGGATTCCGCTTTTTGCTCCATTGCTGCCAAACTTTATCCATTCAAACAAGTGTACCCAAAATGGCAGCAGATAAGCAAGTATCCCTATTTTCCCTTTCATACATTCCCTTGCATAAAATCCACAGTCATAAAATCCAGATACGCAGATTGCCTTTTCTACCAAAGGATCTGCTTCCTGTAAATAAGCTGCTACTCCATATGCTCCTGTACTATGACCGAACAGAATGATTTTTTTCTCTGGTTCTGCTTTTCTTACGTAATTTACTGCGACCTTTGTATCCAATATAAACTGGCCAAATCCTTTTGGATTTTTTCCTTCACTTGCTCCACATCCAGTTAAATCATATGCAAATACTACATTTCCTTTCTTCACAAAATGTTCTATTTCCAGCTGATAATCCAAGTGTGTAAGACCATATCCATGTACGATTATTACAACTTGCTGCAAGTTCTTGATTCCATTTTGCCAGTAAAAGCTGCCTGCCAGCTTATTTTTACCAGAACAAAACGAAACCGTTTTTGTCTGGAATTCAGATTGATTCTTGCCAGAACAGTTTGCTTCCACACGTTTGCTATACTGCATCCGATATAAGAGTGCAGTCATAGCACATGTACTAATAAAAGCGAGAAAAATCCCAATTAAGGCTGTATACAAAATAAATTTCATTTTTTCCTCTTACCTATTTCATCTGTTTTAATTCCTTATTTAACATATAGATTACGACTACAAACACACAGACATCTGTAATCAATGGTGCATAGAATACCCCATGTACACCAAGTCCTGCAACATGTGGCATGATAAATGCAGCTGGAATGTATATTGCAATCTGTCTTAAAATAACTAAAATACTAGCATTGCTTGCTCTTCCTAATGCCTGCATCATAGTTAAAACAATGACCCAAAGACCTAATGTGATGTAGGAAAGGAAGAAAATCCGGAAATCATCTGCTCCTAATAACACAACTGCACGATCTGATAAAAATAAAGAAAGCATTCCTTTTGGAGCAAACATAATTGGCAAATAAAATACCGCAGCAAGCAATGTTGCAGCAATAGAAAAGCTTTTTGTTATGTATTTGACACGGTTAAACTGCTTTGCACCATAATTAGTTCCAATTGCAGGCTGGTAGCCTTGGCTTAATCCCCAAAGCGGAATAAACGCAAAAGATTGGACACGTAACGCTGCACCTAAAATAATCTGCCAGTCACTTCCTCCATTTTTTCCTGCAATATTATATAAGACAGTCTGCTGCACTAATAACATAACTTGCATGAGCATTGCGGAAAACCCAACTCCGAATATTTCGCCAAACAAGTCTTTTTCCAAACGAACTCCATGAATTTTGACATTCTGGCTTTGCTTTAAAAAATACATAAGAGTGAGTGCTGCCTGAATAAACTGAGAAAGAATGGTTGCATATGCTGCTCCTTCTGCTCCTAATCCCATAGGTTTCATTATTAAAATAAAGATGGGATCTAACACAATGTTAATCATGGCCGCTCCCCCGCTAATCAGCATCGCCTTTTTTAACATGCCTTCTCCACGCATAATCATATTGGCAGACTGAGCAAAATTAACGAATAAGCTTCCCGCAAAGATAATTCTCAGATATCTGGAGGCTACTTTTAAAATATCTCCTTCTGCTCCAGATAAGGATAATACCTGTCTGGTAAAAATCATTCCTATTCCCATAATGAGAATCGAAAAAATCAAGTTTAATGCAATTAAATTTCCCATAATTTTATCTATGGTTCTCTGATCGTTCTTTCCAATTGCCCGTGAAAGAATGGATGCAGAACCTACCCCAATCAGTGTGGCAAGCCCTGTATTTACAAGGGTAAATGGATACGAAACGGAAACTGCTCCCATTGCTGTTTTCCCTACCATTCTGCCTACGTAAATAGCATCCATTAAATTATATAATCCAACTACCACCATTCCGATGATAGCTGGCACACTTAGTTTCAGTAAAAGTTCCAAAGGAGATGCACTTAATAGCATGCTTCTTGTATCATTTTTATTTGACATAACATTCTCTATCCTTTCTAACAGGAAAGCTTCTGTTCTGCTTTCCACATTGCTGCATATTTTCCATTTTTCTTAAGCAGTTCTTCATGAGTGCCACTTTCCACAATTCTCCCTTTTGACACAACACCAATCTGTGCCGCTTTTTGTACAATGGAAAGAGTATGTGCAATCATCACCACTGTTTTCTTTTCTCTTAGCAGATTTGCAATAGCATCCTTTACTGCCAGTTCATTTTCCACATCCAGACTGGCTGTTGCCTCATCCAATAGTAAAATAGGAGCATTTTTCAAAATGGCTCTGGCAATGGATAAACGCTGCCGTTCTCCTCCAGACAGCTGATTTCCATTCTCACCAACCATAGTTTCGTACCCTTTTGCCATCTTTTTAATAAATCCATCGCAATTGGCAAGACGGCATGCTTCTTCAATTTCCTGATCGGTAGCAGACGGACGAGCATAACGGATGTTATTTCTTACCGTATCATCAAATAAAAAGACATCTTGATCCACCATGGAAATTTGGGAAAGCACCTGCTCTGCTCCCACATTATGGGTTGGAATTCCACCAATTTTAATATCTCCTTTTTCTAGTTCATAGTATTTTGATATAATATTTAAAATGGTGGATTTTCCTGAACCAGAATCCCCTACAATTGCTGTCAGCTTCTGATCTGGTATCGTTATGCTTACATCTTTTAAGATTGGTTCTTTTTCCACATAAGCGAAATCAACGTGTTCTAAACAGATATCGTGATGTACTGGTTCAAATTTCTGACTGCTTTTTGTTTCTTCCTGCTCATAAATTACCTTTTCAATTTGTCTTTTCGCAATTGTCAAGTTCTTATAACTTGTTAAATCTATGAAAATCGTATCTGACAGTTTGGATAAAAATAAGGGAAGGAAACAGATAATTAAATAATCTACCGTTGCTAAATCTCCTGTAAGCCAAGACTTTCCTGCTATCCATATAACCAATGGCATACTAAACCATGATAAGATACTATGAAACATTCCTACTGGTATTACTTTTACTTCATATATAAAACTGATATCACTAAATGCTTTCATAGCCTTCGTTACCGTTTTATTTTTTGTTCCACCAATTCCATATGCACGAAATGTCTGGATACCTGTAATGTACTCTACGATACTGCTGACATTTTCTGCACAGATTTCATTTTTTCTGGTCCCATACTTCTTTACCTGATAAAAAGAAAACCATAGTGCTGGAACCAAAAGCAGATCCGCTGCAAGCAAAATCATTCCCGATTTTAGATGCATCGTAGATACAAATCCTATCAGCATAAGAGAAAGGGTTATGTTTTTTGCCAGATCTCCTGTTTTATGAGTCAATACGTTTTCATAACTATTTACATTGGAGGTTGCTACATTGATATAGTCTCCTGTTTGCCCTGCTGTAAAACGGGACAACGGAATCCTTCTTAGCTTATCTCCTAAAAAAAGCCGAATCTGCCTGCTTACTTTTGCACCACCAATTTGCCCTTGCACATATCCATAACTGTATATCACGATTCTGGCAAGGAAAATGAGCAACAGGCCTCCTGTCAGCTGCAGGATTTTTTTCATATTTAACGTTCCGTTCCACAATGCCTGAAAGACATAATAGATAAGCATAAAGTTAGAACCAGACAGCAGCCCCTCAATGATGGTGCACCCAATGGAAATGTGAAACTGCCGGTTTCCTTTTAACACCTGTTCTTCTTTCATCCTTTTACACCTCCTTCTAGTTCATAAGACATAGAACGTGCCTGTTCATAATCCTGCCATGCCTTTTTGTAATACGCATTTTCTTTTAGAACTTGTGCATGGCTTCCTACGCATGTAACCGTATTATTTTCAACCACTGCTACCCGGTCACATGTTTTAATTGCACCAAGACGATGGGCTACTATAATAACGGTTTTTCCTTTACATAAATTATAAATTGCCTGATCAATTTCCACCTGGTTTTCTGGATCTGCTGCACTTGTGGCTTCATCCAGAATAAGAATTGGTGCATTTTTTAAAATTGCCCTGGCAATGGCGATTCTCTGTTTTTCTCCTCCTGAAAATCTTGCACCAAAACTTCCTACTTTTGTATCATACCCGTTTGGAAGACTCATAATAAAGTCATCAATCTGTGCCTGCTTTGCTGCTTTTCGTACTTCTTCCAGACTTGCATTGCTGCCCATACGGATATTCTCGAACACACTGTCACGAGTTAAAAACGTTTTCTGAAATACGATTGCAACTTGTTCTAAAACTTGTTCATAATTTAGATCTTTTACATTTTGTCCACCGATTGTAACCGTTCCCTGATTCACGTCGTAAAATCTGGAAATCAATTCAATAATTGTACTTTTTCCTGCACCAGAACGGCCTACAAGAGCCATTTTTTCTCCATGATGTATCGTTAGATTGCATTGTTTCAGCACTTCTTTTGTTCCATCATAAGAAAATGTAACATCTTTTAATTGAATATCATGTTTACTTGGGAAGTCTTTTCCGCCTTCATATACTGGAATATCCAATATTTCTTTTGTCTTTGTAATTCCTTTTAGCACCTGTGCTAAGTTGGAACCCAATTCCTGTAATGGCCGAAGCTCTGTCAAATACAAAGAGCCAATAAATGCAAAGAGTAAAAATGCACTGGCTGCAATAGTGCCTTGTAAAAACCAGTATCCTCCTAATGGCACCATGAAAAGCATTCCACATTCCGTAATCACAACATACGCTGCATAAGGAGGCCCCATTTTTTTGGATACTTCATTCCAGACATCATTTTCTTCCTGAATGGCATCGGAATATTTCTGAAAAGATTTGCTTCCCATACGGTATGCCTTTATAAGACGCATTCCGTTGACATATTCAATAATAACGGAATTTAAATTGGCAATGGAGCGGTTCGCTCTATCCATCATTCCATCCATGCCTCGAAACATAATCGCCATAACCAGCAAAGCTAATAGTAAAGGTATTAATGAAATGAATGCAAGCGGTATGTTTACTGTACATAAGTAAATAAATACGGCAACTGGACCACACATATAGTAAATCAGCTCAGGCAAATGATGTGCCAAAAACAGTTCCAGTTTTTCAATATCTTCATTGAGTACCGTTTTGATATTCCCTGTATTTCGTTCACTTAGAACACCAAGTGGTGCTTTTGCCATATGTTCTATGACCATACAGCGTACTTTATAAAGTGCATTGTACGCACCTTTATGAGATAGTGCTCCTGAAGCAGAAAAAAGAACAAATCTTACTACAATGGCAATGGCAATCATCACTGCATTTTGTAAAATAGTTTCTCTTGTACATGTGCCTGCATAAGATGCACGAATCAACTGATAGACTCCATAGTATGGAATCATGGTGGAGAGACCGCTTATCAAGGAGCATATAATAGAAAGATACAAATAATATTTATCTTTCCCCGCCCAGGCAAGCAATAGTCCAATTGGGCTTTCTTTCTTCTCTTTCACCTTGTTTCACTTCCCTTCGTAAACTTTCGTCTGTATATGAAATAGAATTATCTGGTATTGCAAACAATTCTCTGAGACGTCTTTCTTGTTCCTTCGTAACCAGAAGGTCATCTGGCATTTCTCCTTCATCAAAATGAAGAACTCTGTGACAGGTTTTACAAACAAATTCATAATCGTGTGTTACAACAAAAATAAGTTTTCCCATTTGTGACAGTTTTGTAAGCAAGCCTGCCACCTGCAGCATACTGTCATAATCCAGTCCGGAAGTCGGCTCATCAAAAATCAGAATATCTTTCTGGCAAATCATACTGACAGCAACGGCTGTACGCTGTTTCTGTCCTCCTGACAATGTATTTGGGTGTCTCATCCGAAACTCTGTAAGCCCTAATTCTTCTAGTGTCTGTTCCACTAATTCCCTCTGTGGTGCTTTCATTCCAAAGGTTACTTCTGCTTCCACGCTGTCTGCAAATAACTGGTAGTTTACATCCTGCATTACCATATAGGACTGCTTTAACCTTTTTTTCTTATCCACTGTTTTCCCGTTCCAGACATAATTCCCTTTTATATCCTTATGAAGCCCACACAAGGCTCTGGAAAATGTAGTCTTTCCTGCTCCGTTATGCCCCACTACTGCAATAATTTCTCCTGAACTGGCTGACAAGTTAATCTGTTCTAAGATTCTTCGCTTTTCATGGGATAGCGTTACATCTTTTAATTCCAGTACTGGCATTCCTTTTTGCAGGATTTTCTTCTTTTCTGGATGTACCTGATTTAAATCAGCAGAACGAAGTCCCATGTTTTCCCGTTCTCCTGCTTCTATTTTCCGAAATTCTTCCGGCGTATAACTGCCTTTTATTCTTCCATCTTCCATGTAAAGAATCCGGTCCGCAAGTTCCATTAAGTAATAAAGCCTGTGTTCTGCAATTACAATTGTTTTTCCTTGTTTCTTGATGAATTTCAAATGTTCTTTTAACTCTAGTATGGCATGCATATCCAGATTGGAAGAAGGTTCATCTAAAAGATATATATCTGGATTCATGGCATACACGGAAGCAAATGCAATTTTCTGTTTTTCTCCTCCTGATAATTGAAAGATATTGCGGCCACGCAGTTTTTCAATATGCAGATCCTTGGTTGTCTGTTCCACCATATGTTTTAACTGTTCTGGCGGATAGGCCTCATTCTCAATTCCAAAGGCAATTTCACTATCCGTATCCACATTAAAAAACTGGGTTCTTGGATTTTGAAATACAGAACCTGCTTTTTGGGCAATTTCATACATCGGCATTTTTGCAATATCCATTCCATCCAATGTAACCGTTCCCGTCAGCTTTCCTGTATAAAAATGTGGGATTAAGCCATTGAGCAGTCTGGTAATGGTTGTTTTGCCACAGCCGCTTCTGCCACAAAGCAGAACGCATTCCCCCTTTTGAATCGTTAAATTAATATCATGCAAACTGCCTTGTTCCTGCCCCGTATAAGAAAAGGATACTTGGTTTAACTTAATCATTTAGAATACTCCTTTCCAGACAAATGCTGCCATCCAGTATAAGAAAAAGCATAGTATAACAAATGCATCTGCAAGACCTGACTGAATTTGTACCAGACAGGTTCTTGGTTTTGGATTTTCAATCCCTCTTGTTACAGACGCAATTGATAATTCATCTGCTGCTTTGGATGCCGCCATCATAAGCGGAACATAGATACATTCTACTGTCATGACTGGATGTCTGATAAAACTGCTAACAGATGGAGAAATATCCCGCATATGCATGGCATCTTTGATAAAGTGCCAGTCTTCTTGAATAGCTGGTATATAACGAAGCATAACTGCCATTGGAATCACCAGTTTTTTTGGTGCATGTATCCGGTTCATCGCTGACAGAAATTCACTAATTTTTGTAGAAGAAAGAACGATGCCTGCTAACATTCCACATGGATATACTTTATGAAACAAACCAAGAAAAGCGATAAACATGGCCCGCAGGGAACCCGTCATAGAACCCATCACCCATATCGTGAGCAAATAGAACAATGTATATAGCAAAAGCCCTTTTCCAGCATATTTGATCTGCCCGCTAACAGCACCTAATATAAAAATGAATAAAACAAGACCATATTCATATAACAAGGATGGTGCTGTCATAGTGCAGAATACACAGAGCAGTATGAGCAGAAGCTTGGTTCTTGGATCCAGCCAAAGTCCTTTCTGTTCTTCCTTTTGCATCATTTCGTAATGCCTGCCTTTTCAAATTGTTTCTTTAACAGTTTGCCACCTGCCCATGCACTGAAGGCCGCAACTGCTAATGTTCCAAGAAGAATGACTGCTAAGAGCCAAGATGGTGCTGCATCATTCATCTTGTCAATGTATGACTGCTCGGTTCCATTCTTTAGCATAGTTCCAGCCCAGCCTTCTGGATCCATAAAGTACATCACATAGGTAAATACAGAACCTAATGAAAGAAGCATGTAAGATACTGCATTTAAAAATCTATTCTGATAGCCAGCTATTCCCGCAACAAAATCGGCAACAATGCCCATTACGATGTAACTTAAAGAAAATGCCCAGTGCATTCCTGTTACAAACCAGATGATTCCCATAATAATTCCTAAAATAGTAGTACTCCATCTTTTATGTACTTTTGCAACAAGCAGTAAATAGACTGGTCCGCACAATAATGCACTTCCCATTGGCATATAAAATGTAAGCACTGGATTTACGGCAAAGAATACGCCTCCTACTAAAGTAAACACAAAGAAAATTGCACTGAAAATCCCCGTTGTTACTAAGTCTTTTACGGAAAGTCCTATTTGTTCTGTCTTATGATTTCCCATACGATTCCTCCTTTATATGGTTTTCTTTATTCTTGACGGGAAAACCACCTTCTGTTATGATTTTATTAGTTAGCCACCACTAACGTTATTCATACTATATAATTTTATATTATACTTTACAATAGTTCCGAACGTTTTTCGGCTAATCGAGGTATACGTTCGGCTAATCGAGGTAAGAGGGTGAAACATTGCATATGATAGAACAAGTTTATGTTCCAATGTTAAATCAGACAGGGTTTGTGAATGTAACTTCAAACTCTGCTTATACGAAAGAGGGGCAATACTGGGAACTGAAAGAAGAAGTGGGAAAAGGTACTTATTGGGTATACCATAAGGATAATTTATTCAATATTAAAATTCATGATTTCTTTTTCCATAAGGATACCTTTTTAGAATTTGATCCTCCCAATTGTCTAAGCATTACCTACTATTCTTCAATCGCAGGTGAAGAACTGTCTCCATATCGAAGACTCAACGCAGGCTGTGTCAAGACTTTTATTGGTGGATACCGTCCCTACCGTGCCTTAATTCATAAAAATATCCCCATCCAATCCATTGGTATCGAGATTATGCCTGCCTATTATGAAGATTATTTAAAAGAAGAATATCCAGAAGAATATGCCAATCCAAAACTTGCTTTTTTTGAAATTGATGAAACCATGCATTTTCCAGAAATGATTTACTTGCTCAATCAAGTAAAGAATTATCAAGGAGAGGGGCTTTCTGCTAAACTTTTTTATGAAAGCAAAGTGGCAGAAGCGGTTTCTCTTGTTGTAGAACATCAGAAAAAACAAAAACGGCCAAAACCACAGTCCAAACTGTCTATTGAAGATGCCCAGAACATTGCAACCGTTACGGCATACTTAAATGATCATTATGCCAATGAACTGCCACTAGAACAGCTTGCTAAAATTGCCTGTATGGGACTGAGTAAATTTAAAAGCCTTTTTAAACAGGTGAATGGCTGTTCGGTAACAGAATACGTACAGCAGCGTAAAATGAGTCGTGCGGAATACCTGCTTTCTAGCACCACATTAACCATTACCCAGATTTCAGAAGCCATTGGATATTCCAATCCAAGCCGATTTGCAGAACTTTTTAAGAAAAGCACAGGGCTGGTACCTGGAGAATACAGAAAAATAACACAAAAATAAGAATACGGTACCCAGAAGACTGCATAAGAAACAGCTCTGTAACGGCTAAAACTATTACAGAGCTGTTTCTTTCCCATTTTATATCCGATTTTTTACAATTCCTCTATTCGAATCGCCTTTTTCTCATATGGTTCAATCAGCATTGGCTGCCCTATTACCTGTGCCAGCTCTTTCCAAGCCGCAGTTGCACTGATAAGATACTGCATATCCGAACAAATCTGCTTTCCTGCTTCTAATTCCTGATGAAAACGTAATAACGATTTCCGAATGCTGTCCGGCCAAGTTTTCTGAAACATTTCTCGGTACGTTTCTGCGATAGCGGCTCCTGCTATCTCAAAAACTGGCAAGTCTAAGAAAACATCTGCTTTATCCAGACGGAAAACACCTGCTTCGTCCACTTCCTTCTTCATGCAAGGTTCCCAAATCACATTTCCATTGGTTCCTGTCATCATCAGATTTCCACTGTTCG
Organism: [Clostridium] polysaccharolyticum; assembly: GCF_900111595.1. Lineage (GTDB taxonomy): Bacteria > Bacillota > Clostridia > Lachnospirales > Lachnospiraceae > Clostridium_AI > Clostridium_AI polysaccharolyticum. The sequence continues at coordinate 22,320 of NZ_FOHN01000020.1, read as the reverse complement.
TCGTTAATGCTATGCTATGAAGCAGGAACAGGTTATTTTCCGGATTGCTAGGCTCTAATTGATTTTGTACCTGCAGACAAACTGGAATGTTATGTATCGTTCCAGATACAATACAAAAGGGATTGTCTTTTCCTGCTGGCTTCAATAGTTCAAAATGCCAGGGACGAATCCCTCCTGCTGCCCTTCCTAAAATATCTACTAATGGAAATAATACGTGAATACTGCATTCTGCACGTATCATACGAATTGGGGACTCTTTTCGTATCTTCTCTGCCAGGCTAAGAAATCTTTGTACATTCAAAAGATCTGGATAAAAAGTATTGACACTATAGTTTACTTTATTTTGTTTCGCAAGTTTCAGGCACTCGGAAAGGTCATCTGCGTGTACAGGATGTTCCTGCACTACATGAATTCCTTTTTCTAAAAATGCTTTTGCCAGATCCGTTCCTGCACCACCTACTACTGTGGACTTAATCACAACACATGCCACATCCGTAACTTCCTTTGTTATCTCATCCAGTTTTGTATACAGTGGTACTTGGTATGTTTGTGCACATTCCTTTGCCCAGTCACTTCCTTTTGCAAATATCCCTGCTAATTCATATTCCTGTGTCATTTTTTCCAATGCCCGCAGATAAAACTGCCCGAAACCAACACCGCAGACTATTACTCTCTTTTTGAATTCCATCTCTAGATCTCTCCTTCTTCCTGTTCCACCTTCTGCTCCTTCCAAGGAATATCACCTTCCACTGTCACCGTTGCAATCTGCTGTTCCTGCAGGGATTCTATCACTTGCACACCATCCAGAATCTGAAAAGGCCAGTAAATTCCTCCATTATGAGAGTTCTCCAATAGCATTTTTGCACAGGCTGCAGCAAGAAACCCATTTACCTGATAAGTGTCTTTAAAATCCAGACGGTATCTCTTTGTCTTTATGCCTTCCTCGCACCGCCAGTCTAATTCCCCATAAATACGGTACCAAAGTTTTTCTTCCGGATTCTTATCTTCCATATTGGCAATCAGTTCTTTGGCAAGTTCTAATACATGTTCTTTGCTTCCATCTTGCATATAACCTATAACAGCCTGTTTCATATGCTGCTCATAAGCAGGATTTCTCTGAACGTTACACCAGAATAATTCCTGTACGGGACTGGCATGACAGGCTGCCTCCATCTCTTTGGTAAGATAATAAAATCCTCTGGCTTCTTCTGGATATTCCCCATAAGGAAGCTGTACAGGCTGTCTTAACTGTTTGAAGGAATTTCCTGACAGATAGACACCCGATCTTCCAAAGTTTTCTGCCATGCTCAGAATGACATCGATACAGGCATTTAATGTAATCTGTTCCTTTCCTCCCCCATAAAGGCGAAGCCGTTCTGAAACATTCTCCATGCCTGCTGTCATCCATGCAGGAAGAAGCCCAGATAGTCCTGGGAAACTTCCTGCTCCAATTACGATTGCCTGATTGTTTTCTTTTGTACTAACAGAGGGTTTGTCCAAAAGATTGACACCAAATACATCTACGTAATCAGCTCCTGCTTCTGCTGCTGCTTTTGCCACTTTTTCTGAAACATAGTAAGAAGGACCAATACAATTAACGATAACTTGACAGCCAGAACAAAAGGATTGTAACTGCTTTTCTTCTTCTGCATCTACAGTCATGTACTCCATTGATCCAGTGGAAAACCTGTCATGATCTGTTCTGGCACCTAGTCGGAGACTGTATTGTTCTTGCAGATATTTTTTTACCACTTGTCCTGCAAGTCCGCTATATCCTAATATTCCAATCCTTCTATTCATGTTCTGCCTCCAGATTTAAAATGCTCTTTGCGACTTCTTCCACAACAGGTGATGCCATACAGCTTAAATGGGTTCCGCCAATCGGAATATAACGAACTTCTCCTAGTACTGCCTCATTCCAAAATGCTTCATTGTCTGCTTCTTCTACTGGGAGGAACGCAGAGGCTTTATTTTTACAGCTTAATACAATTGCATCTCCCATATAGATCCCTGGATCATACGTAATCACCGCACGAAAACTATGACAAAATACCTGATACAGCATATTTAGACGCATTTTCTGATACCCTAATACTTGTGCATCTTTGCCACCTATTGTTTTGTATAAGGCCTCCAGACGTTCTTCGTGTGTCGTTTCGGCTAGTTTCTGATAACAGTTGCCAACTGGTGCAAATTCACCGTCTAATTGCATCAGTTCTTCATTGGTTACCACATTTCTTCCTTCCCTGCTTAACTTATGAATTGCCTGTTTTAACAAAGCATCTTCCACTGTATGTCCTGTTTTTGTTACATCTGCACCAATTATCATTCCAAAAGCCCGTTCCATTAAGAATTCATTGTCTATCATTCTTCTGCTTGGTGTTGTATCAATACTAATCAATGGATAGACCGTTACCCCTGTTTCTGTTAAGACTTTGGATATTTCGATTCCTATTAGTCCTCCCATACAGTATCCAATGATCTGAAATTCCTGTTTGCCTGTTTCTAATAACCTATGTGCATATTTTTCACCCAGACTTTGCATTAGCTGTTCTGGTTCCGTCTGCATATAGGTTTCCATATCGTTGCATACTAAGGCATATATAGATGTCCTGCTTTCTTCTAATCCCTCTTGCAGACAAGGAATCAGTGCATCATACGGACTCTTCGTTCCCGTTCCGTCATGAACGAAAACAACAGCTTTAGGAGAATCTTCTTCCTTTACTACGACAAGACAATCTGCTTCTTCTTTTCTACCAGCTTCATCCCTTTTCTTCTCCACTAGTTTTTTACAAAGTCCTTCTATGGTTGGGGAATCAATCAGGGCAATCATTAACTGATCCCATTCCCAGCACTTGGCTTCTTCTATGTTCTCTTTCATCTTGGCAACGACCTGGGCAACTAACAGAGAATCCCCTCCAGCATCGTAAAAATTTTCATTACGCCAGATATACTCTCGTTTTAAAGATGTCCTCCAAATAGCCGCTACTGCCTTTTCCAAGTCTGTTTCTGGTGCTTCGCCTTCTACTGGCACAAATGGATTTTCCATTTCCATTCGTTCCTGCAGTGCTTTTCGGTCTACCTTTCCATTAGAAGTCAATGGAAATTCCTGCATAACTTCTAAGTAAGATGGAATCATGTAATCTGGCAGATTTTTCTTCATGTAGCATATGAATTTTTCTGTATCCAGACGTTTTCTTTCCGATTCAAAACGCCCGATAAACAACGTCTGTCCTAATATTTCCAACGTATTTCCTTCCTCTGGAAATCTGGATACTAACCTGATTCCTGCATTGTCAAACATGGATAACCATTGAGCAGAACTTAAAAATACTTGTTCCCTTTCACTTCTAAAGTCTTCTACGCCGTTTAATCCATTATGGAATTCCATAGAAGTCAACAACGTGTAGTTTCTTCCCGTTGCATCTAATACAGCAACATAACCATTTGGCTTGGACATTTCCTTAAATTGTTTTAGCACTCGAAGCTCATCATTGGCATTGTGCAGTACATTATTACAAAGAATTACATCAAAGGAAGAGGCAGCAATATTCTGATTCCAGTAATCTTCGTTAATATCGTATAAAGCAAATTCCACCCACGGCTTATCTGCAAATCGTTCTTGTGCTTCATTTAAGAAAGAACGGGAAATATCCGTATACAAATATTTTACTGGGTACTTATTTAATGCCTCAATCAAATCTATGCTAACCCCACCGACACCTGCTCCAACTTCTAATAGACGAAATTCTTTCCCAGGGTACTGCTTGACAAAATCTTTTGCAATTGCCGTAATCATTTCAATAACTGCTTTGTTCATACAGCGGCTGACTATGTTATCTTTGTAGGCAGCTAATGCTACATGAAATTTTCCCTGTGGAAAGAATAAGTCTACTGGGTCTAGCTGTCCTCGTAGCATTGGCAAAAGGTTGTTCCGGGATTCTTCAAAAAAATGCATCATCAAATCACTATAATCTACTTGTTCATTGACCTTTCTCCAATTCTCCCATTCTTCGTCTGCTCTCTCTTCCGTTAAGGAAACCAATGCACGAAAACTGCCGTTTTCACTTCGTTCTACATATCCTTCTGTTCTGACTGCACGTAACCAGCGACGAATCAGCGGTTTATAATATTCATGCACCCCTGTCATTTGATACAGCTCTTCTAAGGTAAACCATTTCTCTGTATCCGTAAATGCACCTACCTGAATAAACGTTTTCATAATATCATATAATGCAGTCTGATTGGATACGGTTACCCAGTCCTGATACTGTTCTGCTTTTGCCTCAAAGATATCATCCGCTTCATTGAATTTCTGACTGATAGTCTGAAGTCTGGAAATAAGGCCAGACTCGTTCTGTTCTTTATCTGCCACTGGAAGGATAAAGGCTCCCAGCAGATCATCATTTTGAGAAGAGGAAAGCACGAATGCCTGTTCCACATCCTCATAAGAATTCATGACAGCTTCCATTTCATTTAATTCTACACGGTGTCCACGTATTTTTACTTGAAAATCCTCTCGCCCCATAAATTCAATAACGCCTCCTGGCAGATAACGGCCGCAATCTCCTGTTGCATATAATCTTTTATTGAGTCCTTTATGGAAAAGGAATTTTCTATCTGTCATCTCCTGATCGCCTAAATATTCAACCGCTAAACCTTCTCCCCCAATATATAAATCCCCTTTTACCCAGTCCGGGCAAGGATTTAAGTTCTTATCCAGTACATAAAATTCCTGATTTGCCAAAGGATATCCATAAGGTATGCTTCGTTCATAAGTAATGTCTGTGTCTATCTCATAGTAAATGGACCAGATACTGGCTTCCGTTGCTCCTCCTAGACTTACCACTGCTGCATTTTTAAATATCGTCTGAATTTCTTTTGGAAGTTTTACCGAAATCCAGTCACCTGACAGCATTACAAGCCGAAGGCTGTCATTTTCTTCTTTCTGTTCTGCTTCCATATAGGAAACTAGCATCTGCATCTGTGCCGGAACTGTGTTCCATATGGTAACCTTCTGTTGTGTTACTAACTGGCACCATTCTGCAATATCCTTGTCATGGCTTGGCAGCACAATACTGCCCCCTGCTGTCAGCATTCCAAATATGTCAAATACGGATAAGTCAAATGCCAGATTGGCAATGCCAATTGCCTTGTCTTGTTCTGTGATCTGATACTTCTTTAGAATATCCTGAATCGTATTCATAGCACTGTGATGATTGATAACAACACCTTTTGGATTTCCCGTACTTCCTGATGTATAAATAATATATGCAATCTGATCGGAATCCACTTGAACTGGAACTACATCCTGATCTGGTATAATCTCTAGTTCTCCTGCTAGAATTACCTGTATTCCTTCCATGCCAATTTCTTCTTCTCCTGATGCTATTAAAAATCTTGCCCCAGAATCCATAAGAATTTTATTCTTTCTTGCTCTTGGCTGTTCCATATCCACTGGAAGATAGGCTCCACCTGCTAGCAAAGTTCCCATTACTGCTGCAATCTGCCAAGCACTCTTCTTTAATTCGATGGCAACAAAATCTCCTTTCTGACAACCCGAATCCAGTAATGCTTTTTGTACTGCATTGGCATAATCCGCAATTTCCCTGTAAGAATAAGAAACTCCATCGCAAAATACGGCTTCTCGATCAGGATGTTGTGCAACCTGTTTTACAAAACCATCAAACATTGTCACATCTTCAAATTTTGTTTTTGTGGCATTTACCCGTTCTCTGCACTGCATTGTCTTTTCTGGAAGTCCTGCTAGGGTTGTGGCAGCTGCAAGTGTTTCTATGGACACATTGTTTAACAGATTGTTAAATACTTCAAATGCCTCCTCAATAAGACCTTCTGGAAAAAGTTCTTCTCTAACATCCCAATTAACAAGTATTCCACCATCATATTCCATTACTTGACAGTCAATCAGTACTTGAGGTGTCTGGGTTATTTTATAAAGCAGATTTCCATGTCTGCAAAACTGAGCGTCTTGGTTCTCCTGCTGTAATCCAAGGGTACTTGTGTATACATAGGGAATGATAATTTCCTTTTTTCTGGTTCTTGTCATTTCCCGAAGCAATTCTACGCCAGTATACGACAGGTGGCCTAAATCTTCCCAAAGCTGCTTCTGCACCGCTTTCATTCGTTCTACATAAGAAGCTTCGTTCTGGTTTTTGACTTGTAAAATATCTACTACGGTAAAATCTCCAATCACATTTTGTACTTCAGGATGAATGTCTGGACGATTTGCCATCGTAATATTGATACAGAAATCTTTTTGTCTAGACCAGTTTCTTAATACCTCTGCATACATAGATAAAATCACACCCGATAATGTGACTTGCTGTGCTTTGGCAAATTCACTTAGTTCTCTGCACCGTTTCTGGCTAATAAACGTATTATGCTGGCGAATGCAAATTTTTTCTTCTTGCTCTAAAACCGGAAGCTCTGGACCTTCTGGCATATCCTTCATTCTGGATTTCCAGTATTCTCTATCCTTTGCTGCTTTTTCTATGTACTGTGGCTGTTTTTTCTGGTTTTCCTTGTATATCATAATATCCCGGTAGGATAAGTCATGAGCTTTGTTTCTTGTTTCCTCTCCATAATAATGGTCTTCTAAATCATTTATAATGATGTGAATACTTGTAAAGTCTGCGATAAGCATATCCAGTGATACATGAAGAATGGTTTTGTCCTTTCCCACAGTAGCTTCCAAGTCATACAAAGGCCACGTTTCTGGAAGATAGTTCTTATTGGCAAGACGTTCTCTCATTTTCCGGGAATGGCATTCTAATTCTTCTTCAGAGGCATGTTCCATATGCCATACTTTAATATCTGGCTGTGCATACTTTTCTAAAATCTGCTGGGTTCCATTTTTCATAATAACAGCATGAAGCATGTCATGGCTTTCAATTACCTGATTCCAAGCCTTTTTAAGACGTGCTAGATCCAGTGCTGGATAGGAAAACTCCGAATAAATCTTACAGCCGATTCCGCCGTAACGATACGACGGATTACGGCCTACTAAGTAAGCAGACTGAATATCGGTTAAGGGAAAAGGAAGAAATTTTTCTTCTTTGTTACAAATAACTTTGCCCGTATGCGTTTCCAGATATTCCATTATCTGAGCTTTGTATGATTTTATCTCTATTTTTGCCTGATCCTCTACGATTCCTTTCGGTCCTTTAAATTTTAACTTATCACCTTCCAAATAGAAAGTAACTCCTTTTTCTTGATATTTTAGTAAAATCTGTTCCACTGTCATGTCTTTATCTCCTTTAAATTTCACCATCTTCGGTATCTTCTGCTACATTATTTTCAAGTACGGTTTCCAAAACCAGAGCTGCTAGTTTTTCTATTGTGGCATGTTCAAATACTTGCTGAATGGATAGCTGCAATTGATAGGTGTCATTTATCTGGTTTACAAGCTGGATTGCCTTTAAGGAATTTCCTCCATGTGAAAAGAAATTGTCTGTTGCACCTGGTTCTTCACAGGAAAGAACTGCCTTCCAGATTTTCGCCATTTCTTTTTCCTCTTTTGTTTCTGGCAGTCTCTTTGCCAGTCCTGTCTGTTCCTGCTGGCTCATGCTTCTTTTAGCAAGTTCCTCTAGCTCCTTACGGTCAATCTTCCCATTTCCTGTTTTCGGGAATTCTTCTATTCTGATAAATGCCACTGGAATCATATATTCTGGTACTTTTGTACTCAGATATTCCTTTAACTGGCTTTCCAGAATAGATTCCTTTCCTTTGTAAAATCCCACAAGATACGTTGTTCCTGTTTGTTTTAAGACAATGGCCCTATTTTCTGAAATGCCTGGATATTCCTGTACGGCATGTTCGATTTCTCCTAATTCTACACGATACCCTTGCATCTTGGCCTGAAAATCCAAACGACCTAAAAATTCAATATTTCCATCCTTCCAATATCGGCCCATATCTCCTGTGCAATACAAATTCTCTCCTGTCTTTGGATGATGAATAAATTTTTCTTTTGTTCTTCCTTCGTCATGAAGATATCCCATTGCCACACCATTCCCACCAATATAAAGTGTTCCCGGTACCCAGTCTGGACAATGTTCCAATGCTTCATCCAGTACATAATAGTATTGATTTGCCAAAGGCTTTCCATAAGGAATACTTTTCCAGTCCATTGGAATTTCTTCTGGTACCTCAAAGACATTTGACCAGATACTAGCTTCGGTTGCACCACCTAATGATACAATCTGAATGGTTCCAAACAAGTTACGAATCCGTTTGGGAAGGCTGACTGGAATCCAGTCTCCACTCATCATCACAAGTCGTAAAGAGCTGGATACCAGTTTATTCTGATGTTCTTCAAACTCTGCCAGCATTTCCATAAATGCTGGTACACTATTCCATATTGTAATGCTTTCTTTCCTTAATAATTCTGTCCAATGTGCAGGTTCCTTTGCCTTCTTCTCATCCGGAATGACAATTGCTCCTCCTGCACTTAACATGCCAAATATGTCATATACGGATAAATCAAAATGCAGATTGGATAAACCAATGGTTCTATCTCGTTTTGTCACATGATAGCGGGTGTTGATATCCTGAATTGTATTGACGGCTCCCTTATGGTTAATCATAACGCCTTTTGGCATTCCTGTTGTTCCAGAAGTATAGATTACATAGGCTAACTCTTCTGGTTTTACACCAGTAGTCTTACAAAGTCTCTTTGCTTTTTTTCCTTTTACTGTAATACACCGAAATTCTTTTAACCAGTCCTGTTCTTTCTTGAAACCTTTTTGCACAACTATGATCTTTGTTTTACTGTCCTTTAAAATTTTCTCCACACGATCTTCTGGATTGTGAATATCCACTGGAAGATAGGCTCCACCTGCTAACAGAATTCCACAAGCAGCTACTACTTGTTCCCATCCTTTTTCCATATAAATGGCAACTGTCTCTTCTTTTTGCAGGCCTGATTCCTGCAATGCATTGGCAAGAAAATATGCTTCCTCTTTTACTTCTTTATAGGTTAATCTTCGATTCGTCGTAATAACTGCCTCTTGCTGTTCATATTGTTCGGCGGCATGTAAGAACAGACTTACTATGGTTTCTTCTGGATAGGATGTTCCTGTCTCATTTGCCTCTATCCTTTCCTTAGAAAGCCTGGTTTCCACAAGAGACGGCTGATTGCATTCCATTAATTCTGGTGTCTCTGCCAGTCTTTTTAACAAACTGGTATATGCCACAAACATTTCATCCAGCATGCCTGGATAAAACAAATCATCTAGTGAATCCCAGAACAGATACAGTTCTCCATCCATTTCTACCACTTGATGGTCTAACCAGACTTGTGGCGTCTGCGAAATATTATAATGAAGTTTTCCTAACCAGTTTCCTTCGTTCCACTTAGTCACTCCTAATCCACTTGTAAATACGATTGGCATAATAGCACCTTTTTCACTGCCTGCCCTTGTTTTCAGCTCACGTTCAAATTCCACTGCACTATACAATGCATGTCCTAAATCCTTAGAAAGCTGCTTCTGCACTGCTTTTGTCCGTTCTGCAAATGTTTTGGTTCCATCTGTTTTCACTTCTAATAACGTAAGTGTAGTAAAATCTCCAACCAGCTGATCTACTTCTGGATGAAGTGGCTTTCTGTCGAACTGTGTCAAGTTAATGGTAAATGCTTTCTGTTCTGACCATTTTCTTAATACTTCTGCGTACGCACTTATAAGCAGAACAGATGGTGTTACGCCAATTTCTTTTGCTTTGTCGCGAAGTACATTCCATTGTCTGGCAGAAAGCTGAGCACTTCTCCGGTGGAACTTCTGATCCGTCAGTTCCTTTTCCTTTTTACAAAGCGGTAATTCTGGTGCTCTGGAAAAAGCATTGATTCTGCCTAACCAATAGGCTTTGTCTTCCTCATAGGCTTTTGACTGCTTCATAGCTTCCAGACCTAATACATAATCACGGAATGAAAGACTAAGTTTTGCAAAATGGGAATTATCATGATAAATCATTGCCCATTCCTTTAATAGGTAAAACATGCTCCACCCATCAAAAATCAGGTTATCAAAACTGATATGAATTCTTTGTGTATCTTTTGTAACAGCAGTAAACCGTACATCAAACAATGGCCAATGTTCTGTATCTATAACCTGATGAGACATTTCTTCTCTCGTTTTACGTAATATCTCTTTTGTCTGACTATCTGGGAAAGCACTGGCATCCGATACGGGAATCTGAAATTCTGGTACATGTTCTAAAATCCGCTGGTTTCCATCTCTGGAAATAATCACACGCATCATGCCATGACGCTTAATTAACGCATTCCATGCCCGCTGGGCTTTCATAAAATCCAGCCCTGATGCATCTAGTTCAAAATAACAATGGGTAGACACATTTCCCAGGTCATAGATCCCACTTCTGCCAATCCAATATGCATACTGTACATCCGTAAGCGGAAAAGGTTCATACTGTTTTTCCAAATCTGGTGTAAGCAGGTACTTCTGCACATCTTCCTTGCCTGCTGACTGCATCTTAACATCTATTACACCAGCTAATTCTCTGACCGTTGCAAATTCAAAGATCTCACTAATGCCAATTTTACAGCGGAATCTTTCCTGTACTTTAGCAATAAGCCTAGTTGCAATAAGCGAATCTCCACCTAAAGTAAAGTAATTATCCTCCACACCAATCTGGTCTGTGTAAAACACTTCCTTCCAGAGCTGCAGCACTCCTTCTTCTGTCTTTGTAGATGCCTTGGAAGCCTTTTCCACAACATGTTCAACCTGATATTCTTTATGCAAAGCCTTTCGATCTGCTTTCCCATTTGCAGTAATAGGCAAGTGTTCCATAAAAGTAAACACTTTGGGAATCATAAATTCTGGAAGTTTTTTCTTTAACGCTTCTTTTAAATGCTTTTCTGTATACAGCAGCACTTCCTTCTTCTGTCTCGCACACAGAAGCAGTCTTCCACACTGTTCTTCTTCTGTTTCTACTTCCAGTCCTTGTTCCTTCAGATATGTATTCCATATTTCATGGCTTAAAACTCCTGCTTTTGTATCTTTTCTTCGATCCTGCACGCCTGAAAATCCTTGCTCCAGCAAAGCAGCAGTCATATCCTGTAAATAAGTGTCTGCTACTAATTCTGACAGGATTACGATTCCCGATGGTGCAAGCAAATCGGATACCTGCTTTAATGCCCTCGCTGCATCCCGATTCCGGTGAAGGGAATTTGAAGCGATTACCAAATCATAATGATGCAATGGGAACTGCTGCCATGCTACGTCCTTGTCTGGATTTAAGATACCTCTTTCTATTTCCTTTTCTCTTACTTCTTCTAGGAAATACTTAGAAGAATCTACATATGTATAGGTTGCAGCACTATTTTTTAACTCAGCAAACATAGCACTTGTCAAATCGGCATCTCGTGTACCAAGTTCCAATATATGAATTGGATTTTTCTGTGTTTTTTCCCTAATACCCCGTAATATTCCAAGAAGCATTTCCCTATGTTCCTGTTGTCCTGGAATTCTTTGTAAAATCCGATTTGGTGCTAGCTCCTTTTCTTTTTCATAAAAGCATTCTAATGGCGAAAGTGTTCCCGTTAGCATGGGAATCATATAAGGTGTTAAGACTTTCATATAATCGTCAATACTTCCTGCCAAAAAAGCCTCTTCCTGTATATACATTTTTTCTGTTCTTGTAACGGTTTCGCCCTTGTATTCCAGCATTCCTTCTTTTACCAGAACTGAAATCCAGCGTTTTACAGATTCTCTTTGATTCTCTGCAATATTTCCTTTTTCCAGCAGTTGTGTAAAGCTGATTTCCTCTTTCTTTGTCTGGAAAAATCCAAGCTGTCCTAATGTATGAAGCATCCATTTTATACACAGTCCATTGGCTTGCTTCATAAAAATACGGTATTTTTTTTCTTCCCCAGCACATTTCTTTTTCTCTGGAATCGGAATAGAAACTGCATCCAGTATCGTTTCTTCTGCCTCTGCTTTTTGAACTACCATAGAATTTTCATCCAGTTCTGCTTCTACATAGGCCACTAAAAACTTATCTCCCAGCTTTTCTCCTACTGGTTCTACAACTGCATTCTTAATATTTGAAAATCCTGAAATCGCATGTTCAATTTCTCCTAATTCAATACGGTGTCCTCGAATTTTTACCTGATTATCTTTTCTGCCAAGAAATTCAATGGTCCGATCTTTCCAGAAACGTCCATTGTCTCCTGTACGGTACCATCGTCCCAAAGAATCTGTAATAAATTTTTCCTCTGTCAGTTTTTTATCTCCACGATAGCCTTTTGCTACGCCAAAGCCTCCAATCCAAAGTTCTCCTTCTACCCATGTCGGACAGTCACGCCCTGATTCATCTACTACACGATAGGCCTGGCTGGCTAATGGCCTGCCATAAGGAATGGATTTCCAGCATTCTGGAAGTGGCAGGATTACATTCTGAAAATTAGACCAGATACTTGCTTCTGTCGCACCTCCCATTGCTACAAGCTGGCAATCTTTTGTCCTAGCCATTAAACGTGCTGGCAGATCCATTCCAATCCAGTCCCCTGACAGCATAACAACTCGAAGCGGAAGTTCTTCTTTCTCCATCTCAGCCTGAATCAGCAGCATATCCAGTAGAATCGGAACAGAATTCCATATCGTAACTTGATACCGTTTTACCTGTTCCAGCCAGTACGACGCATCTCGTTTCTGTTCTTCCGGAATTAAAACGAGCGTTCCCCCCCTGCCAAGAAGACCAAACACATCATAAACAGATAAATCAAAATCCATAGACGAAATGGCAAATGCCGTATCTTGCTCTGTTACATGATATTTATGGTTAATATCCTGAATCGTATTCCATGCCGCTCCATGTGTAATTTCCACTCCTTTTGGAACCCCTGTTGAACCAGACGTCATAATAATATAAGCACTGTCTGCTGGTACAGGCTCTGGATACTGTCCAAGTGGCTGTTCCTGTTCCATTTCTTCTATAAGCATAACGCTAGTCGATTCTGGCCACTGAACAACATCCTGATTTTCTCTATTGGTAATCACAAAACGAACCCCTGTTTTTTCATGGATTAAAGCCCGCCGCTGTTTTGGCTGCTCTAAACTGACTGGTACATAAATGTTTCCAGACAGTAAAATGGCAAGTGCTGCTTCCATTTGCTGATAGCCTCTTGGAACTGTAATTGCTATGGTCTTATTCTGTATCTTTTGTTTTACTAAATACGCTGCCACTCTTCTGGCATCTTGGGCCAGCTCTCCATATGTAATCGAACGTCCAATTCCTGTATCTATCAAAGCGATTGCATCCTGTCTGTATTCTGCCATCTTGAAAAATGCAGTATGCAGGCAGGAAACCTCTTTAGGCTTCTCTACGTTACAGTCTTCTTGAATGGCTGCCTGCTGGACTTCTGGCAATACATCAAATGTCTGGTTCCAGTCTTTCACAATCAGATTCCTTAACAATTGTTCTAGACTCCTAAGCATGTCTTCTATCATGCCTTCTGGAAATAATTCATCTACTGTATCCCAGGTAAACAAAATGCCTTGTTCATCTTCATATGTCTGAAAATCATTCCAAACCTGTGGGGTCTGGGAAATCATATAAGTAAATTCACCAATATTCTGCCGGAAGGATGCATTTACCAAAGGTGTTCCTAAGTTACAGGCAAATACCACTGGTGCTAACGTCTGATGCCCTCCATGAACCTTTGCCAGATCTCGCTGAAGCTGTACACCCGAATAAGTGGTATGATTCATATCTTTATGAAGCTGTTTCTGAATTCGATTGTGAAGCTTCATAAAATCCGGGTTTCCCTCTGCATCAATTTCCAATAATAGTAATGTAGTAAAATCTGCAATCACTTCTTCTAATCCTTGTAATTCCGTATTTCGGTTAAAATATGGAATGTTAATCAGGAAACGTTTGTTTTTGCTCCAGCGTTCCAGCACTGTGGCATAAGCAGTAAGCAGTACCAGAGCAGGTGTTGTCCTCTTTTCCTTTGCTTTCTTCTGTAATGCTCCCCATTCCTCAATATTTAACCGAAACTGTCTGCGAGTAAACTTTGTTTTCTTTACTTCTTCTGGACGTTTCGCCATTGGAAGCTGTGGACCACTCGGAAAGTCCTCCAGCCGGCTTTTCCAATATGCCTTTGCTTGCTCCCTCTCTGCCTGTTGTGCTTCCTGCTGATTCTCCAGATACCGTCCAAAATCCCAGTCTTGGGATTCCTGTGGAAGTACCTTTCCTTCATAAGCGGCTGCCAGATCTCTTAATAGAATTTGAAGACTTTGTACATCTGCAATCAGCAGATCCAAATCCAGATGTACTCTTGTTTTCCCTTCAGCCAGTAAACTTAATTCCACACCTGCAACCTGTCCTTCTTCTACCAAAAGCTTTCGATGAGAAAGACGGTCACGTACCTGTACTAAGGCACCTTCTGCTTCTTTCTCTTCTTTCTCTGTAAAGTCATGAATTATAATTTTTGTCGAGTAAGGCCGATCCATAATTTCCTGCGTTCCATTTTCTAAAAATCTAGCACGAAGCATAGGATGATGGCTCTGCAGCTGATTCCATGCCTGTTCCAAGCGTTCTGGCTCTACGCCTGTTCCATCAAATTCCAAATAGGCATGACAGCCAACATTGCCAAGAACCTGTTCTTCCTTTCTTCCAACCCAATAAGCATACTGTACGTCAGTTAATGGAAACGGTTCTGCTTTCCTTGTTTTTGGTCTGATTTCTTCTTTTTCTTCTTTCCTTTTATGGCTATTCTTCCTCCCCTGCTGGATTAACTTCCACCAGGCATCTAGTGTCGGTTCTTCCATCAGCTTTCCAAACGAGACCTTCACTCCTTGTTTTCGCCACTGATTCACCAATCGCATCATGACAAGGGAACTTAATCCTAATTCTAACAGATTATCGCTTCCATTGATTTCTGCTTGTGATGATAATTTTTCCTGTATCTGCTGTTTCACTTCTGCAAATTCCATATGATTACCAAGCCTTTCTTCTATTGTGCATTTTCCCTTTCATCCTTCTTCCCTTGAGCCATTTGTACAAGTACTTTCTTATCTATTTTTCCTACACTTGTAAGAGGCCAGACCTCTACCTGTTCAACCTGATCAGGCATTTTATATGTTGCGATTCCTTCCCTTTTTAAGTAACGGTGAACTTCACTTAAAGAAAGTTCTGCATCTTCTTCTGTCATAAGAAATGCACAAATACGGTTTCCTAACTCTTTATCTGGTACACCAACTACTGCCGCTTCTTTAATATGCTCATGTTTACAAAGAAACGCTTCTACTTCCGCTGGCATTATCTTTTCCCCTGCACGATTAATCTGCTCTTTTAGCCTTCCACCCATTCGGATGTTGCCTTCTTTTGTCCATGTAGCACGATCACCGGTTTTATAAAAGCCATCTTCCGTAAAACTGTTTTGGTTGGCTTCGTCTGCCATATAGTAACCATCTATGGTATAAGGTCCTCTGGAAAGAAGTTCTCCATATTCTCCCACTGCTACTTCAAAACCATATTCATCCACAATTTTCACTTCATCCGCTGGCGATATTGGTTTTCCCTGACATCTTGCCACAACTTCTTTCTCATCTTCCATACTAGTAAAGCATAACAATCCTTCCGCTGTTCCAAACACCTGCATCAGACGGTCTGGCCACTCCTCGTTGATTTTGTCTGCCAGCGAATCCTCCAGTACCGCACCACCAACCTGAAGAATCTTTAGACTGGAAATATCATAGTCTTCATCCCATTGTAGCAATTCCATGCAAACAGTAACCATTGCAGGCACCAGTGCAGTAATCGTTACTTTCTCTTCACTGATTAAAGACAAGATATCATCTGGACTTGTAGTTGCCGATAGTATTACTTTTCCCCCTGCATCCAGAGTGCCAAGCAGTCCAGGACAACATAACGGAAAGTTATGAGCCACAGGAAGCGAAGCAAGATACACGCTTTCTTCTTTTAACTGACACCGTTTTGCTGACATTCTAGCATTATACATATAATCTGCATGAGTTCTTGGAATCAGCTTCGGAATTCCAGTTGTCCCTCCCGATAATAAAAAGACCGCTGGTTCATAAGGATCCACCTCTGGTAATTGCCTGGATTCTCCCATTACATGATCCAGTAAAAAATCTACCTTTTGCTCTCCATCTACAATAACCGCTTTTAAACAGTCAAAGTTTTTTTTCAGCTTCCTTGCCATTGGCAGATAATCATAACCTAGATATTTTTCTGCTACAATATAGGCAGCTGGCTTAGCAAGCTTTATAATTCCTTCCAGCTCTGCTTCCCGGTGTGCAGGAAGTGCAAGGATTGGAACGGCACCAGCCCGGATAAGTGCAAATAGTGTTTTTACAAACGAAATCCTGTTTGGCAATTGAACCACTACCTTATCTCCTGGCTGTATTCCCATTTCCAGAAATCCAAACGCCATGCTGTCTGCTTTCTCATTCAATTCCCGATACGTAATTTTCTCTTTCTCATCTGCCACCGCTACCTGATCCTGATATCGTTTTGCCCAATTCCGAAGCTGCTGCCCAATGCTTGCTTTTTCCCATCCTTCTAATGCTTCATATGTACTATAATCTTTTTGGTATTGCTTCATTTGTTTCTCCTCTTCCTGTTTTTTATATATACGACTCCTCCATCTGTATAAGCAGATTCTGTCTGATTATTTCTAATACTTCTTTTTCCAGTTCCCACACAAAAAAATGTCCTCCTGGGAAAAATCTGCACGAAAAAGTATCTCCGGTATACTCTTCCCAAAGCCGAATTTCTTCTGGTACTGCTTCGCCATCCTCCTCGCCTCCCAATGCAAGAATTGGACATTTTAACCTTGTCTTTTCCATTTCACAGTACATTTCATCCATTTGAAAATCTGCCCGGAGCATTGGTAAAAAGAACTGAAACAAATCCTGATTTTCTAATATTTCTTTTGGTGTCCCTTCAAATCTTGCCAAAGCATGCCGAAATGCCTCGTCATCTAGATGGTGAATCGGTTTCGGTTCTGGCATATGAGGAGGACGGTTTCCCGATACAATCAAATGCAGACTTGTTTTTCCTTCTTGTTCTAATCTCTTTTCCACTTCATAAGCGATTTTGGCACCCATACTATGACCAAACAGAATCAAATTATTGGGTATCTGACGTATGTCTGGCAAGAGATCTTCTATTAAATGATCCATAGACAAGTAAGGAGGTTCTTTGAACCTATCCTCTCTGCCTGGAAGCTGAACTGGACATAACACAATGTCTTCTGGTAACTTGTCATACCAGGAATAATAAGCAGATGCCCCTCCTCCTGCAAATGGAAAGCAGAGCAATACCGTATCCTCTGGCTTGATTGGCCGCTTATTCTTTCGCCATATCTGCTGTGTATTCATGTCAAATTCCTCCTTGGTGTGTTGGAAATGTAGTCTTTTTTTATGTAATATGATAAATGTATCGTATAAAATCGTCAATAATGATATTGAGAATTGTTTTCAAATGATAATTTCTATCGTTTCCTGTCTATAATTTCTATCTCTTTATACTCTGCAAAAAAAATGACCCTACCTCAAAATGAAGTAGGATCATTCTTTTTTCTATTCTTCGTCACTAATATTGTAGTGTACCTCCATCTTTCTTAAATTCCACATAACGGCATCCTTAGCACCTTGAATCCGAACCAATATCCATTTGGTTTCCTCTGGAAAATACCGTTCTGTCAGAACATATTTTCCTTGATTTAAATAAATCTCAAACATAGAAACATCCTTTAAAATACGGATGTTTTCTAAAGACTCCACCACAATCTGCCGTTTTTTCCTGCCACATCCACAGTCCCCCGTAAATAACACTGTAAAAATTCCATTTTCCCAGCTTAAGCTTACTTCTTCGTTAAAACAGATTTCTTTCTTATTCTTATCTTTTTTTAACTCCACTTCCATATCCCAAGTCTCATAAGCTGCTTTGTAGCAAATGTTTTCTCCTTGCTGTACAAACTGTATTTTCCCATCACGAAGTAATTTTAGCTCCTCCACTGGATTCTGGTATACAGCACCATTTTTTATAGTTAAGACACGAGGTACTGTAAGGGAATGCTGCCAGCCTTCTTCTATAATCGGCTGATTGGTATACTCCGCATCCATATCTGGCATGCCAGCCCATCCAATTAACAATGTTCTTCCTTTGGCATCCCGCATGGTTTGTGGTGCATAGAAATCATGGCCATAATCCCAAGGTACAAAATCATCAGGATTACAGAAACCCTTTATATTTTCCTTGTCTCTGTCTTCTAAAATAAAATACCCAGACAAGTAAATGTTCTGAAAACGCAGTTCATTTCTTGGAACTCCTTGTGGACAGCACATAAGAATGGTCTTTCCATCTAATGTAACTGCATCTGGGCATTCCCACATATAACCAAAGGGTTCTTTGGTAGTCACTTCTCCGCTTAGTGACCAGTGTACTTTATCTTTTGACTGGTATTGCAAAATGGCTCCTTTATCCCCTTTTTTCCTTCCACCTAAAAGCATGTAGTAAGTGCCATCCTTTTTCCAGACTTTTGGATCTCGTACATGGCATGTATAATCCTCTGGATAGTCTTCGTTGCTTAGGAGCAGTTCCTTTTCGGAAAATGTCATGCCGTCATTACTTTTTATGGTAATCACATTGGCACCTCTTCCTTCCAAAACATAGTCATAGTTTCCCTCTTCCTCCACATTCCCTGTGTAGAACAGCTCCATGATTCCATCTTCTGTGAAGCCACATCCAGAGTAAGCACCACTTTTGTCCCATTGATGATCACTCTTAATAGTAATTCCTACATATTCCCATGTAAGCAGATCTTTTGAAATATAATGTCCCCAGTAACGCACTTTCCCTTTTGGATCCTTTGGTGCATACTGGAAAAATACATGATAGAAACCTTTGTAATAACAAAGTCCATTTGGATCATTCATCCAGCCACTTGGTGGCATAAGATGAAACCTTAATCTATATTTATTTTTATTCATAAAGTCTCTCCACTAATAATTTATTCGCAGTATTCATTAAAAATATGTGCAATACATCTTGTAAATTCGCTTCCTATATCCGTCAAATATATAATGTCTTCATCTAAACCTGCTATCAGTCCATCCTTTTCAAACTCCACCATTTTTTCATACTGACGTGCAAATTTTTCAAAAAAAGGAATTCCTATTCTTTTTTCTATCTGCTTTTTATTAATTTGTCTTATTCCACCAATTTGTTCTTCAATTAAAAAATGTCTTAGTTTATCTTCCTTTGTCATAATATGTTCTCTTATAATTGGCAATTTCCCTTCAAAAATAGTTTCTTCGTACTCTTTCAATGAATCTGTATTTTTTTCATAACCGTTTTCCCAACGGCTTATAGCTGACATACCCAAACCATACAATAGATTGCCTGTATCAATATTGGTTCCCATCATATTTCTTACTATTTTGGAAGATTTCCACATATTATCTATGGAAGAATTTTTCCGAATAAAGGTATCCATGCCATATTTCGTATAATTATCTGCCAGCTTTTCTTTTGCTAGCATACTTAACAGTAATTTCATAAAAGAATTTGGAATACTATTCACTAATATTTTATTCTGAAGTGGAAAATTAACCGTATAATGCATATATGGATATGCTGCAATTTGTTCTGGCTCTATTTTCATAACAGCCTCTAACGTCTTTTCAAACTCATTTAGTCCTTGGAATGGAAGTCCGTAACACAAATCAATATGTACCATGAATCCTTCTTTTTTTGCCATGTCCATAATCTTTAGGGTTTCATTTACCTCATATTCCCTGTTGATTGCTTTTTGCACTCTCTTGTCAAAATCTTGAATTCCAAAACTAATGCTATTAAACCCAAGCTGCTTTAACAATTTTAACTTTTCACTTGTAATGTCTGTCCTGTTTGGATATGCCTCAATATTTGTCATATTGCCTGCTGCTGGGGTAAAATATGTTTCAATCGAATGATATAACCGTTCTATTTGCTTTTCAGTAAGTACAGCAGGCGTGCCTCCCCCCCAATGCATACTGGTATAAACCATTTTTTCTTTTTGCCCAAATTTAAGCAATAGTTCCTTTTGTATCGCATCCACATATTGATCCATCTGAATTTCATTTTGAAATGCAACCCTATAACAGCAACAGAAATAGCACATTTTTCTGCAGAAAGGAATATGAATATAAAGATCTGCCGAGTTTAATTTATCCCCATAATCCTGTATGGTTGTATTCGTAACTTTCTTATCAAAACTATTTTCAATTGGATAACCTAAATATAACGGTTTGTCATATTCTTCATACTTTTGTGCTAGCAAATGTAACTGTTTCATATTTTCATAATTCATAACTTACTCTCCTTTGTTTATTTCCATATTTTATAGAGAACCATTTGCAATTAATACTTGTACCAGAACAATACAAGCATTAATTGAAATGCCTCCACTAATCAAGCGGAGGCATCAGCAGTCATATTCTATAATCTCTTTTCTAATTCATGTAACTTAACAATAATGTTTCTTACTTCCTCCATAGCGGAAGTAAGCATCTTGACGGATTCAGCCTGCTGCTGTGACACTACATTAATGTTATCTAGTCCCGAATCAATCTCATCAATATTGACGGATATATCTTTGATAATATCGTCTATTTTAATAATAGAATCTTTCGATGTAATGGACAGTTTCTGAATTTCTTTTGCTACAACGCCAAAACCTTTCCCAGCTTTACCTGAACGTGCTGCTTCAATGGATGCATTTAATCCCAGAAGATTCGTCTTAGAAGAAATTCCTTGAATTAAACTTACAATTTCATCCGTGTCTTTTGCTTTGACAGTTGTTTCATTGGTTTTATGTAATAACTCTTCATTCATTGTAAGAAGTGATATTACTCCTTCCGCAACATTGTCTACAACTCCTGATAAACTAGCAGCCTGTTCTTCTAACTTTTCTACAATCTGATCCAGTTCAAACCGAGTATCCTGCAAAACAGCAATGGCAAGTGTTCCGACTACTTTTCCATTTTCTTCAATAGGAAAAAAATACGCTTTTGCTGTATTTGCATTTGACTGTTCCATAATTTCAAGTGGTATTTCCATTATAACCGGCGTTCTTTCCCGTTGTGCTTTTATGATACCAGGATTTAATGGAGAGCCTTCCTTAAATGGCAAGCTAAAATTCTTCCCGTACTTTGTAAAAAGATAACATTCTGTATCTGTGACACCTACACAGACCTCGTCATTATAAAGTGTACTAAAAAGCGGCACCATACTACATATGGTTTTCAAGACAGGATTATGAATTACAATCTCTGACATTTGAATACACTCCTTTTTTCATTTTATCTAATTATTGTAAAACAAGAATGTCTTATGGAAGGTTTTGATTATGTATGTTACAGATTAGTATAGCACTTTTTTTAGTTTATAGCTATATAAAAGCTTTATTCTGTGCTATTTAAATTTAACTAGCAAAATTTCATTCAAAATGATCCTCGTATAATAAGTTTATAGCCAAGAAAAATTGGTTATAACCCTATTCTTTTTATGGTATAGAAGGAAGGAAACATCTCTGAGGTATTCTCCTCATTCCTTTTCCCTCTATACTGTCTATCGTTATTTATTGAATAAAGTTTATCCTGTGGTATGATATCAACAGAGTCTGATGTCCGAAGGCACTGCTTTTTCTCCTTTCAGCCGGCTTTTGCTGTGTCTGCTTTCTAAGCATTCAGCCTGGCTCATGTGGCACATTCCGCTCACACAGATGCTTCATCCCCTGCCGTAGTCCCAGCAAGAAAGACTGACAGGGTGCATGCTGATAACGCGAGGTTGCGGTCACCACTTGATGCCCAGGATAAACCTTCTGTTTCAGGTTCCAAAAATCCTAATCGGAAAGGATGGTGCTATCATGTTAAAGATTAACTTTATGTCTACTTTGTTTGTCGGTATTGATGTCAGTTCCAAATCCAATGCTGTCTATGCAATGGATAAATACAATATTCTCATTCTGTTCAAGGAAACGCAGGGTCCCGAATTCAGCAATTTGCTGCTGGTTAATGCAGGACTGGAAGGTGAAATCAAAATCTTTCAGCTCTTTGTGATGTGGAAATGCACCCGCTTTAATCATGGATTTGGCTGCACTGGCAGCTTTAAAATCTGCCTCGTAAGAAGTTAATTTTAATAAGCCTTCTGAGAAAGACAGGCGGTTTGCTGTCACAAAATCTGCAACCTCATCAAGATGCAGCTGCATTTGTGTAAGTTTTAAGGTTTCCAAGTTTCTGCATAACTGTTCATATGTGCTATTCATAA
>NZ_FOHN01000003.1:195657-236221 GCF_900111595.1 [Clostridium] polysaccharolyticum | reverse complement strand
AATTTTTCTTCTAAATACTGGTTCATTGTTTTCTCTACATATTTCTTCATAACACTCACATACCTTTCATTTGAAAATAACGTCCATCTCTTAGAATCTGACCTCCTGTCTGTTCTGTAAGACTTCGGTTACGGTTTACATTTATTTGTTCGTTTGATTTATCTAGATTATAGCATGTCAAAGGAGATATGTGTCGAAATATGAGGCTAATCAGTAATTAGAGGGGTTTTACATATAATTTTAAAGATACTAGTACACTTTAGAACAACATTAGAAATTTTTGGATCTCGATATATAAAAAGAAGTTGTGCACTTTTCCCATAATGCACAACCTTTATAAAAAATACTCCCTTAATCATTTCCTCATCATATGATTATGGAATAATCATACACCATAAACTCCCTAAAAAAACAAATGTGTTAAAATTGCAAACTTTGATGTAAGAATTTAAAATTTCATTCTTAACAGGATAAATTTCACTCCTTTTATTTACATGGACATGATTCCTTTATCTTATATTTTTTCCCACATACTATTGTATTTCACCTCATCTTCCTTAACTTATCCTATAATATAAATTTAATGATTTTTCCTCCTACTTAAATGCTTTTTCCCCCATAATAAAGGCCCGAAAAGATGCCTACTTTATACTTTTATGATCTTTGCTTTTATGATAAAATAAAGGAGAAGCAAAACACTATATAATCTAACAGAAAGGTATGACGTGATGATAAGAGGCAGCAAAGAATTAATACGTAATATTAACTGTACAAATGTTTTAGAAGAAATCATAACTTCCGATCCAATTTCCAGAGCTTTTCTTGCGAAAAAGCTAGGCTTAACAAAAGCTACCATTTCCAGCATCGTTCAGGATTTATTAAATCAGAAACTTGTATTAGAGATTGGAAGTGATGAAACAAAATTTGGCCGTAAGCCAATTCTTCTATCATTTAACCAGAAAGCGGGCTATGCGATTAGTATCGATTTGGGGGATACTATAATTTCTGCATCCCTAACGGACTTAAGAGGGGAAGCCGCACAGTATAAAAGCATTCAAGTACCAGAAGATCCAGATAAGATTACCGAATGCTTAGTTGAATTAATTCAGTCCATGGAGAAACTCACTTCCAACTCTATTTATGGAATTGTAGGTATTACCATTGGCATTCATGGGGTTGTACATCGTAACAGAATTACCTATGCAAAACATTTTGCATCTCATTCGGATATTTCTAATATTGATTTAATAAACAAATTGGAACAAATATTTCAAATTCCTGTGTATATTCAGAATGAGGCTAACTTATCAGCAATAGGCGAGTATACTTTCAAATCTACATACGACAATATTGCGAACTTAAATATACATAATACTGTTTCACTTGGCATGGTCCTGCACAATGTGCTTTACACTGGCAATAATGGCTATGCGGGTTCTATTGGCCACATGATTGTTGAGCCAGATGGAAGGCAATGTTCCTGTGGCAATCACGGATGTCTGGAACAGTATCTGTCTATCCCAAGTCTGTTACAGGATTACTCCGAAAAAATCCATGTACCAGATGTAACATTAGCAGATTTATTCCAAGGGTATGAAGATAAAACACCTGAAGCATTTGAAATCATGGATCAGTTCGTTAAATATGCTGCTATTTGTGTAAATAACGTAATGAATCTTTACAATCCAGATTACTTTGTAATCAATTGTGCTTTAACAAACCGTTTTCCAAGTTTAGTCGGGAAAATTCAAACTGTTCTTAACTGTGATTTAGGCTCACAGAAAAAAATTGCTGCATCCAGTTTAAATAATTCTGTCCTGTATGGAGGAATCTGTGTTGCTGTCAGAGAATTTTTACATATTAGTGACTTTACTCAGGCAGAGGAAAATACAGCACATTTATTTTAACTTTAAATTGCTATGATATATAAAACTCTAGGGCTGCTACACTCTTTCTTGACTGTAGCAGTTTTTCTGCTTTACAGCCAGATCCACTCAAAGTCCTTACTCTCTATGTATATTTCCATGTTATATGGTTACACTTTCATTATAATATGTTTTAAAAATCACTATGAATCACAAATTATGAGGGAGTGGTATTTGTGCCTAAAGAAAAAAAAGAAAAACCCAAAATTCTGAATATGGAAGATGTAAAGCAGCTTCCCAAAAAAGATCAGTTAAAATATGAAATTGCCGAAGAAATCGGTGTAGTAGATAAAGTGTTTAAAACTGGATGGCGTTCTTTATCTGCTAAGGAAAGTGGACGTATCGGCGGCATTTTAGCTAGCAGGAGCAAGCAGAAGGGTAACTAAGATAAAAAAATTAAAATCAGATTTATGTTTTGGGTTGGGTATCTGAATTCAGATTTTCAACCCTTTATTTTTTAGAACAAATCATTTTAAACCCTAAATGTATTTCTAAAAAAGGAATTTACTTCCTTTGTGCCATGTACTATAATGTTGAAAGTATTGTTTATTAATATAATTTTAATGGTGCTTACCATTTTGGGAACTTGTTATAACACCAATTGTATCAAATTAAATGCTCAAGAAAACACCAGTCAACATTACGAGATTAATGGAAAGGAATTTGATACTATTAAATACATAGATGATGGTAAAGTATATTTAACAGTCACACCAGCTGACTCCCCAACTGACGTTTTAAATTACATAATTTCTGAAACAGAAATAGCTGTCACATACAAAGGTAACACATATATAACACCACAAAATAATGTTTACGGCGAATCAAAAACAATCTTATTTGCTAAAACGCTAGCCACATCTTCAATAAAATATGGAAATAAAGTTTATGAAAAAATGAATAAGAAATACTATTATTGTTATGGTGTAAATGGAGAAATTGATTACCTCAAGATAGGTTGCAATTACAATTATCGTATTAACTTAACGTCCTTGTCATCTACAAGAAAAAGTAATGTTAACAAGTACATAAATTATATTGATAAATGCAATTCTGATTATAACGCTGTAATCGCTGCAGAAGGAGCTGCATTTGTTTCTGAAGTAATAGGATTCGGTGGTGGCGGTATTTTATTAGCTGCTGTAGCACCAGAAGCACTAGTTGTTGCAGTTTTAGCTGCTGGCTTTACTGGAACATTGGGTGGGTTAACCGCTGCTATCACAAAATTAATAAACGCTGCTGGAAACGCAAAAAAAGCAGGTGATATATACGATACAATAAAACTCTATGGTACGAAATTATAAAAACAAAGGATGGTGATTAAATAATATGGATAGAAAGAGACTAATTTTTATATTCTTCTGTTCAGCCTTTATAGGGCTTGTATCATTAATTACCCTTTTATTCGGTGTAGCAGGAATAATTGAACTTAATTTATATATGTTAATATTCTTTATTTTTATTATATCCGTTATCTTACTTTTGGATTCCGTTGCATGTCTACGCTACTTTATAGAAAAACGAACAAAGAAATAATATTTTAAATGTATCCAAAAAATACTGCCAATTTCATGACTTCACTACATCATGAGACTGGCAGTATTTATTTTTATAAATATTATACCGTAAACTTCTGAATTGCGTTCTGTAACAGTGATGCATCCTTTGCCATCTTATCTGCGGAACCTGACAATTCAAACATTTCCTCTGTCTGGCTTTGTGTTGTCGCATTAATCTGCTGTGCAGATGCGGCTGACTGCTGTGAAACAGCGGAAATATCCTGAATGGAATCTAAGGTATCTGCTTTTTCTGTTTCCATAGCTTCTACCTGTTCTTTAATTTTGCTCATATGCTGTACAAGCTTATTCATGTTAACATTAATTGTTTCAAAGGCATCTATGGTATTTGCCAATGCTTCTTTCTGGTTCTCTATCATCTGCCCAGCATTTCTTGCTGAATTGGCAGTTTCTTTTGTTTCTTCTTGTATGGAGCCAACTACTTCACTTATCTGGTTCACTGCTTCCATGGATTTTAAAGCCAGCTTTCGTATTTCCTCTGCCACAATGGAAAATCCTTTTCCAGCCTCTCCAGCTCTCGCAGCTTCAATAGAAGCATTTAAAGAGAGTAAATCTGTCTGCTCCGATATGTCGGTTATCACTTGTATAATCTTTTCAATCTCAATGGATTTACTTTCAAGTCTCTCAATTCCATTTGTAATTACGCTCGTTGCTTTAATAGTAGCTCTTGACTTTTTATTTAAATCATTTACTACCTCGATTCCATTATCTACTTTATTTTTTGTTTTCTCAAAAACTTCATCAATTCTTCTGGTTTCTACAACAACATCACCAATTCTATTGGAAAGCTCATTCATCTGCCTTACGCAAATGTCGGCTTCTGTTACTTGTTTAATTGCTCCTGTTGCCATTTCATTTACTGCTTCTGAAACCTCTTTCGAACAAGTCAGCATGGTATCAGAAGTTTTGGAAAGGACTGTAGCTGAACCAAGTACACTGCTGCTGACTCCTGAAACCTCTCCAATTAATTCCTGCATGTTTTCAAGCATATGGGATAACCGCATAGCCAATACTTTAAACTCATCATTTCTCTTAGTTGTAAACCTTGCAGTCAAATCACCCTCTGAGGCTTGGTTTATGGTTTTTAAAATCCTCTTAATGGTATTTCCTATCCCACTTGATATGTATGCACCAATTAAAATAGCCACTATTGCTGCTAACAGGGTAAATGCTATTGTAGCCTTGCCAATGGCATTGGCATTGGCAACCATCCGGCTCTTTGGAATCAGGTTACACAGCATTGCTCCTGTTTTTCCTACCTTATGGTAAAGGAACAGATAATCTTCCCCATGTACTTTTTCATAGGAGTATCCTGTCTCAGCAGCTCCCTCCACTGCCTTTTTATAACAGTCCAGTTCCGTAAATATATTTTTTTCTCCCTTTTTGACAGTTTTGCTTGCATACACTTCTCTCCCATCACGGGAAACCAGTGCCGTCTTACTTCCATCCAGATACATATCATTTAACATAGAAATAATAAACGCTTTATCTATATCTGCAAATACAAAAGTTTTCCCATTGGAGCTTTTTCTGATATATGCCAGCCCATAACTATCTTTTTTCAGGCCCATAACTTCATCTGCAAAAGCATGATATCCAAGCCAGGTATCCTGAAACTTTTTATCCTCTTCCAATTTCTTTCCTTCCGGTGTCTTCAAAAACTGTTCAAAGAAGGTCGGATCCATTTTCACATTCTGATTGGTTATTGGATTACGGTCTTTTCCAATCATAACAATGGAACGCAGTGCATCCACAGTAACACCCGAATTAATCAAATCTACTTTTACTGAACGGAACGATGCATTTTTTTCCAAATCACTTACATGATTGTTTGTAAAATATGTACTGTAATCAGAAGTAGAAACAATTCTGATTACATGCTGCACCACATTTTTAGTAACCATACTAAAATAATTATTGCTTGCCTGCATAGTATCATTTGCCGTAAGTTCGTATTGTTTCATCATTGCCCTGGAAACCTGTCTATAGGAAAATCCCCCTAGTGCAACAATAAAACATACTGGAATCAAAAACGAAATAATAAGTTTCGAGCGTAAACTTCTTATTTTAGAATCATTCTTAGACTTAGGAACTGTCCTTTCAGGCAAATCACCTTTCACGACCTTTTTCCTTTTCAATCGAATCACCCTTTCGTTTCTTGATATCCTAATTGTACCATATTCCAAATTTATCTTCCATATATAATTGGATATTTATTCAATTTTTAGTACCTTTTTCATAGCGAATGAATATAAATACTTTTCCGTAACCTCTTTATTCAAAACCTTGTTTAACGCCAATGCATAATATTCAACCTGAGAGGCATATTTTTTTACAAATTCTTCCTCTTTGCCATAAGGAATATAATCTGTCTTGTAATCTATTAATACCACCCCATCTGCTGTTTCGTAGTATGCATCAATAATACCCTGAATCAAAACTAATTCTTCACTGGTACTGCCAATTGGAATGGTATTGGCCGGAACCCCCATAACAAACTGTTTCTCCCTGAAAAGACGGTTTTCACACTCTGCCTGCTTCATTTGTTTTGCCAAATCAGTATGAAAAAATGCCTGTATTTTTCTAATGTCTAAACTTTCTTTTTGATCTCTGGTAATTTTCTGTTCCTCTACAAGCCTGTCTAATTCCTCACCCACATCTTCTTTCTCATTTATCTTTGCAAAGCAGATTTCCTGCATAACCTTATGATATAGGATACCTCTTGCTGCTGGTGTTTCCTCTGTCTCTTCTTTCATGAACTTAGGTATCACTGCAGCAGAGCCTTCTGTTCCTTCCTTATTTTTTTCCTCTTGAACTGGTGACACAAGATTCTTAGCCTCCTCTTCCTGTCCATATCTTAACTTTAACTCTGTAACAGAAAACTTGGCTGGTATTTCCTGTTCACGACTAAATGGATACGGAAAAGAAAGCTGGTATTTTATCTGATCCCGAATTTCACCACTATGAACCTCTTGTGTATCCCACTGAAGCAATGCCTCTCTATCAAACTGATGTCCCACAGACTTTTCTACTTCTGAAACAATAAATGGGTGCCAGCTTTTTTTGGTGATTTCAATTGGCAAAGTATTTGGATAGAACAAACAAGAACCTACCCAGCTAAAATACGAGTTTGCTTGGGAAAGTTCCAGATAACTCATTTTTTCACTCTGTCTGTCTCTGGATTTCTCCCATTTTGCCATGGTATCTTCTAGCTTTTTCACAAAACCAGTTAAAATGAGCTTCTCTTTGGCACGTGTCAATGCAACATAAAGCACTCGAAGTTCTTCCCCTAAGCTTTCTAAAGCTATCCTTTTCTGAATTGCACGTTTCCGTAATGTAGGCTTTTTTAATCTGATATCCACATCAATAAAATCTGCTCCCAGCCCCAAGTCCTCATGTACAATCAATTTGCTTCTTGCATCCTGAAGATTAAACGGTTTGCCCATGCCTGATACAAAGACTACTGGAAACTCAAGCCCTTTGCTCTTATGAATGCTCATAATGCGTACAGCATCCATTCCATCTTCCGATAAAAAAGCTTCCCCAAAATCTATGTTATATTTATGAAGACGCTCAATATAGCGGTTGAATTGAAACAAGCCTTTATAGCTGGTTCCTTCAAAATCCTGTGCTTTTTGTAACAGCATATCCAGGTTTGCCATTCTCTGCTCACCAGCAGGCATTACCGATACATATTCATAGTACCCCGTATCCTGCATTACCATTTCTATCATCTGATGAATAGGCGTGTAGGGAAGCATTTTCCGATACTGCCAAAGTTTTTCCAAAAAGATTTTCAGCTTCTCTTTCAAGACTTCATCCTCGCCATTTTCTCCATAAAAGACTACTGCATCATAAAAGTCATCTGCTTTATCTTTTGCACGAATCTTCCCCATTTCCTCGGAGGTCAGCCCAAACATTGGGGAATGAAGTACCGATGCAAGGGGAATGTCCTGTTTTGGATTATCAATAATGTGAAGCATATTCAGTACCGTTTTTACCTCGATGGCAGAAAAATACCCACTCTGAGTATCGGATACAGCAGGAATTCCTTCTCCTGTAAGAATTGTTACAAAATCTTCTGACCAGCCTGAAACGGTTCGCAGTAAAATTACAATGTCACTATACCTGACAGAACGGTACTCCTGAAGTTCTCCATCAAAAACCTGAAATCCATCTGCCATCAACGCCTTGATTTTCTCAGCAACAGCACGTGCTTCTAGCTCTCTTTGGCTTTCTTCTGCTGTTTCTTCTAATTGCTCTGCTTCTATTTCCTCTTCGTCCGTTACGAAAATGATTTCTACACTTTTTGCATAATTCGCATCATTTTCTGGATATCCAGCTCCAAGATACAGTGCTGCCTCTTCGTCATATTCTACTTTTCCTAACTTATCCTGCATAATCTGGCCAAAAATAAAGTTGGTAAAGTCTAATACAACACCACGGCTTCGAAAATTTTTACGCAGATCAATTCTCTGGTACTCACTATCCCCTTCTTTCCAAGGCTTGTAAGACTTTAATTTCTCCATAAACAGCTCAGGCCTTGCAAGACGGAATTTATATATGCTTTGCTTTACATCTCCTACCATGAATACATTAGGCTTTCCAAAACGGATTTTGGATACACTGGCCAGCAGAAGTTCCTGCACATTATTGCTATCCTGGTATTCATCGATCATGATTTCTTCATAATACTGGCTTAACTCATTGGCCACCTCTGAATAGGTCACCTTATCCCCATCGTGATCCGCAATAAGTATATTAAGGGCATAATGCTCCAGATCATTAAAATCCATAACCTTTTTTTCAAGCTTTTCCGTCTGAAAACGGTCATAAAAATCCATTGCCAGATTTAAAAGAACGCACATATCCTCCTTGGTATTAACCAGATCCTCATACATACTTTGTACATCTTGATAGAAGTATTTTTTCCTTACATCCTCCACTGCATCTTTTACTTCTTTTCGTAATGCTTTTACTTCCTCTTTAAGTTCTGGGTCCACTTCGTCTTTCTTTGAAATCCTCTTTAATTTCTCCCATTCCAGACTGGAAAGTGCTTCATACAATTCCTGGTAAGTTTTCTTTGTAACAAGATTCTTAAGAATCTGATAATCCGATTCCAGTGCACTATAATAAGCAGCTGGACCATTTGCCTCACCACATAGCTCCATAGCATATTCTATCTTTTCTGGAAGGCTTTCAAACATGCTACAGATATATTCTGTCAGGAAATGCATCCAGTCTGTCTGCTCCATATCCTCTACTGAACTTATTAAAAGGGACTCTTTCTGTTTTTCAAGCCATTCCTTTGGCCAAGGATAACTAATGGAAAAATTGTAAAGCTGCAGAATGAATTTTTCAATTCCTTCATCCGTTTTTCCTGTGGAATATGCTTCAATAAAATGCAGAAAAGCTTCCTCTTCTTTTGCATACTCCTCTTCTAACAGTTCGGCTACTACATCCGCTTTTAATAACTGCAGTTCTACTTCATCTACTAAGCGCACACTTGGATCTAATTCAATTACACTAAAATAATTCTTTATAATGGATTTACAAAAACTATGAATGGTCGTTATCTGGGCACTATGAACCAATGTCATCTGCTTTTGCAAATGAAGATTGTCCGGATTCTCCATTAATTTTTTCTCCAATGCCTTTTCAATACGTTCCCGCATTTCGGAAGCTGCCGCCTTAGTAAATGTCACAATCAAAAGATGGTCAATATCAATAGGCCGTTTTTCATCCATTACCATCTGAATAATTCTCTCTACCAGCACCGCTGTTTTTCCAGAACCTGCTGCCGCAGAAACAAGAATGTTTCGATCTCTTGAATCAATTACTTTCTGTTGTTCCGTTGTCCATTTCACACTTGCCATGAATCTCCTCCCATATAGAATCTTTGTCCATTTTCTTAAGCATTCGGTACTGGCTTCCCGGCAGCTTCTTATCAAACCCACAGATTCCATCATACTTGCAATAATCACACGCCGTCCGTTTTTCTAATTTATATGGCTCTGCCTTAGTATTTCCCTCTACAATTTCCTGCCCAAAATCCTGCAGCTTACTTTTCGCATACTGAGTGAGAGCGTAAAACTGTTCCTCTTTTGCCACGCTGGAATACGCACTAAATGCTCCTTTCGCCGTCAACTCTACAGGAATTACTTTAGATTTTACGGACTTTTCTTCTGCAAATATATGATCCAGTTTTTTCAAGATTTCTCTGTCTTCATTTACCAGTCCATTTACCTTTAATTCTTTTAAAATGTCCTCCTCCATTTCTTCTTTAGATGGTTTTCCTGCCAGACGTTCAATCATGGGATCCTCAATGCGGTAATAGAAAATTCCTGCTGGAATTACTTTTTTTACTGGATATGCCTCCTTGGTAATCTCCATCGCTGCATCTAGATACACCACAAGCTGTAACTGTAATCCGTAATAGATTTTCTGCAAATCAAATCCCGTTGTTCCCGACTTGTAATCAATGATTTTTACATATACATTTTCCTCATCTTCACAAGAATCCACACGGTCAATTCTTCCTTTCAGACGCATAGTAAACTCCTCTCCTAACGGCATAGTTGCAGCTTTCCGATTGTCAATTGGAGTGAAGGATACTTCATATCCCGCTGGCTCAAAATCCCCTTGGGCAATCTGTTTACATAACGCCCATACGGTACGAGATGTCATCCTCTCTAGCCTGGTTACTAGATATTCATTTCGTTTTGTACTGAAAATAGCATCATTTCCACGTTCTTCAACAGCCTGTATAACAGCTTCCTTAACAAACAGTTCTCTCTGGCCTTCCATATCTTCTGTACTTAGCTGATGCCAGGTAAATCCATTCTTTTTTATCTCCTTAGAAAAATTCTCTATGGCTGCATGGAACAAATCTCCGATATCTGGTATTGCAACCTGAAACTGCTTTCTTTCCTGCAATGCCAGCCCATATGCCATAAAATGAGCAAATGCACAGGAAGCGTACTGTTCTAATCTAGTAACACTATTCTCTAACTCTTCCCCATAAAGTGCTTTTACTACTGCTTTCGAAAGTCCTTTTTCCTCACTTTTGTAATACACGCCATCCAAAAGATGTAACAGTTTTTCTCTTCCCTTTTTTGTAGACCAGTAATACGTAAATAATTCCTTCCAGGCATCTTCCTGTTCTTCCTTTGGAAAATTCCGAAGACCTCCAAGCAAATAACGAAGCCCCTTGTCTGCGTCCAGAATGTATTGTATTTTCGTCTGCAGATTACTTTCCTCCAGCACTTGAAGCTTAGAGTAAAGTTTCTTCATCTTTCCAATCAGATAAGATGGCTTTTTCGCCTTTCCATCTGCTCCTATATTACAATAAGTCAAATACAGCCTTTCACTAGGTTTTGTCATATTTAAATATAAATAAAACTGCTCTGTATAAGCATTTTCCCGCTTTGTTGGTGCAAGTTCTAACTTAGCCGCCTGAAATGCCTCACGGTCCATATCCGATAACAGGCCACCACCGTCTCCTATTTTAGGAATTACGCCATCATTTACTCCAATAAAGAATAACGCTTTAATGTCCTTTAAACGGGTTCTTTCAATATCACCAATTACAATCTGGTCTACCCCTGGAGGAATTAAACCGACTTTAATTTCCGAATACCCTGTATCTAATAATTCCTCATATTCTTTTAAAGTTACCGTTTCATCTCCAAGCAGTTCCACCATTTTATCAAACAAATCCATAATGATACGGTAAATCTGCTGGAACTCCTTCACTAAAAGCGGTTTTTCTTCTTCTTCAAACTGTCCGCAATATGCCTCAAGCTTTTCAAAAATGTTCTGGCCTGCAATAAACTGATACAATGCTTTTGTATAAGCAAGAACCGTATTTGATTCTTTCACTTCCTGTTCAAATACCAGAAGCGGTTCCATCATTTTACCACGGATATTATTTAAAAGTCCATAATCCAATCCATTTTCTCTTTTGCTTCGGTTCCGAAACGGTTTCTTCCAGCTGTTCAGCCCACGTATACCATGTGCAATACAATAATTCTCTAATACATCAATTTCTTTTTCGCTAAAGTCTAGTAATCCTGTTCTTAGATAGCGGAATACGCTTTCATAAGTAAAGTTACTGTTAAACATCGTCAGCATAGAACGAAGTAATTCAATAAATGGATTGGAGCGGATATCTTTCTTATGATCTAAGAAAAAAGTAAAGCCCGCCTTATAAAATTCTCTCTCAATAATATTGGCATAGCTTTCTACATCCCCTGTTACCACTGCAATATCCCTATAACGATAGCCTTTTTCCCGAATCAGATAATTAATCTGGCTTATAGTATACAAAACCTCTCCTTTCGGACTAGAGGCACACATAATCTGAATGTCATTCTGCTCATGACTATAACTTTGATATGGAAAACGAAACAAGTTCCTTTCTAAGACAGCAAGCGGCTTACTGTTACGATAACGGTACGGAACCTCTTGTCCCTTTCCTGCATACCACGGTTCTAAAATCTCTGTCTTCGTATCTCTTGCAATCTGATACAGCTTATCTATAGTCTGTTTACTTAAATGAAAGAGCTGGAACTTTTCCGTTTTCTTACTAAGGGATTCCCTGCGGTCCAGAGTTACGGTAACATAAACCTTTGGACATAGTATCATTAACTTTTCCAGTACCTTATACTGATTAGGAGTAAACCCAGTGAATCCGTCAAAGCAGATGGTACTGTTTCTTATGATTCTGGATTCCTCAATACTGTCACATAAGGCTTCTAAAACTTCCTCTGCTGTAATATATTTATGTTCTAAAAGTTCTCGAAAACGCCTGTAGACTAGGAGAGTATCTTCTAGTTTTGCCTGCAGCAATGGCTTTTTCTCTGTTAACTCCACCATCTTTTCCAGTTCTTCTAAGCCAATGCTGTACTGCATAAATTCAGATAATAAAGACTTTACCTCTGCCACAAATCCAGATTTCTTAATATCCCCTTTTAACACAGTCAGTGATTCCTTTTTCTCTTCTAATGCTTTTCGCACCAGCATGCTCTTTCCCGTCTCTTCAAGCACAACCAGATCCTGCTGCCCGATTTCCTCAAAAATACGATAGGATAAACGCAGAAAGCTCAAAATATCTATATTCATAATGCCATGCTTTGGGTCCATGGCAACCAGTTCTTTCTGCGTCTGTAACGTAAACTGTTCTGGTACAATGATGATAAAATTCTGTTCTGGATGCTTTCTTGCATCTTTAATTATTTTGCTATAAAGTTCGTAAGATTTTCCTTCTCCTGAACTTCCAAGCACAACTTGTAACGCCATATATGCCTCCCTTTTCCGATCTCTTTGTCATATTTTTCGCTTTTGTCTCATACTATTGTATTAATCATTTATTATATTACTAAAGGCGAATGATACGTTACTTCGCACAATTTAGTTAGTATTTTGGAGGTTCTCATGTCAAAAACTAGAATTGTCGTAATCCAAATGAAAGAAATTGTCTATACTGCAATTTTTGTAGGACTTGGAATTCTGCTCATTTTACTTTTAGTCTTAATGTTCCTTCCAAAAGGCAGACATAAGACTTCTCAGGCACAATATGTACCTGGCGTTTATACTCACCAGATAACACTAGGGGAATCCTCTCTAAATCTTGAAGTTGTTGTAGATGAGAACCATATCAATAATGTGTCCATTACCAACTTAAGTGACTCCATTACAACAATGAATCCATTAGTTGAGCCAGCCTTAGAAGATCTTACGAAACAGCTTAAAAACAACACTTCCTTAGAGGAAATCGTCATTTCAAAAGATTGTAAATACACAGAAATGCTTTTGATTCAAGGTGTTGAAGAAGCATTGGAGAATGCCGTATCCTAACGATTCCCTTACATATTTATTTAAAGAAATAGTTCTACCGCTAAGCTTCCTGCTTTACGATAGAACTTTTTTTCATTGGCTACATCAACTTAAAATCGTCCCAGTATTTCTCCACTGCATCCTCTCTTACTGCACGATAGTATAACCTTGCTATTTCCTGTGGCACTTCCACTTCTGCATCTTCATTTTTTAATTTTACTATGATATCATCGGATGATTTATATTTCAGGTAAGGCTGTTTTGGATTTTCATCAACCCAGGCACGTGCTTTTTCTTCCCATTCCATAATATCATCTTCTGTTAAACAGTCATACTCCGTCATTTGAAACTTAATCTCTTCTATAAAATCTTCAAAATCAAACTCCATATTCAGCCTCCAATGTTTTTAAATCATCTAACCAGATCTGCACGCTTGCATCACTTGGCATTCTTAAATCACCTCTTGGTGATACTGCAACACTTCCAATTTTTGGACCATCTGGCAAGCAGGAACGTTTAAACTGCTGAGCAAAAAATCTTCGGTAAAAGCTGGCCAGCCATTTGTAAATGGTCTTTCCATCATATTTTCCCTTAAATGCCTCTGTCGCAAGGAAAAATATTTTAGCTGGCATATAGCCAAAACGTAAAATATAGTATAAGAAAAAGTCATGTAACTCATAAGGACCAACGATATCCTCTGTCTTCTGTGCAATCTCACCATCCTTTGGCGGCAACAGTTCTGGACTGACTGGTGTATCTAGTACTTCATTTAAAATATTAGCAAGTTTTTTATCCTCTGTGGTGTCTGCATAGTATTTTACCAGATAACGCACAAGAGTTTTTGGTACGGAAGAGTTTACCCCATACATCGACATATGATCTCCATTATAAGTAGCCCATCCCAACGCAAGTTCCGATAAATCTCCTGTTCCAATTACCATGCCACCAAGCATATTGGCAATGTTCATAAGCACAAGAGTACGCATACGTGCCTGTCCATTTTCATACGTAACATCCTGTGTCTCTAAGTCATGTCCAATACTTTCTAAATGCAAAGCAACTGCATCATGAATCGGAATCTCTTTTAATGTTGCACCTAGTACTCTGGTTAATTCCACCGCATTGGTATATGTTCTGTCTGTAGTTCCAAAGCATGGCATGGTCACGCAGATGATGTCTTTTCTGTCTAGTCCTGCTTTATCAAACGCCAAAGCTGTTACTAATAAGGCTAAAGTAGAATCCAATCCACCAGAAATACCAATAACTGCACTTTTACAATGTGTATGCTGTAACCTTTTCTTCAGTCCCATTGCCTGTAACAGAAGGATTTCGTTGCAACGCTCTTCCTGTTCGTGTTTGCTGCTGGGTACAAATGGTGTCTGACGGTACTTTCTTGTAAGCTTCACTTCCTCCACTTTAGAAAATGCAAAATCTATAAACGTATAACCTTGTTTTGACTCATCTTCTACAAGATAGGTAGAGATTCTTCTTCGTTCATTCTGGATATGCTGTAAATCAATTTCTGTTACAATCTGCTCGTTTAAAAATCGCTGCGATTCCTTTAACACGATACCATTTTCAGCAATAATATTATGTCCGCTGTAAACTAAATCAGAAGTAGATTCTCCTTCTCCTTCGTCTGCATAGATATAAGCACATATCAAGTTGGAAGACTGCCCACTAATGAGTTTTCGGCGATATTTTGCTTTTCCCGTTGTTTCGTCACTTGCAGATAAATTGGCAATTACAGTTGCTCCTGCATTTACGTGCATGGCTGATGGCGGTACAGCTACCCATACATCTTCGCAGATTTCCAGACCAAGTATAAAATCTTTCATATTGGAACAGCGGAACAGAAGCCGGGTACCAAAAGGAATTGCCTCTTCTTGTCCATCCAGATAAACATGGTCTGTTATGTTATTACCGATTGCAAAATGACGTGCTTCGTAAAACTCAGAATAATTAGGAATATGGGTTTTAGGAACAATTCCGATTACTTTCCCGTGAAATAAAACAGCCGCAGCATTATAAAGAACTGCATCTTTTGTCATTGGAAAACCTACTGCTATCACACTGTCACAGTCTTTTGTTTCTTTCGCAAGATACACAAGCTGCTTTTTGGTTTCCTCTAGCAAAATGTCTTGTAAGAATAAATCACCACAAGTATATGCTGTCATGCATAGTTCAGGGAAAACAATAAGCTTTACGCCTTCTTTTTCCTTTTCTTTTACGATCTTTAAAATCTGTTCTGTATTAAATTTAGGATTTGCAACCTGAACGTCTGGAGTCGCAGCACAAACTTTCAAAAAGCCACGTTTCATATTGATCCTACCTTTCTATTTTGTCAAATCATTAAAGATTATTTTCATATAAGATTTATTATATGTATTCTACTGGAAAAATACAAGGTTAAGCTGGAAAATGGAAGTACAGCAGAATTTCTCTTCGCTTCATGTATTAAAAAAGCAGTGCCGAAGCACTGCTTAATTATCATATACTCTCCCAAAATGCCGGTTCTTGGATTTTGACGCCTAGCCAATGCTAGGTGGGCAACCGCAAACAAGCCTCTGCCTTCCTCTCCAGTCGGAGGCCTGGCATCCTCTTGTTAATATAGGAATCCCAATTCAATAAATGTAGGTTCAAAATACAAGATTGTCGAACACCCCAGGAATCTTTTGTTTGTTCTATTATAGCATCTGGTTACATGTCTTGTCAAAGACAAATTGAAATGTGGAACCTTTTCCCAGTTCACTTTCCACATTTATTACGCCTCCGTGCTTCATTGCAATCTGCTTTGCAATCACAAGGCCAAGGCCAGAACCCTGCTCATTTTGTTTTAATTTAGATTTATAAAACTTCTCAAAGATATACGGCAATTCTTCTTGTGCAATGCCAATTCCCTGATCCGTTATCTTTATTGTAATGTTAGTATGTACTTCTATTTCAATTTTTATGTGCGACTGCTCATTGGAAAATTTAACTGCATTATCCAGTATAATCAAAAACATCTGGCGTAATCGATCGTAATCTCCCATCATCATAATGCATTCTTCTGTATGAAGGCATTCTATCTCAATCTGCTTCTTAGCAGCAACAACATGTATCCCCCGAATAATATCGTGAAACACCTGAATTAGATTTACTGGTTCTTTTTCAATCTGAAAATCCGGATTCTGCATTTTTGATAAAATAAGCAGATCTCCTACTAGACGTTCCATTGACTTACATTCGCCTAACATTCTTTCATAATACTGCTGCTTCTTTTCTTCCTTTGAAACCACTCCATCAACTAACATTTCCGAATACCCACGCATGACTGTAATAGGTGTTCTAAGTTCATGGGAGACATTGGCAAAGAAATCTCTTCTAGTCTGTTCCATATTGTTTCTTATTACTTCATTTTCTTTTAACTTATCCGACAAAACATCAATGGAACATGCCAGTTCACCAATTTCTCCACCGTTACGAATGTCTGATTTTGCTTCATAATCACCTTCCGACAGCCGCAATGCAACTTTTCTCATAGCAGAAATTGGCCTTGAAAATTTTCCTGCCAAAAATATTGAAACTACAAAAGAAACAATTAGTGCTGCAATACTGCTGATTATGATATAACGTTGCCCATTATAAAGAAGCATCTGGTCTTGTGGTGCTGATACCAGCATTACCGCACCAGTAACATTTCCACCAGTGTCCTTTACAGGTACTGCTACACATACACTTTGCCGATGGTACAGCTGGATATAGCCTTTGTTAGACGCAACCTTCCCTTCAAATGCAAGCATTACTATTTTATACATTGCTTTTGGAAGACTCTCTATCTGCGATACTGTATTGTAACTTGTAAAATAACTGCTTAATGCGATTTGGGAATTTACATTCGAAATAATATAAATATCTGTCTCATTTTTATCAAATAGGGATTGCATAGTTTCTAGATAAGATGAAAATCCTTTGTAATCGTTCAGTTTGGCATAGTTTGATACATTTTGCGAAATACGCTCTGACTTCTTGACTAAATCATTGCGAAATGTCCGGATTGTGTTATCTTCATAGAGTTTCATATAAATAACACCAAGCAGAATTGCAAACATGCAGACTACTAATGCAAAATACATAAATAGCTGGAATAGCAGTTTCTGATAAAAACGCTTTATAATTCCACCTTCTCTTCGTCCTGTTTTTTCCATTCCTTTCTCCATTATTCACTCACATCAAACTTATAACCAACACCCCATATGGTTTTAATAGACCATAACGGATGCTCTACCTTATCCAGTTTTGCACGCAGTCTTTTAATATGAGAATCAACCGTCCTTGAATCTCCAAAATAATCAAATCCCCACAGACTGTCTAATAAATTATCTCTGGTAAAAACTTTATTGGGATTATTGGCAAGAGTCCACATGGTTTCTATCTCTCTTTTGGTCAATGACATTTTCTGCCCTCTTATTGTCAGAACATATTCATCTAAATTAATTGTCAAATCTGCAATTGAAACCTGATTTCCGCTTTTGCTAGGACTGCCTGTATTTACTCTTCTTAAAACAGCTCTTAAGCGGGCCATGACTTCACTAGGACTAAATGGTTTTACTATGTAATCGTCAGCCCCAATGTCTAATCCCATAATCCTCTCAAAATCCTCTCCTCTGGCAGTAATCAGAATAATCGGCACATTGGATCTGCTTCGGATCTTCCGGCACACTTCATAACCGTCTTCCTTTGGCATCATAACATCCAAAAGGATTGCCTGTGGCGTGTGTTTTTCAAATAATTCAATGGCTTCTGCCCCATCTTTTGCTATAAGAGGATCATATCCTTCTTTCTCAACATAGGTTGATAAGATATCTGTAATATCCTCGTTATCATCTGCTATTAATATGGCTCCCACTATAATCCCTCCATATACATGTAATTTCCCACATTTATATTACATTATTATAATCAATTCTGGACTTTTTCACAAGTATCAAAAAATATTTGTAAATATATATTTTTTCTTAACTTTTTCTTAAGCTGCCACTTTTTTGACAAATGTACTAGTTATACTAAAGTAAGATGTATACTAATATAGAAAGGGGGTCAAATCATGAAATTATCTTCTTTTGTAAAGAAATTCAGCATTGGTGCAGTTCTATTTCTTGCCTTTTTCATTTTGCCAAATCCAGTTCTGGATAAACATGTCTGTAAGGTAAAAGCATCTGAAGTAGAGATAGATGATGATGTATCAAAGATAAAACTGAATGTGAAGTCCAAATCTTGCATTGTGGATGAAACATACACTTTAAAAGTATATCGTACAACCAGAAAACAGAAGATCAGTTTTAAGTCTAATGACTCTTCTATTATAACGGTAAAAAAGACAAGTGATAAAGAAGCCGAAATTGTCGCCAATGAAGTCGGCGAAGCAACGGTTACTGTTACAGTAAAAGAAGGTTCTAAGACTGTAACATCCCTAAAATGCGATGTCACGGTTACGCCTCCTGCTCTTAGTGTAAAACTAATTGATGGCAAGCTGAAATTGTCCGTAGACGACAAAGTAAGTCTGAAAAAGGATTTAAAACCATCTATAACATGCGAAACACCAACTTATATATCAACCAGGCCGAATGTTGTAACTGTAAGTTCAAGAGGTGTTGTCACAGCAGTTGGTGAAGGAAGTGCCTACGTATATGCCAGTATTGCCAATGGTACCTATGACCGATGTTACATTGAAGTTGTCAAAGAATAATATGCATCTCAGCAGTAAAAGCCGAGATAACATAAGCATGCAAATAAAGTGAGAATTCCCACAGGAACATTGATTCCTATTGGAATTCTCACTTTGTTTACATAAAGAAAATACATCCTTTACATTGTTTCTCATCACAAGCATAGATTAAATCAAGCCTGTTACTCTCAAGATATAAATCCCCCCTGTTAATGTAATAGAGGATAGAAGCGTGGATAATACAACAATTCCAGAGGCAAGAACACCATCGTTGTTCATATTAACAGACATAATGTAACTAGTAACCGTTGTTGGAGCTCCTAACATAATCAGAAATGCTATTAAATCATGATTCCGAAATCCAAGTGCTACTGCTGCT
Source organism: [Clostridium] polysaccharolyticum (assembly GCF_900111595.1). Lineage (GTDB taxonomy): Bacteria > Bacillota > Clostridia > Lachnospirales > Lachnospiraceae > Clostridium_AI > Clostridium_AI polysaccharolyticum. The sequence continues at coordinate 216,793 of NZ_FOHN01000003.1, read as the reverse complement.
GGCATAAATATAAGAGGCAGGCCTACTAATTTTAAGAAAGTTGCCCATATAACTGGTTTTACTTTCTCTAATGCTTTTCCCGTTTCAAATCCAGCTCCAATAGCCAGCAATCCCAAAGTAGAGGCCATACTTCCCATATTTGCCATAGGTTTTTCTACAATCGGTGGCAATTTTTCATATATATGTAGCAAAGAACCAATCATGCCTAAAAAGATTCCTATAATAATTGGATTTTTTAAAATATTAAAAAAAGCCTTTTGTATGCCATTTTTACGGTCATCTTGCTGGAAGTTTCCTCCAAATGTCAGTACAATAACCGAATAAATATTGAATAACGGAACTGCACCTATAATCATCATAGGTGCCATTCCAGAATTGCCATACATATTTTGAATAAAAGCAACTCCTAGAATAGCTGCACTTCCTCGAAATGAGCCTTGTACAAACGATCCAATGGATGTTTTCTCCTTTAGAAAAACACAGGCTAGCCCCCATATTCCAAAAAATGCAATAGAAGTGCTAATCATACAGAATAAAACAAAACGAATATCAAATATATCACGGATATTGACTGTTGCAATGTCCCGAAATAATAAAAGCGGCAACGCAACCTTAAATACAAATTTATTGCTAATGCGGACAAACTCCTGTGTCAGCATTCCTGTTTTTCCAAAACACCAGCCAGCCAGCATTAATACAAATACTGGCATGGTAGCATTTAAACTAAAATAAAAATCTTTCATTATATAGAATACATTTCCTTATAGTATTCCTGATATTGTCCTGAGGTAATGTTCTCCATCCATTGCTGATGCTTTAAATACCACTGAATCGTCAAACGGATGCCATCCTCAAATTTTGTTTCCGGATACCAGCCAATGTCCTCTTTAATTTTATCAGGCGCAATTGCATATCTTCTGTCGTGTCCCTTTCTGTCTGCAACATAAGTAATCAGTTCTTTGGTAACACCTGCCCTTCTGGCATCGTCTGCTGGAAGGATTTCCTGCAATGTATCTAAAATAATCGTTACTATCTCTATATTCGTTTTTTCATTATGCCCACCAACGTTGTATACTTCACCTAGTTTTCCATTATCAATTACCATAGAAATAGCTTTGGCGTGATCTTTTACGTAAAGCCAGTCTCTTACATTTAACCCGTCTCCGTAAATCGGCAATTTCTTTCCAGATAAAGCATTATTAATCATAAGAGGAATTAACTTTTCTGGGAACTGGTATGGACCATAGTTGTTACTGCATCTTGTAATATTGACTGGGAACTGATACGTATCTGCATAAGATTTCACAAGCATATCTGCTGATGCTTTACTTGCAGAATATGGGCTATGCGGGTCTAGAGGAGTTGTTTCATAGAAAAATGTATTTCCTTCCTCTAAAGAACCATATACCTCATCTGTTGAAACCTGAAGATATTTTTTCCCTTCTTTATAACCATCTTCTGTCTCCCATGCATTCTTTGCTGCATTTAACAGATTCAAGGTGCCCATTACATTGGTCTTTGCAAATACTTCTGGATTACGGATACTTCTGTCCACGTGTGTTTCTGCTGCAAAATGTACTACATAGTCCACATCGTGGCCAGCAAATATCTGTTCAATGGCTGCTTTATCGCAAATGTCTGCTTTTACAAAAATATAGTTAGGATTGTCTTCTACCCTCTTTAGATTTTCAAGATTTCCTGAATACGTTAATGCATCTACATTAATCACTTTTACAGCTTCTTTTTTCGTTTCAAATAAGTATTCAATAAAATTGGCTCCAATAAATCCAGCGCCGCCTGTTACCAAATAAGTCTTCATGCTACTTTCCTCCCTTTTTCTGGAACCACTCTGCATAATCCTGCAATGCTTCTTTCCATTCTTTCATCCGATAATCTGTCTCTTTATTTAATCTGCAGTTGCAAAGAACGGAATACTCCGGCCGATTGGCAGCTGCATTATATTCTTTACTGGTAACTGGATGTACAAGAACTGTTTTGCCAAACACGTTAAAAATTTCCTTGGCAAACTCATACCAGGTTGTACTGCCTTCACATGTTCCATGATAAATTCCATAACGGCTAGTCTGTGCAATAAACCAAATCATCTTTGCCAGTTCTATAGCTGTTGTTGGTGTTCCATGCTGATCCATTACCACACTAAGCTCTTTATGTGTTTTAGAAAGATTAAGCATTGTTTTAACAAAGTTCTTGCCATCTCCGTATAACCATGCTGTCCGGACAATAAATACTTTATCCCATTCTTCCATAACAGCTTTTTCACCAGCTAGCTTTGTACGGCCATAGGCACTTACAGGGTTTGTCTCATCTGTTTCAACATACGGTTTTTCCGACTTTCCATCAAATACATAATCCGTAGACACTTGAACCAGCTTAGCATCTACAAGCTTTGCTGCTCTTGCAAGATACCTTGGCCCATCTTCATTTACCTTTGCCGCATTTTCTTCATCTGTTTCACACTGATCCACCTTGGTATAGGCAGCACAATTTATAATAATATCTGGTGCTTCTTCCAGCACCACGGAACGGACCGCTTCCTTGTCTGTAATATCCAGTACAGTAACTGGAAATGGTGCTTCCAAAGCAGATGTCTTGCTTGCCGTTGCAAAAACTGTTACCTCAGGCTCCTGCTGCAATAATTCCTGCAAAGCACGTCCTAACTGCCCATTGGCACCCGTTAGCATAACTTTCACGAAACTACCTCCTGCTTAATATTCATATGTTTCCTATTTTGTAAATGGAGCGTATTTTCCATCTTTCTCAGACAAAATTACTTCTGCATCAATCTCAGGCCACTCAATTCCGATTGCTGGATCATTCCACATGTACCCTGCTTCTTCTTCTGGGTGATAATAATCTGTTAATTTATATAAAAACTCAGCATAATCCGATAATACCAAAAAGCCATGTGCAAATCCTTCTGGAATATAGAACATATTTTTCTTTTCACTGTCTAGCACAATGCCATACCATTTTCCATAAGTCTTTGAATCTTTTCTGATATCAACTGCAACATCAAATACTTTTCCGCTTACTACACGCACTAATTTTCCCTGCATATGTTCTTTCTGGTAATGAAGGCCTCTTAATACCCCTTTTTTGGATGCACTTTGATTGTCCTGTACAAATACCATATCCAGGCCAGCTTCTTTAAACTGCTCATATTCATAAGAGACAATATTGTATCCTCTTGCATCACCAAATACCTTTGGCGTAATTTCATATAATCCTTCAATGTCTCCGCATTTTTCAAATGTAAAGTTATTCATTCTTTTGTCCTCCTCTATATCAAATCCTGGGCAATATCCATTAAATATTTTCCATATTCGGTCTTAAGCAATGGCTGTGCCAGCTTAATCAGCTGTTCTTTCGTAATAAATCCCTTTTTATATGCAATTTCCTCAATACAGGAAATATATAGCCCTTGTCTTTTCTGAATAGATGCAACATAATTAGAAGCATCTAAAAGAGAATCATGGCTTCCCGTATCTAACCATGCCAATCCTCTTCCCATCTTTTCTACATACAGCTGTCCCTTTTCCATATACGCATTGTTTACAGCAGTAATTTCCAGTTCGCCACGGGCAGACGGTTTTATGCTTTTTGCAATTTCAATTACCTGATTATCATAAAAATACAATCCTGGAACTGCATACTTGGATTTTGGATTCTCTGGCTTTTCTTCAATAGAAATCGCTTTTCCTTCTTTATCAAATTCTACGACTCCATAAGCTCTTGGATCTCGAACCAGATATCCAAAAACAACTGCGCCTTCCTTCAATTCTGCACATCTTTTCAAAGTACTGGAAAAACTTCTGCCATAAAAAATATTGTCCCCCAAAATCAAACAGACCGAATCATTTCCAATAAACTCTTCTCCTAAGATAAAAGCTTCTGCCAGACCATTTGGTTCTTTTTGAATTTTGTATGAAATTGACAGCCCATATGGTTCCCCTGTTCCTAAAAGCTGTTCAAAACATGGCAGATCACGTTCTGTTGAAATAATCAATATTTCTTTTATTCCTGACAGCATCAATGTAGACAGTGGATAATAAATCATAGGTTTATCATACACTGGAAGAATCTGTTTGGAAACTGCTTTTGTAAGGGGATACAGCCTGGTTCCTAAGCCTCCCGCTAAAATTATGCCCTTCATTTTCTTACCTCCATTACAAATCTCAATTCTTTTATTATATCCCACCTATTGTTTTCATTCAATAATAAATCATAATTTTATATTTTACATTGACTTTACAGAAAGGAACTTCTTATAATAGAAGAGGAACTTAGATCAAAAAACTAATCTTCTAAACCTGAATGAAAGGATGTTTACTATGGGAAAGGTAGAGCGAAAAAAGAAGGAAAAGAAAGATGCTCTTTTAAGTACAGCTTTTGAATTATTTACAACAAAAGGCATACACAAAACTTCTATCGCCGACATTGTTGAAAAAGCAGGTGTTGCAAAGGGTACCTTTTATCTCTACTTTACTGATAAATACGATATTCGTAACAAACTGATTTCTCATAAAGCAAGCCAGCTATTTCACAGTGCTAAGGAAGCAATGCATAAAGAGGCAGATCTGACGGAAGTGTCTGACCGGATTATTTTTATTATAGATCATATTTTAAACCAGCTTTCGGAAAATAAGGTTTTATTGAACTTTATTTCAAAAAACCTAAGCTGGGGAGTTTTTAAAAGTTCTATTATTACCAAAAAAGATGCCGATGAAATTAATTTCTTTGATGCTTATGCTGCATTAATAAAAAACTCTGGCTATACATTTCAGAATGCTGAAATTATGCTGTATACCATTATTGAACTAGTCGGTTCCACCTGCTACAGTCCGATTCTATACAACGAACCAGCTACAATTGAAGAATACAAACCATTTTTATATCAGACAATCCGGCATATAATAGAAACCCACCGCCTTTCATAGGGGTGGGTTTCTTTCTTAAATTTATCCGTCAAAAACTTCTTGTATAAAGTTCTTCATTTCTATCCATGCTGCTTTTGTTTCTTCCAGATCTGGCACAAATATCTGAAAATCATGTGACTGTCCTTTGTAAATTGTATGTGTAACATCTACACCTGCTTTTCTTGCAGCTTCAGCTACCATCAAAGCGTCATCTTTCAATATTTCAAATGAACCACTTTGTATCAGCAATTTGGGAAAGCCTGTATAATCAGCATAAACTGGTGATACATAAGGTTCTTTCAAGTTTTCTTCCTTAAAATATCTGGAGGCCATTACTTCGTCGTATATAAACTTATCATTAATACCTAATATAAGGTCATTGTACTTATTTTCTTCCCTAGAACCTGCTTTTGTCTCAATACATGCCCACGGAGATATTATAATCGCTCCCTTTGGCAATGGCAGCTTATTATCTCGTAAATAGAGCATAGTTGTCAATACAAGATTGCCACCTGCTGAATCTCCTATAAACACAATATTCTCTGGATTATATCCTTGCTCCAGTATCCACTTATACACAGACAAAGAATCTTCTAATGCACTTGGTGCCTTATGTGTCGGTGCCAGACGATAATCTATGCTAAACACTTCCGCACCACCAGCAATCTGAGAATACTGTACCGCAACTTCACGGTATAAGTCCAATAATGGTGCAATATATCCTCCCCCATGAAGATGATAAATTACTTTTCCATTTTTGTTTTTTGGTATCAGATGTTCTACAGGTACAATCCCTTCCGTTGTCCTTTCTAGTATAAAATCATCTGTAGGCTTCCAGTCAGATGGGATAAATACTCCTGCTTCTATTTTTGACAAGTTTTCAACTAAAACATTCACAAACTGCTTTTGCTGTTCATACGTCATAAGTAGTCCTCCTTAAGTACTTTATTGAAATACTTTATTCATAAATAACTGCATCTCTTTCCATGCCTTTTTACTTGCCTCTTCTTCTGCCAAAGATAATGGAAATGCATGGGACTGCCCTTCATAAATAATGTGCTTTACATCTACTCCTGCTTTTTTTGCCGCTTCTGCAACTGCACTAGAATCGTCTCGTAATACCTCGTAACTTCCTGCTATAATAAGCAGACTTGGAAATCCCGTATAGTCTCCATATGCTGGAGAATTGTAAGCATCTTTTAAGTCACTATTTTGAAAATATCTGGAATTATATACTTCAGATGCGATTTTTAATCCATTTGTACCGAGTAATAAATCTTTCTCTCTGTTTTCTGTCATAGATGGGTATGTAGACTGGATGCATGTCCAAGGTGATAGTGCTATAATGCCTTTAGGTAAAGGAATTGAATTATCTTTTAAGAAAAGCGTTGTAGTCAAAACGAGGTTACCACCTGCAGAATCTCCTACGAATACAATATCTTCTGCATGGTATCCCTTCTCTAAAATCCATTGATAAACTAAAACAGCATCTTCTAATGCCGCTGGTGCCTGATCTGTTGGTGCTATACGATAATCTATCATAAATATCTCTGCATCTCCTGCCATTTTAGAATAATGGACTGCTGCCTCCCGATACATATCGCTTAAAGCAGTCACAAATCCTCCTCCGTGTAAAAGATAAATTACCTTTCCATTGCTTTTGGGTGGAATTAAGTGCTCCGTTGGCACATGGTGCAATGTATATTTTTCCAATACATATCCCTCAGGTACTTTCCATACGGAAGGCAGAATTTCACCACATGGCACTGAAGCGAATGCCTCAATCGCTAGTTTTATTGCTGCTTTCTGTTCTTCATATGTCATATTAATTACCCCCTAAATAAATAATAACTACAATTAAATTGTACCACATTTTTCAGAAGCCGCATACAATAAAGTGTTTATTTTAACCAAAAGGAGTTCGTGTATGGAAAGAAAATCATTAAGCATCGGCCAGAAGGCTCCAGATTTTACCGCTGTAACTACTCAAGGTGATCTTAAGATGTCCGATTACAAAGGAAAATGGGTTGTATTCTTTTCTCATCCAGGAGATTTTACTCCTGTCTGTTCTACTGAGTTTCTTGCATTTGCAACTATGGCAAAGGAATTTGAAGCACGAAATGCGCAATTACTTGGCATCAGCATTGACAGCAATCCTTCCCATCTTGCCTGGGTCCGTGCAATCTTTGAAACAACTGGAGTTACTGTCCCATTTCCAATTATTGCAGATCGTGTCGGTGACATAGCAAAAGCTTACGGCATGATAGCTGATGATGTAAGCAGCACAGAAACCGTCCGAAACGTATTTCTTATTGACCCTGAACAGAAGATCCGTGCAATTCTTATTTATCCTCTTACTAACGGAAGAAATATTCCAGAAATTCTTCGTCTGCTTACAGCACTACAGACAACTGATAAATACAACGTGGTTACTCCTGCCAACTGGGAACCAGGAGAGGCTGTGCTTGTTCCTGCTCCAAAAGACTATTCCAGCCTGCTGGTACGTGAAGATAACCAGGAATCTTTAGGTCTTGACTGTGCTGACTGGTTCTGGTGCTATAAAAATATTAATGATAAATAGTCCAGAATTTTTATTTACCGATTCTGCTAGACAGATAAAAATTTTCTATCCTTTTATCTGTCTAGTTCTTTACTGGTATATATCTGTATATTTTTACTTCTCTCTTTTACTTATAGGAATTTTATAGTAAAATGGATACGGAAATATAATGCAAAGTTAAAAAGGAGGAGTATAATGAAAAAAAGATTTTGTCTATTCTTATCACTATGTTTAGTTTTCATCATGTGCATTACGGTTACCCCGTTAAATGCTGCAGCTACATATAAACTAAATGCCAGTAGCCGCACTTTAAACGGAGTTGGTAAAAAATGCACTTTAACCTTAACTGCACCTCGAGGAACAAAGGCAACATGGAAGTCTTCCAGCTCTGCTATCGCCAGTGTTTCTTCTAAAGGAATTGTTACAGCGAAAAAGAAAGGTTCTGTTACCATTACCTGTACTGCCAAAAAAGGCACCCTAGTAAAAAAACTCACATGTAAAGTAACTGTAAAAGTTCCAGCAAAGGCTGTTGAATTTACTAATGCCGTCATTGATGAAGAATACGATGCCCACATAATTGAGCTAGGCACCACCTATGATTTCAATGCCCGAACAATTTCATCTTCTAGTAAAAGCTCATCCACTGATGTAATCCGCTTCTATCTAAAAGATACCACAAAGGCTGATGTAAATGAAAAAACAGGCCTTGTCACTCCAAAAAAAGCTGGCTACACAACTTTAACTGCCTGCTGTGGTGCTACAGCTGAAAAAGCAGCTGCACCAGAGAATACCAAAAAACAGTCCATTCATCTGTTTATTAAAAAACCATCTGTAACTGTAGTAGATTGTGGTTTACTCAGCAGTCATGAATTGCTTATTACCTTTAATCAGGCTATGGATCCTTCTACCCTGCTGGCAAATACCAAACTGCTTCCTGCTATTGCAATTCAAGGTGATAGCAAAGCCAGCCAGTTAGGCACTCTAACAGGAAGCATTTCAGAAGACCAAAAAATCCTAACCATCCATAGCCAAAATGCATTTAACGGTGTTTATACTATCTCATTAGGCAAAACCATAAAATCTATGTCCGGCTATCCTTTGACACCATTTTCAGAAAGCAGGACATTAAAGGATACCGTTGGTCCTACCTATTTAGGATGTACTGTGGATGATACAGGATTAATTGTATCCTTAAACTTTAATGAACCTGTTTCCATCACCAATTTAGTAGCAAAAGATGCAAAACGTTCAGATGGCAAAACCCTTGTAAATCCAGCAGCATTTACTACAACTGGCAATTACAAGCTTTCAGAGGACCAAAAATCAATCCTGCTAGATCTGACAGGACTTTCACCAGTGGATCAGAATGCTGGAATCAGTTTAACATTATATGGAATTGTGGATTTGGCAAATAACCCAACCAATCCTTATCCTTTAATCGCTGCCATTTATACCAACACTACTTCTACTGGGCAAGCCCAGCTACAGAATCTCTATCGCAATGGAAACAGTGTTGTCGCTGTTTTTGATAAATCGATTCAGATTCCTGGATATGCTCTTGTCAACAATGTTATGCTAAATGGTGAGGTAAATAAATTTAATAAAAAAGAAGTCATTTACCAGATTCTTGATACTGGCCTGCTTAATACAAAGACTTCTGTTTCTGCAGTATTGTACAATTATAGTGCCTACAATGCTGGAGCTACTGCCACCTCTATGCAGCGGACAATAAACTTTGGTACTGCTTGTGCAATACCAGCGGTTACTTCTAGCAGCTTTACTACCAAAAAGGGGAATTCCTCTTCTTCTACTGTACTTACTTTAACCTTTAATGAACCAGTAACCCTTCTTGCTTCTAATGGCAAGATTAGTGGAAAGAGCATGTTAGATGGCATTATCGGAGCCGAAACCAGCTACAATTATACGGCGGAAGCTTCCCAGAACATTGTAACACTTACTTTCACTAATACCTTTACAGACCTTGCAACCTATTCCTTTACACTTCCTGATTTTATGGTTTTGGATGGATATTACAATTACAATGGTTCACAAACTATTACTGTAACCAAAGAAGTGGGGGAAACTGCTGCATTGCCAGCCCCATCTGCCATTCAGCTGGCAGGGAATGCGAATCAGTATATCTACATAACCTTTGACAACATGCTTGATAATGTTTCTGCTGAGAATAAAGCAAATTATAGCATTTCAGGTGTAACGGTTCAGTCTGCACAGCTTGTTTCCAATTCCTATGGCTGTCCTTCCGTTGTAAAACTTACGGTAGCTCCTGATCCCATTACTGCTAACGCACCTTATCCAATAAAAATTTCAAATATTAAGGGATATAAAAATGCATATTCTGCTATGGAACCTTATAGCATAATGATTATTTTAACCAATAACCAGGCATTAGAACCATCTAGCCTAAAGGCCTCTGCTACTGGCAAAACCATTACGCTTGATTTCCCAGTTTCTTTAAGAACAGGGAATCCTCATAACGCTAATTATACTGTTACGGTCAATGGCAATGCACTCACTGTAGAAGACAGCAAAATAAAATCCAATCAGATAATACTTACATTAAAAGAAACTTTGACAAAAGGACAGCTTATCCAGCTTAAGCCTTTAGCTGATAACTATATCATGGATATGAATAACCAGAGACTTTTAAATCTTCCTATCACGATTACGGCAAGCTAGGAAGAGAAAGCAATCGTGAATTTGCTAATCCAAAAAGAGATACACATCCTGTTTTGTGTATCTCTTTTTTCATCTCTATCTGGTTTTTTCTGTATAAACGGCAGCAACGTCTTCAATCTCTCCAATGGCAATTAACTTGCCATGCTCTAATATTATTCCTTTATTACAGATACGTTTTACCTGTGGCAAGGAATGTGACACAAATAGCACTGTAACTCCACTATCAAACATTGCTTGAATCTTTGCCTCACATTTTTTACGGAATTTTGCATCTCCTACTGCAAGCACTTCATCTAGAATCAAAACATCTGGCTGTACCACAGTTGCTATTGCAAATCCTAAACGGGATTTCATCCCGGAAGAATAATTTTTTACTGGAACATTGATAAAATCCCCTAGTTCTGAGAACTCTACAATTTCATCATATTTTTCACGAATAAAATCTTTTGAATACCCAAGCACCGTTCCATACAGATAAATATTCTCTGCTCCAGTGTATTCTTTATCAAATCCTGCTCCAAGTTCCAGTAATGGTACAATCTTGCCTCTTACTGTTACAGAACCCTCTGATGGTTTCTGAACACCCGCAATTACTTTCAAAAGAGTACTCTTGCCAGCACCATTTAAACCTAAGATGCCAAGCCGGTCTCCTTTATTTAACTGAAAAGTAACATCATCCAGGGCAAGAAATTCATTGTACATAATTTCCTTTTTAATAAACTTGATAAAATATTCTTTTAAGTTATCTACTTTTTGCGAACTAATATTATAACGCATCGTGACATGATTCACATCAACAGCTACTTTACTCACCATGTACCTCCATTTTCAAGAACTACGTTTCTCTGCATCTTCTTTACACGTAAAGAACTTTATACATAAAGAACTTTATACATAAAGAACTTTATACATAAAGAACTTTATACATAAAGAACTTTACACGTAAAGTATAAACTTATCCTGTTTCTTATAGAACATCAGCATGCCAATGAACAAGGTACCAAAGCTGAACACACATGCATATAAAATATGTCTTACTTCAATCGGTGTGCTAAATACTGCACAACGGAATAAAGAAATCAGATTATAAATCGGATTCAGCTCTAAAATCCAGCCCTTCCCAGTTTTATATAATCTTTCTACTGGATAGAAAATGGCAGATGTATACATGATAATCATCAATGCAACGCCCCACAGATATTCTAAGTCACGGAAAAATACGGACATGGTTGCCAAAATCATTCCCACTCCATAAGCCATTACAAAAAGCAAAATTAATGGCACAACAGAAAACAAAATATAATAGGATATATTTACCTTTAATACAATACTTACAGCTACTAGCACAATCAGTGAAATTAAAAATGTCACATAATTGGAACATACGCTAGATAACGGATAAATGTATTTTGGTACATATACTTTCTTAATCATTCCACTATGGCTCCGAATGGATCTCATACATGCCTTGGTTGAATTTGCAAAATAAGCATATAAAAGACGCCCTGTCAATACATATACCGGAAATGTTTTATCCGTTCTTCCATATAAGCTTCCAAACACAGTACTTAATACAATCATTGTTAAAAGCGGCTCAATCAGCGTCCAAAGGATTCCCAGATAAGAACGTCTGTATTTTAATTTAATATCTTTTTTTACTAACTCACCTAACAAATGCCTGTATTTCAAAAAGTTTTTAAAATATTTATTCATAGTTATCTCCATCTACTTCTTCAGATCATTAAATTCCTCAAGTAACTGATTGATATCCTCTCCCTTTTCCATTCTATGGAAAAATTCATCACTATCCATTTTATAGGAAATGGGTTCTCTATGGTTCTTTTTAAATATCTTTTCTACACTGCTGTCAATCCATATAAACTCATCTTTTGCCATGTCCCAAAGTTCCTGGCCTCGTTTATTATTAATTAATACAAAACTAGCTCCCTGATTATCATACATTTCCGGATGAATCTCCTGAATACCCCAGAAATCACCGATTGTTACGTCTCCTGCCCTGTTTAAATAAGTAAAACGGCAGCTGGTACAGCTTTCTCTGGCAATATAATCATTCGCAAAAATCCTGTAATAATTATTGGAACGATTCACCACCCGTAATGGTTCCCTGTCTTGAAACTCAACGACCATGCTGGTCTGATGTGCCTGCCAGCCATTTTTCTTCTGCCGGAAGGTCACATTGGTTACTTTGGAACCAAACTTATCTTCCAAATACTTCACATATGCTTTAAATACCTTTGCAGATGGGCCTGCATGGCAGATAATTTCACATATGAACAGTTTTTCGTAGTCCTTTCTTAAGAAAGCACGAAGTGCGGAACACTCGCAAGGAAGACCTGAGAATAATACATATTCCCCCTGATCAAGCAGTTCCTTGATTCGCTTATAGCTTCCATCTAACAGACTCTTACAGTATTTAGAACCATAGAATGCTTTTACACCTTCCATTGTATTGGCAACGTCAGATACTACATTCATATCTTCATCATATTTTGCTCCAGCAACGTAACCATGCTTGTCTTCAATAATATGTCTGGCAAATCCAGGAAACATAGCACCTGAAGTGCTTCCCTTTCTCGTATCCAGTTCCTTATGGTATGCGGCAATTGCTTTCGGATATGTTTCCTCTTTCCCTGCAAGTCGAGGCTGTTGTATGACACAGCTCTTTTTACACAATCCACAGGAAATACAAGTATCTTTATCCACAACAGGAAAATAATGTCCCCTTTTGTCTGGTGTCATTTGAATAGCTGTTACAGGACAGACTTCTGCACAGGCATAACAGCCACAGCAATCCTTCTTCAAAATATCTGTTGGTGCATCAACAAATTCATCTTTCTTTGGTTCTACACCTGTCAGCATGTCTAAATGGGCATATGCTCCCTTTTTCTGCTCTGAAAGACGTTTATGCAATGCATAGCCATTATATAGCTTAAACTGTTCTATTCCCTGATACTCATCTGCATTCGCCAACATGTTTCCTTTTAATTTCACATCCTTAAGGAGTTTTGCAAGCCATTCCTGACCTTCTGCATTTTCGTTTACATACAAAAAAGGTCTTTTATAAATCATTGAAAACATAACGCTTCGTTCATTATCCGTAATGACATATTTTGCGCCCTTAACTACTCCTAGGAATTTCTGTGAAGTTTTAATGGTTTCCCCCTGAAAACCATGTTTCAACGCAAATCCACCATCTAACGTGATTACCCTTAATCCAGTATCTCTTTTGACCTTTTTGGCTAATTCAATCAGTTTCGGATCCTTCTTTCTGGTATCTAACAAAATGTAATCTCGGATGGAGTTATATTTTTTTAAAATCAAATTATATTCATTGGTCCGAAGAAGAAGGGTATTGTCACATAAAAGCGGAATCTCCTTCACATATAAACCGGCTAAATACTTCTGATCCTCTGGCTTGCTTACAGATATGGATTTAAACTCCTGAATCAGCTTCTTAATTGGACCTTTCTCAATTAACCCATATTCAGAAGAATCCATACCTACATTGTATGCATATTTTTCTATATCAATACCCTTTAACATAAGTGCTTTTTTGGCAGCACCTGCATGTCTGGATTTCCATGCCTTTACGCCTGTTACAAAAACCAGGCTTTCTTCCTCCAGAGCCTCCTCAAGTTCTTGACGGGAAGCAATTCTTTTATAATTAGGAAAGAGTTCCCCAAATGCTTCCGCCTCACTTCTCCCCATATTGGTTTTTTCTTCTATATCTAAAATCTGCACTTCCAAATCACGTTTTGCAAGTGTTCTTTGCAGGCTCCATAGACGAAGGCACTCTAATACATCTTTTCTATCTAAACTAGTTACCAAATTCACTTTCATCATTTTCCCCATTTCCGGACTATGAAAAATCTAGCGTTTTCTTCTTCTTCTTTTTTTCTTGGTAGAATTAAATGCCGCTAAAATCTTCATAATGTCAGCCTCCCCGATCTGATTCATAAGCTGGCTTCTCTGCATTGTCAATTTAATTGGATGTTTTACAGAAAAGTCTGGGAAGCTGTCCTTGTCTGTCTCTTCAAAAATTAAGTCGCCATTTGCCTTATTCCAGAGTTCCATGCCTTTTCTAGTATTTACTTGTACATAAGATGTGCCGAACTCATCGTTCATCTCTGGGCAATTCACCGCCGCATTTTTATATCTGCCAAGGGTAATATCAGACACGCTCTTTGTACCTTCCATAAATTCACAGGAATAACAGGATGGACGCTGGATATTATTATTTTTATAAGCATTCATATAATCATTCTTTCTCGTCTCTTGTAAGAAAATCTCACCAGATTCAAATTTCACGATCAGATAGCCTTTTGTCTTGCCACGGAATTTATTATCAAATTCTATGCTTTCGATTTTGGAATGATACTGTTCTTCCAGCTGGTTCATATACTGTGTATACACTTCTGGTGAAGCAAAACCTGTACATAACATATCAACCGTATATAAATTCTCATACTCTTTTCCAAGATAAGCTTTTAATCCTGCAATTTCACAAGGATTTCCACTATACAATACCATCTGGCCTTTTTCTAACAGTTCTTTTACTTCCTGCTTGATTCCAGCACTTTCTGGAGTCACATATTTGGCATCACGGAATGCTGCTGCTTCTTTTCTATTGCCTGCAACCGCATATTCTCCCTGATTATCGTCTTTTAGACGGACACCTGAAACCTTACCGTTTTCCTCAATTACTTTATTGGCAAGAGCTGAGAACACGCCACCTGCCGAACTTGTAATCTTAGTAGCCACATCTTTATTGTAAGCAGCAAAGATTCTCCTCTCCTCTTTCTCCTGATCATTAAACAAAGATGGATGCTTGTAGATACAGACTTTCTGGCAGTCTCCACATTCCTTGCACTTGTCACTGTGGATCTCTGGATATATAAAGCCTTCTTTATCTGCTTCCATTGTAATGGCATTGGCTGGACAGACAATTTCACAGGCACGGCATCCATAACAGGTAAATGGATCTGGGAAATCAAAGTATGTCTTGCGTTCTGCCTGTTCTCCTGTCCTTCTAGGTCCTGCAAGTGCTTTCTTTAAAAATGCTTTGGAACTGCCCGCCATATGATTCCGTCTTTCTTCCACCTTATCATAATCAATTGCAAGTTCCCTTAAATCCTCTGGCAATTCCTCCGGTGTACCCAGCAGATGACTGCCGATTCCCAATTCTCCTAAGAAGAATCTCATACGGTCTGGATTCTGGAAATGGGGAATCGTAATAAACTCTCTATGGTAAATCATGGAAAATACCGTTGCGTGGAATGAATTTGCAACTACATATCTTGCATTGGCAATCCAGCCTAGGAATTCTTCCGGGCCACCATCAAGAAACTTTCCACACTCATTTTCAAAGGAATAATCTGGCCTATTATGAACAATCGGAAGACCTGTTCTCTTGGAAAGTTCTTCTGCCATTGCATTCAGACGCTCATCCACTTTAACCAAATGGACATTATGCACATAAATGTATTCCTGTTTTATCTTTGGATCTTTTTTCAGCTCATCATATTTGCTTCTAGGAAGCAATAAGGTTGGATCACATACCACTTCTACTTCATCGTCAATAAAACGAAGTACCTGTTCTTTCGCCTTTTGTTCACGTACCGAAACATAATCAAAGTTATGAATATATTTCTGGAACTGAAGTGCTTCTACATCTGAGATTTCATCTTTGCCAATACTAGCCGCATAGGAAATACGTTTTACTTCTGGCTTGCCAAAATTCAGGAAATAGCCTGGATTCATCTTGGTAAATACACCATTCCAGATCTGGTCACTGCCTGCAATCATGGCATCAAAGTCAAATTCTGCTTTCGATAACTGTGCAAAATTGTACACTGGAGGCTGTGTTGTATTTAATGTGTGATTGATAAAATGCTCAAATGCATGGTGTCTTTTGAATTTATCTTTATCACGGGTATATGCTTTCAAATCCTGTGCCTTATGCACTGCCTTATTGAAAACCGCCTTTTTGTATGGATTTCTAGGCTTGTATAAACGGTATAATTTATCAATATCAAAGATTCTGTAATTTATAACAGAAGGCTCATGCCCCTCGCTTTTTAAATACTCTTGCAGTGCCCACGCCTGTAATACCGCACCGTAGTTGTGTGCACTGTTAAATGTTACAATACCAATTTTCATAGTAACCTCTTTCCCATCATCTTAATCCTTTAGTCAAATAAGCTCTCAAACTGTGCAACCGCTCTTTGGTTATATTGTTCATAATCAACATTCATGGCTTTTACAGTTCCATTCATAAACGCCTTCATTCCGCCTACTAGTCCTGCCTGGCTTGGTTCTACCAGATAACCGCCGAACTCTCTCATAAAGCCCTGTGGCCCAACAATATCCGTTGACATGCTTGGAATGCCTAATGCATCTGCTTCTAGCATTGTAAGTCCCAGACCTTCGTAAACAGAAGAAAGAATGAATAAATCACAGCGTTTTAAAAGCGGCATAGGGTTACTCATAGCTTTAATCGTAATAATCTTCGCCTTTGACTTGCTGGCGTATTTCATCGTTTCTTTCCAAAGAACTCCATGTCCACCAATAATGATTAATACAGTGTCTGGATATTCTTGTGTAAACTCTTCAAAGGATTCCATTAACATCTGATGTCCCTTTTCAGGTGAATACCGTCCAATGGTAATGAATTTCTTACAGTCACTGTTTAAGACATCCATTACTTCATCAAAACTTACATTGCAGGCTGTATTCGGATCAAATGCCACAGGCTGTTCAGCACGCTTGCGGATATCCAGATGTGCATGGCAGTTGTTTACTACCACTATATTCTCTTCCTTCCCGCTAATCTCTACTGTTGCCGGAACAATATCCTGCGTAACTACTGCAACCTTATCATAATTACGGTATGCAGACTCTAGTGTCAGCTTATGCTGGTTTCCACGTGTCCTGATTTCCGCCACCATGTCATTGTGTACATAAATGAATTTAGGTCCATCAAATCGTTCAAACATGTTGATGATTTTCTTTTCATATCCAGCAAACTGAATCATATAATCAAATTTTACGCCGCCAAAATGTTTCAGAAGTTCTCTTTTATACAAACGGTCTAAGTATTTCTTTGTAAAACCATTGTTAATATCTTTTTTAAAGTACATCAGATAAGCTAATGCTTCTTTTATCGTAAAGCTTGCATCACTTGACATTGGCATAATGCTTACGCTTTCTGGTATTTTGGATACTCTAAGGGGCTGTTTTTTTACTGCCATTTCGGTAAAGGATACAAAATACTCCCGTTTATCTGTATCAATGTTGTGGAACAGGTTTAGCAAGGATGTTGTTAAGCCATTCTGTGCCAGAGCAGAACCATACATTAATACTTTTGGTTTTTTGCTGGTATCGAAGGTTTCTTCTTTACATACCTTTTCCCCTTTGATTACATGGGCACAGATTCTCTTTGCTGCATCTGGGCCATCGTAAGTACAGCATTCTTTCCTGAATTCTGTGTCATCATAATTTTTCGGTGTATTCATTTCATGGACTAACTCTTCTACTCGTTTTACCACTGGAAACGGGTAATCGTTAATGTTTACATATACCCCCCGTTCACCAAGGTACTCTGTCTCATCATATGCCCATAAAATAATCTTTTTCCCTGTATTGGCAAAATCATAGAATACAGAAGAATAATCGGTAATTAAGCCATCACAAGTATTCATAAACTCATATACATCATATTGTGACGGATAATCCTTAATATGCTCATATTTTGAAATATCCAATGCACTGCTGATAAATGGGTGCAGCTTCACATACATAATCTGATCTTCTGGCATCTGTCTGTCCAGATCATTTAACAGATATTCTGTAATAGCAAGCAAATGTCCTGTATTTTTATTGGTCAATGTTCCACGCCATGTTGGCATGTAAATAAATATTTTTTTATCTTCCACTCCTAGTTCTTTACGAATGGCACTTCCTGCATTTTTATCAAAAAATACGGAGTTTCTAGGATAACCTTCCTTTAAAACTGTTCCCTGGTATGCCTTGTCTAACTCATAAGCGGATACCATTTTTTCTTTCATATATTCATTTGGATATACTAGATAATCTGCGTACAATAAGTTTCTTTGTACATTTCCCATAGCATATGCACGGTCTAACACATCCCGTCCCATATATTTCAGAGGGGTGCCATGCCATGTGTTGGTGATAACCTGACCTTCTTTTTTAATATACGTTCTAGTGAAGGTTGTATCCGTAAATAAATATTTAGCTGTAGCAAGAATCTTATAGTACTCATATGTGTTTGTTTCCACAAAGGTATAATTGCCAATCTGGTACTTATCTAACCTGTCCTTTATTTCTTGGCGCTTTTTTGCGGTGCAGGAAAGCACTACCTTATAATCCTTATATGAACTGCCTGTTACTTCTTTCAGGATATGGAACATATTTCCTGCTAAATCTCCACCATTTTTGGATTCTACCAGAATTAAGTTTTCCTTGATGCTTTTTTTCTCGTAACAGTGCACGTAATAAGAATTCAGCGCAATTACTTTGCATTTTTTCACAACCTTGCCAAGTTTCATCTTCTTTACTCCTTTACTAGCCTATCCATGTATTCCTAATTTCAATATCCTTAATATAATATAGCACATTCCTTTAAAAGTCAATGTCTGATACTTTGTGCCCTTTACACAGCAAAAAGCAGTTATCCTTATTCCTTTTCCATAGGATAACTACCTTTTCATCCTTTTATTTCGATACCTGATTATACAACATGAATAAAATTGGTTTTTCTTAATGTAGTCCGATTGGAACGATCTACAAATTTTATATAAACAGTTCCTGCAAAACCTTTTCCAAGAGTTATATTACTTCCTGTAATCCATTTTGCTTTTGCACTGTACTTTTTTCCTCTTTTCACAAACTGATAACGAATTGCCTTTCTGCCTCCATGACCAAAGTCGGCTGTAAAAGCCAGCTTAACCGTCTGCTTCGTTGATAGCTTTTTTGCTGACTGCTGCTGCCTAAGAAGCTTTACTCCACTTACATTAGACGCCATCACAATATTGGTAGGACTTCCTTTTATATAAGTAAATCCCTGTGTCTTATATATGGCTTCGTTACCAGCACCATCTGTAAACCTGACATATACCCTGCCGATAAAGTTTCTTTCAATTCTTGCCGTTGCCCCCTGTTCCCATATATCATCTACATGAAAACTTGCCCCTTTCTCCACAAGCATATACTCAACAGAACCTTTTCCACTGATTCCATAATTACAGGAAAAATCCAAAATGGGAGACTCGTTATAGGCAGTATAACGCCTATAAGAGTTTGGGTCATGGATATCTAGCAAGGACAGGTTTTTCAAATTGGATTTCACTTTACATTTTGCTGGAACATGACAGTCTAAGATAAAACTGTCTGTCTTCCGAATTAAAATATTCCCTAGTTTATTGCTAAACTTCACATATACACACCCCTGGAAATCCTTCTTTACGGTTACACTGCCATGCTTTAATTCCTTCCAGTCCATATCACTTAAACTGGGCGTCTCGCCAGCAGACACTAACGCATACTCAATGGAATCTAACTTTGTAACTCCCGGATCCGCTTCAAAAGACAAGGTAACCGGATCCGTCAGAATCAAATCATAATTTTCATCTGCTGAAATTCTATGTAATTCTATTTCATCATATTCTGATGATACCACTGGATCTTTTAAAAGTGCACTCTCCGCTACCATAGTCCTAGTAATTTTTCCAGTACTGCTGTTAAATCCAGAATTGGCATAAAAATATGGATCCGCATCTGTTATAATCTTTTCCCCATCACTTACCATAACTATATGTCCTGCTATATCGGTCCTGTATATATTGGTTTTCTTTAGTTTTGCAATGGTTGCCAGTCTTGGAAATCCCGATGCTCCCGCTTCATCACAAGATATAACGGACATAGAAGGATTCACTGCATTGAGAAATTCCTGCGAGGTTGAAGTCAAAGCACTATGATGGCCCACCTTTAACACATCCGACTTTAGATTATATCCTTTTTCAAGCATTTCTTTTTCAGACACTTTTTCAGCATCTCCAGTTAAAAGAAACGAGTTTTCGCCATTTACCACTCGTATCACAATAGAATTATCGTTATATGCTTTATAATCTTTCCCATTTGGTGCTAAAAACTCAATCGTTGCACTTCCCAGTTTCATAGTACTGCCTGCAGTTGGCACACTAGTTAGAATCTGTTTTTTCCTAATTAATTCATTGGCATTTTTACTATTGGTATTATCTGTATATCGTAAACCTGTGTGCAAAATCTTCCTGACTTGAATGCTTTTCAATATGCTGTTATATCCGCCAATATGGTCTGGATCATCATGCGTAATCAGCGCATAGGACAATTCTGTAATTCCTATGGATTTTAAATACTCTACCACATTAGAACCATATTCTGCCCTTCCCCCATCTACAAGCATGCTTTCTCCTTCGCTTTGAAGCAGAATACAGTCTCCCTGTCCCACATATAAAAATGTTACGGTTAAATATCCTGGTTCATTGGCTGCCGTTATCTTGGATCTGCTAAGCAAAACCGATGCCAATAACACCATACATGACAAATACAAATATTTTGTCCACTTTCTCATTGTAGTCATTTCCTTTCTATTAAGATAACCCTCAATAGTATATTGTATAAATGTGGTAAAAGTGTGGTAGATATTAAAATTTTACATTAAATAGCTGATATCGAAATAAATTTGTATGCTAAAAAGCCTTGAGACAATGCTCAAGGCTTTTTATTAGTTCATCAAACGATGAATATTATTTAGAATTTGAATTATGGTTCTACTGGTGCTTCACTTACCACTGGTGCTTCACTTACCACTGGTGCTTCACTTACCACTGGTGCTTCACTTACCACTGGTGCTTCACTT
>NZ_FOHN01000003.1:0-195647 GCF_900111595.1 [Clostridium] polysaccharolyticum | reverse complement strand
ACTGGTGCTTCACTTACCACTGGTGCTTCACTTACCACTGGTGCTTCACTTACCACTGGTGCTTCACTTACCACTGGTGCTTCACTTGTTTCTGGTGCTACACTTGTTTCTGGTGTACTAGCAATACCATTTTTTAAAGCTACACTCTTATTTACATCTAATGCAACTTCAATTTTTTTAGATCCAACTGTAACATCAAGAACTAATTTTTTAATAACAATAGTCTTTCCACTTGGAGAAGTTACAGTAGTAGTAGCACTTTCATCAACAGTCCATTCCTCAGCTTTTAATGATTTTCCACCGTAAGATACAGCGAATGCATCTCCAATGATATCAGAAAGAGCTGTTTTCTCTGATTCAAGCTTTGTCTGAGCTACTGTAACACTTGCCTGCTTATCTGTTACAGTAAAAGTTGTGTAATATTTTGCTACACAATCTTTTTCAGCAGCATCTTTAAATGTATACTGTAATGCAATTGTATAAGTTCCAGCAGGAATCTTTTTCACTACATCTGATTCTGTCTTTGTAATAGTGATAACACCTGCTTCATCATACCACGTTTTAGCTAACTCAACATTTTTAGTATCTTTAATAGATAAAATCTTTAAGTTCGTACCATCAACGGCAACTTTTTCATCAAGTACACCGCCATAGTAGATTCCAAGTCCAACTGTAACTGCCTCATCTTCTGACTTATCTGTTACTGTTGTTTCAACATCCTTTTTAGAAAGAATAGGTGCAAAAGTTTTTGCCTTATTCTTATCTACTGCCTGAATTACAACTCTATAGCTTGTTTTTAAATACTCTTTTCCATCTTCTGCTTTATAGCTAACTGTGTATAAATATGTGCCTGCTTCTCTTCCTGCACCAGTAAATGCAATTTTATTACCTTCACCTACTGTTACATCTTCAGCTTTTTCGCTGACTTTTACGATTTCAACAGAACCACCTGTCATATCGTTGCCATACTGATCTTTTACTGTTACTTTAACTTCAGCACTATCCTTTAAAGTTTCACTATTAGATAATGTTACATTTGCTTTATCAAATGTTAAAGATGTAGGAACTGAAGCCTTACCTACTGTAATAGGCAATGTAGCAATTACGGTACCTGCTGCATCTTTTACGATGATATTAGCAGTACCTTCACCTACTATAGTAATAGAAATTGCTTTATTTACTGCTTTGTCGCTTACCATAGCAACTAAGTCATTGCTTGTAGCAAATGTAAACTTCTCATAATCAGCATCGGAAATTTCTTTCTTTTCACTGTTTACGATTTTAAAGTAAACATTGTAACCTGTTGAACCAACAGGTAAAGATGTAACCTGTTTGTAGTCTGCTGCATCAAAGTTTACAGCATCCTTGCTAATGCTGTAAGCAATGCCATCTGCTGCTACGCTAGCCTGTGGTACTGCTGTAATTGTAACATCACCTGTTTCAATTACGCCTGTTTCAGCATTGTTTTCATATACATATGTATGATAAGTAGCT
Source organism: [Clostridium] polysaccharolyticum (assembly GCF_900111595.1). GTDB lineage: Bacteria > Bacillota > Clostridia > Lachnospirales > Lachnospiraceae > Clostridium_AI > Clostridium_AI polysaccharolyticum. The sequence goes on along the minus strand of NZ_FOHN01000003.1, from coordinate 194,153 downwards.
TTTGCAACTGCTTTACTGTTTAATGAGTTGAAATAAACACTGTCGCCTTGAGTATAACCATCTGTTACATCATAGCTGAAATCAATGTAAACTGGTTTTTTGCTTAATGGGCTCTCGCTAAGAACAACACCATTAGCATCTAATTCAACAACTTTGATTTCTGTTAAAGTATTTACTGGAATTGTTTTTGGAACGATATCCAGTTTTGCTGTTTTAGCATCTGTTGCTGTAAATTCTGCTGTAAACTGGCCATATTTTACTGTATAAGCTTTGCCGTCTTTAATAGCATTATACATTGTCAATGTAACTTCTTTGCCTGCTGCTTTAACCTCTTTCACAGCCTGAGCTACGCTTGTTTCTTTATTGGTTACTACGAAATCAGCAGGAGCAAATTTCTTAGAAGAAACATCTGTTTTAAATGTAGCTTTTAATTCAGTTGTAGATGTCTGAACTACTGTATCTAATACAGCACCAACATAAACTTTAACTGTAGCAACTTTGTTGTTTTTGTTGCTGTTAGATGTTGATTTGGTAGCTTTTGCATAAACATTGATTGTTGTTGTGCCTTCAGCTTTAGCTGTTACTTTACCGCTTGTTGCACCAACAGTTACGATTGTCTTATCAGATGTTGTATATCTGATAACGTCTGTGGATGTAGCTGGTGTTAAAGCAGCTTTCAATGTAGCTGTATCGCCAACTGCTCCTAAGAATAATTCGGAATCAGCTGTTACTGCTTTTGCTCTCTGTAAAACTTTGAAAGTTTTGCTTGCTACTGCTTTGCCAGTTTTTTTGTTTTTGGCTGTAATTTTTACAGAACCTGGAGCTACTGCTTTCATTTTTCCAGTTGTAGCACCAATTGTTGCTACTTTTTTGTTGCTAGTAGTAAATTTAACTGATTTTCCTGCAACTTTTAAATTGTAAGTATGACCTGCATAAATTGTGCTAGGTGCTGCTGCTCCGCTCTTTAATGTAATCTTGCTGGCTGCACTTACATTAAAAGGTTTTACTAATGTAAATACCATAGCTAATGCAAGAAAAAGAGCTAATTTTTTTGCGAATTGTTTCATAATCCTTTCTTCCTCCTTAAATAATTTGGTTCACATTATACTTCTTGCTTTCCATAAGCTTACCGGACACGGGTTTCCATATATGTCCTGTATTTACTTATGACCGGACATAGAATTATAATCTTTCCAATAACAAGATGATTATAGCAACTATCAAACTAAAGGTCAAGCATTTTTCTCCATATCCTGTATGAGCTGGACAGTTTTCCCATCATCTTTTATGCTGCTGGCAATTATATCCTATGCCGGATAGCTTCCGCCTATGCTTTAGCTATCCTTAATATGGTTATATAATGCACCTTGTTTGTGGCAAATTTATGTCATGCCTTTGTCATAAACGGTCTTTTTGCCTTTTCTTCATGTTTTTTGGACACAAATAACAAAAGCCCCTGGACTTCAGGAGCTTTTTGAATCTCTTCATATTATATTAAGAATCTAAGAACAGGTCTTAACCTTAGATTGCTAAAATCTTTTCAACAGCCGCTTTCATTTCTGTCTTGTCACAAACTGTGTCATGAAGTACGGAAGCTGTACGAATCTCTTCAATAGCATTTGGAACCGCTGTTTTACTGATCTCACATAATTTATCCACCAATTCGAAATCAGACATAGCATCATAAGACGGATCAATTGCTGTCATTACACTCCTTGCAAATTTATAAGGACTTGCTGTGGAAGCAACCAATGTCTTGGTTTCATCTTTTGTGTCTTCTTTGTACTTCCTGCATACATAAGAAGCTACCGCTGTATGAGTATCCAGTACATAACCAGTCTTGTCATATAAGGACTTAATAGCCTCCTTTGTATTATCTTCACTGGCATATCCGCCAGCAAAATCAGCAAGCTGTTCTTTCATGGATTCTGTAATGGTGTATTCTCCCTTTGCAGCTAATGCATCCATTAATCCTTTACAAGCTGCTGCATCGTTATCTGCGATTTTATAAATCAGCCTCTCTAAGTTACTTGAAATCAAAATATCCATAGATGGGGATGAAGTTAAAATAAACTCACGGTTACGGTCATATTTTCCTGTTTCAAAGAAATCAAATAATACTTTATTTTCATTGGAGGCACAGATTAATTTATTTACTGGAAGTCCCATGTTTTTTGCATAGTATGCTGCAAGAATATTGCCAAAGTTACCAGTTGGCACTACTACATTGATCTTTTCACCATCTTTGATTTCACCGTCAGCTAGTAATTTTGCATAGGCGTATACATAGTATACCACCTGTGGCACAAGCCTGCCTATGTTAATGGAATTGGCTGATGAGAACTGGAAGCCTTTTTGGTCCATTTTTCCAGCTAATTCCTTGTCATTGAACATAGCTTTAACACCACTCTGGGCATCATCAAAATTCCCTTTAATTCCAACTACATATGTATTCTTGCCTTTCTGGGTTACCATCTGTCTTTCCTGTACTGGGCTTACACCATTCTTTGGATAGAATACAATGATTTTTGTTCCTTCTACATCGGCGAAACCTGCTAAAGCAGCTTTTCCTGTATCACCGGAAGTAGCAGTCAGGATTACGATTTCATTTTTTATGTTATTCTTCTTTGCTGCTGTTGTTAATAAATGTGGCAGAATAGACAATGCCATATCTTTGAATGCGATAGTAGAACCGTGGAACAGCTCCAAATAATAAGCACCATCTGCTTTTACTAAAGGTGCAATCTCCTCTGTATCGAATTTGCTGTCATAAGCCTTTGCAATACAGTTTTTCAATTCTTCTTCTGTAAAATCCGTAAAAAATAATTTCATTACTTCATAAGCAACTTCCTGGTAGCTCATTTTAGATAACGCTTCCATTGATACGTTCAATGCTGGAAGCGTTTCTGGAACAAACAAGCCACCATCCTCTGCCAATCCCTTCAGGATAGCCTGGGAAGCTGTTACTGTTTTATCATTGCTTCGTGTACTTTTGTACAATAGATTCATCTTATCTCATCCTTTTCTTAAAATTATGTCCAAATTCAGAACACGCTAAGTTGCGATAATTATAACACGAATCCATAGCAGTATCAATAAGCTTTTATTTATAAAACTCATGGGTTCCATGCTGAAATACCTTTGTTAAAGCTCGGTCAAACCACGTTACACTTGATGCCACCGCTCTGCTTCTTGACATAAAGTACAATGCTCCTTCGGATTTGTCTTCCCCGCCAAGTACCCGGTCCACTGCTTCTTTCGTTTCGTCACTGATGCTTACCTGATAATAACGTCGATCTTTAATAGGTGAGAACTGATACACCGAACCACTTCTCTGGAATACAACTCCCTCAACGGAATCTGGGAAATGCGTACTTTTTACTCTGTTTAATACCACATTGGCAACCAGCATTTTCCCAGTAATATCTTCCCCTGTAGCTTCTGCCTCCACGATGCGAAGAAGAATGTCTTTTTCACCACTAGCCAGCTTTATGGCATTTTTTCCTTCTTTTTTATTCAAGAAAGCCTCCACTTCCTTTTTGGATTTAGCCTGTTTCTCTTTTGCCTGCTTTTGCTTTATACGTCTCTTTTCTACGGGATCATTGGCAACGGAATCGATTATATTCACATTTTTTAATTGGCCTGATTCCTGTTTAAACGCTTCCATTCTGGCATAATTCTCTTCAAATGCCTTTGTGCTTAACGCACGGACTGCAGTATCCTGTGCATTCTCTTGTTTGTCTGCAGTCTCTATTTCCTCACTGTCATTTTGTATTGCGTTGCCCATACAAAGCACATCATCTTGTTCACCAAATAAATAAGCTTCCGTAGGATTCCCTACTTCTTTTGCATACACTCCTTCTGAAAAACGTGATTCAGAACTCATAGCTATTATAATTGCAATTAATGCATATGCCGTAATCAGCATACTCCATTTACATCCGCTAAAAAACAGATTGTTCGTATATGCTTTTACTCGCATAAGCAATTTTCTATTTTTCATGATAACTCCTCTTTTCTTCCAATATTGAATCCATCTTATTACACAACTGGCAATATTTTCTTTCTAACACGTAACTTGTCTAGCATTTTAATTCAATATTCCTTTTTCTGTCAATATACTTTAATTTAATTTAGTTAATACTACTTTTGTATTTACTTAAATTGTATCTTCATACAAAATTTTAAACAAATTTTATATTTCCGATACAATCATTATTAGTAAATTCTTCTATTAAAATATTACCATTTTGTTAAATATTTATTACATATTTTATGCCCATTTTCGGAATTTATTCAAAGAATGTTGCTTTTCTCTTGAGAAATCATGGAAATCTGCCGAAATATTTTTGTAATATTTCGTGTTACACTTTTTCTGCCAACATATGATATAATATGGTTACATCTTAATTAGGAGGTGCAATTATGGCTTTAAAGCCTGGTGTATATACATCCAAAAGAAAAGACGGCACAATGTGGTATCGTTCTTCTATCACATTTCAAAATAAACATATCAGCCTAGGCAGTTTTGAAACGGAAGAGGCTGCCCACGGAGCTTATTTAGAAGCACAGAACCTGCTTTCTTCTGAATCCTCTTCGTTTGAGGAGCAATTGAATGAAATGCATTATCTTAAATTTTCAAAATATGTTACCCTTTATAATTTCAAAACAACTGGATTTTACTTCAAAACTCCCATTTTATTAAAGGACAATTACTTCCTATATTATTTAACTTCCGACCTTGTCTTAAAGTTTGATGTGGATGACTTATTCTTTTATTCTAAACACACAATTTCCAGACGAGGCGGCCACCTGTTTGTATCCGACTATGGAATGCAAGTGAATATTTTATCCCGGTACGGAATTAAAAATTTTGCTGTGATTAACCGTGACTACCGCTTTATCAATGGAGATACCCTAGATTTCCGATATAAGAATATTGAGATCATTAATAAATATTATGGGGTTAAGAAAATCATGAAGAATGGATTATTCCTTTATGAATCTGTTATACATATTAACGGGAACTATAAGATTGGGACTTATAAGACAGAAACAGAAGCAGCCGTCGCTTATAATAAGGCGGTTGATATTGTCCAGAAAAAGGGTTATAACAAGAACTTCTTAACTAATTTCATCATTGAAATTGACGAAATCGGATATGCTTCCTTATATAATAAATTACGAATTTCTAAAAAAATCAGAGAATTATAGCAAGGCTTTTTTTTTACTTGAAAATATGCTATAATAAGTGTATTATATTTCTTCTTCCATTTATATAAAAAGAAAGACATTCCGCTACAATGTCTTTCTTTTTCTGCTTTTTGGGAGGAAGCTTTTCTTAAACCCATGCATCTTTAATACATAAGAAGAAATTCCTATTAAAGTCATGGAAGTAAGCATTTGTATAAAGATGCTAAATTCTATCCAGTCACTTTGCATGAAAGCAGGAACCCACTCTACAATGCCGCTTTGTCTGCTGCCAAAAAACATATATACATAGGTACTTAGAGGGTTCAGAAGAAACATATAATATATCCCGCTAAATTCATTGGCGTTATGAATTCTCATATCTTCACGCATGTACCCATTTAAATTATACAGGACTATAGTACCTACTGTTATTAATATAAGAAACACATATGTCCAGACTGCTGCTGAAATGGTACTGTTTTTTATGGTAGAAAAAAAGATTCCTACACTGGTTACATATAAAGATGTTACAAATAACAGAATCAGAAACTGAAGCTCAAGCTTTGCTGGCATGCTTCTTGTTACAGTCAGCACAGTAGTTAAAGGAAAACCTGATATAATGATTACGAAAACAACCGTAACCACATATGCCATCTTGCCGCAGATAAAATGGAGTGCTTTTAGTTTTGAAGTTAATAATAAATCTAATGTGTGTTTTTCCCTCTCTCCTGCTACAGCTCCCGCAGTAAGGGCTGGAACGATAAAAAAGATACTTACAAGTTCCATTCCACTAATTAGAGAATACATCTGTTCACAGCTTTCATAGTCAAAGGCAAGCTGTCCATTTCCTTTGTGCATGCCTATATAAAGAAATAAAATAATGGCAATTCCAAAACATAAGTTATAAGTAAAAATAAGCAGAGCAAACTTTATGCTTCTAACGTTTAATTTTAAATCTTTCAAATAAACTGGATTTATTCTCATACTGCTCCCGCCTTCTTTCTTTTTCTTCCTCTAATTCAAAAAACGCATCCTCTAAACTGCCGTTCGTCCGACTGAAACTAATTACCTGAACCCCTTTGGACACCAGCTCATATAACAATTGTGCTTCCTGCCCCTTGTTGCCATGAAACGTAATTTCCAATACATCCTCCGCTATGGAAATCCTTTTTACATTGGCATTTGCTTTCAAAATAAGAAGTGCCAAAGACATATCTCCTAAAACCGTAATGTGTATAGCTCTTGATTCCCTAGCCTGACTTAGAACTTGTTTTATTGTTCCTTCTATTTCAATAGATCCATTTTTTATAATGCCAATCTGGGTACAGGTATTTTGTAACTCTGCAAATGAACTAGATGACAAAACAATGGTTTTCCCCTGCTGTTTTAAGTAACGAAGTGTTTCCATTATTTCTGTTTTTCCTACAGGATCTAACCCTGCCAGTGGTTCATCTAACATTAACAGCACCGGATTATGCACTAAGCATCTTGCAACTCCCAGCTGCTGTTTCTTTGCCCTGGATAAAGTCTTCACATAAGAGTCTGCCTGTTTCGTAAGATTCACCATGTCCAGCAGTTCTCTTAGATACTTATCTACCGAATAAGACAATCCATACATAGTACTAAAAAACTCTAGATATTCTAAAACTTTCATCTTATCATATATCTGAAACTTCTCTGGCAGATAGCCAGCAGACTCCTGTATCATACGTTTTTCTTTTAAGATATCGCTTCCGAATAAATGAATGCTTCCTCCATCTGCCTGCAGCAGGCCCATACAGATTTTCATAAATGTTGTCTTGCCTGCACCAATAGGACCAATAAGTCCGTAGATTTCTCCTGATTGTACTTTCATTGACAAATCATCCAGTACCGTCTTTTCTCCAAACCTTTTTTGTACATGAACCACATCCAGCATTATTTCACCTCCCCAAACACGGAAATCACTGGCAGAATATCTTGTTCCAATTGTGCGGCATCTTCCGTCAATGAATACTTTAATGTAAACTTATTAAAACTGGTCAGATAGTTCCGTTCTTTCAGCCTAGTCAATACCTCACTTTCCGAATCCGGATACACTGTTTCATACTTCTTCGTCTTAACATTCCATATGCTTATCATTCCATTAAATTTCTTTTTATCGTTTAAATTCTTGTTTAACCACAAACCAAGTACCCTATATTCTGAAGGCACATAATAGTCCATAATGACATAATCGCCTTCTATCCTGCGTTCTAACGGATCGATTCTTCCAATATGAATCTCTTCCCATTTTTCAATGTCTGTCAGCATTCTTTTATTGCAGTAATTCGTCTTGACTTGCCCAATGTGATAAACCATTACATTTATGTTTTTCTTGGAATTACTGTTTTTTAATGTATCTGATTTATTGCTGGTCCTTAAAAATCCAATTAAAAAAGTATCATTATTGTAAGTAAAACATTTGTCTTTTAAGCAGTACTGCATAACAGCATTTTTTAAGTATTCTTCCATATTATCCTGTGCCTGCAGGCCATTTAAATTCCTTTTTGTCTTATATACCTGATTCGGATCCGTGTAAATCTTCAAATGATTTACCATGTGCTGTTTTCCACCAATAATAAATTTTGTCTCATTGTCAAAGGAACCAATAGGCACTACCTGATTATTGCTTAAAAGAACCGCCTGTTCAATATCAAATCCCAAATGGTTTTCCATATATCCATATATCGTTCTTCCATCATACCCCAGACTAGAACTTATACTGCCTTTGCTTTCATGAGAAGATTCACTTTTAAATACATAAGGCTTCATATATAATGGGTTTTGGATTTTAACTGTTGCATTCTTTTCCCTATTTGCTATTTTGACTTCATATTCTTTCTTATCTCTTTTTCTTGCTTTGGACATGCTAAGAGCTGGATTTGAATCTTTTAATATAACATTATTTTGTTTCTTAATCGTAAATTTTTCACTGCTTCTATTGGGAGCAACAATACTAAAGAAAGTCTCTGTCTTTACCCTGTCGCTTGCGTCATCATAATTGTAAATAGACACACTCTGCACAATCAGCTTATTCAAAACCGTATTTTGTCCTGCAGCTATAAATACCAGAATAAATACGAAAGATGTAATCAGAATGCCGCTATAATAGCAGATATTTTTTTTTGATTTACGGACAAACCAGAATAGTACTGGTCCTGCCACTACTATATAAACCAAAGATATCCCCATATAGAGCATCGGTTTAGGAAGATATTTTGTATCTACCGTCTTAAGGCTTCTTATCAGTTCCTGTTCTCCTGTATCCCTCCCATTGGCTTCTCTAATCCGCCTTTCTTCTTTGTAATCACTGTGATGTGCCTTTAGATCATGCCAAATGTCAAATGTCCGTTCCCCTGTTCCGCCCACTGCTGCAGCCATATTGTCTTGGTAACACCATTCAATAATGACACCTTTTTTATTGGGATAAACATAATACAAAACATTATCTTTTTCATCTCGGATAACTCTTTTCTCTTTTTCCTCTCCCCCTAAATAGTTTCGCAACACTTTGGACTGGCTTTCTAATAGAACCGTTCCTCCATCCCAGTTCCACTCCCTGATTTTTTTAAAGATGGTTAAAGGTTCTTCGTACATCGCCCTGCTTCCTATATAAATCCCTTCAAAGCAGTCGAATCCCTCTACGCTTTCTGGCATTTCATCATATGCTATGGGAATCGCCCGAAATGCTTTTCCCTCATCCTTCTCAAATTTTGTTTCATCCTGTCCAATAACTCCAAGATAAAATACAGAAGGATCCGGCTCTATCCTTAATTTCTGTGTTTCGATTAACCGCTCTCTTCCATCAGGACCTACCATTTTAAACGTTACGCTTGTTGTATCATTCTCAATAGGAATAGAAAAATTTATTTTTTTCTTAATCCCCTTCTTTAGGGCAATCTCTGTTTCATAAACAGCATGTATCTGTTCTGAATCATTTTCAGGGACTGCTTGAATATAACCATAAAAATCATTTACTTTAGCCTGTACATAAGCATTTACATTCGCACTTCGCCCATATTTTACAGTCTGCCCAAAATTAATGGATACTTTCATGGTAAATGAAGCACCTTTTTTAGCTTCCAATAGAACAGGACTTTTTTCTATTATGCTAAACAAAATAAGTGCAATGAAAAATGTGGCGATTCTAAAAAAACATTTTTTATTCATCCGCCTTATCCTCCTCGCTTTCACAAAGCCTAAGTTTTACTTCAAAAACTGTCCCTTCTAAATCACTTCTGGCTTCTATGGTTCCATTATGAAGCTCAACAATCCTTTTGGCAATTGCTAATCCTAAGCCACTTCCCCCTGTAGTCTCTGCTCTGGAATTTTCAACTCTATAAAACCGCTCAAAGATATGCTTTAATGCCTCCTTTGGAATAACAGCACCATAATTGAGAACCGAAACAACCGCATATGCCCCTTCTTGCTTTAGCGTAATATTAATGTACTTTCCATCCCTTCCGTACTTAATCGCATTGCTGACCAGATTTCCAATCGCCCTTGCTAAGGTATTGCCATCAGCCCAGATAATCGCTTCAGGAACTTCACATTGAAAATCATATTCTAATTGAGCTTCTTTAAAACTTGGATAAAATTCATCTGCCATCTGTTCCATAAATTTCACAAGATCAATTTTCTCATAATGCATTTTCACTTCATCGGTACTGTATTTTGTATAACTGAATAAATCCTCTGTCAGCTGTTCTAATCTCTTAGACTTATCATATGCAATCTTAAGATACCGTTCTTTTATCTCTGGCTGCAGATCCGTTCTAAAAACAATCAGATATAAATATCCAATTATAGAAGTAAGCGGTGTACGAATATCATGGGCAACACTGGTTATTAGTTCATTTTTCACATCCTCATTCTGCTGTTCATCACACAAAAACAGATAAACACTGTCAGACATTTCATTTAATTTCTCTGCAACTGCACCAAATTCACTATCATTTCTTATGGGAATCTTATATTCGAAATTTCCCAAGGATATTTCCTGTATCCCTGCAGTAATATCCATTAAGTCTCTAGAAAACTTTCTCGTCAGCAGCATAAAATATAGTATTACTAATACTGCTCCTAAAAGTACAGCCAACGCAATGAATCCTAATATGAAATCTGACTTTATATCTGGCATCTTCCTATCCTGATATTCTAGTGAGCTGGTAAATGCAATAGGGTCTTTTACGGCTTCAGCAGTTACACTATCTTTCTGCTCCTGCATTGCGAGCTTGGCAAGAGCATAAATTCCTCCCATAATGACTGCTTCCGTGAGTGCCGCAAGTATAAAGCTGCAAATCAGAATCACTAGCAGTTCCATACGAAAACTCTTTTTCTTACCTGTCAATTTTATAACCTACTCCCCACACAGTCTTAATAATCTGTGCATTTCTAGAATCCAGTTCTATTTTTTCACGTATTCTGCGAATATGCACCATAACCGTATTGTTTGCTTCATACATTTTTTCATTCCACACCTGTTCAAAAATTTCATCTGTACTGAACACTCTTCCTGGATTTGAAGCTAACAGAAACAGAATATCAAATTCTATAGGAGTCAGTTTTACTTCCCTTTCAAATGCCACAACCCTATGGGTTTCTTTCTGAATGGTAAGATCCATGAGCTGAATCTCTGTATTATGTAATTTCTCACTTGTGTTAGGATTTAACTGGGTAAATCTTCTTAACTGTGATTTTACCCTTGCCATCAGCTCTAATGGATTAAATGGCTTGCTGACATAATCATCTGCACCGCTTCCTAGTCCTACGATTTTATCTAAGTCAGAAGATTTTGCACTTAAGAAAATAATGGGTATCGTGGACTTTTTTCTGATTTCCTTACACATTTCAATTCCATCCATGCCTGGCATCATAATATCTAAAACAACTAATTGAATTTCTTCTTGTTCCAGTATTTTTAAGCCTTCATCTGCTGAATATGCTTTCTTTACTAAAAAACCATCACTTACTAAATGAATCTCTACTAAATCTGCGATTTCCTTTTCATCATCCACTACTAATATCATTTCCTGACTCATAACAATCCCCTTTCTTCTGCTTTTATAATAGCACGTCCCCCTGCTCTATGTCCTTACAAAAAGCTTAAAGTTGACAGATAGAAAACAAGTGCATGTCCAATCCGGAACAAGCACTTGCTATATAGAAATATCAGATGCTAAACCTGCAAAATATAATGCTATGGAAATCAGTAACACTATTCCATTTACAGCCAGTCCAATGACTGGATACCGATAAAGAATGTCTTCTTTTTTCATTGCCCTTATAGAAAGGACAATTCCTGCTATAGAACAGAATAGAATCAAAAGTCCTGCCAGTCCTACGCCCAAACCGCCCTGCTTCTTGCTGGTAACTGCAAAAAGTACCAGAAATGCAATAAGCAGCACACCTCCTAAGATGGATGCAAAAATTCCTTCTTTCGGATGTGCCTTATCTGAAAATGTATATGCTTCTCTGCGTTTTCCTATCTGCATCATTTTTTCTTTCCTTTCTTTCGCACTAGGCAAAAAGACTGTGCTGTTTTATATAACATAAACCCAATTATTCCACCAGCTGTATTTAAAAAAATATCATCTACATCAAACGTTCCCACTTTTAAGGCAAACTGCACAATCTCAATAAGCAAAGTAAATTCCATTGCTGAACCAGCTATAAAAAGAAAACTTTCTTTTCTCTGATTCTTGCTTAAAAGCGGAAGAAAAAAACCCAGCGGAACAAAAGCAAGGATATTCATAATGAAATTAATAATAAAATACTGATACATGCCATTTCTAAAACACCAGAATGACCGTTTTACTTCTGCCAAAAATATTATGTTATAACGATACTCTGTTTCCACATTGCTTCTATTTAAGTATTCGCTAAAAAACAAAAAATAAGCCATTATCAGCAAATACATCACAAACAATACCCAGGAAAATCTTTTTACCACCCTTTTATGTTTCTTTTTCAAGACTAACTCTCTCCTATTTCTCAACCAGATCCTTTCTCATTATATACGATCCCTTTTCAGTCGTAAAGAGAAAGAGACTGAAAAATTAACTTTTCAATCTCTTTGCACGAATAACAAAATTATTTTCTTAATTCAATTCCTGATTTCTCTAAGTTCTTAAGAATTTTATCCATAATTGTGTTTACGTCCTGATCTGCCAAAGTACGATCATTTGCACGGAAACTGATTGAATATGCAACGGATTTGTAACCTTCTTTAATCTGGCTTCCTTCGTATACGTCAAATAATCTTAATTCTTCTAATAATTTGCCGCCACATTTACGAATTACTTCTTCTATCTGGCCTACCATAATGGATTTTTCCATTACCATACTGATATCACGAGTTACAGCCGGATATTTTGCTATTCCTTTGTATTTAATATCAAAATTTGCACGGGATACCACTTCTGGCATATCAATGTCTGCAATGTAAACACGTTCGCCAATTCCGTAAGTTTCAGAAACTTCTGGATGAACTTCTCCTAAATATCCGATTACCGTTCCATCATAGATGATATTTGCCTGTCTTCCTGGATGTAAGAAAGGTTTCTTTGATGCTGGATCATAAGTTTCTAAACCTCTTAAACCTGCTTTTTCTAAAAATTCTTCTACAATGCCTTTTAAGTCAAAGAAATCGCCTGCGCCAAACATACCTAAGGTAAGCTGTGTTCTTTCATCTGGAAGTTCTGTCAACGGTAATGCCTTTGGAATATAAATATTTGCTATTTCATAAAGTCTGACATCTTTGTTTCTTCTATTATAATTGGTTGCTAAAGAGGTTAACATGCCATTTAAAGTAGAAGTTCTCATGATGCTATAATCTTCTCCAAGAGGGTTAGAAATAACGATTGCATCTCTTAAAGAATCTTCCTGTTCTATTCTTAACTTCTCAAATACCTTTGGACTTTCAAATGAGTATGTCATAGCTTCTGAGAAACCGAACTGTTCGGCTACATTACGTGCAATGTTTTCCATTCTCAATTTTAAAGATAAACTTCCATTTGCACTTCCTTTTGGAAGAGTTGTTGGGATGTTGTCATATCCGTAAAAACGTGCAACTTCTTCTGCAACATCTGCAAGACAGTGAATATCCTGTCTCCATGTTGGAATCGTAAGTTCTTTGTTTGTTTCATCTACTTCAAAATCAATCATTTTAAAGTATCCAGCCATTTCTTCTTCTGAAATGTCTGTCCCTAATAACTTGTTGATTTTCTCAGGATTATAACCAACTTTAACTGGTTCATTTACGTTCTCATATTCATCTACATATCCGCCAACAACTTCACCTGCACCCAATTCTTCTATTAATTCGCATGCACGGTCTATTGCCAGTTTTGCGGTATTCGGATCTAAGCCTTTTTCAAATTTTGCCTGTGCATCTGTACGCATGCCTAATTTCTTGCCAGAAAGACGAATGTTGGTACCATCGAAACAAGCTGCTTCGAATAGCATAGCAGTTACATCATCTGTAATCTTGGAATTGTCTCCCCCCATAATGCCTGCAATGCCAATTGCTTTTTGGGCATCACAGATCATTAGCATGGAAGAATCTAATTTTCTCTCCTGTCCGTCTAATGTGGTAAATGTCTCTCCATCATTTGCACGACGAACTACAATTTTATTGCCAGCAATTGTACTTAAATCATATGCATGCATTGGCTGGCCATACTCTTCCATAACATAGTTTGTAATGTCTACAATATTATTAATTGGACGGATTCCACAAGCTGCAAGTCTTCTTTGCATCCATTCCGGAGATGGTCCTATTTTAATATTTTTAACTACACGCCCTACATAACGTTTGCAAAGATCTTTGTCTTTGATTTCTACGCTTACCATATCCTGTACATTTTCGCTGTTGCCTGTTGCTTTGATTTCTGGTAATACAAATGGTTTACGGAATGTTGCTGCTGCTTCTCTTGCAATCCCGATAATGGAAAAACAGTCAACACGGTTGGATGTTACTTCGTATTCTACAACAACGTCATTTAAACCTAATAATTCCACTACTGAACTTCCAATTGGAGCATCTTTGTAATTTTCATTATCACTTAAAATGTAGATTCCATCTTCTGCTGCATCTGGATAAAACTCTTTGGATGAACCTAATTCGTCGATAGAACACATCATGCCAAAAGATTCTACACCACGAAGTTTTCCTTTTTTAATTTTAATTCCTTCAGGATGTGGCTTATTATCATGTGCACTTCCTGCAACTCGTCCACCATCTAAAACAACTGGTACTTTATCGCCTTCTTTTACGTTTGGAGCACCTGTTACGATCTGTACCTGATCTCCTTCTTCTGAAATCTGTACCTGACAGATAATTAATTTATCTGCATCAGGATGTCTTTCTATCTTTAAAATTTTACCTACTACGATTTTTTCTAAGTTTTTATCTAATTCTTCGTAACCTTCTACTTTTGTTCCGGACAATGTCATTGCATCCATGTACTCTCTAGCTGTACAGGATAACTCTGGTACATATGCTTTCACCCATGATAACGGTGTATTCATTGTTATTCCTCCTTAAAATTGAAATACTAAAACTGTTTCAAGAATCTTGTATCATTTTCGTATAATAAACGCATATCATCGATTTCATATTTTAATAATGCAATACGCTCTAATCCAACACCGAATGCGAATCCAACGTATTCTTCTGGATCAATTCCACTCATTTCCAACACATGTGGGTGAACCATGCCACAGCCTAGGATTTCAATCCAGCCTTCGCCCTTACAGAAACGGCAGCCTTTTCCGCCACATTTAAAACAGGAAACATCCATCTCAGCACTTGGCTCTGTAAACGGGAAGTGGTGAGGCCTGAATTTAACTTTTGTATCTTCTCCGAATACTTGTTTTGCAAACTCAGCTAATGTGCCTTTTAAATCCGCAAAGGTTACATCTTTATCAATTACAAGTCCTTCTACCTGATGGAAGGATGGGGAATGTGTTGCATCTACTTCATCAGAACGGAATACACGTCCTGGTGCAATCATGCGGATAGGCACTTTGCCTTTTTCCATTTCGTGTACCTGTGTAGAAGAAGTCTGTGTACGAAGTACAATATTGCTGTTTATATAGAAAGTATCCTGCTCATCTTTTGCTGGATGATTTGCCGGAATGTTTAAAGCTTCAAAGTTATAATAATCGTATTCTACTTCTGGGCCTTCCACTACTTCATAACCCATTCCTATGAAAATACGTTCAATTTCTTCTAATGCAATTGTATTTGGATGACGGTGCCCCATCATAGGTTTCTTTGCAGGTAATGTAACGTCAATAGTTTCTGCTTTCATCTGTGCTTCTCTTGCTGCACTTGCTAAAGCGGTTTTCTTTTCTTCTAATACGCCCTCAATTTTTGCACGTGCTTCATTTACAAGCTGGCCAACTTTTGGCCTGTCTTCTGGTGCAACGTCTTTCATAGATTTTAAGATACTGGTAAGCTCACCTTTTTTTCCAAGGAAAGCCACACGAATATCATTTAATTCTTCCAGTTTTGCAGAAATATTGATTTTCTCAACTGCATCATTCATGATTTTCTCTAATTTTTCTTTCATGAGTAAACTCCTTTCTTGTTTAGGGACATCTATGGAACAGATTCTGTGCTGCTTTCTATGCACATCCTCTATAATTTATTTTTGCATAAAAAAAACGCCCCATCTCTGTAATTACAAAGGGACGAATAAATTCCGCGGTACCACCCTGATTCTTATAGCCTTTTCTATGTAACAAAAGCCTAAGCGCTCACTTTTATGCGTAACGTGCATGATACGTCATCTCCTACTCACATATGCTTCAGAAATGCAGCTCTGGTGGGAAATTAGGCTTATACTGAACTTAAGGATGCTCCCAGCCGATGACATCCTCTCTCTGGAAGAAATATAAGCTTTAAAACACCTTCATAGCTTTTGTCCTGTACAAGTTATTGTATCTAAATTTGTTTGATTCGTCAAGGTTTTCTTTTTTTCGTTATGTAAACTTAACCAATTGGGCAGGAGGAAATTTATTAATTGAATTTCCGTCCTCTCAGACCACCACGCAAACCGTTCGGCACGTGGCAGTTCAAACGGTCTTTCACCAATTAGATTATGCCCTTGCTGGGCACACCAAAAAAAGGAGCAGACTATGTATTTCTACATAATCAGCTCCTTTTGGTTGTCAGCTTAACTTATTGACATTACATCAAAAGTCCCACGCTTTTCAATTAACTATTTTACTGTAACCTTAATTTTCTTCCATACTCCATTCTGTGCAACAACGTATACATAACAGGTTCCCTTCTTCCTTCCGGTTACTTTTCCAGAACTGGTTACTGTTGCAATCGTTATATCAGATGAAATATATCGGATATCTGTTCCCAGCTTTTTCTTTTTCTTTCTCTTTGGCAGGACAACGATGGATTTTAATTTAACGGATTTGCCTTTCCTCGTTGTAATGTGGGTTTTATTGGTCTTAATATTGACTGGATTTCCATATTTGGAATTTTTATCAAGTGCAAAGGTACGTACTACATAAGAACGTGCAAGAATCTTCTGCTTTCCATTCACCATTTTGTAAGCCTTTACCAGATACTTATATCCCCTGTTTGTTTTTAATGACTTCTGGGTAAACGTTAATTTCTTATTTCCTTTCACCTTTGCCAGTCTCTTAAATGCATACGACTTATCATGGGTATTGCATTTTGCACCATATACTAAGTAACCGTCTGCCTTCTGGATCGCATTCCATGTTAATTTGCAAGTATTTGCTATTCCTTTTTTATTCACCAGCATCTTGGATTTCAAAAGAAGCACTTGATTGCCTGGTACTTCTTCTTTATCCACTACTGCTTCGTCACTATTTGCAAGAGATAATTTGGCTTTGTAAACACTCTGATTCACTACATATACCTCTTCGTAACTTACAACATCCCCGGCTGTCAAATCCAGTTCTTCACCTTGAGCATCTACAGGATTTCCATCCTGATTAAGCATATAGCGTTCTTTCACTTGTTTCGTCTGCGGTTTTCCTTTTTTGTCTGTTGTTACAACTTTACGTACAACATCCATTTGCTTAATTGGACTGCTTTCAACGGTTGCTTGCACATCGTTGCTATTATATGAAAGATTCGCATCTATAATCTGTGCTCCCGTTCCCTTGGCTATCGTAGTCCCATTTACGGTAATTCTTAATTCATCTCCAGGATTTTTAGAAACTGCAGATACAAAGGTTTTACGTTGTCTATCATTTAGTTTCTTTGCTATTTGGTAATAATTTGTATGTACTTCTACTCTTTTCTTAACCAATTCACCATCTACGTAAATCTTCTTGTCTTGATTCCATACGGATGGTTTCCTATGGTTTCCATCCACATCAAACAAACTGCATGCTACTTCCTGGCCTTTTACACCAAACTGCTCTAACTGTGCTGACTGATCGCCCAAATCAACACAACCGAAACTTGCACGGATAGAAATTGCATCTTCTAACTTATACCCATCCAGTAAATCATCTGCGGTGAACCGGATCGTAATATCTTTGCTTTCCTCTTCTTTCACACAGACAATACCCTTATCTTCTTTGGCTGGTTTATAAGTCTGTTTCTCCTTGCTGATTACTTTGCCTTTGCTATTACATAATACCGCAATCGCATTTCCATTCATTTTTCTTGCATAAGAGTTGTTTTTAATGGTTATCACTGCGTCAACGGCATTATCCTCTGTCCGTTCAACATGGGAATCAATAGAATACTCGCACTGGTATTTGTCAAGCAGGCTTTCAATAGAAACCCTTCCTTCATTATCACCAGTATACTCTTCCTCCTGCACTTCTCCTGTCTTATCTACAATCCATGCTTTTGTATAAAGTACAAGTTCCTTGTGTGGAATTTCATGTCTGCTCTTTCTTAACTCTTCTTCTGTATAATGCTTTTCAATCAATTGTCCCATTTTCTCTTTGGATAATTTGAATTGGCAATTATATACGGATGCATCTACTAAAGCTAACTCATCATTATCCTTAATGGTAATTTTATCAATTGGCTTTAACTCTTCGGAACTTGTCTCTGGATTCTTGTCATATAATCCAACCACAATTTCCTTTCCACCATTTTTAAATGGAACCTGGCTTTGGTTATTAAGCGTTACCTGAATGATACGTTCCTGTTCCTCTTCTTTTGCAATCTGTACATCACTCACGCCTACATCTGGCAAGTTTAACTTAATTACACCACTGCAGTCATCTGCTTTCGATGCAGCATTTCCACTATGGGCTGTAATTGCGTATGTTACATCCTTAACCGTATCAGCTGGAACTTTATAGTATTCCGAAATTGTCTGGCTTTCTCCCGGAAGTAATTCTGTATTGAACTCAGTAGTATTTCCGTCTAATGTCAATGTAATTTTATCAATGGTACGAATGCCTGTATTCTTTACCGTAAATCCAACTGGTGTAGAGAAGCCCATAATAACGTTGCTTCTATCTACATATACGCCTTCTGTTTCTACTGCACACTGTTTATATTTGCTTGTTACCGTGTACATATTAGTCTTTCCAACTGGTGTATAAATATTTTGGGTTTTTTCTTTTCCGTCAGTTTCGTCTAAAACTGGAATTTTTGTAACGTCATAAGTTTTTGGCTCACTAGGATCAATGTTGTAATCGGTGCTTTGTAAAACAGTCTGAATCGTATTCCGGTTTCCATAGGATGAAAATTCATCAATTGTTTCCCCAGTCTGCATTCTTGCCACTTCTACTGGTGCACTTAAAATAATCGTATTCTTGCTGGTTGCGAAATGGATTGCAGATAAGACATAGGTATTCTTAGGTGCTAATTCCGATTCTTCCTTATCTTCTGACTGTTCTTTGCACATGTTTAGCCATACAATGGATAAATCATCCAATGTGGCATCTCCTGCAGGTTTACTAAATCTAAAGTTTGCACTGTTGACTTCTGCACCTGCATAATGAATGCTTTCGATAAAGTCACTGTTTGGCATGCCACATGAATTGATCGCCAGTAATTTAATATCCCGTACGGGAACCGCATTTCCTTCTCCATCCAATTGGGTGGATGCTCTTTCATTAAACCATCCCAGAATAAAATGCTCTTCTCCATTCCAGTTTACTTTTGATAGCTGCAGATTCTGATCGATATTGTTGTCGTTTGTTACTCGAATACTTTCCCCAGCATTTCCTTTTGCATCTACTGTTGTATACATGATTTCTGTATCGGTCATCACATTAGAATCACTGCCTGTTTTAATTACATAGGCTGCCATTACGGTACCATCGGACATGACCGCAGCCTCTAAACCATGAACACTGCCAGTCTGGCCATTGTACAAAGTAATGGTTTCACCCCATGTATGATTCTGTTTATTATACACTTTGGCGTGAATTTCATCTCTGACGTTAAAGTCTGTTGGATTGCTTGCATCCGAACCGGAACAAGTTCTCCATGCTACAACTGCATAGTTTCCATTTACCGCCACTGCTGGTGATAAATCTCCAATACTGTTATCTGTAAGTTTACATGTGATCCACTTATCTCCATTCCAGATAGAAGCACAAATTTCTGACTGATTCAGCATTACCGCTAAATCTTCATAACTTGGATTTGCTTTATCTGCATCTGGAAGCGGATTTTTCTGACGTACCCAGGCTGCAGCACTAAACTCCTTAGTACCCGCTATTCGTAATGTACTGTCTCCATAGCCCGTTCTTTCTGTTGTACGGTATGGATTTAATACTTTTCCGTCTTTATCATAGATCGGATCTAATTTGCCGTCAGAACCTCTGGCTCCTGTTTCATTGTTTAAATCATCTGTTGTATAGGTAACTGGATCAATACCATGCTGGTTCACATAACTGCCATTCTTTTTGACCGCATAGCTTGCTAACGTATCTTCCACATCAGAACTATCGGAATCCGATAAGTATGCAATCATGCTTCCATCATCATTGTATATAGGCTCTGCATAGGTATAGGCATTACTCTGTAACATTGTTAAAGAATAATTTTCTCCTTCTGCTGGTTCTTCATTGCTTCCCCCAGTCCATTTACGGTCCTCGAACGCTAAGTAAGCCCTGCTCTCCTGACTCACCCCATCTATTGAGCACAATTGTGCTGGCACATCTAAACTTTCTGAATGAACTCCCTCTATGGATTCCTTCCACCAGGTACCAATATCATCGTAATCGCCTTCCGAAACATCTACAAACTTATGGGATGCCGACCATAACTTCTTGTCATAGCTAAAGAACAGAACTCTTACACTAAACTTCAAACCTAGTTCGCCTTCCACTGTCGCATTGGTTCCAAGCATATCCACCTTATTAAGCATTTTTTCTTTGTAATTTACATTCCAGGCATCCAGGTTTTTCAAAGTATACGAGCCTGTTAAACTTCCAGTTATTCCCAGCTTTAATGCAACAAATCCACAATCCCATCCAACTCCAGCAAATGCTTCACACATCATTTTTACTTGTGCTGTCGTTAAATAATTGTTCTTATTCTCAATTCCTTCAAACTCACCAGTAATCGTACAGTCAAATCCCATGGAAGCACTAATGCCCAGATTCAAACTGCAGGTTACCGGTACTGGTCCAACCATAAAGTTTTTCGTAAAACCAAAATTTACGCCAAAACCAGCATTCAGTCCTCCACCATAGAAAATAGCTTCCCATTGTCCATTGTCGCCATAGCGGAATTCATAGTATATGCTTCCACCATACGTTATATTTGCACTTCCAACCTTCTTTTCATATCGTTTCTGTGCATCTGCTACTTCTTTCTTCTTTTTATATCCAGCTACTTCCTTGGCAACTTTATCCTTGCCCTTATTCCAAAGTTTCTTAAAAATCCCTTTGGTTTCCGTATTGTCTTGATGGGCAACCTCACATTGGCCTCCCTCTACTTTCTTTCCACTATCGTCCTTTGAAAACAGAGTGGTTTTCTTTCCCTTATGTGTCTCACTAATCGTATTGCCATCTTTATCATAAGATATATCTGTCGTATCACTACTTGAAGAAAATGGAGTTTTTTCATTTACCTGGTATGTAGTACGACTGGTATTGCCATCCTTATCATAATAGGTTTCACTTGAATCCGAAGATGATGCCAGGGAACCTCCCATTGTAATCATAACATGAAAACATCTTGGATCTTTTGTTGGGGAAAGTTTTGCTTTAATCGGTAAACCTGTTAAACTAAGCAAACTGCCTAGACCATCCCCTGCATAACTAAATAATTTGTCTTTACTTATCTGATCCTTTAATGGTCCTGTCCAGTCCAATTTACTGCTGACCGAATCCAGTAATTCCTGCAAATCATCTTTTACTTCCTCATTGATTGGATCCTCATTTGTTTTGGTCGTACAGCGAAAATCATTACGAAACTCTTTTATAACGTTTTTATCTCTATAGATTTCTACAAAAAGTGGTATCACTTTATTTTGAGGAATCACTTTATTAATGGATTCTTTATTCATTGTCCACGTGGATTCCACTACTGGCATATCGGCAAATGGATAGGTAATCACTTTATTTTTCTGATTCTCAAACTCAGCACCATAGCTGTCTGCATAATTCAGTTTATATCCATTTTTATTGATTTCACTAGCAGCATCCCCATAGGAAATCTCTGTACCATCTCTATCCTTATAGATATATGGCTCTGTTTTAACCGTTTCCCCCCACATTAAGGATTCGGTCTCAACGATTGCACATGGGTATTGTTTACTTAATCCGATTGCTCCTTTATATCCATAGATATCGGTTACATCTGCAATTGCTCCTGATTCTTCGCACTGACAGAGTAACTGCCTATTGATAACTGGAGTATTCACCCCTGTTCTTACAGGACGTGCTTTTACATACGCACTGCAGTCATTTAAGACATTATATGGATTTAACTCTGAACTAACATGAACCATTTGTGGTTCATAAGCGTTCTTTACCTTATCCACCTGGTCATTGGGCTGGAACTTCACCTCAAGATTATATAAGATATAATCATCTGGCTGTAACGTACGCTCTGCTATGGTTTCTTCACTTCGGGTAAAGAACTGGGTTGCATCAAAGTAAACGGTTATTTTACCAGTTTCGTCTGTTGTAAATACCTGATCTTGTTTTCCATCTCCTAAATGGTCTTTCTTTCTCCCCAGATTAGCGGCATAACAGTATTCTTCATTTTTATAAACTCCACCACGTATCCATAGCTGCTTATTGGCATATGGAGCTCCTTTTTCATCTGTTACATAAATACTTACATTGGAAAGCGAACGAAGCATGATGTTATTTACTGGATAATACTGCAGTTTGCTAAAGTCCTGCTCTCCCGATAAAATATCCTTGCGGACGATTGTTCCAATATAGCTTTCAGATGCATTTTCGGAGAATAAATGAATGTCGCTTGCGATGCCACTTTCCTCATATAAGGCAAGTTCCCCATTTGCATCGGAATACATCACACATGCTTTTCCTTTGCCATTTATGTATTCCAGTTTTGTTTTCTGCTCTGGCAAAAATTTAAATAAATAGAACTGGTTTTTTAGTGTATTGGATGTAACGGTAATGCTGCTCTTCATGCCAGTACGTGCATGTGTGGCGGTAATTACTGTTTTTCCATCTTGTAAACCAACTGCCATAAAGCTTTCACTCGGAGAATAGCTTACATAGTTATAGGAATGAATATCGGAATATGCTCCACCCTGCTCATAATTAAGTGTTGTAGCTGTACTTTGTTTATCCTTTGTATTCTTAGCAGCTGTCACAGCATCCCATTTAATCTGATCAGAGATCTGTCCCCATACATAATCTCCATAGTTAATGCTAATCATAGATGCAAGATTAATATCTTTGGATAATTCTTTCAGAGAAATTTTATTTCCATTCAGTTTAATCGTCTTGCCATCTGCACTGATTAAGGACTTTACTTTATCATGATTATCAAAAATAACCTGATCGGCATCTGTTTTTCCTGCTGTCCTTTTTCCATCTGCTGCCTGGATCAGAATATCTAATGCCTCATGATTGTACACATACACGATATAACTGTCGATGGTTGGTGTATCACCTTTCCTAGGCTGAATGCTGGCTTTTACAATGTATGTTTTCTTTAACTGTCCTTCTACTTTCCCTGGTGTCCATGTAACCGTATTAGAACCTGGTTTTAACACTTCAGAAAGCACGGTATTCCCATCTGAATCCGTTATGGTAAGGCTTGTTGCTGTTAAAGCTGCACCATTGGATTCTAACTGATACGTAATTGGCAATTCTTCATTGTCCAGAATACTATAGCTGTCTAATTTACCAAGATGTAAACTTGGTGGATTGGGATATACGGTAATATTGGCTTGTGCTGTCATAAGTTCTTTTTTGGTCACTGCACCATTATCCGTTCCGTAGGCTCTTAAGCTTTCTGCTGAGATTTTTACAGTATATACAGCTTCAGTATTGCTAGATACTCTTGTCAGAATTCCTTCTGGAATCGTCATCTTACCAATCGTTCTGCTATTTGTCGATATCTGGGTGTCCTTATAGACAGGTTCCCCCACTGGCTGGCCAGCAAAATCTGTTTCATACACTTCCATCGTGAATTCTGTTGGATAGTCGGTAAGCTGGTATGTACCTAAACTGGATAACTTTTCTGCTTCTTCTGCATTTTGTGCTGTTAAGTTACTGATGAAGCATACATCAAGACTTTCCTTCTGATTACAGCTTAATGAAGCCGTTTTTCCATTGGAAGAAGGAATTCTTAAATACGGTTCTTTCCCTGGTTCACAGAAAAGTGTCACACTACGGCAGACTTCTACTGGCGTATAGCCTTCAAATCCATCATTCAGGGCATATAATGTAAAATATACATTACCAACTTTTCCGGTTGGAATAATCTCTACTGGTGCGGTATGGTCTGCACCATAAGTTGCCGCTTTTTCTCCTCGAAACTGTTCCGGGTATCTTACATTTGCAACACTTTCATCGGAACTTACCCAGATTAAGTTCTTCGTTCCATAAAAAGAAAAGTCTTTATCACTTTGGAATCTTGCCACAAATCCTAATTCATCTGTCTGCATGCGGAACGGCTTTGTAATGAAGGAATTTTTCATGTCATACTGTTTTGTTGTTATGGCAGCATTTTCTGCCGATTCCTTCTTTAAAGTAAGGAGGCTGTCCTTACCTTCTTTATCTTTTCTATCTATGGAGTCGTAAACAGAAACTTGCTCTGCACTGTTTACATACGCTGGATTTTCTCTTCCACTTGTTTCCATATGTTCTAAGTTTCCATCATAATCAATATGATAGCTTACTAATTGATCTGGATCGTCCACAAGACTCTCCCAGCTAGAGAAGAATGGATTTTCATTATGATAATCAATGGCTGCTGCCCCTGGATAGGCAAATACCGCATTCTTTACATCATAGAATTGTGGTACAACTACTCCTCTGCTAGTCTGGCTAAACATTAGCTCTGCTTCTTTTTCCTGCTTTATATAATCATATGTACTTCCAATATCAGAATCCATAAATAGCTCTGCTGCATCTTTACGTGGTTCTGTACCAGCATTTAACACTGGTTTATAATGGGCAATAAGAGCAACTGGAATTTCATTGGTTTCTGTTGTAGAACCATACTGTGCAACCACATAAAGAGGTATACGTGTAATGCCTCCATCTACTGATAAGTACATGGATTTTACATATTCAGAAATGGAATATTTTGTCTCATCTGCATATACAGCGTAAGGGGTTCCTTTTAATGCCTCTTGCACTTTTCTTCCATTTTTCAAATCTTTTCTTGTGGATAAATCTAATTTGTCAATTGGTTCGCAATTGCTTTGTATCCACTTACGATATGTACCATTTCCTCCCTGATTCACACTAACTGCTTCTGTAACCCACTGGCTTCCTGGAATGGCATCATCAATGCTGCACTGGAAATTAGAAAAACTGGCATCCTTATAATAACGCAAATAGCATTTCTTATTGGAAATCATAATGGTTTCTGGTGCATTACTTGATAATAATTCCAGATTAAATGCCGTATTGCTTCGAGCCTGTCCTGGGATTACTAATGTATCGCCACAAAACGATTTTGTTCCATGAAATGACAGTTCTACAATATTAGGGATATTGCCGCTTGGAATCTCCGGAACCTGATATAGGAACGTACAGCTGTTTCCTTTTGTACCAGTTTCTACTGGTGTTAATACCGTACCATCTGTCATTTTTAACTTAATAGAATTGTCTATCTGCATACATTCATCAAATGTAGCTGTAATTGGTACGGACTGTCCAGCGTAGAATGTACCACTTGGAATCATCAGCTTCGTCAAATTAATTCTTTCATGGATTTCTTTAATATACATATTAGAAGAAATTCCACCTGTGTAATTAAAGTCGTGATCTTTTCTTACGGCATATGTTTTATACTGCCAGACGGAATCTGTTGGAAGGACTACTCTTCCAAGCTCATCTGTCCTTGAACCTGGACCTGAAGATGATACCCCTGCATCATAAGAAGGATTTTCCTGATACGTAAACCGGTAATAATTATCTGGCCAGGCATCAATATAATGTTTTATATCTTGATACGTTAATGTACATATCATGTTTTTATGATATGTATACTCTGTTATTTCTTCTTCAAACCAGCTAAATATATCATACCATTTTTTCTCAGTATGTGTCTTTTCGGTTCTCCAAGGAGAAACTTCTACTTTTCCTGCTACATTATGTTCATATACGAATTCATCGTTCTTCTGAACCGTAACAGGAATGGTAATATTTTTTCCATATGAAGCTCCAGTATCAATAAGGGCATTGGTGACCTCATTGCATTCAATATAGAATACACGGTCTCCCTTTCGTTTTGCATTAGAACCACAGTACGTAACGTGAAAAACTGCTGCTGTTTCTCCCGCTGGAATAGTCACGGTACCGCTTCCTTCTGCCAAAGCAGAACCTGATACCGTCTGGTAATGCAAGCTCACAGGTACGCTTTGCTTTGTCATCAGAGAAACCGTAACGTCAATAGTCTGAGCATTTCCCGTTTCAGAAAGCGTTGTTTTATCTGGTTTTATCCTGACTCTTGCCTGATGGCTAATTCCGGCTCCATATGTACTGCCTGTCGGGTCGTCGTAAACCAGTACATTTCCTTCTGCAAGCTGTTTCCTTAATGACATTGCACTTGCCAAATACGCATCACGGTTGCTTTCATCTATCTCGACATCTTCTCCCATAAAATCCTGCAATTGCTTTAAAGATTCCTTCAATGTCAAAAGACGATTAATCTCTTCCCACGTTACCTCATTGCCATCAATGCAGACTTTTCCTGTTTTCTGCTTTCTGGCTTCTTTCGCAAGCTCTTCTGCTGTCATTTTTCTGCCGTCAACCTGAAATGTGCCATTTTCAATTGGGGCACCTGTTTCATCTACAATTCCCTGCCTGCGAAGTTCGTCTAAAATGTCTGTCGCATTTTCTCCATTGGTGCATAATTTCTGCAGTTCCTTTACAATTGCCGGGTTGTAATGGGCTTGCTTACTATCCGCCACATGAATACCAGCTGCAAACAACGACGCACTATGAGCTGGTACTGACAACGTGATTGTCAACAGACCTGCAAGTAATCGTTTCCGAACAGTTTTCCAAAACAATTTTTGCTTTAACATGATAACCTCCTGTTTTTTTAATGTTCTAGCTTTCAATATCCTCTTACTGATACCTTAACATAATCTGGTGAAAAAATCTATTCATAGTATATGATTATTTACATGTTTCTTTGTTACTTAATAGGGTGGATTCTGAATATATCACATGGCTAACGGTTGGACCCCAGCCAACAGATTTAGAAGCATAAGAATATCTGCTCAGATATCTCGTCAAATTTATTAAAAAAAGAAGCGTCGTTTAGCGATTTTTCAAACCGCTAAAGCGACACTTCCATGTTTTTATTTGAAAACTCTGGACAGACCATCTATCGGCATCCCTTTTTCCATTTTAGCAACTCTTTCCTAACAATACGCCAAACAGACATATCATTTCTAGAATTTCGCACCCATACCATAGAAAGCTGATGAACTCTTCACTTTTAAGAAAGAACCAAGCTTAATAGAACCATCAGAATTTCTCCATGTCTTATGTACATCTGTACCTAATACTGGAGTATTAACGGATTCAAAATCAGAAGCACTTGGTGCGTTCACTATTGTACCTACCTTATTATTACTAATAGCAGCAGCTCCTGTTACTTTATAATACTTAGAAGAATTATAGTAAACAGAATTGGAAATGGTGCCTTTAAATTTATCACTTCCTATTGTATTTGTAGAACAGGATAATAAGTTTGCATATGTTGCACCGCTTCCTGCACGATCCATCTGGAAGTTTGCTTTCTTTCCATCTGCACGGCTGTTGTTGAATGAAGTACAGTTCTTAATGGATAAAGAAGTTGGATTGTTATTATCGGTAAAACCGTGGTTTTTATTTTCAAAGGAAATACAGTTTGTCACGATATGAGGGGTACCAACACCTGAACCACCTAATTTAAATCCATTGCCATCACTATTTGGTGTCATAACGCCTCTTGCTGTTTCTCCATTACGGAATGCAATACAGTTCTTAATTGTAAGAACGCCAATTGGTCCTGTTGCAGATTTTGCATAGCAGTCCCATCCATCATCTACGTTATTATAAGCAATACATCCATCAAACACATTTCCTGGTCCACAAGTAAGTTTTGCTGCAAATCCATCCGCATTTTCACCTGTTGCTGGATCCATGTTGTTACAGGATGTACAGTTTTTAATTGTATTATAGGATGGCCAGTCTGACATACTTGACAAACTTGAGTTTCTACGGCTTACTTGCAATCCAGTATCACGGTTTCCATCGAACTGGCAGTTTTCGATTAAGTTATAGTTACCAGAAAGCATCATTCCATTATCTGCGGCTCCTATAATTTTAAGACCATATAGTCTCCAGTAGTTTCCTTCTAGCTGAATACCTCTGGCATTAGATGCAGTATCACCGTATGCCTCCTTAGAAAAGTCAAATACAACATTTGCACCATTATAAGCAACGATGGATTTGTACTTTCCTTGCAATCCATTGTTGCCATATAAAATAGTAATCTGCTGACTGTAAGAGTAAGTACCAGCTAAACAATAAATTGTTTTTCCTGGCTGAATAGAAGTTAAGGCTTTTGTAAAGCTCATTGGACTGCTTTGTGTACCAGAACCATTGGCATTTGGTGCTACAAAAATGTCTCCTGATACAGGATTTGCATTCTGTGAAGGTGCTGGAGCTGGTGTCTTAGATGGTGCTTGGGTAGCTGCCTGTGAAGGTACAGCATAAGAACCGCCCGTTACCTTTAAGTAATAAATTCCTACGTTATCATCAGATGGATATAATACGTAATGTCCTGCACCAGGTAAAGCAAATACAGATTCTGTTACGGTACTTGGCACAGTTACATTACTTTGAATGTCATTGCCATTGTAGTTTAAAGTTAAGTTTCGGTTTGTTGAACCACCACTCATAGCATGTACTACTAATGTTCCTGCGTCCTTTGCATCAAATGCAACAGCACGTTTTGTTGTAGTACCTTTTCCACCTGATTTTGCACGGCGTGTATAAGATACTCCATTGCATGTTTTATTGGAACTGTCTACAACCCAGCTTGAACCGCCAGCAATAAATGTAAATCCGTTTACTGTAAAGTCAGAAGAATAGGTTCCTTCTGCAATACTATTGGACACATTTAATTCAAAGGATGAATTTCCTGAAGGATTGCTTGTCACTTGAGGAATGTCTGTTTTTACTGGTTCCTGTGATGGTTTGATTGATGCAGGTGCTGCAGATGTTACTACTGGAGCACTTGATGCCACAGTGCCACTTATATAAGTGTATTCTGTACCATTTTTTCTGTATACCACTTTATAGCTTGCCATACTTGGCATTGTACCGTTTGCACTAAATCCAAAAGATACAGATGCGTCTGCTGCTATTGCCTGGTTCCAGTCTTCTGGTGTAAAAGTAACCTGACTGCCTGAAACAGAGGCTTTGGCACACCAGATGCTCGTAATCTCCATATCAGGAGCATCTACAATTAGTTTCCAGCTGTCTGCCGCCTGTCCCATCTGATTGGTAATCGTTACACTGTAGCCAAAAGATGCTCCCCATGAAGAGCCACTTCCTTCTACTGCAAAATCACCATTCTGTGATGCCGCTTTGACTGTACTTGTTTTGGCACTTGGTATGTACATAGTTATTACTAATACAAATGCTAAAAGAAGCGCAAGTCTTCGTTTTACTAGTTTTGCACACATAAAAATACCTCCTAAAATTTTTCTATAATGACATAGTCATTATACTTTTATAATACTGTAAAAATTGCGTTTTTACAACTTGCATTTTTACCATATCCTATTCCTTTTATGTACATTTCATAGAAGGTAAAATCCTAGACTATTGCATTTTCTTTTGACATATACTAAGATATACAATTATGTAGAAAACCATTTTTTAAGGAGTTTTTAATGTTTGATAAAATGAAATCATTAATAGAATCCATACTAGATTTTACGAGAAAAATGAGAGATGATTTTGTTACAAGCTTTGCAGCCCAAGGTGCGTTCTTCATTATCATTTCGGCTTTTCCATTTACCATGTTTCTTCTGACTTTGATTCAGTACTTGCCAATTACAGAAAGCAATCTTCTGGATATCGTAAATACCTATATCCCAGATACTTTCAGTCCATATATTATTACAATCATTACTGAGATATACAAACATGGTTCCAGTACCGTTATTTCTGTTACTGCTATAACTGCCTTATGGTCTGCTTCCAGAGGTTTTTTCGCAATTATGAAAGGCCTCAATACTATTTATGGCATTCAGGAAACCCGCAATTACTTTAAAATACGCTTTCTTGCCTTTTTTTATACCTTTGTTTTCGCTCTGATGCTCATCGGTACTTTGCTGTTACTGGTTTTTGGCAATTCTCTTTTGATTTGGATTGAAAGCAGGCTTCCTGCCTTGACAGATGTTGCATTGCTGCTGATTAGCATTCGGACCTTTGTAGTACTGCTGGTTTTACTATTGCTTTTCTCCACTATGTATCTTTTCATACCAAACAGGAAATCCAGATTTATGAAAGAACTGCCAGGCGCTTTTATTAGTGCTGCTGGATGGATGATTTTTTCCTATGGTTTTTCTTATTATATTGACCATATGAAAAACTTCACCAACACTTACGGAAGCCTGACAGCTGCTGTCTTGCTTATGTTATGGCTTTACTTCTGCATGTATATTTTATTCTTTGGCGGAGAAATCAACTATGTCCTAGACAAGTTTACAAATAAAGATTCCCTAACGTAGTATCACTATAATAATGCTGTAAAATGGTGCTATAATTAAATCCCTGATGAGCCATTTCTTTAGCACCATTTTGGCTCATGCCAACACCATGGCCATATCCTCCCCCCTTAAAATAATACTCATCCGCTTTTTCTTTTTTTGTAACCGTAAAAAATGCACTTGGAAGCATGTTAAGTCCTTTAATTTTACTATTGTCATTTCTCTTAATAGTATCTTTTAAAGGTGCTAATAATAGCCTGATATTATATTCTGAACACACCTTAATAGTTTTTTCTGAACCCACAATAAGAATCTCATTTACCAGGCCGCTCTTTGTTCTGTTCACAATCTCAATCTTTTTCACTTCTCCCACTGAGTCAGCTGGAAGACTTTCATATTTACTTCCTGATAAGGTTAAAATCAGATTCGGACTTACTTCGTAGCGGGCTTTTAAACTCTTCTCAATAGATTTTTTAAGATCTTTTCCAGAAATAGTAACATTCCAGCGATACCACGGAAATGAACTGTCGTATGTCTTAGTCTTTTTATCCATTAAAAATGCTTTGAATGCCTTTTCTTGGGCATAATCAAAATTATTTTCTTCCTCAGGTGTTGCTTTACATATCTGGTTTTTCCCTTCTAAGCAATTGTCTTTTGCATTTAGCCAGACATCTTTTGCATCTGCTGTACATCCCCACGAAGTTGAATAATAATAAGCTTCCGCAACGTCCTTATCTCTTAATATTACCTCTCCGTAGGTATCTTTGACTGCCTTAATGCTGTTTTTATCTTCTTTTATATTGTTATAAACCTGAGAAGCAACGCTGTCATCAATATGCGCACCATACTCACTGAATCCATTTTGCAGCAGCTGTTTATAGGCGTATGTTCTGGCACAGACTGCCTGGGCTTTTAATGCTTCATTGCCATAATCCGTTGGCATTTCACTAGGGATGACTGCATATAAATATTCTTCCATAGGCAATTCATTCACCACTGTTAGTTTGTCTTCATATCTGGCAATTTCTATGGTTCCACGATATCCAGGTGTTCCACAAGTCCTGTCTACATTAAGCAGTTTCACTTTGCCCCCTGGTTTTTTGGGTTTAATGATAATACGTCCTGAAGCTAACAGCTTGCTAGAAGGCTTAACGCTGATTCGCTTGTTTGCTTTATAGGAAGTACTTGTTTTCCCTTTTTTAACGGTGTAATCGCTTGTACAAGTAAATGTCACCTTTTCATGAAGGTTCTTTTCATATTTGCCAGTATTGATTAAAACTCTGATATTATGGATTTCCAGCTCTTTTTCCACAATACCAGCACATATTTCCCCATCTCCAAGTGCAAACTCCACATTATCATAACCAACTAAAATGCTCTGGACTGTTGATGACTTTAACCCATCTTTATCCCGATACACTTTAAACTCATCTGAAATGGGATAGTTTTGAATAGTACCTTCCGTCTCCAGCTGGATAGTATCTTTTCCTACTGTCATTACTTTTCCAGTTATCCTTTCAGGTTTTAACTTTACCTTCTGAACCTTTCCATCTTTCATTGTCAGGTCTCCAATTACATGTTCAATAGTTTGAGAAAGTTTCATAGCAGTCTCTGCTTTTACAGTTTCATCTCCATTAAAATATGTAATTTCTGAATCCTTGCCTGAAACAATCCAGACATTTTTAAGAACCGTTTCTACCGATTCTTCTTTGTGGAGCTGCCCCATTTCCTTTTTAGGTTTGTCTATGTTTTGAAATGCACCATATAGAAATACTCCTATAAACAGCATCATACTGACTAGCAAAATGCCAACTTTCGTCTTCACGTTTTTCCTCCTTTATTTTCCATTTTAACTATAACTAATATATTATACCTTTATATAGAATATGTTGTCCACTTCAAATTTTGTATTGAAATTGGTACAAACATATGATTGACGAATAATTAACCTTTTGATACACTCTAAAAGTACTTATTAATTTTACATTAAAAATTTCTTAAATTATTTAATGTTACTTATCACTATGGAGGTACTTATGTTAGAAAAAATCTTCAAGTTAAAAGAGAACCATACTAATGTAAAAAAAGAAGTTCTCGCAGGTTTTACCACCTTTATGACAATGGCATATATACTTGCCGTTAATCCAACTACAATGACTGCATTTAATGAAAAAGGTTATGCTGGGACACTTATGAATCCGAATGGTGTATTCTTTGGTACTGCCATCGCTGCCGCTATTGGATGTTTCCTTATGGCGTTCCTTGCCAATTATCCTTTTGGCCTTGCTCCTGGGATGGGACTTAATGCATATTTCTGCTACACAGTTGTTTTATCTCTTGGATACACATGGGAAGAAGCACTTGCTGCTGTATTTGTAGAAGGTATCATCTTCGTATTGCTTTCTTTAACAAATATTAGAGAAGCGATTTTCAATGCGATTCCTAAAACACTAAAACATGCCGTAAGCTGTGGTATTGGTTTATTTATTGCTTTTATCGGTCTCCAGAATGCCGGAATCGTTCAAGATAATCCTAATACATTGTTACAATTCCATAAATTCAGTGGAAAAGCTTTTGATTCTTCTGATTTCTGTGCCCTGTTAGCACTTATCGGCATTCTCATTATGGCAATCCTTTTAATAAAAAAAGTAAAGGGTGGTATTTTACTTGGCATTTTAATTACCTGGGTTCTTGGATGCCTCGGACAGGCTGCTGGATTGTACAAAGTAAATGTTGAGCAGCATTTTTACAGCATGCTTCCTAACTTCTCCAATCCTGCTAAAATCAGCAGTTTAGGTGATGTTGCTTTTAAGCTTGATTTCTCCAGACTTCTTTCTGGCGGATTTATTATGGCTGTATTTGCATTTTTATTCGTTGATATGTTTGACACACTTGGAACTTTAATTGGTGTTTCTTCTAAGGCAGATATGCTTGATAAAGATGGAAAGCTTCCTAGAATTAAAGGTGCTTTACTTGCTGACTCTATTGCAACCATTATTGGTTCTGTATTCGGTGTTTCTACAACAACTACTTACGTTGAAAGTGCAACTGGTGTTTCAGAAGGCGGGCGTACAGGTTTAACTGCTGTTACAACTGGTATTTTATTCGCATTATCTATGTTATTAGCACCTATTTTCACAGCCATTCCTTCCTGTGCAACAGCACCTGCTTTAATTATCGTTGGTTTCTATATGATGGCTTCTGTCCTGTCTATTGATCTTAACGATATGCTAGAAGGTATTCCTGCCTTTATTTGTATTCTTGCAATGACTTTCTTTTATAGCATTGCAGAAGGTATTTCCCTTGGAGTTATTTCTTATGTATTGCTTAACTTATTTACCAGAAATGCTAAGAAGAAAAATATTAGCTGGCTAATGTATGTATTGGCGGTATTGTTTGTATGTAAGTATATTTTTATTAAATAATGGTATTTAATAATAAGGGAATGTCTCATAGCGATTCATGTAGCATTCCCTTTTTCTATTATAAATCTTTTATAGAAATGTTTCTTACAGAAAGTTCCATAGTTTTATCCGTTTCATCAAAATCTGCCTGTACAAAAAACCCCCTTACATTCCTAGAATGCAAGAGAGTTTTTATTCTCCTACTCTGCCTGAGCTTCATTTTCAGACTCTGCAGCTGTATCTTCAAATTGTTCCTGAGTAGCGAATGCATAAGAAATATTCTCCTGGTCAAAGGTATATACCCCATCTGAGTTACTTAGCATTCCATAAAAACCTGTACTAAGAGGCACATTGTCTCCAACGCTTAGTGTAATACTGGTTCCATCACTTAACGTAATCGTAAGTGCTGCTACTGGTTTCTCTAAACCATACTCCGCAAGGTTATCTTTATGATTAACGACACTGCCTGATGCAGTCAGATCGGAATACTGTTCAAGTAATTTCTCAATCTCACCTTTTTTGAAAGCAAACTTTTCATTTGATGGATTTGACCATTCACTGTCTTTCTTTTCAAACACAGCAGTTCCATCTTCATTATGAATCTCAATCTTATTCACTAAGGAACTATCGATCTGAAGCAGGTGTACAGAAGTATCTGCCGCTTTTTCCTTTTTCTTATTATGTGAAGAAACAGCAAAGTATGCGATACAGACAGCAATCAGCAATACAGCCAACGCCAGGATTGTTGTCATCTCCTTCTTCTTTTTCTTTGACATTAAGCCTTCCTCCTTCTCAGCCAGATAACTAAACCAGTTAACAAGATAACCAGTGGCAAGACAATGACAAATACAACACCTAATACAAGCTGTGTAGTTCCAGACATTGTTAAGTAACTTGTAGTAAGGCTGATGGAACTGATATCAATATTTTTATTCGTTGGCACCATATAGCCTAATGTATCTCTTAAAACATCAGCATTAGCAAATTGTCCAGTTGAACAGATTTCTTCATTAAACAAGTAAACTGAGCTAAATACAACTAACTTAGTAGTATCTTCCGTTTTTTCTGCTTTTTCTTCTGCTAAAATTCCCAAATCAAATGGTCCAATGATGTCTTCCTCTTCTTTTTCATAGGTCTTAGAATCCATATTCACCTTAGAATATGCCTCATCAGATGTCTTCATAAGTTCTGTTGCCGTTACGCTTTCACGTATGGTATCAGATGCTGCTAAGCCAATACAGTTTGGCATAACTACATAACGTCCTGATGCATTTACGGAACTTACAATTTCATGAGTTCCCAAGGCAGGAATAATATTGGTTGGATAACCACTCATATAATTCCCATACTGTTCTAATACCATTCCTTCTTTCTGACGTATTCCATAGTACTCTAAAAGTCCTTTTAAGTTAGACATTTCATTATTGGTAGACTGTAAAGTAACGATTGCATCTCCACCATTTGCAAGATAGAGACGGACCATTGCAGTTTCTTTTTCTGAGAAATCAGATGTCGCACCATTAATTACAAGAATGTCGCAATCTTCAGGAATTTTATCAACTGTCAACGTAGCTAAACTATTATAGCTCACGTTCTTCTTTTTGATAACCGTTGTTAAAGTATCTCCAAATTCCACTTCGCCATGACCTGTTGTATAATACAATTTTGGCAAATTCTCATTGGTAACAAAATCAATCGCTGCTGTAAGCTGTCCTTCCACATCTATCGCATATACCGTATTCTGGTCATACTCAAACATATCTGTATAGCTTACCACCTTGAACTTTTCATTGTCCTCATTTACAACAATGACACTGTTAGGGATAACCTCATCATTGGTATATTTCTTCGTAAAATTAGGATATAAGACAGGATCTTTCTTTTCCACTTTTACTTTACTGCTTAAGTTATCATATTTATTTACGATCTTCTCAACGGTAGGATCTTCTGAACCCTCTCTTACCACGTAATACATTTTAATTGTGCTGTCAACGCCTTTTACATAATCAATGGTTTCCTGAGTAATTGAATACATCTTCTGTGAACTTACATCTGCATAAACATCTAACTGGCCGGCAAATAAATTTACAGCCACACAGATAACAGAAACAATAACCATCAAAGTGGTACGGTAAGTACCTCCTTTTCTTACCTTATCCGCTAAACTGTCTTTAATGAAAAGAGTTGTTAAAATAATAAATAACGCAATAATACTTAAATAATAAATAATGTCTGATAAATAAATAGTTCCATAAGCGAAATCATCGAACGGTTTCATAATAGCGATTGCATTTACCATTTTTGCAAGTAAGTTATCATAAAAGCTTGCATGGAAGAAATACAGAAGCACAAGTCCTGCTGTTCCTGCTGCCCATATGCCAAGTGCTGCAATCAGATTGCGCATGGATAAGTAAATAATAAAACTGAATGCTGCAAACACTAGCAATGTAATTAACATTGTTGGACGTTTCTCAGTTGGCAGCACACTAGCAAGCTGTTCTGCCAGATAGCTTACTAATAATACAATAAAACTGATTACCGCTGCAATAATCTGTGATTCCGTTAAGGAAGAGATAAATAATCCAACTGCAATTAAAGCATATCCAATTAAAGTAAATCCCAAAATGGAAGAATAACTTGTGCTAAATGGCACATCTCCATAGAAATTTAAGACAATTGGATAAACACAAACAATAAGCATTGTAATTATAAATAAAGAAATCACCGCTAAAAATTTAGCAATTACGATTTTTGCCATAGAGACAGAAGACGTAAATAAAAGCTGATCTGTCTTTTGCTTTTTTTCTTCCGAAATAACTCTCATGGTTAAAATTGGTACCAAAATAATAAAAATAAATTGTACATAATTTAATGCATATTCAAAATTGGCTACTTGCTGTACTAAATTGACAACATACATGTAAATGCCGATAACTACTAAGAAAAACGCCATGAACACGTAACCTATCATAGAATGAAAGTAGGATTTTAACTCTTTCTTATAAATCGCTAACATTATTCTCCCTCCTTGTCGTTTCTGGCATCTTCATTTAGCAGAGTTTCCGTAGAATGGCCCGTTGCTTCTTCTACACTTTCGTATATCTTCTCAGGCTTTTCCACTTCCTGCACAGGTTCTGGCTCTACATCTGTTACTGGCGTACTTCCTGTTACTTGTAAGAAAATATCTTCCAGGCTCATTGTAGAAGATTTCATCTCATAGATAGGACATCTTGCACCTGCAAACGCAAAGGAAATCTCATCACGAATTTCTTCATTTTCCTTATATGTTACCGTAACCTGTTTTACTCCTTCTTCTGTGGATGCCTCTTTATTAATTGTAATGTCTTCTATGCCTTTCACTCCCTTTAGGATAGATGTAATCTGTTCTTCTGAACCTTTTGCCTTAATAACAAGAGACATCTTGCCAGCCTGCTGAGACAGGTTTTCTGTATTATCACATACAACCAGTTTCCCTTTGTTAATAATCATGACCTCATCGCATACAGCGCTGACTTCAGAAAGAATATGAGAACTTAAAATAATTGTATGCTTTTCACTTAATTTACGAATTAATTCTCGGATTTCGATTACCTGTTTTGGATCTAAACCTACTGTTGGCTCGTCTAGTATAATCAGCTCAGGATACCCCATAATCGCTCCTGCTAAGCCAACTCTCTGCTTATATCCCTTGGATAGATGCTGTATTAAACGATTCTCAACATCTTGTAAACCAATCATCTGAATAATTTCCTGAATCATTTGTTTTCGTTCAGATTTTTTTACTTTTTTTAATTCTGCAACAAATGTCAAATACTCTTTTACTTTCATATCAGGATATAGTGGCGGGATTTCCGGCAAATAACCGATGGATTCCTTCGCTAAATCCGGTTCTTCTTCCATATCATGTCCATTTACTTTTACACTACCTGATGTAGCCTGTAAATACCCCGTAATTATGTTCATTGTTGTTGATTTTCCAGCACCATTTGGCCCAAGAAACCCTAGTACATGACCTTTTTCCAAAGTAAAACTTAAGTTGTCTACTGCTACGTGGTCATTGTACTTTTTTACTAAATTCTTTACTTCAATCAAAACGACTCCTCCTATCTACTTGGTCAAATAACTAGCCAGTTAATCCGCATGTATTGACTATCGTATTCAGCACGTTATATGAACTAAGTACATTGTACCTTCTATATGTAAAAACTTTGTGAACAAAACTACACATTTTTATCTTCTGTTTTGTTCTCTTTTTATAGAAATCACACATCTAAATCATTATACCTTACGCAAGGTCTACATACAAATACAAAAACGTATAATATGCGATATTTTAACCTAAAATGAAAACACCGAACTGTTTTTTCAACAATCCGGTGCCATTTACTAATTGTATTCTTTATTCTACTACATCTGTCATATCATACATTCCTGCACCTTTTCCTTTTAGGAACTTAGCCGCAGCCACAGCTCCTTTTGCAAAAATAGCTTTTGAATATGCAGTATGTTTAAACTCAACAACTTCATCTGTACCAGCAAAGATTACTTCGTGTTCACCAACAATCGTTCCACCTCGAACTGCTGAAAGACCAATATCCTTTTTCTTTCGCTTCTCACGAACCTTAGAACGATCATAAACATATTCATATTCATTATTAAGTGCTTCATTGATAGAATCTGCTAACATTAAAGCAGTTCCAGAAGGAGCATCTAATTTCTGATTATGATGTCTTTCTACGATTTCTATGTCAAAATCGTCTGCCAATACCTGTGCCGCTTCTTTTAATAACTTGCTTAAGATAGTAATCCCTAATGACATATTGGCTGATTTAAATACTGCTACTTCTTTTCCTGTTTCCTTTACGGCCTCAATCTGTTTTTCTGATAATCCTGTCGTACATACAACAACAGGTGTACCAGTTTTTTTACAATAAGCAAGCAGTTTATCAATTGCTTTTGGAGAACAGAAATCAATAATGACATCTGCTTCTACATCACAGGAATCAATATCTGTAAAAACCGGATATCCATTTTCCCTGTTATCTACAATATCAATACCTGCTACAATTTCTGCATTTTCATCTTTTCGGACAATATCAGAAATGACCTGACCCATTGCACCGTTACATCCGTGCATTATTATTCTAGTCATAATAAAAACCTTACCTTTCTATCCTTTTTTCTCTGTATCTTAAAAATGATTCTTAACTACAGAATGCCAGCCTTTTTCATTTCCTGCTCTAAAACAGCTGCTTTTTCAGCAGACATTTCCGTTAGAGGAAGACGAAGGCCACCAACATTCATGCCCATTAAATTCAGTGCCTTTTTGACTGGAATTGGATTTACTTCACTAAATAAGCTACGTACTAAGGATAAATATTTCATCTGTAAAGCTAAACTTTCCTGCACATTTCCTGCTAAATAAGATGCAGCCATATCATGTGTTTCTTTTGGCACTACATTAGCAAGTACGGAAATAACACCTTTTCCACCTAATGAAAGAACAGGAACAATCTGATCATCATTTCCTGAGTATAAATCAATTTTTCCATCTGTATAATTCATAACATCTGCTACAAAAGAGATATCTCCTGTTGCTTCTTTAATAGAAGTAATATTTTCATTTTTTTCAAATAATTCTTTTACTGTAGCAGCTTCCATCTTACATCCTGTACGGCTAGGCACATTGTACATAATAACGGGAATGCTGATATTGGAAGCAATTTCTGTATAATGAGCCTTTAAACCCGCCTGAGTTGCCTTATTGTAATATGGTGTCACAATTAAGACTCCATCTGCTCCATCTTTTTGAGCCTGTCTGGATAATTGAACTGCTGTTCGTGTACAGTTAGAACCAGTTCCTGCAATAACTGGAATTCTCTTATTTACAACATCAATACATGCTTTAATTGTTTTGGAATGTTCTTCTTCCGTCATAGTGGAAGATTCACCAGTTGTTCCACAAATGATAATAGAATCTGTACCATTCTTTATCTGAAACTCAATTAATTCTTCTAATTTTTCATAATTAATTTCGCCATTTTCTTTCATTGGTGTAACAATTGCAACACCTGAACCTGTGAATATTGCCATAATTAATCCTCCTATTATTTTCCGATGCAGTATTACCCCTTTTGCCATACTTGCAGTTCTCTCTTATATAGTATAATTTATGATCCTATCCTGCCTATTGACATTAATAAAGCCGACTATTACAGTCGGCTCCTAAAGAAATTTTGCAAAATCAGGCATAATCCTTTAGGTAGCACTCCATCTTAAAAGATGACAGTCACATAATTATTCATTATGTGCCCAGATCCTGCTTTGTAGGTTAGCAAAACCTTCGGCATCGTTTCCTTTTGGCTGCCTTCTGCCACTCCTATCTATGTCCAGCAGCTTACTCATAAAAAATGCGCCTCTACCTTGCTTGAAAATTTTCTTATTATTTTTTTAATGTTAGCACTCTAGTATTACTTTGTCAATACATGTTACTCCTTAATCGGGCGAATTTCAGATATCACATCCACATATTCAGCCAATTCATCAGAGAGGTTGTGGCCAGTCATAACAAGCTGTACATAATCGTCTCTTAATTGAATTAATTTTATTAAGTCCTCTGTCGTAATAATCCCCAGTTCGATAAGACCTAATACCTCATCTAACACTAGCACATCGCAACCACCTGTCTCAATTACTTTTCGTGCAAAATTAAATCCATTAATTATATTTTCTCTTTCTTCGATTTGCTGTTCCTCAGTCAAATTTAAATAAAATTCTTCTTCCTTTTCAAACCGAAACAGCTTTATGTCTGGTTCGAGCTTACTTAAAAAAGAAAACTCTTCTGCATCCTTGCCCTTTAAAAACTGGATAATGATTACTTCATATCCCATACTTGCCGCACGGATACACTGTCCTACCGCTGCTGTCGTTTTTCCTTTTCCAGTTCCGCAATAAACCTGAACTATTTTCTTATTCATCTTAAGCCTCCTGCTGACAACCTGCTATTAGGTTATGTATGACGACTCTGCATAATTGAAACAGTTCTTATTGTATCACAAACGAATAAAAAAATCTATTATTTTTATAGGATTACATCATATAGAAGTATCAATGCTTACTCTTCTCCTAAATATTCAAGCTTGCTAACTGATACCTCATATGCTACACGTCTCTCGACTTCTTCCTCATTAATCTTTTTCTGATATTCCCTGCTCTGGATTCTTCCCCAGATTTGAATATGTCCACCCACTTCAAATTTTTCTGCATAACGGGCATTACGTCCCCAGCAGATACATGGGATATAGTCTGATTTTCCATAAGGCCTGTTTACTGCAAGCAGTAAATCTGCAATTTCTCTTCCCAATGGTGTCTTTCTGTAAATTGGATGTTTGCAGATAAATCCATCTAAAAAGATGTAGTTCGGTTTTTGACTTACATAGTCATCATCACAAATATTAATTTCTCTTACAAAGACAGATAACATTAATCGATTTCTGTTCTCTTCATGGCGGTTATATGAACGGAACTGACCTGTTATTTCGATATTTTTGCCATCTAAACTTTCATTTACATCAACTAATCTGTCCGATATCATTAATGGTATTGTGTCATCTGAATTGCTTAAACGATTTACCTTAACATTTAAGATATAGAATCCCTCACCAAAAACATCATGGCTGTGTTTATAATCCCCTACAACCTTACCTGCAATTGTCACCTGATTGTTTTCAAATATTTTATCTGTCATTATTGTATAACTCCTCTCTTTTTCTGTTTAGCTATGCTAAAATGTATTTCCAATAATTACCTTTATCATTATATGCTTGCCATTTCCTTTTTAGAACAAAAGTCTTGTAAATTTTTTCGTATGTGTTACAATGTTTAAGTTAAAGCTTACACTTGTAAACACAAGGAGGTCGCTATGATAACTACAAGAAAAGATGTAAGAAATATAGCTATTATTGCCCATGTTGATCATGGTAAAACAACACTCGTTGATGAATTACTTAAACAAAGCGGTGTTTTTCGTGCCAATCAAACAGTTCAAGAACGTGTTATGGACTCCAACGATATCGAAAGAGAACGCGGAATCACAATACTTTCAAAAAATACAGCCGTAGTATACAACGACATTAAGATAAATATTGTTGACACTCCTGGACATGCTGATTTCGGTGGTGAAGTTGAACGTGTTCTAAAAATGGTAAATGGTGTTATACTTGTTGTGGATGCCTTTGAAGGGCCAATGCCACAAACTAAGTTCGTTTTAAGGAAGGCATTAGAATTAAATCTTCCTGTTATCGTTTGTATAAACAAAATTGATCGTCCTGAAGCCCGTCCTTCAGATGTGATAGATGAAGTTCTTGAACTTTTCCTCGAACTTGATGCAACCGATGAACAGCTTGACTGCCCATTTATCTTTGCTTCTGCAAAGAGCGGTTTTGCAATGGAAGAACCAGATGGCGAACCTGTAGACATGAAACCATTATTTGAGAAAATAATTGATTATATTCCAGCCCCAACTGGAAATCCAGAAGCGAATACACAAGTTCTTATCAGTACAATTGACTACAATGAATATGTTGGCCGTATTGGTGTCGGCAAAGTAGACAACGGTACTTTAAAAGTTAACCAGGACGTCGTAATCGTAAATCATCATGAACCTGATAAATTTAAAAAGGTTAAGATTAACAAATTATATGAATTTGATGGTCTTAAAAAAGTTGAAGTAGAAACTGCTTCTATTGGTGCAATCGTTGCCATATCTGGCATTGCCGATTTGCACATTGGTGACACGATCTGCTCCCCCGAAAATCCTGTCCCAATTGAATTCCAAAAGATTTCAGAACCAACTATTTCTATGAACTTTATCGTAAACAGCAGTCCATTAGCTGGTAAAGAAGGCAAATTTGTTACTTCAAGGCACTTACGCGAAAGACTCTTTAGAGAACTTAATACAGATGTTTCCCTTCGTGTAGAAGAAACAGAATCTACCGAAAGTTACAAAGTGTCTGGCCGTGGTGAATTGCATCTTTCTGTATTAATTGAAAATATGCGTCGTGAAGGCTATGAATTTGCTGTATCCAAAGCTGAAGTAATTTACAAAAAAGATGAAAACGGACAGCTTCTTGAGCCTATGGAACGAGCATATATTGATGTTCCTGAGGAATTCTCTGGTACTGTTATCGAAAAATTAAGCCAGCGTAAAGGTGAACTTCAAAACATGTCTGCTGCAAATGGCGGATATCAGCGTTTAGAATTCCTTATTCCATCTCGTGGCCTTATTGGTTATCGTGGTGAATTCTTAACAGATACCAAAGGTAACGGAATTATCAACACAATCTATGAAGGCTATGGACCTTATAAGGGTGATATCCAATACAGAAAGACGGGTTCTCTCATCGCATTTGAATCCGGCGAGTCTATCACTTACGGTCTATACAATGCACAAGAACGTGGTGTCTTATTCATTGGACCTGGTGAAAAAGTCTATGGCGGTATGATTATTGGACAAAATGCGAAAGCAGAAGACATTGAAGTCAACGTATGTAAACGTAAACAGTTAACCAATACAAGAGCCTCTGGTTCAGATGAATCACTTCGTCTAACCCCTCCTAAAATATTAAGCTTAGAGCAGGCGCTAGAGTTTATTGATACTGACGAATTACTTGAGGTAACCCCATGTTCCTTAAGAATACGAAAGAAAATATTAGATAGTACAGAACGCTATCGTTCCAAAAAAAATGGTAAATAGTATCTGATATAAAAAAGGTGCTGCAGACTGTAACACCTTTTTTATTATCTCCCACTCGTTACATCTGTTAATTCTTTTGTAATTCTATACAACACTTCTAAAATCCTCTTAGCATCTAGTATCTAGTGAAGTGTGAAATACATAATAACATTATTTACGCGAATATATTGTAACATTTCTATAATGATTTTTCCATATGATAGGAAAAAAAGTGATTGATTTAATTCGCTATATATCGAGCAAATTCGACCTTATTATCTTTATAACGTACATTTATTTACAATTCAACATGATACTTTATTACTAATATTGAATATACTTTCCTTAATCTGTATATGTCAGATGCGACTTCCACCATTTAAAAAAAGCATAACCTCATATTTC
Source organism: [Clostridium] polysaccharolyticum (assembly GCF_900111595.1). Lineage (GTDB taxonomy): Bacteria > Bacillota > Clostridia > Lachnospirales > Lachnospiraceae > Clostridium_AI > Clostridium_AI polysaccharolyticum. Next base: position 150,036 of record NZ_FOHN01000003.1, on the reverse strand, counting down.
TTTCAGGTTATGCTTTAAACACTTGACTTATCAGTCTTTCAAGAGATTTGCCATCTAAATAAGCAAAACTGCCTTTTTTAAATTCTATGACTTTCTCATAATCAAATGTATTCTCATTCAATTTCTGGACCAATTCCTTATTTGAATATACAACAGGTCCTGGCACATAAGACAGATACTCTTCATAAAAACCTCGTCCATTTTTACTAAAACATTCCAGATCATAAGCAAAGAAAATCATAGGACGTTCTAATACAGAATATTCAAATATAATAGAAGAATAGTCTGTAATCAATATATCACTAACAAATAATAATGTATTTATGTCCTGATAATCAGATACATTAATAAATCGTTCGGAATCATCTGTTTTATAATTCTTAGCAACAAAAGGATGCAGCTTTATCAGAAATATCGTCTGTTCATCTGTGTGTTCCCGCAAGTATTGAATATCCAGTTCCATTTTAGGTGCATCCACCTCTTGATCTCGAAAGGTTGGTGCATATAATACAATTCTTTTTCCTTTTAAATCAGGATATTCCGCATAAAACTCATTTTGCTTTCTGTTCTTTATTTCCTCTGAAAACATTTCATCTGTTCTTGGCAATCCCAAAACAAAAACCTTGCTTAAATCTACTCCAAATGCCTGGGCATATTGCTTTTTTGTATATTCAGAATTTACGATTAAGTGAGTTATGGACTGGTTTGCCAGAAACTCTAATCTTTTCACTTCTCCAGCATTCGCATCTTGTCCAAATTTTTTAATCGTGCCAGTTCCATGCCATAGCTGTATAACCTTCACATCCTTATGGAACTTAAGATACGCCATTGGCAAGAATACATTATCTAACAAAACATAAGAAGCCGTAGCCATATGATATGGCTTTGCCAGAAAAAATCCAAAAAATGACTTTATAACGTGCTTCTTTACACCTTCCCGATCGCTTTTCTTCATGTATATATATTGATATTTTGGAAACTGCTTTTTTAACGCTTCCACAACAACGCCCACACTGCTTCCTGGACTGCCATCATGAGTCATCACACAAAATACTTTATTCTTCTTTCGCGGGAACAGACGAAAGAAATAAAAGAATATTGCATATATCCAATATCCAATTTTCTTTTTCATTTTCTTCCTCCTCTATAAGGATTCTATTAATTTAGCAATGTTTGCCGCTGCATTTCCATCATCAAATGTATTAAATTTCTTTGAAAATGCCTCATACTTTTCAGTCCATTGCTCCTTGTTATACGAAAGAATCTGTTCAGCCAGTTCCTCTGTATTCTGAGATACTGGACCCGGAATTTCTTCTAAATAATCAAAGTAAAATCCTCTCAGTTCATCCTTATAAGCCTCTAAATCATATGCAAAGAAGAACATAGGTCTTTTTAAAATACTGTAATCAAACATAACGGAAGAATAATCTGTTATCAGATAATCTGATACCAGATATAAATCTGCTATGTCCGTTTTCGAATCAAAGGAATACACAAATCCCTCAAACTCGGACCAGTCAATTGTATCTTGCACAAGATAATGGCATTTTACAAGTAACACATAATCTTCTGACAGCTGTTCCATAAGTTTATGGTAATCTAATGCCTGATTGAATTTATAGCGGTTATCGCCATAGAACTCATTGTCCCTCCAGGTAGGTGCATATAAAATTACCTTTTTTCCTTCTGGAATTCCATAGTTCTTCTTTATTTCAATAATACTATCCTTGGAATTTCTGGCAAACAGCACATCGTTTCTTGGATAACCATACTCTAACATTTTCTTATGAAAATCAAAACACCTTTCAAACACTTCTGAACTAAAGGAATTTTGTGAAATCAGATAATCCCATGTACTGCTATTTTCTTGGAATTTCTTCTTATACTCTTCTAAGCTAGACTCTCCATCCATATGAATACTGTCCATATCCAATGCAAGTTTTTTCAGGGGTGTCCCATGCCAGGTCTGAATATAACTAGTCCCTTTTCTTTTTACAACAAACTCAGGTAATCTAGAATCACTAACCCAGATCCCTGCAATTGCAAGATAATAAAAATAGAAAAAACGTAGTCTCTTTATTTTTTTAATTTTTCCAGGGATACTAATTTCTGTATTCTCCAGACTATATACGCAATCATATTTTCTATCTAATCCTAGTTCTACGAATTTCTCATAAATAGCCTTAGGATTTCCTGTGTAATTTCTTCCTACGTTACTCTCAAAAAAGATAACATTTTTCTTCACTGGCAATACCTTTCTCATACAGGCATACAGTAAAAGAAAGACATATTTTCCTGATTTCTTTATTATTTTTTTCATAATACACCTATTGAACACAATGACTGATAAATATCTGCTATGGAATCGCAGAAATAAGTTGGCCCAAACTCAGTCTCTTCCAAATCTTCTGGTTTTGCCTCACCAGTAAATACAACCACAGTATCTACAGATGCATTATTTCCGCATGCAATATCTGTATAAAGACGATCTCCTATAACGACCGTTTCTTCTCTGCTAAACCCAGTTGCCTGCAGGCACATATCTATTATTACTGGATTAGGTTTTCCCACATACAAAGGTGTCTTCTTTGTGGCCTTTTCAATAAAATCACAGATTGCACCACAATCAGGAATATAACCAAACCCAACTGGGCATACCAGATCCGGATTCGTTGCGATATAATCCACTTCTCTGGTCTCTAAGAGTTCACAAGCCTTTCTTATCTTTTCATAAGTAAGCTCATTATCAAACCCTACAACTACTGCTTCAATAGATGCTTCAATGTCTTCTGTAACATTAAGGCCAAAACTCCTTAATTCCTGAAGAAAAGAAGCAGTTCCAACAACAAAAATAAGTCCTTCCCTATATTTCTCTTTTAAATACCTAGCCGTAGCATAGGAAGATGTAATAAAACTGGTTTCATCCACATCTACGCCCATTTTTATAAATTTATCCACATAATCACTTATACTCTTTGTGGAATTATTGGTTATAAAAACATACTTCCCTTGTTTTTCCTTTACCCTATGAAAGAAATCCATTGCACCATCTAGCAATACATCGTCAAACCCTACTGTTCCATCTATATCTAAAAGAAACAGCTTCTTACTTATCATTTCATTGGTTAGCTTTTTCATTTTACTGTTTCCCTAAATGAAGGTCATTTTTAATCTTAGTAGTTGAAATTCCTTCAGTTCTTGGAAGATAAACAACCTCACAATAATCTTTTAAGAAATCAAACTGGCCCTTCCAGTCATCTCCCATGACAAACACATCTACCTGGTTATCCTGAACATCCTTAATTTTCTGTTCCCAAGTGTACTCAGGAATTACTTCATCTACATACTTAATTGCCTCTAAAATAATTTTACGATCTTCATAACAATGATATGCTGTTTTATGTTTTAATGCATTAAACTCATCAGAAGACAGTACTACAATCAGATAATCTCCTAGTTCCCTTGCCCTTCTTAATAAGTTAATATGCCCTACGTGTAGTAAATCATAAGTTCCATAAGTAATTACTTTTTTCATTTTATCTTTTCCCTTCTTGTTATATTCGCATATAATGCAACTTAAAAGAGTGGGATTGTATTTAACCCCACTCCTGCTTACATGAATTATTCCCGAATCCTGTTCAGTGCACTAAAGACTGCCCTTATGGAAGCCCTTGTAATATTGGAACTAATACCAACTCCATATGTTACTTTTTTTGTATCCATATCCAGCATGCAGATATATGCTGCTGCCTGTGCGTTTGAACCAGAATTTAATGCATGTTCGGTGTAGTCTAATATCTTAATATTAACCCCTTCTGCCTTTTCTAAACAGCTTTTTACAGCGTCAATAGGTCCATTGCCTGTTGATTCTGCTGTCTTCTCTTCTCCATGGTTCGTATACACCAATGTAAGTTTTGTATCATAATTATCACTTGTATCTGAAACATCTTCAAGTTTTCCTCTTCTAAAATGCAGAGGTTCTTTTTTATCAATATACTGTGCTTTGAATTCAGCCATAATCGTATCAGGTGCAACTTCTCCTTGACGCTCTGCAATTACCTGAATTACATCCGCAAACTCTTTATGCATGCCTTTTGGAAGCTTAAACCCAAAATAGGTATCCATAACAAATGCAACTCCACCTTTTCCTGACTGACTATTAATTCGCACAATTGGTTCATATTCTCTTCCCAAATCTGAAGGATCAATTGGTAAATAAGGTACTTCCCATTGTTCCTGTCCTCTATCCGCCATAGCTTTCACGCCTTTATTAATTGCGTCCTGATGTGAACCTGAAAATGCTGTAAACACTAATTTTCCCGCATATGGGTGACGGATATGTACTGGTATCTTATTACAACGTTCATATATTTCAATAGACTCGTTCACATTTTCTAAATCCAGCTCTGGATTGATACCTTGTGAAAACATGTTATATGCTATGTTTAAAATATCTACGTTACCTGTTCGTTCTCCATTGCCAAACAAAGTACCTTCTACTCGGTCAGCTCCTGCCAGCAAAGCAAGTTCTGCTGCTGCTACTGCTGTACCTCTGTCGTTATGAGGATGTACACTTAAGATAATAGCTTCTCGATTTTCAAAATTCCTTGACATCCATTCGATCTGATCTGCATACACATTCGGCGTGTTCATTTCAACTGTTGCAGGCAAGTTAATAATAACAGGTTTTTCTTTAGAACCTCCCCACGTACGCACTACGGTATCACATATATCCAATGCAAAATCAAGTTCTGTCCCCGTAAAACTTTCTGGAGAATATTCTAATACTAAGTTTCCATCAAAGTCTTCTGCATACTCTTTTACCCAATTGGTACCGTCTATGGCAATTTGTTTAATTTCTTCCTTATCCATATTAAATACAACATCTCTCTGTAACGTAGAGGTTGAATTGTAAATATGAACAATAACATTTTTAATTCCTTGAATGGATTCAAATGTCCTTTTGATTAAATGTTCACGGCACTGTACCAGCACCTGCACTGTCACATCATCTGGAATCAAGTTGCGTTCTACTAACTGTCTAAGAAAGTCATATTCTATCTGAGATGCAGATGGGAAACCAATCTCAATCTCCTTAAATCCGATTTTAACTAAATAGTTGAAAAATTCTATCTTTTCTTCCACTACCATAGGTTCAATTAATGCCTGGTTACCGTCTCTTAAATCCACACTGCACCATACTGGTGCTTTCTGAATCTCATTATTAGGCCATTGGCGGTCTGGCAAATCAACTACTGGCACTCGTTTATATCTTTTAAAATTTAACATCTTAATCTACTCCTTCTTATCGCTGTACATTTATTATTAAACCAGTCTTTTACACTGATATTTTAGAGTCGATAAACCACACTGTACATTTTGATAATAAAGAGCGTTATACTGTCAATTCTAGCCCCATTCGAATCACTATCCTTTTCCTTTTTTGTTGCGTACTTCATTATATCACCACATTTTTTATTCCGCAACCCTTTATCTTCCTTTCACACTATCTAGCAATGGTTCTCCCAAGCCCTGTTCCACAAGTTCTTTTAAAGCCGCTAACGCTTCCTCTTCGTCCTCACCCTCACATATAATCTGAAAATGGCTTTTATATCTTAGCCCTATTGCCAGCACTCCTAATACACTTTTTCCATTCACTCTGTTCTCACCACATTGAATTGTAATGGAAGAGGTGTATTTTAGTGCTTCTGTGCAAAACCTTCCTGCTGGGCGAAGATGCAATCCATTCGGATTAGGCAATATCATTTCTGCACTTACCATATAACTCCCCTCCTAAATAATCTAATCCCCTTATAACCCATCTAAATTTGCACAAATCAGTCTTTGCACTATTCTTTTTCTTTATCCTCTTCTTCAACCGGTGTCTCTGATGGCTCAGCCGGTGTCTGGGATGGCATTGCTGACGGCTCAATGTCTGGTGCCACAATGGGTTTGTCTTCCATTTCATTTTTAGGTGGCTTTTGGGATATAACTGGTCTTTCATCTGCCCCTAATACAACCTTTATAGGAATTATCACCGCAGATACTTGTGTTATTCCTGTTGGCAGATTCAGTTTTAATTCAAGTCGGTATCTTCCTGCTGAAAGATTTCCAAGATCCAGCACAGGATTTAAATCCTCCACATTCAGTTTATCAATCTTTCCTTCTAAGCCTGCTAACTTTATACTATATACCCTATTCGGATTAACAAACTCTGTTCCCAAACCATCTTCTAAATTTTCAAACTGTATATCACTTTCTGCAATAGAAAATGTTCTTTCCACTAATTTCTCTATGGTTACTTTTACAACAAGATTTTCAAGTTCCGGATCCACTACCGATACTCCATAACCAAGTAACAGGTCATGAACCGAAATGGTGTACTCTTCATCCTTTTTCAGCCCACTTATATTCAACGGTATAGGTAACTCGTTAATCGCTTTCAGCTTATCGCTCTCACCTTTTACTTCAATTTCCTGTGGTTCAAATGCAGCCCCCGCATACTCATATCCCAAAGCTGCTTTCCCCACTGTCTCAATCACAACTGGGATAACTTTTGTATTTAATATTGTTATCTTTGCAGTTACTTCATTATATGAGAATTTCAACTTATCAGCTAGAATCTCAACCCCATTCCTGTTATATGCTTTTGGCACAACTGCCCTTGTAATATCCTTATTAGCTCCGTTAATGTCTACCGATACCCGAATGTCATAAATTTTCTCTATTATAGATTCAGCACCAGATACATCTATCATGACTGGCGAAACTTCGGCTTTCCCAAAAGCATAACCTGGCGCACAGGTACCTACTGGATCTACCTTAATTGAAAATCTCTCTTTCACAATATCCTCTAAGGATATTCTTACGGTGCTGACTTTTCCCATTACAATGTCTATGTCCTGAGTTTTCGTACACTCTACATTTATTTTTACAGTGTCAAATGGTGCTGTAAGCTGTGACAAATCAGCAGTTGCTATAAAATCTGTTTTTTTCAGCTTCTCTATCTGGCTACGTTTTCCAGAAACAGAAAAATCAACTGTATCACCTGAAATAATATCAAACGCTTTATTTTTTGAAGTTAATGTACTCTCATTTAGAATCTGAACAGGTATATTTGTAAACGATCTTACCTTTACTGGATCCTCAATATTAACAATTACAATCCATAAAAACGTTGCCAGACAGATTGACAAAATTTTAATCCCTAGATTATTGAGCAGTTTTTCCTTCATCCTTCTGTCTCCCCTTCCACAACTTACGTTTTTTCTTAGTTTCCGTACTTGCTCCAGATAACTGCTTCAGCTTGCTCTTAAGATAGTCTCCATCTACACCACGGATTAACTCGCCTTCCAACGCAATAGAAACATTTCCAGTCTCTTCTGAAACAATAATCGTAAGGCTGTCTGTAACCTCACTGATACCTACTCCAGCACGATGTCTGGTCCCTAGTTCTTTGCTAAGTGCCATATTATCAGACAATGGCAAGTAACATGTTGCGGCAGTAATTCGATTTTCCCGTATAATAACAGCTCCATCATGAAGAGGGGTATTATGCTCAAATATATTTATCAGAAGCTGGCTGCTAATAACAGAATCCAAGACAATTCCTGTCCTTTCGTATTCCTGTAAAGGAACTTCATTCTGCAATACAATTAAAGCTCCCGTCTTAGTCTTCGCCAGTTCAAAAGTAGCCTTTACAATATCGTTTATAATCTTTGTTTCACTTTTCTCACTTTTTTCTCTGGTATCATCGAATGGCATAAGCGAACGGAAAATGTCTTTTCTTCCGATTTGTTCTAATGCACTTCTAATCTCTGGCTGAAACACAATAACAACTGCAGTAGTAAGGAATGTAATTGAATTACTGAAAATCCACAAAATTGCACTCATATCGAGAATAACTGCAATTACCCAAAATACAAGAAGAACAATAATACCTTTTACAAGCATCCATGCTCTAGTTGTCTTTATCCATATAATAATGTGATATAAAGCAAATGCAATAATGATAATTTCAAAAATATCAATCGGAGTCACATCTGGAAGAATCAATCCTCCAAAATACTTGCTCATAAAGTTCTTAATGGTTTCCATCCTTACCTCTTTCCATGGCACTTGCCATTCCAATCAACCCGTTCCAATTACCGCTCTAACTCTTCCACTGACTCAGATATAGCATCGTCAGCCTTATCATGGTTTTCTCCATTAATTCTTTTTACATCTTTTTTCGGTACTGTAATTTTCACTTTTGGTACTGCCTTTACATAATAGTAATAATCATCATCTTCAAACTGCGTAAATTCTACAGTGGAATAATCAAGGTTTAACCTAAAAAACTGTATTATCAGGACAATCACCCCTGAAACAGCACTTCCTGCAATGATAAATGTCAGATTCATTGCAACAGTAAGTATCAGTCCACCAATCAAAAATGCTAATACATTTGCTAACGCTCCCACAAGTATTGCAAAATGAAACGCATAATCTATAGACAGATTCCGTATAAAATATGTCAGCAGCAAAGTAACGCCAAATACTATAATAACAAGTATCATTTCCTTATTGCTAATGACATGATCAACTACATATTTATATACTCCTAAAATATCTTCAACTGAAGTTCCGTTTGCGACAAGGTTCGCTCCCTTAATAATCTTAAACAAATAGTATACGATAATTCCACAACTCATCGGAATAATAGATAAAGGTCCTGCTATTAATCCTAATAAAATAGGAACTGCAAATGGAACCTTCAATAAGTAAAGAATTGGAACCGCCAGCACAACATATCCTGAATTTTTCATAAAACGTATACAAAGGAAATATAAAATCAAAAACAGCATAATTAAAATAACAGATAATGCAACAGATACATAATATACATGAACTGCGGTAAATAATGCTGCCATTAAAACTAGAACCGTAGATGGCAAAAAGGCTCCCACTATTGATAAGGCCATAACAGCCAAACCATTGTTAAGTCTCTGGTCGTAACCTATATTTTGATTAATTAATGTAAATACTATGAATGCAATAATAAATTTAAATACAGGCCAAATAAACCTTCCATATTTCGCATAAAAATGGTTGAGTTTTTCTTTGAACTCCAATAAATTCGTCATCCGGTTCCTCCTACTTCAACTCACTTTCTTCTTCACATAAGAGTTTTAGAGTCTTTAAATTTTTTTTATACTTTTTCATCTTCTTTCTGGATCTTTCGTATCGAAAGCAACTGACTATTCCCGTAATAAAGGAATAAAATAAAAGCAGAAACAGATAGCCTGTCAGAATATATACTCCAACTGATTTATATGCGATACTTGTAATATTATCTAATATATACTCTGACTGATATACAAATACAGCAAGCAGAATCAGTACATATCCCAGCGTGACACAAAGCATTGATTTTAATATCTGGTATCGAATATAATCTATTTTATAATACCGGTCTATTTTTATTTCTTCTTTTCCTTCATACTCTTCAAATAAAGAAAGCCTGGTCATTAATCTGATTTTTTTCTCATTTAACATATTCCACCTCCAAGGGCATCATTTTTAAGTATAACATATTAACAGCTTAATTTCGAGACCCTATTTCAAGATTAGTGAAATATTAGACAAATAAATTTCACTGCCTTTTTTAATGAAGCAATTCCGATTATAGAGAAAAGAAGGCAGCAGGCTATTTGAATACGTTAGTAATTTCCCACTGCAGATGTAATAAAACGTATATGTTGTAATATTTTTTAAGTAACTGGTAATCAAGCTTTGTAAGCTTCTATCAGCATTTTTCTAAATTCTTCTTCAGGTACTGGTCTTGAAAAATAGTATCCTTGCAGATAAGTCACATCCATTTTTTCAATCATGTTCTTCACCGAACTGTTTTCAACCCCTTCTACAATCGACATGCAGTTTAACTTCTTACATAAAGAAAGAAGGCTTTCTATAATAATGTAGTCAATCTCATGTCCCTCATTCGCTAAATCCTTAACAAAAGAGTGCTCGATTTTAATATAATTTACTGGAAGATATTTTAACATTTCCATAGAGGAATATGCTGTTCCAAAATCATCTAATGCAATAGTAAATCCATATTCTCTTAAACGCCTGAACGCAATCGCAAGACTTTCCGGTTCCTGAACCTGGCAGCTCTCAGTCAGTTCAATGATGATCTTTTGTGGATCTGCATCAATTTCCCGTACTTTCTGAAACAGGATATCTACAAAGTTCTCGTCCATAAACTGCTGATAAGATACATTGAAACTTAAATGAAAATCAGGATAAAACATTTGCCATTTTTTCTGATACCATAGTGCCTGCTCCATTACCCAATATCCCACATCCCGAATATCTCCATGATCTTCCAGTACCTTTATAAATTCGCTTGGACAAGAATCCTTTATATGGTCACCTTTCCATCTTAATAATGCCTCACATCCTCCAATGTTATTCGTTGTCTTTTCATAAAGCGGCTGAAAATACAATTCAAATCCTTTAAAACCAGAACGAATACTGTTTTTCAAATCTTCACACAGCAGTTGAGCCCTTTTTTGCATATCTGCTATCTCCTGATTAAAAACAACTATTCCCCCTCTGCAGTTTTTCTTTGCATACTCAAGCGAATGTTCCAGATTGTTAATCAAACCTTCTTTTTCCCTGCCCTCCTCAGGATAAAAAGTTACACCACCTGAAACTCCAAGACGGAGCTGATGCTTATGATTCTCATCAAAAACTGCTAATTCTTCGCTAATTTTCTGAAAAAGCTGCTTCGCCCCTTTTAGTTTCATTTCAGGACACACAAGCATAAATTCATCCCCACTAAATCGGTAAATGGAATATTTGTCTTCTCCCAGACTTATCAATCTTTTAGAAAATTCAACAAGTACCTTATCCCCATACTCATAACCATGGCTTGAAACAATCTTTCGAAACTCATCAATGCAGATTAACAGGAGTGCCCCTTGTTCCATTCCTAACTCACATTGAAAGAATTCATCCAGTTTCATTAATCCTGTTAAAGCATCATATTTACTATAACTGTCAATCCTAGTCAGAATGCCTGCAAATAGAACTGGCTGATCCTCTTGGTCTGTAATCACACTGCCTCGGCATTCCACCCACACATACTCATTATACTTATTTTTAACCCTGTACCTGCAGTCATGTTTTGATTTTCCTCCCTCGAAAACCTCTCCAATATCCTCCATATACTTTTTTTTATCATCTGGATGCACTCTCGACTGCCACATATTTGCCGAATCCTTTACATACTCTCCTGGCAAGCCAAAATATTCTACCGCATTTTTTGACCATCTAGCCAAATCCGTCCGAAAATCTGAAACATAAATGTAAACATATTCGGAAGCTGTTGCAAAAGCTTCATACAACTTATTATCTAATATACTCTCCATACTCATACCTTCCATTACATTTTTTAAAAATTCCAACTTTTTAAATTGTAATATCTATAATGTAAATTGAAATTCTACTACTAAGTTCCTCTCTCTTACTAGCAGGTCCTTTTTTAGTAATTCAAATTTATGTACAAATTTTGCTCTGTACTTATTTTAACATACTAAAAATACTAAGTCATCATAAAAAGTCTCATACTTACGGTAAATACCATAAATATGAGACTTTAGTATTACTTTACGTCTTATTTTTCAATTTCTTCCAATGTAATATTATCAATGTAAATATTATGTGTTGTTTTAATTTGTTTTCCATCAACAGCTCCCATGGAAAATGATAATCTTGATGCAGCATCAGATGCACTTTCCATTGTAAATTCCACATTGAATTTCTGGTAAGAAGATGTCAAATCAGCTAGCTTGGAAGTTGAATAGGATGTCCAGTCATTATCACTGCTTCCGTTATGTCCGATGTTATAAACAATCTTACGTCCACCAGCTAAATCTGTCTTAGCTTCAAATGTAAGTTTATATGTTTTGCCTTTTACCAAATTAATACCATCTTGCATTAACTGTACTTTCCAGTCTTGATCCCCAGTGTCTTTAATTTCAAATGCAGCTGCCTGATTTTCTTTCTGACTATCTACTGTATAAGAAACCGAAGAAGAAATTCCACCATCTGCAAATGGTGTCCAGCCTACAAAATCACTTATAAAATCTCCATTTACAAGTAATGCATCATCTGCAAGTCTAACATTATCAATGTAAGCAGGGCCTGCAGTACCAAGTGCAAATATTAAATCTTTGTTTGCTAACTTGTCACCCGTTTCCACTTTGAATTTAAATTGCTTTTTGACTGTTGTTAAGTTTATTTTAAATGTTTTTCCTGCTACCCTTACTTCAGCAGTTTTAGCTTTTTCTGCATAACCATCAAAGGTTAAAAGGTAGGACTTATTTGCTGAGATAGCAACATCTTGTTTTACTAATACGTCATTTAATTTTGCTGTACTTGGTGCAGTTACTTTTAATTCACGTCTTCCCTCAACATTTGTTACTTCAACCGAAGTTCCTGCTGCCTTTTTTACAGTCCAGTATAACATTCTATCTGAACCTTCTTGGAACTCTCCATTATATACATAGTTTCCATCCATTAAAACAGTTTTTGCTGGAGGCTTAATTTCCGTCTGTCCAGTTTTAACTAATTTTACATTGCTGATATAAACAGCTGCTTTGGAGCCTTGATTTCCTAAATTGAACTCTAAACGGCCATTTGCATCATCATCCTGTTCCATAGTGAAGTCAAATGAATAAGGCTTTGATTCTTTTGTTAATTCAACCTTTGTATCATTAAAATAACGTACATAACTTCTATCTGGACCAGAAACATCTGCAATCATGGTACGTGCTTCATCCGCATATGCATCAAATGTTAATTTATACTGTCCGCCTTTTTTCATTGGGAGATTTGGCTGTACAATCTGCACAGAATAATCTACTGAACCAGCATCCTCTGTTTTAATTACCATTTTTCCATCTTCTAATATAACTTTACCAGCACCGCCATTGGCATATTTTTCGCCCCATCCAATATCATCTGCTAATTCTTCCTGTTTGGAAAAATCACCATTTACAATATAGTTGCCATTCCCATCAGGATCTCTTAATACTACTGGTGGTTTTTCTGGTTTCTTAACATTTTCATCGTATTTTGCTTTTTGATATACTTTTACGTAATCAATCATAAATTTGGCATTGTCAAAGTTTGTTGTAGCATCTGGATTACCTGGCCAGTTTCCACCTACCGCTAAGTTAAACTGAAGATAGAAATATTGATCAAATGGTGCTGGAAATGTTACTTCCCCTTTCCCTTCTGTTGCTGTATACCAGTCAGTTACTTTTTTTACCAAATGACCGTCTACATAGAAGCACATGTAGCTTGGTTCCCATTCTAACTCGTAGACATGGTAACTATCTGCAAAGCTGCCTTTTTCTAATTTGTAAACACCCTGCTGTTCATTGTGAGGGTTGCCATAGTGAATCGTAGAATAATGAACATCAGGCTCATGTCCTAAAAGTTCCATAATATCGATTTCTCCACATCTTGGCCATTGGCCATAGAAGTTTTCTTCTCTAGGCATCATCCAGATAGCAGGCCATAAACCTTGTCCTTCTACCCCTTTGGCTTTGATAACAAATTTACCATATTTAAAATCCTGTTTCTTTTGTGAAGTAACTTTACCTGATGTATACCAGTCTACTTCTTTTCCATCTACAGTCTTTTTTGTTTTATTGGCTTTAATAACAAGTTTTCCATCTTTTACATAAATATTGTCTTTTGAATCTGTATACTCCTGTAACTCATTATTAACCCATCCTGGTTCATGTGTTTCATAGTTCCAGTTCTTTTTATTTAACTCTGTTCCATTGAAATCATCCTGGAATACCAGTTTGTAAGCATTTGGGGCACTTACTTTTACAGTGCAGGTTCTGCTCTTGCAGCTTCCATCTAATGTTTTTACTTTAATAGCAGCTGTACCAGTACCTTTAGCTGTAATCTTTCCTGTTGAAGTTACAACAGCCACTTTTGTATTAGAAGAAACGTAACTCACTTTTTTATATGTAGCATTGCTTGGCTGAACAGATGCTGTTAATGTATAAGAATCTCCTTTTACTAAAGATACTGAACTCTTACTTAATTTAACCCCTGTAATAGGAGTTCCAACTTTTACTGTAATACTGTCTTTTTTCTTATTATTTGCTGTTACAGTAATTTTTGCTGTACCATTCTTTACTGCTTTTAACTTTCCTTTTGACGATACAGTAACTGCTTTTTTGTTACTGCTTGTAAATTTTACTGCTTTATCTGTTGCATTGACTGGTGATACCTTATGTTTAAGAGAATAAGCTGCACCTTTTTTTAAAACTAAAACTGCTGTTACTGGTCTAGTAATTTCTACTTTTGTAACACTTACTTTTTTCTTTGCTGCTGCACTAACATCTGTATTAGTTAAGCTAAACACCAAAGCAAGAGACATTAAAACTGCAATTTTCTTAATCCATGTTCTCTTCATTTCTATGTACCTCCTTCATAGTATGGATCCAGTCTATCATGTTTAGTTTTATACATCTATCATAGAATTTTTATATTTATCAAAATATTCTTTTACTATCTTACTTTGTTTATTGTATAATATTTATATTACAGCTATCTTATCATTTAGTTCAGAAAAAGGAGAAGCCATATGAATGATTTAAAGTTCAACAGAGAATTATCAGACACCTTATTGACTCATCTGGAATATGGAATGCATCATAGTCCCTATGATCAGGAATTAGCTTTCTACTCAGCAGTTCAGTCTGGTGATCTTGATAGTGTCAGCCAGCTCATGACTCCTTTAACAAACGAAGGATTAGGCATTCTATCTAAAAATCCACTAAAAAACCTTCAATATCATCTGGTTATATCCATTGCATTGATTACTCGATTTTGTATTGAAGGCGGATTGGATCAAGAAATTGCTTACAGTTTAAGTGACCTGTTTATCCAGCGGGCGGATCTTTGTGATACGGAACAGTCCATCACGCAGTTACACAGCAAAATGATTCATGAATTTACAATACGCATGGCACAGCTACCAAAGAACAAAGCAAAATCCAAGCCTGTTGTACAGTGCTTAGATTATATTCATAAAAACTACCACTATGCCATTACCTTAAAAGAAATTGCCAGGCATGTTAATCTAAATACCTCCTATCTGTCTAGCCTTTTTAAAAAAGAAATGGGACAGACGCTTTTTCAATACGTGGCTCAGGTAAGATTAGAAGCTTCTATGAATATGTTAAAGTTTTCAGATTATAGTTACGCTGACATTAGTAATTACTGTGGATTCAGTTCCCAGAGCCACTTCACTTACTGTTTAAGAATGTATACTGGTTTAACTCCAAAGCAATACCGGGACAGATATTATTCTTCCAATTGGAGAAAATAATTTACGTATACATTCTAATATAAAACCAAATATCATGATATAATTCTTATATCAGCACTGCTATATTAATCATAAACAAGGCAGAGGGTAACCTCTCCCTTTCTTTAAATCCATGTCAAATTTAATCACAAAGGAGATAATACATATGCGAATCTTTGAACATTTCCAGAAGGGAATCAACATAGAGCATTGGATATCCAGAACTGCTGATCCTGAACATTTTCACATATTCCTAACTGAAGAGAATATAAAAGATATCGCAAAAATGAAATTTGACCACATCCGTCTCATAGTAGACTATAACATCATTCAAAAAAAAGACGGATCTTTAAACAAATCCAGCTTAAATTATGTAGAAGACTGTATAAAATGGTGTAAAAAGCACAATCTTCATGCTATTTTAGTCTTACATAAAAATGCTGGTACTGTTTTTGATGAGCATGAATCATCTGATGCTCTATTTATTGATTTTCGTCTGCAGGAACGTTTTATCCAATTATGGTCAGCATTATCTGCTCGCCTATTCTCATATCAGGACATTCTTGCTTTTGAAATATCGAATCAATTAATAGACCAGACAAAAGCAAAAAAGTGGAACGAGCTTGTAAAGTGCTGCACGGTTGCAATACGCCACTCTGCACCTTCCATAAAAATACTGATAGGCGGCGTCCAGTCCAATAGTCTTGAAACCATCCGCCTGCTGGAACCTCCTATGGACGATAACATCGTTTACAGCTTCCATTGCTATGAACCAATGATGTTCTCTCATCAAAACACTTACTGGGTAAAAAGCATGCAGTCTGGATTAAAAATTTCATATCCCCAGACTGCCAAAGAAGCACCAAAGAAATCTCACAAATATGACACGTTTTGTCCTCGTCCTTTGTTTGAAAGCAATTCCATTGGACAGCCATTTTTCGAAATTTTATTTGGAGAAGCAGTTTCCATGGCTGAATACTATGATATTCCATTGTATTGTGGTGAATTCGGAGTAATCGCACTGGCAGATCCAGAAGATGCGTTAGTATGGTTTACCGATATTACTGCTATTTTCAAAAAATATAAGATAGGCTACGCAATGTGGAATTACCAGCATAAAAGCATTGGGATAACGGATGGCTTCATTGACGTAAAAGACACTCTCATGAAAAAAATTATTTAACCTTTCAGAATATCATCCGATAATGAGGAGATCAATTTAATAAGGAGGCATTTATTATGATGAAAAAAATTATTGCAACAACACTATGTTTCGCTACTATTGCATGTGGTTTTCAAGCTAATACAGCCAAAATTGATGCGGCAGACCGTTTCTGGGGAGATTACTGGGGAAATGGCTTCGATTACCACGAAGACTGGAAAATGGAAATAGCGGATGGATGGTCCAATGGTGATATGTTTGATTGTACATGGACTAGAAACAATGTACAATTTAATAACGGAATTATGAACCTTAGCATATTAAAAGACTGGAATGGCAACAGATATACTGGTGGCGAATACCGAAGCAGACAGGCCTTCGGATATGGTATGTACGACGTAAGCATGAAACCAGCAAGAAATGATGGTATCGTTTCTTCTTTCTTTACTTATACAGGCCCTTCTGACGGAACTAGATGGGATGAAATTGACATTGAATTTTTAGGTAAAAACACTCGCCAAGTGCAATTTAACTATTACACAGATGGACGTGGAAATCATGAATACGTTTATAATCTAGGCTTCGATGCTTCACAAGGTTTCCATCAGTATGGATTTTTATGGTTACCATACAGCATCACATGGTATGTAGATACAAAACCAGTTTATACTGCTTGGAGTGACATACCTTCTGTTCCAGGTAAAATCATGATGAATATCTGGAACGGCCGCGGAGTTGATTCTTGGCTCAACCATTATAACGGCGTTGCACCACTGACAGCACAGTATGACTGGTGTTCTTATACTAAAGTTAATTATTAATTACATATATTTATTTGCGCTATATTCTTTTAACAGACAGAGAGTACTCCTTCCATCTAATGAGTACTCTCTTGTTATTTTAAATAATCTTTTTTTATTTTTTTACTCTATTCTTCTCAAATTATTGCTTTTTTTATCCAATAGTGTTACTATATTAGATATTTTAATACATTACATACTGTCAACTTTTTGTTCTTTTTATTAACATTAACAAGGAGGACCAATGAAAAAATTATCAACTGCACTCTTAGCAGAAACCGTAGTACGTAAAAGAAAAGCCCTAAAAATGACCCAAGCCCAGCTAGCCGAGGCAACTGGCATTAACCGTGCCCAGCTTTCACGTTTAGAACAGGAAGATTATCTTCCTTTAATTCCCCAGCTTGAAGCATTAGGTGAAGTTTTAGACTTTGAACTTAATGATGTGTTCATTGATACAGCACATAAAAAACTGCCTTCACCCTCTCCTCTCAAAATCGCAGTAGCTGGTACTGGATATGTAGGATTATCCATTGCCATTCTTTTGGCTCAACATAACCATGTTACGGCTGTAGATATCATTCCCGAAAAAGTAGAAATGATTAATCAAAAAAAATCTCCCATCCAAGACGATTACATCAGCCTGTATCTAACTGAAAAAAAACTAAATCTTCTGGCTACAACGGATGCCGAAGCTGCGTACAAAAATGCAGATTTTGTCGTCATTGCTGCCCCAACTAATTACGATAGCAAGAGGAATTAGTTTGACACATCTGCAGTAGAAAGTGTCATTGAACTAGTCCTTAAAGTGAATCCAAATGCTATTATGGTTATAAAATCAACAATTCCTGTTGGATATACGGAATCTGTCCGTGAGAAATTCCATACTAAAAATATCATCTTCAGTCCTGAATTCCTGCGAGAATCCAAAGCATTATATGATAACCTATATCCAAGCCGCATTATTGTTTCTACTGACGAAACAGACAGCCAGATCCTTGAAGCTTCCCATACATTTGCTGCCTTGCTTCAGGAAGGTGCCATAAAAGAAGGTATTCAGACTTTATTTATGGGCTCAACAGAAGCAGAAGCTGTCAAGCTTTTTGCCAATACCTATCTGGCTCTTAGAGTATCCTATTTTAATGAATTAGATACCTATGCGGAAACCAAAAATCTAAATACTCAGAATATTATTAATGGTGTGTGCCTGGATCCTCGTATCGGAACCCATTATAACAACCCAAGTTTTGGATACGGTGGTTATTGCCTGCCAAAAGACACCAAGCAGCTCCTTGCCAATTACAATAATGTTCCTCAAAATATGATGAGCGCCATTGTAGAAAGCAACCGCACTAGAAAAGATTTCATTGCAGATCGTGTTCTTGAGCTTACTGGTGCATATGGAGCCAATAGTGAATGGGATTCTACCAAAGAAAAAGAAGTCATTGTAGGAGTTTACAGACTCACCATGAAATCAAATTCCGATAACTTTAGACAATCTTCCATTCAAGGTGTTATGAAGCGAATTAAAGCAAAAGGAGCAAAAGTGATTATCTTTGAACCTACACTTAATAATGGTGAGACTTTTTTCGGCTCAGAAATTGTAAATGATTTGGAAAAGTTTAAATCTATGTCTCATTCCATTATTGCTAACCGCTACGATTCCTGTCTAGATGACGTGAAAGACAAAGTATATACAAGAGATATCTTCAAAAGAGATTAATGGGAGGACTAAGCAAATGCAAAAAATAGATTTACATAATAAAACAATACTTGTAACTGGCTCTGCTGGATTTATTGGAAGTAATCTTGTCCTAGAATTATTAAATACACAATCCCCTATCCATATTGTTGGAATTGATAATATGAATGATTATTATGATGTGAATATTAAAAAGTGGCGTTTATCTGAAATTGATAAATGTGCTGCTAAACATCCAGAAAGTACATATACTTTTGTAAAAGGTGATATTTCTGACAAAAATGTCATTGATGAAATTTTTTTAACCCATAAACCTTCCGTTGTGGTAAATTTAGCTGCACAAGCTGGTGTACGTTACAGCATTACCAATCCCGATTCTTATATCCAAAGCAACCTGATTGGATTCTATAACATTTTAGAAGCATGCCGCCACAGCTATGACAACAACGAAACGGGAGTAGAACATCTTGTTTATGCGTCCTCATCTTCCGTTTACGGCTCTAATAAAAAGATTCCTTATAGCACAGATGACAAGGTTGATAATCCTGTATCTCTTTATGCTGCTACTAAGAAAAGCAATGAATTAATGGCTCACTCTTATAGTAAGCTTTACAATATTCCTTCCACTGGTCTCCGTTTCTTCACCGTTTACGGTCCTGCTGGAAGACCTGATATGGCATACTTTGGGTTTACAAATAAACTGCTAAAAGGAGAAACCATTCAAATCTTTAATTACGGAAACTGCAAGCGAGACTTTACTTATGTTGATGATATTGTAGAAGGAGTAAAACGTGTCATGCAAGGTGCACCAGAACGAAAAAATGGAGAAGATGGTCTCCCACTTCCTCCATATGCTGTCTACAATATTGGTAATAGCAATCCCGAAAACCTGCTTGATTTCGTAACCATTCTTCAGGAAGAATTAATACGTGCCCAAGTCCTTCCATCCGATTATGATTTTGAAGCTCATAAAGAATTAGTACCTATGCAGCCTGGCGATGTTCCAATTACATTTGCTGACACCACACCATTAGAAACTGATTATGGCTTTAAGCCAGACACCTCTTTAAGAGAAGGGCTACGAAAATTTTCAGAATGGTATAAAAACTTTTATTTAAACAATTAACTTCTCAAAACACTTGTTATGAATAATTGTATACCAGCAATTATTCATAACAAGTAATTTTTACATATGTTACGTTTTATGGTAAGTCTCACATCTCTATGATTTTATTAAGAATCTGCATAAAATCACACAAGTATCTCTCTCGTCCCCTGTCTTTTACAAATCGTTTTCCAGACTCTACATTATCTTTTCTCTTTTCTGCATCACTACATAAAATATTTAGCTGCTCAGATAGCTTACTGACTAATTCTTCATTATGTTCAAATGATATTAAACAGCCACTGTCTGCTGGACAGTTTTCGTTTATTCCACCTCTATCTGTTGCAAGCAATGCCAGCCCTGAAGCTTGTGCTTCTAACGGTACCAAACCAGCAGGTTCCTCCCATACAGAAGGGAAAGCACATATGTCTCCAATTGCATAATACTTAGGCATATCTTTAAAATTAATATAACCAGTCAATATAATCCGTTCATTATTCTGAATTTCACTTAATACGTTTTCCACATACCTTGTCTTTCGATTCACCCCATACCAGCTTCCACCTACTAAAAGCAGATATGCCCTTTTCTTTAGCTTATTAAATGCTTGAATTAACTCTAATATGCCCTTTGTTTCGTGTAATCTGCCTGCGAAAATTATTACAATATCATCGTCTTTTATTCCATGCTCTCTTCTATAATCCGCTCTGAACTTGGAATATTTCTCCCTTCCAAACAAAGACAAATTAACTGAATTCAACAAAGTAAATGTTTTTTCAGATGTTTTTTCAATGGTCTTCACTCTTTTTGTAATAAAGTCACTTACTGTAATAATTGCACGGCATGAATCCGCTATCTTCTGTGCATTAGGGGTATCCGCATTTAAATAATCATTATGCAAATGCAGTATCATAGGGATTTTCAAATCAGATAAAGGCATAACAAAATCTGTACAGTTCTCAATCAAAATATAATCTATGCTGTTATTTTTTGCATATTTTCTTACTTTCCTTAAATAACTTTTTTCAATTAACTTAGTATGTTTTCTGGTCAGCTTTCTGATACAGCGATTTAGGAAAACAAGCAAGTCATAAAATCTTCTGGTATATGAATATACAAAAGAAGTGTTTTTATATGCCTTTGACGCCTGCTTTACCTCTTTATCGTATATCGTACTCACAACGAAGTCTATCTTATGGTCCTTTTCGTTTTCATCAATTAAAAATTGGGTCAGCGTTTCAACCGCACCACCATGTACAGCAGGAACAGGTAATATTCCATATGTTACTATTAGAACTTTCACTTTTTCACCTCGTCTAACATAATCAAACTAAGAAATATTATTCAGCTTTCCAAGGCTGATACTCTTTTCCCTCAAGAATATCCGCAATTCTTTCGCATGCATGTCCGTCACCATAAGGATTACATGCATATGACATTTGATTATAAACTTCTGGATTCTCCAAAAGTTCTTTGAAATTATTATAAATCACTTCTTCTTCTGTTCCAACCAGTCTAAGGGTTCCAGCTTTCAAGCCTTCAGGCCTTTCTGTGGTATCCCTCATTACAAGAACTGGGCATCCGTAGGAAGGACATTCTTCTTGAATACCACCTGAATCAGTAAGACACAAATGACATCTTGCCTCAAAATTATGACAATCAAAAACCTCAATAGGCTCTATGATATGAATTCTATCAAAATCACCAAGTTCTTCATCTGCTGCTTTTCTAACCATTGGGTTCATGTGAATTGGATAAACAGCTTTACATTCTGGATGTTCCTCAAGAACTCGACGTATCGCACGAAACATATTATGCATCGGCTGTCCAAGATTTTCTCTTCTGTGTGCAGTAATAAAAATAAGTTTACTATCTCCAACCCACTCTAACTCTGGATGGGTATAGTCTTCTTTTACTGTATGTTGCATTGCATCAATTACGGTATTGCCCGTAATAAAGATTTTACTCGGATCTTTCCCCTCATTTATTAAATTATCTGCCGCCATTTGAGTTGGTGCAAAATTATATTGAGAGATAATTCCTACTGCCTGACGATTAAACTCCTCTGGGTATGGAGAATAAATGTTATATGTACGAAGTCCTGCTTCCACATGTCCAACAGGAATCTGAAGATAAAAACAAGCCAGGCCAGTAACAAATGTTGTTGACGTATCCCCGTGAACTAGTACAACATCCGGCTTTTCTTTCTCCAGTATCTCTTTTATACCATTTAATATATTAGTTGTAATATCAAACAAGGTCTGTTTCTCTTTCATTATGGAAAGATCATAGTCTGGCACCACGTTAAATGTATTGAGAACTTGATTTAACATCTCCCTATGCTGACCAGTTACCGTTACAACTGTCTGAATAGATTCTCTTTTCTTTAGTTCATTTACTAACGGACACATTTTAATTGCTTCTGGTCTCGTTCCAAAAACCAACATAACTTTCTTCATATTATTTATGTTCCTCCTCACTTACCAATAGTTTATTAAATTGTTCCATAGCCACTTTATTTGTAACTGGATTATTCCGAGTATACTCATAAAACTGTTTTCGTAATTTACCGTCACAAATTAACTTACCTATTTTTTCACTAATGCTGTTTACATCAAAATCTACTAAATAACCATTTTTGCCATCTGCAACACTTTCTTTTGCCTCCGCAAAATTCGTTACAACAACAGGAAGATTCTCCATTAATGCTTCTAGAATAGTCAAACCATAGCCTTCATAGTCAGATGTCATAACATATATATCACTTTTCGCCATACATCTTAACGGACAGTCTGTTTGTCCTTCAAATAAAAAAACATCATCCACGCCCTTTTCAGCCGCTAAAGACTTTAATTCCACTTCGTCAGGTCCACTTCCAAACATATGCCATAAAAATTTTCCTTCCAAACCCGCCTCTTTTAGCAGGACGCAACTCTCTATCATTCTATCAATTCTTTTCTGTTCATTATCTATTCTGCTAACAGAAATCAAATGAATCTTTCCATCTTCTGCACTCCACTTGGTTTCACAGTCAATCTTTTCTTTTAAATTAATGCAATTATAAACAACATAAGAACGTTCCGCTAACGAAGGTGCAATGGCATCGAACTTTTCTTTATTTCCGTAGCTTACATGAATGATTCCATCAAAATTCTGATATCTATTTAATACGTACTGTTCTGTAAAACCAAGCTTATATGCGTCATTATGTATCCATCCATATTTTTTGTCAGCTTTTACATATTGCTCGACAAAATCATTACACATTAAGTTAATCTCAGGATTGCATATATCATTTTCATAGGAGATTGCAATATCATAGGCACCATATTCTTTACAGTGTGCTAATAACTTTACCATCTTAAAATTAATTTTAATTCCTATAAAATGTATGAAATACCAAACTGCTTTTCTAATCCCCTTGCATGCTTTTCTTCTGGAAAACCATATATTATATATACTAGATGGTGTGATTACATGTATTCCTTCGGGAACCGTAAATCTAGATCGATTATCAGTACTTAATAGAAATAAATCCACTTGAATTTCTGGCCTTTTTGCTAGTTCTTCTAACAATGATATTAGTGCTGTGGAAACACCACCTTGTTCTAATTTACTTATCGCAATAGCTATTTTTTTCATTTTTCACTACTTCCTTTGCAACATGATAAGGCAAAAACTCTTGTATCGGTTTCCTATCAGGAACACCATTTTTCATATAGTCTGAAACAATCGAATCAATCTTGTCTGACATATTCTCAACAAATGTATATCTGTTATATTTTCCTAGAAAATTCTTTAATTCCGAACCTAAATCACCATCCTCAATTAAGAGAACTTCCTTTGATGTTCCAGCATCTCTGTATATTTTTGCTGGTATCTGTGTGCCTCGGATATTCATTATATCCACAAGAACATTACACTTATTAATATACGCATCTAATTCTTCTGGATTGATTCTCCCAAGAATATGGATATTAGGTGTTTCCTCTAATTTCAGATCCGAATCACCAATAATATACAGTTCTACGTTATTTCTTTTCTTTACTGTTTCGTACAATGGAACAATATTTCGGATACCCGAATCATAATTACCAAAATACCCAAGCACCACTTTATTTTCTATGCTATTCCTTTCTTCTTTCTCACAAATCGTTGGAGTAGGAACAAAATACATTTTATTTTTGTGTTTCGGATATATTTTCTTTTGTTCCAATAAGGTTAGGGGTGATACATAAACAACCTTGTCTGCCTTGGCTAGAATTTTATTCTCTATCTTTGCTTTCATCCAATGTGGAAGTCTGGAGGATGCTGAAATATCCATTGCCAGAGGATCTCCCCAATATTGAATATAGTACCCGCGTTTATTTACTTTTCTGATTTTATTGGCCAGCATATGAGATACTACTGGATCTGAGGCAGAAATAATATAATCAAACGATTCCCTATCTATCATTTCTAAAATATGATTTGCATACTTCAAATCAAATATTGCCTTACCAAATAAATCGTATCTTTTATACATTCGATATATAAACGCCTTAATCCCCTTTTTGCTAGAAGAATTGTCTACGGCCCCTGCAGAAACTTCCGGCTCCTTATCATAATAAGTTATCTTCACATTTTTAGTCTTCCATTCAAAGTCCTCTACATAATACCTTGAATTTTTAACTGGATGTGGTGATATGATATGTACCTCATTTTCTACTGACAAACCATCTACTAAAGCCCTTAGACATATGATGGAGGACGAGTTATACTCTATCGCCCTTGCTGATATAACCAAAATTTTACTCATATTTTTTCTCTCCATTTTTATATCCTTTTATGTTCATTACTACTTTCTTCTACTTAAACTCCCAAGAATCCTTTTTGCCATGTTAAAGCTCATATTAAACCATTTATTCTTTCTATACACAGCATAAAATAGAACATTGGTTATAATAGAACATACTCCAAACCGCAATATAAGTCCAAATATTCCACTTATCGGTACTAAATCACAAATGAAACCTGTAATCCCACAAATAATACATATAACAGCAAAATAATAACTACATACTAAAAAGTAGGATTTAACAGAATAGCCTTTAAAATAATTTTTGAATACCAAAACTGCACAACCAATATGATCGATAAAAAGAATTGTCAATATTGTAGCTATCAATATCCCCCAGATCTGGAAGAAGTATCCCAATGTAATATTTAAAAACAGATTTGCTACAGCCTCTAGAACGGAAACCCATCTACCTTTCCACCACAGACCACAGGCATTGAAATATTGAGAACGGATATCACCTGCCCTAAGTAATAAAAAGTAGATACATAATAAAATAACACATCCAAAAGGAAGCATTAATTTCTGGCCCATCCATATTTTCATAAATGGCTGATACATACAATAAAAGCAGCTCGTACACCAGCCTGAAACCCACATAAACATGAAATTAAACTTGTGTAAGTCTTGATAGTTTTTCTCTACTGATTCTGTTTCTATTGAATTGCCAATACCAGCACTTATGGATGTCAGCAGAATTGTTAAAAAACCAGTTATCGTTGTCATAAGGAAATAGTAGTTACTGTATATTGTTGTTGCTGTCAATCCAATAAAGGAAGAAATACAAATAGTGTCAAATGCATTTCTAGACACTTGGCACGCCTTTGAAATCATCAGGCCTTTTACATTTTGCTGTATTTGTTCTTTATTTTCTTTTGATATTTCACCTTTTGGCTGAATCTCTGGAAAAAGCTCTGTAGCTCTTCTATGGCAAAGCAGATTATTAATATTTGTAAAAATGACAGTAACTGCCAGATAGATATAAAAGTCCTTCAGAACCAGAATAATTATAAGCTGCATTATGTTTTGAAAAAAATGCACTGCAGTATTAATCTTACTGGCTATATCATTTCTTTGGTACGCACTTAATAAGGTTGTTTTATATGCAAAAAACAAATAGCTAGATGCTGTATTCAGCAGATAAATAACATAAATAATATAAATATTTATTTCTTTTGGATATGTGCCATTAATTAAACGCTTTAAACCTGGTATTAAACATAATCCCGCTCCCAGCACAAAGATACCTATTTTTTGATAAACTATCTTAAAATATTTCAGAAGAGAAGACAATGTTTCATAATCCTTCTCTGCTATTGGCTTATACATTGCATAAACAATAGCTGTACTCATTCCCAGCTCTGCCAGATTAAGAACTTGCAAAATAGAAGAAAACAGATTATTTAATCCTGCATATTCAACACCAAATACATATATAACTAATGTCCTAATAATAAATGGAAGAATTAATGTAAACACTTTATTAATTAATCCCCAAGATATACTATTTACAGCATTTTTCGTTCTTTGAATCTTCAAAACTTACCTCCTATACAATCTGAGTATCTAATAATATTATTTTGCTACCAGATACATTAATGCTCCCATCATTAATGCACCGAAACCTAACAGTATACTTTTATTAGCTTGTACACGTGGCATGGAATAATATTCTCTTAAAATCATTAAGATTGCAAATGGATATACTAAAATGAAATGTCTAAAAGTATATGATGAAATTACAATTATTAAAAATATACTTAAAAATGTAATAGTGTATTTATCCAAATGTCTAGTATTTCTAACCAGAATAGGGATACATGCAATCTGAACACACATTCCAAGTGAAACAATAAATTCCGCTAATATCAACCCATCCGTAAATATTCTGCTAACTTTTAATAACCCTACAGGAATAGGAAATACGACCCCGTATACAATTCTTAAAATCAGTCCCAATGGTACTATCGGCATGTTAAAAATAACTCTTGATAAAGAGGAACTTCCATCTTCAACATGATGATAATTGTAAGCAGAATCTGTTTTAAAGAGGAACGAATCAACCGCACCAATTTGATAGAAAATAACAACTACGATTGTAAGCATTACCATCATAATTGCAAATTTTTTCCCTTTCATTTCTTCATTTCGTAAAAATGAAATTCCTATTATAAGTATCATTATGTAGAGCAGTTCCCCTCTAAGCCAGTATCCCCAAAATATCAGGTTCAAAATAATAAATACATTACATGGACGGCTTGATATCAATATTGGCGGGTCTTCTCCAGTTCGGAATATATCATCTGTACAGATAAAAAATAATACTGTCATTAAAACTGACAGTGTATCTCTAAAAATAAATGATGAAATATATACTGCATTAGGGAATAGGCACATTATCGTCATTGCGTTTCGGGCAATACGTTTTTTCATATTTAACCGGATATAACCTATCCGGTAAACTAAAACACCTGTTGCTAGTAATAAATCAATATTCATTACCCGAAAACATGCTGTATGATAACTTATATGAAGAAACTTGCACGCTTTCATTATCATACACAAAACCCAGTTAAATCCTCTTGAATTTGTTATCAAGTCATCAGACCAAGGCCAATTAAATCCCTTTAAAATCATTCGGTTTGCACGAAACTCAAATTTAACGTCATCGCTTCCACCAATATAATATGGCACACCATATGCATGTATGTTTCCATAGTAAATAAGCAACACAAAAAATATTCCAAACAATTTCAATAAACATAAGCGACCTATCACATTATCATCTAAATTTCTGGTTAATGCTGCAACAAGCAAAGACCCAATCGTACCACAGAACATTATTGAATATGATTCAAACCACATAGACAAAGACAAATCCAATAAAAAGCAAA
This sequence comes from [Clostridium] polysaccharolyticum, assembly GCF_900111595.1. Lineage (GTDB taxonomy): Bacteria > Bacillota > Clostridia > Lachnospirales > Lachnospiraceae > Clostridium_AI > Clostridium_AI polysaccharolyticum. The sequence goes on along the minus strand of NZ_FOHN01000003.1, from coordinate 122,154 downwards.
ACAAAATATAAAACAAAGGAAAGGCTGTCTGCGAATTATCATAATGTGATGAATTACTCTGTTTCACCTGTTTCACCTCATATTCCATATAACTGCTATACAAATCAGAATAATTAAAATATAAAATATAGCATAAACTGCAAAGTACTTCTTATTTAACCGGCCTATTTTCTGAAACCTCAAAAAGTTATTACATAACATCTGGACTTTTCCTGAAAGACCAGTACACAAATCAATTACCTGATCTCTTTCCTTTCCCACCACTGGGGGATTTTCTGTAAAGTCCGAAAATACATATCCTTTTTTCTTTCCATAAGAGATCATTTTTCTAAATTTCTTTTCTGCCCTTTTATCCAATGAAACATAATTCTTTGAAAAGAAGTACTTTTTGATAAAATTCCATGAATGCATGGTAAGTGTAATCTGCCCTAATTCATTCTTATCAAGAAAACGCCTATATTCATTGAAAGTTGAATCATTGGTATCTAAGTTTATCAGTTTGCTTTTACGCCCAAACTGTATGGCACGATAACGGGTATTTGGAAACAGTGTTTGTCCCTTAAATCTGATAATGGCATTATCCACCTTTGCAGTATCACGCCCCAAATGGCACATTTTGGAACTTCCACTGCTATAAGACAAATCTACAAGACTTATTCCCATTTCCTTCATTGCATCATACATCTCTTCATCTGCTCCATATCGTCCAATCCGAAAAGCTTTTGGTTCATGTCCCAAAAGTCTTTGAAACAAATCAAATCCATACTGAAGTATCTCTTTTTTATCCTGATAATTATATTGCCAGAAAAAGCTTTTCTCATGATCTCCCGATACATAGTCCGGATGTAAATGTAAATAAACATGCTGATTGTATTTATGTATTAACTCAATAATATCTTTTGCATATTCTTCTCCATATTCTTTTGCTTCCACCATATCAAAGAAAAAATTAATCGGTATATTTAATTCCTTTCCTAAACGTAAAATATGTTCAAGACCACACACACCGTTTTTATATTTTCCCTCTATGTACTGATTTCTATGCACAATATCGTGACATTCTAAATCAACTGTAATATAAATGTTCTTCATATAACTCTCTCCAATCCAAAGTTCCTTTAAAGATCAGAAACCAGTTCTTGTAATCTTTCTTCAAAACTGTTATATCTAAGAATTTTATTGATTATGGCATAATCTGGATCAGCTCCAAAATTTTCTTCTACATACTTTAAAAGCATTGAAATATCTTCTTCAAAGTTATATAAATATCCTGCTTTATTCTGCTCTATCTGCTTTGCAATATCGTGTACATGAGGCGTTGCAATCATCTTCATCCCACTTTGCACATATTCCAGAAACTTATTTGGAAACGCAACATTGTTGGTTACACAGTCTTTTCTTAACATAAATGCATAGTCTCCTGCATTCAGTGCTTTCTTCAATTCATCTGCTGTATAACTATCCGTAATAATACTGTCCTCTGAAGTAATCAGCTTATTTATTTCTTTTATATTATGCGAAAAAATCAGCATTCTGGTTTTTCGTTTTATCTGCTTTTCAATCTTCCTATACAACTCAATTGTTTCTTCAATACACTGCCAGCTAGAAACTCCACCAGAATAGATAAATACGATTTCATCCTCTTTTATCCCATATTTTAATCTGTATTTTTCACGATTGCTTTCATATTCTTTTTCACTAGGTGCATAACTCATAGTTGCACATGGAACATGATAAAATGCAATCTGGCTATTAACTGGATATTTCTTACGGATATACATTTCCAGCGCCTCTGTTACTGCAAAGCATCCATCCATATAAGGAAATGCATTTTTAAGACATGACACATCAAAACGATATAAAAACTGCAGAAACATCCGTCTTAAAAATGTTCCATTACGCCCTGCCTCAATGATATCTTCTTGTGAACCGTGCATATCCACAATAGAAAATATGCCAAATTTCTTTTTAATGGCTTTTGTAACCCGAGACATTCCTATTCCCGAATATACAACCGCCCAATACTCACCTTTTTCTAATTCCTTAGCTACACTTTTTTTCATAGAAGCAAATGCCACCATAGCTTTTATTGGATTTTTCAGACTATAAGGAATTATTTTCATGCTTCCCCCTGCCTGAATTTTTTCTCTTGCATCAGAATGGATTCTGCCCGCTTTCTGCAAAGCAAGAAAATCTGTACTTACTCCATATTTCTGATACAGCACCTCTGCCCGATTCTTTATTAACCTTAATTCCCCCGATGTAGTTAATACATTTTTATCCGTAACAAATAGTATTCTTTTCACGTGCTACTCCTTTTCTCTTACTTATTTTCTCTTAACTTATTGGTTTTATCTTTGTTTCCTTTGGCTGGGTTATTACCACATTATCCGGATATTTTCCATGTAATACGGAACCAGCTCCTACAACACAGTTTGCTCCAATTTCTGTTCCTCTAAGAATAACCGTATTGGCACCTATCCATGTTTTCTTACCAATTTTGACGGGGGCAGTATGATATTCTTTTTCAGATACCCCTGACTTGGCATCAAATTTATGATCATGATCATACACAAGCACACCAGGTCCAAATTCAACTCCATCTTCCACTACAATGTGTTCCCGACATGCAATACGGCAGTTATTATTAATACGAACATTTTTTCCTAATTCAATTTTTCCACCTTTTGCCGCTGTCAGTCTTGAACCAGAATGAATCCTTACACGTTCTCCAAGAAACAGCTTGGATTTTGAATCAACATCAATCACCACATTAGGTGAAATTCTCTCTATAATACCACTTTTAATTCTTCCTCCACCTATTAATTTCTTTAAACTTAGGCGTACTAGAGAATAAGCAACCGATACTATATTTCCTATCTGATGTCTTGACATAACTTAATACCCCATTATCTTTCTCATCTGCTGATTAATAATTTTCACGTCATATTTTTCTTGACATATTCTATAAGCAGCATCTGACATTTCCAGAACTTTCTTTCTATCTGTAGCCAGCTGGTACATTTTTTCAGCCAGTATTTCCGGCTTCTTAATTGGTACAAGATAACCATTTACCCCATCTGCAATTGGCTCCCTGCAGCCTGTCCAATCAGTGGTAATCACTGGACGGCCACAAGACATGCCTTCTAAAATGGTACGAGGAAGTCCTTCCCTATAATAAGACGGAAGAACAAAAACCGAACTCTGTCCATAAAAAGATACAGGATCTTTTACTTCACCAGGTAATTCAATGCTGCCATCTTCTACATACTCTCGAATATCTTCTTCCTTAAGTGCTCCAATGCTACTATCATAACCTCCAAGAACAATAAATCTTGCCTCTGGCACTTTTTTCTTGACAATCCTTGCTGCCTTTGCAAAATCAAGGACACCTTTTTCTTTTATAATACGGCTTACCATAAGGAAAACTGGCTTTTCTGGAATATCACTTCTATAAAAACGTTCCATATTCACACCTGAGCCATTTACCACTTCACATTTGCTTTCTGGAAGGTAATTCCCTGCTACAAACTCTTTTACATCATCAGGGTTTTGGAAAATAACCTTATTACATCCTTTAAATGCCCTCTGATATAACATTTTAGAAATCTGTCTGACCAGCTTTGTTTTTAAGCTGTCTGATGCATAAACTCTTCCAAGTCCAGTAACCATTGGGTAAACCTTTTTAATCCCACAGGATTTTGCTGCAAAACTTCCATAAATAACAGGTTTAATCGTATACCCAAATACCAGCTCTGGCTGAATCCTTTTCATCACACCTTTTAGTTTCTTTAGATATGACATATCACCAGAAACACTTGTATTATCCTTTACAAAAGGAACCTCAATAAACTCCTTTACGCCTAACGCCATAATGTCTTCTACAAAGTCCCTGTTTGGTCCAGTTACATATACTTCATTTCCTTTTGCAATCATATCCTTAATCAGATCGCCACGGAAGTTAAATACTGTTTTATTTTTCGGTGATACAACCAATATTCTCATATTAAACATTCTCCAAATTATTTATTATTACTTCACTCATTCTCTTATTATTGCCACTGCCAACAAAACTGTTGTGTGGCGTGATTATTACATGTTCCATGTCCCATAGAGGGCTATCGCCAAGCGGCTCTTCTTCAAATACATCTAATACCGCTCCAAATAGCTTTTCTTCTAATGCCTCTACTAAATCTTCAGTCTTAATCAAAGCACCTCTGGCAATGTTTACAATAACAGATCCAGCCTTCATGCTAGCAAATGTACTCTTGTTCATCATATGCCTAGTTTCATTTGTCAATGGCAAAGTAAGAACTACGATATCTGCTTTTTCCAGTGCCTCTTTCAGCCTATCCATTGTATACATACAAGAAAATGCCTCATACCCTGTTTCATACAAATCAACACCTGTTATATTACAGCCAAATGCCTGAAACCTTTTTGCGCACTCACATCCAACTGAACCACAGCCAACAATACAGACCGTTTGTCCACAAAGTTCTTTCAAATTCCGCTTTTTATCCCAAATGTGCTTTTTCTGATTTTCTAAGAAGGATTTCTGCTCCTTATAAAGACTTAGCACTCCTGCAGCCGCATACTCTGCCATAGGTGCACTATAAACCCCTCTGGCATTATGTATTGTGATGCCTTTTTCTTTTATGTAATCCATGGGAACTCTATCGTATCCTGCGGAAGTAAGCTGAACATATCTTAAGTTTGTAAATTTTTCAACAGAATGAGACAAAAAGATCCCATTTCCTATAATCCCTTCTACCCACTCGTATTCACAAGGCAGCGAATCTTTTTCATACTGAAGAAAAACAACTTCATGCCCTTTCTCTTTTAGTCTGTCTGTATATTCCAATGCCTGCTGCCATGCTCCAGTTATCAGTATGTTCATCGTTCCTTCCCTCCCAGTCTTTTTGCCATTTTCTCTACAACTTTATAAAACAGGTTACAAATGACATGAAGCAGATAAGCCAGTAAAAGTATCACACCTGTAAGGATAAACCAATTTAATGGAAAACGGCCAAAAGGACGAATTAAATCAATTAATACGTATTGAACCAGATAAATCTCTAAAGTAATATCAGAAACAAAAGAAATACCTTTTTTACTCCATGCAGGTAACTTTTCAAGCTTTTCATCTAAGGACGCAAAAGTGATAAAGATGTATATAAGCAGGCAAACGATTGCAATCCAATTAAGAAACTGTAATTTAGAAAGACTTTCTCTTCTGGAAAATATCAGTTTGCTGGCAAAATACAGCATAAAAATTCCCACAGTTACAAATGGATAATAACGTTTAAACTGATTCCGAAACCGTTTATCATTTTGCCGGAACCATGCTCCTAACAGCATACATTCCATAAATAAAAAACGAATTAAAGGTTCTCTTACTTTGTCTATATGATAATAGCTTTTATCATAAACCGTAAGATACAGCAATAAGCTAATAATCGCAACCACACCCATAAGAAAAAGCAGATGCTTTTTTAACCCATCCAGTTTCATGCAGAAATAATATGGAATGTACAACACAACAATAGATGCCACAAAATGATAGTAAGTAGGATAAAGATACCACCATCGAATACCATGGTCAGCCAAACTATAAGCACCACACAGCATATACACAGCAGTCATAATAAGTACTGGTGGATACACTCTATATAATCGTTTTCCATACCATTTTGGAAAAGATAGTTTTACGTTATACAGACAATACCCCGAAACAGCAAAAAACAGCACGTCTCCAATTAACCCTCCATTGGCTATTAAATCTGTTGGATATATTCCTGTATAATGTGAATTTGTTATAAAACAAGCTGCTAAGCATCTTAAAAATGTTATAAAAAAAATCATTTATCTTATCCCCGCTATTTCTTTTATCTTCTCTTGCACCATTCTTTTATTTTCCTCAAAATAATTCTGAGCTTCCATACATTCTTTCTCTAAATTCCGTATCTCTTTGAGCCCCACTTCAAAAATCTTCTTTATCTGATCCAGTTCTGTAATAATATTCGTATTACAAAAACTTCTGCTTAAAATTGCACAAGTACTGCCCAAACGATAATGTTCCTTTATTATGTATTCTGCTGGAAGATCTCCTTTACCAAGTCTTCCAATTCCTCCATAACCATAAGGAATGCCTTTTTTTCTGAACTTTTCGCATAACATTTCAACGGTTCCATCTGCAAGAAGTTCAAACATGAATTTCTTTTTCAGTTCCAGTGAAAGATCATTAAGCCCAATATGAATTTCATCAATTCCTGGTACTTCTAATATTTCATCAATATTTTCCAAAGCTTTCTTGCTTTCAAGCAGTGGAAATACCCTTGCTCTGCCGTCCACAATCTTTATAAACCGTTCTAGCTCCTTAGCAGTCTGGAAATATGGCAGCATTATCAGGTCTGCTCCAGCAGCAATTACTGCTTCTATCTCTTTCTCGGAAGAATCATACTCCCTTGCAGCATCATGAATGGGATTCACACGAACCATCAGCTGTGCTTTGCTGATAACCTTTCTGATTCTTCTTACATCTTCAACAGTACAATGGTTTTGGACTGTGTCCATTCCCCCCTGCCGAATATCTTTTCCTATGTACTCCATATCTATAAAAATACGGTCAACTCCAGCATTTTCCACTATTCTGGCAACATCTGAATTACTTGTTATATACATTAATTTTAACATACTCTAATCCTTCTTTATGGTTTCCCCAGTATTCACATTATCTGAATTGGCTATGACTTTTCCGATTGTAATAAAAAATATTTTTATATCCAGCCATAACCTTACATGACGTACATACCAGACGCTTAATTCAATTCTATGATTCCATTCTACCCCTTTTCTTCCATTGATCTGGGCCCATCCTGTAAAACCTGGCCTGACATCAAACATGTGACGCTGTTCTTCCGTATATTCTTCTATTGGCCATGGATGATAAGTAAGAGGCGGCCTTGGTCCTATTAAGGACATATCTCCTTTTAGGACATTAAAAAACTGTGGCAGTTCGTCTAAACTAGTAGCACGAATAATCTTGCCTACCCTCGTTACCCGGCTGTCCCCTTTTCCAGAATAAACTCCCGAACCAATTTTTTCTGCTCCCACACACATGGAGCGGAATTTTAACATGCGAAAGACTTTTCCGTCTTTGCCAATTCTATCTTGTTTAAATAGGATTTCACCTGGAGAATCCAGTTTGATGGCTATCGCTATGATCACCATAGGTATTAATGCAATGATAAGTATAGGAATGGATATTATCAAGTCTATTCCCCGTTTGATATAGTCACGATAAAATACATCTGCAGGTCTTGCATTTGGCATATCATTTTTCATATAATTAACTCCTTTATATGTGTTTCTCGTACCATATATAGTATATTTGCCTGTATATCCATAAATTTGTATATCTTTTCAAGTCTCAGCAAATACTAAACTTTTACTTGTAACCCTAATTATGTATAATATACGCCCATTTTTCCCCTTAGTCAACAATTTGGGGTGTATTTTTTTTGTACAATGGGAATATCGAAATTACCTGCCTGACAGCAAAAGAGGAATGGCCTTTGCCATTCCTCTAACCATTTTTAGCTGTTTTCTCTATACTTAAACGTGTTTAAGGCCTTCTGTCTGACCTCTATCTTTCAAAACATTTTATTTATTATCTAAACTTTTCATCGTCGGGAACAGCAGCACGTCCCTAATTGCAGGAGAATTTGTCAATAACATAACCAGACGGTCAATGCCATAGCCGATACCACCTGTAGGAGGCATACCAATGGAAAGTGCATTTAAGAAATCTTCATCTGTGTGGTTCGCTTCTTCATCACCAGCGGCAAACGCTTCTTCCTGAGCAGCAAAACGTTCTCTCTGGTCAATTGGATCATTTAACTCGGAATATGCATTACACATTTCACGACCATAGATAAACAACTCAAAACGTTCTACATAATCTGGATTTTCTGGCTTCTTCTTAGTCAATGGAGAAATCTCAATTGGATGATCCATTACAAATGTAGGCTGAATTAGATGTTCTTCTACAAATTCTTCAAAAAACAGATTAAGGATATCGCCTTTTGTATGTCTTTCTTCAAATTCTACATGACGTTCTTTTGCTAGGGCTTTTGCTTCTTCTGCTGTTTTAATTTCATTAAAATCAACGCCAGCATACTTTTTAACCGCATCTACCATAGTAATTCTTTCGAAAGGCTTGCCAAGATCGATCATTTCTTCTGCATAAGGAATTAATGTTGTACCACATACTTCCTGTGCTACATGACGAAACATATTCTCTGTTAAATCCATCATGCCATAGTAATCTGTATATGCCTGATATAATTCCATAAGAGTAAACTCCGGATTATGCCTTGCATCTGTTCCTTCGTTACGGAATACACGTCCAATTTCATATACACGTTCCATTCCCCCAACGATTAATCTCTTAAGGTACAACTCAAGGGAAATACGAAGCTTTAAGTCTTCATCTAACGCATTGAAGTGAGTCTCAAATGGACGGGCTGCTGCACCACCAGCGTTAGAAACAATCATAGGGGTTTCTACTTCCATAAAGTTCTGGGAATCAAGGAAACGACGGATACTGCTGATAATCTGAGAACGTTTTACAAAAGTATCTTTTACTTCTTCGTTCATGATTAAGTCAACATATCTTTGACGGTATCTTGTATCCGTATCTGTTAAGCCATGATATTTCTCAGGCAGAACCTGTAAGCTCTTTGAAAGCAAAGTAACCTCTTCTGCATGGATAGAGATTTCTCCTGTCTTGGTCTTAAATACCTTACCTTTGATTCCAAGAATATCACCCACATCATATTTTTTGAAATCTTTGTAGGAATCTTCTCCAATTTCATCACGTGCTACATATGCCTGAATCCGGCCTTTAAAATCCTGAATATTACAGAAAGATGCCTTACCCATTACACGTTTGAACATCATACGTCCTGCTAAAGACACTTCCTGTCCTTCCATTTCTTCAAAGTTTTCTTTTACATCTGCTGAATGATGGGTAACATCATACTTAGTGATTACGAAAGGGTCTTTTCCAGCTTCCTGTAAATCGGCAAGCTTTTGTCTCTTAACCTTTAATAATTCACTGATATTTTGCTCTGGGGCTTGTTGATTATTCTGACCTGCCAAGATCTCTCTCTCCTTTTCTTACCGTAGACTAACTAGTTTGAACGTTGAATTTCCACGATTTTATATTTTAAAATACCCGCATGGGTTTCTACTTCCACTATATCACCCTGTCTTGCACCAATAAGTGCTTTACCAACAGGAGATTCATTTGAAATTTTTCCTTTTAAGCTGTTAGCTTCTGTTGAACCAACGATTTTATATTCTAACTCATCATCATATTCCATGTCGATGATTTTTACTTTACATCCAATGTTAATAACGTCAAGGTCAACATCTTCTTCTACAACAACTTCAGCATTCTTTAAAATCTTTTCGATCTCTTCAATACGTGCTTCGATGTCACGCTGCTCGTCTTTTGCTGCATCATATTCAGCATTTTCAGATAAGTCGCCTTGTTCACGTGCTTCCTTGATTTTCTGAGCTACTTCTTTACGTCTATTTACTTTTAAATCTTGAAGTTCGTCTTCCAAACTTCTTAATCCTTCATACGTTAAAATATTTTTCTTTTCTGCCATGTCGCCCCAACCTCCATAATAATATCATTGAAAATGGTCTTTCACATTCTTAGTATTATAACTTACCTATGCTAAGTTGTCAATCTTGTTACAGAGTTGACAAAGTATAATGGATTTATTTATCTGTCTGCAAATAATATTTCCATCTTTTCTTCTTTTAAGTCCAATTAAGATATCGTACATAGCTTATCTATCTCTAATTTATAATAATCAACAATCTTCTCAATTTCACTTCTTGCTAATGAACTTTCTTTACGCCCTGCGAACCTGCTTAACTTCCAATTGTCTCGAGTGATGATTTCAGCCACAAGTTCTTTTTCTATCTGCTGATGTTCCGCTGTAATATCGTAATCATATAATATTTTCAAGTCCTTCCTCCGGTTGGAAAGATACTCAAATTTCTTATCTGTAAATTCCAAATCCATTACATATGCATCTTGTTCAAAGTTGGAGTATAATCGATAACATTCGCGGTCTAGATTAATAATTACATTTCCTATGATATTTTTCTGAGTAAGAGAAGAAGCAACCTCAATCATAAGTCCTGTTTCTTCATAAACTACTTCTACTGCATTTTGAAAATATTTCTCCCTGTTCGTCACAATTGTAAGATAATTGGCATACTCTAAAAGAATCTGCAGAATAGTCTCTACCTTTTTATTGCCTGAATCTATAATTACAAATCTGGCATTTTTTATAGATACACTATACTTATCTAAAAACATATGAAGCCCTTTGTCAAATAACAGATATTGAAAAATCCATTTTTTATCCATCTGAAACCTGTCATTCAAGAAGTGTAATTCTCTTCTCAAATAACAGCTGGGAATATCATATACCTCCAGAATCCTTCTAATGTATTCTTCCAGATAATCTTTTGGCAGTTCTGCGGCTTCTTCTTCAACAAAAGGGAGTTCAATCAGCACTCCCCTTTTTCCAAGTACTTCTATTTCCTCTTTGCTGTAAACCAGTCTCATTTTATTTTGAATATCCGTTATATGGCGTTTTAATTTCATCCAGACTTTTTGCAGCCAGCTGCGTTCTGATTTACATTTCAATAATCCTATTACAATAAACTTAATATATAACTCATCCAAGAAATTTCTTCTCCTTTTCACATCATCATTATAGTTTATTGCATCATTCTGTTCTTTATGAACCTGTACTATGATTTATCCTTTTTTATTCTTGCCACAAAGACATTTTATAAATTCCAGCAATGCTTCGTTCTGTCATAGCGCGAATCATATCACACATCCCATTTTCTAGAGTAAGCATTTTCCCTGTATTAATATAACTAAAACCTAGACATGCATAACAGCTTTTTCTGGCAATACAGTTTTTGCATTCTTCATTGGTCTCTTTATTAAATTCGTCCAATTTAGCTCTCATCTTCTGGAAAGGCTCTGAACGGAACAAGTCTTCATCAAATACATTTCCCATGTACAGCTCTTTTTCATCTGTTACGATAAAACAAGGGTAAACATCTCCTTTAGTGGATACAGAAAAGTTTCTAATGCCTCCATCACAGATATACTTGGAATATGTTTTTTGTATAATTGCCCTGATTGTCCTTTCCTCTAAAGAATATAAATATTGCTGTAAACTTTCTGCATCCTTAGCATTATCAAACATTTGATCAACTGCCTCAATAAATGCATCATTATTATCCAATCTGTATCCACAATCTTTAGTTCCACCTGCTGGAACAATATGTAAGCCTATATCTCCTAAATTCTCGTGAATATAATCAAAAATATCTTTAATCTTAATTCCCGCTTCTTCATGATATTTGGTATAAGTAGCCTCTATGGTATTTGGCTGTCCTGTTGCTTCACGCATTTTTTTAATGTTCTCAATTATCTTCTTAGATGTTCCACTGCCATCTTTATAAACTCGTAATTTATCATTTACTTCTGGCATTCCGTCAAAGCTAACAGTAACCAGCAGATTATACTTCTTAATCAATTCAAGCAGTTCATCTGTAACGAGAGTACCATTGGTGACCATTCCCATTTCTGCTTTTACGTCTCTCTCCTCATTTTTCTTGGCAACATATTCACATACATATTTCATTACAGGCAAATTCATAGTTGGTTCCCCGCCAAACATCTGAATTAAGCTAATAGACTCCACTTCATTGTAAAAACAGTCTAACGCCCGTTTTGCCACTTCAATATCCATAATGCCTTCTTCCGATTTGTAGGTTCCTCCATTGGCATAGCAGTATTTACAGCGAAGATTACAGGTATTGGTTAAATGCAATGCTAATCTTCCTATTCTTTTAACAGAACTTACTGGATGTTCCAAAGGTATATTACATGTATCCACTGTATTTTTTATATTTTCATAAGTTGCTTCATCTAACCCCAATTCCTTCAGTTCTTCAAATGTTGCACCTTGATCAATTTTGCAAATCGCGTTTTTAGTATCTTCACTTACACTAAAAAAACGAGATGATTCTGGAAAAAATGCTATAATGGTATCTCCATCCTGAATAAAATTTACACTCATTTCGTACTCCTTTTACCTTTGTTTTCTAATATTAAGCAATAAAAATCACATACCGCAATTATGCAGTATGTGATTTTCGTTTTCTTTATTACCAAAGCCCCCCAATAGGTGGAAATGGCTCTGGGAATGGACCTGGGAATGGACTCATATCTCCTGTCCAAGGTTTATAAATTGCACTTTCAACTTCTCTCATTTCAAACTGTTTCATGTTCATTTCCCCTTTCTTATACTATATTGTAATTTTTTACCAAAGTCCTCTCAGAACCTCTCCTGGCTTTTTGAATTCTTTGTCTAAAATATCTGGAATTCTTGCCATTACGCCTCCTAAAACTGGCTTATCTGGTTTTTCAATTTTTTCCAATGTTACTTCTTTCATTTCAATTTTTTTCATAGTCATTCTCCTCTCTATTTTTGGGTATGTATAGTGACACATCGCATAAATTACAATAAGTAACCCTTCTTTAATTATACAATCTATGCTCATCATTTACAATTTAACAATACTCATATATCCTCTTTCTTTTATTTGTTTTACTTCTATTTTTCTTATAAATTATAACAAATAAAGTTTTAACATTAAAAAGAGACCACATCTGCCTTTCAACAGGATATGGTCTTTTTTTAACCCATCAAACTATTTTATAATAATATCATCAATTGGAAATTTTGGCGGTTTCATTATCATTCCAGCAGTTCTAATGATAGGTTTCTCAAAAACTGTTTGTACTTTAAGTGTAGAAACCTCTTTAATTTCAAACTTTTCAAGTTTCTCCATGTTCTTTCCTCCTCTCTTTTCTTAATAGGATATATGTATGTCCATCCGTTCAGTCATCCTACTATTATTATATTATAGATTTACCATGCAAACAATAACTTTATTATAAAATCACTTTATTTTTTACTCAATAAAAAAAGACCATCTACTGACTTTCAGCAGGATATGGTCTTTTTTTAACCCATCAAATTATCTTAAAACATTTTGATCAAATTTAAGATAATCTGGCACTTGTGCAACCAAACCAGAAGTTCTAATGATAGGTCTAGCAATTGCTTTTTGTAATTGAAGTGTAGAAACCTCTTTAATTTCAAACTTTTCAAGTTTCTCCATGTTCTCTCCTCCTCTCTTTTCTTAATAGGATGATATGTACGTTCCTCTGATTAGTAATCCTACTATTATTATATTATGAATTTGCTAAACAAACAATAAGTTTATTGTAAAATCATTTCATTTTTACTCTTTAAAAATTTTATCCTTTTCCTTAAAACCTGTATTTCATATAATACAAAAAAGCTGCAACCTCCATGAATTATCATAAAGATTACAGCTTTTGATTCTATATTAAATATACATTTCATTTAGCCAAAGCAAAAGAACAGCTAAAACTTTTTTACTGCTCTGCCTTTTTAACTAACGCATCATACTTAGCCGAGGCTAAGTGTACTAGAACACCTGCTTTTTACTGCTCTGCCTTTTTAACTAACGCATCATACTTAGCCTTAGCATCCTTCTCAGCTTTAGCAAATAGTTCTTTTGCTCTATCTGGATTAGAACGAGAAAGTCTGTTATAACGGACTTCACTCATAATAAATTCCTGATAATCAGCTGTTGGAGCCTTAGAATCTAATTGGAAAGGATTCTTTCCTAATTCCTCTAGACGAGGATCGAAACGGAATAAGTGCCAGTAACCTGCCTGAACTGCACGTTTCTCTTCTGTCTGGGCACCTTTCATACCACCTTTAATACCATGATTGATACATGGAGCATAAGCGATAATTAAAGATGGACCATTATAGCTTTCTGCTTCAACAAAAGCTTTGATACATTGATTGTAGTCAGCACCTTGAGCAATTTGTGCTACATATACATAACCATAACTCATTGCAATAGCTGCTAAGTCTTTCTTCTTCACTTCTTTACCAGCTGCTGCGAACTGAGCGATAGCACCTGTTGGAGTAGCCTTAGAAGACTGGCCACCTGTATTGGAATAAACCTCTGTATCGAATACAAGAATATTTACATTCTTATTGCTTGCTAATACGTGGTCAACACCACCAAATCCGATATCATAAGCCCATCCGTCTCCACCAAGAATCCATTGTGATTTCTTAGATGCAAAATCTTTATTATCAAGGATATATTTCTTTAATTCATTATCACAGCCACAGCCTTCCAATGCAGCAATCATCTCGTTTGTTGCAATTTGGCTTTCCCCACTTGTAGCATCTTTTGCTGCTAAATATTTTTCAAGAGCAGCTTTTACTGTGTTATCCGTTGCCTGTTCTGCTAACTTGCTTGCAGCATCTTCAACACGGTTTCTTAATGCTGTCTGTGCTAAGCTCATACCAAATCCATATTCAGCGTTATCTTCAAATAAGGAGTTTGCCCAAGCAGGACCCTGTCCCTTACTGTTTACGGTATATGGAGATGCTGGTGAAGAACCGCCCCAGATAGAAGAACATCCAGTTGCATTTGCAATGTACATTCTATCACCAAATAACTGAGTCATTAACTTAGCATATGGTGTCTCGCCACAGCCTGCACAAGCTCCTGAGAACTCAAGTAATGGCTGCTTGAACTGGCTGCCCTTAACAGATGTTTCTTTAAATTTCTCAGAAACAGCAGCTGGAGTATCTAATGTTACGCCATAATCAAACATCTTCTGAGCTGGCAGCTGTGATTCCATATTTGCCATAGCAAGAGCTTTCTCACCCTTCTTACCTGGACATACATTTACACAGGAGCCACATCCTGTACAGTCAAGTACGGATACGCTCATTGCAAATTTATAACCTGGGATTCCAGTTAAATCCATTGTTTTTCCTTCTGGAGCATTGGCAGCCTGTGCCTCATCCATAGCTACTGGACGGATACATGCATGAGGACACACATAAGAACAGAAGTTACACTGGATACAGTTTTCTGGATTCCATTCTGGAACATCAATTGCTACACCACGTTTTTCGTAAGCTGCTGAACCAGAAGGCAAAGTACCATCTGCATACTCAACAAATGCACTTACAGGAAGGTCATTACCTGTCTGTGAATTGATTGCTTTCTGAATTGTATTGGTGTATTTTACAACGTCTTCTCTATCACCAGTCACATCAGAACCAAGTACTTCATCTGCAGCATTCGCCCATGATGCAGGAATTTCAACTTTCACTACATTCTTAGCACCAGCTTCAATTGCTTCATGGTTCATACGAACGATGTCATCACCTTTTTTAGAATAGGTTGCAGTTGCAGCATCTTTCATATACTGAATTGCATCATCTGCTGGAATGATTTCTGCTAACTTAAAGAATGCAGACTGCAAAATAGTATTAATACGTCCACCAAGACCGATTTCTTTACCTAATTTGAAACCGTCAATTGTGTAGAAGTTAATTTTATGATCAAACATATATTTTTTCACTTGGCCTGGCAGATGCTTTTCGATTTCTTCCATATTCCAAGCACAGTTAAGAAGGAATGTTCCATTGTCCTTCAAGTCCTGAACCATGTTATATTTTCTAATATAAGCTGGCATGTGACAAGCAACAAAGTTTGCTTTATTGATTAAGTAAGTGGATTTAATTGGGTCTTTACCAAAACGCAAGTGGGAGATTGTAACACCACCAGATTTTTTGGAATCATAATCAAAATAAGCCTGGGCATACATGTCTGTATGGTCACCGATAATCTTAATAGAGTTTTTATTAGCACCTACTGTACCATCAGCTCCAAGACCCCAGAATTTACAACTGATTGTGCTTTCTGGTGTAGTATTTGGATTTTCTGTTCTTTCAAGAGAAAGATTTGTTACATCATCCACAATGCCAATTGTGAAATTCTTTTTATTTTCATTTCTATATACAGCGATTACATCAGCTGGTGTAGTATCTTTGGAACCCAATCCGTAACGGCCTGAAGTTACAGGAACATCATGGAATTTCGTATCTTTTAAAGCTGCTACAACATCTAAGTACAAAGGTTCGCCAAGAGCACCTGGTTCTTTTGTTCTATCTAATACTGCGATGCTCTTACATGTATCAGGAATGGCAGCAACTAGGTGTTTTGCACTGAAAGGTCTGTATAAACGGACTTTAACAACACCAACCTTTTCTCCTGCCTTTAATAAATAATCAATTGTTTCATCTATTGTCTCACATACAGAACCCATAGCAATAATAACTTTTTCTGCATCTGGAGCACCATAGTAATTAAATAATTTATAATCAGTACCGATTTTTTCATTTACTTTATTCATGTATTCTTCTACTACATCAGGAAGTGCATTGTAATACTGATTGCTTGCTTCTCTTGCCTGGAAGAATACGTCTGGATTCTGAGCGGTACCACGCTGAACCGGATGATTTGGATTTAATGCTCTCTTACGGAATGCATCCACTGCATCCATGTCGCACATATCTTTCAAATCTTCATAATCCCAAATCTCAATTTTCTGAATTTCGTGGGATGTCCTGAATCCGTCAAAGAAATGCAAGAAAGGTACACGTCCTTTAATTGCTGCTAAATGAGCAACTGCTCCTAAGTCCATAACCTCCTGCACACTGCTTGTACATAACATGGCAAAACCAGTCTGGCGACATGCATAAATATCTGAATGATCTCCGAAAATGGATAATGCATGTGAAGCTAATGCACGTGCTGTTACATTAATAACACCTGGCAATAATTCACCTGCAATTTTGTACATATTTGGAATCATTAATAATAAACCTTGAGATGCTGTGTAAGTTGTTGTTAAGGCACCTGCCTGTAAGGAACCATGTACAGCACCTGCTGCACCCCCTTCAGATTGCATCTCTGACATAATTACTTCATGTCCAAAAATGTTCTTTCTTCCTTGAGTCGCCCACATATCTGTGTAATCAGCCATTGGTGATGATGGTGTAATTGGATAAATTGCTGCAACATCTGTAAATGCATATGATACATGAGCAGCTGCTGTATTTCCATCCATCGTTTTCATCTTTCTTGCCATTGTAATTATCCTCCTTTAATTTATAACAGTAACAATAACATAAGCATGACCTTTGGAAAACCTGCGCGCTACATTTCTCCAATTAGCCCTTACGTTAAGGCCTATTCTATCACTTTATATTTGAAATGTAAAGATTTCCACAGGGTTACCATAAATAATGCCACATTAACTAAAACCCAGAATTTATAATGCTTTCAAGCATTTTTTCTACTTTATATATATATACGAAACAATTGTACTTTTTTTGGTACATTTTTATTATTTTTTCAATGGTATTTTTATGAAATATCTTTCTTATGGAGGAGGATTTTGTAATTTTGGCTTTGCACTTTTTTCTATTTTGCAAAATTGCAAATATCTTGTATTGACAAATGGATTGTATTATTGTAACATTGTATTAATCACTTAATACAATAATACTATAACACAACAGATTAGAAAGGAGGATTTTACATGGCATGGACGCTTACTACTGATAGGCCAATCTATCTGCAGATTATTGATGTAATAAAATACAGAATCATTTCAGGAGTATACAAACCTGGTGACAGGCTGCCCTCTGTCAGAGAACTTGCAACAGAAGCTTCTGTCAATCCCAATACAATGCAAAAAGCACTTACTGAACTTGAGCGTGATAACCTGATAGCAACCAACCGGACAAATGGAAAATTTATATCGGAGGATGAGGCAATGATTCAGAAATTAAAACAGGATATTGCAAAGGATGAGATTCAAAAATTTCTGACAAACATGCAGAAATTAGGTTTTTCTCAAAAAGAGACCATCGAAATTCTAGAAGAAATATCCAATAACGAATAAAACATTAATTGAAGGAGATGATCAAAATGGAACCAATTCTTGAATGTAAAAATTTAAAAAAGCTGTATACAGCCTGCACTGGACTTCAAGATGTTAATTTAACACTGGAACGTGGAAAAATTATTGGTCTGCTTGGGCCTAATGGCAGTGGCAAAACTACTTTAATCAAACTAATCAATAACCTTCTTGTTCCAACTTCAGGTACAATCAAAATAGGCGGATACAAACCTGGATTAGAAACCAAAAGCATGATATCCTATTTACCCGACCGTACTTATTTAAACAATTGGATGCGAATCAGCGACTGTTTAAATTATTTTTCTGACTTCTATTCCGATTTCGATTTAAATAAAGCTCATGACATGTTGAAACGATTAAACTTAGATCCCTCCTCCAGACTTAAAACATTATCGAAGGGAAACAAAGAAAAAGTACAGCTTATTCTTGTTATGAGCCGCCAAGCTGATCTTTACTGTTTAGATGAACCTATCGGAGGCGTTGATCCCGCTTCCCGTGATTATATATTAGAAACGATTCTCTCCAATTATAACGAGAATGGTACTGTACTTATTTCAACACATTTAATAGCTGACATAGAAAATGTATTGGACGAAGTTATTTTTTTAAAAAACGGCTGTGTCATGGTTCATTCATCTGTTGATGATATTCGAATGAAAGAAGGAAAATCTGTTGATTCATTATTCAGGGAGGTGTTCAGATGTTAGGAAAATTAATGAAATACGATTTTAAGGCAATTTTTAAATACTTTATTCCTTTAAGCATTTTTATCTTTGTATATTCCTGTTTTGGAACGCTTCTTTTCAATGTCAAAACTGGATTTGTTGCAAAAGGCACTCTAATCAACACACTAATTGTGCTTTTACTTATAACTTATGTAATCTCAATTATCGGTTATAACCTTATGATTCAAGGTATCATAGTTGTGAACTTTTATAAAAGCATGGTAACAGATACTGGTTATCTGACACACACATTACCTGTCAAGAAATCAGATCTGCTCTTATCAAAACTTTTGACAGGAGTCATTACTTTAATATGTTCCTATGTAGTATTGATTGTTTGTGCTACTATAATGCTGGATATTCCAACGAATCTAATTGAATACCGTCATGATATTGCAGCTGCACTTCATCTGAGCAGCAAGTTAATAAACCTATCAGCGATTATAAAGCTTATTGTAAACTTAATATTTACTGCCATAGTGGGTTCTATATTTTCGCTTTGTTTATACTTTGTATCCATTGCACTAGGCCAGCTAATAAATCGTCACAAAATAGTTGGCTCACTGCTCTCCTTTTTTGGGCTTAGCATACTATTGCAGATTTTCAGTTCCATAGCAAGTGTATTTTTTAACGAGTTTGCATATATGTCCGACTCTACCGTAATCAAGTTTATCACACCTATTAACACTGTATTCTGCCTCATTTTGCTTTTATTGTCCGCTCTATTCATGTTTATAACCCACTTCATCTTTACAAGGAAATTAAACTTAGACTAAATCAGTACCACCCGTAAATCAAAACCACTGGCTAAGCCGGTGGTTTATTCGTTTCTCAAAGTTCCATTTTTCCGTTGGGAAAAACTCCACAATGAGAAACAGGGCCATGCCCTAACAATCAAAAAAGAAGCTGCATTCTCAGCTTCTTCCTTTTTACTCTTTCCTTTATTAAAAATCAATTTTTCCGGAATCCGGTATTCCATTTACAACATAGTAAACAGCTCCTTCTTCTGGCTTTACATATAGCTCTAAATTTTTAATTGATTTTGCTTCGTTACCCTGTTCAACCCAGTTTTCTTTTATTTTCTCAATTAACTGGCTCTCTTCAACTTCTTTTCCAAGGTATTGTATGTATGTAGAAACTTTAATTTTACTTGCTGCTTCTTTTTTTACAGTTTCTTTCTTTGCTGTCTCTTTTTTAACTGCCGGTTTTTTCACGGTCTCTTTCTTCTTAGCAGCTGTCTTTGCTGTCTTTTCTGCTTTCTTTTTTGGAGTCGTCTTTTTAAGATCTTCTTTGGTTTCCTCAACTGCTTTTTTATCGATAACTGCATCCTCTTTTTTAACTTCTTGCTTTTCTTCTGGCTTTGATGCAGCAGGTTTGTCTTCCTCTTTCACACTTGTTTCTGCTTCTGCCTTAACTGTCTCAACCTTTTGGACTGATACTTTCTCTTCTTCAGCCTTTTTCAAAGCTTCTGGTGCCTTACCTTTAGTAATAGCTGTTAATTTTGAATCCTTATCCATATTATCATCTCCTCCTTATAAAGCGATACACATTGTACCTAAATAGATAATATACCTAAAAACCATGTTTTTCAAGCATTATGTGAACAAACTTTAAATTAATACTTTTCTTTCCATTTTTAAATGTATGAAAAGATTAAGACAAATTATGCATAGTATAACCACCTGTTGAAAAAAACGGTCAACTACTGCTGATACTCCTACTTGTCATTGGCCGTATCCTTCTCTCTGCTAGAGCAGGTTAGGAACTTTCACCTATTAGAAATGTGCACTGCAAGGCGTACACATAAAAAAACCATCACAAATACCTGTGATGGTTAAGAGCTGGGCTAGAAGGATTCGAACCTTCACATGCTGGAATCAGAATCCAGTGCCTTACCGTTTGGCGATAGCCCATTATTATGTTTTCCTTATTTGCTGTTGCCTCGCAACTGACGAATGTTATTATAGCCCATCCTAAAACAAATTGCAAGTGCTTTTTTAAACTTTTTTTATTTTTTTCTTTACAACCTTATAAAACTCTTTAAAATCACGGCTTTACAGAAAAATTGATGTCTAAGAAAATCAAAAAATATTTGCCTAAGACACCAATTTGTATCTTTCTGGACGTTTTTTAAGATAAATCTAACAGTGTTTTTGCATTTTCACCTAAAATGCATTTCTTCTCTTCTTCGGTAATACCTAATGACCTGACATATTCAAGTGTTTCCTTCTGACCATCCCATGGAGAATCTGAACCAAATAAAATACGGTCAGCACCATGATTTTGAATAATACGCACCATTTGTTCCTTAGAAATCTCTTTTCTGGAAAAGCTTATATCCATATACAGGTTTTGCCCAGCAAGATATTTTTCTACTGCATCCCACATGGCAAATCCGCCTGTATGAGCCAAAATAAGCTTATCTGTTGAGGCCCTCTTCTGAACTTCTTGTATCATAATCAAAGCTCTTTTTGGAGGACAATGGACCACTTCTGGAAGCCCCTCATCTTTTCCAGCATGAATGGAAACAATCAATTTCTTTTCTAATGCATACGTAATTAAATCAATATAACAGCATTCATCAATAAAGGTATCTTGAAAATCCGGATGCAGTTTGATACCTTTTAGTCCAAGTTCTGCAATATAGTCAAGTTCTGCTTTGTAATCCGCTGTCTTAGGATGCAGCCCGCCAAATGAAATAATTCCTTTTCTCTTGGTCACTTCTGCTGCAAAAGCATTTACCGTCTGAAACTGTGCTGGTCTCGTTACTACTGGAAGTACTACAGAATAATCAACTCCTGCCTCCTTCATAGAACGCAACAAGCCATCTGCAGTTGCATCGGTATAGGGATGCTGAGCAATCATGGAACCTAGTTTTGATATAGTTTTCTTCGCAATGGTGTCTGGGAAAATGTGTGTATGAAAATCTATAATCATAATCTGCTCCTTTTCTTCTACTTCTTTTTCTTATCGCCTCGCTTTGCCCCCTCCACATAGCTGTGTTCTAAAGTAATCAGACAAGTAAAATGTTGATTTGCTTCCTTAACCTTCTCCTTAAGCAGTCTAACAAACTCCTCCTCTTGTGCTCCCTTATAATAGTGGGATACCACCAGATCAAAAATTAACTTAGACTCTTCTTCTCCTTTTACCATGCGAAAATCATGAATGGTTGCATCTTCATCTAGCTTACCCAATTCTTCCAATACCATTTGTTTTGCTTCTTTTGCTTCCTCATCATTTATTGCAACTGGATCCATATGAATGACAAGCAGAATCCCTAATTTTTCTTTTGCATCTCTTTCAATTTTATCAATTACATCATGAACCTGCTCCATAGGAAGCGTATGAGGAACTTCCGCATGAATGGTAGCCATTAAATTAGATGGACCATAATTATGCAGAATCAGATCATGAGTTCCAGCAATCAGATCATATTCTTCAACAAATTGGGTAATACGTTCATAGTCCTCTCTAGAAATCGCAACTCCTAATAAAGGCTGTATGGTGTCTTTTAGAATATTAACTCCTGATAATAATACAAATATAGATACCACGAATCCAATATATCCATCTATATTTATTCCAGTCAATTTCACTACAATAACGGAAACAATGGTAGCACTAGTGATCCCCACATCTCCAAATGCATCCGCTGAAGTTGCTTTCATAATAGAAGAATTAATCCGATTGCCAAGCTTCCGGTTAAATAATCCTAACCAGACCTTTATCCATATGGAAATTCCTAAAATAATCACAAGAACCACTTGGAATTCCACAGTTTCTGGATGTATTATTTTTGAGAAAGAGCTTTTCATGCAAGTCAGTCCCACTTCCAGCACTAAAAATGCTACTACCAAAGCAGCAACATATTCATAACGTCCATGACCAAAAGGATGTTCCTGATCTGCTGGCCTGTTAGCAAGTTTCGTACCAGCAAATCCGATAATGCTAGATGTAGCATCTGATAAGTTGTTAAACGCATCCGCTGTTACTGCAATACTGTTTAAAACCATACCAATTACAATTTTTGCCAAAAAAAGAATCAGATTACAAATGATTCCTGCCACACTGGCAAGCAATCCGTAAGAAGTTCTCACTTTAGAACTTTTTATGTTTTCATAATCCTTTATAAAATGACGAACAAGAAATTCAGCCATTGAACCCCTCCAATCCTTCAAACTTGCTAGTTCATTATCAATTTAATTTACGCTTAAAATAGAATTTAATAGTTTCTTCGTATATTCAGTTTTAGGTGTTTCAAATATTTCTTGCCTGGTACCATTTTCAATTAATTTTCCTTCGTTCATAATGTAAATCCGATCACAGAACTGGTAAACCACGTTCAAATCATGAGAGATAAATAAGTAGGATAACTCATATTTTTCCCGTAACGCTAACAGCAGTTTGATAATCTGTGCCTGAATGGTCACATCTAAAGCGGAAACTGGTTCATCTAATACGATAAATTTTACATTGGTTATCAATGCACAGGCAATACTTACCCGCTGTCTCTGACCTCCACTTAACTGCCAGATATACCTTTCTTTATATGATACAGGAAGCCCTACCTGCACAAGCATGTCCTCAACCATTTTTTCTCTTTCTGCTTTCTTTCTGCCACCTTTTATCCTTAAAGGCTCCTCTAAAATCCACCCAACCTTTCTAGATGGATTTAAAGATGAATAGGGATCTTGAAATACCATACTAGGCCTTTCTTCTTTCATTTCAATTGTTCCACTAGTCTTTTCGGCTAAACCAGTAACCGCTTTTGCCAATGTTGTTTTTCCAGAACCACTTTCGCCTACAATTCCTACAATTTCACCTTGCAATATATGAAAGGAAGCATTTTTTACAATTTCCTTAGTTTGTTTTTTCCCGAACAAGCCCTTTTTATTCACATAACTCACAAACAGATTTTTAACCTGTAAAATCTTTGGAGATATGGATTGGATTTCTACTTTATCAAAACTTTGCAAAAACTGGTTTTTAATTTTTATATCAGGAACTGCCTCCAGCAGTTTTTTGGTATAGTCCTCCTGTGGATGATAAAACAGGTTATGGACTGTATTTTCCTCTACTATTTTTCCCTCACACATTACAATTGCTCTGGAACAGTATTTTTTTATAATTCCCAAATCATGTGAAATAAGTAAAATAGCTGTTCCATATTCCTGATTCAGCATCTTCAGCAAATCTAAAATCTGCATCTGAATGGTTACATCTAGTGCTGTTGTTGGTTCATCTGCAATTAAAAGCTTAGGCTTTAAAAGCATTGCCATAGCAATCATAACTCGCTGGCGCATGCCTCCCGAAAGCTGGTGAGGATAGCATTTTAATATATCTTCTCTATTTTTCAGCCCCACCTGTTCAAGCATTGTTACAATCTGTTCTTTCTGCTGCTTTGTCGGCTTACCTTTTTCTTCTTTGTGAAGCAGAAATACTTCTTCCAGCTGTGTTCCGATGGTAAGTACAGGATTTAACGAGGTCATAGGCTCTTGAAATACCATCGCCATATCTTTTCCACGTATTTGTTCTAACTCACTTTGTGGCAGGGAAAGCATGTCATTTCCATTAAACCAGATGCTCCCTCCTATAACTTTTGCATCTTTTGCCAGCAGTCTCATTATGGCAAGTGAGGTCATGGATTTTCCAGAACCACTTTCACCTACGATTCCAACTGCCTCCCCTTGATTCACAGAAAATGAAACATCTTCTACTACATTCTTCAAGCCATCTTGCTGTTCAAATGCAATCTGCAAATGTTCTGCCTTCAGTAATTCCTTCATCTGTCTCACTCCCTTTCATTTATCAGACTAAAGGCTAATACCGTCAGAATAATCATGCCACCTGGAGCTAAAGCATACCAAGGTGCATTCATTAAATATGCCTGTGCCTCTGCCAGCATTCGCCCTAAACTGGCATCAGGAGGCTGTACACCTAATCCTAAGAAACTAAGTGCAGCTTCTGTTAAAACGGCATTGTTAAACCCAATCGTTACAGAGGATAATAAAATTGGCAATGTATTGGGTAAAATATGCACAAAAATAATACGTATATGGCTAGCGCCCATTAACCTTGCATTTTTCACATAATCCTGTTCCTTCTGGGTTACATATTCACTACGTATTACACGTGCAAAGCTTGGAATAAATAAAATTCCCATTGCAATGACAATGTTGTATTTTCCAATTCCGAGAAAACTAATTACCACAAGTCCTAATAAAATATACGGAAAAGACAGCAAAACATCATTTAACCGCATCACAATAGTATCAAATATCCCACCAAAGTAACCTGTTAATGCGCCTATTATACTACCTATTGCACCACCTGATACTACTGTAAAAACAGCAATTAAAAAAGTAGTTTTACTTCCATCCATAACCCGGCTTAAAATATCACGTCCAAAATTATCCGTTCCAAACCAGTGTTTTAAACTTGGAGGCATATTTTTCATACTCCCATTCATTTTGTTCGGATCATATGGCGTATAAAAGATTCCGACAAGAACAATTCCAAAAACAACGGCCATCATAACGATTCCAATTATAAACTTTTTACTCTTTTTCATTTGCCTACCATCCTTTATACTGTTTCCTTCACTCTCGGATCGAACACCTGATATAAAATATCGACTATACCATTTAGCACTACTACTAGGGTAGCAATGTATAGCACAATTACCTGCACAACAGGATAATCACGAGTGGAAATAGAAGCAACCAGAAGCCTTCCTAGCCCTGGAAGACCAAAAACCGGCTCAATTACAAAACTTCCTGCCAATACTTCTGCTATTATCATAGCAAGAAAAGTAATAACTGGGATCAGTGCATTTTTTAAAACATGATGGTATAAAATTCTTCTTTCACTGCTGCCCTTTCCTCTTGCAGTACGGACATAATCCATTTTCATCTGACGTACTACTGATGTTCTTAAGAATTTTACCACCATTGAAATTTTCGGGATGGCAATCGCTGCCGCTGGAAAAATCATATACCCCAAATACCCTGTTACACTTTCACTTATAGGTACATAAGCTCCTGGAATAAACCAGTGCAGTATCATGCCAAATATAAGGCATATAAGCATTCCCAGAAAGAAATGCGGTACTGACATAAAAACCTGATTCACAGTTATTATGACGTTATCCCAGAATCTTCCTTCATGTCTAGCTGCAAATAACCCTAAAGGTATGGAAATCACTAAAATCAGAACAATTGCCATAAGTCCTAATCCAACGGTAACCTGCATACGCTCAGAAACCAGTTCCGTAACTGGTAAATTATATTGATAAGAGATTCCAAAGTCCCCTTGTACTGCATGAGCAATCCAGTCTCCATAACGTTCTGGCATACTCTTATTTAGCCCATACTCTTCTTCTAATGCAGCTATCTGTTCTTTGGACGCATCCATTCCCATCTTAGACACCATACTGTTGCCTGCTATTACCTCAAATGCAAAAAAAGTAAAAATCGATACCAGCAATAATGTCACAGCCATAGCTGCTAGTTTTTTTCCGATCCATTTCATCTTTTTCCCTTTCTTCCCACTTATGCTACAAAACCACAAGAAATGCTAAGCATCTCTCGTGGTTTGTAGTATTTTCTATTTCGCTGCAAATTGAATGCTTGACATATCCTGTACATATACTGGATAGAACTGATAGCCTTCAATATTTTTATTCACTGCTACAAGCAATGCTGGATCCTGTAAGTATACAGAAGCAGAATCCTCTGCTAAAATAGACTGAAGTTTCTTGTAACTTATTTCTTTTTCTTTCTGTTCCGTTACTGAAACAGCTTTTGCCAACAGCTTGTCATAAGCTTCACTGCTATAATTTACAAAGTTGTTATCTGCTGTGGATACATAACGTTCCATCAGATCCTTTGGAGATAAGTTTCCATCTAAGCCAATAACTGTTGCCTGATAATCACGATTGGTATATACATCACTTAACCAGGTTGACCAGTCTACCAAATTTATCTCTGCGTTAATGCCAAATTCTTTTAACTGTTCTACGATAACCTGTGCGGTATCCACATGGTACTGGTAATTAGATGGAACCGTAATGGTAAAACTTAACCCATCTTCGTAACCAGCAAGCTTTAACTGCTCTTTTACTTTATCTGGCTGTCTGGTGTAACGGCTTGCTTCCTCTTGGTTATAATACTTTGATAATCCAGGGAACATGTTGCTTCCGATTACAGTACCATTTCCACCAGCAACCATATCAATCACTGCCTGTCTGTCAATTGCGTAATTTAATGCCTCACGTACATGCGGATTATCAAATGGTGCTTTTTTGTTATTTAAAAATAATCCTTGCACTAAGTTCATATTACCGATTTCTACTTTAAATTTATCTTTTGACAGCTGATTGGACTGTTCTTCTGTTAAATAAGGGAAAATATCAATTCCACCAGACTGTAATTCTAAGAATGCCGTATCTGTATTGGAACAGATTTTAAAAACAGTCTCTTTTATATGTGGCATTTTCTCTTTATTCCAGTATTCTTCGTACTTCTCCATAACAAAACTCTTAAGTGGAGCATAGGATACAAATTTAAATGGCCCTGTTCCTATTGGAGCTTTATTCTGCTCTTTATAATCTGCTGGAATAATTGCACAGTCTGATTCTGTCAGATATGCTAAAAACTCTGTATCTGGTTCTTTTAATGTAACAGCCACAGTGCCATCATCCACAGCTTCTATTGTTTTTACATTCTTCTGGATTGCCGAATTAATATTTATGTCCGAAGATTCCTCTTCTAATAACCCGCCTGCCCGCTTCATGGAGTACACAACGTCATTTACCGTCACTTCTTTGCCATTGTGGAAAAATACTCCGTCTCTTAAAGTAAATGTGTATTCTGTACCCTTCTCATTTACTTTATACTCACTTGCTACTGCTGGATTTAAATTTCCTTTTTCATCCGGTTTTACTAACCCTTCAAACACGTTAAATAATACTTCATGAGTTCCTGCCGCAACTGCTTTGTGTGGGTCAAGACTATCAAGATCCTGCGTGATACCTACTACAACTGAACTGCTATCGGCATTTTCCGTCTTTTTCTTATCGCCTCCGCATGCGCAAAGTGCAATAGACATTACAAGAGCTAATGTCAAAAATATGAATTTCTGTTTTTTCATCTCTTATATCCTCGTTTCTGCTTTCGTGTTCAATTACATATTTAAGATAATATAGCATATGCACCATATTTGCAATGCTTTTCATCCATAAATCTTTAAATTTCCCAAATTATTGTGCCATTGCAAACGCTGCATATAACTTTGTTGCAATTACAACTGCTTTTTCATCCATATTAAATTTATCATGATGATTTGGATATGCCCTTCCAAGAGATTCATTTCCTGCGCCCACAAAGGCAAAACATCCCGAAATTCTCTGCTGATATACCGAAAAATCTTCCCCTAGGAATATCTTTTCCATTTCTACAAACATTTTCTCTGGAAATACCTGTTTTGCACTTTCTAATGCAAATTCTGTTACTGCTTTATCATTCATAACCTCTGGATGGAGGGAATGCCGATAATCTACCTGTACCTTAGCACGATATGCCTGTGCAGTACTATCGGCAATTCTATGTATTGCATTTTCAATCAGCCTTCCATCCTCATGGGTAAATGTTCTTACGGTTCCACGAATCGTTGCTTCTCCTGAAATAATATTGTGGGCGGTTCCTGATACAAATTTGCCTACGGTTAAGACTGCGGAAGCATTGGGATCTAATTCTCTGCTGACAACAGTCTGTAAATTCATTACTATGGCTGCTCCTGCTACCGTAGCATCCACGCACTGCTGTGGTTTTCCTGCATGTCCCCCACGGCCTTTTACTTTGATTTCAAAAATGTCAGTTGCCGCCATTCTTGGTCCTTCTTGAATATTAATTGTTCCACAAGGCATATCTCCAAATACATGTAACCCAAAAATTTCTTCTACATCATCTATATGCCCTTGGTCACAGATTAACTTAGCACCTTTACAATTTTCCTCAGACGGCTGGAAAATCAATTTAACTGTACAATTTAACTGATCTTCGTATTTTTTTAATATCTGGGCTGCACCTAATAAGGAAGCCATATGGGCATCATGCCCACATGCATGCATGACTCCTTCATTTTTTGATTTATATCCTACTTCTGTATTTTCTGTTATAGGCAATGCGTCCATATCTGCCCGAAGGGCAATCACTTTTTTTCCCTTTCCTACCAATCCGATAACGCCAGTTTCACCAACTTGGATAAATGGAATTTCCATGTCCGTTAATTCCTGTTTGATGCGCTTAGATGTCTCAAATTCCTCCATACCTAATTCAGGATACATATGGAAGTGTTTTCTGAGACGGACAACGTAGCTGGAAAGTTGTTCCGCTTCTTTGTTGATGTTTACATTTATGGTCATGACTAGGCTCCTTTGCTTTTTTGTTATTTTATTTATCTTTATTTTAATAACCATTCTAAAACATTCACTTGTTTTATTCCATATATAAAATATAACTATCTGTTAATGCACTAAATAGCTCTCCACTGTTGGCACACTAGATTTTCTTCCTGCCGATTTTAAAGCATTCGCTATCTTCTAAATTCACTATACCCACTACACAACTTTCAAAATAGCTTCTGCAGCTGCCTTTGCACCTCCACACTTTTTAAACCCATCTGAAATTTTTTTTGCTGCCTCCTTATAACAAGCCTGATCAAGAACTCTTTCCAATGCAGAACGAATTGCATCGTTTCGATTCTCTTTCAAAAATACTCCTGCCCCGACCTGTTCTACTCTCCTTGCAACACCTGTCTGTTCATTGGTTTGTGGAAACATAACTAGCGGTACTTCAAAGTACAAGCTTTCATTGACCGAATTCATGCCACAGTGAGATAGAAATACATCTGCTTTCTTTAGAACTGCCATCTGATCTACAGATGCCGCAACAACAATATTTTCTGGAATGTCTCCTAATCCTTCAATGTGGCGCAAGAAGTTTCTTTGTCTTTGGCATGTCCCATAGCATTTTCACCAGTTCCCGAAAAGAAGTTTTCATAATGGCAGAAGAATACCGGTTAAATGCAAATGTTGTGGTGGACGATACAATAGGAAGCTTCCTGTGAATAGAGGAAAAATCATGCGTTTACCGTGATAATTTTCCTTATAAATATTGACATATTAAAATTAATTGAAGTATAATGAGAAATAGTGGTAAAAAGTTAAATATCAAATTGTGCCAAGAAAGGAAAAATACATAAAAATGATTAAAAAATTTCTGTTCTATGCATTAGGTTTACTGATAATGGCATTAGGAACTGTTTTATTACTCCAAGCTGGAATTGGACTGTCAGCGTTTGATGGACTTTGTGCTGGCATGGGGAATATTACTCCTATATCAACTGGAAGATGGTGCATGATTTTGGGAATAATAATAATTCTATTAAATGCACTTATTCAGAAATGTATTCCAAGTATGTTTTCTTTTTTAACTAGTATCATAGTAGGAACATGTATTGATTTCTGGTTATTAATTTTAAATATTCATACATCTAATATTGGAGTTAAAGTGATAGTTTTTTTTATTGGAATGATTATTAATGCTTTTGGAGTTTCATTGTACATATCTGCAGACTTAGTTAAAGGTCCAATTGATCAATTGATGATTAATATAAGCAATATTTTGAAATCCAATTTATGGATCGGAAAAACAATTATGGAAGTAATATTTCTAATAATGGTATTATTGATTGGAGGACCAATAGGAATTGGAACAGTAATTGTTACTTTTTTCTCTGGTTTTTTTGTTAACTTTTTTTATATTTTTCTACAGAAAGGAATTAAAACGTATGATTAATAATGCACAAGCGGAAAAGAAAGTTGTAATACTATTTTCAGGTGGAATTGACTGTAGTTTATCAGTGCTTCAGCTTAGAAAGGAAGGATATCATTTAGATTTGCTACATTTTGAACATGGTGCCAGCATTTCAAATGGTCTACATAAAATTAGATATAAGGAAATTGAACAAGTTGTCGGTGAAAAAAATATACAATTGATTGAAATGTCTCACAGAGGACTTTTTCGTAAATTATCCTTAGCAAATATTGAACAAGATTTTCAAAGATACCATACAAATTTGATTTGTTTAGGTTGTAGAATGGCTATGCATACAGAAACAATAATTTACTGTTTGTGTAATGATATAAAAACAGCCGCTGACGGAAGCACAGGATATCAAAATGATTTTCCAGAGCAAAATAAGGTATCACTTGAATTTTTTAAAAAATTATATGGTCGATATGGAATTACATATAAGACAGTATTATCTGATATTCAGGATAAGAAAGAGATTAAATATAAACTTTTAGATAATGGTATCTCAATTCAATCCATGGAAGATACTTGTTTATTTAGCAATACTTTTAGTAAAACAGAAGATGAAAAAATTAGCGACTTCTTAGAAAGAAGGCTAAACATATGTTGTGATTATATTGATGAAAGAATCAAATTAGTCAGATAGGAGATTGTGATGATAGATAAAATTGGTGGAGTTATCCTAAAAGATAAAAAAATATTAGTTGTTAGAAAACGTACAAAAGCAAATTTTAAAGAATTTATTATACCTGGAGGCAAAAGAGAGGGACAAGAAACAGACTTAGAAACACTAAGCCGTGAGCTAAAAGAAGAATTAAACATTGATTTGATTTCAGCTAATTTTATGGGGGAATATACAGATATTGCAGTGTTTGAAAATGTACCTATAAAAGTAAGAACTTACTTAACTAAAGTATCAGGAGATATGAAAGTTGAAAATGAAATTAAAGAATATATATGGATAGATAGAAATTATAAAGAAAAACAAGTAAAATTAGGGAGTATTCTCGAGAAATTTGTT
Organism: [Clostridium] polysaccharolyticum; assembly: GCF_900111595.1. GTDB lineage: Bacteria > Bacillota > Clostridia > Lachnospirales > Lachnospiraceae > Clostridium_AI > Clostridium_AI polysaccharolyticum. The sequence goes on along the minus strand of NZ_FOHN01000003.1, from coordinate 90,513 downwards.
ATCCCCCAACTTATTGCTCAAGATTTAATGTGATGAAAGATAATTTAATAGAAAAAATATTCGTTTTTGACTTAGATGGAACAATTGCAATTAATAGTAAAATAGAAAATAGTATTATAGTAAAGCTAAACCAGCTTATGAAGAATGGACATATGGTTTTATTTGCAACATCAAGATCTATTCGTGGAGCGAAGGCTGTCTTACCTAAAGAATTTATAAATAATATATTATTGCTATGCAACGGAGCATTTGTGTTAGAAAAAAATCAAATTGTGCTATCAAATTATATTGAACAAAAAACATGCATAAATTTATGTTCTTTTCTTGAAAAATATCAGATTCAATATTATTTAGAATTAGGTAATGCAGTTTATGTTCCAAGCTATGTAGAACATCCATTTATAAGTGTATTAAAGGATGAAGGAAAAGATGAGAATATTTATACTGAACTATTTAATATTAGCAACAAAGCATATAAGATATCATTATTGGAACCAATAAGTGATGTTGTACAAGACAAATTAGACAAGTTATGTAGCAGAATTCAATATTTTGTTCATTCAGATAATACTGTTGATATAGTTGCAAATAACTGTTCAAAATGGAAGATGTTAAAGCGTTTTTTAAAGAGTAAAAATATTACAGATTACAAGATAATTGCATTTGGAAATGATAGTAATGACATAGAATTAATAAAAAATGCCAACATCGGCATATCAGTAAAATCAAACAATGATACATTAGTAAAGTTAGCTGATATTAATATTGTAGATTATAAATCTGAAAGTATTATTAATGCTATTAATGAAGCTATGAAAATATAAATAATGGAAACTATGTTGTGGTAACTTAAAGTTGTTGTGATCAAGCGGGACTGTCCCAAAGTTTGTGTAAACCTTCAAACTGGTGTAAGATATCATTACTCAGTTTGGAGGTTTTATTTTATGGCAAGAAAAAACGACAGCCCACAAAAAGCTGCTATGAGAGAAATGATGCGTGACTATCTGAAGAACAATGATGTCCAGTATTCTGGAAGGTGTACTCGATGAGGAGTTAGACAAGGAATTGGGGTATTCCAAGTATGATTACAGGAATAAGAAAACGGACAACAGCAGAAACGGGCATTCAAAGAAAACCATGCACACAAGCTATGGTGATATGGACGTTTCCATTCCACGTGACCGCAATGGAGAATACGAGCCGCAGCTCATTAAGAAATACCAAAACACAGTTACCCAAGACATGGAAGAAAAATCCTTTCTATGTATGCAAAAGGAATGACTACCGGAGATATTGAGTCTCACATGAAAGAAATGTATGACATTGATGTCTCAGACAGCACCATAAGCCGTATAACAGACAAAATCATGCCTATTGTTAAGGAATGGCAGGAACGTCCTTTGGAAGAGGTTTATACGGTAGTATTTATGGATGCCATTCCCTATCATGTACGAAGTGAAGGACGAATTGTAAAACGTGCAGTTTACATAGCATTGGGGATAGATATGGAAGGGCATAAGGATGTGCTGAAAATGTATGTAGGAGAATAAGTAGGATTCCAAATATCCTAAAATATATAAATCATGGAATGACAACTGGGCTACGCTTTCTACTTATTTTAAATATCCAGAAGCGGTACGGAGACTGATTTACACGACAAATGCAATAGAAGGGTTTAACAGACAGCTCCGCAAGGTAACCAAAAGCAAGACGGTATTTCCATCCGATGACAGCCTTATAAAGATGCTGTATCTGGCCACAATGGATATCACAAAAAATGGATGAAACACCGCCATGACTTGGGCCAGAGCCATTCCCAGCTGGAAATCTATTTTGAAGAAAAGTTAGACAAATATAGCATTTAAAACTCACCTGTTTTCACAGGTTATATTGACATACAAAAAAATAGTTGTATCATGCAGTTAAGAGTAGGACTGAATAAAGCGCTCCTGCTCCTATAAATCTTACATCAGTTTTATTTATTTACACAAAACTTGAAACAGTCTCTGGTGTTGCATAAAAATCAGCCGCACGAAATCGTACGACTGATTTAGAGCATCTTATTTTAAATATTTTAGACCTGTCTACTTGACAGGGGGCATATCACAACACGTTACATTACACCAAAAATCTTGTCTTTCATTCTGTCTTGTCCTCCATGTAAAATATTTGGAATAACCGTTGAACCAAAATATTTTTCCCCAACTATTTTCTAACCTATTATAGGAAATCGGTAATCCAAAACAACTATATAGGAAATATCATTTTATACCATTACAATTTTCCCAATTACCATTATCGCTAATTTTTTTAAGCAATAAACTCTTTTTATAATTGCATAGCAAAGTTATGTCAAAATTTTTTCATATTTAAATCCTAAGCACGTTAAAAGAGGTCCCGCTTTCGCAGTGACCTCTTTCTTATCATTCATACTATATTATATCATTATTTTATTAACTGGCCATCGTAGTATACTTCTACTGCACCTTCTTCAAAGTTTTCGTAGCTTGCCCAGTTTTCCTGGTTTAATCTAATCTGTAATGTCAATTCTCCAGATTTCATTACGTATGCATCCGCAAATGAAATCTCTAAATAACCGTCTTTAAATTCTCCTTTTACACTGGAACCCAGGCTTACATAATATGGTGCTTCATTTAATGCCAAAGCTGCATTATCACACCAGAACTGCTGTCCTAAATTACCTGACTTCTTATAGTTATAACGAACTGTAAGCTTCGATAAATCAAATGCTTTTGTTCCACCATTTGTAATTGTGTATTTCTGAGAAATTCCTCCAAAGTTACTGGTTTCTACTTTAACTTTTGGACAAATGCCTTCTGGTTTTACGCTTGGCGTTGGCTCAACTGATGGTGCTACACTTGGCTTTACGCTTGGTTTCACACTTGGTGCTACAGATGGCTCTATGCTTGGTTTCACACTTGGTGCTACAGATGGCTCTATGCTTGGCTCCACGCTTGGTGCTACACTTGGCTGTGGAGCATCTGTTTTTTCAAATGTAATTGCAGTCTTATCTGTTTTTACTGCCTTTACTGCATCATAGTAGATCGTTCCTGTTACTCTGCCATCTATGACAGCAGGAGTTCCATCAATTGCATTTACCCAAAGACCGACAGAAGAAATCTTGAAGGAATCACTTGGAAGGTTTCCTTTTGGATTGCCTGCTGTATCTCTTTCACAGAATTCACTAAATGGAATTGTGATTAACATAGGTTCTGTAGAATTTGCGTATTCTGCATATTTATTTAAGTATACTTCGTATACCTTATCATTGGCTGTAATCTGGACTACTGTCTTCTGATTGTTTCCATCTGGAATTGTCCATAACTGCAATGCATTGCATCCAGACCAGTTTGCATCTTTTGCAATTGTTGCACCAGCCCATCCGTCTGCACTTTCATCATATGTGAATTTTAAACCATAGTTTCCTTCATAGAATTTGCCAGGTTCTTTTGTAAGTCCCAAGTTAAGTGAGCAGCCTGAATATTTCATCATTGGCCAAGCCTTATTTAATAAGGACTCTACACCATAGTAATCTTCAAAGTTATCTGCTACCAATGGATCAATCACTGGTTCTGGAATATTGTAAGTTGCATTAATTGTCTGAATTGTTTCTCCATTTACCAAAAGAGCCATTGTTCCAACTGTAGAACCTAATGCTTTTAAAGTATCGGCATCTAATCTTGCTTTGTAATTTACTCCATCCGCTGTAGCAGCAGTTACTTTTTCCACTACATTATCTGCACCGTAAAATACAATCTCTACTTTATCCGCAGCTTCTACATTTACAAGTTTTGCAGTTATATCCGTAGCTTCTAAGATTCTAGAACCGGAAGCTGGGGATGTAATGTATCCATTTGCTGCATCAGAGATAGCGATAGCATCAATCTTAACATCCTTTAACTGTTCCATTGCATTCTGCATGTTAGAAGTAAATGCACTTCTTGGATCATTGTAGAAGTTAATGAAATTATCTAATAATTCATGTCCATATAAAGAACCATCTTCATTTACAGATTTTACATATGGAGAATAGAAACCATCATTTTCAGCAAAGTTAGCCCATAATAAGAAATAACTTGCATCAGATTTTGCAACAGTCTCCATAACCTTTAAGTACCAGTCTTTGTCTTTGTTGCCTACTTTATGTACTGCTGTCTGGTGATCTCCCTTATCTACAGAAGTAGAAGCCATACCAGTTTCTGTTACAGCTAATAATTTGTTATGCTGGCTTGCAAATTCTCCCGTAACATCTAACTGTGCTTTTAATATATTTACGAAAGTATCATCATCCTTAGGATTGTTGTTGTAGCAGTCAAAACCAACGATATCTACGTATTCATCCCCTGGGAAACGTTCTTCATAATCCGCAACAGTTACTGCATCCGCACTTGGACCATATTCATATAACATGTTGTGAACCCCTTTGGTATCACGTAAATATTCTACTGTGTAACGATATACATTCTTGTAAGTTTCTGCATCACAGGTTGCAGTTCCCCACCAGAACCATCCACCTGTATTTTCATGGAATGGCCGGAATATAATTGCTCCATCTACCTGATTTGCATATTCCGCAATCATATCCAGATAAGCATTAAACTTATCATTGTATTTTCCGCCTGGAAGAATCTGATTCATAGTATCTCCAGTTAAATCATTTACCGTATAACCACTGAAGTTGTATTTTGTATAAGAATGAACACCGTCGTAATTTCCTGCCTTTGTTAAGGAGAAGTTTGGCATATGAGCAGAAAGTGTTACTAATGCACCGCTTTCAATTGCCATGTTTGTCAGTGCTGCAGATGCCTGAACGTTTCCTACTAATGTTTCTGGTACTCTTTGTGCTCCCGTCTTCGGTACGATTTCATTGTTGAATCGATATGCACTATATTCCTGTCCTGCTAATGCTAAGGCATCAATACCGAATACACCTGCATAAGCTCCCGTTACATCATAAGTATCGGATGTAGATAAGTCTTTGGAACCTGCTTTGGCAAAGGTATCATCCTGATGTCCGTAAATAACAGTATCCGTAGAGCCAATTGCTTTTAAATATGCATATGCCTGTTTTACAGCATCGGTAGCTTTTCTATCTACAACTGGCACCTGTGTTGCAAGTTTTGTTTTTACTTCACTTCCATCTTTGTCAAATGTAGTAAGAACGCCATCTTTTACACTTTGTTTGTATTTAGCACCTGTTGCCTTTACAGTAGAGTTTACATAAGAGCTTGTTGCTTCTCCTGCTTTCATTACCGTAACATTATCTAAATAAACTGGTCCTGCATAATCCGTTGAACTTCCAATAATACATACGGCTAAGTCATTAACCTTATCTGCATCTGTTAGTGGCTCAAAGTAGAAATGAACTGGAACCTTAATTAAGTTTGTTCCTTCCACTTCTTCAGCATCAGCAAGATCGACATCTGCTGTTGTATCAATATGATCATTGGAGTACAGTTTTAATTTGAAAGAGCCTTTCTTTAACAGAGTTCTATCAAAGATAAAGTCAAGAGATGTCTGATTCGCACCTGTTAAGTTTAATCCGTTGTTATCCCATACACAAGCGGCTAACTGACTCCATGTTTCAGCCGCATCTTTGCTGAAATCACAGTTTACTCTTAACATTCCGTTCTCCTGTTTTACAGAAGATTTGTCTGCACTATGATAATTGAATTCCCAGCCTTGTCCATAATACCAGCCTTGTGCGGAGTTATCAAATGTATAACGTGCTAATGCATTCACTGGTTTTTCCTGAGCAGTTGTAGAAATTAATTTGATATTATCAAACCATACATCTCCAACATAATCTGTATTCACACCTACTAAGCAGATTGCAAAATCATTTACTGCTGCAATATCTTCCGAAGTCAGTTCGCCTAAGTCTACGCTTAGTGAAATTTTCTTAATGGTTCCTTCTACTGTTTCTGCATTTTCTGGCTCAAAGGTAACATTCTGCTCAATTCCTGCACCGTTTGAGAACAGTTTGAACATAAAGTTTCCTTGTGTCATTTTGCTTTCATCATAGAAGAAATCAAAAGTACAAAGGTTTAATCCTGTTAAGTCCATAGTATTATTTACCCAAGTCTTAACTGCCATCTGGCTCCAGCCTTCATCGGCATTTTTACTGTAATCTACCGTTGCTTTTAATTTTCCTTCATCCCAGGATACCGATGAATTTTTAATTCCATCATATTTGTATTCCCAGTTTGTTCCGTATTCCCAGCCGTCTGTCCCTGTTGTGTAACTCCAGGATTTTAATACTTTGCCTTCTTTTGCTGGCTCTTCCTGTTTGCCTGCTGAAAGAAGTTTAATATTGTCAAACCATACGTCTCCAACGTAGTCTGTTTCACTGCCTACTAAGCAGATAGCAAAATCATATGTACTAGCGATATCTTCACCTGTTAAATCTATATCTGTAACAACGGTTACTTTTTTAATGGTTCCTTCTACTGTTTCTGCATCTTTTTCATCGAAAGATACAACCTGTTCAATTCCTGCACCACTTGAGAAAAGCTTAAACTGGAATTTTCCTTGTGTCTTGCAGCTTGAATCATAATAAAAATCAAAAGAACACAAATTAGCACCTGTTAAGTCAAATGTTTTACTGCCCCAAGTCTTAACTGCCATCTGACTCCAGCCCTGATCTGCATCTTTACTATAATCAACCGTTGCTTTTAATTTCCCTTCATCCCAGGATACGGATGAATTCTCAATACCATGGTATTCATATTCCCAGTCAGTACCATATTCCCAGCCGTCTGCTCCTGTTGTAAAATTCCATGCTTTTAATACTTTTGCTTCTTGCTTCTGTTCAGAAGCTGCTTTTGCAACGAATCCTGAAAATGCGTTTTGTGTAACAGTAGTTCCCATAACGGTAGCTGCTAACATAAGTGCACCGATTCGTTTATACAAGTAATTCTTTCTCACTTCTTATTGCTCCCTTCTCTTAATTTTGGAAAGTAGAATTTCCTTAAAATTTTAATTAATTTTAAGTTGCCCTTTTAAGTATTATAAAGTAACTAAATGTAGTTCCTCACGCAATTTTATTTTATCATAATTTTGAATTGTTTTACATTGTCGAAATGAACAAAACAAAGCCTTTATTTTCTCCCATTATATATAACTTATTATAAACAACCTTAAAAATAGTTATATTTTACCCATACTATTTTACTATTGTTCTTTTTAGCTTTTATTTTAAGTTTCTTTTAAGTTAAAATAATTAAAAATGGTTTTCTATGAGAATTTGTAACCGATATCTTCTAACTGTTTAAATAACATCTGGAAAGCAAAAATAAAAAGACCTTAGTGCAAAATTAACACTAAGATCTCAAATCGTCATTTTAACATTTCCCATAGAAATCTTTTGTTAGAATCTTCTATGAGATTTTTTCTTATTAAACCACTACTATCTAAGCTTCCTTCCAGCGTTTCAGATGAGGAAACTGCTGTTTCATCATGTCTCTAGCCTGATCTGCTGTCATGTCTTTGCAGGATTCTAACATATAAGGAATGCAGTTTTCAATGAACTCATCCATAGTTCCCTGAAAGAGAAACTCTCCTTTATCATAACAGTACTTACAGTAGTCTTTACTTATGGAACCATCCTTCTCGGTCCCATACATTTCATTTGTCTCACCCATTGGCATTCCACATGCCTGACAATATTTTTCTTCCATACTTTTACTCCTTTTGTTCTACCTGCCTCTGCACTTCCCCTTTGAGGTCTTTCATATATGTTTTCTGCATCTTTTTAATCGGAAAAAAGATATAAGAAACCAGTTCTACTAACGGATTCTTGATTTTAATTTCCTCAACGAACTCCAATCTGGTTACATTTTCGTTTACTGCAAAAAAGCTGCCGTGCCATACACCTTGCATGTTATTGTTTCCAAAAGAAAATTCATAGTATTTGCATGGTTCTTTCGCTTCAATTGTAAACTTCGTTGGTATTCCGTTCTTTGTATACTCTACAAATTCTTTTTCATTTAGCACTTCTACTTTCGATAAATCACTTCTCCATTGGGTATGGTAATTATCGGTCACGATATCCCATACCTTTTTCTCATTTGCTGGAATCTCTACTACAATAACTGATCGTCGCATCTTCTTCTCCTTTATGTTCAGCTAAGTCCTTGTTCTTTTGCCATCTGGGATTTTGATGTGATTAGCCTTGTCCGTCCTTCAACCTTAACTAAAGTTTCTAATTCCTTCAAGGCATCTTTAGCAATCCACTGACACGCCTTTGATGAACGCTCTTTTAATTCCTGTGCAGTTTCAATAGCACGTTCCAGATAGTTATAATCTATCTTTCCAATCTCTCTAAGTGCCCAGGATACTGCCTTTTTCACATGTTCTCGATTATCCTCCGAACATTCCTTTATCAAGTTCAGATAACTTGTAATCTCTTCCTCTGTTACATTTTTTTCATGTACAGACACACTGGCAATCAGCGTAAATACAGCTCTACGGTAATAGGTATTTGAATTATCACACCATTCCAGAATCAAATTCTGGTATCCTGGTATCTTAATAATCAAATTCTTACAAATATGATCACATAAATCCCAGGAATATACCTGTGTCATCATTTTTCGAACATCGTCAAGAGTTACCTTCTTTTTTTCCATCAATAGAACTGCCAAAAGCTTCGCCTCATGATAACCAGTATTCCATAAATCCCATGCCAGTTCATTTGATCTTCCTATCTTCGGAACCATTTTTCTTAACATAACCGTCGATACACCGATACTATTTTCTTCTGGAATACCCATTCGAACAACATTTTGTTTAAATTTATCAGAAGACATTTCTTTTAATTGTTGTATAATCTCTTTCGCTTCCATAATGTTCCTCCCTGTTCATTATAACAAATTTCTTTCTAAAACAAAACATTTTTTTAAATATTGCCAACTTGTCATTTCTTATACAAATTCAGGGGCAAAGTGCACAAAACACACCTTGCCCCTTATAGTACAATATCAAGACTATTTACAATATTTTTTTAGTTTGTCCACTTTATCAGTGCGCTCCCAATGAAATCCTTCCACTTCGTCTCTACCAAAGTGTCCATAAGATGCTGCCTTTTGATAGACTGGTTTTCTTAAATCAAGTTCTTCGATCATACCAGCAGGAGTTAATGGAAATTCCTTTCTCACGATCTTTACCAAATCCTCTTCTTCTAGCTTAGAAGTTCCGAAACTGTCAATGTGAATTGATACAGGCTCCTCTTTGCCTATTGAGTAGGCCAACTCAATCTGACATTTATCTGCCAGACCTGCCGCCACAAGGTTTTTCGCAATATAACGTGCCATATAGGCTCCTGTTCGATCAACCTTAGTTGGATCTTTTCCTGAGAAAGCTCCTCCACCGTGTGAGGCATATCCTCCATAAGTGTCTACAACTATTTTTCTTCCTGTTAAGCCAGCATCCGCTGTAGGTCCACCTTCCACGAATCGTCCCGTTGGATTAATATAGATTTTAGTGTCCGATTTAAGCATTTCTTTTGGAATTACCTGCTTAATCACATATTCTGTTACCATCGTTTTACATTCCTCTAAAGTAAGTTTTGCTACATGCTGAACGGAAACAACAATGGTATCTACTTTCTTAACTTTGCCATCTTCGTATTCTACCGTCACTTGTGCTTTTCCATCAGGACCTAACTGTTCAGGAACAGTTCTTCTATACTCATCTAGCTTCTTAACCAATTTATGTGCCAGTGTGATGCTAAGAGGCATTAGCTGTTCCGTTTCATTGCAAGCATAACCAAACATCATTCCCTGGTCTCCCGCCCCCGTTACCTTGTCCGTTTCTACCCCTCTGGCAATATCAGGTGACTGTTTCTTTAACGCTAATAATACCTTACATGTATTTCCATTGAATCCATATAAATCATTACAATATCCAATATCATTTACTGTCTTTCTGATTATTTTCTCATAATCCACAGTGGTATTTGCTGTTATCTCTCCGGTTACCATAATAAGACCTTCTGTGGCTACGGTTTCACATGCTACATGGGCTTTGCTGTCCTTAGCAATAATTGCGTCTAGAATAGCATCTGATATCTGATCACACATTTTATCTGGATGTCCAGCCATAACCGACTCTGATGTAAAATAACTTATTTTTTTCATACCTTTTCCTCCGATTTATCGATAATTGCTGATGTCTTTGCTAATAACAGATAGAAGAGTAATAATACAGAAAAGCATATTATTGTAAATGCTAACCTCTGGTCATCAAAATGTACACTTCTAAATGTTGAAGCCACATCTACTACAATGAAAAACAACAAAAATTTGACTACTGCAAGACGTTTAATCTTACTTGCTACGACAGCACCAAATGGTGCCATAATGATTACAATAGGAATTGCAAGCGGAAAACTTCTAGCAGCATCTGAATTCACACCATCAAATAAGAACATTCTCATGAGCAAGCCCATAATGGACGACAATGCCATAATAATATCCGAAGTAGGATTCAAAACCTTTTCATTTAACCGGAATAGAATCGTTGCCATGGAAAATGCCAGAATATCTGCTCCGGTACCTAAAACAGAAGTAAAGATACCACCAAAGATTCCTATGACTATCAAAAGCAGTTTTGCTCTCGTATCTGGAATTTTAAGATTATCATACATGGGTTTTTGATTTTTGCGGAATAAATAGGTTTTTGCAAATAACGATGTGCCAAAGGCAGCTGTCATAATGGAAAACAGGATTTTCATACTACCGGAAGAAATATAAGGAACCACGAATATATTTCCTAATACCAAGCCAAAGAAACTGCCAATTGTACAAAAAATTGCTACTGTTTTTTCAATTGGTATCTTTTTCACAATAATCGTTATTGTAGCACAGGTCATACCAAATGATTGAATTCCCAGTGCAAAATCCCTGGCCATCATAGGATCGAGCTTTAATGCCTTACAGAAGATAGGGAAAGACACAGCTCCTCCACCACAGATAGTGAATCCAGAAACAAATCCGCCAAATACCATAGTAAGGGGAATTGGGTAATTTTTTATGTAGCTTCCAAATCCAATACTTCTCATGTAACCAAAGAACCATATTAGAAATACAATGATATACATTACACACTGTATTCTAATATCTTTCCTTTTCCAGAAACTTGTTTTGTTGCTTTGTTCCATTACTTTAGCAGTCTCCTTCCTACTAAATATTCATAAAGGCACGGTGGCGTCATGCTGTCATTACACTCGGTTATTTTATAATTTGGAAGAATTTCAAATTCTTCTTTACTCACCTCAATAGGATCTTCTACTTCATCTTCTGGGCTCACAGTCAGGATATCATGATCCTTTTTCATTCTTACAACACCATCTTCATCAGGAACAAGATAAATCGCATCCCAGTTTACGATATCCTTCTCAAATTCATAGTAATTCAGACGCACAATCATTTTATCAAGCTGCGCCTTATTGATTACCTCGATATCGGATCGAAGCACCTTTTTATCCCTATCAATTTCTTCTCTGTAGCCAAAGCAATTGGTAATGAACACTCCACCTGGCTTTAGGTATTTCTTAAGATTCTCAAGAGCTCGATGATAATCATACATACTAATTGGAATGAACAGCAGAATGATTGCATCAAACTTTGGAATCTGGCTGCATACCTTGTCAATCTCCTCTGGTTTCAAGAAATCACACACTCGCATATCAACCTTTACATCGTTAATCTCAAAAAGTTCATTTGCAATCTCAACCGATCTCTTATCACGTTCAAGTCCAACAACATCGTAACCAAATTTGGCCATGTCTATTTCATGACGTCCTGTTCCTGCACCAAGAGAACAGATACGATTACCATCTGATCGTTTATGTTCCTGGATGTATTTATGTAAAATCGGATCAAACACATCATACTGCAGGTACTTATCACGGAACAGATCCAGATATTCAACCACACCTTCGGGATACGTTACTTGCCAACTTTTTTCTTCATTCATAATCCTTTCCTCCTTGTCGATACTCTAATTTATCATTTTCAAAATACAACTCAACATTCTTGCTCTTACTAGAATTATCTGCCATTAACTCAGCAATTGTTTCAATAATGTTTCTTGATATGTCTCGTTTCACTACTTCTTCTTTACGCTCTTTTAGAATCGATCTGCGAACCCAATCCATAACTGAAGAATCATAATGCATCACTATATTCTGCTTCTTTAGGTTACAGGCTAACCTCTTCATATAAACTTTTGTCGCCTGCTCTAGTTCATCCAGTGTTAAAGGTTTAAATGTTACATTACCAAACGCAATCTCTCCGAATTCACTCTGGCCTGTCTTCGTGCCATGTTCCGTACACTCGTCTGCGATAATAACCGCATTTCTCATGCGATATCCATTACCCCATATATCCGTTACCATGCTTCCTTGTATTACCTTTTTCAAAAATGCAATGATATCCGGATGGGCTGCTTTGGCATTGCGAATCACCACAAACAGCCTTGGGAAATTTTTAAGCTTCTCCACCAGTATTCCACTTTCCTGACTACCTACATACCCGGGAGGTGCTCCGATTAGCTTGGATATTGTGTGCTTTTCCTGATAGGTACTAAGATCTAACTCCAGATAAACTTCTTTCATCGGAAAATACGAATAGCGAATTGCCTTAATAAACTCTTCCTTTTCACAGTCACTAATTCCTGAGAACTCTAACAGACAGTTTGTAATATTTTCTTCCTGCATCATAAACTGCGACACTAAAAGATACTTTCTTAGTTTTAATTTTTCTTGTTCATTACCAAACAGCGAGGCTAACAATACCTGAAGTTTACCTGCTTCATTACCTGCCTCACCATTGCTTCCCGGAATGGAAATCTTATATTTCTTTGCGATAAAGCTTCTTACCATCTCAGGGGTAACTTCCTTTTTCATCATTCTGTTGGCAATAACCCCGATATCATCCAAGATATCCAGTGCCTTATCTGGGAACTGACGATTCATAATATACTGGTCCGCCAGATCCACACATGTGCTAAGAGCCTCGTCTTGATAGTACACTTTATGGTATTGTTCATAAGTTTCTTTTACATTACGCAGTAGCTGATATGTCTCTTCTTTATCCAGTTCCAGAACAGGAACACTCTGAAAACGTCTTACTAAGGCTCCATCTTTCTCCACATAGATTTGGTACTCTCGAAACGTTGTCGCCCCAATAACCTTTATCTCTTTTCTAGCAAGAACTGGCTTAAGAAGATTCGCAAGGTCAAAGCTGCCGTCATTTCCCAGACCAACTATTGAATGAAACTCATCAATAAACAGAATCACTTTTCCCTTTACTTTCTTAATCTGCCCAAACAGATTTTCCACACGCTCCTCAAACTCACCTCGTCCTGAAGCTCCTCCAATTAATGACGCAAGGTTTAATGCTGCCACATGAGAGTCCCATAATTCCTCAGGAACCTCTCTCTTGGAAATTTTCTTTGCTAACGCTTCGACCAATGCAGTCTTTCCTACTCCAGCCTCTCCCAGAAGCAATACATTATTTTTCTTACGTCGCATCAGCACCAGAATCATTTGCTCAAGTTCTTCCTCTCTTCCGAAAAATGGCTCGTCACTAGCTAAAGCACCAAATGTCATATCTACACAATGATCAATCTTGATTTCCTTTGGATTCTTGTTCCCAACGGGATTCACTACCTCAGTCAGGTACTTATCTTTAATTTTTTCTCGAAAATGAAACTCTGGATAGGTTAGGCCAAAATAATAATAAGGAATCTCGCCTTCTACTAGCAAAAGACTTGTCAGCATCGTATAAGTACCACTCTTGCTGCATTTCTTTAAAATGCTTACTAATGTAGTGTGCGTAACTAATCTGCTGTCTCTTTGCTTATTTAACTTGTTATTCTTCCAAAGAGTTTTCTTTAAGTTTTCTGAATCACATCCCAATTTTTTGAACACATGGTCTATTTCTTCCCCATGAAGATTAAGTAATGTGTACAGTGCAATTTCACAGCTAATTATCCATTGGCCAAATTCCTTTGTCTGCCGTTCTAGTTCCGTCTGAAACTGCTTCAGATCTAATCTATCTTCCATTCTACGTCCTCCTCATTTTCTTCATATAGGTACTAAAGATACCCACACAGGTAAGTATAAATCCTAAGCACATACCTAAAAGGACTCCATACACTCCTGTAAAATGTGTAAACAGAATAGTTCCTCCAATTCCAACTCCCCAGTACATAACAAACATCATTACTAATGGAGTTTTCACATCCCCAAATCCTCTTAGTATTCCACTAAATACCACAATAAAGTTGTACAGGAAAATGACTATTGCAATAAGATACATATAGTTTTCTGATATCTTGTAGAGCAGCGGTGTCATGTTATCCGCCACGATAAAATGTATCATCCATTTCTTACATAATAATATCACCCCAATGCAAGCAGCATTGTACAAGAACAGAGTAGCTAATGCGGTTTTTGATAATTCTCTAACCTTATCCATATCTCCCATTGCAAAATATCTGGATATGGGTTCTGTAATAACCTGAGACAACGCAACTGGGAACATATACATAAGATTGAGCCATGATACTGCAATGCCAAATGCAACAACTGCTGTCGTGCTCATACTAGATAAAAGACTATTGCCGAACGAGAAAATCAAATATTCCGAGAAAAATACCAGTCCTGTAGGAATTCCCAACTTAACAGTGGGTCCAATGTATTGCCTATCGGCCTTAACGAGCTGTCTCCATTCTGGAATAATACTACTGTCGCTACGAAGTACACAGAATGCGGTTAAAAAGATAATCCAGTTCGTTAAACTGGTTGCTAGGGCACATCCTTCAATACCAAAGCCGCGAAATGCACCAAATCCATAGATAAAGATACGATTGAAGAAAATATTTAATGCTACTGAGACAAAAGCCAGGATGGTAGTTAGTTTTACCCTCTGGTAGCAAAGAAGGATATTACGAATCAGGTAAAACATTACCCAGGGTACAATACCTGGCATGATTCCTATTGCATAGCGTTCTGCTATCCTAAGCATCTCAGGATCTTTACCCACACACAGATTAATCTTTACTGCAATGAATAGAAAAAGAATTGTTAACAGTGATGTAACTAAGGAAATTCTGTAATAAGCAACCGTAATTGCCTTTCTCTTGTCTTCTGAATCCCTGAATCTGCTGTTTCCGATCTGTACAGCAATTGGTATAATCATCCCCATACAGAATAGAAGTCCCAGGTTATAGAAGGATGATACTAACGTTCCAGCAGCCAGCCCTCTGCTGCTCACTCTTCCCATCATTACAGAATCCGACATACCGATTAGGATTAATGCCAGCTGAGATGCTGTAACACCTAGACTTAACCCAACAAGTTTTAGTACTCCTTTTCTACTTTTTTCACTCATACTACTGGTCCTTCTCTGCGGTTTTGACACTCATTTTCTGAGCAGATACCGTTTCCACCGCTTTCACCTTCAGATTATCATCAAATTTGTTTTCTACTGGTGTATAGCTATGTACTACAAATTCAGTGAATCTTCTGTCTTTAATCTTTGCTGTCATATGAAGCACACCCATGTGTTTTGGAAGATATCCAAGTTGTACTCCTGTTTCATCAAAATACATGTCAATAATATCTTCTTCCCCACTTCCATCACCCGAGATAATATTCACATTGGAAAGTCTGCTAACACCTTCCATTGGAGAGTTCAACACATCGGATACAATATCAGGCGTAACTGGCTTTTTAAATAGTGGATGAAAAATCTTTGCATCTTCCGTAAATAAGGAAGTAAACATATCCATGTCATTTTCCTCCCATGCTTTACCAGCTAATTTTGCTAGATCATAAGCATTTTCTACCTGAATATCCTCAATTTTCTTAAATTTCTTACCTTGATTCTCAGTCTCCACAATTTTATAACCGAATACATCAAATCTAACAAATTCATGATTCTTTATGTATGCTGTAATAACCATATCTCCCTGATACTTTGGCGTGTAACCACAATTGTTTCCCGTGTCGTAAAAGCTCATTTCGATCACATCATTTTCTCCAGTACCATCGCCATCAATCAGTTTATATCCTTTATACTCAGAAGTTCCTTTTACATTGCAATTAAGAACTTCAACGATTGTTCTAGGATCTTCATCATTTACAAAAAAAGGATGATTAATTACTGCATTCTCTGAAAATAAGGCAATAAAATCATCTCCTCTGTTTTGAGCCCATGCATCCCCCAGAATTTTTGCCATTTCTTCTACACTCAAATTACTCATGCTAATTCCTCCTTCTGAATCCGCACAATTTCATATCCCTGCACATCTAGATAGGTTATTTTGTGGTTTTTCACTTTCATAAAAATCTTCATAACACCCTGCTGCTCTGGAACATATCCAATCTGATCACCCGTTTCAATAAACCTGAGCACTGCAGTGTCCTTAATTCCTTTACCACTCCCGCTTTGCAAAGCAAAACTATAAAGTTCCGTAGTTCCTAACACATTGCTGTTCATTACATCAACAACAACCTCAGGTGTTGTTTCCTCAGAATACATAATGTGACGTATCGCTGCATCTTCATTGAACAAGTCAAGAAATTCAGCACCATAGTTGCTTCCCCAGTATTTTGCCAGTTTAATCGCAATAGCTAGTGTTGAATCAAGAGCCAAACACTCCGCAAATGGTAAGTCCGATGCCGTTCTCTCTTTTACTTTTTCCCAATTTCTGATTTTCTTAAAGTAGCCTTTTTCCAAGGTAATCTCAGTTATCTTTTCATTCTTGATGGTGAAGAGCATCGGCATAATCCCAACATAACAGATATCTGGTACACGACTTCCTGAATCACAGATAAACAATTTGATCTGGTCATTGATCCCATCTCCTTCTCCCTTCACTAATTCGTATCTTTCCAGTTCTGATGTACCGCTGACTGCGGTATTAAGAACTTCCATTGCTGCTTCCACATTAATTGGTTTTTGAAAGTAAGGATGGTAAATTAATGCATTTTTCTCAACTAAATCATAGAATGCATCTGGTTGATTTTTCTCCCAAGCTTTCATAAGCCCACAAACGATTTCAAATGCTTTCATTATTTCCTCCTTATACCCTGCTATTCAATATTGTCCGCAGTTTATCCTGATCACTTAACTCCAGATAGAACAGCCGATTATCACCGATGCTGCCTAGTCCCTTAATTAATGGGGACACCTGCATTCCCTTCTGGCAAAGAATTGTAACGGGGATATCTAATGCCGTTGCCCATCCAATCTCCACACAGGTACCTTCTGAAAAGCATCTAGTCAGATATACAATGAGCTTGTCTGAATTCTTAAGTTCTCTAAAATCCCGAACCGCACAATCCTCTGGTTTTGCAATTTTCTTTCCCCATTTTTCCTTTTCAATTGCAAGGAATGTCTCACAGTTTCGTTCTTTAAGCATTTCCGCAATGCTGCTAATCTGGGATGCCATAACACTATCAAAACAGCCAGTTTCAGAATTTATTGCGTTTGTAATTGGTGTAGAGATAAACACTTTCTGTTTTCTATTCTGATAAAGCGATTTTTCTACAAATCGAAAGTGAACTTGATACTTGTTTTGAAAATACTGTAGAACTTGAGAAGGTCTTTCTCTCTTCTCTTTAATATAGAATTGTGACTTGTCTGGCGAATTATTTATCTCTCCACGCTCTGTATAACCAAGTACCTCAGAAGTTCCTGGACTTAAAACGTCAAAGTAATCCAGCATCTCTCCAAGGAACTCTTTACTCTCTCTAGTAGTTAAAATAACTTCCGCATCTGGCAAATACTCTCTCACTTTGCATATCACTTTCTTGTATAACTGATCATCGCAGCAGTCACGTTCTCCTACAATTCTAGGAAGAGAGACCTGTATCTTACAGTCGTGGTACTTCTCTTTCAGGCATGTACAATGTGCAAGTAATGCATCTGTATCAGAATACGGATTACCAGCACCAAGAAGGATTCCTGGATTAACCATTACAAATCCGTGCTCCAGCCATTTCTCTAGTGTCTGAAAACGCCTGTCATAATCCGTCTTTGGCACCTCAGGATTGTACTTACCAAACTTTTCTTCATATACCACTCTGTCATAAGTCTCTTGGAATACAGCAAGACCAACTTGTTTCGGATAGAGAAAATGTCCATAAAAATAGGTAATTTCATTATCATCAAGTGCTCCAATATTAATGGTGACTCTTTCATACCCCATCTTGAATGCTTCATTTACCACTTTTACAATTCGTCGAAGATGATTCGTCCGATACTCACCTTTTTTATATTCTCCTGAAAGAATCATTACCCATCGAATCCCTTCTATGCGATAGAGAATATCTAACTGCTTCCGAATCTCTTCTTCCGTACCATCTATTCGCTCCAATCTACTGTTCTGGTGACTCATACTACACATACGACATTCCGAATCGCACAGATTGGAAATGTAGATTGGAACTGCCACATCCAGCGTTCTATTCTTCATCGCACTCACCTATTACATCTTTCCATTGATAAAGATTACGTGGCATATACTCTTTTAGCTTACATCCCCAGTACTGCGCTCTTCCTCGGTTGGAGAAATTAAAGAACGTCTTAGAAATATTGTCTATGTAATATTTTCCCTTCTCCGTAATAACAAGAAAATCAGACTCCAGTTCTACATAACCAAGTTCCTGCAGCTTAAGGATTTCGTATTTATAGATATCTGCTAATGCAATACCAAACTGCTCTTTAAAGTTCTTTAATGGAACTTTAAGCATTCTGACCCCAAGTGCTACGTATCTAGCCATTGCATCATCCAAAGACCATCGTTTTCCCATAAGAATCGGCATCTGTCCAGCTTCCATGCATTTCATATACTCTTGAGGGTCATGGATATTTGCCCAAGAGCATCCATTGAAATTCTCACTAAATGCTCCAGCGCCAAATCCAAGATTTATTCTCTGTGGTGCTCCCCAAAGATCCATAATCTGTCTGTTTTCATGACCTGGAAGCGAGTAGTCTGGCTGGGCAACCTGAACATACCCCTGTCTTTTCAGATAATCAAATATGTAGTAAAACATATCCTGTTCCATCTGCATTTTCTCTTGTCTTTCCTTTACGGAATTCAGCTTTCTTACCTCTGGATCTAATGCGTATACACTAAGTCCTTGAACCCCAGCATCTACAGCAAATCTTATATCCTCTGTAAGCTCTTCAATGGTCTGATCTGGAAAGTTATACATGATATCCATAGCCACAGTGTCAAACCCAATTCCCATTGCCATTTTGATTACTTCCTTGTTTCGTTCCGCATTCTGCCATAATTTCAATGCTGTAAGATTTTTCTGCTGAAAGGACTGAATGCCAAAGGAAACTCTGGTTACTCCAGCTTCTTTAATTCCTTCTAAGTACTCTTTCGTAACTGTATTTGGATGGCATTCCAAACAAATCTCACATTCTTCAAGCAGCTGGTATTTCTCCTTTAAAATGTTTATAATTTCCTTTACCTGCGCAAGACTTAAAATACTTGCGGTACCGCCCCCAAAATAAATTGTACTAACCTTTGATTCTTTCGATAACTTATGTTCTGCATATAACCCAATTTCCTTCTCTAAGCATTTTACGTATCTGCTAAACTCTTCTTCCTTAACTGGCTCATGTGTGAATGGACACATGGAACAGATAAACTTGCAATAAGGAATGTGAATATACAGTGTCATCAATTTTGTATTCTTATCCAGATAGTTGTCATTTCTGCTAATATCACGAGCATTGAAATCCTCAAAATTAATTGGAAAGCACCATGTATAGCAATCTCCTCTTTTCTCATAATCGAGAATCTCATCTGGGCAAATGTTACTTTCTAAATATTTCACTTTTACACCTCATTTCTCAAATCAATAATTTTCCTTGTCTTGCCCCTTTGGGTTACAATAATATCCGACTGGTCAATACTTAACTTGAACTTAACATGTCCCGTTTCTCTTAACCCTGTCAAATCCTCACTACAATTCCAAAGTGCATTGATGATCTCCTCTTCATGAAAGGAGTCTTCTTTGGATTTTCTCTCAATACGGATCAATACCTCATCCAATCCTGGAACCAAGGTGGAAAGTACAATCTGGTAATTCATAATATCTTTAAAATACTGATCGAGTACCGTTTTTATCTGGAATGCTCTCATTGTAATACCATCAAACAGGGAAAATGCATCATCTGCACGCCCATAGACGTGAATAAGAGGTCTTTTGCTGCCACACTGACACTTCTCTTTCTCCACTTCGATAATATCTCCAAGTCGATAACGAATTAATGGAACACCTTTCTGGTATAGCGAAGTTAAAACAGCTTCTCCTATAGAATTTCCTTCTTTCTTCGGCCTAACTCCTTTCAGTTCCAGTAGTTCTAGATAAAATAAATCGTCAAAGAAATGAATACCTGCATGATATTTGCAATCACCTGCTAATCCATCTGTTTCCTCACTTCCATAAAAATTAAATGGTGTCGTATGAAAATACTCTTTGATCTTCTCAATTCCTGATTCTGTCACTGGCTCTCCTGCCAGGATAATAGTGCGAACCCACGGAACACTTGCAATGTTCTCTTCTTTTAGTAACTTGATTACATTAAGGATTCTTGATAAGGATGTGCAGATAACACTTGGTTTATATAGTTTTATTAAAGAAACATATTTGTCATTATTCATCGCAATTCCTGCTGGTATTGCAAGTGCCCCAATCTTTGCAAGGCCACCCGACACAAGATATCCAAAATGCGCCATATCAAAAGGCTGTCCTATAAATACGGTATCCTCTTTTGTTACTCCCGCCATTTTTAGCAGTTCTTCCAGTACATCAACACTCTTTGCGGTATCCTCCTTCGTTCGGTAGATTACTTTAGGATTGCCAAGTGTACCGCTGCTACTGGTAACGCGATACAGATTCCCTGCTGTTGATTTTAATTCCTCAAAATGTGTAACCAAATCATTTGCGGATATAATTGGCAGCTTTTTGAAATCCTTAATGTTCTTCCATTCATCAGGATTAACCCCCTCATAGAGTTTCGTATAGAATGGAATGTATGTTTGAGCGTACTTCACCATATCTATAAGCTGCTTAAACGTTTCCATGATTATCCTTCCTTTCCAACTCTAGAAATGTCTTTGTTAATTTTCTAATCTCTTCTACGATTTTGATAAATAGCTGTTCCCCCATCTCTTCTGTTGCTCCAATGTTTGAACTTAATGCCCCCGTTTTGCTATTCACACAGTCTATATGAGAACTATAGATTCCTTTATAGACACCGTCTTCTTCTATGCACATTTTTCCTTTGACTGACGAAGGATTAAGATACATTTCCAGTGCAGTTTCAACAATTCCAGCATGTTCTTCTTCCCAATTGCAAAACCGTCCTTTCGTCTGTTTAATCATGTAGTCATCTGTAAGAATATCCCACCAATTGATTACGACGATATTACAGTTTTTCAAGTAATCCGCCTTTTGTGCTGCCTCACACAAAAACGCATAATTCTCATAGTGACCATTCAGAAGCAATATCCGTTTTGCTCCATTTTCAATAAACCGAGTAAGAATATTCTGCACAACCTTTATGTAGATCCCACCATCCAGATAAACATTTCCTTTGAATCGGTCTCCTCCACCACTATTAGAAAGCGATCGTGCTCCGTAAGTCAGACCTGGGGCTAATACATACCCCGCTTCCTCACATAGCCACTCTGCTACTGCGTGTGCGATATCATAATCGACAGAAAGTGGCAGATTTATTCCATGCTGTTCCACACTTCCAACTGGTATAACAAGCCAATTGTGATGCAAGCACGCTTCTACCTCTGTGTGAATCCTGTCGCTATACTTTTGTGTATTTATGTACGTCATCCCCCTTTTAAAGCAGTGTTTGAATATGAGTAATCCCGAATAGATACATAGCACTACATATCCCGACCGCATCTGCTCCTGCTTTTAGATACTCATTCACATGCTCTTTAGTAAACACTCCACCTGTACCAACGATTTCACAGTCTATATCCGCCAAACGCAATGTCCGAATCTGTTGCAAAACCTGAGGACGAATAGACTCGCCTGATTGTCCTGCCGAAATCACGTTTCCCCCATCTGGAATATTTACTGGAAATGAATCACTTAATACAATCCCTTTTATCCCTGTGCCAACTGCCCGTCTCACTATCGGTAAAATGCTATACTTTCCACAAAGCTTTAGATAAATTGGAACCTTTACTTTTGAAGCAAGCTTTTCTACTCCGTTAAGTATTGTCTGCCATGGGATATTTGTGGTATTTGGGCATGAGATACCTAGTTCAATAGCAGGAACTCCTATTTGCTCCAGATGTTTGATTATATAATCCAATTCTACGTTGTCATTAGGGCATATGCTTGGAATCATAATTCTTCCTTCTTTGGCTGCCTGTGACAGAATCGGTAGCCACTCATGGAAACTTCGTTTTGAAAATCTGGTAGTGTTATATAAGTCGTTCCCATTCGACCAGATTCTCTCTTTTCTTTTATCCATATGGTGCAGGCTAATAGATTTTGTAATAATTCCTGCCACTCCATATGAATATAGACGTTCCATGCAGACATTGTTATCTGTAATATTGCTGGATGCTATAAATATCTTTTCTTTACTCTCTCTATAGGAAAACATGCTATGCCTCTGGAAGCGACCAGTTATCTACTAGTTCCTGAGGCATTTTAATTCCACTCTGATACATAAACATGGTCATCATACCTTGGTGGAAAATCTCATGAGAAATGATGTTAACAAAATGCTGGGTAACTGGAAGATCCATATCAAACCAGAAAACACTTTCCCTGTATGTTTTATCTTTCACAATTTTCTCCAGTTTCTTATCGGAGTCTTTTAACATCTTTTCCAGTTCCTTTTTACTTACCGAATCCGAGAATCCGAATACATCAGGTACACCAGAAAAATCCATGTTGCCTGTAACCATGGCATCAGCATATGCATTCGTTACTACCGCCATCTCTTGAAAATGTTTTGAAAAGGTATCTAATCCAGGACGATTCCATTTTTTATTCAATTCCTCCTCGGATAATTTGTTTAGAATCTGATAGGTTACTGCACGGTTTGCAGCAAATGTAAGCAAAAAATCATTTAACATAATTACTTCTTCCTTTCGTTTTTAATATTATTGATATGATGAATGAAATTCTTGCAGCGATACTCTCTTCCTTCTTGTATATTGGTTCCTCTAACAGAACAATGCTCGCAAAAACTCTGATTGCAGATCTCTGATCCTTCACACATCAGACATCCCTGTTCCTGTCTTTCTTCTTTCTTTATTTCGTTCACTAGCTTTTCTAGATGCTCAAAGCTTGTTACCTGATCCACATGACCGATACTCTCCGTACTCTTCCATGCAACAGGACATGGCATTAAGCTTCCATCTACTGTTACTTTTATGGTTGCATTTGATAAACAATCTTGTTCCTTTCCTCCCATTGCCCAGCCAGCAATTCGATTGAGCGTATTCACTGAAATATGTAAATTCTCACTATCTACGGCCATCTGGAGTAATTGGTCTTCCACCTTATTTAACTCCTCAACATCTGGAAGAATGGTAGAGTCGTCTGCACATCTGCCTTCAATAATCAGTGTTGGAAAATGGATAGAATGCATACGGCATGCTTCTGCGTATTTCACTACATCTATGACTTCATGGATATTGCATGCAAGAATGCTCATGGAAAGTCCCATCTGCGCTCCAAATCCTTTTTCACTAAGATAATCAATTACTTTTCTTACTTTTTCATATGTATTCTGACCTCGTACTTCTTCGTAAACTTCTTTACT
Source organism: [Clostridium] polysaccharolyticum (assembly GCF_900111595.1). Taxonomy (GTDB): domain Bacteria; phylum Bacillota; class Clostridia; order Lachnospirales; family Lachnospiraceae; genus Clostridium_AI; species Clostridium_AI polysaccharolyticum. The sequence goes on along the minus strand of NZ_FOHN01000003.1, from coordinate 66,649 downwards.
ATATCCGTCAAAGCTGATTTGTAAAAATACATTTGGATTTTCTTTCAGTATCTGTTCATAGTAAGAACCATCGAACTGAGTTCCATTAGTAGTAATAACAACTCTTTCTTCTCTAAATATTTTTATCACTTCTAAAATGTGAGGATGCAGAAATGGTTCTCCTCCTGTAAGTACAATTCCGCTAGTTTTCTTCTTCACCTTCGTATAAAAATCTCTGATTTTTTCTTTCGCAAGGTATTGCACTTTAAAATTATCATTAAAATTAAAGCAATGTTTACATCTTAAGTTACACAATGTTGTTAACTCAAAATATATTCTATCAATTCTTCTTTCCATCATTACTCCTTAATTTAGAATGCCGAAATACAAGGTGGCCAATATACTACTAGCCTTGTTGATATCTTTGTAAACCGTTCTTTTATTGATATTGTACTTATCAGCAATCATGCTGATCTTATCTTCTCCTCTTAAGTAATTGTCTCTTTGACCATCACATTCCAGATAGAGTTCAGATATAATCTGATAGCATCGTTCCTCCTCCAGCTTACCTGATGTAATACAGGCATATTTTAAGATTCGCAACGCTATATCAAATCTTTCTTTTACAAAGATAATATACTCAACAGTGTCTACCCCCATATTATGTTCTACTATCCTACTAATGTTAGCTTTTTCATCTGGATGCTCTTTTTCATATTGCATCATAATTTTATATTCTTTTAAAATCCACTTTATTTTTTGAATCCCCGCATCTCTTTGTTCCTTAAGCCACTCATTCTTCTTTTGCTCACATATTCTGATAGCAATTTGACTTGCTAGTATCGTTACCTCCCTTAGTGTCTCCTCATTCATAAATACTCCTCCAATCCCAACATATGGCGGGCTCAAAAGAGCCCGCTATATAGATGTTTATCCAGTTGTATACTAGCATATTGCTGACTGCCATGCTGCATTACATTTGCTTTTTTTAAAAAACTTCATCCACATATTTCCTTTCCTCCTTTTCTTTACTCAAAACCGGTTTCTGTACATTTACTATAACCAATCTAACATATAATTTATATGCCCTTAATTTGCCCTCTCAATTAATTAGTGTAAAATTTAGGTAAATATTTCCATATCAAAAAGATAATCTTCATAAACCTTATACAAAACTTTTCATATTTATTATGAACTTTTGATATCTAAACATTTTTTCCTTAAAGAATTGAATACTTGGAATTTTTTACAAAAAAGTCATTCATTGCTTAGTGCGATCCCCCCCTTTTATTGTAATTGGATACAAAAAAAGAGGCATAGTCAATTTTAAATGAACCATGCCCCTTTCAAGTCTTTACGCTTTCTTATTCTCTTGTTTCTCTTCCTCCTTTGGCATCCATTTTTTCCTCTCCACAAAACGCCCCATAATAAAAGCAACCGTTCCAACACCTATCGCTGTCTGAAGGCAGAAAAACAAACTTTCAATTTCACCAGGAAGTTCTCCTCCAATAGCAGTTTCCAGTACTGGAGTAAACCAAGGTTCATAACCTCCTGTAATTTCATCTACCATAACACTTCCCGCATCATCAGAACCACCAAACTCTGCTCCTCTTAAAGCTAGAAATGGCACAATTGCAAGCATGACAGCTACCAGAATCAAACTAATCACAACGCCCTTGCCGACACTTTTTTTCTCTTTTTTCTCTTTTTTCTCCATACGTTCCTCCTTATCTGTACTTTAATGTACACCATAAATTATCTGCCTGCTCCAATAAAACCGATCTTTTTTAATTCCATAGAAGCATATTTCTCCAGACCAATCATAATCAAAACAGTAATAATCCCTTCTAGCAGACACAAAGGCAACTGAGTTGGTGCAAATACTCCAAGGAATTTTACAACAGAAGTTCCTGCACCTGATGCAGATGGATATGCCAAAGCTAACTGTACACTTGTTACACAATACGTAAATAAATCGCCTAATGCTGCTGCTAAAAATATAGCCACATAATTGCTGATTTTCGTTTTCTTTAACAGCTTATAAATTGCAATGCTTAAAAGTGGTCCTGCAATTGCCATGGAAAATGTATTTGCTCCCAATGTTGTCAATCCACCATGAGCCAACAGAATCGCCTGAAATAACAGAACAATCAGGCCAAGTACACTAACCGAAGATGCCCCTAATAAAATTGCTCCCAGACCTGTTCCTGTCATATGAGAACAACTTCCTGTTACAGATGGTATTTTTAAAGAAGATATCACAAAAATAAATGCTCCCGACATAGCAATCAGTGTAATATTTTTTCTATCATTCGCAATTTTTTTCTTTAACGAAAAAAAACCTGCCACAAGAAATGGCACACTCACAATTCCCCATCCAATACAATATACTGGTGGAAGATATCCCTCCATAATATGCATTGCCTCAGTATTTATTCCAATACTAAGCATCCATACACACGCCGTAACTAAAGCCACAATAAATCTTTCTCTTTTTGTCATGCTCTCTTTCCTTTCTTATTTCGTTTTACTCTATTGCAAAAGCCTCTCTAACTCTTCCAGATTTTTTGGCAAGCCACTTTTCTTCAAAAGCTTTTTTTTCTTTAAAAGCTCATAAACTTCCATAATTACTGGTTTCTTTAAGTTGGTTGCTTTCAATAGGTCTTCCTCCATAAAAATAGCCTCTGGAGAATCATCTGCAATCATTTTCCCATTACAGAACACCAGCACCCGTTCTGCAAAACGATATGCAAAATCTACATCATGGGTAGAAAGCAGTATGGTTTTTCCTTCCCTTTCTAACTGCTCTAAAGTTTCCTCTAGCATTTGAGCACTGACAGGATCTAAAGAAGCCGTCGGTTCATCAAATACAACTATTTTAGGCTTCATGGCTAAAATATCTGCAATTCCTACCCTTTTTTTCTCTCCACCGCTTAAATAATGTGGCGGCCGGTCTACATAATCCTCTAATTCCATCTGTCTTATAGCATCCATGGTATACGTTTCTACCTGTTCTCTTGTAAGGTTCATATTCATAGGGCCAAATGCAATCTCTGACTTTACCGTAGAAGCAATGATCTGGCTATCTGTATCCTGAAATACAATTCCCACATTCTCCTGTAATTTCTTTCTCTGCTTTTTATTGCATATCTTTTCTCCAGCTAAATAGATTTCCCCTGAATCTCCAGTGCGTACACCATTTAAATGAAGAAAAAAAGTAGACTTTCCTGCTCCATTCGCACCAAGAACTGCTATTTTTTCTCCCGCATAAATAGATACCGAAACTCCATCCAGTGCCTTTTTCCCATCTTCGTAGGAAAAACTCACATTTTTAAGTTCTAAAATGTTCTTCTTCATGTATTACCTCCAGACAAAACTGCTTATTATAATAACCAGAACATATCCTGCCATCCATAAAACCTGCTTACATGTAATCTTATGCTGTTCTTCCATAATTCTTAATGTGCCATCATATCCTCTTGCTTCCATTGCATCATAGCAGGACTGTGCCCGCTTTAAAGATATCACCAGCAAATTCGCAAGTCCTTTGGAAAAACTTCTAATAGAAGTCTGGTAATTCCGATAACCAAGTCTGGATACCGCAGCATCACGTTGCAAACGGTTACTATCAGACAGAATAAATATATACCGGTAAATCAAATGCATAAGTTCAATTATCAGATCTGGCACATGCATTTTCCGGAATATATTCAAAATCTCTGCTAATGGTGTAGATAAGGTCAGCATATACATGGCACTGATACTTCCTAATGCCTTACACCCAACATTCACTGCTAACCAAAAGCTTTCCTTTGTAATATAGAACTTTGTCCCAAATATTGAAATACATATAGGAATACTTCCAAAAAGGCAAAAATAATCCCCAGATGATTTTCCTATCTGAATCATTATAGCAAGTCCACTTATAAAAATAAATACAAATGGAATAAAAAGCAGTCTTATATAATCTCGAAAGTGTACTTTTCCTGCTAAAACAGATAATACACACATATACAAAAGAGTAAGCAGTGAGACTTTTAAGGAATTCCTGCAAATAACGGCAAGCAATGCAGCAATGGAAAAGACGGCTTTTAAAGTCCCGTTCCATTGACGCATGCCAGAAATATAAGAATACTCGTCTAATGCATGATGATGTCTGTTTTTCATAAAATGCCTCTCCTTCTAAATATGTATAGTGAAGTATGCTTCTTTTCGTGTTTCTAGGGTTTAGGATAACATAAATTTTAGTAAATGTATAGATATTAGGACAAAGTCTGAGTTCCTCAGACTCTCGCGTGCCCTTCTTTTTCAAGGCACTTTTTCTTTGATAGGGAAGGACTCGCAAAGGACCTTCCTATCAAAGAAAAAATGCTGTCACATGTTCCACATAACCAGCACTTTTGTCCCTTTTTCCTTCTCCGAATCTATCCAAATCCCGCTTTCTTCTCCATAAACCATTTTAATCCGCCTATCAATGTTCATAAGTGCAATATGCTTCATTTCGCCACTGCCACCTATCTCCTGATTCCAGATACGCTCTTGAATTGCAGATATTTCTTCTTTAGACATTCCTCGTCCATTATCAATCACCTGAATTACCATTTTTTCATTTTTTTCTGCTCGAATACAGATTTCACCTGTTCTATCACACAAACCATGTACAATTGCATTTTCTACTAAAGGCTGGAGAATCATTCTAGGAATCATGGTATCTAACAGTTCCTCATCCATTTCCACTTTAAACTGAAATTTTCCAGGATATCTGGTCTGCATAATACCCACATATTGCTCTAAAACATGGATTTCCTCTAATAAGGTAATATCTCCATCTCCACCATTTGCATATCTAAGGAGGCAAGAAAGTTCATTGCAAAGCCTTACTGCTTCTTCACGATCCCCTCGATAAATAAAGGCTCTGACTACGTTTAAGGTGTTTACAGTAAAATGTGCGTTAATCTGTTTTTTCAGCAATGCAAAAATCGTTCTTTCCTTTTCAAGCTCTATATCCTTTACCCGCATTTTGGATTCATATAATTCCTTTTCCTTTTCTTCTATTTGAAAAATCATTGCATTCACCTGTTTTACCAGCCCATCAAAATATTCCTCTCCTGTAAGCGGAAGGGGCATATCCATATTACAAGCAAAGTGAGCAAGTACACTATTGAGTGGATGGATAAAATGTTTCTTCCAATAAGATACAAAGCCCGCCATAACTAAAAACAGCAGAACAATTGTAACTGGCACAGCAATTCCAAAGTATTGTCTGACCTGTTTCGTTACAATACTTCTACATAACACAAGAAGCCTGAACCCTGTAAACCCTATGGTTTTTTCCTGATAAAAAATACTGGCATCTTTTTGTTTTGCAAGCATATTCTCATCTATCTCCTGATTGGCACAAAGTATCGTATTCCCAGACAATAGAACAAGTCCCAGATGCTTAAGATTATGGAAGTCTCCCAAAATGCTCTCAAGATTTGTTTTTTCCATTAAAAAAACTACATATCCCAACTGCACATCTTCTTTATTGCAAACCTCATGACTGCAGACAATATACGTCATTCCATTCGTACTTACCGTAAAATTCTGCACTCCATCCTGTATTAATGTTCTGTGCATTTTTTTTATTACCGTATTAGAAATTCTTCCCCGAAACCGATAATATCCTCCATCCCTCCGAAGAATCAATATATTCCCCGCCAAAATATTCTGTCCAATAACCGTATCTATGTCGTTCTCTGTATTGCCAGCTAAATCATAGAAATCCAGCTTGTCTTCTGCTTCCAGCATGGCACAAACCTTTTCTGCATGTGATAAGCGGTATGCAGCATCTCCAATTTCTAATAATTCATTTTCCACTCTGGAAATAATTGCATCAGAACTTGCCTGTACTTGTGCAATCATGTTTTTTTTCATAATCTGCATCGTAAGACAGTAAAATGCAGTCCAAAGAACTACCACACAACTTCCAAGAGCCATAAATTCAAGGAGGAAACTTTCCAAAATTCCACGTTTTTTCATATTTACCCTCTATTTTTCTGCAAGAAGTCCCAACCAGAACTTCTCTATGGATTTCCTGTTTTGTATCAAATACTGCACATCTGTCTGAATCAGATCAATTTCTTCCATTGGAACAGGATTGCCATCCGCAACATCCTTTCTTGCAGACCATGTACCAAGAGTACAAAATGGCTGATATCCTTCTCCCCTTCCATCACTTCCACCTAAAAGATAACGAATAAAAAGTTTTGCAGTATTTACATTTCTAGAACCTGTGGCCAGCATCAGTGCATATGTTGTGACACAGCCCGAAAAAGGGATTAGATGATATACTGGCTCAATCTTATACCCTATGTCTTTATAACGGTATTTGCTAGAAACCATAATTCCAAAATCAGCCTCTCCATCTGCATTTCCAAGTTTCTCACAAACTTCATCACTGCTGTTAGTAAAAACTGTATTTTTTACAATGCATTTCCAAAAATAGTCCCACACACACTCCGACTTTCTATTATACTGTTTTCCAGTATAATCCTGATAAGCTTTTTCCAGTTCTTCTGTATAAGCCGTTGTCATTCCACAAAACGCAAAAGTAGAAAAGGAACGTAGTGGACTTGGCATGTAAATCCTCCCCTTATATTGCTCTTTCGTCAATTCCCAGATATTTTGAATGGGACATTCCATATACTTCCCTGCATTATAAAAAAGCATTTCTGCTTCATCTAAAAAGGACACGGTCTTTCCAAAATGACCTTTCTTCATCTTATCCGCAATATCCTCAGGCATGTATGGTACAACATATCCTGCATCTACTAACTCCTGTCTAAAATCCCCGCTGTTATCATTGCATACAACGACATCGCACTCTGGCCTGCCACTTGCCTCATGCTCTTTAACTGCTTTGATTAACTCAGGGCTTCTTACATCTCTGATTTCCACACAAAGTCCTGGATATGTCTTCTCAAAAGCTTCCTTCACTTTTGTAATTCTGGTAGAAACCGTATATACCACAAGAATATCTTCTTCTAATGCCATTTGATAGAGTTCTTTCTCTGTCTCATCCCCTTTTAAATGTGCACTTTCCTTCCAGACACTTAAGCAGTCTTCTTGCTTCCCACATCCTGCCATAAACATGGCTGCCACCAGAATGAAGCAGCAAATCCTGTTCCTTCTTTTTTTATGTATCATTTTTTTCTCCTAACCAATGCCTTGCTCTCTTCAAAAACGTATTCCATTTTCCATTATCCCATACATCATATCTTCCCTTTACCAGATCATAAGTAAAATCATCCACAAAATTGCATAACGCCTCGTTGTACTCCTTCTTGGAAACTGTCTTTGATAAAAATGCTTCGTAACCCATCTCGGCTCTTGCGTCAATATATTCCGTATCTGAATTTACTCCATTCCAGGTAACTCCTCTTAAATACTTAATCGGCACATCCATAGGTCCAATTCCGTTTAAATGCTTATTCTGTGGAATATTAGAAAGATAATTTTTTGTAACAATGGCAGAAGGTTCTCCAAACAGACTTACCTCATGTCCATCTGAATATTCCCAGTCAACCCCCTCTTCTCCAAATCTCGCTATGAGTGAGCCTTCCGTAGATATCATTTTTTCCAAGAATTTTATAGCTCCCTTTTTGTTTTTTGCATGTTTTGGAACAATAGCCCCTACCATATCATTAACCTTTCTGGTGATTGCATGCTGCTCTCCTTCTGGTCCTTTCAGTGGCAATACGTGAATATACCTGGCCATAATCTCTGGGTTTCCCTGATACAAGATGTCTGCAACAGAACCTGCAGTAAAAATACCAACCAGATCTTCTTGCGAATTTACAATCTCCTGAAGCTGTCTCCTAGAGTAAGTAAAACATCTTTTATCTAGTAATTTTTCAGAATATAACTGATTCAGATATGCAATTCCTTCTCGGTATTCTTTCTTAAATGGCGCATATTCTTCCCTTTTTCCTTTTACATAAAATCTAGATCGGAACGGATCATTTACTATATAGGAATTTAGTATAAATTCCACTGGATTATATTCATATCCATCAAGGCTCCCAATTAACGGTATCTCATCCTTTCTCCCATTTCCATTTGGATCTTTATCCCGAAAGGCTTTTAATACCGCTTTAAACTCTTTTGTAGTCCTTGGAACCGACAATGATAACGCATGGAGCCACCCCGTATTTATCCACATGGTCTGGCCACAGTGCAGCTCTCTATAATTTCCACAATCTGGATAATAATACATGCCATTACTAAGCTTCTCTAACACATTCCGTTCTATATAGGTCTGCAGATCTTTCTTTTCAAGTGTAAAATTCTCTCCTAATAGAACAGCATCAGCTTCCACCTCAGAAGCAAATAGTGCGTCTAAATATTCTCTGCACCTTTTCTGATGAATGATAACAGGCTTAATAGTAAGTCCTGTCTCTTTAGAAAGCCACTTAATATAATAATTTTTATCTGGATTTTGTATCGTCTCTGAATAAGGAAGAGCAACCCGAACTACATTATCAGATTTTCTGTTCTGACATCCTGCCAGTACAAAAAATACTAATAAAAATAACATATATTTTTTCTTTTTCATTCTTCTCCATTCCGCATATCCTTAGGAGATATTCCATAATAATCTTTGAAAACCTTGAAGAAATGATAATACTCCGAATAACCACAAGATAAGGCAACTTCTTTTAAAAGCATGGTTTTCTCCTCAAGCATCTCCTTTGCACGCTTCATACGAATTTCCGTTATGTAACAGGTAAGCGATGTTTTATAATATTTTGCAAAAAGACTGCAGATATAACTCTTACTGAAATTGAATTCCTTAACAAGCATGTCTAGCGTTATTTTCTCGTAGGCGTGTTCCTTGACATAGCTTATAAGGCTGTTAAAAACAGGATTATCTGTTTCATAATCTCTTTTATTTACAGGATATTGTTTTCTAAGTTTTTCATTTAACCGGCGAAGTGTCATTTCCATATCATCATTGTCAACTGGCTTTAATACATAATCAAAACCAGACTGTTGAAAAAAAGACCTGACATTTTCAAACTCGTCATACGCACTAATCATTACGAATTCACATTTTACCCCTGATGACTGCACCTGCCTAATTAACTCATTTCCATCCATCCCAGGCATTTTAAGATCACAGAATACAACATCTGGTTTCAGATTCTGTATCTTACCTACTGCTTCTTTGGGATTGGTTTCACTTCCTATAATCTCAAATCCATTATCCATCCATGGAATTTGATTAATAAGTTCTTCCAGTATAAACTGGTCATCATCCACAAGATATGCACGAAACATCTTTTTCACCTCTCATTCCATATAACACACTATACTACACTATAATTGCTAAAACAAGAAATAACTACCGCATCAAATTTGATACGATAGTTATTTTTCCATAAACCTATTGCATTATATAAAGATTTCTATCTGGTAATCTTAAATGTCTTCTTTACTTTTCCTTTAAAATCACCTTTTCCTGTAATCGTGACACTAGCCTTGCCTCTTCTTCTATTATTTGAGTAAACTAAGGTATAGTCTATATTTTTCTGAAGTGTCCTTCCATTATACTTCACTGTTACAGGTGCTTTTCTTGCGAAACCTGTGTATTTCATATTTTTAACCGTAATTTTGCACTTTTTCATGTCTACTCTAGGGTCTTTCAGCAGGACACTGTAATTCATATCCTTTTCTTCCCCTAGCTCTGGATTTCCATTTATTTTTACATAATATTTTTTTCCTTTTACTGTGGCAAAAGTCATGCTCTCCGTAAATTGTGATGTTGTCCCAGACGTAACAAACGTTCCATTGCTGTCATAAACGGATGTCCACAGATTCCAGCCATTATCCTTTTTGGAAGAAACAATAGTTGTTTTGCTTCCTGTCGCTTTAAAGAACATCCAGTCTTCTTCGTAATAAGCTGCCATGGAACCTTTATAAGTTTTTGACATGGACAATTGAATCTCAACATCTGCCATGCTATCTGTTTCTGGATCCTTTACCGTATTCAATGTAAATCCATAATAATTGTCATCACTAAGACTTGATGAACAATATACATTTACATAATAAACAGAATCTGGTTTTAACCTTTTCTGTTTTCTCTTGCTGCCTGTACTTACAGACATTACAAAATTCCCCTCTGTATCCAGAATCTGAACGGTCATGGCATCCTTCGCAACAAGCCTGTTAAATACCAGATCATAATAATAATCATCCGTTGCTTTTGTGGTAAACTGATACCAGTGCTGTTTGCTTCCTTCATTCTTATCAATTGTTGCCTGATATTCTTTGCCAAACACGATAGTTCCTGCAGACTGGATATTCGTACCATATCCATTATTGCCGTTTGCTTTTTGCGTATTCTCAGTCTTTTTCGTATTCTCTGCATTTTCTTTATTTTCTTTATTCTCATTCTTACCAGTAACCTGACTGTCTTCCTTCTCTTTTTGACTGCCAGCCAGAAGAATACTGTAATTCATATCTTTTTCTTCTCCCAGCTCTGCATTGGACTGAAGCTTTACATAATACAGCTTTCCTGGTTCCGTATCAAACGTCATACTGCCTGCAAATTGTGATACCGTACTTGATTTAATCTGGTTTCCATTGGCATCATAAATAGATGTCCATAGATTCCAGCCATTGTCTTTCTTAGCCAGATTTATGGTTGTTAATTTTGTCTCTGCATAAAATGTCAGCCAGTCTTCTTCATAATAAGCCGCCATGGAACCATTATAAGCGTCTCCAGAAATAAGCTTAATCTTGGCTTCAGCCATATTATCCGTTTCTGGATCATTTACCGTATTCAAAGTAAATCCATAATAATTGTCATCACTAAGGCTTGACGAACAATATACATTTACATAATAAACAGAATCTGGTTTTAACCGCTTCTGTTTTCTCTTGCTTCCTGTACTTACAGACATCACAAAGTTTCCCTTTGTATCCAGAATCTGAACGGTCATGGCATCCTTTGCAACAAGCCTGTTAAATACCAGATCATAATAATAATCATCCGTTGCTTTTGTAGTAAACTGATACCAGTGCTGCTTGCTTCCTTCATTCTCATCAATTGTTGCCTGATACTCTTTGCCAAACACGATGGTTCCTGCAGATTGCACATTTGTTCCATATTCCTTGGCAGCCTTTACTTTCATTTGATTTGCAAAGAACATGAATGCTATCATAACCACTGGCAATAATACCCGCAACTTACTCCATTTGCTTTTCATAAAAGCCCTCCTTGTTTTCTGCCTTCTTTTTACCAAATTTCGGTTTATTATACTATATATAATCCCCTCAAAACATATACTGGGTTAAGATGTTTATATAAAATATTATGATTTTATATAAACATCAAAATAAGGTTTTATAAGTTACAAATCCTCTACTTATAAAACCTTATTTTAGACATTTCCTAAAAGAAATTCTATATTTATCATTATTCTGAACAATAAAACCAGTCTTTCCTTCTAAATTTCCACTACCTTAACTTATCTAGCAGATACGCAAAATACGTGGTCTTTCTGCAGATAATACTAACTCTGGCATCCATCCCATTTTTAAGTTTGACCTGCTCGCCAGTTTTACTTGTCATACTCTTTTTTTCCAGAGGACACATCGCTGTATAAAACTTTCTGCCACTACCCGAATCTGTTATCACGTCATCACTAACCTTTGCAATCTTAGAAGTCAGCACACCGTATTCGTTTCTTGATAAAGATACTACTTCTAAACGAGCTTCTTTTCCAGCTTTGATATTCCCAATATTTGTATTTTCAATATAGATTTCACATACTTCATTTTTGGCATCTATCACACCAAATGCATGCACGACAATATCCTTTTTCGCAAACCGTGACCAGATGATAAGCGTACCTAAAGTCAATATAAACAGATACATACTATATTTTAAAAGTTTATAGGAACAGGCTGTTTTGTACTGGTGCATAAAGCTTTTTGTATCTTCTATATCTGCTAGATTTTCTATCTTATACCGCACGTCCAAAGCCCTCCTTTCCCTCTGTTACTCCACTGTCTTCGCCGCTTAGACACTGCTCGGACCAGAGTTTATAGTAGTAGCCTTTCTTATGAAGAAGCTGGCTATGGCTGCCTTCCTCAATAATCTTTCCTTTATCCATCACGAAAATCTTGTCACATTTTTTTATTGTACTTAACCGGTGCGCAATGATAATTGTAGTAACATTTTCTGTACATTCTTCTAAAGTCTTCTGAATAGCACTTTCTGTTATGGAGTCCAGATTGGAGGTTGCTTCATCCATAATTAAAATCTCAGGATTACGAATCAAAGCTCTTGCAATCGCCAAACGCTGTCTTTGACCGCCTGAAAGATTGGAACCTTTTTCTTCTAATGGAGTTTGAAAGCCCATTGGCTGGCTTTTGATAAACTCATAAATATGTGCTTTTTTACAAGCATCCATCATTCTTTCCTTCGTTACTCCCTCTGCTGCAAACTCCAGATTTTCCTGAATCGTTCCTGAAAAGAAAAATGGATGCTGGGAAATGTAACTGATCTTGCTTCGCAGCACTTCTTTGCTTATCGTATTGATATTATCATGGTTCACCGTAATCTTTCCTTCTTTTACATCATAGAATCCCATAAGAAGTTTGGCGATTGTGGTTTTGCCTGATCCACTTTCCCCTACTAAAGCAATCTTTTCACCAGCTTTAATATCCATATGAATATCATGTAAAATATTTTCCCGAAGCCCATAGGCAAAATTCACATGTTCTAAGGAAATATCTCCATATAAGGTATCTGGTTTTATGTCATCTTCACTGGCTTTTTCTAATTCCAGATCCAGAATTTCCCCTAACCGGTCACTGGCTACAATGGCTTCCTGCAACTGTGGCTGCAAGTTAATTAATCGGCTGACTGGCTCAATAAAGTATGCTAGTAACGCATTAAAACTAATTAATTCTCCCATGGAAAGTTCCCCTTTTAAAACAAGGCTTCCTCCGAACCATAGGATAGCAATGCCAAATACGCCACTTACTATGCTCATAAAAGTTCCTTGCACGTTATAAGTTACTCCATGTTTCAAACAGCATTTCATAAATTTCAAAAACTTGTTTTCTGTTTTCTGCTGCACGATTCCTTCACCGTTAAATGCTTTTACCGTTTCAATTCCCTCTAAAGATTCTACTAAGTAGGAAGAAAGCATGGCGTTAGCTTCCATAACCTCCTGGTTGACTTTCTTTAACCTTTCTTTGAAGCCAAATACTAAACCAAGATATAATACGATTGGAATAAAGCAGGTAAAAAATAATTTTGCATTTTGTAAATATAAAATCACTCCGCCCGCAACTGCCATAATAATATCAATCATTAAGGTTAAGGTAACCGACGAAATGGCATTTCGTATTTTATCTCCATCATTGAATCTGGAAATGATTTCTCCGACTTTTCTTGTACCAAAAAAATGCATTGGAAGTTTTACAACATGATTATAATATCCTAGAAGCAGTGGTACATCAATGTTCTGTGCCATATAGATAAATAAAATCTGCCGGAAGAACTCGGTAAATATCTTGAACAGAAGCAGAACCAGCATTGCAATGGATAGGGAATGAAGGTTTGCACCTAAGTTATTTGGCAAAATATCATCTATTAAAAATCTATAATAAAAAGAGCCTGCAATTCCTAAAAATGTAATAAGGAACGATGCAAGAAAGATATTGATTAAGAGGCCTTTCTGAACTTTTATCAGTCCCCAGAATCTTTGAAACAAGCCCTTTGTATAGTCCCCTTTTTCAAATTTTGCAGTTGGTGTCAGCAATACTAAAATGTCATCCCAGATTTTGAAGAATTCCTCTGGTTTGTATTTCATCATGCCCCTGCCTGGGTCTGCTACCAGAATGCAGTTTTTTGTTATTTTATGTATCACTACGAAATGAAGCAGCATTCCCTCCATGATTACATGAGCAATGCATGGAGTAGGAAGGTTATCAAATATTTCTTCCTTTTTTTCTACCTGAACAGCTCTGGTACTGAATCCTAATTTTTCGGCTGCTTGAACAATGCCATAAACGGTAGAACCTTGCAAGTCCGTTTGAGCTAATTCTCGAATTTTGGAAATTGGCATCTTTAGGCCATATTGTTTGGAGATTGTAGCAAGACAAGCTGGACCACAGTCTTGGATGTCTTGCTGTCTGATACAGTAGTATTGCTTGAACATACTCATTTATCCTATCCCTCTTACTCTAATTTTTGAAACTTAAAATCAAGATAAAGCCAGTCCTGAAACCAGCTTTATCTCGATTTTCTTAATTTTTAGTCTTCAGAATTATACACTTCTTCTCCTGTATTCATATTAAAAATAAATTTATGATATAAATACTTACTATATGGCGATAAACCTGTTTTTGCATAACCATATGTATCAAAATCCCACTCAAAAACTAACTGATGTGTTTCATATGACCAAGCTTGTGCACGATATTTTCCACCTGCAATCCTTTTCTGTTCCATAACGGATAAATTCTTCATAATTCTTTTCCTCCTAAAATTATATGTTTCTATTTTTGTTTTAATAGCGCTATTTACAAATACTATTATAGTAGTGAAATGTGTATCCTACAATTCACCCAAGCCTCCATCCCTTCCCTTAAAATGACCAAGTATTCCTTCCTCTTATGCAGATTGTCAAGAATGTCAAAAAATAAAGGTAACTTTATCCTCTACCCCAGATAAAGTCACCTTTCTCACAATTTCTTCTATGCCGTTTTTCCCGCCTGAACTCTCAAACTACACTTGAGCTGGAACACTCCATTCTCAACCCTATAGCTTAGTATTCCATCGTATTTCTTAACGATTTCCTTTATATTCTGAAGCCCAAATCCATGCTCCTCCCGGTTTTTTTTCCTTGTAAGCAGACCTCCATTTTCTTTTTCCGTCACACCGGCACATGGATTCTCAAAATAAAAATTCAAATATCCCATCTGGACATTTACAATGCACCGGATATACCGTTCTCCCTCTGGAAGCTTCTCACAAGCCTCTATTGCATTATTCATAGCATTATTTATAATCACAGAACTATCATACTCATCCACAGGAATATCCTGACATAGTACGATTTCCCGAGAAGTACGAATTCCCCTTTGTTCTGCCTCTTCCATCTTATAATCCAATAGAAGCTGAACAAAATTGCCACTCTTACGAATCAGCTGATCCATATGGGTATTTTGCTCTAATAATTTTGCCATGAAACACTGGGCTTTTTCCACATCATGTTCTACAAGTAATGCATTAATATTCCCAATATTATTCTTATACTCATGCTGTTTTTTCCGAATCCGTTGAATGGCTTCCTTCTGCTTATATAGAATCTGCCTCTGCATATTCAGTTCAGCCCGAACCTGTAAAAATCCCTGTTCCTTCTTATGCAGATACCATATAAAAAAGAGAACTACTGGCACAAATAGCTCCAACACAAACATCGCTTTCATAACACATTCTCCCACAAATGCTTTTCTAACATATTTACCACTTTAGAAATATTGGCCTTGCTGACTGGAATGCACATTTCCTGCTCTCCTACATACACCTCTGTTCGACGATAAGAAACAATACGGTTAAGATTTACAATAAACCCATTATGGCATCGAGTAAACTTCTCTGGATCCAGTCTCTTTTCCAAATCCTTTAAATTATCCGTATATTCATACTCAGAATCATCGGTCACCACAACCACATTTTTTCCTTTCTTCTCTATATACAGAATATCTTCCTGTCTAATACAACTAGTTGTTCCTTTGTACTTTATTTCCAATTTTGCTCCACCATAACGTTCTAAAAGCTGTTCTTTTTGCCTTGCCACAAAAACTTTATCTAATTGCTCATACAGTTTCTTTTGTTGAAGTGGTTTGAGCATATATGCAAATGCCTCGATTTCAAATGCGGAATATGCAAATGAATCATAATTTGTAACAAATATGATTTTACAAACTGGATTTTTCTTCAGAATTTCCTTTGCAACGTCAATCCCTGATTTCCTATCTATTTCAATATCCAAAATGGCTAGATCTACTTGATTAACAGCAACATACTGTAATGCATCTTTTGTAGTCATTGCCGTATAGATCCGGAAAAGTGCCTGCTTCTTCTTGGCCTGGTAATCCAGAACTGCTTTTTTTTCTAAAATAATCTGCTTTCCTGAATCATCACAAATCAATACATTTAACATCCTGTCCCTCCACTCTTTCTTTTATTGTTTGGTTACTCTATGAAAACAAATCCTTTTTATCTGCGTTCTTTAATCCCTTAGGCCTCTTTGGCTCATAAAGAAAAAAGGTACAGCCAGCAGATAAATCTTCATCTATCGCCGCACAAGTCAATGCTGCTAATAAATTCAGCACAGTTCTCTTCGTAAATATTTTTTTCATTTTCCTTCACCTCTTATTTTTATTCGCAACAACACAGTCTGTGTAATCAAAGCAAAGGTAGCACAAATTCCATTGGTATAGCTCCCACTTACCAAATTAAGCCACAAAAGTACTACTATTGATGCCACAAAACATGCCACACTTTTCACTATACTTGCATGCTTTCCATCATGATAATTTATGAAATTAGCGACTATAACAGCAATCCATTCTATTACTAGCATAATCCCTGTAACGGGTATCTTCCTAGCTACATAAATGTTCACAAGCATGCTCACAGCAAATGTAGCAATACATCGTACATGTGTTTTTGCATGAATTCCCCCAAATAAGAAACGGTAAGGGAGAAAAAAAAGGATATACCAGAATACATTGCTTTCTATCCCTAGAACCAGTGCCAATCCAATGCTAATCAAAAAATTGGCTACTGTGGAAAGAATGATTTCCATGCTATAGTCATAAAATTCCCTATATTTTTTCTTATCCTCATTCTGAAGCAATAACCAGTCTACCAGACGGATAGACAACGTATGAATTTGCATGATTTGATTCTCCCCCTTTTGCCTTTCTTTCTTTTTTATTTTACATCAATCCCATAATAACTGCTATATTTCCTATTTATCTTACCCAAAAATCATACTATTTGTACTTTTCCTAACACTTTGTTCAGTGAACTCACTTATTTTCTTCATTTTCTGTATCATAAATTACATCTGCTAATGCTTCTAATTGCTTCCTGTTGGTAGATAGCAGCAGGCCGATTCCCTTTTCTCTTTTAAACTGCTCGAAAACTCTTTTCAAATCCCTTGCTTCCTTGCTATTTTCAAAAAAAATTTCATTCTGTGCAATAAGTAACCGAATCCCTATTAACTGATCCGCAATACATCTTATCATTACTTGAAAACCGAATTTTAACTCCTCCAATTTCATTTTGCTAAGATATTCTATATGCAGCTCCTTTAACCGCTTCTCAAACTTTTCTCCTATTTCATTACAAAATTCATTACGAAGCATGCAATACATATACACATATTCCTTACAGCTTAAACTGGATTCTATTTTTTCTTTTGGCAACACATCCACTTTCCTTTTGTATTCCCTTAAGTTTTCTTTTGCACGTATCCCATCCAATTCCACACAATTGTCTTTCACAATGTCTAAAAATGCACTGATCATTTTCTTATCAGAAAAATGTACCCCTATTAAAACTCCTTCCTGAACAGCCATTACTATATTTCTTAATTCTAACGGAACTTTATCCATTGAACTGATATCAATAAAAAGGATACCCCCCACCTTCTTTCTTATAATAAAGTCCAATTTTAAGACAATTCCTCTATAAAAACAACAAAGTTTCATTACTTTACATAATTATTTGATTATTTGTACAGATTTTTGCAGATAATAAGGAAAATGATTTGCTCTTCCCAAATAGCATTTTTCATTTTCCTTATTCTTTTCGATTAATTATTAAAATATGTATTCATTACAGATTTCCGATACGTTCGGCCTATTGATATGCTCTTTCCACTTTTTAGAATCACGTTATTCTCCCGTATTTCCTCAATTTCTTTTACATTTACAATTTCGCTTTGATTCACTCTCAAAAACGCAGGACTAAGGCGGCCACATAAAGAAGTTATTGTTTCATAAACTTTATAATCCCGATCTTTTGTATGTATAATACTTTTTGATAACTGTCTTTCCACCGTAATAATATCTTCTTCTGGAACCTTCTTTTTTATATTTTCTTCTGTGATGACAATTTCATGAGAAGCACTTTGCCCTTTCATCGCCATCACCTGCAGCATTGCCCTTTTTAGAACCCTTTTCATTTTCTGTTCCTCTACTGGTTTTACTAGATATCCGATTGCTTCTACATCAAATGCTTCACAAGCAAATTCCCTATGGCCAGTTATAAAAATAATTACAAGATCTGGATATTCTTTCATCAGTTCTGCTGCCAGAAGAATTCCTGAATCACTTCCTAAATCTACATCTAAAAACAGAAGATCCAGCTTTTCCTTTCTTAAATACTCTTTCAGCTGATTCGCCTTTGTAAATCCTGCTACCACAATGTCATAATTTTCCCGTTTCGCAATTTCTTTCACAAAAACTCCATTTATTTTTACATGCAATACTTCGTCATCGCATATTCCGACCTTATATTTCATAAAACCACCCTATTCTGTGTAATTACTACTTTTTTTATAATACAATACCTGAACCATTTTCGCAATAAGACAAAGACTATTTTTACACTATATCTTATTGACATTCTATGTCTGCCCTTGTAAACTGAATTCAGATTCATTAATCTTACATTTGCATACGAATGGAGGCTTTTTCATGAAATTATTAGTAAATATTATTTCACTTTTAATTGAATCTTTCTTAGCTTTTCGCATTACAGATTCAAAACTAGTCTTTAAATATAATCCTAAAAATCATGTCATTCCATTTTTTTTATTTCTTATGATTAATTCCATTCGATATCTTGCCATTCGGAATATTACGTTCCTTTCTTCTACCGCTATGCGTATAACTGCTTTATTTTTGATTTTTCTTGTAATAATGCTTTTTTACCAAGATAAACTCTATTTAAAACTCTGGTGGTATAGTTATAACTATTTACTCAACATTGCACTAGAAGTAGTATCCATACTAATCGTATCCACACTCCTTAGAGTAAATCAGGAATACATATTACAAACCTTTTCCACCTATACCTATTGTCTGATTATTAGTAAGTTTTTAAATATCTTAATTGTGGAATATACAGCACGAAAGTTTCAGTATGCTGTTATTGTACCAAAATCCTTTAAGTTCGAGCTTATCATCATTTTATTGCTGGATTTTATGCTGATTCTCTTTAGCCTGCTGTTTACAACGAAACCGTCTATGCTTCAGCTCCACGGATCCGATTATGTAACTCTGATACTTATCATCATTTTATTTGTATCTGCCCTAATGATTTTGCTTTGCTATAAACTTACCAATCTGGCCAATCAGGAATTAGAAAACCAGTTAAAACTGCAACAGGTTGAATTAGAAAATAAATTAAATGATGATTTAAGTGCTGTAGTCCAAAACCTTCGCTCTCTTAGACATGACATGAATAATCATATTGGAATTATCAAAGGTCTAGCAGACACAAAAGAATATGATTTGCTAAATCAATATTTAAACGATATTTGTGATACGGTATCAAATGCCAATGATTTTATATTTGTAGAAAATCAGCCTTTGCAGATATTATTAAACAGCAAAATCAGCAAGGCACAACAGAAAGGCATCCACATAGAAAGCGAAATTGAAGTCAATGAAATTAAAATTCCAGATAAAGAAATGTGTACTCTATTGGGAAATATCATTGATAATGCGCTAGAAGCTGCTGAAAAAGCCTCCTCTGCTAAATTTGTACAGCTTATCATAAAAGAAAAAGGAAACGCCTGTTTTATTTCCTGTAAGAATACATTTCAAACAGCACCTGTTATTGTTGACGGAAAATTTCTTACTACGAAACGTACCTCTATTGATCATGGTATTGGAACAGAAAATATAAAATCAATTGTAGCTAAATATAAAGGAAGTATCAACTATACCATCACAGAAAAATTTTGTCTAAGCATTGTGATTCCTTATAAATAAAAAAACACTCTTTGAACTATCAGCTTCAACAGCGAAAAGCAAAGTAGACGCGTTTGTCATTTTTCTGATCCCCTTTTTTATTCCTTAATTGTTTCTTCGTGTTTCCTGTTGTCTTTACTTTACCATAGCCCTACCTCCTGTATTGTAAAAAACGATACAGGAAGTAAATTTTCTTTATTCATAATAAACAGTTCATTGCAATGCACACCCCTTTCTTCTATAAATCTCATAGAACCTTCTTGTGTAATCATGTGAGCATTGGGCTGCACTGCTCGACTGCTTTTTTCATATTCCATCTTAGCTAACTCAATCATTCTTCCAATAGAATTACAATTGATTTCCTTATCCAGATTCAGATTTTCCAAGACCGGATGGTTTCTTAATAGATTCAGTCCTTGTTCCATCTAATGTAAAATCCTTATTCTTATGCACCGAGTCTGGGATTATAGATCTTCCTTCCTTTTCCATTCTTCCTGTTCAAAAACAGTTTACCTAAAAATGGGGCGAAGAAAAACACTTCTCCCCATTATCTTTTTATATGATTTTTATTTCTTTAATTTTCGAGTCAATCCAGTCAATCTGTTCGTCTTCTGTCATTTCTTTTGGAACATCTATAAAATGTAACTCAAAATCATGAATAAAGCCATCTTCTGTTCTAGTATCGTGGACTAATCCCAAAACACAGTTCACATAGTCACTATCTCTTTTTACCCCTTCATAGATTGAAAAAATATAAATGTCATTCTGACGGTTTCCAAATGAAACAAAAACAGTATCATCCCGAACAAATTTACCTTTTTCAGATCCATAGCATAACCATTTTTCAGAATCCTGTAAACGTAAAATTCTTTTTAACGTATATTCCATCGTGAGAAATCATCCTTCTTTAATATTTTATACAATTTTAGATCAAATGCTTTTTGCCATTTTCACCATTTTTTCCACTGAATCAAAATTCTCTATCTCCAGTACCGGGTCAGGAAATGCAATTCCAAAATAATCTTCTAGCATGATGATTAAATAGGTAAAAAACTCTTGTCCTATCTTTCCAGACGTAAAAAGCAGTTCCTTATCCGACTCTATTTTTATTAACGTCTGTTCTTCTATAAACTTTCTGATATCCTCTCTTTCCATTATTCCCACCTAAATGCTACAATCGAGATTCCAAAACAGATAACAGTTATTGCCAAAAGAACTATAATGTTTACTAAGTAATCGTTTATATCTTTATTTAGCCATGCTCCCTGCATTGCCTTTACAACATGCGTTACAGGAAAAAATTTTGATGCCTGCTGCATGCCCTTTGGCATGATTTCTAAAGGTACTGTTGCTCCTGTCATAAATAGCATTGGGAAATAAACAATATTGGCAATTGCACTTCCTGCTTTCATATTAGGAGCTAAACTTGCAATTAAAAACCCAATGGAAAATACACTAAATACAGATAATACAAACACTAGGATAACTGCAGGATAAGAACCTTGAAAGTTCAAATGAAATACAATTCTGGAAATAACAATCAATAAAATCATTCCCACAATAGTCATAAAGAAATTTACTGCCAGCTGTGCACTTATCACGTTGCTAGGACTAACTGGTGTAGCCTTAAATCGTTTTAAAATTTTCTTTTCACGGTACTCACATAAAGTAAGAGGCAGATTCATAAGCCCTGTTACTGAAATAATCATTCCTGCATAGGCTGGAACCGACACATCTACCATTCCAAACCCATGATAAATATCCTGAGGCTTATTGCCATAAATTCCTCCAAACATAAGAATCATCATGGTTGGAAACAGCAATAAGAAAAATACATTTATAAAATTGCGAAAAAACAGCTTAAATTCAAAAGTCGTTAATTTTAAAAGAGCCTTACGTTTCATTTAGTTCTCACTCCATTTCTTCATTCTCAAATGTTCTGCCAGATAAATATAAAAATACTTCTTCCAGATCCGGCTTTTGAATATCCAGACTGCTATATTCCATCTTCTGACTGTCTAACCAACTTACTACAGAAGCAACAAAGTCATCTCCCTTGCCATAAACAGTACATTTGCCAGCCTCCTGCTCCACTTTTTCAACTGCTGGAAGCTTTTCCATTTCAAAAATCTGCTTACTTTGACACTGAAAATGCATCCTTTGGGTTAAATTATACTTTTTCAGAATCTCATCTATAGTCCCTACAATTAGAATTTTTCCTTTATCCATAATTGCGATTCTATCACATACTGCCTGCACTTCATCCATAAAATGCGAAATCAGTACAATAGTCATGCCTTGCTCTTTTAATTCTTTTAACAAGTCCCACATCTGATGCCGTGAATTCGGATCTAATCCCGTTGTTAATTCATCTAAAAACAGTACTTTTGGTTTCCCTATCATTGCTAGTACAATAGACAGTTTCTGCCTTTGTCCACCTGACAGTTTTGCAACCATATTCTTTCTCTTTTCCCACAGGCCCATTTTCTCAAGCAGCTGTTTATATGGAACAGGTTCCTTATAAAAAGACGAAAATAATTCACATAATTCATATACTCTCGCATTATTCTGATAGCTCGTATCCTGTAACTGAATTCCTATTAATTCATGAACCTTTTTTCTGTCCCTAATAGGATCCAGCCCTCCAATTCTTATTTCTCCGCTTTCGTATTTTCTTAAACCTTCTATACACTCTACAGTAGATGTCTTACCAGCACCATTCATTCCTATGATGCCATAAATCTCATTCTCTCTAATATGTAATGATATTCCATCGACTGCACAAAAATCTTTGTATTTAACATAGAGCGAATCAACTTTTATCATTCAAACATCCTCCATTATGAAATACTTTCTCTTATTATACTATTTCTTTCCACTTGTGTAAAACCCTGCAAAGGATGCATGCATAATCATAGACGGAATAATACTGCCACATGCTAGAAATGCTATGCTGCCTATTGCTGAAATTGCGAAACTTGATATTCCTAGAATCAGCTTTTGTACTTTCGTATCTGCAAGAATACACTGATTAATAACAAACGCAGCCGTCACAATACCCACTGCTGCTAACGTATTCATGCCACTTACCATTAACCCTTTTAAAAATGCTCCCCGAAAAAATACTTCTTCGAAGCATGCACTGCACATAGGCAATAGCCAGGCAACTTTTGCAGGTACCATAAAAATACCTTCAATCCACTTTATTTTTGACATTTCTTCTTGAATATTCATTTTTGGTTTTATTGTTAAAATCACCATCAAGAATACTGCCATCACCGACATTACACCAATGACCGCCATCATAATTACAAGAAGAAGCATTCCTCCATAGGAAAAAGAAAATAGCTGTAAAAAATGGAAACCAGCAGTTTTACCAAGAATAAAGCAGCTAATAAGCGGAAGAAGACAGTAAATAATTGTTGCAAATATGGAATATGCATAAGAAACAGGCAGACCAAATGCCGAGGACATAAGTAATGTCAGCTTATTTTTTATATACATGTTGGAATAAGATAACATGTAAAGAAAAAGCCATATTGCAAGGCAAAGTACGCCCACCAGCAATACTACAAGACTTTTACTCAATTTTTCTGCTCCTTCCCATAATAATAATCAATACATTCTGCAAAACATGTGCCAGAACAGGAATTAAAATAACTTCTCCGCTAAACACATATAATAGTGCCAAAATAAATCCTGTTATCAGCTTTTGCAGAAAAGTTTCAATACCAAAATAGAGATGGTTCATTGCATAGAACACACCGCTTAACAGTACAAATATGCACACTGGAAGTCCTATCTGTTCCACTAAAGTCTCGTTCCAGACTAGTCGGAAATTCCATTCTTCCAATACTGCCAGCACGATAGTAGAACCCGTTACAAAAGCACTTGCATTCTGCCAGCTGGAATTGACAGCAAAGCCCTTCACCTTTTTCCCTTGAAGCATCATAATTCCTTTTCCTATCAGATACTCCAGGTAAATCACCACAGCACCTGTTATGACTGCCGCCAGATACCATAGTGCAGAGGCAGGCAGCAAAACAGGTAATCTTTTTGGCAGTACCATCAAACTAATTACACATAATATGACATACAGAATATTACACATACATAAATAAATTGCATTGCCCCTTTTTCCTGCATATCTAGCCAGATATGGAAGCATAATCTGTGGAATTGCAGTTGGATAACAAGTTGCAGTAAGTAACAAGACATTAAGGCAAAGGATGTGGATACTCATTGACAACACCACCATATTTCTTTAATCTTGGATGATTCTTAAACGGAAACCCTGGCAAACACATAGCACACAACTCTGGAACCAAGACTCTCATAACACTCCAGCCCTTTTCCATTACCTCGGGAGGTGTAATATCCAGATACACTGCATATTCACTTACTTTTGAGATTTCTTTTACTAAGTGTGAAATCTGTCCTTTGGTATCATGTTCAAAACGAGATGGAATTTCTGAAAGCAAAATGGTCTGATCCATTAACTGATCCAGAAGATTGTTAATCTCATCTGCTTTATCTGGAACTCCATAATACAATACATTGGTATCCAAATCAGAGAAAATGGATTCTTTATTAGAAAATTCTATTTTTTCTGGATCAAATAGTGCATGAAACATATGCATGAAAATAATTGCAGTTGCCTCCATAGTTCCTCTCAATACACCATTTGGTGCATTCAAATCACCTTGGGTCCCAACAATTAAATACGGAAATTTATCATCTTTTCTTCTTAATACAACCGTATAAATCGGAAAATCCATATCTGGCAATGTAACATACAATGGAATAATCTCATATGGTGAATCTTTTCCAAAACCACAACGTTCCAAACATTCCAGTACATCTGGATTGTCAATAATTACTCGCTTAGACTTTTGCATGGTATACCATGAGATAACAAATGAGTCAATCTGCACATATTCAATTAATGCATTTAACAATGCCTTTTCAACCGATTTATGCGAAGCAGTACCCGTTGAGAATGCTGGTGCAAAATACTTTTCCCCCGCTTCCTGGTTTTTGATAAAACCAGTAAGAAGAAGCTGCATTGGCACATAAGTATTTTCTCCAGGATGCACTAAAGATGGACAGCTTATCCAGCCAATAATATCATCCTCTGTCGCCATTTCACTTGAATAAGAGGGCATAATCTGTGCAATCATTTTCTGCTGCTCAGGTGCAAATATATTCAAATATTCCAAAGGCATCGTTCTTCCCTTTTTGGATATTTCCTTATAACTTGCATACTCGACCTTGTCACGAAACAGTTTTTCAATTCCAATTGGTGCGTAACGTTCAACACTTTCTCCCATTAAACGGATCATGGCTTCTTCATTAAAAATACCATAACCACTTAAGTGATACTCTACATTCTTTTCCGGGTCATGAAATGTTTCTTTATGATAATGAGGCATCCTGCCTGTCATAGACTTTAAATTAGGTTCTGGTGGCATATGTACCATTGGTGCAATTACACCATGCATAAGTCCTGTAAGGTTGCCACCTACATATTTGAATTCATTCATAATATGATCGAATGATGGATAAAACTTAAGCATATCTTTTCCCCATTTCTATTTGAACCAAAAGTAAACTTGTTTACTTTTGGTTCTTATTTACATTGTCAATGCGTTCTTTACCATTTCATCTACTAATGCCCTAGATGAAACATTTTTCTCCTCCAATGCTGCTTTCGCTATAGCTCCACATGCCGGACAATAAGGTACTCTTAATAAATCTTGTACCTGAATTTCCATAGTAGGCATGTAAATGGTAAGCAGTCTTCCTGTAAATTTGGAGACACCAATGCGCTTAAATGTATACGCTTCTGAAACTGCAATATTTACAAGCATATTAAGCAGTGGTATTTGGCCAATATTGGTCTTTTTCTTAGTTTCTTTTGCTTTTCTTTGTATTTTTACAAAATTATGATAGGATACATGATCCTCTAATCTTGCCAATGTTCTTAATTCAAAACACTCAAGACAGCCCGTATAGTAAGGATTTGTAGCGAGGGCACCTATAACTGGTCCATCTATAAATGTATAGATGACTGGTATCTTGAATTCTACCGAAATACGGTTTATATTACGCATATTTACTACATTTAAATTCTTTACGCACATAATAATTGCATCATATGGCTTAAACCTCTCTCCAAACCGATTAAGAGCCTGAACCGTAGACAGACCATCTAAATTAGAAGTTAAATCCGCTTCCTTAATTGCCTGCATTTCGCTTTCTTCTAAAATATCCATAGACATTTTAATATCTGCTGCAAGGGTTTTTGCTGACTGGATAGCGTATGCATCATCAGAATAAAAGATAATCTTTTTCTTTTCTGAATCCTCTTCCGATTCTAATTCATCTTGTTCTAAATATCCTAATAAAGATAATGTTAATTCTTTTCCTACACTATTTTCATGTGGTGTTACCAAATAATTCGTTTCATGGAGCTCATTTATTATAGTTTCCACAACTTCTTTCTCATATGGTTCTAAAAGTTCTTGTGAAAGGCTTTCTAAATCATATCCTTCTTCCGTCTGTAACTGTTCCATTACATCCCTTAAATAGTCAGCTGTTGTTTCAGAAACTGTAGACATATCTAATGATACTTCCTCAAAATTGAATACACCCATACGAATTCTGATTTCATCTGAACCATTATCCCATATTCTTACACTATCTCGAAACGCATACACTCTATCTTTGTTTCCCATTAGATAACTCCTCCATTTCCAAATACAGTAAAATGAATAACTTGTTTGCTAACGCCGTCTAATCCCAGCAATTCTTCAATAAACTGCTTATCATATCCTCCAATATCACAGGCTCCATATCCAAGTCCTGTAGTCGTAAGCTGTGCATTTTCTGCTATTTCTCCTGCTTCAATAAACGCATATGCCATTCCAGCATCTCCATATTTATGGGAGTTTAAATACATATCATATACATAAGCAGCACAGAACGCACTTGTAGTAATATCCATATCTCCAAATCCAGCTAAACTTTCTAAATCTTCCTGTTTAAACCCTTCTGATATAAGTCTAAGTGTATGATGGTATGGATAATATTCATATATTCCTCTTTCTAATCCAGTTACATTCCAGATAATCAAATAAAGCTTTACAGAATAAAAACCTCCACCAGATGGATTCGCATGCAGTTTTATCTTATCCGCATCTTTTTCTCCGTCCCGTAATGTCATATACCCTGTAATTCCATTTGATAAATATAAAATGGTAGACAAATCTTGCAATGGAATTGGCCCATCAAACTTTCGAACACTTCTTCTTGCCTGTATTACTGTACTAAAAGCTGTACGGACTTTTTTCGGTTTTGGAAGTTTTATTGTCTCATATGCTTCTTCCTTTTTTTCTTTCATAGCAAATGATAACTGTGCATCTCTGGCACGGAATCTGCTAATACCAATTCGAAAATCAAGCCTTGCACCATAAGTTCTAAAATTAAGTAAATATTCTTCTCCTAAAAAACGATTTACTCTTGAATGATAAATCCCCTTTAAAACCACTTCAGGTGTTCGAACGACCGTCGTATCTGCATATGGCGAAATTAATGTATATTGAGAACTCATATTAATCGTTTCACGATAATGCATATGTTCATCCAAGTACTTTTTTGCCTTTTTATCCAATGCTTAGCCTCCCTCTTCTCCTTTAAACTTCATAAACGAAAATAAGTTGATATAACTCAACCTATTTTCGTCTTATTTATCCTATAAAATGAATGGGTATATCAAAATCCATTGAGTTTGTGTTACAAATCCAATGATGAAAAAAGTATTGCTATGTAATTTCTATAAAATTAACAGCATGTGCAGCTGCAGCATGAGCATGCAGATCCTGTACATGTTGAACTTGCTCCAGGGCTAACCTGAACTGTACCTGTTACTACGCTAGTAGCGCAATTGTGACTTGTATGTTTTAACATAAGCCTCTCCTCCTTTCCCGTACCCATTCATTTGTAGGCATTACCCAGCCCATTTCTGAAAAATTTTATAAAACATATGGGTTGTTACGATAAATACAAGCAGCATATCGGTGGTGATAGCCATATTTCTATCTTCTAATAAATCTTTCACTAACTTATAATCAAACAGACCACATTCTTCACAAGCTGCTTTCGTAAGATACTCTTCAAAAAATTCAAATTTATTATGTATTAATTCCCTTCCTGGTGTGGAGTATTGAAATTTATTACGCCTTACAATCTGTTTTGGCAATATGCCTGAGAAAGTCTCTTTTAAAATATACTTTTCATTATACCCATGTAATTTTAAGTAATCCGGAATGGAATAAGCCAATGATATAAGCTCATTATCCAAAAATGGATACCTTCCCTCTACTGAATTGGCCATTAATACCCTATCCCCCTGTATAGACAAAAGATACCCCGCTAATAAATTATCCATTTCAACTTTCTGGCATTGCTTCAGCATTTTTAAAGAATTTTCTGCTTTATAATGTGTTTTAATAGCCTTGTCCAGATTTTCCCTGTCTATTTCCTTCCTAAGCTCTTCATTAAAATATTTGTATATAATAGAACTAGCTTCAATTCTAGGCCTGATACAAAACAAGGGATCATCCAGATTCACTGAACTAGCAGCATAATACTGCTCATAACCCTGCATCATATATTTATTATTTCTATTTTGCGGTGGTACAACATGTTTTATGTCTTTTAGTCGAATTTCAGAATAATTATTTTTAGAAAGATATTTTCTTAATAAAGTTTCTTTATAAATGTCATATCCATAGAAGATTTCATCCGCACCCTCTCCACTTAGAACAAACTTTGTCCCATCCTTTCTCGCCTCTTTTGACAAGATATACATAGGAACTGCCCCAAATTTATAAAGTGGTGCTTCACAATGATGTAACGTATTTTGAATGTTATCAATTAATTTATTATCATCTATTTCAACTACATGATAATTTTGAATCTGATTAGAACATGCTAGTTTCTGATATGCAGATTCATCAATTCCTTTTCGCTTAAAAGAAATAGAATATATAGGAAACTTTTTTATATCCATAGAGTCAAGCAACTTAAATATAATGGTTGAATCTAATCCCCCACTCAGATACATTCCCCACTTTACTCCCGAGTCACACATAATTCTTTTGGAAATTGCTTCCTTCATACTTTTTTCTATAACTTCTTTTATTTCCTCTATATTTTTAAATAAAATAGAATGGTCATAATCAGAAAATTTCTGATATTGATAAATTTCATACTGTCCATTGCTATTGATTTCTACATAACTTGCCTTTGGTACCTGACATACATCCTTAAATATACTTCGTTCCTCTAATGTTGTCCAATATGTAAATTGTTCATATAACGACTGTGGATTTATCTCCATTTTCCTTTGAACCATGGATGCCAAAGCTTTTATCTCAGAAGCAAAATAACATGCACTACCTTGAATTAAAAAATATGCTGGACAGATTCCAACGGAATCTCTCCCAATATATAATTTTTCCTCTTCGGCATCATATATTGCCAAGGCAAACTGTCCATCAATACGGCAAAACATATCCATTTTGTATTCTTCATAAAGATGAAGCAGAACTTCCCCCTCACAATTTAACCGAAAATGATATCCTGCCGATTCAAGTTCCTTCTTAAGAATCTGATAGTTATATATCTCTCCGTTGAAAACCAGCTTAATCCCCTTGTCATCAGAAAAAAAAGGTTGTTTTCCACTCTCTATACCAACAATTTTTAACCTTTGGCTTCCCAGCGCAACATGCTGGTCTATATATAATCCAATTTCATCAGGACCTCTATGCTGAAGACTTTTTCCCGCCTTCATTAACTGTTCATTTGAAAGTCCGCTATTCACTGCTCCAAATATTCCACACATAGTAACTCCTTTGTGATATAAACAAATTCATAATAAAGTATATCACATTTTTCCAAATTGTACAATATGTAAGATAAAGCAATCCTTTTTATTGTTAAAAACGTATACACTAAATATATATTTTTACTCTTTCCTAACAGTCTTTTTCTACTACTAGTTCAAAATGCACAATTTCTTCCTAAATTATTACGTTCAAAAAGAGCATGTATCTTCCCAAATACATGCTCCTCTACTACCTGTTACTTAATAATACTTAATTCTGTACGACTTTATAAGTATAATTCTATAGTTCCACCGTCTTCCCATGGTGCTATTGAAATTGTTGGATTTTCTTTTGGTTTCTGATTTTCTTTTGGTTCCTGGTTAATAACAAATTCACCCCTATATCCTTCTCCATAAATAATAACCGTACCAGTTCTCATTGTTGTACCGTTATTCTGAGTTAATTCATATTTTACTATAGAACCTAATTTTGTAATGCGAATCCAGCCGGCTGTAGCAACTGCATGCCAAGTCTCATCAGAAGAAACATAAACTGCTCCAGACTGCTGTGCATACGAAACCGTTATTGAAGCTGATCTAATTGTTGTTGAACCATCTGATGAATCTAAAAACAGTGGAAATACGTCCTCTGTTATAACCATTGTTCGTCTTCGATCAATTTTAGCATTTACTGTTTGTGGCATCACCCCAATACAAAGTGCACAAACCATAACAACCCCTATAACTTTTTTTAAATAGTTTTTCATAAATATTCCTCCTTTTTTCTTTTATCATAACATATTTTCCAAATTATTGTTAGTCTTTTTTGCATAATTTTATTATATATATTCCAAAAGAGCATGTGCTCCCAAACAAGCACATGCTCTTTTATCTTACAAATCTTATTTATTATTGGTTTTTTATTATTCTTTTCACGTATAAAACATTTATCCCATAGTCGCAACAACAGTATGTCTCTTGCCATCGTTAAACATAGGAATTACATTTCCAGCAACTTCTTTTCCATCAACAACTAAAGAACTTACACCTTTTGATACATGGTTCGGGTTCTTCACTTCTACTTCAAAGATATCGCCACGGAATTCTCTTGTTACTTTATAGCCATCCCAAGCCTTTGGAATTGCTGGATCAATCTTAAGGCCATCGAAATCTGGCTGAATACCTAAGATGAACTGGGAAATTGCTACAAAATTCCAAGAAGCAGTACCTGTAAGCCAGGAGTTCTTCGCTTCCCCAAAACGTCTTGCATCTTTACCAGCAGCCATCTGTGGATATACATATGGCTCTAATCTATGAATTTCACTAATATCTTCTAAGAATGCAGGAGCAATTCTTGTGTAGTAATCGTAAGCTTTATCGCCACGTCCAACGCAAGCTTCTGCACACATAATCCAAGCATTGTTATGGCAGAAGATACCAGCATTTTCTTTATAACCAGCTGGATATGTTGAGATTTCACCGTATTCTACAACGTATCTTGTAAATGCTGGATTGTTAAGAACTAAACCGTATTTTGTTCCTAATCTTTCTTCAACAGAGTCAAGTGCTTCAATGGCTTTGCCATCTTCGATGCCACAGCCACCCATTACACAGAAGCCTTGTGATTCGATAAAGATTTTACCTTCTTCACACTCTTCACTACCAACTTTTTTACCAAAGTCATCATATGCACGGATGAACCATTTTCCGTCCCAGCCATCCTTCATGATAACCTCTCTCATTTTATCTACTTCACTGTCCGCACGTTTTGCCTCATCCATATCTCCGACTTTTTCCATTAATCTTGCATACAATCCCCCAATGTATGTAAACATACCAGCAATCATAACAGATTCAGCCACTCGACCATCTTTACTTGTTGTTGTCTGGAAAGATTCTCCTGGTTCTGTTGAGAAACAGTTCAAGTTCAAGCAGTCATTCCAGTCAGCACGTCCAATAAGTGGAAGTCCATGAGGTCCTAAGTTGTTGATGACATGATCAAACGATCTCTTTAAGTGGTCTTTTAATGGTGTAGCAACACTCATATCATTATCAAATGGAGTCATAACATCAAGGATGCTGTAATCTCCAGTTTCTTTTACATAGGCAACAACAGCAAGGATTAACCATAATGGGTCATCATTAAAGTTACCACCGATAGCATCGTTCCCTCTCTTCGTTAATGGCTGGTACTGATGATAAGCTCCACCATCCTGTAACTGTGTAGATGCAATGTCAATAATTCTTTCTCTTGCTCTGTCTGGAATCTGATGTACAAAGCCTAAGATATCCTGATTGGAATCACGGAATCCCATGCCACGGCCTACACCTGATTCAAAATAAGAAGCACTTCTGGATAAGTTAAATGTAACCATGCACTGATACTGGTTCCAGATATTAACCTGTCTGTTCAGTTTTTCTTCGCCAGACTCTAAGATATATTTCGATAATAATCTGTCCCAATCTGCTTTTAATTCCGCTAAAGCTTTGTCAGCATCAGCAGTTGTAGCAAACTGAGCAATCATAGCTTCTGCTTTTGTTTTATTAATTACGCCTTTGGATTCCCATTTATCTTCTACAGGGTTTTCTACATAACCTAAAATAAATACATATTCTTTAGTTTCACCTGGCTGTAATTCCATTTCTAAACAATGGGAAGCACATGGAGACCATCCGTCTGCTACAGAGTTATTAGACTGTCCTGCCACCACAGCTTTAGGAGCATCGAATCCGCCATATGTTCCGATGAAACTTTCTCTATCACTATCAAATCCTGCAATAGGTGCATTTACAGAGAAGAATGCATAATGATTTCTTCTTTCTTTATATTCCGTTTTATGGTAAATAACAGAACCTTTGATTTCCACTTCACCTGTTGAAAAGTTTCTCTGGAAATTTCTATCATCATCATCTGCATTCCACAAACACCATTCCAAGAATGAGAATAATTTTAATGTTTTTGCTTTATCGCTTTCATTTTTGACAACAACTTTATGTACTTCCCCATTAAAATTCAAAGGAACGAAGAAAGTTACTTCTGTAGAAACGTCATTTCTCTTACCTTTAATTGTTGTATATCCCATACCATGACGGCATTCATAGGATTGAAGTTCCTTTTTAGCTGGAGCCCATCCTGGTGACCAGAAATCACCTTCATCATATAAATAATAATAACGTCCGCCACCCAAATCTAAAGGTACGTTGTTGTAACGGAAACGAGTAATTCTTCTTAATTTTGCATCCTTATAAAAAGAATAACCTCCTGCTGTATTAGAAATCAAAGAAAAAAATTCCTGTGAGCCTAAATAGTTTATCCAAGGATATGGTGTAGTAGGCGTTGTGATTACGTATTCTTTGTTCACGTCATCAAAATAACCAAATTTCATCTTTATTCTCCTTTTCTGCTTGTCAATAATTTACTATGAAATTTACGAAACTTTTTCGTAACCCATATATGCAAGATAGGTTTATTATATAATAAATACATTATTTTTTCAATGTATTTATTATATACTTTACCACTAAATCCTTTTCGTTAATTTTTATTTTCTTCTCGTTCCACTAACTTTCCATCCGAAATATCAACAACCCTATGGCACATATCTGCAATCACTGGATCATGCGTTACTATGATTACTGTTTTTCCCTCTTTATTCATCTGCTTAAAAAGCTCCATGATATCATTACCTGTTTTTTTGTCCAAAGCACCCGTTGGCTCATCACAAAGGATTATTTTAGAATCATTTACTAAGGCTCTCGCAATGGCTACTCTCTGCCTTTGTCCTCCTGAAAGATGCAATGCCATCTGGTTTTTCTTTTCAAGCAATCCAACTTTTTTCAGAATACTCTCCACCTTCTCTGTCCGCTTTCTTCTTGGAACAGTTCCATAATATAATGGAAGCATTACATTCTTCGCTACTGTATAACGTTCAATTAATGCAAAATCCTGAAGAACAAAGCCAAACACATCATTTCGTAAATGTGCCATTTCCCTTTCTGAGTAATCGGAAATTTCTTTTCCATCTAACAGATAGCTTCCTCCAGTTGGTATATCAAGACACCCTAAAATATTCAGCAAAGTTGATTTGCCAGATCCAGAAGTTCCCATAATCGCCAGTATTTCCCCCTCTGGAATATCTAAATTCACATCACACAATGCATTTACTTGAAATCCTGCCCCTTTGTAGACTTTACTTATATTCCTTAAACGAATTAACATTATTCATAACTCCTCCTTATCATTGTAGTAATCGTCTGTCTTTTTACCCAATACACTGGATACCCCATAACGGCAATCGTAAGCACAGCTGCAAAAAGCACCGTCAAGCAAAAGCTTTTCGTAAATCCAAAAAGGAAAAACACCGTCAGAATTCCCAGCACCATCATTACCAGAATCTGTAATAGTATACGAAAAATAATATCTGTCCGATTTGCTCCACAAAGAAGATTTATCGCAAATTCTTTTTTATTATTTGTGATAAACTGAAGAAGATTTCCTATGATTCCAACACACGTAAATAGTAAAATAATAAACATAAATACGGAATTTATAAAGATTTCATCCTCCGTATCTGATATTATGCAATCTAACTGATAGGAAAAATTAATTACTGATAAATCAAATAATCCTTTGCTTCTGGAAAAATCCACTATGTTATCTGCAATCTCTCTTTTATCTGACATGATATACAAATTCTGTATATATCTTACTATATTAAGAGAATCTGTCTTGTCAATTATCTGTGGTGTAATGATAACCTTATCCAGACTTAACAATTTCCGTGATTCATCAGGTGCAACATAATTAGAATTTTTCTTTAAAAAACCAATTACTCTATATGGTAATCCATCTCTATCTTGGATAATAGCATTTTTTTTGTAAACCGTTCTAAAATCCGCCCCTAAAATTACAGGAATTTCCTGTTTTTCTTTATATGGAAAATCAAATGCCTCCACATCTTCTTTTTCCACTTCATCTAAATCAAGATGAAATATTTCAAAAAAGTTTGCTGTTACGGAAAGCTTTAAGGAATGATAGGTACCAGTTATGGAATCATACTCCGCAACATGCTTTGGAATGCTTGCGTCTGCAGAATAATAGAATTTCATGCTAGAATCAGCTAAATAAAAACCAGAAGAATTCCTTGCATTATTTATTTCCTCTTGGATATACTCATAAAGCTCTCCTAACTTTTTCAAACACACTTTTTCATTTATGATTGTATCAAACTTCTTATACGAGGTATCATCTCGAAGCATATAGATTTCGGTATATTCCGTAGCCTGTCGTATTTGATTCTTTACAATACGAAAATCGTGCCATATTGTCAAAACATAACAGCAGAGAATCAGTCCTGCCGTCAATTGCATGAAATTAATGCAGAAATGAAATAACGTATGTTTCATATCTCCAAAAAGGAATCGCACTTGTCTGTTCATCTTTTACAATTCCCTCCTAATTACTTGAATAATTTCCTTTTCCAGCTGCCATTTTAAGGTACATAGTATAATAAGCAATCCAATTCCCAAAATCATAGCCAGTGTCACAAAAATCCCACTCCAGCTTAAGGAATCTCCAAACATAAGAACCATAGATGGGGATATGTCCCATGTATTAATCACGACTAAAATTAATTTTACCAGAAGAGCCCCTATAAAAACAGAAAGAATTACTAATGACAGAAAACTGCCTGTAAGCCATACGTAAATCTGTCTTTTGCAAGCTCCTACCATTTTCCTGATTGCAATCTCTTTCTGTTTTCCACTGAGCCAATTGCTTGTTGCCAAGAATACATTTAAAAATACAAGCATTGCAACCCCTATATAGAGCATAAGCATGAACTTCAGATTATCCACAACATCAGAAAAAACATCTCCTTTTTCACTTTGAACGGAATAATACTCCAGTTCCAGCTTAGAAAACGATTTTAAATTTCCCAATACCTGCAGACTGTCTTCTCCTGTATCAAAAAAACCAGCACTCCACTCTGTAAATTGCCCTAAAGATTTTGACCAGAGATTAAAAATGCACTTTGCACTTGTAATATCACTATGTTTTCTATCTTTGTATATTCCCACAACCCGAAACTCTGCCCCATTATAACGGTAGTATTGCTTCCCTTCTCTTGATTCACATAACGTTTTCATATCTTCCCGAATCAGAACGACATCCGCTTTTGTTACATAATCGCTTTTTTCAAAGATCCTGCCACTTGCCATTGGAAGCTTTTCTAATGTTTTATCACTTGAATACAAGGCACGATTATGACCATCCGAAAACAGTACCCCTGACGTATATCCTTTTTCCATGTCCTCAAAAGCATCCCTATATTTGCTTAACGGAATCGTTTCATTTCCTGAATTTTGGATTACAGCATAGTGCTCTGACAAAATAGGAAGTATTTTTTCTATATGTCGATTATTTACGATTGCAATACTGCAAAGGGAAAACAGCATTGCAACCATAATAAATATCGCAAACAGCAAACCTGTCCTATGAAAATATTGCCGCATATCTTAATTCCTTTCCTGATTTCCTATCACAATATAAAATATCCAAGCAGTCTCCTCTGGCATACTTGGATATTTTATCAAAAATACTAATTATATTTCCATCCCCATGTTAATGTTGCATCAGAAAATGGATTATTAGTTTTAGATAATTCTGCCTTTCCCTGCTTGGCTTCTGCTCTTGTAAATGCTTCGCTATACTCAGTCTGATCGTAACTACCTTCCTTAATTCTAACCCAGCATTGTTTTATGTATTTATTGGCCTGAACACCATACGTGGCATCACTACTTGTTGTCTTATAACCCGAATTGAACCAAGCAACAACTCGTAATGTTACTCCTCCAGTTTCTCTATTTGCGTACGGTGTAATAGTCATTGCAGAAACGGTTATTGACGCTACTATTCCAGCAGCAAGTATCATTACACCTAACTTTAACTTATTTTTCACTTCTTTATCCTCCTTAAATTAATTAGAGTCCTAACTAATAATTCCCTGCTTTTATACCACTTTTTTACCTTTTTGTCAACTTTTGCTATAAAACTACAATTCTCTAATGGAACTTATACAAAAATAGTTTGACAAATATTTCGCTTTCCTTTATTTTTAATTTGAAACATTTTACATGAACGAATTATCTTTCTACTAGAATGGAGGTTATTATGAAACACACAAAAAAAAGAGATACTTCAAATGAAATTTATGATGTCTTACAGCTAGGCTGGCCTAAAGCACTGGTTTTAGGTTTACAGCATGCATTTGCCATGTTTGGAGCTACCGTAATGGTGCCAATGATTACAGGTTTAAGTGTTACCACCACTTTATTTATGGCAGGTTTAGGAACTCTTCTTTTCCATTTTTTAACTAAAAGAAAAGTACCTGCATTCCTTGGCTCTTCTTTTGCCTTTATAGGTGGATACACTGCTGTTGCCCCTAAATTAGAAGGCGGCCTGCCTAATAACGAAATGCTTCCATATGCTTGTGGCGGTGTCTTGGCTGCTGGTTTTGTATATGTATTATTAAGTGCATTTATAAAATTGTTTGGTGTAAAAAAAATAATGAGGATTTTCCCACCAGTAGTTACTGGACCTATTATTATTTCCATTGGACTTATTCTTGCCCCTAATGCCATAAACAACTGTTCCCAAAACTGGGTTCTTGCTTTTATTGCCTTAGCTACTGTAATTATATGCAATATCTTTGGGAAAGGAATGATAAAAATAATTCCGATTATTTTAGGTATTGTTGTTTCCTACATTGCTGCATGTTTTATGAAACTGGGTGGACTGGATGTAATTAGCTTTTCTTCTATTCACTCTGCGAAACTCCTTGCCATTCCATACCCTGATTATGGGCTAGCAAAATTTGATTTTAGTGCAATTGTCACCATTGTACCAATTGCTTTAGCTACTATGATGGAACACATTGGAGACATTTCTGCTATCAGTGCTACTACGGGAGAAAACTATATCTCCAGTCCAGGACTTCATAAGACGCTTCTTGGAGATGGCTTGGCAACAAGTCTGTCTGCACTTTTTGGTGGTCCTGCAAATACAACTTACGGTGAAAACACAGGAGTTCTTGCATTAACAAAAGTATACGATCCTCTTGTTATGCGCATTGCAGCATGCTTTGCTATCTTTTTATCATTCTTCCCAGTGGTTGGAGCATTTATCGGTTCTATTCCACTTAGCATTATTGGTGGTATTTCTTTTATCCTGTATGGAATGATTTCTGCCATTGGTATCCGCAATCTGATAGAGAACCATGTTGACTTTACTAACACTCGAAACCTTGTTATTTCTGCTGTTATTTTAGTCAGTGCTTTAGGCTTTAACACCATAGGCGGTATTACTTTCACGGCTTTTGATACCAAAATTTCTTTATCTGGCTTAGCCATTGCCTCAATTGCTGGAATTCTGCTAAACATCATACTTCCAGGTAATGATTATGAATTCGGCATACCTTCGGAAAACAAATAATTTTAAATTTAGTATTGACATTCTCCAATTCCGTCGTATAATAAAATACAACAAAGGCGTTTCTTAGTGATAAGAAGCGCCTGTTTTTTTTAATCTAGATTAATATTAATTAAGTGGTAAATCCAGCAAAAGGAGGTATTTCATATGAAAAAACTTGAAATTATAATTAAACCAGAAAAGTTAGAAGATTTAAAGTCCATTCTGGATGAAAGTGATGCAAATGGCATTATGATAACAAACATTATGGGATATGGAAACCAGAAAGGTTATAAACAGGTTTACCGTGGTGCTGAATATAATGTTAATTTACTTCCAAAAGTTAAAGTAGAATCGGTTGTAGAGAATGATGTGGCAGAAAAAATTGTCACAAGAGTTGTTGCAGAAATCAATACCGGCAGCTATGGAGATGGTAAAATTTTTATCTACGACGTAGAAGATGCCGTACGTATCCGTACTGGTGAACGTGGAGAAAAAGCTTTGTAATACATACTTTGTAATAGAATATGGAAAATAAATTATCAAAGAGGATAATGCTTTTTAGAAAGTGTTGTCCTCTTTCTCTTTAGCATTCAAATGCTAGCTACAATATTAATCGGAAATAAAATTATTTATCATGCGTGCTGATTCCTAATCGAAATACAACATCAAACGCATAGAAAGAGAGGTTATTATGCAGGATACACAATTTTATTTAAATATCGTCTGGACAATGCTTGGTGCATTTCTGGTCTATTTTATGCAAGCAGGTTTTGCAATGGTCGAGGCAGGTTTTACAAGAGCCAAGAACTCTGGAAATATTATTATGAAGAATATGATGGATTTTGTTATGGGAACTCTTTTCTTCTTCATTATAGGTTTTGCCCTTATGTTCGGAGGTGACAATCCTGTTATTGGAACAAGCGGATTTTTCAATCCTTCTAAATTAGCAGATGCTGATGGATTATATAATGGCTTGCCACTTGGAGTATTTTTAATTTTCCAGACAGTGTTCTGTGCTACTGCTGCTACTATCGTATCTGGGGCAATGGCAGAGCGTACGAAATTCTCTGCATACTTAGTATACAGTGCTTGTATTTCTATCTTTATCTACCCCGTTACAGGTCACTGGATCTGGGGCGGAGGCTGGTTATCTGACATAGGCTTCCACGACTTTGCTGGTTCCACTGCCGTTCATGCAGTTGGTGGCTGGTGTGCCTTAGTTGGTGCTAAAATTCTTGGACCTAGAATTGGTAAATATGGCAAAAATGGAAAACCACAGGCTATTCCAGGACACAACCTTCCAATTGGTGCATTAGGAGTATTTATTCTCTGGTTCTGCTGGTTTGGATTTAACTGTGGTTCTACTGTTGAAGCCAACTCAAGTCTTGGTGATATTGCAATTACTACAAACTTAGCCGCTGCAGCTGCTACATTAGTTGCTTTAGCTCTTACTTGGATTCGTTATGGAAAACCTGATGTTTCCATGACACTAAATGGTTCTCTTGCAGGTCTTGTTGGTATTACTGCTGGATGTGACTGTGTTTCTTATTGGGGTTCTATTATGATCGGTCTTATCTGTGGTGCCGCTGTAGTATTGGTAATTGAATTTGTTGACCGTGTTCTTAAAATTGATGACCCTGTTGGTGCAACTGGTGTTCACTGGGCATGTGGTATTATTGGTACACTTCTCACAGGACTGTTTGATACAGAAAAAGGTGTTTTCTACGGTGGTGGATTTAAATTTTTTGGAATTCAGTGCTTAGGTGTTGCTGCTGTTGGAGCTTTTGTATTCATTAGCGCTTACATCATCTTTACTGCAATTAACAAAACAATTGGCCTAAGAGTAACAAGACAGGAAGAAGAAGATGGACTTGATGTTCATGAACATGGATGTAGTGCATACGCAGACTTCCAGTCTAATATCTAGTGTTTCGTAAGTCGTATAGACTTGACATACATATCGTAATACCCTTAATTAATCTAGCAAAGGAGCCCTCACATTGTGGGGGTTCTTTTGTATATGCTTCCACTGTCTGAAATCATTTATAAAGATTTCAGAATATATGAGTTTATTTATACATGCCTCTATGATACACTATATTAAGTAAACTACATACAAAAGGATGGGTGTTATGGAACAGAAAAAACAGCAGGAAAACGAAGTTAAAAAAACAGTTTTAGATGACGATGCTTCTATTTATAATAACAGGCAAGAAGAACCCAAGGTAAAAGAAACTTGGAAAAAACTTAGTACAAAAGAAAAATGGGAATTTATCAAAGACTATTATCTCTTAAAATCTGCGATAATACTAGTAGTTGCAGCATTTGTAATCTACTTAGGAACTGTAGTATTTGGTCCTCATAAAAAAGAGATTTTATACGTTGCTGTCCTTATGGATGAATTAAATGACGATGCAGTCAACCACATGCACGATGAATTGGCAGAACAGTTCCATGGGGATAAATACCATCTTGTGAATATTGATGATAACTTTTATTTTCAAGCAGGTAACGGCTCTCCAATGTCTGGTGATGAAAAACTAACTACGCTTATGTATACGGGTGCTATTGACGTTATCGTTGCATCTCCAGAAGACTTTAGGAGACATGCTTATTACGGGAATCTGAAAAACCTGGAGGTTTATCTTCCAAATGATATAAAATCCGCTTTATCTGATAAACTGATTCTGGCATCCACCAATGCAAACAGTGACGATACCAGCAAAGACAACCAGATCTCATTTGATGAAATCATGAATGGTACAGACAGTCCTGCTTATGAATCCGGTGACCCATATTTATTTGGCATTGATTTATCGGATTGTAAAAAGTATAAAGAACTGGGCGGTTACGAGGATCATCCCGTATTAACTGTTACCT
Source organism: [Clostridium] polysaccharolyticum (assembly GCF_900111595.1). Classification (GTDB taxonomy): domain Bacteria; phylum Bacillota; class Clostridia; order Lachnospirales; family Lachnospiraceae; genus Clostridium_AI; species Clostridium_AI polysaccharolyticum. The sequence continues at coordinate 25,370 of NZ_FOHN01000003.1, read as the reverse complement.
TTAATTCACCTAATAAGGAAAATACGATTGCATTTATAAGATATCTATTCGATCTGCCTGAAAAATAAAAGGAAAGCATTCCATTGAAAAAATATGGAATGCTTTCCTTTTTATCAATATGTTTTATTATTTCTTCTCAATAAAGCCTTTTGCTTTTAATAACTCTGCATATAATACCGCACCACCTGCAGCACCACGGACTGTATTGTGGGATAAACCAACGAATTTGTAATCAAATACACTGTCTTCTCTTAATCTTCCTAAAGAAACACCAAATCCATTTTCATAATCCACATCTAATTTTACCTGTGGACGGTTGTCTTCTTCAAGGTACTGGATAAAGTTCTTAGGAGCACTTGGTAAACCAAGTTCCTGTGGAAGTCCACTGTAATTTCTCCAGCATTCAATAATCTGCTCCTTTGTAGGTTTCTTTTCAAAATTAACAAATACTGCTGCTGTATGGCCATTTAAAACTGGTACACGGATACACTGTGTTGTGATAACTGGTCCTTCTGCCTTTACGATCTTGCCATCTTCAATATGGCCCCAGATTTTAAGAGGTTCCTGTTCACTCTTTTCTTCTTCTCCACCAATGTAAGGAATAACATTTTCAACCATTTCTGGCCAGTCCTTAAAGGTTTTTCCTGCACCGGAAATAGCCTGGTATGTTGTTGCTACTACAAGCTTTGGACCAAATTCCTTTAATGCATCTAAAGCTGGTGTGTAACTCTGGATAGAACAGTTCGGTTTTACTGCCACAAAACCTTTCTTAGTTCCTAGACGCTCTTTCTGATATTGGATAACCTCAACATGATCTGGGTTTACTTCTGGAATAATCATTGGAACATCTGGTGTCCATCTATGTGCACTGTTGTTAGAAACAACAGGTGTTTCTGTTTTTGCATAAGCTTCCTCAATTGCCTTAATTTCATCTTTAGACATATCTACAGCACTAAAAACAAAATCAACCGAACTGCTTACTTTTTCTACTTCATTTACGTTCATTACTACTAAATTCTTCACTGCTTCTGGCATTGGTGTATCCATTTTCCAACGTCCGCCAACAGCTTCTTCATAGGTTTTTCCTGCACTTCTTGGACTTGCAGCTACCGTAACTACTTCAAACCAAGGATGATTCTCTAACAGTGCAATGAATCTTTGGCCAACCATTCCTGTTGCACCTAAAATACCTACTCTTAATCTTTCACTCATAATAAAATCCCTCTTTCCCTTATGATGTTGTATGTAATATAAATATTCTCGCATACAAACTTTCCTCTGCTGTTTTTCATACGCGAACATTTGTCTTTGTATTAAGTATATTACTCTCTTTTCTTAAAAAAATCAAATAGAAACCTTGAAAAACTTAAAATTTTGTGAAATATGAATAAGCAGTATTTGCTTATTCATATTCCTTTGTTTATATCTACTAGTATGCAATCTCGTTTGCTTTGTTTTCTAGATCTCATCTAGAGCTTTATGAACAGGTAACTTGGCAGTCCATTTTGATACGTTACAAAACTTTCCCCTTGAATCAACGGCTTCAGATAAGTTACCATTTCTTCTGTAACATCATTGCCAGACTCATTGATCCATTCCTGTGGCACTCTTCGTTCTTCATTGGCAATTTTATCAATATCTTCAATGCTATACTCTACTGTATATGGTTCCTCACAAGTACGAAGCAATCTGACCATATAGCCTGTAGCACCTTCCATAGCGTAGTCTACTCCACGTTTTCCTAACTCAAATGCTTCTTCTAAATCAGTGCGTGACGCAATATGGGATGCACATCTTTGCAATACACTTAACTCCACAGAACGGACCTTGCATCCAATAGTATCATGAATCAAGTGTTCAAGGTACTTTCCTGTTCCACTTAAACGAACATGTCCAAACTGATCGGTATTGGCCTCCTGTGAAGAAACATAGGTTCCTTCTACATCACAGATCCCCTCTGAAACAGCAATGATAATCTGCTTTTTCTTTTTTAAAAGCTGGCGCACGTCATTTACAAAACTTGCTGTGGAAAATGGTCTTTCTGGAAGATAAATTAAATCTGGTGCTGTGGAATACTCTGTCCTGGCTAACACACTAGATGCCGCAAGCCATCCTGCATTTCTTCCCATAATTTCAACAATAAGAACACTTTCCATATCATAAATAGCTGTATCATGTGCAATTTCTAAAATGGATGTAGCAATATATTTCGCCGCACTTCCAAAACCTGGTGTATGGTCAATTGCCCTTAAATCATTATCAATTGTTTTTGGAACCCCCATAACATAAATTTCATCGTTCATATCTTCTGCATACTTTGAAAGCTTTGCAACCGTATCCATGGAATCATTTCCACCAATATAAAAAAAATACTTTACATTATGCTTTTTTAATACTTCGATAATTCTTAAATAATCGGATTCATCTTGATGCGGATCTTTTAACTTATAACGGCAAGACCCAAGATACATTGATGGCGTATGTTGTAAATCTTTTATTTTCTCCTCATTATCAAATATGTCAGACAATACAATAAGCTCTTCTTTCAATACTCCTTGTATTCCGTTTTTTGCACCGAAAACTTTATCAATCTTTCCACTTGCCATTGATTGGCTAATTACGCCTGCAAGACTTGCATTGATTGCGACAGTAGGTCCTCCTGACTGGGCCACTAAAAGATTTACTTGATTAGACATTCCATAATTCCTCCTGATTTAAAACGTTTGTGTCTTCTGGTTCATATCCAAAAACGTATACATGACTTTCTCTAAATCTGCATACGTATTAATTTCATTTACTTTGCTTCTTAACTTTGCTGAATTTTTATACCCCGTTGTATACCATGCCACATGTTTTCTCATCTCTTTAATACCAATATTTTCGCCTTTCCACTTCACTTGAAGCCTTCCATGACGAAGCACCATTCCAACTAATTCTTCACAGCTTGGTTTTGGAATCAATTCCCCATGTTCCAAATATGCTTTAACCTCTTTAAATAACCACGGATTCCCTCGAACGCCCCTTGCAATCATAATCCCATCGCACTCGGTCTGTTCTAACATTGCTTTTGCATCCTGTGGTGTGAACACATCACCATTTCCCAGAACTGGTATGGAAACTGCCTTCTTTATCTGTCTTATGATATCCCAGTCTGCAGTCCCACTATAATATTGTGCCCTTGTTCTTCCGTGAACAGCAATTAATTTTGCTCCACTTGCTTCCATTCGCTTTGCAAAGTCTACAATATTTTCATCTATTCCTTCAAAACCAATTCGAAATTTAACGGATACTGGCTTTTTGATTGATTTTGCAACAGCTTCCACTACTTCTCCTGCTAACTTAGGAGTCTTTAACATAGCGGAACCTTCTCCATTGTTCACTACCTTAGGAACTGGACAGCCCATATTAATATCTAGAATATCAAAATTCCTATACTCAATCTGTGCTGCCATACTCCCCATTATTTCAGGATCTGAACCGAAAAGCTGCAATGCAACTGGTCTCTCACTCTCATCAATTTCTAACAATGCATCTGTGTTTTTATTTTTATAATATATGCCTTTCGCACTTACCATTTCCGTGTAAATCAGGTCTGCCCCCTGTTCTTTACATAACACACGAAATGGCAGGTCTGTTACGCCTGCCATAGGTCCTAGTGCTAAGTTTCCATCTATTTTGACATTTCCTATCTGTAAACTCATTCTAACTACCTTTTATTTTTATCGTAAATTAACTTCAATCCGTATAAGGTCAGGTCTGGGTCATAAACATCAATTAAGTCTGTTTCATCCACTATTATTTTTCCTAACCCGCCAGTTGCTACGATACGAAGTTCTTCTACATCTAACTCCTCTTTCACCTTTTTTATAATATACTCAGTTTGTCCAATATATCCATAAACTAATCCAGCCTGCATACTTGTTATTGTATCTTTCGCTAAAATAGAAGATGGCTTCTTGATTTCCACTTCTGGAAGTTTTGCTGTTCCAGACCATAATGCATTAGCTGCCAGCTTGATTCCCGGACAGGTAATCGCTGCAATAAAAGCACCTTCTTCTGAAACCACATCAAATGTAGTTGCTGTTCCAAAATCAATAACAAGAACTGGACCACCGTATAAATCATATGCTGCCACTGCATCTACAATACGATCTGCCCCTACTTCGGAAGGATTTCTGGCCTCTATACGAATCCCTGTTTTTGTTCCAACGCCTACACAGATTGGCTTTGTATTCAGGTATTTGATAATTCCATTTTCAAAAGAATACATAATCTTTGGCACAACGCTTGAAATAATGACACCTTCTACATCACCATCAAATCCTTTTGCACGAATAACATCTTTTATGAAAATGCCATATTCATCCGATGTTCTTACGATGTTTGTGGTCATCCGAAATGTTCCAACTACTTTATTTCCTTCAAACATTCCAATTGTTATATTTGTATTTCCGATATCTACTGTTAAAATCATATGCTCCCACCCTAAATTTCATAATCCACACAGCTTCTCCGTGTTTTTACCTTTCCAATAAAGCTTCCTACTTTTAAGTGCTCTGGATGTGTCTGATAAATCTGCAGATCTTCTAAAGAGTCAAAATCACAAGTCAGGCTTAACGTATAATTAGTTTCATCTGCACCTTGTTCATTAATCCCAACTTCCATTCTTCTAAGAACATGGATCTTATCTTGCAATGCTAACAGCATATCTTTTGCAATCACTGCATTTTCAATAGCTGTTTTCCCTTCTGCCTCTTTGGCAAAATCAAATAAAACGATATGTCTAATCATGACATTTCTCCTTTCAGATTTTGATTTCAGTCTTCCTCTATCAAACTTGATAAATCCTGTTTTAATATAAAAACCTTGTAGTAAGTTTCAAGTGCTTCAAACAGCTCATTCTTATTTCTCTGCATTTCTTTTATCTTTAAACCACTACCGATTTCATCATAAAGCAGATCCCCTTCATCTGCTGCCACGGATAGTGATAAATTACCTTCTTCATCATATTCCAGACTTAAAATTCCACCAACTTCCGATGTGAATGTCACACACATAATCTGCAGTTCTTCCTGAATTGCTGTTGGAATTCCTGAATAAAACTCATTAAAATAATATTTTTCCTCATACGCACTAGACGCACATAACACTCTATTTTCTAAATCCATCTAAATACCTCCACAAGCGGATTTTGCATAGTCTACTCATAATCTTGCCTGTTCTGTGCTTTCAAAACATTAGACATATCCATACAAACCACGAACGGACACTTCTCCTGATATAATGGTTCGTTCTTCTCCATCCTCTGTCTGCACTTTAAGTCCACCTGTTTCATCAATTCCAAGGGCAATTCCAATGTCTGTCTTCACAGCTTCTACTATTTTAACTTTTTTCCCTTTATTGATCAACAGCGAATTATAGTAATTTACAACACTCCTTAAACTTCCACTTGCACAAAACTCATCATAGTATACTTCAAAGCTATTTAGCAGTTCTGCAATGATCTCTTCCCGTGAATAAACGATTCCACCTTCTATCCTTAAAGATGAAGCTGTTTCCTTAATTTCTTCTGGAAACCACTCTGTATTTACATTAATCCCAATTCCTGCAACCATGTACTGCACTTGTCCATCACAAGCTCCCATTTCCGTTAAAATACCACAGACTTTCTTCCCATTGAGAACAAGGTCATTAGGCCATTTTATTCGACAATCCTGCTTCGTTGCCTGCCGAATGGCATCTGCTGCTGCAAGTGCCGCTAAGAGTGTAACCTGAGACGCTAATTGGGCATCGAAATCTGGTTTTAACAAAATGCTCATCCAGATTCCTGTTTCCTTTGGAGACACCCAGGTCCGTCCCAGCCTTCCTCTGCCCTGATTCTGCTGCTCTGCCAAAAACACCATTCCATTACTATCCACTTCTTCTTTATGTTTCTTTGCTTCCAGATTGGTTGAATCAATCTCATCAAAATAAAATATCTTTTTTCCTATAGCCTTTGTTTTCAATATAGCCTGTGGTATCTGATTCATGCTTTTTTCTTCTTTCCTACACGTTATATCTATCCTATTTTCTTTCGTCCATTGGACAATACGCCTTGTGGGCTGATACACTCTTATAACCTGGTCTTATAATTTTACCATCATTAATAATTTCTTCTATACGGTGTGCTGACCATCCTGCAATACGTGCCATCGCAAATATTGGTGTAAACAGCTCTGTTGGCAAACCAAGCATATTATATACGAATCCGCTGTAAAAGTCTACATTGGCACTAACGCCTTTATAAATGCGTCTCTCTTTTGCAATTACTTCAGGTGCAAGCCTTTCTACCATAGAATACAGACCAAATTCTTCTGTCATGCCTTTTTCTACCGATAACCGTTCCACAAAGCTTTTGAATACTCTTGCTCTAGGATCTGATATGGAATATACTGCGTGACCCATTCCATAAATCAGGCCAGCCTTATCAAATGCTTTTTTATTCAGCAGGTCTGAAAGATACTGTTTTACTTCTTCTTCGTCTGTCCAGTCTTTTACCTTCTGCTTCATATCTTCAATCATATGCACCACTTTAATATTTGCCCCGCCATGTCTTGGCCCTTTAAGAGAACCTAAAGATGCTGCTACTGAAGAATAAGTATCTGTACCAGATGAAGTAACTACATGAGTAGTAAATGTAGAGTTATTGCCTCCACCATGCTCCGCATGCAATACCAATGCCAAATCCAATATCTTCGCTTCTAATGGAGTAAAGTAACTGTCTTGCCTTAACATATGCAGAATATTTTCTGCAGTAGAAAACTCTCTTACCGGCTGATGAATAAACAGACTGTTGCCATCATGATAGTGGCTATATGCCTGATATCCGTATACGCATAACATTGGAAAAAGTGCTATTAGCTGCATGCATTGGCGAAGAACATTTTCAATCGAAGTATCATCTGCATTATCATCATAAGCATATAGTGTTAAAACACTTCTAGCTAATGTATTCATCATATCCTTACTCGGTGCTTTCATAATTATGTCACGAACAAAACCAGTAGGCAATGTTTCACGATAAGAAGATAATAATTCACAAAAAGAAGTTAATTCCTCATTCTTTGGAAGATGGCCAAATAAAAGAAGATAAACGGTCTCTTCAAATCCTAAACGATCTTCTTTTATAAAACCATGTACAATATCTTCAATGTCAATCCCCTGATAAAACAGTTTTCCATCACAAGGAACTATCTCACTGTCTACTATGGTATAAGAACGGATCTCCGAAATATCCGTCAGTCCTGCTAACACGCCTTTTCCACTAATATCCCGTAATCCTCTTTTTACTTCATACTTTGTATACAATTCAGGATCAATTTGAAATGTGTTTTGGCAATAACCAGCGTATTCCTTAATTAAGCTATCCATTTTCTTGTCATTTTCAAGCATTCTACGTCTCCTTTCAAACAAGTATCTTCCGACACAAAATTATGCAATAATAAAACAGAACTAAACTATTATTGTTCTCCTAATGTAGCTACCATAACAGCCTTAATTGTATGCATTCTGTTTTCTGCCTCATCAAATATAATATCAGCAAATTGTTCAAACAGATCTTCCGTCACTTCTTTTCCTTTTACAGCCGGAAGGCAATGCAGGAAAATCGTACTATCCTTTTTGGTTTTTGCAAACATTTCTTTATTTACCTGATATGGCTGTAAAAGAGCTATCCGTTCTGCTGCTTTATCTTCTTCCCCCATAGAACACCATACATCTGTATAAATTGCATCTGCACCTTCTACCGCATTAAGATCATCTGTTATTTCAATTTTGCTTCCAGATTCTTTTGCATATCCTTCACAGAGCTTAATTAACTCTTCCTTAGGCCATAATGATTTTGGTGCAATATTCGTAAAATGTATTCCCAGTTTAGTTGCCCCGATCATTAAACTGTTGGCCATATTATTTCTTCCATCACCAACATACACTAATTTCAGCCCTTTTAACTGGCCAAACTGTTCTTTTAATGTTAAACAGTCTGCTAAAATCTGTGTTGGATGATAATCATCTGTCAAGCCATTCCAAACTGGAACACCACTGTATTTTGCCAGCATTTCTGCATGTTCCTGCTTAAATCCACGAAATTCAATTCCATCAAACATTCTGCCAAGGACACGTGCTGTATCTTCAATGCTTTCTTTATATCCCAACTGTATATCATCTTTTCCTAAATATTCAGGATGCCCACCTTCGTCAATACATCCGATCGTAAAAGAGCATCTTGTTCTTGTAGATGGTTTTTCAAAAATGAGTGCAATATTTTTTCCTTTTAAGCTATTACCTGTAATTCCTTGCTTTTTCTTAGCTTTTAAATCAGCTGCCAAATCAATTAAATATGTAATCTCCTCAGGCGTAAAATCCTTTAATGTTAAAAAACTTCTTCCTTTTAAATTCATATGCGTCCCTCCTGTATAATTATTCATTTTGTGTTTTAATTATACGATATGATACTTTATCCATTTCGTCAATATATAAACGGTAAATAATTGAAACATTTTTATAAACTGTTCCTAAAATAACTTTCTGAACAGAAACAGAATACGGCAGGGAATTTTATTCCCTGCCAATATTTTACCTTATAAAAACTAATTCTCCTTTATTCTTTTCCAACTTCAGTAAGTGACTTCACCATTCCAGCCATATTCTGAATCTCGGACGGAATAATAATTTTTGTAGATTTGCCATCTGCTACCTTTTCAAATGCCTCTAAGCTTTTTAACTGAATAACCGCATTACTTGGTTTCGCTTCATTTAAGAAACGGATACCATTGGCATTGGCTTCCTGAACTCTGGCAATTGCTTCTGCTTCCCCCTCTGCCTCACGGATCATTGCTTCTTTTTTGGCTTCTGCTCTTAAAATAGCAGCTTCTTTTTCCGCTTGGGCTTCCAGAATAACAGACTGTTTCTTACCCTCTGCAACAAGAATAGTTGATTTCTTTTCCCCTTCTGCAATCAGAATAGCTTCTCTTCGTTCACGTTCCGCTTTCATCTGTTTCTCCATGGATTCCTGAATTGCCTGTGGCGGAATAATATTTTTTAGTTCCACACGATTTACTTTAATTCCCCATGGATCCGTAGCACTGTCTAGATTTGCACGCATCTGGGCATTAATTGTTTCTCTAGAAGTAAGTGTCTGGTCTAATTCCAAATCACCAATAATATTACGTAATGTAGTTGTTGTTAAATTCTCAATAGCTACAATGGGATTTTCTACCCCATATGCATAAAGCTTTGGATCCGTAATCTGATAAAATACAACCGTGTCAATACGCATTGTAACATTATCCTTTGTAATAACTGGCTGTGGTGGAAAATCTACTACCTGCTCCTTTAAATTAATCTTTTTCGCAACCCTCTCAATAAAAGGCCATTTCCAATGCAGGCCTACATCCCAGGTTTTCTGATAGCCACCTAATCTTTCTAAAATATAGGCATGTGCCTGAGGTACAATCTTCACACAAGATGTAACAAGCAATAATACTAGTACAATAGCAACAATTCCTAATACCAATGTAAGCTCTTTCATACTATTTTTTCCTCCTTCATTTCTCTTACAATTAACTTAACACCCTTAATTTCTACTATCTGTGCAAACTTTCCTATATCAACAATTGCATCATTTTCTGCTCGAGCAGTCCACTCCAAGCCATTAATAAAGACAACTCCTGTCTCATTAATATTATCTATTTTCTCAACTACACGGGCACTTTTTCCAATTAAGCTTTCACAATTCGTTTTAATCCGTTCACTAGTAAATTTTTTAGCAACATAAGGCCTCACCGTAAATAAGGAAGCTAGCGAAACGACGGTAAACAAAACAAATTGTGCTTGCACATTAACACCTAGCAGGCTTGCAACAAATGCAGCTAATGCACCGCAGGCAAACCATATTGTCGCTAAACCTAACGTTATAATTTCAATTACAATAAATATTGCCAATGCAATCAGCCATATAAGTGTTAAAGATTCCATCATTCTCACCTCACATTTCTATTTTTTATGGTCTCATTTTACTCTAAAAAATTTGCAAAAACAAGCGATTTGCAGGTATTTAAGACAAACGTAAGGATTCCTTAATCTATAATATAAATCTTAATTTATACTACAGATTATTAAAATTTTTTTCAGCTGTTTCTTCTTTGCCTGTATACCTCATACATTATAATCGAAGTAGCAACTGCTGCATTTAATGATTCCACTTGGCCACTCATCGGAATCTTAATATAACAGTCCGCCTGATCAGCGGTTTCTTTCGTAAGGCCATTTGCTTCATTTCCGATAACAATCCCTACTTTTTTTTCATATGTTACTTCATCATAAAACTTTCTCCCTTTCAAATGGGCAGCATACAAAACAGTTCCTGCTTCCTGAGCCTTTTTCATTGCCATTCTTATATCATCTACATATAAAACAGGCATACGGAAAATAGAACCCATCGTAGATCTGACTACCTTTGGATTATAAATATCAACTGATTCTTTACTTAAAATAATCGCTGATATCCCTGCTCCTTCAGCTGTACGCACAATTGTGCCTAAGTTTCCTGGATCTCTTAAATTTTCCAAAAACACAAGACACATAGATTCTGTATCAAATAAATCATCCAATTGAATCTTTGCCATACGTACAATTGCAACAACTCCCTGTGGTGTAATCGTATCTGAAATTTCTCTAAATACCTTGTCGTCCACTACTTCATAATCAATTTCCTTAAAATTAATGTCCTGTACCCAGTCTTTAAAAAGGCTCTCTGAAAAATACGCTTTTACAATTAATCCAAGTTTTTTTGCTTCAAGAAACATTTTAATGCCTTCTACAATAAAAACGCCTTTTTCTTTTCTTTCTTTACTGCTTTTCAGAAGCTTGCTAATATTCTTTATCCGGCTATTGCTGGTACTGCTTATCATGTAAAACCTCCATGCTGTTATTTTACTTTTTCTTTTATCCTGTTTAATGAATCATTATCTCCGATTACAATAAGTACATCTTCTTTTGACAGCTTCTCATCTGGTGCTGGATTAATATTCATTTCAGATGCTTTCTTAATTCCGATTACATTTAAACTATGCTTTGCACGAATATTTAACTCTTTTAGAGAATGCCCATCCCATTCTTCTGGAACATCCAGTTCCAGAATACTGAAATTAGAAGATAATTCTATGGCATTGAAGAAATTGCCCATCACTAAATTGTGGGCAACACGTATTCCCGTTTCCTTCTCTGGAAATACAACTTGATCCACACCTACTTTTTTTAATACTTTTGCATGCAGCTCATTCTGTGCTTTTGCCATGACATAAGGAATCCCCATTTCCTTAGCTAAAATGGTTACCATAACACTAGCCTCCAGATTTTCACCAATTGCAACAATTGCACCGTCAAAATTGCTAAGTCCAAGAGATTCCAGCATTTCTACATCTGCTACATCTCCTTTTACAGCATAAGTAACAATATCCGCAAGCTCTTGAATTTTTTCCTGGTTACTATCTACAACCAGTACATTGCAGCCACTTTCTGCTAATGTCGCTGCTACGCTTTTTCCGAATCTGCCTAACCCAAATACTACAAACTCTTTCTTTGCCATTTCATCATCCTCTTTATCCTACAATAATTCTTTCTTCCGGAAGTGTCCTTCCACCAGTTTTTACTTTCTTTGTATTAAAAAACAGTGCCATTGTAATTGGTCCTATTCTTCCTAAATACATAGCACAAATTACTATAAGTTTTCCTGCTGTCGATAATGTACCCGTTATATTTCTTGTTAAACCAACCGTACCAATTGCCGAAGCTGCTTCATATAAAATGTCTAAAAATGGTTTTTCTTCTATTATAAGAAGCAGCATGGCAGTCACCATCATTGCCGTAAAACTGATCAATACTACTGCAAGTCCCTTTTTAATGTACCAGCTCTTTATTTTCCTATGGAACACTTCCGTATCTTTTCTTCCTTTTACAACAGACCAGGCTGCTAAACAAAGCATAGCAACCGTTACTGTTTTTACTCCGCCAGCTGTACCAGATGGTGAACCACCAATAAACATCAGAATTAAAAATACAAAAGAACTGGCATCGTGAAATGCATTTTGTGGAATTGTAAAGAATCCTGCTGTTCTAAGAGTAACCGACTGAAACATAGCTGCTAATCCTTTTTCCCACCATGAAAGCTTTCCTAACGTATCTGGATTATTCCATTCAATAAGAAGGATTAAAACAAATCCGCCTAGTATAAGAAAAGCCGTTACGGTAAAAACTATTTTTGAATGTAACTCAAATTTTCTTATAAGTTCACCTATTGGCTTTCTCTGCTTTCTCTGATAGCGTGCAATACGAATACAGTCCCACCATACTGGAAATCCCAGTCCCCCTAAAATGATCAATGTCATAGTCACAACATTTATTAATAAATTCCCTCGATAAAATTCCAGACTATTATTTCCAAGCAAGTCCATTCCTGCATTGCTAAATGCTGATACTGACAAAAAAACGGACTTTTGAAATCCATTCACAAACTTAAACTGTGGAACGAATGCAAAACAATATAAAATTGCTCCTATCCCCTCTACAATAAACGTTCCTTTCATAATCTTCTTTGTCAGTTTTACAAGTCCTCTTAAAGTATCTAAATTATATGCATCTTGAATTAACATTCTTTCACGCAATGTAATACGCTTTCCTAATATAAGAAGCATTGCTGTTGCAAATGTTACGATACCTAATCCACCAAATTGAATAAGTACCAGAATCACCAGATGTCCAAAAAAATTCCAGTGATCTAATGTACTAACCGTAGTCAAACCAGTTACACAAACAGATGTAGTAGCAGTAAATAATGCATCTACCCAGTTCGTCCATTCCCCACTCTTAGATGAAATAGGAAGCATTAAGAGCAATGCCCCAATAATTATGGTAATAAAAAAACCATAAGCAATAATCTGTGTAGTTGTTAAAATTTTTTTTCTAAAACGAAACACTTCCCCTGCCCTCCGAATCTTTTTCGGTTTGTGCATCCGAAACTTTTGGAAATATAGTATCACATTTATAATATTTTCTCAATTAGTTTAGAATTTTATTTTTCCATATTTAACAGGGCAAAAGGCCTTCCCTCCACTTTACAAGTGCAGGAAAGGCCTTATTTTATACTGGGCATAGACAGTATTTTAATTTTCGTTCATTTTGGCAAGTTTTGCTGCCTGATCTGCTCCAATAATATTGTCAATTATTTCAAATAAATCCCCATCTAAAATTTCTTCTAATCTATGAGAAGTAAATTTAATTCTATGATCTGTTACACGGCCTTGAGGGAAATTATAAGTTCTGATTTTTTCAGAACGATCCCCGCTGCCTACCTGGCTTCTTCTTGCCTCCGCTTCTGCATCATGTGCTTTCTGCTGTTCTAAGTCATATAATCTGGAGCGAAGCACTTTTAACGCCTTATCCTTATTCTTTAACTGGGACTTCTCATCCTGGCAGGAAATAACAATGCCTGTTGGAATATGTGTTAAACGGACAGCAGAGTCTGTTGTATTGACACACTGTCCACCATTTCCAGAAGCACGAAATACATCAAATCTGCAGTCATTCATATCAATCTGTACATCCACTTCTTCTGCTTCTGGCATAATTGCTACTGTAGCAGTTGAAGTATGGATTCTGCCGCCTGATTCTGTTACTGGAATACGCTGTACACGGTGTACGCCACTCTCATATTTTAATTTAGAGTAGGCTCCCTGTCCATTTATCATAAAGATAACTTCTTTAAATCCACCAATTCCATTTTCGTTCAGGTTCATTAAGTCCACTTTCCAGCGGTTACGTTCTGCGTAACGGCAATACATGCGATATAACTCGGCTGCAAATAAAGCAGCTTCATCACCACCTGCACCGCCACGAATTTCAACAATAACGTTTTTATCATCATTAGGATCCTTTGGAAGAAGAAGAATTCTAATTTCCTGTTCTAAAACAGAAGCACGTTCTTTACAGTCATTTAATTCTTCTTTCGCAAGTTCTTTTAACTCTTCATCCGATTCTTCTTCTAACATTGCTAAGCTGTCTTCAATACCAGCCTTAGCTTCTTTGTACTCTAAATATTTTTCTACAATAGGCGCTAAGTCTGTCTGCTCTTTCATAAGCTTACGGAAACGAGCCTGATCATTTACTACACTTGGTTCATTTAATTCATTTACTATTTCTTGTTGTCTTCTAACAATCTCCTCTAACTTATCAAACATTTTATATGTCTCCTCTTACTTATCTCAATCTACCATATACTACCCGATCTAAACCTGCAAGATCCTTACGCACCTGTGCATAAGCAAATCCAGCTGCTTTCAGTATATTTGTTACCGCCTCACCTTGATTGTATCCTATCTCAAAGAAGATTTCTCCTTCTTCTGTCAGATACTCAGGTGCAGCATTGCTGATTTCTCTATAAAAATACAGCCCGTCTTCCGTTCCATCTAACGCAAGCACAGGTTCAAACTCTCTTACTTCAGGCATTAAAGTTTCTATTACCTTACTTTCAATATAAGGCGGATTAGAAACAATAATATCATACTTTCCTGTTACATTCCCAAAAAGATTGCTTTCCACAAATTCAACCTGCACTTGATTATGATCCGCATTTTCTTTTGCCACCATTAGTGCTTCTCTGGATATGTCCACCCCATGAACTTCTAAAGCATTTCCTAACTTAGCAAGACTAATTGCAATACATCCAGAGCCAGTACACATATCCAGTACCTTTTTTCCCTTTGCACTGTTTAAAACGCCTTCTACCAGAATTTCTGTATCCTGTCTTGGAATCAGAACATTTTCATTCACTTTAAAAGACAGTCCCATAAATTCCTGTTTTCCAAGAATATACTCCAAAGGATAACGGGTTGCCCGTACTGCTATCCAGCCAAGATACCGGCCTGTTTCTTCCACACCGGCTTCTTTTCCCCTGCTAAGAAGATAAGATGCCCTCGTAATGGAAAAAGCTTCTGAAAGAAGATACCATGCATTTAAACTGGCTTCCTCCACTCCTGCTGCTTCCAGAGCCTCTGTTCCTTCTGTCCATAACTGTTCTAACGTTGCCATTATTTCTTCTCTTTTCTTTCAAAATAGCGATCTAAAGCATCCAGCACATCATCCTTCTCTTCTTCTAGGAAACCAGGCATAATATCCCCACAGTCATTAAATAACTGCTGTCCCCCAGAATCTGTCACTACTGCCATTTCTTCGTCTGCCTGTTCTTCTTCATAGATTTCATCAAGGTCATCCTCTTCAGTAACTGGATCATCTTCAAGAAAACCTCGCCTCTTGGGTTTTACTTCATCTGTCTGCCCGTTAAACCCTTCTACAAATGTTTTCCAGTCAAAAACACTATCTACTGAACGGATTGCAACTTCTATCATGGCATCATCTGGTTCCTTGGTTGTCAATCCTTGCACCCACATGCCAGGACGACTTAAAATATGCATGATTTTAGAATTGCTCTTTCCCGCAAAACGAATGAACTCGTACGATACTCCTGCTATCACTGGAATCAAAAGCAGACGAAGAACCATTTTCAGAAAATAATTTTCCACCTGGATGCAAGTAAAAAATACAATACTGAAAAATAATACATAAACCATGAAACTTGTGCCACATCGTTTGTGTTCTTTGGACTGTATTCTTACATTTTCTACTGTAAGCTCATAACCATGTTCGATACAGTTGATAGTCTTATGCTCTGCTCCGTGATACATAAAAACTCTCTTAATGTCATTCATCTGTGAAATCAAAAGCACATACACAATAAATAATGCCAAACGCAGTGCCCCTTCACAAATAGACAGAACTACCGCTGATTCTATTAATTTATCTAAAAAGTTAGCACCAACAAAAGGTACTAGTACAAAAAGGCCTATCGTAAGCAGGATAGAAAACAGCACTGCTAATGCCATCATAACCGCATCTGCCTTTTCTTTAAAAATCCGGTTAAATGCTGTTTCAAACTTTGTCGGTGATACCTCATCCTCTTCATAAAAGCTAGATGAATACGCCAACGCTTTCATCCCAGCCGTCAGAGATTCTACAAAGGTAACCATGCCTCGTAGAATTGGAATTCCAAAAAACTTATTTCTTTGCGTTAAACTGCGAAATGTATCCTGTTTTATTTCTATTTCACCATCAGGTTTTCGAACGGCTATGGCTACTTTGTCCTGATTCTTCATCATGACGCCTTCCATAACCGCCTGTCCACCTATGCCTGACATCTTCATCCTGTAAATGCCTCCATATTCAGATTCCTGTCATTCATCTATATGCAAAAGAATATTCTTTTACATGAAAAAATAGGCTGAGATCTGACAACCTCAACCTACATTCTTTTTTATTTATTTAAGCCATACTTACGATTGAACTTATCAATAGCTCCACGAGCTGCTGCCGCTTTCTGCTGTCCTGTATAGAAAGGATGGCATTTGGAACAGATTTCAACATGAATATCTTCTTTTGTTGAACCGGTCACAAATTCATTACCACAGTTACATGTTACTTTTGCCTGATGATAATCAGGATGTATTCCTTCTCTCATATTTTCACCTCTTCAAATTATTAATCGGTTCCAACCGATCTAGTTGTGTGCAACAAATCGTACATCACACACACAGCTTGTTCATTATATCACAGCTTACATTTTTATGCAAGCAGTTTTACTGTAGCTTTTATATTAATTTTACTTTCTTGATCATTTCCACAAATTCTTTGTTATTTTTTGTTTTTACAAACAAGTCAATGATCCTTTCCACTGCATCATCGGAACGCATGCTATTCAATGCTTTTCTCATTAGGTAAGATGCTTCTAGTTCACTTTGGTTTAACAGAAGATCATCTCTTCTTGTACTAGATTTTGGAAGGTCAATTGCTGGGAATATTCTTCTTTCTGACAAATTCCGATCAAGAACAAGTTCCATGTTACCTGTTCCCTTAAATTCTTCAAACACAACATCGTCCATACGGCTTCCTGTGTCTACCAAAGCAGTTGCTAAAATAGTAAGGCTTCCGCCTTCACGCATATTTCTAGCCGCACCAAAGAATTTCTTTGGCATATATAATGCTGCTGGATCCAGACCACCAGATAACGTTCTTCCACTTGCCTGAACAGTTAAGTTATAAGCTCTTGCTAAACGAGTAATGCTGTCTAACAGAATCACGACATCCTTCTTATGCTCAACAAGACGTCTTGCACGCTCAATCACCATTTCCGATACTCGTTTATGATTTTCTGGTAATTCATCAAACGTTGAGTAAATAACTTCAACATTTTTACCTTCGATTGATTCTTTTATGTCTGTCACTTCTTCAGGACGTTCATCAATTAAAAGAATTAAAAGGTTCATCTCTGGATGATTCGTTGTAATGGCTCTTGCAACCTGTTTTAATAACGTGGTCTTTCCAGCCTTTGGCTGAGATACAATCATTCCTCTTTGTCCTTTTCCAATTGGACTGATTAAATCTACCATACGAAGGCCAACTCCTCCACCAGGAAGCTCCAGATGAATACGCTCATTTGGGAATATTGGTGTCAGGTCTTCAAATTTCTTACAGTGCATGGCTTCTGATGGATGCAGTCCATTGACACTCTTTACATATAAAAGAGCACTGAATTTTTCATTCTGATTACGGATTCTTGTATTTCCAACTACAATATCTCCCGTTTTTAAATTAAATCTGCGGATCTGTGCAGGAGATACATATACATCATTTTCTCCTGGAAGATAGTTATCGCACCTGATAAAACCATATCCATCAGGCAATACTTCCAGAATACCTTCTTTTGTCTCACCACTGTCTAACTGTTCAATGTCACTAGGCACTCCAAAACCTCTTGTTTCTTCTCGTTTTGGACTTTCTTCTCTTTTTACAAATTCTCTTGTTCCTTGACTGGAGTTCATCATTGTATTCCCTGTATTTCCATTATTAGCAGTCTGACGGGTAAATTCATCTCTTCTTTGGTCATCACGTACCGCCGGATTCTTTCTTACTTCTGTTTTTCTTCTCACATCAGCCTTATTTTCACTGGCCCTTCTGTCAGCCCTAAAAGCAGGTCTTTCCTGCAAAACATTGTGTGCTGCTGGAGCAACAGGCTGCGCTGCTGGAGCGGCTGCTTTCACCGTATCCTGATTCAGTGCCTGTTCTTTTATTTCACTCTTTTCTTCTTTATTAGGCTGTTCTATCATAGAAAGCTTGTCTATAAGCTCTTGTTTTCTCATTATTGTTACGTTTTTCAAGCCTTTTTCTTTAGCTATCTTTCTTAATTCTACTAAAGAAAGTCCTTCATATATATTACTCATAAATTTTAAACTCCTTCTTTATAACGGATACATGAACAGATTTGTTTTAGATCAAAGATGTTAAAAAGATATATTTATGTATCTTACTATTATACACCAATTATTTCCTAGTGTGAAGACCTGTCTTTAAATTTCCTTGATTTACACAAATTCTAGTGTTATGATTAAGCATAGTTATTATAATATTCCAAATACTAGCACACGGAGGAACCAGTATGACAAATGATATTGCACTAAATTTACATGAAAAATGGAATGGCAAATTAGAAACCACATCTAAATGTACAGTGAAGTCCAGAGAAGATTTAGCACTGGCCTATACACCTGGAGTTGCAGAGCCTTGTAAAGTAATTGCACAGGATCAGGAAGCTGCATATAAGTATACCATAAAATCCAATACTGTTGCAGTGGTTTCTGATGGAAGTGCCGTTCTTGGTCTTGGTAACATCGGACCATATGCGGCCATGCCTGTAATGGAAGGTAAGTCCGTTCTTTTCAAAGAATTTGGCAATGTAAATGCCTTCCCTATCTGTCTTAATACACAGGATACCGAAGAAATAATTAAAACGGTTATCAATATTGCACCAGCATTTGGCGGTATTAACCTGGAAGATATCTCTGCTCCACGCTGCTTCGAAATTGAAGAACGTTTAAAGCAGGCATTAGATATTCCAGTATTTCATGATGACCAGCATGGTACTGCTATTGTAGTATTGGCTGGAATTATCAATTCTCTTAAAGTTGTAAATAAAACAAAAGAAGATTGTAATGTCGTAGTAAACGGAGCTGGATCAGCTGGAATTGCAATTACAAAACTGCTTTTAAACTACGGATTCAAAAATATCATCATGTGCGACAAAGTCGGTATACTATCTCAGAATACACCAAATCTGAACTGGATGCAACAAGATATGATGAAAGTTACAAATTTATCTAATAAAACAGGGCTTTTAAAAGATGCCTTGGCAGGTGCTGACATCTTTATTGGAGTTTCTGCTCCTAATATTGTTACATCTGAAATGGTTGCATCTATGAATAAGGATGCGATTTTATTTGCAATGGCTAACCCAGTTCCTGAAATCATGCCAGATGTTGCGAAAGCTGCTGGTGCAAGAGTTGTAGGAACCGGACGTTCTGATTTTCCTAACCAGGTAAACAATGTTGTAGCTTTCCCTGGCATTTTCAAAGGAGCTTTAGAAGGACGTGCAAAACAGATTACAGAAGAAATGAAATTAGCTGCTGCATTAGCAATTGCAGGCTTAATTCCAGACGATCAGGTAAGTGATGTAAATATCCTTCCTGAACCATTTGACCCACGTGTATCACAAGTTGTTAGTGATGCAGTAAAGGCTCACATAAAATAAGATTTGCTAGAAAGGTATTAAAACATGAAAATTTGGAACGATAAACGCTATTACTCTTTAGATTATTACTTAAAACAGACATATGGTGAAAAAGTATATAAGATTTCATTAAACGGTGGGATGACTTGTCCCAACCGTGATGGAAAAATAGGAGTAGGCGGCTGCATTTTCTGTAGTACAGGTGGTTCGGGAGATTTTGCTGCACCAAAATCTGATTCTGTGACTGCACAGATCGATAATGCAATTGCTGGCATATCCAGATCCAAATCTGTCGGTTCAAAATTTATTGCATACTTTCAAGCATTTACAAATACTTATGCACCTGTCGCATACCTTGAGAAACTATTTACGGAGGCTATTGCCCATCCGAATATTGTAGGATTGTCCATTGCAACCCGTCCTGACTGCCTTCCAGATGATGTACTAGAATTATTATCCAGCTTAAATAAAAAAAAGCCTGTATGGGTAGAATTAGGTTTGCAGACAACAAATGAACAGTCTGCTGCATTTATTCGCCGTGGATATCCTCTCTCGGTATTTGACGATGCAGTTTTGAAACTATACAACTTAGGAATTGAAACTATTGTTCATATTATTGTAGGCCTCCCACACGAGACAGAACGAGACATTTTAAACAGTGTAACCTATGTAAGCCAGTTACCAGTCCAAGGAATTAAACTGCAGCTTCTCCATGTCATAAAAGGAACAGATTTAGCAAATCATATAAATGAGTTTCATATTTTAACCATGGAAGAATATGTGGATCTGGTTATTCACTGCTTGGAAATCTTGCCTGAACATATTGTAGTCCATCGAATTACTGGTGATGGTCCCAAAGACTTGCTTCTGGCACCAGCCTGGAGTATGAGAAAAAGGGAAGTCATGAACAAAATAAATCAACAGCTTGCCGTACGCAGCACCTGGCAAGGCCGTTTATTCCAACCAGCTAGAAAGGAGATATAATTTGCAGTCAGATGCTTCAACTTTATACAAATTAATTATTTTATATATGCTAGATAAAGTCGATTTTCCATTAACCAATGCGCAAATTACGGACTTCATTCTAGAAAAAGATTACACGAATTATTTTAATGTCCAGCAGTCTATCTCTGAAATGAAGGATGCTGACTTAATTACCTCTGAAACAATCCGTAATAGTTCTTACTTTAAAATTACACAAGCAGGCAGGGAAACGATTCATTTCTTTGATGGTGATATTTCTGAAGCCATACGAAATGATATTGATACTTTTTTACGAGATAATAAATACAAACTCCGTGAAGAAGTTTCTATTCTAGCCGACTATTACGAAAAGAAAAAGGACGAATTCGTAGCAACCTGTTATGTAAGAGAACAAGGCTCTAAAATAGTAGAAATCAATCTTAGTGTTTCTACTGAACAGGAAGCCAAAACGATCTGTAACAATTGGAAGAACAAAAGCCAGAAGGTCTATGCATACTTAATAAAAACATTGATGGCAGAATAATATAGAGAGTACATTCCTTCCTAATGAAATGGACTGTACTCTCTTTTTTATTTAATTTCGCAAGGACTATTAACCAATGAACCCTTGTATATATTCTTTTGTACTGATTCCCCACTCAAACCCTAGTTTTTTTAGTTCTTCTACAGTCTCTTTGTTATCTATGCGTAACGGCTTTGAACAAGCAATCATTTCTGTATAAAATGATAATGTCGCTATCTCCTCATCATCCAGCTGTTTTCTTACCTTCTCATGAAATTCCTTTTCCGAGACGCTTTGAATATTTACTCCATACAGTTCTCCTATCTCTTTCATTGTCACTGTATTTGGATTAAACATATGATAAATATGATTTACCTTTCCTGAGAAGATTAAACGCACAAATGCATCTGCACACTCATCTACAGCTGTAAAATCAACTGGCGTCCACTTCATATTCTCCTGAAACACTCTTAATTTCAGTGCACCTCTAAGACGCTTTAACAGACCATTTTCCTCTCTATTTATCTGAAATACACCATCTTTTCTCCGGCTAGTCAAACACCCCATTCGATAGATATTTGCCTTTAATCCTTTTTCCCTTTCTTTTAATATTTCCACTTCAGACAAATACTTTGTATGGGCATAAATATTCTGTTTATAGTCTTGTCCTATGTATAGCATCTGCTCTGTAAATACGGAAACATCTGAATGTATTGGAACAACTGCAAAACCACTTGAAACATAGGATGAAGCAAAATGGAGTACCGCATCTGCCTGTTTGCAGAACTCTATTATTCGTTTTGTTCCATAATAATTAGTATTCATAAATGCTTCACTATCCCCAACATGATGAACGTTTGCCGCAGCATGAATAACCGTATCAATTTTATTCACCATGTTGTCATATAATTCTGAAGTTATTCCCATTCTCTCTTTTCCAATGTCTCCAGTTACTAGAACCACCCTATTGGGCAAGACTTCTCCAAAGTAATATTGATAAACCTTCTCTATCTTTGATTTTGAACGAACAAGACAATAAACTCTGACATTATCTTTACGAACCAGTTCCTGTAATATATGTGCCCCCAAATAACCAGTTGCACCTGTAAGCAGAATATTTTTTATCTCCTTTTCATTTACAGAGTATTTTGTATGGGTTATCAAATCATTTACATAACTTTCATCCTGTAAAATATCTGATTTTTTTTGTTCAACTGCCTTTGCTAAATCACGAACATTAGGATGTTCATATAACATTTGCGGATTTATTTCTAACTTTGCTGCTACTGCCAACGCAGTCAAACTATTTCCTCCTAATGCAAAAAAATTATCTAGTGCTCCGATTAATTCATCACAGACTAGAACTTGCGAAATTGTTTTAGCAATTAGTTTTTCTTCCTCTGAATTAAGAGGCACATACTTCGTCAGATTTGCCTTCTTAAACTCCTCAATTAACTGGTTCTTATCAATCTTTGATGACCCCGTCTTAGGAAAAGGCTTCTCACGAAAATAAACTTTTGTTATTCTCTTATATGCAGCAAGTTTTTTATTAAGCCCAGTAACTCCTTCTTTTATTTTTTCATGATTTAAAGTGCTATCTGGATAAATCAAGGCCGTAATCTGGTTTTCCCATTCAAATACAGATACCTGCAATACCCCTTCTATCCCCTTAAGCAATGCCTCTAACTCTTCTGGATAGACATTTTCTCCATTACTTAATAGAATTATATTTTTCTTTCGGCCAATAATATGTAAATCTCCATCTTCATCTATACATCCCAAATCTCCAGTTTTTAAAAAGCCATCTTCCGTAAAAGCTTCACTTCGATCCATGTTCCGATAACCTAGCATCAGATTAGGTCCCTTAATAAGTATCTCCTGATCTGGTGCAATTTTAATTACCACATCATTTCGAAACGGTATTCCCACAGCACTAGGCTTCTCTAGTGTATGAATATTATTGCATATGTGTCCACACATTTCTGTCATTCCATATCCGTTAATTATCTGAATTCCATAATAACTCATTTCTAATACAAGTTTACCATTCAGCGGAGCCCCTCCACTATGAATACGGCATAATCTTCTTCCAAACTTTTCATGAAATCGTTCTTTTTGCTTTTCATTCATCTTCTGGTCTTCTGGATTAATTTCCTGCTCTTTGCACCAGAGCCTGAAGCTTCTCAATATCTCATCTATCTGTAACGGTACCAGATTCATTAACATCGGTTCATAGTATTTTAAATCTTCAATCACCTTATCCCTGCTCTGATTAATACATATTGTCGCCCCATAATAAAGTTCACTTAACTGCGTTCCCAATTCAAAGCAGTGATGAATAGGAAGCGCAGATAAAACAACATCATGTTCTTCCACAAATGATGCCTGACGAATCTGCACAATACTAGCCACATTCTTATAAGAAAAAGCGGCTACCTTGCTTTTTCCCGTTGAACCAGAAGTAAAAATATATTGTGCAACATCATCTTCATTAACTTTAATTTGTATTTTCTCAAAATCCTCTCTATCTTCTTCTACAAAGTCAATTATATGAAAAATGTCTTTTACTTTACTGCAATGCAAACGAATGCTATACTTCTGTCCTATATCCAGACTATCGTGAAATACATAATCCACCTCTAACTCATTTAAAATCCTTTCTTTTTGCTCCTGTATCAATTTATTATCTAATATAACTGCAATGTTGTTACTTGTCATTATTCCTAAATATGTAGCCATCCATTCATATGTAGTCTCTCCAAATATAGCAATTACATTTCGCTCTCCCCAATTCTGATTCATCCATGAAGCTATCTTTTCCACCTTTTCCACAAGAAAATGATAAGTTACCTCATGATTACTGCCTTCCCGAAAATACCTGTATGCTATTAAATTTGACTCTTCCCTCTTCATATGCTCAATCAAATCCGTCATGTTTTTACAATATTCCATATATATATTCTCCTCTCTTTTTGTGAAACTAAGTTATCAACGTACCAAATAATTCTAGAATCTTATTCCCTCAACTGTATGTTTGATTATCGTAATTTATATAGTTCATTCATTAAACTATATATACTTTATAAATATATAACAAGCCCCTATTTTTATCTGTAACAACAAACTTAACCTGCTTCACTATATTTTCTAAAACGCATACATTTTAGTCATAATAAAATTAACATAATCTTACTGTTTCATCAATGGATTTACCACTTGATAATTATTTAAACATAATTTTTTGTATTTCCTTTATAGTTATATGTAGTCAATACAGTAATTACTTAAATTTGTTATGCAAATGTTACAGTTTTATTGTAAAAAAATATACAAAAACAGGATGCTAATTTACAAAAATAAGTCATAAAATTTCTATATATTTAGAAAAAGATGTTGATTTTTTCATCAACATCTTTTTACGAGTAGGCCATCCCGTCTTTATTATTTATCTATTATTAAGTATTCTTCTTTTGTTATTGCTAATATAAAATCACAATATTGGCAGTTTAATTCTCGAGTTTCTCAATAAAAATTTTATTCTCACATTTAAGATATCTTGTTGAAATATATATCATTTTCATAGCCTTTAACTCCCTATTTGAAACTTCTGCTTCAATCAAGTCATATCTTATAATATTTTGTCGATTTATACAATAATCAAATAGTACCATGTTTGCTAAAGGATTCAAAAAACAGCCTTCTGACCAATGTCAACTATTTTTACAAAATAAAAAGACCCCTTTGCCATCTCTGGTACAGGAATCTGTAATTTCCACCTTAACTTAATGACATTGCCTTCTGGCTGTCTCTTTTTCCATTATGCCTTCAAAACCGCATACAGTACAGATTACATCCTTTCCTAATTCCTGATTAAGCCCTCGGCCTATTAGTATCAGTCAGCTCCACATGTTGCCATGCTTCCACCCCTGACCTATCAACCTTGTCGTCTTCAAGGGGCCTTACTGAATTGACTTCATGGGATATCTTATCTTGAGGGGGGCTTCACGCTTAGATGCCTTCAGCGTTTATCCCTTCCAAACTTGGCTACTCGGCCATGCACTTGGCAGTGCAACCGATGCACCAGAGGTTCGTCCAGCCCGGTCCTCTCGTACTAAGGCCAGCTCCTCTCAAATATCCTGCGCCCGCGCCGGATAGGGACCGAACTGTCTCACGACG
>NZ_FOHN01000019.1 GCF_900111595.1 [Clostridium] polysaccharolyticum | reverse complement strand
GGGATTAATCCTTCACAGTGACCAGGGAAGGCAATTTACCTCGAAAGAGTTCAGCGATTTCTGTAAAAAGAAGAATATTCAGCAAAGTATGAGCCGTGCAGGCTGTCCATACGATAATGCTCCAATGGAACGATACTACAATACGTTGAAAAATGAGCATATAAATCTGTTCACCTATAAAACAAAGGAAGAACTGGACATGGCGGTAAAAGAGTTTGCTTATGTATGGTACAATCATGTGCGTCCACATTCCTATAATCAAGGGCGTACCCCATATGCAGCAAGGAGTGCATAAAATTTTATACACTAGTGTTACAATTTTGCTTGACTAGAACAATAGTCGTTGAAAAAAACGAAAGATACTTTTTATAAGTCTAAAGGGGGATATACGAATGCAGATTACAGACGTTCGAATCAGGAAAGTAAATAAAGAAGGAAAGATGAAAGCAGTAGTTTCAATTACACTAGATAATGAATTTGTAGTACATGATATCAAAATAATCGAAGGTGAGAAAGGTATGTTTATTGCAATGCCAAGCCGCAGGGCTGGTGATGGAGAATATAGGGATATAGCTCACCCAATTAATTCAGAGACTCGAGAGAAAATACAATCAATTATTCTTGAAAAATATGAGGTCGCTGCAAGTGCTGAGGAAGAAGCAATGCAAGAAACTGCAGCAGCTGATGTAGAGTAATTTAATAGAGAAACGAATTAGTACATAATGAGGGATTGTCGAAAGGCAATCCCTTTTTCTTGACATATAATAGGAATACGAATAAAGTAAAATCATATAAAGGAGGAGCTGACTTGAAAAGGATATGTTTCTACATAGTATGCATGTTCGCAGTGTTTTTTCTAATATTGCTGTATACAGGAGAAATTGATTTCTCATCGATTGCCCAGTCCATTCATATCGTGCCGTCAAAAGAAGATGCGGTACAGGTGGTTTATGATGCTATAAAGACTGGAGAGACTACGAAGGCAGTGAGTTATATAGGGAAGAGGCAAAGGATATCAGCGTATGCTAGTGAGTTAGTAAAAGAAGCGTTTAAAATTGATGATCCAGTTACTTCAGATGACTTTGATTATATGCTTAATAAGTATAGGGGATACACTGCGTATATTAAGGGATTTGGTATTTACACCATTCATTATGAATTTGAATATAGTGAAACGGCTGCACAAACCAAGTGGGTAAATCAAAAAGTGCAGCAGATATTAAAGAAATTAAAATTAGAAGATAAATCAGAGTATGAAAAAGTAAAAAAGATACATGATTATATTATAGAACATACGTCCTATGATTTGACAGTGAAATTTAATTCAGCATATGAAGGGCTTAGAAGCAACGCAACAGCTTGTCAGGGATATGCAAATATGGCATATAAGATGTTTACAGAAGCAGGACTGGATTGTAGAGTTATTACTGGTGTTGGAAATGGCATATCCCATGCCTGGAATATTGTAAAGATTAAAGATATGTGGTATAACATTGATTGCACATGGGATGATCCAGTTGGAGGAGGAAGCCGCAATAATCATTATGATTTTTTTTTAAAGTCAGAAAATGATTTTGGAAAACATGAGCGAGATGAAGAATATAGGACAATTGAATTTAACGAAAAGTATAATATGACAGAACATAGCTGGAAATAATACGGAATATTGAAGAAACGGAGGAAGCAGGAATGTACATTATTGTTGGATTAGGAAACCCAACTAGGGAGTATGAGGCAACTAGACATAATATAGGTTTTGATGCCATTACGAGATTATCAGATGATTATAGAATACCTCTTAATATGAAGAAACATAAAGCGATTTGTGGAACTGGTTTTATTGAGGGACAGAAAGTTATTCTGGCACAGCCACAGACCTATATGAATTTAAGCGGAGAAAGTGTAAGAGAGCTTTCAGATTTTTATAAGGTACCAGTAGAAAACATAATTATCATTTATGATGATATTAGTCTTGATGTAGGGCAGATTCGTGTGAGACCAAAAGGCAGTGCGGGTGGACATAATGGTATTAAAAGCATTATTAGCCATCTTGGTACCCAGGAGTTCCCAAGAATTCGTATAGGTGTTGGAAATAAACCAGAAGGATGGGATTTGGCAGATTATGTTCTTGGAAGATTTCCAAGAGAGGAAGAAGCTGTTGTGAGGTTTGCCTTAGGTCGTGCCGCACAGGCTTGTAAAGATTTCATTTTAGAAGGTATGCAATATACGATGAATCAATACAATAGAAAGGTAGAGATAGAATTATAAAATCGGACTTTTCAGTAGAAATGAATGGAGTAGGAAGCGTGAAGACATTTATAGAACCGTTAAATGAATTAAAGGAATATAATAATATAAAAGAACTTCTAACAAGAGGTGTTCAGCCAATTCATGTAACAGGTGGAATTGATTCGCAAAAGGGACATTTTATATATGCATTAGGGGATGATTACCCTGTCAAAGTGGTTATCACTTATTCGGAAAGCAAGGCGAAAGAGATATATGAAGACTATCGGATATTTGATAAAGATGTATATTTGTACCCTGCGAAGGATGTTATATTTTATAGTGCTGACATTCACGGAAATGCTATTGTTCGTCAAAGACTTCAGATTATTCAGCGGTTAATTGAACAAAAGCCAACTACGGTTATTATGACCATCGATGGTGGAATGGATAGAATTCTGCCATTAGAGGTGATTTCAGGAAAAGTAATTTATTTAGAAGCAGCATCGATAATAGACATTGATCAGGTAAAGGAACACCTGATTCATATAGGATATGAAAGAGTAGCTCAGGTTGAAGGACCTGGGCAATTTGCAGTTCGAGGCGGGATTATGGACATCTATCCTTTGACAGAAGAGTGTCCATATCGAATAGAATTGTGGGATGATGAAATTGATACCATACGTTCTTTTGACGTTGAAAGCCAGCGCTCCATTGAACAGGTTGAGAAGATTACCATATACCCAGCAACTGAGATTGTACTAGATAGTGAAACACTTTCCAAAGGCTTAAAGGAGATTCAAAAAGAAAAAGAGCAGTATGCAGGAGAGTTAAAAAAAGAAAAAAAATTTGAAGAAGCTCGAAGAATACAGGAAGTCATAGGTGAATTAGACGAAAAGCTGGAAATGTACAGTGGTTCTATGGGAATGGAGAGTTATATCTTGTATTTTTATGAGAATACAGTCAGTTTCGTTGATTATTTTAAGGAAACTAAATGTCTGTTTTTCCTAGATGAACCAAACAGGTGTCTAGAACGTGGAAATGCAGTAGAACTAGAATTTCGTGAAAGTATGATGCATCGAATCCAGCAAGGTTATATTTTGCCAAAGCAGATGGAAGCTGTTTACTCTATTACACAGGCAACTGCCAAGTTGCGAAACTGTCCAATGGTCATTCTAAGTACTTTAGACTACAGTGTAAAGGAATTTCCTGTTCAGGCAAAAGAAAATATTACAGTCAAATCCATACAATCTTATCAGAATAATTTTGAAATGCTCATAAAGGATTTAAAGAACTGGAAGCAAAAAGAGTATCGAGTTGTCTTGTTATCTAATTCTAGAACCAGAGCTAAGAGGCTAAGTGAAGATATTAGTGAGTATGATTTAATGGCTTTTTATAGCGAGGATCTGGAACGTGTTATAAAAAAAGGGGAAATAATGGTAACTTACGGGAATCTGCATCATGGGTTTGAATATTCTCTCATTAAATTTGTAGTAATTTCTGAAGGCGATATTTTTGGAGGTGAACGTAAGAAGAAGAAAAAGAAACGGATTTATGAAGGAACAAAGGTAAATAGTTTTACCGATTTAAATATAGGTGATTATGTGGTTCATGAGAATCATGGAGTTGGAATATACCGTGGAATCGAAAAAATTGAAGTTGATAAAATTACGAAGGATTATCTTAAAATTGAATATGCAGGAGAAGGTATCCTTTATGTGCTTGCAACGGGACTGGATGTTTTGCAGAAGTATGCTGGTGCAGATGCAAAGAAGCCAAAATTAAATAAATTAAATTCTATTGAATGGAAGCATACAAAAGCGAAAGTAAGAGGTGCAGTAAAAGATATCGCTAATGAATTAGTAGAACTGTATGCTAAGAGACAGTCAAAGAAAGGCCACAGTTTCGGGGAAGATACGGTCTGGCAGACAGAGTTTGAGGAAATGTTTCCGTATCAGGAAACAGATGATCAGCTTTCTGCTATTGAAGCAACTAAAAAGGATATGGAAAGCACCAAGATTATGGATCGTCTAATCTGTGGAGATGTTGGTTATGGAAAAACAGAGATTGCTATCAGGGCTGCATTTAAAGCGGTATTAGATGGCAAGCAGGTGGTGTATCTGGTGCCAACAACTATTTTGGCACAGCAGCATTATAATACATTCGTCCAGAGAATGAAGGACTTTCCTATTGAGATAGAAATGCTGAGCCGCTTTCGAACAGCTGCCCAGCAAAAGAAAACAGTGGAAAAGCTAAAAATGGGTAAAATGGATATTGTTATAGGAACCCATAGGCTCTTATCAAAGGATGTGCAGTTTAAAAATCTTGGACTGCTGATTGTAGACGAGGAACAACGGTTTGGGGTAACTCATAAAGAAAAAATTAAGCAGATGAAAGAAGATGTTGACGTTCTTACCTTATCAGCAACACCAATACCAAGAACACTCCATATGAGTCTTGCTGGAATCCGGGATATGAGTGTTTTAGAAGAACCGCCTGTTGACAGACAGCCGATTCAGACTTTTGTCTTGGAACATAACGATGAAATTGTAAGAGAAGCCATTAATCGTGAACTAAACCGAGGCGGTCAGGTATATTATGTTTACAACCGGGTAAATAACATTGATGAAGTGGCTATGAATGTAGCGAAGCTAGTTCCAGATGCCAATGTCTCGTTTGTTCATGGACAAATGCAGGAAAGGGAACTGGAAAAGATTATGTTTGATTTCATTAATGGAGAAATTGATGTACTGGTTGCAACAACAATTATTGAAACAGGACTGGATATCTCCAATGTGAATACCATGATTATAGATGATGCAGATAAACTAGGATTGTCTCAGCTTTATCAGTTAAGAGGACGTGTTGGCCGTTCCAATCGTACATCCTATGCCTTTTTAATGTATAAGAGGGATAAGATGCTTCGTGAAGTTGCAGAAAAGAGACTGCAGGCTATTAAGGAGTTTACAGATCTAGGGTCAGGTTTTAAAATAGCAATGAGAGACTTAGAGCTTCGAGGGGCAGGAAACCTGTTAGGTTCTAAGCAGCATGGACATATGGAGGCTGTAGGTTATGATTTGTACTGCAAGATGCTAAATGATGCAGTTCGTGCCTTAAAGGGAGAGGCATCCATAGAAGATGAATTTGAAACTAGTGTGGATGTAAATGTTGATGCCTTTATTCCTGCATCATATATCAAGAGTGAATTTCAAAAGCTGGAAATCTATAAGCGAATTGCGGAAGTTCAGACAGAGGAAGAGTATCTGGATATGCAGGAGGAATTGACAGACCGTTTTGGAGATATTCCCAATAGTGTAAATTGCCTTGTTTACATTGCATTGATTAAGGCCATTGCACACAGGGCTTATATTACTCAGTTAAAGCAGATGGGAGAGAGTGTTAAGATTGTGATGTATGAAAAGGCTAAAATGGATATTAACAAGCTTCCTGGTTTCATTGAATCCTATAATGGAACTCTTCGGTTCGTAACGGATAAAGTGCCTTTTTTTAAGCTGAACTTAGCACGGTTCAGAAAAACATCTAAAAATGATAATATGAAGTTCTTAGATTATCTAAAGGATGTAGTAACGGACATTTACCAGCTAGTAGAAAAATAAAGCTGTCAATAATTTAAATATCTCGAATTGCATTTAGAAAAAGGAGTTAAGTATGAAGAACTTAAAAAGAAAATATGTTGCAGCAGGGTTTTTCCTGCTGATGTTTTTAGTAAGCGGCTGTAGCAAGAACATAGTGGATGAAGTGGGAAATGAATTAAAAGCTACCCATGAGAGTGAAAGCCACAAAAAAGAATTAAAGCATAAGGACATTGTTTTAAGAGTAGAGGATGCTAGTGTATCTTATGGAGATGTCTTATTTTACATTTACCAGGCAAAAGAAAAATATGAGAAAATATTCTCGGATGCTATATGGGATGTGGAACTAGAAGACGGGGATACCTTTGAAAAACATGCAAAAGAAGAGATATTAAGAGAAGTAACAGAAGTGCTAATAGTTTGTGAAGAAGCAAAAGAGGAAAATGTAACATTGTCAAAAGAGGAGAAGCAGGAGGCGAAGGAAAAGGCAGAAGCGTTTATTAGGAAGGCAGGCAAAGATGCAGAAGAACAGTGGGGATTTGATTTAAAAAGAGTAGAAAATATTTACCAGCAAAATGCACTGGCAAGGAAAATGTATGACAAAGTAGAGAAAGAGAATGGAGCTAATGGCCAAGGTGAGGCATTTGAAGAAAAATATGCAAAGTGGTCAGAGCACAGGAGGATTGACCTGAGCGTTGAATTGTGGAA
This sequence comes from [Clostridium] polysaccharolyticum, assembly GCF_900111595.1. Classification (GTDB taxonomy): domain Bacteria; phylum Bacillota; class Clostridia; order Lachnospirales; family Lachnospiraceae; genus Clostridium_AI; species Clostridium_AI polysaccharolyticum. The sequence continues at coordinate 57,597 of NZ_FOHN01000019.1, read as the reverse complement.
GAACATACATTTCAAATTTTTAAAGGACGATAGGAAGGATAATTTATGAAGAAGATACTAGTTGTTTTAACAGGTGGAACCATTGGAAGCTGTGTGCAGGGAAATGTAATCTCGGCTAAGGTGGAACGCTCTGCTGAAATAGTAGAAAGATATGAAAAGCGTTATGGAAAAGAGGATTTCTTTGAAGTTGTCCAGCCCATTAATGAGTTAAGTGAAAATTTGCATCCAGGAAGCTGGGAACCAATAATTGAAGTTTTAGATGAAGCGATAGATAAGGATTATGATGGAATTATTGTGACACATGGCTCTGATACATTGGCATACACATCTGCCTTTATGTCTCTTCACTATGCCTATGTGAAAATTCCAATTGTATTTATTGCAGCTAATTATCCCTTAGATGATGAAAGAAGCAATGGATTAAAGAATTTTTCCGGAGCAATTACATTTATTCATGAGCAGGCAGCATCAGGTGTTTATAATATATATGAGAATATGAATTCAGAAGTTGAGGTGTTCCTGCCTACAAGAATGCTTGGTTCTGATCCGTTCTTTGATCAGTATCAGAGTTTTGACCGTCAGGTTTTTGGCTGGATAAAGAAAGGAAAATTTCTTGTCAATGAAGAATGTCCAGTAACTCTGGAAATGGTTCGGAACAGAGAAACAGAGCATATAGCAAGGCTGTATTTTCAGTATGAAAATGAAGTGCTATTTATTCCAATGTATCAGGGGATTAATTTCCGGAATTACAAATGTACAGATAAAACCAAGGCGGTGCTTTTATATTTATATCATTCTGCAACAGGTGCAACCAATGAAGAAGCAGGTTTACTAGAATTTCTGGCTGAATGTCATAAGCAAGAAGTAAAAGTATATGGTGCCTCTTTTAAGAGTGAAAATATGAATGTTTACCAGACAACACATGTTTTATTAAAAGAAGGATTAATTCCGATGTTTAATATTTCGAGTGTTGCTGCATATGTAAAGTTAGTTATGGCGTATAACCAGAAGAATCAAGCGCCAGAAGCTGTTTTGGAAGAAAATAGATTTTTTGAAAAATTAACAAAGTAAAAAATTTAGAAAAATTTTAGAAAATTAAACTTGAAATTTTTGTGAATGAGATGTATAATTTCCTCTATTTAACACAAAATATTATTTATAAAGGTAATTTATGAATAATAACTTAATGGAGGAATTATTTTATGAAGGCAACAGGAATAGTACGAAGAATAGATGATTTAGGGCGTGTGGTTATTCCGAAGGAAATTAGACGTACATTAAGAATCCGTGAAGGGGATCCGTTAGAGATCTTTACTGACAGAGAAGGTGAAATAATTCTGAAGAAGTATTCTCCAATTGGTGAATTAGGACAATTTGCCAAACAGTATGCTGAGTCTTTAGCACAGACACTTGGCCATATTGTATGTATCGCAGACCGTGATCAGTTAATTGCAGTTTCTGGTGGTGGAAAAAAAGATCTGATTATGAAGTCTATTCATAAAGACTTAGAAAATGTTATAAATGAAAGAATAAATGTTCTTGCAGCAAATAAGGACAAGAGTTACTGTAAAATTTCAAATGATGAGGAAGAATACGTTTATGAAGTCATTACGCCAATTATTTCAGAAGGAGATGCAATTGGTGCTGTCATCATTTTAACAAAAGATACAAAGATTAAATTTGGTGAATTAGAAGTGAAGCTTGCACAGTCTGCCGCTGGTTTCTTAGGAAGACAGATGGAGCAGTAGGAAAATAAAGAATGTTCTGTTATACTGGTTAGTGAGTTTATATAAGAAGAGGTGGAGAAATGAAGCATAATGACAGCTTAGAAGAGCTTATGCAAGTGGTCCGGGTACTCCGAAGTGGACAAGGCTGTCCTTGGGACAGGAAGCAGACCCATGAAAGCCTGAAACCTTATCTGCTAGAAGAAACCTATGAAGTGATAGAAGCCATTAATCAGTATAATATGGAGAATTTACGTGAGGAACTTGGGGATGTACTGCTTCAAGTTGCTCTACATAGTGTAATTGCAGAGGAGCAGCAGGAGTTTACTATTGACGAGGTAGTACATGAGGTCTCACAAAAGATGATTCGCAGACATCCGCATGTGTTCGGCTTATCAGAAGAGAACAGCAGAGATGGAGTAGCAGCAAAGTGGGAAGAAATTAAACAAATGGAGCATAAAGAAAAGACCATTGGAGAGAGTATTGAAGCAGTTCCAAAAGCAATGCCTGCATCCATGAGAGCAACAAAAATCCAAAAAAAACTGCTTAAAGCAGGCCTTAATTTAGACACTAAGGAAAAGTGTTTTGAATGGATCAATAATAGTTTGAATAAACTAAGAAAAAGTTGTGAAAACTCAGAAAAGACAGGCATTGAAGAGGCTTACGGAGAGTTCTTGTTTACTGTGTTGAATTTATCGGTTATTTTAGGCGTAAATGAAGAAAATTCCTTGACAAATCAAGTAGATAAGTTTATAAATAGTCTTGTAGGTATTGAGCGAATCGCAAGTCGCGAAGGAAAACGCCTCAGCGAGCTATCTATAAATTATGTGAATGAGTTATGGAAGCTGAAATAAAAATTAAGATATGATCATTAAGAGGAGGAGTAATCCATGAACAAAGCTGAATTAGTTGCTGCTATTGCAGAAAAGACAGAACTATCTAAAAAAGATTCTGAAAAAGCTTTAAAAGCATTTATCGATGTTGTTACAGAAGAATTAATAAAAGGTGAAAAAATCTCTTTAATCGGTTTTGGTACATTTGAAGTATCTGAAAGAGCAGCAAGAGAAGGTAGAAATCCTCAGACAGGAAAGACAATGCAAATTGCAGCTTGCAAAGCTCCTAAGTTTAAAGCTGGCAAACAATTAAAAGATGCTCTTAACTAATTAAAGAAACAGGGGTTGCGTAAGGCACCCCTTTTTTTGACTTATAATATAGTTCCCCTTTGTTTGTTATAGGAGGTTTCATTATGAGATTAGATAAATTTCTTAAAGTAAGCAGATTGATTAAAAGACGTACGGTTGCCAATGAAGCATGTGATGCTGGAAGAGTTCTGGTTAATGGTAAAGTTGCAAAAGCTTCTCAGTCAGTAAAAACGGGCGACATTATAGAGATTGGCTTCGGCAATAAGAATGTGAAAGTAGAAGTGTTAGATATTCAGGAAACAGTTAAGAAAGATGAGGCAAAAGACTTGTTCCGGTATGTTTAATTTTCTTTTCTTATGTATTTTTGCAGGAACCTTCTAATATACATGTAAAAGACACATAGTATCCAATGGGCTATGGCACTTGCAGTATATCAGGAGGTTTTTTTATGGAAGAAAGAACAATCAGACCAAATCATAATATAAGTATGCACAGCAGGGAAATGGTAAATATAACAGGAGTAAAGGATGTCTTGTCCTTTGATGCAGGTGAAGTGTTATTAGATACAGAACAGGGAATCTTAATGATACGTGGACAGGAACTTCATGTGAGCCGTCTCACCCTTGAGAAGGGAGAAGTGGATGTAGACGGAAGGATAGACAGTTTGACTTATTCCGATACAGGATATGGAAAATCAGGAGAATCATTTTTAGGCAGATTATTTAAGTAGGTGAGTGAATGGATGCAATTAACTTGGAGGTAAAGCTCTTTTTAAGTTCTGTACTATGGGGAATCGGGCTTGTCATACTTTATGACTGTATCCGTATCTTCCGTCGGGTTATAAAGCATAATAAATTCTGGGCAGGATTTGAAGACTTGCTTTACTGGGCGGTTAGTGCGGTTCTGATTTTTCAAATGATGTATCGGATAAATGACGGTACTATTCGTGGCTTTGCAATTGTTGGCGTTATTATAGGAATGACGCTGTATCATTACAGTATTAGTGAGTGGCTGGTTTACACCACAGCGAAAGGTGTACATAAAAGCATTTTGGGAACCAGAAAGACGATGTACTTTATTATGAGGCCAGTGGTATGGATAGGCAGAAGGCTTTGCTGGATGTTAGGGTTTTTTACGAAATTTTTAGCACGGCCTTTGAGTTTTTTTAGAAAGTCATTGCAAAAAATATGGAAACAGGTTAAAATAGCAGTAGTAAAAAAATAGCAAAGGAATGAAATCAAGTTATGAAGAAGAAAAAACAAGGCTATTTTGCTATTGCTATTATTGTTTTGTTTTTGTGTGGACTTGTTACATATCAGAAATATGATTTGCTTGATACGTTAAATCAGAATCAAAAGCAGTTAGATAAACTGGTTACAGAGAAGGAAGCGTTACTAAAGGCCAAGGATGAAATTGGCGATTATGAAGCTTATGTACAAACAAAAAAGTATATTGAAGAAGTTGCTAGAGAGAAACTTGGTTTAGTTTATAAAGATGAGATAATTTTCCAAGCAGAAGATGAAAAATAATTGTTGACATTATGTTTATTACGGGTTATAATGATAATCGCTTTTGGCGGAATAGCTCAGTTGGCTAGAGCACACGGTTCATACCCGTGGTGTCATGGGTTCAAATCCCTTTTCCGCTACTTTTATTGGACGAACAGTGTGTTCGTCTTTTTTTTATTTTGATAGGAAAATCCTTTCGCAAGAGTCTGAGGAACTCCGACTTTGTTTGTTAATAAAAAATTTTCACTTCTTAAACTATTCTAACTGTCTCGATTCGATTTAGAACACGATTTGACTGGGAAATTGTCTAAAACTTTTTTGATCTACTCACTTAAATATGACAAACATCGCAATTACAGAAAACTATAATACGTGACAGACAAACAGAAAAGGGGAGAAAGTCTGCATGAAAAAATTAATTTCTACATTGCGAGGATTAGAATTAAGAGGAATTTTAATTAGTCTGATTGGAATTATCATGTCGCGGACAATGCTGTTTGACATGAATCCTATTGCAATTGGTTATTTTGCGGCTGCATATGCATATAAGAAAAGCCGGCCATTGCTGACTGCAGCAATGCTAGCAGGTCTTTATACAATAGGACAGCCGGTTATGCTGGCGAAGTATGGCTTGATTATGCTGGTGGTTGCTTTCGTTACATATATTTCAGAAAAGAAAGATAAAATCTTGCCGATATTGGCACTTAGTATTCTTTCAGGTCTTATAACTATGGCATTTTCCATAAGCAATGGACTGGTAGTACAAAGTTATAAAAGGGTTATTGTACTAGGATTGCTAGAAGGCGTATTGGTTATGTCTCTTGCAAATATGTTTTATCTTGCGATTGATTTTATACGGACCGCTAATTCAAAACAGCTTTTAACCAATCAAGAGTTAATAAGCGTGGCAATATTGGGAGGAGCTTTTCTGTATGGATTACCAGATTTCTCGCAATATTCATTTTCAGTAGTGGAAACAGCAGCCTGCTTATTGATTGTTGCTGCTGCATATAAATATGGAGCAGGTGCCGGAGCAGTTACTGGTGCAGCCTGCGGAATTGTTCTAGGAATTCAGTCACAAGACGTAAGAATCCTGACAGTTTTTTGTCTGACAGGAATTGGGACGGGGGTATTCAGGGAATTAGGAAGGATTGTAACAAGTTTTGTATTTGCTTTATTAAATATTGTCTTGTGCTATTTTACCATTAGTCCAGACTTTTTAGAAGTGGTGCAGATTCGGGCACTAGTATCTGCGACACTGGTGTTTCTTTTGCTGCCAAAGCCACTTATGGAAAAGGTGGATTTATATACATTAGAGCCAGAGCGAAAGAAAAAAGAACAAAATCTTCAGGAGGTTACAATGACAAAGCTGAGGGAGTTTTCCGATTCTTTTGTAAAACTTTCAAAATCCTTTTATTCGCTTGCAAATGCAAGACAGACTTTTGAGCGAGATGAGGTTCAAGATATATTTGCTGGATTATCAGCAGGACTCTGCAAAGATTGCAAAAACTGCTCCAGATGTTGGGAAAAGAATTATTATCATACACAGCAGACGGCGGAGGCTGTTTTAGAAGCGGCCAAGGGACAAGGATATGTAAGAGCAGAGGATTTTCCGAGAGGATTTAAGGAACGATGTATTCATTTTGAACAGTTTGTTAGTGAAACTAACCGAGGAATGACGGTAGCTGCTTTGAATATGAACTGGAGTAACCGGATGGCAGAGAGCCGGGTGGCTATTGCTGGACAGCTTAATGAAGTAGCATCTATTATTGATGATTTTTCAAGGTCGTTAAATGAAACGGCAGAAGTGAGGGATGAAAAGGAAGACTTAGTGAAGAAGCTTTTAAGAGCGTACCAGCTGGATGTTAAGAGAATCTCTGTTATTGAGAAGAGAAATAACAGAAAGCAGCTGTATGTGAATATGAGAACCAGAAAAGGACGTTGTGTAACAACAAAAGAAGCAGCAGATATTTTGACTAAAGTTTATGGGAAGAAGATTGTTCCAGCAGCAGAAAGTAAAAATATCATAGGAAAGGAGTATGACAAGGTTAGTTTTGTAGAGGATACAAAGTTTCAAGTGTTCACTGGAATGGCTAGGACATCCAAGGATGGAGAGATTGTGTCAGGGGATACTTTTTCATTTATGAATTTAGACAGTGGTGAGACAGTGATGATACTGTCTGATGGAATGGGAACGGGAGAGCGTGCTAGTGAAGAAAGTGAATTAGTAATTGAATTATTAGAACAGTTTTTAGAAGCAGGATTTACAGAGAGTTCTGCCATTAAATTAATAAATTCCATATTAGTGGTGAATTCAGATGATCAGACTGTTTCTACATTGGATATTAGTTCAATTAATCTGTTTACTGGTGTCTGCAGCTTTATAAAGATCGGAGCGTCTACTACTTTTATTAAGAGAAATGGATGGATAGAGACAATTCAGTCCACAAATCTTCCAGTTGGAATGTTTAATGAAATAGACATAGAAGGAAGTGAGAAAAAGCTTTATGATGGAGATTATGTGATCATGGTTTCGGATGGAATCCTGGACTTTGTCAGTGGAGTAGATAAGGAGGAAATATTTAAAGAGATCCTGGAAGAAATGGATGTTACGAATCCTCAGGAAATGGCAGATACAATTCTTAAGCGGATATTAGAAAAAGAAGAACATGGAGTTCGAGATGACATGACGGTTTTAGTGGCAGGATTTTGGGAAAAATCTAATTGAAAACAAATGAAATAAGAGATAGAATGGTTTATAAATAAAAAACTGTGGAGACTGTCATGTTAAAGAAAGTTGAAAAGTATATAGAACAGTACCACATGATTGAAAAAGGGGATAGGATCGTGCTAGGAGTTTCTGGAGGCGCTGATTCTATTTCTCTTTTCTTTGTCATGATGGAACTGAAGCAAAAATATAATATAGAGATAGCTGTTGTTCATGTAAACCACGGCATTCGTGGGGAGGATGCCATAAAAGATGAAGAATATGTACAAATGCTATGCAGGGAAAATGGGATTTTGTTTTATTCAGTTCATGCGGATGTAAGGACAATTGCTAAGGTGCAGAAGCTGTCAGAGGAAGAGGCAGGAAGAAAAATTCGATATGAGGCCTTTGAAAAGGCATGTGCAATGTATGGCTGCAATAAGATAGCGGTAGCACATAATGAAAATGATGTAAGTGAAACGGTGCTGCTTAATCTGTTTCGAGGGTCTGGGTTAAAAGGGCTTACGGGAATAGAGCCTGTCCGTGGAAAAATAATCCGTCCGTTACTGTGCGTGGAAAGAAGGGAAATCGAACAGTACCTTTGGGTTAAAGGGATAGGGTATCAGACTGATTCGACCAATTTTGAAACAGAATATACAAGAAATAAAATCCGGTTACAGATAATTCCTTATGTAGAGAAGGAAATTAATGAACGGGCTTCAGAGCATATTGCAAAAAGTGCTAGTATTTTATCAGAAGCGAATTCTTTTATTCAGATGGAAGTATCAAAACTATATGAACGGTGTGTTGAAAAAAGCGAAGATGCTTACCATGTGGTGCTGGAAAAATTCTGTAAGGCTCATGCAATATTAAAAAAAGAGGTAGTGAGAAAGGTGCTCTTTGAACTCTCAAATGAGCATAGGGATATTGAAATGCGGCATATTTATATGATTCTGGAACTGGAAAAACAGGGCGCAGGAAAACGGGTTGATTTGCCGTATGAGATGGAAACGGTTCATTTTTATGACCGTCTGGTTATTAGGAAAAAGAAAGGAAAAAAAGAAAAAGGAGGATTAGAAAATGAAATAGAAGCAGTCATCCCTGGTTTAATAAAGATTCCGGGAAGTGATAAAAGGTTATGTTTTGAGGTAATTTATGTAGAAGATTGCGATAGAAACAAGCTGGAAAAAATGTATAGGGACAAGAAAAATGACTATACGAAATGGTTTGATTATGATAAAATTAGAAATACGGTCTTAGCAAGATATAGAAAAGCAGGAGATTTTTTTGTTTATAATGAGCATGGAAACCGTAAGAAATTAAAAGAGTATTTCATTGAACAAAAAGTTCCAGCTGAGAAAAGAAAGAGTATACTCCTTCTAGCAGATGGTAATCATATTATGTGGATTACCGGTTATCGGATTAGTGAGTATTATAAAGTGACAAATGAAACAAAAAGAATACTAAAAGTAAAAATTGACGGAGGAAATAAGCATGGCTGATAAAATTAGTGTATTGATTTCGGAAAAAGATGTTGAACAACGTATTCAGGAATTAGCAGACCAGATAACAAAAGAGTATGCTGGCAAAGAAGTGCATTTAATATGTGTCCTTAAGGGTAGTATTTTCTTTACCTGTGAGCTGGCAAAGAAGATTCCATTGCCTGTTACTTTTGATTTTATGTCTGTATCAAGCTATGGCAATCAGACAGAAAGTTCAGGCAGAGTCAGAATTATAAAAGATTTAGATGAGCCGATTGATGGAAAAGATGTTATTGTAATTGAGGATATTATTGATTCAGGGCGTACATTAAGCTATCTGATGGATATGCTAAGTGCAAGAAAGCCTGCGTCATTAAAACTTTGTACATTATTAGATAAGCCAGATCGAAGAGTGACAGATGTCAAGGTGGATTATGTGGGATTTGAAATACCAGATAAATTTGTTGTGGGTTATGGCTTGGATTATGTACAAAAATATAGAAATTTACCGTACATTGGTGTGGTAGAACAATAAAGGGGGTAAAGAATTGAAAAAACAAGTAAAAGGTTTTGGCTTTTATGCGATAGCCATTTTAGTTCTGATAGTGGCAACACTGCTTATGGATTTAGTTCCTAAAAGTGATGAAAATGCCTATAACAGAATTGATTTTGAGAAAGATATTGATACAAACCAGGATAAAATTAAGAGTATTGATATTTATCAGGATAAGGAAACACCATCAGGAAAAGTTAAGGTTACTTACACATCAGGTGATAAAAAAGCATTTAATACTACTAGTACAATTGAAATAGAGCAGCTATTAAATAGCAGGGGTATCCCTTCTATTTTGCACCCGATTAAAAGGCCTAGCTGGATTATAAGTGTTTTGCCTTATGCATTTGGCCTTGTACTGGTATTATTTTTCTTTACTTTTATGATGAATCAGACATCAGCAGGAGGAGGCGGTTCAAAGGCAATGAACTTTGGCAAAAGCCGAGCAAAGATGTCTATAGATAATACGAATACAACGTTTGATAATGTTGCTGGTCTTCATGAAGAGAAAGAAGAATTAGAAGAGATTGTTGATTTCTTAAGAGAGCCTAAAAAGTATATTCAGGTAGGAGCCAGAATTCCAAAGGGTGTCTTATTAGAGGGACCTCCAGGAACTGGTAAAACTCTATTAGCGAAAGCAGTTGCAGGAGAATCAAAGGTTCCATTCTTTAGTATTTCCGGTTCAGATTTCGTGGAGATGTTTGTTGGTGTAGGAGCATCAAGGGTAAGAGACTTGTTTGAAGAAGCAAAGAAAAACAGTCCTTGTATTATTTTTATTGATGAAATTGATGCAGTAGCAAGACGACGAGGTACTGGTCTTGGTGGAGGACACGACGAAAGAGAACAGACACTGAATCAGCTTCTAGTAGAAATGGATGGTTTCAGTGTGAATGAAGGAATTATCGTTATGGCTGCCACAAACCGTGTCGATATTCTGGATCCTGCCATATTAAGGCCAGGAAGATTTGACCGTAAGGTAGTTGTTGGCCGTCCAGATGTAAAAGGCAGAAAAGAGATACTAGAAGTTCATGCTAAAAATAAACCGTTAGCAGAAGATGTTGATTTACAGCAGGTTGCTCAGACAACGGCAGGGTTTACAGGAGCCGATTTAGAGAAACTGTTAAATGAATCTGCAATTATTGCTGCGAGAGATGAAAGAGCATTTATTGTAGCAGAAGATATCAAGAAAGCGTTTATTAAAATTGGCATTGGGACAGAAAAGAAGAGCCGTGTAATTAGTGATAAGGAAAAGAGAATTACAGCTTATCATGAAGCAGGGCATGCGATTTTATTCCATTTGCTTCCTGATGTAGGACCTGTATATACAGTTTCTATTATTCCAACTGGCCAAGGGGCAGCAGGATATACGATGCCGTTACCAGAAAGAGATGATATGTTCTATACAAAAGGTGAGATGTTACAGGAGATTGTAGTTTCCTTGGGTGGAAGAATTGCAGAAGAAATGGTTTTGGATGATATTACAACTGGTGCGTCTCAAGATATTAAACAGGCAACGAATATGGCAAGAGCAATGGTTACCAAGTTTGGATTTTCGGATAAAATAGGCCTTATTAATTATGAATACTCAGATGATGAAGTTTTTATTGGACGTGATATAGGCCATGCGAAAAACTTTGGTGAAGGCATAGCCAATGAGATTGATGGTGAAGTGAAGAAGATAGTTGACCAGTGTTATGTAAAGGCTAGAGACATTTTGAGACAGAATGAACATGTACTGCATAGCTGTGCGGAGTTGCTAATTGAGAAGGAGCGAATTGGAAGAGATGAGTTCGAATCTTTATTTGTTACAAGCGACGGAGTCTAGATAATGTATTTGTAAAAAATTCGTAAAAACAAACAAAAACTTTTTTTTTTTAATATAATGTTTGTGCACACTTTTGGTGTTGCCAATGCTATAATAACATTCGTAAACCCCAATACATTATATAGTTTTTGCTACACCCCATAAGTAACAAAAATACCTTCTCCAAGAAAAGGACAGCTGTTCGGAAAGCTGTCCTTTTTCCTTTTGCGGGGAAAGAGTGACTTGGTTTGGGATTATGGAAAATGCGTATGGTTTGTGAAAATGTTGTTACCAAGATGAAAAAGGAGTGTGAGAGGATGTCTGGACAAATTAATATTAATCGTTTATCAAGATATCAAAAGCTGAATTTATACTTTGAAACAGTAATATCTGCACCGAATAAGGAAGCTTTGTTTAGTGATGGAACAGAATTATATAGAAGCCCTAGTGAACCAGGGATTGATGAAATTGTAACGTTGAGAATTCGTACAGGTAAGGACAATATTGATAGTGTGATTTTGGTGACATCAAAGGAAAGAATTGCAATGTCATTGGGAAAGGAAGAAGAATTATTTGATTATTATGAAGCGCAGGTTCAAGTGGGACATGAAAAGCTAGAGTATTATTTTGAAATTACGGCAGGACCAGTAACGTGTGTTTACAATAGTTATGGTGTAATGGATGAAGATAAGCCTGAATACCGTTTTTCTATTATGCCAGGGTTTAAAACTCCTGACTGGGCAAAGGGAGCTGTCATCTATCAGATTTTCGTGGACCGTTTCTTTAATGGAGATACAAGTAATGATGTTGAAACAGGAGAATATTATTACATAGGCGAGCAAGTAAAACAGATAAAGGACTGGAACAAGCTTCCGGATGCCATGGGGGTTCGTGAATTTTATGGAGGAGATTTGAAGGGAGTTTATAAAAAACTGGATTATCTTCAGGATCTGGGAATTGAAGCGATTTATTTAAATCCGATTTTTGTTTCCCCATCTAACCATAAATATGATATTCAGGATTATGATTATGTAGATCCTCATTTTGGTGTAATTAAAAAACAAGAGGGGGAGCTTTTGCCGCCAGGGGAAAGAGAAAACAAAAGGGCAACAAGGTATATTTCGAAAGTCACTTCAAAGGAAAATCTAGAGGCTAGTAATGAATTGTTTATTGAACTGGTTGAAGAGATTCATAAGCGAGGAATGAAGATTATTCTTGATGGGGTATTTAATCATTGTGGTTCTTTTAATAAATGGATGGATAGGGAGCGTATATATGAAAGTGAAGATGGGTATGCGCTGGGGGCTTATGTAGCACGTCAAAGTCCATATCATACTTTTTTCAAGTTTTATGATACGCAATGGCCTTATAATGGAAAATACGATGGCTGGTGGGGCCATGATACACTGCCAAAATTAAATTATGAAGATTCAGAACCTTTGTTAGAGGATGTTATGCGGATTGCCCGCAAGTGGGTTTCTCCTCCTTATAATGTAGACGGCTGGAGATTAGATGTAGCAGCGGATCTAGGACATTCCAGTGAGTTTAACCATATGTTTTGGAAACGGTTCCGTCAAGAGGTGAAGAAGGCTAATCCAGAGGCAATCATCCTTGCAGAGCATTATGGAGATCCTTCTTCTTGGTTACAAGGGGATGAGTGGGACACCGTTATGAATTATGATGCATTTATGGAGCCAATTTCCTGGTTTTTAACAGGCGTAGAAAAACATAGTGATGAGTTTAGTGAAGAATTGTTTGGAAATGCCTATTTATTTGAAAATTTCATGAATCAAAACATGACGAAACTAAACAGCCAGTCAATTTTGACCGCTATGAATGAATTATCTAATCATGATCATTCTCGGTTTTTAACCCGAACGAACCATAAGGTGGGCAGGACTGCTACAGTAGGGGCACATATGGCTAACCAAGGTGTAAATAAGGGCATTATGAGGGAGGCAGTTGTAATGCAGATGACCTGGCCAGGGGCGCCAACCATTTATTATGGTGACGAAGCTGGTGTGTGTGGCTGGACTGATCCAGATAATAGACGTACCTATCCTTGGGGAAATGAAGATAAAGAGCTGATTCAGCTACACAAAGAATTAATCCGTATTCATAAGGATTATGCTGCGTTAAAGCGTGGTTCTGTTATTTTTTTAGGTGGAGATAAGCATTTTATCAGCTATGGTCGATTTGATGCAGAAGAACATTTTGTCATAGCGGTTAATAATAGTGAAGTCAAAAAATATGTGGAGTTACCTGTTTGGAAAATAGGAATTCAGGATCACATGATGTTAGTAAGCTTGATTTCAACAAATGCTGACGGTTATTCTTTAAATGCTACAATGTATCACAGCATAAATGGTATGTTATCCCTTACAATTGAGCCGTTTTCTGCTATTGTGATAAAAAACTTAAAAAATTAAAAGAAAAGAGTTGACGAATCAAAAAACAGTGGTATAATATGTTCTTGTCAGGGTATGCATGGATGGATTCCCGAGTGGCCAAAGGGGGCAGACTGTAAATCTGTTAGCAACGCTTTCGAAGGTTCGAATCCTTCTCCATCCATCCGCCGGCGTGGCGGAACTGGCAGACGCACAGGACTTAAAATCCTGCGGGACTAACCTCCCGTACCGGTTCGATTCCGGTCGCCGGCAGTAATTAACAAGAAGGTAAGAAGTAGTGAGCAGTCATTACTTCTTATTTTGTTATGGAAAAACATGAAAATATTAAATAAAAAATATTTATGCAAAAAAATGATGAAAAATTTTCTTGACAAATATGTAACAGCATTGTACAATAAGCAATGTCGTAAGGCAGTAATAACAATTGTTATCAAATAACAATTGTTATTAGCAAACTGTTACGAAAAAGAATCATATATTGTGTTTGCCCAGATAGCTCAGTCGGTAGAGCAGGGGACTGAAAATCCCCGTGTCACTGGTTCGATTCCGGTTCTGGGCACTATTCAGAAGAGACGTCGCATTTTGTGACGTTTTTTTTATGTGATAGGAAGGGAAACAGTAATGAAGATATTATTAACAGCCATTAACGCAAAATACATTCATTCAAACTTAGCCGTTTATGAGTTAAGTGCATATGCAAAAAAATATCAGGAACATGTGGAAATAGCAGAGTACACGATTAATAATCAGCAGGAATTTATTCTTATTGACATTTACAAAAGAAAACCAGATGTTATTGCATTTTCCTGCTATATCTGGAATATTGGCATTATAGAAAGCCTGTTAAAAGAAATCAGGCAAGTTATGCCAGATACGCCAGTGTGGCTGGGGGGACCAGAAGTATCTTATGATGTAACCAAGGGACTTCTTTCTTCTCCTTATGTAGACGGAATCATGATTGGAGAAGGAGAATGTACTTTCTTAGAACTGGTTAAACATTATGTAGAGGGAACTATTGAGTTAAAGGATATACGTGGGATTGCATATAAGTGGAATGGGGAAATAAAGGTGAATCCATATAGAGAGCCTATGAACTTAAGCGACATACCATTTCCTTATGATGATTTTGAGAAATTTAAAAATAAAATCCTGTACTATGAGACGAGCCGGGGCTGCCCATATTCCTGCAGTTATTGTCTGTCTTCCATTGAGAGAGGGGTAAGGCTTAGAGACCTTAATCTGGTTAAGAAAGAACTGCAGATGTTTTTAGATGCAAAAGTTCCTCAGGTAAAATTTATTGACAGGACATTTAACTGTAATCCTGTTCATGCAATGGGAATCTGGACATATATTCATGAGCATGATAATGGAATTACTAATTTTCATTTTGAAATAGCAGCAGATATTTTAAGAGAAAATGAAATTGCCTTGCTAAATCAGATGCGGCCAGGGCTTGTACAGTTAGAAATAGGAGTACAGTCAACCAATGTAGATACCATTACAGCGATTAACCGGAAGATGGATTTTGGGGTTTTGACTGACAAGGTAAATGCAGTGCATAGGGGGAATAATATTCACCAGCATCTTGACCTTATTGCAGGGCTTCCATATGAGGATTATGAGAGTTTTGGAAGGTCATTTAATGATGTTTATGGCTTGCATCCTAATCAGCTCCAATTGGGCTTTTTAAAGGTGTTAAAGGGGTCTCCTATATTTCCTCAGGCACAGGATGGCTCTATTGTATATAGGCAGACGGCTCCATATGAGGTGTTATTCACCAAATGGCTTCCTTTTGATGATGTATTAAGACTAAAAAGAGTGGAAGAGGTTGTGGAAGTATATTATAACAGTGGGCAATTTGAGATGGCTGTTCAGTATCTGGAACATTTCTTTGAAACGCCATTTGCGTTATATGAGGCTATTGGAGAATATTATGAAGTGCATGGCCTGTTTGGAATAAATCATACAAGAATGGCTCGATACGATATTCTGCTGGATTTCTTTAAGGAACAAGTAAACAAAACAGATGCACAGGTATTTGCGGAAATACTAGTGTACGATTTATATCTGAGAGAGAATTTAAAGAGCAGGCCAAAATTTGCAAAAGATTATGGTTTGTATAAGAAAGAGTACCGCGCATTTTATGAGGAAGAAGAACGTGTGAGAGAACTCCTTCCGGGATATGAGGATTATTCTTCAAAGGTGTTAAGCAGAGTAACTCATGCGGAACACTTTTCGTTTGATGTGCCTTGTGTGGTAAAGACAGGAGAAGTAGTTTATAAAGATACTATGATTGTATTTGACTATAAAAACAGGAATCCGCTAGATCATCAGGCTATGGCGGTTTCAATATAGAGAGGTGAGTAAGGTATGGCAAAGCGATTTACGAAACAGGAAAGAGAACGAATACAGGCAATTTTGAACTTGCTGGATGAGCATTATACTACAGAGTATAAATGTTATCTAGATCACGAGAATGCAGAACAGCTTTTAGTTGCAACCATGTTAAGTGCCCAGTGTACGGATGCAAGAGTTAATATTGTTACCAGAGATTTATTTCAAAAGTACAAATCTATGGAGGACTTTGCGAATGCGGATTTAAAAGAACTAGAACAAGATATTCATTCTTTAGGTTTTTATCATAGCAAAGCAAAGAATCTGATTTCCTGCGCCAAAGATATTGTTGTAAAATTTGGAGGTAAGGTTCCACGGGAGCTAGAGGAACTTACTTCTCTTGCGGGTGTGGGGAGAAAAACTGCCAATGTAATCAGAGGAAACATTTTTCATGAGCCAAGTATTGTTGTAGATACCCATGTGAAGCGTATTTCAAATAAACTTGGTTTTACAAAAGAAGACGACCCGGAAAAGATAGAATATGACTTGATGGATGTGTTGCCAAAGGATCACTGGATTTTATATAATATCCAGATTATTACTCATGGGAGAGGGATATGTACTGCTAGAAACCCCAAATGTGAGGAGTGTTTTTTAAGGGAACATTGTAAGGATTATCAGAAGAAGTTAAAACAGAAACAAAGAAAAGAACAGGCAGAATAAAATGCCCAAAGGAAGGTTTCCTTGGGCGTTTTATGGAAATAATATTAATAGGGTAAAGACCGTATCTGTTCTAAGGAAGAAAGAATGGACGATTTCATTAGAGTATTTAAAGAATTTGCCTGTTCTAATAGTTCATTAATCTTATAGGACTGATTGTTATCATGATATATTTGTGCCAGCAGGACATAATTATTTTTAATATCTGTTTTGCAGGCAATACCGAATTCTAAAACTGTCTGTGCTTCTGCTATGCGGTTCTGCTGGTAGAGATGCTGGCCCCATTTGGATATGGTACGGATTAAAGTAGTAAAATTCATATCATATTCAGACAGTTTTTCAAGATTTGCAGGACCATAGGCAAGTTTCAGGTCTGTATTGGAGATGCCATTAAGGTTTATTATTTTTTTGTCAGACAGCGAAGACATATCCTGATATATTTCTTGTAATACTGGATCAGAAGAGTCTTCTATAGGGAGGCTGGAAAGATCAATACGGATATAAGGGAGATTTGAAATATCTTTTTTTCGGACATTATTAGATTCGTGTTCTAAATTCCAAAATTCCTTAGACATTTGTTCTTCCGTTCTGGCTGTCCGGTTTTTTTTATGGTGGAAAATTCCTATCCATATAAATATAACTAGAAAAAAAGTAAGAATTGACATATTTGCACAACCTTTCTATAATCGAAAAGAACGAGTTTTTAACGCTCTTAAAGTTATGGTGACTGTCCTGTTAAGTTTCCTGTACTAGGAAGAAGTTACATTTTGTAAAAAAGAGGTGATCTGAATGAATCGAAAAACACAAAGAACAGTATCTGCAATCATCGTAATTGCTGTTATTTTAGCAATGATTGTACCTCTCGTAGCGTATGCGTTTTAAAAATAACAGGTATGTGCGGTACAAAATGAAGTCCGCATATACCATAGACTATACATAAATATCACGCAAATGTCAAACAATGTCACATCTATATGCAGGTTGAATTTTTGCTTGATATGATCTATAGTTATGATAAAATGAAACATAAGTCTTATTGGCAAAAGGGGATTTAGAGATGAAGCGAAAAACAAAGATTTTTGCGACGACACTAGTGTGTATGCTAGTGTGCATTGTTTTGGCTCTTGCAGGAATGAAGGTATATGCAGACAGCAAATCACATGGAATACCAGAAGGCGTGTATGTGGATACCGTTTCACTGGGAGGCAAAACAGCACAAGAGGCCAGAGAATTAGTTGATGAGTATATAAAAAACCTGGCAAAGAAAAAATTTACATTAGTGGTAGATGAACATAGTGTAAAGACGACTTTAGAAGAAATCGGTTTTACATGTACAGATAACAATTACATTGAGGAAGCATCTAATTTAGGAAAAAGCGGTAACTTAATTAAGAGATATAAAGAACTGAAGGATATCGAAAATAAAAAACGTGTTTATAATTTAGAGTTTACAATAGATGATAAAAAAGCCACTAAGTTTATGAAAACAAAATGTAAGAAGTATGAGGCTGAGCCAGTAGATGCTGTTTTGACCCGTAAGAATGGAGTTTTTCATATTCAAAGTGAAGTACTGGGAAGAACAATTCATTTTGATGATACGATTGAAAAGATAAAGGCAAAACTAGCAGACCATTGGGATATGCAGGATGTACGTATAGAAGCTGTTTCAGCAGATGCGATTCCAGAAGTTACA
Source organism: [Clostridium] polysaccharolyticum (assembly GCF_900111595.1). GTDB lineage: Bacteria > Bacillota > Clostridia > Lachnospirales > Lachnospiraceae > Clostridium_AI > Clostridium_AI polysaccharolyticum. The sequence continues at coordinate 39,523 of NZ_FOHN01000019.1, read as the reverse complement.
AAAGTGGAGCTGGAAAAGGTGAAAGATGTATTAGGTGAATATCAGACAACCTATGCTTCTTCATCAGCAAACCGGGCAGCGAATCTTGATAATGCAGCCAGATTAATTAATGGAACTGTTTTAATGCCAGGAGAAGAATTTTCTACCAGCAGTGCCCTTACACCATTTACAGAGGATAATGGCTATCATCAGGCAGGTGCTTATCTGAATGGCAAAGTAGTGGATAGTGTTGGTGGAGGTGTTTGCCAGGCTGCAACAACGCTGTATAATGCATTATTAAAAGCTGAGTTAGAGATTACAGAAAGATATAACCATTCCATGATTGTTACGTATGTGGAACCATCTATGGATGCTGCGATTTCTGATGGATATAAAGATTTAAAATTCAAAAATAGTACAGACGCACCTATTTATATTGAAGGTTATACCGCTGGCAGGACCATCTATTTCAAAGTATATGGTGCTGAAACTAGAGATACGGTAAATCGAAGCGTCAAGTATGTATCTGAAACAACGCAGACTATACAGCCTGGTGCTGATAAGGTAACAAAAGATCCTGCAATGCCTACAAGTTATCGTGTAGTGAAACAGGCTGCTCATGTAGGTTATAAAGCACGTCTTTGGAAGTATGTATATGAAAATGGGAAAGAAGTAAGCAAAGAACAAGTGAATTACAGTTCTTATGCAGCGGAACCTGCCTATGTAATTGTAGGAACGAAGGAAGAGAAAAAAGACGAGAAGGAAGACAAGGATAAGGACAAAGATAAAAAGGACAAAGATAAAAAGGACAAAGATAAAAAAGACAAAGATAAAAAAGACAAAGATAAAAAAGACAAAGATAAAAAAGATAAGGATAAAAAAGACCAGTCCACATCCTCAAGTCCAGCACCCAGTAAGAAGCCGGCAGCATCCAAAGCTCCTTCTGGCAAGAATGAAAAAAAAACAGATACCAAAGAGGATAATTCATCAGCAAGAAAAAAGGAAACAAACCATTTAGAGGTTTTGGAGTAGCATAATGCTTTGGATGAAAGTGAATGATTGAGTTATGCTGGAAGGATAGCGGCTTTATGAAGTAATAGCCGTTATCCTTTCTTTCAAAAGAAATAAACTGACGAAGAGAAAGGCGTGAAAAAATGAAGATTGGCAAAATACCTGAGACTGTCTTAAAACGTTCTGTATTTAAGCAGATCCATCATCGTAGAAATGAAGTACTGTTACGTCCAGGAGTTGGAGAAGACTGTGCAATGCTTCAAGTAGGGCCAGATGAGGTGCTTGTGATGTCAACAGATCCGATTACAGGGACTACGAAAGAGATTGGAACTTTTGCAGTTCATGTTACTGCAAATGATATTGCGTCAAGTGGAGCAGAACCAATTGGAATCTTATTAACGCTCATTCTTCCAGAACAGATTAGCGAGTCTGATATTAAGCAGATTATGAAGGAAGCCGAGGCTGTCTGTGAGGAATTAAATATAGAGATTATGGGGGGGCATACAGAAGTTTCAAAAGCTGTGAACCAGCCGTTGATATCAGTAACTGGCATAGGAAAGATAAAGAAAAACGAGATGCTGAAAACTGCTGGATTAAAGCCAGGGCAGGAACTGGTTATGACCAAGTGGGCAGGATTAGAGGGAACAGCAATTCTTGCAAAAGAAAAAGAGAATGAACTAAGGGGACGTTTTCATCAGGATTTTATAGATAGAGCAAAAGAAATGTTCCAGTATATATCTGTTGTAAGAGAAGCGAAAATAGCAAAAATGATGGGGGTAAGTTCTATGCATGATGTTACAGAAGGGGGAATTTTTGGTGCACTTTGGGAAGCTGCGGCAGCTTCAGGGGCAGGAATAGAAGTGGATCTGAAAAAGATACCTATTAAGCAGGAAACAATTGAGATATGTGAAATATTTGATCTTAACCCATACATGCTTATGTCTAGTGGATGTATGCTGATTAGTACCGATAAAGGCAATGCTTTGGTGGAAGCTCTAAAAAATGAGGGAATTTCCTCTGCTATAATAGGCAGGGTGATTAAAGGGAATGACCGGATAATAATAAATGAGGATGAGAAACGATATCTTGAACCACCTAAGACGGATGAATTGTATAAAGCATTTAAATAGCATGTAGGGAGGATTTATTTATGAGAAATTCAATCTTGAGAATACTGGATAAGAACAGTAAAGTATCTTTAGAAGACCTGGCTGTTATGATAGATGCTCCAGTGGATAAGGTTCGTCTGGAGATAACAAAGATGGAAGAAGAAGGAGTCATATGCGGTTATCCCACATTAATAAACTGGGATAAAACGGACTTTGAAAAAGTGACAGCCTGGATAGAAGTAAAAGTAACGCCACAAAGAGGACGTGGCTTTGAAAAGATTGCAGAAAGAATTTACAGGTTTGATGAAGTAGAGAGCGTATATCTAATGTCTGGGACATTTGATTTGGCTGTTTTGATTGAAGGAAGGACAATGCGTGAAGTTGCAGACTTTGTATCGAGCAAACTAGCGCCTCTTGAATCTGTTCTAAGTACTTCTACAAATTTTGTACTTAAAAAATATAAGGAACATGGGCTTGAGCTTGTAAGCAAGAGGAGAGAAGATGAAAGGATGTTATATACACCATGAGAAACCCATTATCAAAAAAGATTGTTAATATACAGCCTTCCGGTATTAGAAAATTTTTTGATATCGTAAATGAAATGGAAGATGCTATTTCGTTAGGTGTTGGAGAGCCGGATTTTGATACGCCTTGGCATATCAGAGAAGAAGGAATTTATTCATTAGAACAAGGAAGAACCATTTATACATCAAATGCAGGACTTATGCAATTAAGGGAAGAAATATGTCAGTACATAAATAGGAAACTTCATACCGTATATGATCCTAAAGAAGAGGTCATGGTAACAGTAGGTGGCAGTGAAGCTATTGATGTTGCTTTACGTGCTATGTTAGATTCAGGTGATGAGGTATTAGTGCCTCAGCCTTCTTATGTATCATATGTTCCCTGTGTAACATTAGCAGATGGTGTTCCAGTTATAATTGAGTTACAGGAAAAAGATGAATTTAAGTTGACAAGAGAGCAACTGTTAGATAATATTACAGATAAGACAAAGATTTTAATTTTGCCTTTCCCCAACAATCCAACTGGTTCTATTATGACATACGAGGACTTAAAAGATATTGTTGATATCATTATTGAAAAGGATCTTTATGTCATATCCGACGAGATATATTCTGAACTGACATATAGCAGTAAACATGTTTCTATTGCTTCTTTTCCAGGCATGCAAGAGAGAACAATATTAATTAATGGTTTTTCAAAAGCTTATGCAATGACTGGGTGGAGATTAGGTTATGCTGCTGGTCCCAAGAAGATATTAAAACAAATGATAAAAATTCATCAGTTTGCCATTATGTGTGCACCCACAACAAGCCAGTACGCAGCAATTGAAGCTCTAAAGAATGGCGATTCTGATATTGAAGTAATGCGAGAATCCTATAATGAAAGAAGACGGTTTTTGCTAAAAGCGTTAAGGGAAATAGGATTTGATTGTTTTGAACCATTTGGCGCATTTTATGTATTTCCAAGTATCAGGAAGTTTGGCATGACGTCAGATGAATTTGCTAATAGGTTACTTCAGGAAGAAAAGCTGGCGGTAGTTCCTGGTACTGCTTTTGGCGATTGTGGAGAAGGGTTTTTAAGAATTTCTTATGCATATTCAATAGAAGAATTGAAGACTGCATTAGGAAGGCTAGAACATTTTATAACTAAATTAGATAACTTTTAAATGAATACAAAATGAAAAGGAGAATTGAATGGCAGGAATAAATGCAAATCAAGTGAATCCCTTTTTAATTGCTGCGACTACCATATTGAAACAGGCTTGTCAGATTGATGCAAAAGTAGGGAAACCAAGTCTAGAAGGAACTAAGGGTAAGAATGATACAATTGCAATCAATATATGTGTGACAGGTGAAATGCAGGGGCAGGCTATGATTGCATTTGAGAATGATATCGCGTGTGATATTGCATCAAAAATGTGTATGATGCCAATAACTAAGATGGACGAATTTTCACAAAGTGCGATTTGTGAGTTAGGAAATATGATTATGGGAAATGCGGCAACTGTTTTTTCTACCCAGGGGACCTTAATCGATATTACACCTCCAACTTTAATAAAAGGAGATGTCGTATTTTCTAGTATGTATTCCCAGTCCATCTGTGTACCAGTGATATATGAAGAGAATAAAGTAATAGAGATACATGTTGCTGTGAAAGGAAATGATTAAGAATGCTGAATATTGTATTACATGAGCCAGAGATTCCAGCTAATACAGGCAATATTGGAAGAACATGTGTTGCGGCAGGAGCTCGTTTGCACTTAATTGAACCTATGGGATTTCGAATTAGTGCAAAAGAAGTAAAACGTGCAGGATTAGATTATTGGGATAAACTGGATGTGACAGTGTATGATTCCTATGAGGATTTTTTACAGAAGAATCCAGAGGCTAAAATATATATGGCTACTACAAAAGCCAAACATGTGTATACAGAGGTTTCTTATGAGCCAGACTGTTACATCATGTTTGGGAAAGAAAGTGCCGGAATACCGGAAGATATACTAGTGGAACATCCAGAAACATCGATCCGTATACCAATGATTGGTGACATCCGTTCTTTGAATTTGGGAAACTCCGTAGCAATCGTGTTATACGAAGCATTGCGTCAGAATAACTTTTCACACATGAACTTAGAAGGAGAACTTCACCATTTGCATTGGTAAAGTTACTCCTTTTCAGACATGGGTAAAGTGAATATGAACTCAGTTCCAACGTCTATGGTGCTTGCAACAGTTATGTTCTCACCATGGGCGTTTATTATTTCTTTTACGATAGATAATCCAAGGCCTGTTCCTTTTTTGTCCTTTCCACGTGAAGAATCTGTTTTGTAAAAACGTTCCCAGATTTTGTGGAGAGATCCTGCGGGAATGCCGACACCATGATCTTTTACAGATACAAAAAGCTTATCATTTTTTTCTTCAGTTCCAATTTGGATGGTAGCGTTATTAGGACTAAACTTTATAGCATTGTCCAGTAAGTTGTAGATAACTTGCTGTATCTTATCCATATCTGCACATACGATTGCATGTGGTTCTTCAAACAGCAGCTGTATGAGAATTTTCTTTTTCATGCAGGCACCTTCAAATGTAGCAGCAGTAGTTTTTATAACATTGTTCATATCAAAAGAAGTAATATGTAGTATAGCTCCATTGTGCTTAATATTATTTAGCGAGAGCAGGTTGGAGGTAAGTTTTGTTAGCCGTTCTGATTCAAATAGAATAATATCCAAGTATTTATTCTGCATCTCATAGGGAATCGTACCGTCCTTTATTGCTTGTGCATAGCCCATAATAGAAGTAAGAGGAGAGCGAAAATCGTGTGATACGTTAGCAATAAACTTTTTCTGGTAATCTTCTAAATTGGCAAGTTCACTTCCGACATATGAAATGGAATTTGCTAGATCTTTAAATTCATCGTTTCTTTTTAAATTTATCTTATACTGAAAGTTTCCATTGGCATATTCGTGAACACCCTTTTCTAAAGCTCGAATTGGGTATACGATAACATAAAACAGATAAATAAATGTTATTAGTAAGATTACAGCTAATATAACCAGACAGACATTAATTACATTAATATTTTTTCTGGCTGAGAAAGTGATGTTTTCCAGCGGTTCAATTAAAATAATATATCCCTGAGTGTTCTGGTCAGAACTGATCATATAACACACTACTAAGCTTGGGTCAGGAAGAATCCCTTTTAGTGTTGTATTTTTTATATAATTTTGGTTAAGCAGTTCAGGAACTTTTTCGTATAAATTTATATAATGAGAGGGATCAGAGTTTCTAGTATCAGTTAAAATAGTTCCATTTCGGTCAACAGCCCATATTCGGACATTTAGAAATGCGTCAACCGTACTTAACTGAGTTCTTATATTAACAAGAGAAGAAGTCTGATCGTAGTAATTCGATAAATACTCAGAAGATATAGTCTGGGCTTCTTCATAAAGCAGAGAAACCTGTTCGCTTATGATTTTATTCTCAATTCTCTTTAGGCCTATCGTGTTTAAAACAGCAGCAGTAAGTATAAAAATAAACGAGAACCAGCCAATTAGCTTATAGGATATTTTATAAGCCATGTTCTTTCACCTCAAATTTGTATCCAATCCCCCATACTGTTGATAGTGACCAGTAGTCATTGCCTTTAAACTTCTCACGTAGCCGTTTGATATGTACATCAACTGTCCGGGTATCTCCAATATAATCGTAGCCCCAGATATGGTCAAGAAGCTGTTCTCTTGTAAAAACCTGATTTGGGTGAGATGCTAGAAAATAGAATAACTCTAGTTCCTTAGGCGGTAGTTCAATGGTATGCCCACAGTACAGGACAGAATAGTTTGTCTGATTGATAATTAAATCTGAGTATTCAACAAATTCACCTGTCTGGACTGGTTTTACAGGAACAGCATTAGATGCCGGATATCTGCGAAGTACGGCTTTTACCCGTGCAACTAGTTCTTTCGAGTCAAAAGGCTTTATAATATAATCATCAGCACCTAATTCAAGTCCAAGAACTTTATCAAATACTTCACCTTTTGCAGAAAGCATAATAATAGGTGTATCTGCATGCTTTCGAATTTCTTTGCATACTTCATAACCATCAATTCCTGGAAGCATCAGATCTAATAGTATTAAGTTGGGATTGTAGGAATGGAAGGCATTTAAAGCTGCCTCTCCATCTCCTACAGTTTTGGTATCATAACATTCTTTTGTAAGATAGAGTGAAATAAGTTCTGCAATATTTTCATCGTCATCAACAATTAAGATTTTTTGTTTGACTGCCATATTTATCCTCCTGCTATGGTTACTTAAATTCTACAATTGTTACACCATGGTCTCCTTCACCAAAACCTCCAATACGATATGATTTTATATAGCTTAATTTTTTTAAATGCTGCTGTACAGCGTTTCTAAGAGCACCTGTACCTCTTCCATGAATAATGGTAACTTGAGGAATATGAGACAGATAAGCATCATCTAAGTACTTATCCATAATTGCAATTCCCTCATCTACTGTTTTTCCAATAATATTAAGTTCAGGACTGACACTTAAGGATTTAGACATTTTTATTTTTCCGCTTCCTGTTTTGCTAAATTTAGGTGTTACGGTATCGGGTTCATCAATTAACTCCAAGTCATGGATGTTAATTAGGGAACGGAGAATTCCCATTTGTACATAAACTTCTCCTTTGCTGTTAGGAACACTTCCTACAGTACCATTTACGTTTAAGCTGATAACATGAACGCTTTCACCTGGTTTAAAGTCCTGAGGACGGTTTTTCTTGTTGGTCTTTGTTTTTTGAACCAGTTTAGAATCGGTTTTATTTAATTTATTGCGAAGGGCAGCACGTTCTTCTTCCATATCCTTTTGTAAGTTGCTTTGTTTGGACCACTTGTTATACTTGCGAATAGATTCATCTGCAAAATCTTTTGCTTCCTGTAAAATTTCCCGTGCTTTTTCATTTGCTTCACGAAGGATTTTCTCTTTTGCTGCATCAATTTTTTCATTTTTTATGGTAAGCTTTTTCTTTAATTCTTCAATTTCTGCTTTATAGACTGCAATCTCAGCCTGTTCTTTCTCAATGGTTACACGGCTAGATTCTAAATCGGCTATAATATCTTCAAAACTTTGACTGTCACTATCTATGCGTGCTTTCGCATCTTCAATAATATAATCAGGCAAACCTAATTTGCTAGAGATAGCAAAAGCATTGCTTTTACCAGGAATACCAATAAGCAAACGATAAGTAGGACGAAGGGTTTCTACGTCAAATTCACAGCAGGCATTTTCTACACCAGGAGTAGAAAGTGCATAGAGTTTTAATTCGCTATAATGAGTAGTAGCTATAGTTTTTGCCCCAATGGTATGCAAGTGAGTTAAAATAGCCATAGCTAAAGCAGCACCTTCTACTGGATCTGTTCCAGCACCTAACTCATCAAATAGACATAAGGAACGGTTATTGGCATTTTCAATGATACGTATTTCATTTTTCATATGAGAGGAGAACGTACTTAAACTCTGCTCAATGCTTTGCTCATCACCAATATCTGCAAATACTTCTTCAAATACAGATAGTCTGGAATGATCAAAGGCAGGAATATGAAGACCAGCCTGGCCCATTAAAGTAAATAGTCCTACTGTTTTTAAAGATACGGTTTTGCCACCGGTATTAGGTCCTGTTATCATAAGAAGATCAAATTCTTCACCAAGTCGTATATCAATTGGTACTGCTTTTTTTGGATCAATTAATGGATGACGGCCCTTCTTGATGTCTATGATACCTTCTTCGTTAAAATCAGGAAGGCTTCCACGCATTTGTCTGGATAAGGAAGCCTTTGCGAAAATAAAATCCAGTTTGGTTAAAACTTCTAAGTTGATTTTAAGTTCTTCCAAATGCTCACCTATTAGGTTGCTTAGTTCGGCAAGGATGCGTTCAATCTCATCCTGTTCTTTTAAGGACAATTCACGAAGCTCGTTGTTTAATTTTACAATAGCCATAGGTTCAATAAATAAAGTAGAGCCTGTTGTGGACTGATCATGAATCATGCCTTTGAAAGAACTTCTGTATTCCGCTTTTACCGGAAGGCAGTAACGGCCGTTTCGCATTGTAATAAGTGCATCCTGTAACATAGTCCTGGAACTGTTTACAATAGAATTTAACTGATCATGAACTTTATTATTTGTATTTTTTATGTTCTTTCGGATCTGACGAAGTGCAGTACTAGCATCATCTGCAATTTCCTCTTGGGAAATAATACAGTGTTTTATTTCGTTATTTATATTGGAAAGTGGTTCAAGAGCATCAAAATAACCAGTTAATGAGTTTGTTGCGGTATATTCTTCTTCCTCATTATGAACGGAATTTCCCAGATTTTCTTTTCGAGTAAATGATTTTACTCGAAGGGTTACGTTTAACAGGGAACTAATAGAAAGAATTTCTTCTATGCTTAAAACAGAACCTACATCTAGGCGCATAAGAGAGGAACGCACATCTCTTACACCTGAAAAAGAGAGCGGTCCCTTTTTAAAAATCATAGATAATGCATCTGAGGTTTCGGTTAAATTATGTTTAATTTCGGATAAATCTGTACAAGGCAGCAAGTCTGTGCAAAGTTCTTTTCCTAAAGGAGTATTTGCGAGGTCTTTTAATTTGTCTATAATTTTATCAAATTCTAATGTTTTCAAAGCCTTTTTATTCATTTGTTAGCCTCTTTTCTTCCATAATACTATAGTATTGCCATATTACATATATTTTACCTTAGTTTACTTGAAATGAAAAGTATGCATTTGTTTACACTTAATTCATAACTTGTTCATATATCAGTGCTAAAATAAAGTAGATGGCTTGGATTATGATGTAAACTGCATAAAAGGCGTATTTGAGGAGCATAAAAATGAAAGTAGAGAATAGGGATCAGCATAAGGAAGAATATTCTTTTATACAAGAAACGATTGTACCAAGAACCAAGAATACCAGAAGAAAGCTAATGAAGAATTTAGGTTGCAGCATATTAATGGGAATTGTATTTGGATTCGTAAGCAGTATTGTATTTCATATTTCTAATGAGTTTTTCGGGAGACAGGAACAATTGGAGGAACAGAAAAAAATAGTACTTGAAGATGAAAAACAGTTGCTAAATGAGCTGACAGTAACCCAACCTCCCAAGCAGAATGAAAAAGAACCTCCTAGCAGTCTGGATAAGGAAATTACAGATTTGGATATTTATCATGCGTATGACATGAAATCCTATCAAAAATCCTATTATCTGATGAGAAGCCTGTCGGATAAATTTAAGTATTCTATAGTAACCGTAGATGCAGTAAAAGATGCAACTAGCTGGTTTGATAAGGAAAATAAAGAATCCAGTTATGGTTTTATTCTTCGGATTGATCATGATTACACTTATATTATGTGTAATTACGATAAGATAAAAAATGCCAATAAGATACAGGTACGGTTTTATAATGGGGATGAAGTCCGTGTGAAGCAGGTGGATTACCACAAGGAAACATCCATAGCAGTTATTAAGGTAAAGACTAGTTCGTTGACAAATAATACAAAGCAAAAGATTGAAAAAATAAGATTAGGAGATTCTTATCAGCTAGGAAGGGGAATTCCCGTTTTAGGATTAGGGTCACCAGATGGAACAATGAATTCTATTGCAATCGGTTATGTTACGGCACCTTGCATTGACAGATACATTGTAGATGGCAAGCTGGATCTGTTTCATACAAGCATTACTGAAAATCCATACGGAGATGGTTTTTTTGTTGATATGGATGGAAAAGTAGTAGGAATAATTACCCATAAATTTAAGGATGACACAGACCAGAATATCATGAGTTTTTTAGGAATATCCAAATTAAGGCCAATCTTAACATCCTTACTGAAAGAAAAGGAAATGGCAAGTCTTGGGGTAAAGGTATCTGAGCTGTCTAGCAAAAGCAATAAAAGTCCAGGGGTCAAATTTGGAATCTATATTGCAGATGTTGTTGCCAATTCGCCAGCATTTAAAAAAGGATTGAGAGCGGGAGATATTATTACAGAAATAGACGGGGTAAGTGTTTCTTCTGCAACTGCATTAATGAATAAGCTTTCTGACAGGAACCCAGGAGACAAAATGGAATTTACCATAATAAGACAAACAAAAGAAGGGTATCCGCAAGTAAAATCAGAGAAAAAAAATATTGTGGTAACTTTAAAATAACAGAAAATCTGAGACATAGTTTAGAAGGAAATTGAAAATCTTCTAGGCTATGTCTTTTCTATTCCATATAGTTAAGGTATAATAAGAGAAACAGAATTGTGAATTAGAAAGGTATGGAAAATAAATATGCGTTATATTAGTGAGTTGCATGAAGGAGAAACTATTTCGATTACTTATTTATGTAAGAATAAACAGATGTTAAAGACAAAAGCAGGAAAGAGTTATTGCTCTTTGGCACTACAAGATAAAACAGGTATCTTAGACGCTAAGATTTGGGAGATGTCCAATGCTATCGAGAACTTTGAAGCAATGGACTTTATTCATGTAGACGGACAGCTTACCTGCTTTCAGGGGGCACTTCAGTTAAATGTAAGAAGAATACGCCGTGCACAGGAAGGAGAATATGATCCTGTGGATTATATCCCGACATCGAAAAGGGATATCAAAGAAATGTTTGGGGAATTATTAACTTATGTAAATAGTATTAAGAATCCATATCTAAGCAAGCTTGCCAAAAGCTTCTTTGTGGAAGATAATGAGTTCCAGAAAGCATTCATGTATCACTCTGCAGCAAAGAGCGTTCATCACAGTTTTATGGGCGGGTTAGTAGAACATACATTAGGTGTTACAAAGTTAAGTGATTATTTAGCAATGAATTATCCATTTTTAAACCGGGATATTTTAGTAACAGCAGCAATGTTCCATGATATCGGAAAGACGGTAGAACTGTCTAATTTCCCAGAAAACGATTATACAGATGATGGGCAGCTTTTAGGCCATATTTACATTGGAACAGAGATGGTAGGGGAACGTATCCGAAGCATTCCGGGATTTCCTCATAAGTTATCTGCACAGCTGCGTCACTGTATTTTAGCACATCATGGGGAACTGGAATATGGCTCGCCTAAGAAACCAGCAACAGCAGAAGCGTTAGCATTGAGTTTTGCGGATAATACAGATGCAAAAATGCAGACTGTACGTGAAGTGTTAGAGAATGCAGATGAGAAGCAGGAGTGGTTAGGATATAACCGTTTCTTTGAATCTAATATCCGCCGAAGCGAAAAATAATTGGAGTATCATAAATGACGAAAACAATTAACAAAAATGATGAATTTGAATTAAAGATAGATAGTATGGGAACAGATGGGGAAGGAGTTGCTCATATAGAGGGCTATGCATTATTTATTAAAGATGCAATGCCAGGAGATGTTGTCCGCATAAAAATAATAAAGGCAAAGAAAAATTATGGATATGGGCGACTTATGGAGATTATCAAGCCTTCAAAAGACAGAGTGGAACCGGTCTGTAAAGTTGCGAGACAGTGTGGGGGCTGCCAGATTCAGCATGTATCTTATCAGGCACAATTGGAGTATAAGAAGAATAAGATTGCCAATTGCCTTATCAGGCTTGGAAAGTTTCCAGAAGAGCAGATTGAGGCTATTATGGAACCAGTTATGGGAATGGAAGAACCATACCACTATCGTAATAAAGCACAGTTTCCAGTTGGAAGAAATAAAGATGGGGAATTGGTTACAGGATTTTATGCCAGCCGGACTCATTCTATCATACCAGTAACAAACTGTGCAATACAAGATAAGCAAAATGAAGAGATATTAAAGCAGGTACTTGGATTTATGAAAGAGAACGCCATTGAACCTTATGATGAAACAAAACATTCTGGGCTGATACGTCACATTTTAACTCGTGTAGGTTATTATACGGGTGAAATTATGGTTTGTCTTGTAATAAATGGAACAAGCCTGCCGTATCAGGAAAAGCTTATTGAAAAACTGACAGGTATTAATGGTATGAAAAGTATCAGCATTAATATTAACAAAGAAAAAACCAATGTTATTTTAGGTGATAAAGTGAAGGTAATCTGGGGAGAAGGTTATATTGTAGATTTCATTGGAACTATAAAATATCAGATATCACCTCTTTCCTTCTATCAGGTTAATCCGCTTCAGACGCAGAAGCTTTACCAGACGGCTTTAGAGTATGCAGCGCTCACTGGAAATGAAATTGTGTGGGATTTATATTGCGGGATTGGAACTATTTCTTTATTCTTAGCCCAGCAGGCTAAAATGGTCTATGGTGTGGAAATTGTACCAGAAGCAATTGCGGATGCAAATCGTAATAAAGAATTTAATGGCATTGAAAATGCGGAATTTTTTGCTGGAGCTTCAGAAATTGTTCTTTCTGAAAAGTATAAGGAAAGCAATGGAAAAATGTCGGCAGATGTTATTGTTATTGATCCTCCAAGAAAGGGATGCGATGGTGTACTGCTTGAGACTATTATTGATATAGCACCAGAAAAAGTTGTTTATGTAAGCTGTGATCCTGCAACCCTTGCGAGAGATTTGAGAGTTTTATGTGATAACGGGTATGAACTTAAAAGAGTGCGAGGATGCGACATGTTTGGACATAGCGGGCATGTGGAGACGGTAGTAAAACTTGAGAGGATAAGGAAAGAATAATTGTATTAAAAAAGCAGGAGGTATCAGAAGCAGTGATTGGAAAATCTAATTGTGAATATTGTTCCAATTATGTATTCGATGAAGAATTTGGAGATTCTGAATGTCAAGTGAGTTTAGACGAAGATGAGATGTATCGATATATGACAAAAAATTATAAAGAATGTCCTTATTTCCAAATAAATAATGAATATAAAATTGTTCGTAAACAAATGTAAATATAGGTGAGAAATTTAGGGATAGTTGTGTTGACATGTCTAAGTATGGTAGTTATACTTAAATTATAGAAAATACAAAAAGACAGGTGTGATAAGTTGTATGTTTGATTTTAATTTTGACTGGAGCAGTGACATGGAGACTAAGATCTCCAAGATAGATATACAACACAAAGAGTTTTTCCGCATTGGGAGAAATATGGAACAGCTATTGTTGACAAAGTGTGCAAATGTGACAGAAAAGGAACTTTTAGATATAGTTTGTGAGTTAAGGGAATATGTTGGATATGATTTTTACGAAGAAGAAGTTATTATGAAAGATGCGGGGTATTCTAAGCTGGATGAACATGTAAAACAGCACAATCAGTTTAAAAGCCGGATTATGAATATTAACTGCCCTGCATTAGCTGCTAATCCATATAAGGAGTTAAGCAAAATTAGAAATTTTGTTGTTGATTGGGTTTTTGATCATATGTTACACGAAGACATGGACATGGCACGTGAAGTGAGAGGTAAATTAGGATAAAATAAACACAAAAGATGAATGGGAACATAGGAATATATGCAGGAAAAGAACTGTTTTTTGAGAAAAGAGCAGTTCTTTTTTTGTCGAATAATTGCACGTGGTTACAAGAAAAGAGCATAAAGAATTCCAATATTTCAACAAATAACACCATAATAAAGCAAGTTTCTAGGCGAAACAGACAACGGAATTATACAATATGCACAACTAAGTGACAGTAATTAGTTAGATAATATTCATAATTACTGATATAAAAAACAGCAAGAAAATGTTTTCTGCATTTCACGTAAAAATAAAATACATTACGGTCACAAATTATTGAAAACTTGTCTAAAAAATCTATAATTGAACTTGCAAATAAACATTAATGTAATTTTTTAAGGAGGAGTCTCATGTTTAATCAAAAATTAAAAAGGGCAATATGTGTAATGGGAACTGCAGCTATGCTTGCAACTTCTATCGTACCAAATGTATCAGCTGCAACTACAGCAAAAGCTGCTAAAAGTAATAGTAAATACGCACAGAGATTTTTAGATATTTATAATACAGTAAAAGATGATGCTTCAGGATATTTCGATGAAAATGGTGTTCCTTACCATTCAGTTGAAACATTAATGGTAGAAGCTCCTGATCAGGGACATGAATCCACATCAGAAGCAGCTTCCTACTTAATCTGGTTAGAAGCTATGAAAGGTGCTGTTACAGGTGATTATTCAGAATTAGCAGATGCTTGGGACGTTGTAGAAAATTACTACATTCCTACATCAAAAGATCAGCCTGGCCAGACAGATTACAATACATCAAGCCCAGCTACATATGCTAGTGAATATGAAGATGTAACAAAATATCCTAGCCAGTTAGTATCTGGTGCAGCAGTTGGTTCTGATCCAATTGCTAACGAATTAAAGAGTGCTTATGGAAATCCATATATCTATGGTATGCACTGGTTAATTGACGTTGACAACTTCTATGGATTCGGTTTAAGAGGAAACAAGAATTCTACTAAACCAGTTTACATCAATACATATCAACGTGGTAGAGAAGAATCCTGTTTCGAAACTGTTCCTCAGCCATGCTGGGATGATTTAAAGAACGGTGGACCAAACGGATACTTAGACTTATTCACAAAAGACAATGGCTACTCTGCACAGTGGAAATACACTAACGCACCAGATGCTGATGCTCGTTTAATCCAGGCTATGTATGGTGCTAGAGATGCTGCTGAAGAAGATGGAGTTAATATTTCTAATTTAACAGCTAAAACAGCTAAATTAGGTGATTATTTAAGATACTCCATGTTTGATAAATACTTTAGAGAAATTGGAAGTCCTAAGAAAGCTGGAAGTGGACGTAGTTCACAGCATTATTTATTATCCTGGTACTATGCTTGGGGTGGTTCTACAACTCAGAGCTGGTCTTGGAGAATTGGCTGTTCACACTCCCATTTCGGATACCAGAGTCCATTTGCTGCATTTGCTTGTTCTCAAGACAGTGACTTCATTGGAAAAGCTTCTACAGGAAAATCTGACTGGACTAAGTCTTTACAGAGACAGAAAGAATTATACACATGGTTACAGTCTGACGATGGAGCAATCGCTGGTGGATGTACAAACTCCTGGAAAGGTGCATATGAAAATGTTCCTTCAGATGTAAGCACATTCTATGGCATGGGTTACACAGAACACCCAGTATACAATGACCCAGGAAGTAACAGATGGTTCGGTATGCAGGCTTGGTCTATGCAACGTATGTGTGAATATTACTACAGATCAGGAGATAAAGATGTTGCTAACTTAGTTAATAAGTGGGCTAATTGGGCTGAATCTCAAGTAACAGTAACAGATAAGACATTCTCTATTCCATCTAACTTAATTTGGCATGGTCAGCCAGACACATGGAGAGAAGGCCAGACAATCGAAGGATGGGAAGGAAAGAACAAAAACTTGACAGTTGAAGTTGAAAGCTATGGCGAAGACGTTGGTGTTGCTGGTTCATTAGCAAATGCATTATTATATGTTGCAGCTGCTAATAATAAATACAATACAGGTGATGTTGACAAATATAGAGATACAGCTATTGCATTAATTGACTGTATGCATGACAATTACATTGATGATAAGGGTGTTGCAGTAGAAAGTCCTTGGGATGCTGCTGAAAGATTCTTTACACAAGAAGTATATATTCCATCTGGCTGGAGAGGAACAATGCCTGACGGTTCTGTAATTGAACCAGGTGCTACATTCTTAAGCATCCGTCAGAGCTACAAGAATGATGCTGACTATGACAGAATCCTAGCTGCATATGAAAATAATGAAACAGTTATGATGAAATATCATAGATTCTGGGCTCAGGTTGAATATGCTGTTGCAAATGGCGTAGCTTCTAACCTTGCTTCTGAATTAGGAATTGATGATAGTATTTCAGGTGAAGTAGTAAAACCAAGTGTAAAACCAAGTGTAAAACCAAGCGTAGCACCAAGTGTAAAACCAAGCGTAGCACCAAGTGTGAAACCAAGTGTGAAACCAAGTGTAAAACCAAGCGTAGCACCAAGTGTGAAACCAAGCGTGAAACCAAGCGTAGCACCATCAACATCAGGTGTTAAAGTAAATGCTGGAAATGGTCAGTGGTCTATTACAAATACAGAAGGTTCTGTTGCATTAAGCGATATTACAATCCGTTACTATATCAAAAACGAAGGTTCAGCTGACAATGTTGCTTATATTGATAATGCTGGTTTAAGCTTAAGCAAAGCTCCTTACTATGCATCTTTAACAAGTGATGTAAAAGTTAAATATGTGAAGATGTCAAATCCAACATCTGAAGCAGATGGTTACTTCGAAATCACATTTAATTCAAATTATGATATTGATTCATCTTCTAACTTAAACTTAGGTATTCGTTTTGCAAAAGCTGACTGGTCTAACTTTGATTCTTCAAATGACTATGGCGCAGTTGTATATGTAAACGGTGCTTGCGTAAGCGGTAACGAAATCTAATTAAAAATAGCAGGTCTCGGTGGTGAAAATCACCGAGGCTTTATTAAAAAATGGAAAGGGAGAAAAATATGAGATTAACTAAAAAAGCACTTAGTGCTACTTTAGCAGTTGCTATGACAGCTGCATCATTGACAACAGCTGCACCTACAGCTGTAAAGGCTGCATCAAACTATAACTATGGTGATGCATTATCAAAATCTTTATTATTTTATGAATTACAAGAATCCGGTAAAATGGAAGATGACATTCGTTCAAACTGGAAAGGTGATTCTTGTATGAACGATGGTAAGGACAACAACGTTGATCTTACAGGTGGCTGGTATGACGCTGGTGATAACTTAAAACTTAACTTCCCAATGGCATACACAGGAACAATGTTAGCATGGTCTTACTTAGAGGATACAGATGCTTACACAAAATCTGGTCAGGATAAGTACATGTTACAACAGTTAAAACGTTTAAATGAATACCTTATCAAATGTCATGCTTCTAAAAATGAATACTACTTCCAAGTTGGTGGAGATGCTGACCACGCATTCTGGGGAGCAGCAGAAGTTGTAGAAGCAAAAATGACAAGACCTTCTTATAAAGTAACACTTTCAAAAGGCGGTTCTTGTGCAGTTGCAGAAGCAGCAGCTTCCTTAGCAACAGCTTCTATGGTATTTGAAGAATCTGATCCTTCTTTCGCAGCTACATGTTTAAAACATGCAGAAGAATTATATGATTTAGCAGATGCAATGAAGAGTGATTCTTACTATGATACAATTGCTGGTGCATACTACAGATCATACTCAGGATATGCAGATGAAATGTCTTGGGCAGGTGCTTGGTTATACAAGAAAACAGGCGAACAGAAATATTTAGATAAAGCTCTTGATTATGTTTCTGGATGGGAAATGGAAGGCCAGACAAATTACTGGGGATATAAATGGACTCAAGGATGGGATAACAAGAGTTATGGAGCAAGAATTTTGCTTGCTGAATTAACAGGAGAAGACAGATTCAAAGAATCCGCTGAGCAGTACCTTGATTACTGGACAACAGGATGGGGTGGAGCAAGAATTAAATACACTCCTAAGGGATTAGCTTGGTTAGATTCTTGGGGATCTTTAAGATATGCATGTAATACAGCTTTCTTAGCAACAATTTGGGCTGAATCTGGATTATGTTCAGAAGATAAAGTTGCTACATATGAAGACTTTGCTAAGTCTCAAGCAGATTACTGCTTAGGAAGCACAGGTAGATCCTTTGTTTGTGGATTTGGTGTAAATCCTCCAAAATCACCTCATCACAGAACAGCGAGTGGTGTTTGTACAGATAACTTAAGTGCAGATCCAGAAGTTAACATTCATACATTAACAGGTGCTTTAGTTGGTGGACCAGATGCAAGTGATGGATATACAGATACAAGATCTGACTATTGCATGAACGAAGTTGCTGTTGATTACAACTCAGGTTTTACAGGCTTAATGGCTAAGATGTACAGCAAATTCGGTGGAACAGTCGATCCTAACTTAAATGCAGTTGAAGAAGTTGGTCAGGAATTTGACCTTAAAGCAGCTGTAAATGCTCAAGATAGCACAAACAAAATCAATTTTGTAGAAATTAAAGCTACAGTTTACAATAAAACATGTTGGCCAGCAAGAGTAACAGATAATTTATCCTACAGATTCTACATGGATTTATCTGATGTAATTGCTCAAGGATACGCACCAAGCGATATGACACTTGCAACAAACTACAATCAGAGTGGTGCTAAAGTAACAGGACCATTCCCAACAAGTGATGAAAATATTTATTATGTAAATATTGATTTATCAGGTGCTAAGATCTTCCCAGGTGGACAGAGCCAGTATAGAAGTGAACTTCAGTTCAGAATTGCAGCTCCATGTAAATGGGATTTCACAAAGAGCCCATCCTTCAAGGGAATCAACAAAACTCAAGGTGGTGCAGGTAACTCTGTAACAAGTATTCCAGTTTACGAAGGTTCTAAATTAGTATTTGGTGAAGATCCATATGCAGGCGGTGCTGTAGTAGTAAGACCAAGTGTAGCACCAAGCGTAAAACCAAGTGTAGCACCAAGTGTAAAACCAAGTGTAGCACCAAGTGTAAAACCAAGTGTGGCACCAAGCGTGAAACCAAGTGTAGCACCAAGCGTGAAACCAAGTGTAGCACCATCCAAAGCACCAGTTGTTGTTCCAGAAGGAGATGTTAATGTTGCAATTACAAAAACAGCTGCTTCATCAAATTCAATTGGTGGACAATGGACGGTAACATCTAAGAGCAAAGTTGATTTAAATGACGTAGAAATTCGCTATTACTTTAATGACAATGCTTCTGATTACAGCATTTTCATTGATAACGTTGGATTAAACTTAAATGTAGCTCCTTATTATGATTCTTTAACTTCCAAAACAAATGTTGAAGTTGTTAAAGATGGTGCTGATTCTTACATCAAAATAACATTTGCAGGTTGTGAAAATGCATTAATCAGTGATGGTAAGCTTGACATGGGTATCCGTGTTGCTAAGAAAGACTGGTCAAACTTTGACCAATCTGATGACTACTCCTATGAAAACGGTGCAGTAGTATTTGTTGGAGATAAAGTTGTAAGTGGTGTTCTTCCACAATAATACGAAATAAATATATAGTAAATATATATAAAAAGAGAGGGACTATTTTGTGAAAAATAGTCCCTCTTTACGTAAAAAAGTAACAAAGTAAGTTATCAGTTTTCAACAAAAAACACCTTAATAATAAATTTTTGTGTTTTAGTAATTGACAGTACGACACCATGTCTGTAAAATATTACTAGAGAAAATGTAAATACCTTTTTGTTTTTTATGACAAATGTTGAATAAAGGGCTACATAAGGGAGGTTTGTTTGTCGAAAGGAGGGAGCGTATGCTTAAAATAGCAGTATGCGATGATGAATCATTTTTCAGAGAGCAAGCAGGGGCAGCATTGGAGGATTATGCAAAACAGCGTGGGGCTGAATTTCAAATTGAGTATTTTACTTCAGGTGAAGAATTGCTCGAAGCAAATTGCTCAGAGTTTGGGCTGTTTTGTTTAGACGTCGAAATGAATGATGGAATGAGTGGGTTAGAAGTAGCTCAGACATTGCGAAGAAACCGTATTTTTTCTGAGATTATCTTTGTAACCAATCATCAGGAAGAAGCATATCGTGCATTTGAGGTAAGTGCATTACGCTATTTGCTAAAACCCATTAAATCGGAACAGCTGTTTCGTACGATGGATTTAATTATGAAGCGAAAAGAAGAAAGAGAAAAACGCTTAATTGTGCTGAATCAGGGACAGAAGTTTTTACAAGTAGTGTGTGATAATATAATCTATTGTGAGACAGTAGATAGAAAGTTACAGGTTTATACTACACAGAAAACATATCTTGTAGACAATAAAATTAATGAAATAGACAAACAATTAGCAAATCGAAATTTTTTCCGTGTACATAAGTCATATTTAATTAATCTAGCTTACGTCCAAGAGCATGATCAGACAACAGTTACTATGCTCAATGGCGATACCGTGTATGTAAGCAGATTGAAGTTAAAAGCATTTAAAGAGAGTTTTTTAGCTTATTTAAGAAAGGAGCATAAGCTAGGTGCAGGTTGAGAAAATTGCGACCCAGTTATTTTATTGCGCCTTTATGGTAATGTTTGTTGGCAGTTTCTTAGAAGTTGTTAAATTCCCAATTAAATTTAAAAGAATAGTTAAATATATTGCAGCAGGTGCAGTCTATATTCCGCTAGTTAGCCATTTGCCTTTAGGTAAATTCCGGTTTAGCGTTATGTTCCCTCTGGTTATCTTCTTTATTTTTGAAGGAACCTTTTTAGAGAGAACTACAATATCTACAATTGCAGAATCGGTCTGGTGTGCTTTGCAGATATTATGTGGAGTTATTTTTGGTGATACTCTGGAGATTGTGGTAGTATCAGATACTAGCAGGCAAGTCCTTTTGGATTTAATTTGTCTGGTAATTTTAAGCTGTATTGTACGGATTATTAATCAGACATCATTGTTTGAACAGGATATAGCGAAAAAAAGGGTAGCATCTGTAAGGCAGCTATTAGGAATGCTCGTGCTTGCTATTGAAGGAGACTTGGTACTAGGTATAGCAATGTTTGTTGAAGCTTATAATATAGAATTTCCTTATTTTCCAACAGCATTGATAACATTTGTACTTGGCATTGCAGGTCTGTATCTGGTATGTTTTGCTTTAAGTTTAGATAATGCAATGGCGAAAGAATACTATAAAGTAGTGAATAAAACATTGGAATCGCAGATAAAAAGTCAATACTCCTATTATAAGAAACTAGATAAAGTAAATAGAGAAACAAGAGCTATTAAACATGATATGAAGAATCATTTGATTGTAATGAAAGGAATGATTGACAAGGGGGATTTGGACGGAGTAAGCTCGTATGTGAGTAATATTCAAACGAAAATGGATAATGTTAGTGTGGTAATACATACAGGAAACTCCATTGTTGACTCCATTGTCAACGAAAAGAGAGAAATTGCATTATCGAAAAAGATTGAATTGAATATAAATGTTGCATTACCCGAAGAGGTAAAAGTGGAACCTATGGATCTGTGTGTAATGGTTGCAAACAGTCTTGATAATGCCATTGAGGCATGTGCAAAAATACCATCTAATAAAAAAAGGGACATTTCATTCTATGGCAGATGTGAGCACGGATATCTGTCTTTCATCATAAGTAATTCCGTGAATAAAAATATCCGTATTGAACAGAATCTGGTTGTTACAGATAAAGAAGATAAGCTTAATCACGGTTATGGCTTAACCAATATTGGTAATAGTGTTAGAAGAAGTAATGGCAAATTGAATATCGAATGTAAAGACCAGAGGTTTTCCTTGTACATAGATATACCAATGAATGGGTAAGATTCCTTACTTGCGGTTAAATTGCAAGTACGGTATACTATTTACATTAATTTTCAAAGGGACAGGAGGCTGTTTTGTGGAAAATGAAGACTTGATAAGATTATTAAGAGATCATGCCGTATATATCCAGACTCATAATTTCCCTGATCCAGATGCAATTGCAAGTGCCTATGGGTTACAGGAGTTTTTAAAGTATCATGGAATCGCAAGTGTATTGTGCTATTATGGAAGAATAGATAAGTTAAGCACGAGGCGAATGCTCTCAACCTTTGATATACAGATTTATTCTAAAGAAGAATTGCAAGAAATGAAGGATGAGGATTATATTGTACATGTTGATTCTCAAAAGAATAATGCCAATGTAATGGATCTTATTGGAGAAGAGGTTGCTTGTATTGACCATCATCCAACGTTTATAGAGGCGGATTATCAATATAAGGACATTCGAATTGTGGGAGCTTGTGCTACGCTGATAGCGGAGTATTTTAAGAAGGGTAATATTCCTATTACACCAAATGCGGCAGCGGCATTGTGTTACGGAATTAAAGTGGATACAGCTGATTTTTCAAGAGGTGTCACGGATTTAGATGTTTCTATGTTTGCATATTTGTATCATAGAGCGGATAAAGAAAAATTCAGCAGCATGTTTGCCAATACTATGGAGTTTAAAGATTTGAAAGCATATGGTGCTGCAATTGAGTCTGTCCAGGTATATGAACATACGGGATTTTCATATATTCCGTTTGATTGTCCAGATGCACTAATAGGTATGATATCAGACTTTATTCTTGCACTGGATGTTGTAGATGTTTCTGTTGTTTATGCCAAAAGAGATAATGGACTTAAATTTTCTGTAAGAAGCGAAGTGAGAGAAATTAATGCTGGGAAGGTAACTTACGAAGCGTTAAAAAATATTGGAAGTGGCGGTGGACATCAGGCTATGGCAGGTGGGGCTGTGTATAGGGAGAATATGGAGCTGTTAGAACCAGATGTGCATGCTTCTATCCGAAAAATTTTCTTAGATGCGATTGGGAGATAAAAAAGTGGGGAATGCCCACTTTTTTCAATTTAAAAAACGTTGTTTCTTCATAATTGTTATGTAATATCGTTATACATCTGCTTGACTACTTCTTTTTGATTGACAAATAATTCAACAATTAATGGTTCGAACTGTGTTCCACTTCCTTTTTCTAGCTGTTTAAAAGCATCCTCTAAAGAAAAGGACTCTTTATAACTTCTTTTGGTAACCAATGCATCAAAGACATCAGCGACTGCCATAATACGTGCACATAAAGGAATATTGCGGCCTGAAAGACCTTCTGGGTATCCCGTTCCATCCCAGTGTTCGTGATGGTATCGGGCAACATTTTTTGCATAATGCACGAAGTCATCATCTTCCAGATTTGTCATGGTTCGTTCTATAATTTCTTCGCCACGTACAGTGTGGTTTTTAATATAATCATATTCTAAGTCTGTTAGTATACCAGGTTTCTGCAATATAGAATCTGGGATTTTCAACTTTCCAATGTCGTGAATAGGTGCAGCTAAACAGATATATTCTAATGCAGTGTCATTTAGTTCATCAGCATAAAATCCATTGTACTTTAATTCCTCTGCGATTAGACGGACATATGCACTTGTCCTTTTTACGTGCTGTCCAGTTACGTTATCTCTTGATTCAATCAGATTAGCAAAGCTGTAAATCATTTGCTGCTGCATAAAGTCTATTTTCTTTTTACGGGAAAAGACATTCATTAATAAATTTCTTGAACGAAAAGCGATAGCGTAACAGATGAGGGATAAAATCATGTATTCAAACGAAAAGTTAATCCCATAGGTAATAAACCAAGTTAAAGATGAAAATGTAGTAAGGCTGCTGTCTACAACCGCATTGGCTCGAAATGCCAAACCTGCAATCATCATAAAATAACCGAAAAAGGCAATGCGCCTTGTTAGAATTTTATCGAAATATATACAGCTTACTAGAGGGGCAATAATATAGGTCATAAAGATTCCGCTCCGAGCTTGTGTTGACAAAATGCCGATTATTACTTCGGTAACAATTAGACAGTAGTACTTTGTAAAGTTGCCAGAAGCCTTCAAGAGTCTTAAAAAAATAAGAATTACATTAAAGAATAAAGTAAGAATAAAGGGTAGCAGCAACGCCTTGGCAGGAGTATGTATTATCTTTAAGTGGGTAAGGAGGAACAGGATAGAGAAGACAACTGTCATTACATAGATGAAATAGCTTGTGACTCGATTTGCCTGATGGTCATTCTCGTTAAAGTATTCCTCGCTTTCATAATTATGTTCATACATAAGCATTCTCTCCTCGTGTGTCTGATACTAATAGCATATCACATATAAAAACTATGTAAATAATAAAATGAAAATTCTGGCCTATTAGGAAATGAATAATAAGCCAGAATGTAAATGGATTTTAATGTGAAGATAAGCTGATTGCTTCAATTGCCACATTACCGCCTCGAACCACTTCTATATTGGTAAAGTTTTCTTGGAAGAGCTTTATAATGTCATTGTTCCGTTCTTCTGTATCGGTACATTCAATTAATACGCTGTCTGGACCGTAATCGCTGACACTAAGCTCAAATGCTTGGGCAATACGGAAGATTTCGATTTTGTCTTCTTTAGAACAGTGTTTGATTTTAATAAATAATAATTCTTTTATATGAATTGGAACTGTTGTAAAATCGATTACTTTAATAACTTCAATACAACGGTTTAGCTGTTTTTTTATCTGTTCAAAGGTAGAATCATCGCTAGTAACGCTGATAGTCATACGAGAGATAGTAGGATCTTCAGTTGTTCCCACTGTCAGACTGTCAAGGTTATAGGATTTGCTTGAAAATAGGCTGGATATCCTGGCAAGGACACCGATTTCGTTCTGTACATATAGTGAGATCCATCTTTTACACTTCGTGTTGTTCATCGTAATACCCCCTCTTTAATATCCCAAAATCATATCGCTCAGTGCATTTCCGTTTGGAACCATTGGCATAACTAATTCATCAGGGTTAATAATGAATTCAATTACAGTTGGGCTATTTGTGTTTTGGTTTGCTTTTTCAAATGCTGCATGAATTTCTTCATTTCTGGTAACACGGATACCAACACCACCATAACTTTCTGCTAATTTTACAAAATCAGGTGAGTATGGAGGACAAAGACATTCCTGTCCATTGCATTTTCCTTCACAGGATTTGTGATAGCGCAGACATGTGCGGTAATAGTGTTTGTTATAAAAAACATTCTGGAACTGTCGAACCATTCCAAGATTGCCATTGTTAAATATACAGATAATAAGTGGAATCTCCTGGCAGGATGCTGTTGCTAATTCCTGCACATTCATTTGGAATCCGCCATCACCAGCTATGCAGATTACAGTGCGGTCTGGATTTCCAATTTTAGCGCCGATTGCAGCAGGGAGACCATATCCCATGGTGCCAAGGCCACCAGAAGTAAGAAGCTTGCGAACACCGTTCATTTCAAGATATTGTGTAGTCCACATTTGATGCTGGCCAACATCGGTTACTACGATAGAATCAGGATACATAACATTAAGTTCTTTAATAATAGCTGCTGGACATAAGCTATCGGATTCTTTCATGGATACAGGATGTTTCTGGCTCCATTCTTTAATCTGGGAAACCCAGGCTGCTGTATTATAAGTATCTGCCATTTTGGAAAGTTCCTTAATGGCTTCTTTTGCATCTGCAACAATTGGAATATCAACATGAATATTTTGGGAAATAGAAGCTGGATCAATATCAATATGTATGATTTTTGCACGTTTTGCGAATTCACTTAGTTTACCTGTGATACGGTCATTGAAACGTGTACCAATGGAGAATAGCACATCACAGTTACTAATAGCCATATTTGACGCATAGGAGCCGTGCATGCCCATGTTCCCAATAAAAAGAGGGTGCATAGTAGGCAGGTTTCCTTTTCCCATAATGGAAGATACAACAGGGATTTGTGTTTTTTCTACCAGCTCAGTAAATTCCTTTCCAGCATGTGCAATGGTGACACCGCCACCGATAAGGAAAAGAGGGCGTTTTGCTTTAGAAAGAGTGGAGATTACCTTTTTGAGCTGACCAATATGTACACTTGTATTTGGTTTATAAGAACGCATATTAATTGTGTCAGGGTAGATATCATCTCCTAATTCCAGCATAATATCTTTTGGCAAATCAATGACAACAGGACCCGGTTTTCCAGTCTGGGCAATATAGAAAGCCTCTTTGATAATACGGCCTAAATCCGCACGTTTTCGCACCGTTACAGCGTATTTGCAGATGTTGCGTACAACCCCTACGATATCAACTTCCTGGAAAGCATCATTTCCAATTAAGTTAGTAGGTACCTGACCCGTAAAGCATACAAGTGGGACACTGTCATAGGCTTTTACAAATAGTGCAGTTCCTTTTATTTTCATTGTGATTCCTCCTTCAAATATTTTTCTTGTGTAAAATGAAATAGCAAAGATTTGAAATGAAAAAAGCCCTAAGCTGTTATATAGCTTAGGGCGAAATGTTATTCCGTGGTACCACCTAAATTCAGAGAAATTTCTCTTCTCTCATCAATACGGACCAGTGTCGATATTGTTTTCCTGATAACGGTGGAAAGAACCGTTAAAGTCTACTAAAGATTGCTCTCGTTCAGTTTACTGCTCAAAGGCTACTTCCATATACCTTTCATAAAGATTTCCACCATCCATCTTCTCTCTGATATGTCTAATATATGTACTACTCCTCGTCACGGCATTTTCAAATAAACCTTTGTAAGAGTATAGCAAATTGAAAGAAGAATGTCAAATTGTAATTAGGAAGAATTGTATCCCGAATAAAAATACTATAAAGGTAAAGTTTATTACCGAGAATTTAATAACGTATTCTTTTACCTTATCTGGATTATGCTTCTTAAATTCACTAAATGTAATCAAGCTGGCTAAGGAAGCTATTAACGTACCGCACCCGCCGATATTAACGGCAGGAAGCAGGCTGGCATAGTCACTAGTAAAGTGTGAGAGCAGTACGGCACTAGGTACATTGCTTATAAACTGGCAAGACAAAATACTGAATAATAATGTATTCTTAGGCAGCAGGTATTCAAAAAATGTACTGACCGCTGGAATTCGTGCCATATTTCCACTGAATACAAAGAATACGCAGAACGTAGCAAGTAAAGGATAATTCACTTCCTTAATGCTGTTTTTGTCCAGACATAGCAAAGCAGAGATAATCACAACCGTTCCCCATATATAAGGGATTATTCGAAATACAATTAAGATGCTTGCAAGAAACAGTACAGAGTAAATTAAAGTTCTCTTTTTATCTAATGTATACTCTTTTTCATTTTTTAATGTAAGTGGCACTGGCTTTATAAAGAGGCAGCATACCACAATCAATACAGTTGCTGCTAAAAAGCTAGGCAGCATAATCTTAACAAACTCCATCGTATCAATTTTATAAAAAGAATATAAATATAAATTCTGCGGATTTCCGAAAGGAGTAACCATGCCGCCAAGGTTTGCCGCAATATTCTGCATAATAAAGGTAAATGCCATAGCTTGTCTGTTGTCTGTGCTGTTAAGGACGTAAAATCCAAGTGGCAGGAAAGTAAGCAGTGCCATATCATTTGCAAGGAGCATGGAACCGAAGAAGGTAATAAATACAAGACCTAGGGTTGCATTTCTTAAATTATGGAGCTTTAGAACTATATTTTTACTAAGGATTTCGAATACATGAATATGAGAAAATGTAGCGACAACAGCCAAGGTACAGAATAAAGTCGCTAATGTTCTCCAATTAAAATATGTGAGATAGGCTTTATCTATGGGAACAAAACAACAAGTAATAAGCATAGCCATTATTGCAATGGTGAGAACAAATTGTTCTTTAATAAACTGAATGCTCTTGGTTAGGACATTCTGTACATTTGTATTTTTTTTATTATTGTGTATTGGGATCGTAACAGTAGATGCATTTTGCTCTATGTATACATTGCTTCTCATAAGTAACCTCTTTCTTTGTTATTGATTAATATAGTACCAAAGATAGATTTTAGCAGAGTGAATAAAAAATGCAATATATTTAAGAGAAAAAATTGCTGGTTCTTCGATCTTGCCCATTACAAAGAGTAAATAATGTATGAACGGAAGCAAGATGGGAGATATATGAGTAAGAGCTGGATTTTGGAAAAAGTTTAAAGAAATACTTGTGTTCATATAGCCAGACACTTATCTATACATTGAAATCATTTTCAAAACATGATAAAGTAACCATAGCAAAATGCGTTATGATAAGTGATGCCTAAAAGACAAGGCACAAAGAAAGGTAGAGCATATGATTAGAGCAGAAAAACTATCTTACTCCTTTCCAGAGAAAGAGTTATACAATAAAATTTCATTTACCATAGAAGAAGGCCAGCATTGTGCATTTATCGGTGCAAGTGGAACGGGAAAAAGTACATTAGCCAATATTATTATGGAACCAGAACAATATCTGTACGATGGGAAACTCTTTATTGATGAGAACTGCCGTATTGGCTATGTAAGCCAGTTCGTACAGGTTGACAAGACACAGAATGTTACAGTGTTTGAGTATTTAAGTGAAGAATTCGTGACACTTCAGAATCAGATGAATGCCATTTGCAAAGAGATGGAGACTGCTGCTGAGTTTGAAGAATTAATGGAGCAATATCAGGTTGTATTAGATGCGTTTAATGCGATTGATGGAGATAATTATGAAAATAATATTACAAAGAAATTAAACTTAGCGGAGCTAAGCAAGCAAAAGGATATGCCAGTTTCTTCCTTAAGCGGTGGTGAATTTAAGTTAATACAGGTTATTAAGGAAATGCTGCCAGTTCCAGATCTTTTGATTATGGATGAACCAGACGTATTCTTGGATTTTGGACATTTGAATGCATTAATGAATCTGATTAATTTCCACAAAGGAACACTGCTAGTAATTACACATAACCGTTTCTTGCTAGATCATTGCTTTAATAAGATTCTTCACTTAGAAAATAAAGAGATGCAGGAGTTTGATGGCAG
This sequence comes from [Clostridium] polysaccharolyticum, assembly GCF_900111595.1. Taxonomy (GTDB): domain Bacteria; phylum Bacillota; class Clostridia; order Lachnospirales; family Lachnospiraceae; genus Clostridium_AI; species Clostridium_AI polysaccharolyticum. Next base: position 10,477 of record NZ_FOHN01000019.1, on the reverse strand, counting down.
ATATCTGGATTACAGCTTCTCGCTTTTGCAAATGAAGATTGAGAAACAGGAACTTGCAGCAGCAGATACAGAAGAAATAGAAAGAAACGAAAAACTTGTGGAACAGTTAAGAAAAGAAGCAGCTATTTTTACATCTGCCACACGTGGACGTGCCCTTCATGCAAGAGTTTCTTTTTTAGAAAGATTAAAAGCTAAAAGAATTAAAGAGCCATTTGTAGAAATCAAACAGCCTGAAATTCAATTTTCTGCAGGAGGAGAAATAGAAGAGGGCAATGTGTTAGAAGTTAAAGATTATAGTATTTCCTTTGACGAAATTTTATTAGAACATGTGACTTTTGAAATTGGTGCAAAAGATAAGGTGGCGTTAATTGGACCAAATGGGTCAGGTAAAACGACACTGCTTCGAGATATTTATAAACATGCCATTGAATCTATTATCATTCGGGAGAATACAAAGGCTGGATTCGTATCACAGCTTCAGGGAGAAATGCTTAATGAGGCCAACACTATTTTAGATGAGTTTCTGGATATGGGTTTTGCAGCAAATCAGGATGTGCAGAAACATTTAGAGAAGTTTGGATTTGAAGAGGAAGAACTGTATCAGAGAATCCGTCAGTTATCTGGTGGAGAAAAAAATCTGCTGCAGCTTGCTAAACTTAGTGCAGGAGAACAGCAGCTTCTAATACTGGATGAGCCTACAAGCCATTTAGATACTTACTCACAAGCAGCTTTGGAAAAGGCAATAAATGAGTATGATGGAGCTGTTTTAATGGTATCGCATGATTTCTACACCATTGCGAACTGTATGGACTATGTGCTTTTGATTGAAGATAAGAATGTTCGAAGAATGAGTATCCGAAAATTCCGTAAAATGATTTATGCAAATCATTTTAATAAAGATTATCTGGAAATTGAGCAGAAGAAAAAGAATGTGGAAATGAAGATAGAACTGGCTCTTAAAAAGAGAGATTACGAAAGTGCAAAGGTTTTAGCAGAAGATTTAGAAAAAATAGTGAAACAGATGTAAATAGATTAGTCTTCCTTGTATGTTTCAATATATACGAGGGAGAAGTTACAGGAACGATTGCGGAATGTAGGAATATAATATAAAGAATATATTTTAAGCAGGTTGCCATGGAAAAAATTAATTATGAAGCTGTGAAAACAGAGTTCAGAGACAGGATATCACCTATAAGTCCTATTATAGGTAGAAAGTACACCATTACCCATTCTGATGAAACGGCACAGTATTTTATAACTATAGGCAGGCATTATGCAGATGATAAAATGAACGTAATGCGAGATGAAGTACTCCTTACATATGAAAATACGGAAGCAGGTATGGTTTTAATGGGAGAAGTGCTTATTGATGGAGAAGGGGTCATAGGAAATGCTGATGGGAGAAATGAAATATTTCTAAGGGAAATACCAAAAGCATTGCAGGCAATTTGCTATGGAGACAGCAGACTGTTTCAGGCAAATCCAGAACTGGCTAAACTTCCAATTTTAATATGGTTTAAATCAGATAATCCTAAATTAAATAAACTGTATGATTTTGGGACAATGGAAGAATATTGCTAGAAAAGCTCCTTGGGAGTGCCTATGAGCATCTTCCAAGGGCTCTTTAGGAAAGGTGAAACTGCAGATGTTTAGGTAGGAGGCGTAAAGCCTCAGGCCTATGCAGAAGTGAGAAAAAAGGTGCAAGTTTTTTGGGTAGATATTTAGGAGAAAAGGTAGAACAGATTTTGTACAAGGTGATGAAAAATATGTATGATATGGAACTTTGCCATTTAACATGTTATAATGTTATAACATAGTATAGAAAAGAGTTATCTTGGAAAAAAGGAGGGGTAATTTTGTATAAGCAAAGAAAAGGTATTCAGGTATTTGTTATGGTGTTTGTTTTGCTTACACAGTTAATATCAAACCAGTCATTTGTTTATGCGGCTTCTAAGAAAGCGGCAGTGAAGAAACAATCCGTAAGAACTCTCACAGTTGATGATGATTTTATTCAAAAGGTTTACAAGAAAATAGTACAGAGGAGCAGCAGTTTTTCTATAAAATATAATGGGGACTGGAGAACTCTAAACGGGAATGGTTTAGATGTTATTCTAGATCGAGTATATGCAATAGACAATAAATCTACATCGGATGATTTTGATTATTTAAAAGAAAATGTTAAACAGTATTCGTTAAGGATTTCTACCAATGGGGTGACCTCTACTCTGACATTTAGCATTTCTTATCGTGAAACAAAAGAACAGACCCAGAAAGTAAACAAAACAATTAAGAGTAAATTAAATTCTATGAATCTGGATAAAGTAAGTGATTATCAGAAGATAAAGAAGATACATAATTTTATAGTAAACAGAGTTTCCTATGATCAGAAGTATACAAAATATACTGCGTATGATGCACTGTATAAAAAGGAGGCAGTCTGCCAGGGATATGCATTGCTCTTTTACAAAATGGCAACAGAAGCGGGGATTCCATGTAGGATTGTTACTTCAGCATCTCATGCATGGAATATTGTAAAACTAGAGGATAAATGGTATCACGTAGACGTAACTTGGGATGATCCGGTTTCTGATAAACCAGTATTACGTTACGATTACTTTTTAAAGGGAACGAAATCAATGGCAGATGTGCATGTGCTGAATCGTGAGTTCCAAACCAGGGAATTTCAGAAAGCATATCCTATCAGTAATACAGATTATAAGAAATCATAAATGAGAAAAAACGCTACAAGTTAGAGGCTTGTAGCGTTTTTGGATTTCACAGATACAAAAGGGGTGTCTTTGATATAAAAACGCCATAAAAAATCTTTTGCTTCTTCGGCATAATCAATACCTATACGTGTGGCAGCAACAATGTCCAGGGGATCTTCGTGTTCTGGGGCTTCTAGATATAGGGAAGAAGTCATCAGATTTTTTTTATTTTCATTTTTGGTAATTCCCATTGCAATGCAAAGCTTTCCGGGTCCATTGCATAAATTCTTCAATTTATCAGTTTTGCGTCTTTGCATCATAAGCTCAATGCCTTCTACAGGCTCTAATGCACGGATTAACACTCCTTGTGCAAGTCCCTTTGCATTGACTACCACATTCATGCAATGATACATGCCATAAATTAAATACACATAAGAAATACCGCCCTGTTCATAGAGAGCTTCTGTTCTAGGAGTAACTTTTCCACTATAAGCATGGGAACCTTTATCCAGAACTCCCATATAGGCTTCCGTTTCAACAATTCGGCATTTTGTAATTCCTTCTGGAGTTTCATGGATTAAATATTTGCCGAGGAGTTTTTTGGCAACCTGAATGGAATCCTCCATAAAAAAGTCTTGGTTTAGTCGATGCATTCATATCCTTCTTTCTGTATACAATGTAAAATGTTTTAGGTTAGCGGTTCATTTCGCTTTGGGGACCACTGGACTGGTGTTCCTCTATAATCTGGGAGATTTCACGGAAGCTTGTACATAATAGATCACCTGGAATTGTATTTTTTATGGAAGCGGCAGCATTTCCAAATTCCATTGCTTTTTTGCAGTCCATGTCAGAGGATAGAAGGCCATAAAGTGCTCCTGAAATATAGGCATCTCCACTGCCAATCCGGTCGATTACATCAATATTACGGTAAGGGTCTTCTTGATAGTATGTATCTGTCTGGGCATTATATACGATGGAGCCAAAAGTATGTGATTTTGGACTGTGTACAATACGCTGGGTTGAAGCAACTACAGAAATAGGATAATCTTTTGTGAAAGATTTCATGATTTCTTTTGCGTTTCCTTTTTTTAAGAAAGTAAGCCTTGCAGTATCTTCTGAGCAGAAGAAAATGTCCACGTAAGGAAGGATTTCCTCAATACAGGATTTTGCCTGGGCACCTGTCCATAAATTTGCTCTGAAATTTACATCAAAGGAAATGAGAGCACCGTTTTTCTTAAAACGCTTTATCATTTCAACGGCCGTATTTCGTACATTTTCGCATAAGGCTAGTGTTATGCCACTAGTATGGAAACATTTTGTGCTTCTATAAATTTTATCTGGAATATCTTGTATATTAAGAGAATTAATGGATGAGTAGAGCCGGTCATAGATGACATTTGGCTTACGTGGATATGCACCATTCTCGTAATAATAAATTCCCAGCCTTGCTTCTTTTGAAGTATCATTTATAAGAAACTCGTCACTGACTCCAAGAGAAGAAGCTTCATGGCGGACAATAGTTCCGATATCGTGAGCAGGTATTTTTGATATAATGCCAGTATGTAAACCAAGAATAGAAGAACCAGCAATTACATTGAATTCCGCACCACCTACTTGTTTTTGGAAAATGTTTCCTCTTGTAAGCCGTTCATTTACGGGAGCCGAAAGCTTTAAAAGCAATTCACCTAAAGCGAGGATATCATACGTTTTTTCATTTTTTTTCATAACAGTTTCCTTTCATTTATTAACAGTAAATATTTTATACAATGTCTAGTAAAAGTTTATGTTAAATATAACCACTTGTCAATGTGTTAGGAATATGTTATAAGAGATAAACAGGGAAAAGTTAAATTTGTCCAAATCCACGAGAAAAGTAATATTTAAAACTGATTTGGGAAATCTAGAAATTAGTATAAGAAAAACGAATTACAGTTTGTTTATGATTTGTTTAAGGAGGCATAAATATGAAAGAATTTACTTACACAATTACAGATCCAGATGGCATGCATGCAAGACCAGCAGGTGCATTAGTGAAAACAGCAGGCGAATTTAAAAGCAGTATTCAAATTGGAAGAGATGGAAAATTCGTAGATGCGAAAAGAATTTTTGGTATTATGAGTTTAGGTGTTAAGGCGGGAAACGAAATCACTCTTAAAGTGGAAGGTGATGACGAAGATACTGCAGCTGCAGCTTTAGAAAAATTTTTCAAAGAAAATATGTAACACTAGAGGATGGCGGCAATTTTCATAGAGAGTATTGCCGCTTTTGGAGGTAAAAATGAAAGTATATAATGGGAAAAGCGTCTTTGGTGGAATTGCCATTGGTAAAATCTCTGTGTACAACAAAGAGCAGCAGCAGATTGAAAGATATCATGTAGAGGATGCAGCAGCAGAAGTGGAACGTTTTATGCGTGCTAAAGAAACAGCTGTAAATCAGCTAAAGGCTTTGTATGATAAAGCACTTGCTGAGGTTGGTGAAGCTAACGCCATGATTTTTGAAGTTCACCAGATGATGCTGGATGATTTAGACTACAATGATTCTATTACAAATATGATTGAGACTCAGAAAGTAAATAGTGAATATGCGGTAGGCGTAACGGCAGACAACTTTGCACAGATGTTCTCTTCTATGGATGATGACTACATGAAAGAGCGTGCAGCAGACGTTAAAGATATTTCAGAAAGACTTGTGACAGTATTATCTGGTGGAAACGGAGAGGGAAATAAGTTTTCAGAGCCTGTAATTATTTTAGCAGACGATTTAGCACCGAGTGAAACGGTACAGCTTGATAAAGATAAAGTACTTGCCTTTGTTACTCGCCAAGGATCAAGCAATTCTCATACTGCAATTCTTGCTAGAACTATGAGTATTCCAGCTTTAATTGGTGTAGATGTAGAGACTGATGGAGCATACAACGGTGTTAAAGCAGTTGTAAATGGCTTTACAGGAGAATTTATTATCGAACCTGATCAGGAAACAGAACAGAAGATGGAAGAAAAACGTCAGGAAGAATTAGAGAAAAAAGTTCTTTTGCAGCAGATGAAAGGGCAAGGGAATGTGACTTTAGATGGTCAGACTATAAATTTATATGCAAACATCGGAAATGTAGAAGATGTTGCTAGCGTACTTCAAAATGATGCAGGGGGAATTGGATTGTTCCGAAGTGAATTTCTATATTTGGAATCTAATGATTACCCTACAGAAGAAGAACAATTTGCAAAATACCGTCAGGTAGTAGAAACCATGCACGGAAAAAAGGTTATTATCCGTACTTTAGACATTGGTGCAGATAAACAAGTTGATTATTTTAATATGGATAAAGAAGAAAATCCTGCACTTGGATATCGTGCGATTCGTATCTGTTTAGATAGAAAAGAGATTTTCCGTACGCAGCTTCGTGCGTTGTTTCGTGCTTCCGCATTTGGAAAATTATCAATTATGTTCCCTATGATTATTTCTGTAAATGAAGTAAGGGAAATTAAAAAGATGGTTGAAGAAGTGAAAGCGGAATTAAAAGAGCAGGGAATTGCTTATTCAGATGATGTAGAACTTGGTATCATGATTGAAACTCCTGCATCTGTTATGATAAGTGACATGCTTGCGAAAGAAGTGGACTTCTTCAGTATTGGAACAAATGATTTGACTCAGTATACACTGGCAATTGACAGGCAGAATCCAAAGCTAGATCCAATCTATGATCCGCATCATCTGGCAGTACTTCGTATGATAAAAACGGTTGTGGATAATGCACATGCCAATGGAATCTGGGCTGGTATTTGTGGGGAATTAGGAGCAGATCCTGAATTGACAGAAACATTTTTAGCAATGGGACTAGATGAATTATCTGTTTCACCAAGTTTGATTTTAGGTCTGAGAAAAGCGATCCGCAGTACTGACGTAAGTAAGGTAAAAGAAGAAGTTCTGGCTAAATTTTAATTATACTCAGAAAATTTTCGAATAGAACAAAACGTGTAAAATTAATTCTTTAATTTTGCACGTTTTTTTTATGAGTACATAGATTAATATTGACCTTACTTCAAAGGTCAAAATGAGAAAGGAGTATTTGCCATATGAATAATAAACCTTGTGGATGTAACAGAAATATGGGGAGTAAGGCAGGGGTAGCAAGAATGCCTAGATGTATGGCTATGAAGCCAGCGTGCAATTCCTGTAAAGCAGGTAACTGGTCTGATGATAAGAGTGATTGTACTTGTAATGTTATGGGAACTGAGAACAAATGTAATGCAGTTTATACAAGAAATGATGATTATGCTTGTGGCATGATGGCAGGAGAAAGAAGATGTGATTGTGCTTGCAGCATGCAAAAGGAAAGAAAATGTGATTCTGTTTGTAACATGGCTAGAGAAAGAATGTGTGATGCAGGCTGTAGTACAGACTGGGCAAAAAAATATGAAAGTAGCTGCAGCAGAAATTATGACAATGCTTATATGGCACATCGGAAATACAGAAAATGTGATAAAGGCTGTGAATTAACATTTGGTGAAGAAGTAGATGAACTTCCGGTAGGAATGGCTTATGTTCCTTATCAGGAATGGGATTGCAATGTTTCTAATGCATGCCAGGGATTGTATGACGGAACCATTTTCCCAGAATTAGTTAAACCTTTTGTATGCACTTACTGTTATGAAGAAAGGAGCTGTCGCTAATTATGAATGAAGGATGTCGCAAGCAGTTATTAGAGTTTATCTACCAGTTAGATTTTGCAGTAGATGACATTGTACTTTATCTGGATACTCATCCATGTGATGAAAAAGGCCTAGAGTATTACAAAGAGTATAAAGAACTTCGTCAGGAAGCAATTGACGAATACACCAAGTATTTCGGTCCTATTACAAACGAAAATGTAGTTGGTTGTGATTATTGGAATTGGGTCAAAGATCCATGGCCATGGGAAGGAGAATGTTAGTATATGTGGAATTATGAAAAGAAGCTGCAATATCCAGTAAATATAACGAAATGCAATCCTCAGATGGCACAGGTTATTATGAGCCAGTTTGGTGGACCAGATGGTGAATTGGCAGCATCTATGCGTTATTTATCACAGCGTTATGCAATGCCTTATCGTGAGGTAGCTGGAGTTTTAACAGATATCGGAACAGAAGAACTTGCACATATGGAAATCGTCAGTGCAATTATATATCAGTTAACCAAAGACTTGTCTCCAGAAGAGATTAAAAAATCTGGATTTGACAAATATTATGTAGATCACACAACAGGTTTATGGCCACAGGCTGCTGGCGGCATTCCTTTCAATGCATGTGAGTTCCAGAGCAAGGGAGATCCGGTTACTGATTTATTTGAAGACTTAGCTGCTGAACAGAAAGCACGCTCCACATATGATAACATTTTACGTCTCATCAAAGATCCTGAAATATGTGATCCTATTAAATTCCTAAGAGAAAGAGAAATTGTTCATTTCCAAAGATTCGGTGAATCCTTAAGAATGGTACAGGAAAAATTAGACTGCAAGAACTTCTATGCTGTAAACCCAGCTTTTGATAAGCTTTGTGCTTGCGAAATGAATAAATAAAGTGTCAAAATGAAAGTGCTATAACGAATGGGAGAGGTTCGTTATGGCACTTTTTTGAATAAAAAATTGCGTAATGTTTTATTCAAAAAAATGTTACAATAGTAAAAAGACTTAAGGAGGAAGAGTATGAAAAAAGAGAAACTAAGAGGAATATTCCGAGCAGGGGTTTGTTTAGCTGCTAGTCTGATGGCCGTTATGATTGGAGTGTATCTGCTAGGAGCAATAATAGGCAGAGAAAATATAGATTCAGCCTTGAACGGCCACCTGATTCAAAAGGACCCGGTTAAGGGAGCTTTTTTTAGCTGTATGATAAGTATGACACAAAATGCTGCATTTATTGGTACCACTATTGTATTGGCTAGGTTAGTCTGGAAGAAAACATGTTTGGATTTGGGGTTTACTTCCTTAAGAAAAGACTGGAGGGAGCTTGTTACAGGAATTGTGTTAGGAAGCATATCTATTACATCTGTTTTTCTTATCCTGCTTCTTACAGGAAGTATAAAGATTATTCCGTTTCATGGATTACAGGAAAAACAAGTCAGGATACTTTTTCTGTACTTTTTATCTTACATATTCGTTGGATTTGGAGAAGAAACCTTTAGTCGTGGCGGACTTATGCTTGCCTTAAAAGAGACAAAAAGCAAGCTGCTGGTTTTAGGAATTCCAGCAATCGTTTTTGCTTTACTGCATATATCCAATAATGGAGTTACGATGCTTGCAATTGGAAACCTGATTATTTTTGCTTTACTAGCAGGATACTGTTTTTACAAATCGTGTTCTATCTGGCTGCCCATAGGATTTCATATCTTTTGGAATTTTATGCAGGGAAGCATTTACGGTTTAGAGGTAAGTGGGCTGGATAACAGTTCACTATTAGAAGCAAAAGTGGTGAAGAAAACGGTATTAACAGGAGGCAAATTTGGTCCTGAAGGAGGAGTAGGAGCAACTATTAGTCTGGTTCTGGCTTTTCTCTATGTTATAATTCATTATAGGAAGAAAACAGAAGGAGAATTTTTTCATGAATAGAAAAATAGATACCCACTAGGGCAAGAAAGATTTGCACATAAACAGCGAACGCTCCTGGGTGTGGCAAAGAGCGGGCCAGTTCTTTATGTAAACTGCATAAAAACACTGGCTATAATTCTGATAAAAACGCTCATGTAGATTTGTACATCAGAAAAAATATAGAAAAAACCCTTTAAATTACTGGTTTACCCTATTTTTCGACACGTGTTTTTCCTGCTATGCTATAATCTTGATAAATCAAACGAACAAACAAACAAATGGAAATGTAACCGAAGTCTTGCGGAACAGGACAGGAGGTCGGAGTCTAAGGGAGGTAGGTTATTTCAAATGAAAGGTATGTGAGTATTATGAGGAAATATGTTGAGAAAACGATGAACCAGTATTTAGAGGAAAAATTCGCCCAGTATGCAGATAACACGGCAATGATTTATCCAGAAGGAAATGTTTCTTACACCTTTAGAGAACTGCAGGAAAAGGTAAATACCTTGGCAAAAGGACTTATCGCAATCGGCGTACAGAAAGAAACTCACGTAGCATTATTAGCACCAACTAGTCCAGACTGGATTTTATTCTTCTTAGCAACGACCAAACTTGGAGGTATTCCAGTTTGTTTAAACGATAAAAATACCATACAGGAAATCAAATCTTTAGTACAGCATTCTGATAGTACTGTTCTTGTTACTTCTACCGAAAGTTTAGGCAATTTCTATGACACATCCCTATTTGATACCTTAGATAATGTAATTTTCTTAGAAGAAACAAACTCCCAGGATTCCAGAATCATGGATGTGGAAACATTAGTTGATCTTGGTAAAGATGTAGCAGATGAAACAGTTTCTGAATATGTAGCAAAGACAAGTCCTGATGACTGCTTGATGTTCCTATATACTTCAGGAACAACAGGAAATCCAAAAGCCGTTATGTTAGGCCAAAGCAGAATTTTAAATAATGTCTTAACTTTCATTGATAATTTCGGATATGATGAACATGATAATGTATTGTCCGCACTTCCTCTATTCCATGTAATGGGCTGCCTGTTTACAGCAATGTTAGTGTTTATGGTAGGTGGAAGTTTAGTGTTGACTAAGAAGTTCTCCACAAGAAGAGCTTTGGAAGTTATTCAGGACTATAGGGTAACCAGTTTCCATGGAGTACCAACCATGTACCAGTTCATGTTAAATTACTGTGCAGA
>NZ_FOHN01000021.1 GCF_900111595.1 [Clostridium] polysaccharolyticum | reverse complement strand
GCAGTTATGCAGGTTTTACCTACTATTCATCCATAGGAATGTTTAATGTGCTTCATTCCTATAAAAGTGAAACATTAAACATCCAGTCTGTTTATTATAATTAAAGGAGTAAAAATCAATGTTTATGAAAAATAAAGCAAAGGTTCTTTTTCTGATTCTTGCTGTCTGTCTGTTAAGTGGCTGTGGAATGGTTAAAGAAAAGAAGGAAGCCACAGAAGCAGAACATAAGGAGGCTGTAATAAAGGAAGCCATATCCTGTATTGAGGAGAAAAAATATCCCCAAGCCATAGGGATGTTATCCCAAATTAAGGATGACAAAAAGGCAGAAGATTTACTGCGGCAGCTTCGCTATCTTATCTCTGGAACGTATCTTGCTAATTTAGATGATGGGGTGGCAGCTATTGATAACAGTGGAAAAGTAAGAATAAAAACAGATCATACTTATCGTAAGGATAATACATATAAGGAGAGTCTTGGCTGGGATAATATGAAAAGCCTTTCTTTTGCACAAGGCAGACTAGATGGGCTGGATCAAACGGGACGTATTTATTCAACAAAAGATACGGATCCTGCTTATATCTATGTTGCAGAAAAACTAAAATCCTATACAGAGATAGAAGGGATATCGACCGATTTTGATAATTATGTTTTGTTGTCTAAGACAGGAAAAATCGAAGCATTTTCTGAAAAATATGGGGAAGCACTTGAATATTTTAAAGAGGAAATTTCCACATGGACGGATGTGGTGAAAGTGGTAACAGGACAATTAAGGATTGCGGCATTGAAACAAGATGGCACCGTTTATATTGCAGATTACAATAAATATTATGGCGCAGATGGAACTGTGGATGATGAAGTGAACGACTGGACAGATATAGTGGATATTGCTGATGTTTTTGGAGGACCAATAGTTGGATTGAAATCCGATGGAACAGTAGTCTGTACCAAAGAGGAAATAAAAGGTCCAGATGGCAATCTGGTTAAAAATCCCCATGCCTTTCATGTATCTGGGTGGAATGATATTATTGCCATTTCCCAAAGCGGTTACAGTCTGCTAGGACTAAAGCGTGACGGAAGTGTAGTTGCTACTGGAGGAAATGCACATAAGCAGCTAGATGTTTCTGGCTGGCATGATATTGTGGCAATTGCTGCTGGAGACTGGATTTCAATTGGCTTAAAATCCGATGGAACAGTGGTGATCGCAGGGGACTGTGGCAAGCTTAATCCAGAAGATGTTTTTGGCAGGAAGGATTTGTATGTACCAACAGTCAAATACTGATAGATTCACAGTGTAAGCAAGGAAAGGAGAAAGCCACTTTATATTCCACGATATATTGGAATATAAGGTGGCTTAACTGGTAATATGGTAAAACGGAATCGTTCTGTTATTGCAAAACTGTCCTATAATTCAATTTAGAAGCATAAAGATTCCCATTCTTCCATAAGTTCTTCTAGCTTTGCTTCGATTTCTTTCTTCTCGTCATTTAATTTTATTAACTTGTTAACATTGGTATAGATATCTGCTTGGGAAAGAAGCTCATCAATCTCACCACTACGTTCTTCCAGACGGCTGATTTCATCTTCACATTTCTTAATCTGATTCTGGATTTTACGCTGCCGTGCCTGTTCTTCCTTTTGCTGTTTCCAATCCATTTTGCTGTCAGAGACAGAACTGGCATTAGAAGATGCGAAAGATTTGTCTGCCACCTGTTTTGAAGATATGGCAGAGCCATTGTCCTGCGAAAAGGCAGCTTTCTCCTGAACTTCTTTCTTTTCTAAATAATAATCATAATTTCCTATATAATTAAGGAATGTCTGATTAGTTAAGTCCAAAATACGAGTTGCTGTCTTGTTAATAAAATAACGATCATGTGATACATATAAGACAGTTCCTGTATAATTTTTAATAGCATTTTCCAATATTTCTTTAGAAGCAATGTCCAGATGGTTGGTAGGTTCATCCAGTATCAGCAAATTCGCTTCAGAAAGCATTAGTTTGGCAAGGGACAAACGGCCACGTTCCCCACCGCTTAATTCTTTAATCCGTTTAAAGACATCATCACCAGTAAATAGAAACGCAGCTAAAGTGTTACGAATTTGTGTATTATCCATATCAGGATAAGCATCATGGAGCTCATCAAATAGGGTTTTTTCCATGTTAAGCACCTGATGTTCCTGGTCGTAGTACCCGATTTTAACCTTAGAACCAAGTGTAATAGTACCGGAGTCAGCTTCTAAAAGACCATTGATAATCTTTAAAATAGTAGTTTTGCCAGTTCCATTTCCTCCGATGATGGCTACCTTTTCACTTCTCTTAATGTCAAAGCCAATATTTCTGAATAGCGTAAGCTGTCCAAAAGATTTGCTTAAATCACGGACAGTCAGAACATCGTTGCCACTTACTACAGAAGGCTCCAATGTAAAATGTATTTGTGCATCTTCGGTAACTGGCTTGTCTAAGCGGTCCATTTTATCTAACAGTTTTACACGGCTTTCTGCACGCTTAATGGATTTTTCACGGTTGAAGGAGCGTAACTTAGTGATTACTTCCTCCTGATGCTTGATTTCACGCTGCTGATTCTGGTACTGTTTGATTAGTGCTTCACGGATTAAATCCTTTTTGGTAATAAAATCCGTGTAATTCCCTTCGTAAACCCGGGCCTTTCCACGCTCTAATTCAATTACCTTGGTTACAACCCGGTCTAAGAAATAGCGGTCATGGGCAACAATCAATACAGTACCAGGATAATTAATCAGGTATGTTTCTAACCAGGCAATAGAATTTAAATCTAAATGGTTGGTAGGCTCGTCCAGCAGAATAATATCTGGTTTGGAAAGCAGGAGCTTCCCTAAAGAAACACGGGTTTTCTGGCCACCGGATAAAGTGGAAGTCTTTTTATCGAAATCCTCTTCTGTAAAGCCAAGTCCCTTTAGGACACCAGTAATTTCGCTTTTATAGGCATAACCATTGTTCATTTCGAATTCATGAGTGAGTTTAGAGTATTGATTCAACAGGCTTTCCAGTTTTTCTCCAGAAGCATGTTTCATTTCCGCTTCCATAGTTCTGATTTTCTGATCCAGTTCAATAACATATTGTTTTACTTCTAATAATTCCTCGTAAATGGTATTGGTGCTATCCAGTTCCTGATGCTGTGCCAGATAACCAGTAGTAGCACCTTTGGCTAAAATAACCTCACCATTATCCTGCTTAAGCTTCTGCATGATAATTTTAAGTAAAGTTGATTTTCCAGCACCATTGATTCCAACAATGGCCGCTTTTTCACGTTCGTTTATATGAAAAGACACGTTGGATAGTATCTTATCTGTTCCAAATGTTTTTGTTATATCTTTACATGCTAAAATCATATGATAACCTCTCCTTGTATGAAGATTATAAGAAAAATCACATTTTGTGTCAACTCTTGAGAAGCCTTTTACATAATCACAGGATTTGTGTTTATTTGTTTTTTAATCAACTTTTAGATAAGGGATTAATGTATTCTATTTCTTGTGAAATTATTGACATTATTTTTTGATTCCAATATAATATATGATGACATTATTTTGTAAAAAATGAATTATGGGTTTACAAGAAGGAGGTAACAAAGTGAATGATAAAGAAATTTCGTCAGCCGTGGTTAAGCGTCTGCCACGCTATTACCGTTACTTAGGCGAGTTGATGGAAAAAGATGTAGTTCGTATATCATCAAAAGAGCTTAGTGAAAAGATGAAAGTGACTGCATCACAGATTAGACAGGACCTTAACAACTTTGGTGGATTTGGCCAGCAGGGGTATGGATATAATGTAGAGTATCTGTATACGGAGATTGGAAAGATATTAGGTCTTGACCGCCATTACAAAGTCATCATAGTTGGAGCAGGTAATCTGGGACAGGCATTGGCGAATTATACCGATTTTGAGAAAAGAGGATTTCGTGTAGTCGGAATCTTTGATGTAAATCCAAGGCTTATTGGCATGACCATTAGAGGTATTGAAGTCCGGATTGTAGACGAATTAGAAACATTTGTGAAAGAAAACGGTGTGGATATTGCGGCACTTACCCTGCCTAAGACCAAAGCACCACAGATTGGTTCTGATTTGGTAAAATGGGGAGTTCGTGCGATCTGGAATTTTGCACCAACAGATTTGAATCTGCCAGATGACGTAATTGTGGAAAACGTTCATTTAGCTGAAAGCTTAATGCGTGTTTCCTACAATTTAAGAAATAGAGAAAGAGAACTTGAACAGGAACAAGTACTTGCCGGCATGGAAGAGAAATAACGTTTAGGGGGGGAGAGGGATTGAGAAAGAAAGAACGGGAACCTGATTATAGATCTTTTGTCAATAAGAAAAAAATTCCTATCATAACACTTGACCCAAAGTGGCATGAATTATTTCCGGATGACGCAAAGACAGCCGTTATCAGGCAATTGGAAAAGAAATTGAATGATCTGCTTAAGCAGCAAGGCAAATTAGTCAATGAAATAAAGGATATGAAAAAGCTTAAAATGCAGCTGATGAATCAGATTGTTGCAAGCATGGGAGAAGGGGCTACAGAAGAAGCGGAGCGAAAAAGAGGGAAAAAAACAGAAGTCAGCCAGAAAATGATTCTGGAGATAAACGATAAATTAGAAGTGAGAAACGATGAACTATTAGACATCCCTTACAAGATACGAGAAGCCAATGAACTTCTTGTAGTGGAATGCCTAAAGTACTGGTATTCACTGATTCAGGAAAATACAGCGGATATAAAGAAATTAGATTCCTGGATTATGTCTGTCAGGGAAGAATTGAAAAGCAGGCTTCTTGAAAAGCAGGAAAAAGAAGAAATAAATCAAAAAGTATATTCCTATATGCACAATTTACTAGGACATGATGTAATTAATAAATTTGACCACAGTTTTGTTGACAAAGGAAGCGATATAGAATGAAATATACAGCTGATGCCCAGACAATGAATGCAATTGACCGTTATACTATGGAGACAATAGGGATTCCATCTATGGTTCTTATGGAAAAGGCTGCTATGAAAGTAGCAGAGACCGTGGCAGAGCATATAGGACAGTCAGACAAAGTACTGGCAGTCTGTGGAAGCGGCAATAACGGTGGTGATGGAGCAGCAGCCGCAAGGCTATTGCATGAACAAGGCTATCACGCAGACATACTTCTGGCAGGAGAGGAGGAACGGGCATCCGAACAAATGAAAGCACAGCTGAATATTGCACGAAATCTTGGCATGTCTGTATACAATTCGGCCAAGATATGTGAATATACTGTGATAATAGATAGTTTATTTGGAGTTGGCTTAAAAAGAAATATCGAAGGAAAATATGCAAAGCTTATACAGGAAATCAATGAAAGCGGTGCACTGGCAGTATCCGTAGACCTTCCGTCAGGAGTAGATGCCACAAATGGAAAAATTTTGGGTATTGCAATTAATGCTGATTATACGGTAACATTTGGATGCCAGAAGAATGGCCTTATTTTGTTTCCGGGATGTTCTTACGCTGGTAAGGTGATCGTTGCAGATATTGGTTTTCCAAGGGCTGTAATAGAGCAGTTTGGAAAGAACAGTTTTTATTATGAGCCAGACGATCTGTTAAAACTGCCAGAAAGAAAATGGCGTTCTAACAAGGGAACATATGGTAAAGTTCTTGTAATTGCAGGCAGCGAAGATATTTGCGGGGCAGCGTATCTGTCTGCGAAGGCAGCTTACCGGACAGGAGCAGGACTTGTAAAAGTACTTACCCCAGCGTGTAATAAAGCGGTTATACAAAGTTTATTGCCAGAGGCATTGGTTTCAGCTTATGAATCAGGCGAAGTTAATTACAGATGGTTAAAAGAAGAGATAGATTGGGCAACGGCTGTTGTGATTGGACCGGGTATGGGAATGTCCCAAACTTCCAGGGAAATAGTTTTATTTGCAATTGAAAATGTAAAAAAGCCATTAATTATGGATGCAGATTCTATAAACCTGCTGGAAGATGAAGAAAAGTATGTTATAAATGATGAGATAAATCATAATACAGTCCTTCATTTGCCTTCTAATGTAATTCTTACACCTCATTTAAAGGAAATGTCAAGACTGACAAAACTGCCGGTAGAACATATCATATCAAATCTGTATGAAGTTGCAATGGAATACCGTAGCAGCTATGTTTTGGTGTTAAAAGATGCTAGAACCATTGTGGCAGACAAAGAGCGTATGTATTTTAATGTATCAGGAAATGACGGCA
Source organism: [Clostridium] polysaccharolyticum (assembly GCF_900111595.1). GTDB lineage: Bacteria > Bacillota > Clostridia > Lachnospirales > Lachnospiraceae > Clostridium_AI > Clostridium_AI polysaccharolyticum. The sequence continues at coordinate 44,738 of NZ_FOHN01000021.1, read as the reverse complement.
TGGCTACTGGCGGTTCAGGTGATGTGCTGACTGGAATTATAGCGGCGCTTGCAGCTCAGGGGATGAGTAATTTTGACGCTGCAGCTATGGCAGTGTATATCCACGGACTGGCAGGAGATTACGCTGTGGATAAAACCAGCCGTTATAGTCTGATGGCAGGAGATTTAATTGATGCGTTATCATATGTTTTGTAAGGTTATAATAGATTGGAGACAGCGAAATGGATTATTATAGAGTACATGCGGACGTAAATTTAGATGCTATTTACAAGAACATTGAAGAGACAAAGAAGTTACTGAGCAATGATACTAAGTTAATGGTTATTATTAAGGCTGATGGCTATGGCCATGGTGCAATTCCAGTCGCAAAAGTCCTGGATCCTATTGTGGATGCATATGGAATTGCTATTATTGAAGAGGGAATTGAATTAAGGGAGAATGGGATAGCGAAGCCATTATTGATTTTGGGGGTAACGCCAGTTCCGTTATATAGCCAGTTAGTAGAATATGATATTATGCCTGCCATATTTTCATATGAAACTGCAGAAAAATTAGCTGAGGAAGCAAGAAAGCAGAATAAAACTGCAAAGATTCATATTGCGGCTGATACGGGAATGTCCCGTATTGGTTTTCCTGTAAATGAGGAAAGCATAAAAACAGTGCAGAAAATTGCAAAACTGGATGGGATTTCAATTGAAGGATGTTTTTCACATTTTGCGGCAGCAGATGAGAAAGACAAAACATTTACATTGCAGCAGATAAATAGATTTCAGTCATTTGTGGATGAATTAGAAGCAAACGGGGTACACATACCAGTTAAGCATTTATCCAATAGTGCTGGAATTATGGAGGTTCCAAATGCCCATTATGATATGGTCCGTTCAGGAATCAGTACTTATGGACTTTACCCTTCCGAAGAAGTAGATAAAAGTGCACTTAGATTATGTCCAGCAATGGAAATCAAAAGTTTTGTTACGTATGTGAAGACGTTAGATGCAGGGATTGGCATCAGTTACGGCCAGACATTCGTAACCAGGGAAAAAACAAGAGTGGCTACCGTACCAGTTGGTTATGCAGATGGGTATCCAAGAGCATTGTCCAATCAGGGGTATGTGTTAATTCATGGAAAAAAAGCTGCCATATTAGGAAGAGTCTGCATGGATCAGTTTATGGTTGATGTGACAGATATTCCTGGAGTATCCGAAGGGGATATAGTAACCTTAGTGGGAAAAGATGGGGATGAATGCATTACAGTTGAAGAATTAGCTGCAATGAGTCATTCATTCAATTATGAATTTGTATGTGACATTGGAAAACGTGTTCCAAGAGTCTACTATTATCGTGGTGAAAAAGCTGGTACTTATGATTTTTATCACTGCTCACAGGATACGTATAACATAAGTTTTTAGAAGTTGAATGAGTAGGAATTAGTTTTTGTAAGTAAAAATTTATATGCAAAAAATGAAGAGAGTTATTCGCAGAATGAAATTTTATGGAATACGAGAGAAAAAAGTGGTAACAATAAAAAGAAAAGCCATAAAATGGAGTGTGAATAATGTGATTATTAAGCGTGGAGATATTTTTTATGCAGATTTAAGGCCAGTTGTCGGGTCTGAACAGGGTGGCGTACGTCCAGTCCTTATTATTCAGAATGATACAGGAAACAGACATAGTCCAACCGTAATTTGTGCAGCGATTACATCTAAAATGAATAAGGCAAAGCTTCCTACACATGTAGAGCTTAATGCTGAAAAATATGGGATTGTAAAGGATTCCGTTATTCTTTTAGAACAAGTAAGGACAATTGATAAATCTCGTCTGAAAGAAAAAGTCTGTCATTTGGACGAAGATATTATGTTTAGAATTGATGAGGCATTATTAGTAAGTTTTTCTCTTGCCTAAGCTAAGGCTTTGCCAGCATAAGCAGAGAATAGGATGCTTGTCAAGAAGAAAAGGAGTTATTTAATTAATGGGTGATGGATATCCCTATTGGAGAATGGGAATAATTTTATTATTAGTAATTTGGAATGGAGTTGTTTCGGCGGCACATGCTGCATTTACTTCCATAAATGAAAACCAGATTCGAAAACGTTTAGAAGAAAATGAAAATAATGCTAGAGCATTTCAGATATTAAACATGCTGGAAGAACCAGGCAGATACATAAACTTGTTTGAAGTGCTTATGAATAGTACAAGCATTGTTATTGGCATGTTATTTACAAGCAGTTTCTATGTAAGGGTTTTCAAGATGCTTAGGAGTGCAGATGGATTTTTAGAGGCAAATTTGCTGGCTGCAAGAATACTTGCGGTACTGATTGCCATATTCTTTATATGTATTGTGATTTTCTTTGGAAATGTACTTCCTCGTAGAATGGCAAAGGTTCATGCGGAACGATCGGTTTATTATTTATATGGAGTACTATATCGTTCCTACGGAGTATTAAAGCCAGTCCTGTGGTTAATGGACTGTCTGGCCAGGTTTTCCTTCTGGATTCTGCGGATTCGGATTCCTGCAGAAGAGGAAAATGTTACAGAAGATGAAATTATATCGATTGTAAATGAAGGTTATGAACAAGGTGTTTTAGAAGATAGTGAAGCAGAGATGATTTCCAACATTATCGAGTTTGATGAAAAAGAAGTTATGGATGTTATGACACACCGTAAGAAGATTCGAGCGATTGACGGTTCCTTAACAGTGGCAGAAGCGATGGAATATGTGCTGCAGCAGCCATTTTCCAGATTCCCAGTATATGAGGAAACCATAGATAACATCGTTGGAATCCTGCATATTAAGGATATGATGAAATATTATATTTCAGGGAAGGATACAAAGGTTCCTGTGAAAGAAATCTGCGGTGAGCCGTATCTGGTGCCAGATACCCAGCAGATTGATGTATTGCTAAATGATATGCGGGCCAGGAAAATGCATATGGCAATTGCTATTGATGAGTATGGCCAGACAGCAGGACTGGTAGCAATGGAAGATATTCTGGAGGAAATCGTTGGTGCTATCTCAGATGAGTATGATATTGAGGAAAAGATGATTACAAAGCAGAGTGAAGGCCGTTTTCTTATGAAAGGAATGACGTCGCTGGAAGAAGTGGAAGAAGTGCTAGACATTGACATGGAGCAGGAAGATTTTGATACCTTAAACGGTTTTCTTATTTCTATGCTAGGTCATATTCCTTCTGATGGGGAAAAAGCAGTCTTTCATTATATGGGATATAAGTTCCACATCGTGGATGTAGTGGATAAGGTGATACGCTATGTACGGGTTGTGAAGGAATAAAAGAAAGCCTCAGTTTTCCGCTGAGGCTTTTCGATTTTTATCTTATAGTTCTTAGAATGCCAAAAAACTCACTAGCTATTAGTGAGTTTTTTGATAACAAAGTGTATAATAGGGTGGGAGTAGAAAGTGTTATTAACACTATCTATATTTTAGTATATACTATAATTATGAACAAAATATGAACAAATTATTAATTCTTAAGTTTTTTTTAAGAAAGAAAGCTTTTTGTAAGAAATTAAAAGCTAAATGATGAAATTCTGTTAATGATTGGAAATTTAATGTAATTTGTAAGGATTAAAAGAAAAGTGTTCATTGGATAGATGAATCAATGAACAATTATATTAAGGAATGCAGGTGCATTTGTTAAGTGGTAATAAAAAGAAGCTGGCTTGAAATGAAACTTGAAATGCAATGAGAAGAATGCTCCTAAACAGCACCAAAGCCTCAGGAGCGTTCTGAGGCTTTGGCTTCACTTATATGAATGTTGGGGAGGAGAAAGTGAAATTTATTTAAATCACTATCTTGATTCTTATTATAGCGAAGAAATATGTGTAAATTATGACTTGATTGAGAACAATATATGAATTTTTTTGTTCACATTATTATAAATAAATGGAAGGAAAACAGTATGAAGATAACAGTATTGTGTGTAGGAAAAATTAAGGAGAAATACTTTACAGCAGGAATTGCAGAGTATGAGAAAAGACTGTCTCGCTACTGTAAACTAGAGATAGTGGAAGTGGCAGATGAAAAGACACCTGATCAGGCAAGCGAGAACGAGGAGAGAATTATTAAAGCAAAGGAAGCAGAGAGGCTGTCTAAATACATTAAAGATGACTCTTATGTAATTGCATTGGCTATTGAAGGAAAGCAGCTGGATTCGGTGGAGTTTAGTAAGAAGATTGAGCAGCTTGGAATCAATGGAGTAAGCCATATCGTGTTCTTGATTGGGGGGTCGCTGGGACTGGATACGGAGCTTTTAAAGAGAGCGGATATGAAGCTTAGTTTTAGTAAGATGACATTTCCCCATCAGATGATGAGGATGGTGCTGCTAGAGCAGGTGTATAGGGGATATCGGATTATGAAGAGGGAACCGTATCATAAGTAAGCTGAGAGGGCATTATGGCACTTCTTAGAGGAAAAAGTAACACATGAATAGTTTTATCATACACTAATAGAAATGGATTAGTGGAGTGAAGTATGAATTGTTATAATAATTATAATTATTATCAGAACCAGATGGAGTGCATAGATACTTACGCAGAACAGGCGAGAGCTCAAGTACAAATGCAGCAGCAGTTAAAAATACTAGATGATTCTTGTAAATACACTAACTTTATTATTGCAGGAATTCTGCTAACGCAGCAGACACTTAGGATACAGAAGTGCCAGATTCTGAACCCACAGGCACAAACAGCCAATGTATATCCTTTAAAACTAAGCTCGAATCTCCTTATATTATGTGCGTTATTCTTTTTCTTTCAGTTATCAGAGACAGTTTTGTGTAATCCTGATGCTGACTGCAGTCAAAGAAGTTCCAGCAGAATCAATAATATTGCCAGTACGCTCGTATTGATTGCCAGTATGCTGCGGCTGATAGATCTTCTTGGTGGAGGAGGACAAGGTGCAAATACAGGTCTGTAGAATTTAGAAGTTACCGTAGCGTTTACATAAAAGCAGGTGTAGAATTGCTGGGAATTGATTTTCTTACGATATTATGCAAAAATCCATAAAGTTCCAATAAAAATAAATATGTAAGTAATAGCGAGGCAGGGAGAGAGTTCAAATGAAAAAAAAGAAAGAAGCTGTATTTATTCTGATACGGATTGTTATGTGCTGTGGCGTTATGGCTATGGTAGATGGTGTGATAAAACCAGGGTATGCAAAGAAATCTCTGGTAAAGTGTATTTTATTTTTAGCAGTACCACTGGTTTATTTCTGGCGTCATAAAGATTTGAGTTTAAAAGAAATCTTTCTATGGAAAAAAGGGAGTGGCAAGCTGGTTTTTGGTTTGGCAGCAGGATTGTATCTAGGAATTTTGGGAACATATCTGGTTACAAGGAATATATTGGATTATTCGGGGATTACTGGTGCTCTTTCTAGTAATGCAGGTGTAACGGGAAAAAGGTTCATCTGGGTGGCACTTTATATTTCGTTTGCCAATTCATTTCTGGAAGAATTTTTCTTTCGAGGCTTTGCGTTTCTGACGATGAAAAAGTACATTACAAGAAAAGCGGCATACATATTAAGTTCTGCCATGTTTTCCCTGTATCATACGGCAATGATGACAGGATGGTTTTCAGCAGGGGTATATGTAATGGTATTATTAGGGCTATATATAGGAGCAATGATATTTAATTACCTGAACGAAAAAGATGGTACTATATATGGTTCCTGGTTTGTTCATATGTCTGCGGATTTCTCCATTAGTACTATTGGGCTAATTTTGTTTGGAATACTTTAATTCGTTTCCTTAAAAATATGGGGAGCTGAAAAATCAACCTGTTATTTATCAAACAGTGTCCTTAATTAAGGGCACTGTTTGCCTATAAACAATATAATCTAAAAGCTGTCTGCTAATGATTTTGCACGTTCCTTGGCTTTGGCTAAAATATCGTTTACATCAGCACCCTGCAGGTCTAAGTTTTCGGCACGGATCGTTTGAAAGTTTTCGATACCAAAGAAACAGAATAAAGCTCTTAAATAGCGTTCTCCCATTTCTAAATCGGCATTTTTTGTTTCAGAGTATTCTCCGCCACTTGTAGTTAAAAAGACTGCTTTTTTGTTTTTGCACAAGCCAGCTGGTCCATTGGCTGTATACTGGAAGGTGATTCCTGAAACGCTTACATAATCCATATATGCTTTTAAAACTGCTGGAAAAGAAAGATTCCACATAGGTGCAGCTACTACATATTTGTCAGCTTCTGCAAACTGATAAGCATACTTTAAAATGGGGTGATTTCTTTTTTCTTCTGATTTAGCTCCAAAAATCTCATTCAGATCCTCAAAAGTTAAGAAATGAATCGGTTCTTTGTATAAGTCTAATGTGGTAATGGTATCTTCTGGATGCAGGTTCTTATAATTTTCTATAAATTTTTCAGATAACTGAAAAGTCCGGGAATGTTCAATACTTTTTGGGTTTGCTTTGATATATAGCACGTGTGCCATTGTTTTTCCTCCTTTTGTTTTGATATTCAGTTCTTTAAAGTATGGTTTCTAATAGCAGGCAATTTTATTATGTTAGTTTATGGAGAATAGACCAGATATAGATATATCTGGAAATAATAGTGAATTAGAAAGAATTTATTTTATGAGCAAGAACTTTAGAAGAATTAAAAGAAATTTCGGATATTGTCATAAAAGACGAAACAGAAAAGCTACATATGAGTAGTATTTTGGGCAAAAATATATTATACTATATGCAAAATAGCAAAAGCAGGAGGATTGATTTGAAAAAAGGAATATATTTAAATGATTCCATTCATGGGTTAATTGCATTAACTGAATATGAAAGAAGAATTGTTTCCACTATCGGATTTAACCGTTTGCATGACGTATACCAGAACTCTACTGTGTATCTGACTTTTCCGTCTAACCGTACCAAACGTTTTGAACATTCAATTGGAACGATGAAACTTTGTTCTGATATGTTTTTTCAATCCCTTTTAAATGCGTCTGACCAAACGCTGCAAGAGTTTTTTGAGATATTCGAAAAAGAATATTTTACGATTATAAAAGAAATACATGAAAACCAGAAGCTGTGTGAAGAGAAGCTGGGAGGGCAAAAGCCTGTGGGACTTCCAAGGATTATTTTGGACAAGTTAAGGCATTCCTTGATACCAAATAATATTGAAGATGGATATAAGGTGATGCATCTTGTGATTATTCAAGGAATCCGTGCGGCTGCCCTGCTTCACGATATTGGACACCCTCCTTTCAGCCATATTGTAGAGTTTGCCTTAAAAGATGTTTATATGGAATTTAAAGACAAAACATTTATGCAGCAGGAAAATGCAGAAGAGTTTCTTGAAATTATGTCAAAATACTTTGAAGATGACCGGAAACTTCATGAGCAGATGGGAGATGAAATCAGCCAGGGAATCTTATTTAAAATCATTCAGCCTATGGGTGGAATAGATGACAGCTTTAGTGAGAATTTATTTGATTTACTGGTTATGGAGACTGTGAGACGGATATTTGCAGAAGAAGGAGCATTCCGTTTCCTGCATCGCATTATAGATTCTAGTTTGGATGGGGACAGACTTGATTATGTAACACGAGACGTACTTAGTTCTGGCATGGATTGTGGAAAGATTGAATATGGAAGAATCATCTGCGATATGCAGCTTTTTATTAGAGATGGAGAGATGTATTTTGCAGTACCGCTAAAAGCTGTTAGTTCCGTCGAGGATTTTGTGAAGAGAAGATATAACAGTTACAAGGATATTATCTATCATCATAGAGTAATTAAGACAGATTATATCTTAGAAGGAATTGTGAAGGATTTAGTAAAGAAGTATCTGCTAGAATACGAGGATAAAGAAAAAAGCGGTAGTGAGGTTCTGATTCCGTTCGATATTTCGGGGCTATGGTTTCCTCTGGGGGATAAAAAGTCAGCTATCAAGGCAAATGCACTTTCTCAATGGAATGACTCATGGCTTTTGACTGTCCTGCGCCAGATTTATTATACAGGATATTATCATAATGATACCATACCAGAGGATAGCACGGATTATCTTCTGGCCCAGCGTTTAGCGGAACTCCTACGTAATAGCAAGCGGTATCATTCGTTGATAAAAAGGGGGGAGAATTTCCAGAGTATTGATGATGGTGTAAAGCAGCTATTAAAGCAGAATCGAAGACAGATAGAAAGTCTTGTGGAACAGGCTTGGAACGAGGCTGGAAAAGAACGATTTGCGGATCTTCTGGGACAGCTTCTGGATCATATGGATAAGAAATCCTCAGGTTTTGTTCTTTCTTTCCTAGCAAGATACAACAAAGAACTTGGTCTGGGAGATTTTCAGGATATGGTCAAAGAAATAGTAAATAACCAGACCAAAAGAATAGTGACGGATTTGAAAACCTATGATACGGTTACTTTGTTTAAAAGAATATCGCTAGGGCTAGATGCACCGATTTATTTTTACAATCATAAAGGAAATATTTATACGTTAAAGGAGATTAGTGGAATTGCAGATATTTTGGAGCTGGATTCTAGTTACCTTCCTGTTTTCTATATCTATATCCTTGCAAAAGATAACAAGGGTATTCTGAAAGAAAAGAGAGAAGAACTGTTAAGTGCCATTGGCAGTCAGATTGGTTTGGAACTGGTAAAAAGATTAGAGGCATATATGTAGAAGGAGCTGTAGGAAGAAGACCTGAGTGGATGGATTTTAATCCTTTCGTTCAGGCCTTTTTGCTGTATAGGAACGCACACTTTTTTATAATTTAAGTGATATTGGAAAGGTCTATCTTGAAGAATTACAAAAATACGAGCATAAAGTGCTATAAGTTAAACTTATAACGGACTATATTTTTAAGGTATTAACACATATTTCAGAAATCCTATATAATTACTAGTATATTAAACAGAGCAAATAAATTCATCACACGGGACAGTAGGAAAGGAAGTATGTAGTATGAGTAAAAAAAATAGAGCGGACAGAAAATTTAAATTTGAAACATTACAGTTACATGTAGGACAGGAAAATGCAGATCCAGTTACGGATGCAAGGGCTGTACCGATATATCAGTCTTCTTCTTTTGTGTTTCACAATAGCCAGCATGCGGCAGACCGATTTGCATTAAGGGATGCGGGAAACATTTATGGAAGGCTGACGAATCCAACTCAGGATGTATTTGAACAGAGAATCGCAAGTCTAGAAGGCGGCGTAGCGGCCCTTGGAGTTGCTTCTGGAGCAGCAGCGGTTACCTATGCAATTGAAAATATTACAGAAAGCGGGGACCATATTGTAGCTGCTAAAAACATTTATGGAGGTTCTTTTAATTTATTAGAACATACCTTGACTCGTTTTGGGATTACTACAACTTTTGTAGATCCATTTAATGACAGGGAAGTAGAAGATGCGATTCAGGAAAATACGAAAGCAGTATTTATTGAAACGCTTGGCAATCCAAACTCGGAAGTAGTGGATATTGAAAAAATCGCAAAGATTGCCCATGCACATAAGATCCCATTAATCGTAGACAATACATTTGCTACTCCATATCTTGTAAGGCCAATTGAATACGGAGCAGATGTTGTGGTACATTCTGCAACAAAGTTTATTGGTGGACATGGAACTACAATTGGTGGCGTAATTGTGGATGGTGGTAATTTTGACTGGGAAGCATCAGGAAAATTCCCTTCCTTAACAGAGCCAAATCCAAGTTATCATGGAGTAAGTTTCACAAAAGCAGTAGGAAGGGCAGCTTTTGTAACCAAAATCAGAGCGTTATTACTTCGTGATACAGGTGCTACTATTTCTCCAATTCATTCGTTTATTTTTTTACAAGGGCTTGAAACTTTATCTTTAAGGGTAGAAAGACATGTGGAAAATGCCCTGAAAGTAGTAGACTATTTATCAAAACATCCATTGGTAGAAAAAGTAAATCATCCAGCAGTGACACAAGATCCAGAACAGAAAGCATTGTATCAGAAATATTTTCCAAATGGTGGCGGTTCGATTTTTACGTTTGAAATCAAGGGGGATGCAAAAAAAGCTTGCGATTTTATTGATCAGCTAGAACTGTTTTCTCTGCTTGCTAATGTAGCAGATGTGAAGTCCTTAGTGATTCATCCAGCGTCTACGACACATTCACAGATGACGGCAGAAGAACTTGCAGCTTCAGGTATAAAGCCAAATACCATCCGTCTTTCAATTGGAACAGAAAACATTGAGGACATTATTGAAGATTTGGAAGAAGCATTTTTAGCAGTACAGTAGAGGAAAATTACAAAATGTTTAGAAATATAAAAAAATAGTTGCACATAATGAGATATTATGTTAGAATATGACTGATACAAAAGCTGAAAAGATAATGTACAAAAGGTAAAAGAACAATATACAAAAGATAAAATGAATAAAAAAAGAAGCAAGAGCATAGGCTTATTTGCTTCTTTTTTTTGTACCATTTGTATAAAAATAACACTTATAGAAAAGAAAAGATTTCATAAAATAATAGAATGTAACAGGACAAGAGTTTGATGTAAATTTATATAAATTTTATACGAGAAGACTGATAAAACGAGAGGAACTTGCAAATGAACAGAATTTTAATTGTAGAGGATGAAAAGCCCATCTTGAATCTTTTGTATATCAACTTAAGAGATGAAGGGTATGAATGTGCTTGTGCAATGGATGGATTAGAAGCGGCTGATTTATTAGAAAGCAGGAGTTTTGATCTGGTACTTTTAGATATTATGATACCAAAGATAGATGGATATGAATTGCTAGATTATATAAAACCAGTGGGAACACCTGTCATTATGATTACGGCAATGGGACGTGTAGATGATAAAATCAAAGGACTTAAAAAAGGAGCGGACGATTATATTGTAAAACCATTTCAAATTGGGGAAGTTCTTGCAAGAGTTGAGGCAATTCTTAGGAGGGTAGGAAAAACAAAGACCGAGTATCACATTTTTGGAGTGTATATTAATACGAAACATCGAATTGTAAAGAAAGATAATCGGGTGATTAACTTGACCGTAAAAGAATTTGATTTGCTTGTAGAACTGGTAGAAAACAAGAACATAGCGTTATATCGGGAACAGCTTTACGAAAAAATATGGAATGAACCATTTACAGGAGAAACAAGAACATTAGATTCTCATATACAAAGACTTCGGAAAAAACTTAATTGGGAAGATCACATTAAAACCATTTTCCGTATTGGATACCGGCTAGAGGTGTAAAAATGAAGCTTACAACAAAAATGAGTTTATGGGTTGCTATCGTGCTTTGTGTTTCTTTATCATTTTCGGGATGTCTGTTTATTACGAAAGCATTTTCTTATTCTATGAAACGGGAACAGAAACGAGCAGTAAATCAGTATCAGTTTGTTAAGTTTGTGCTGCAGTCCAATATGATTTCGGAAAGTGCAGGAAGGAAATTTGACAAACAGTTTATTAGTGGAATCTTAAACAGCGGAATTGACAGAAGCCGCAATTATGCAGCTGTTTTTAATGAAGTGAAGGAAGAAATGAATTCAACATTTCCAAGTGATTATCATTATGGAATTGCAGATGACTTGGAGAGTGGACTTTTACACATGGATGTGAAACAGTATCAGGAAAAGTATTACTTGGAATTATCAGGTGTTCTAAAGGAAAACAAGGAAACTATGTATTTGTTATGTGCTACGGATGTCAGTTCCGTAGTGTCAGATCGAAAGCAGTTAGAAAAGGTGTTCTATTATAGTTATTTACTTGTTTTCTCCATAGGAAGTGTTTTAGTTTTTACATTCTCATCCATTATGATGTGGCCAATCAAACAGCTTAGTAAGTCAGCACAGGTAATTGCCCACGGAAATTATAGTGAGCGTGTCAAGGTAAGGACCAAGGATGAAATTGGTGAACTTAGCTGTAATTTTAATAAAATGGCAGATGCCATTGAAACCAGCATTGAAGATTTAAAACTTGCCGTATTGAAGCAGGAAAATTTTGTTGCTAATTTTGCACATGAATTAAAGACATCGCTTACTTCAGTAATTGGTTATTCTGATAGGATTTACCATAAGAATTTATCTAGAGAAGAAACAAAGGAAGCAGCAGAATACATTATGAATGAGGGACTTAGGCTGGAGTCTTTGTCACGGAAACTGATGGATTTAATTGTGCTTGGAAAACATGATTTTATGTTAGAGTATTTAAACGCAAATGACCTGTTTCAAAATATCAAGGAAACAACTGCTCCATTATTTTATAAAAAGGAAAGCCGGCTTATATTAGACATTGAGCCAGCTTATTTAAAAGTGGAATTCGATCTTTTGAAAACCTTAATGCTTAATTTATTAGATAATGCTATGAAAGCAAATGCAACCCAGATTCAGATAACGGGGAGAAAGGAGGATAACAAATATATAGTGTGTGTTTCGGACAATGGAATAGGAATCCCAAAAGAAGACCAAAAACGTATTGTAGAAGCGTTTTATGTAGTAGACAAGTCAAGGTCAAGGGAACAGAATGGGGTAGGGTTAGGATTGGCATTGGCACAGAAAATAGCAGAGATTCATGGAACGAGTTTTACCATTGAAAGCGAATTAGGAAAAGGCACATCCATTTGTTTTGCATTGGCTATGGAGGAAGCGTAACGATGAAAAGGCAAACCATTGCCATATCAGGGACCATGAAAAGAAAAATCAGTATGTACAAGTAGTCTGGGGACTAGAACAAGGTATAAAATAAGGGAAAAATTGCATGACACAACTAAGACACAAGTTCTGGACAAGTAAGAAACATTTGTCTGTTATCCTTTTTACAAAGTAAAAAGTGCGGAAAAAACACTTAAAATATGGAGGATAACAATGAGAGTTCGAATGGGTTTGGGAGTTTTATTCATTTGTGCCGCATTTATGACAGGATGTCAGCAGGGAAAAGTGGAAAAGCCAGTAAAACATGAAAAAGCGGAAAAACAGGAGACGGTTATAAAAGAAGAATTACAGGAGATACCAGAGAAAGGAGACAAGGAAGTATCAGGGGATAAAGTAAAAGAGGAGGCTGAAATAGTATTGCCAGCTCCTCTTAGTGGATTGTATAAGGATATGGTGGTGGAAAAACTTGAATATCAGCCGCAGCCGGAAAATGAAAAAAATGTTTATATTACTTTTGATGATGGTCCTTGTAAATCAACGCCTCAGTTACTAGATGTATTAAGAAAACTGAATGTAAAAGCAACATTTTTTGTGACCGCCCAATATGGAAGTGAGGAAGAAATTATAGAATGGTTAAAGCAGATAAAAGCAGAAGGTCATACAGCTGGTGTCCATAGCTATTCTCATAGATATGATGAAATATATTCTTCCGTGGAAAAATATCTGGCTGATTTTAAAAAGATGGATGATCTGATTGTAAAGGCAACTGGTGAACATGCGAGACTGTTCCGTTTTCCAGGGGGAAGCAATACAGGATACAATGATTCAGTCCGCGAGGAAATTATAAAGGAAATGGCCAGCCGTGGCATGGTTTATTATGACTGGAATGCTTACAACGGTGACTGTGATGGATTTACCAAGGCTCAGATGATTGAAAAAGCGGTAAAAGAGTCTAGCTACCGTGAAAAATCTATTGTTCTGATGCACAATATTCCAAAAAGAGAGCAAGTAATCGAAACAATACCTTCTATAGTGAAAAGGTTAAGAGAAAAGGGATATGAGTTTAAAGCACTGGACGGAACTGTAGAACCAATACAATTTATAAAAGAGGGAGAAGTGGCAAAACCATATATTTCCAGAAGAATAAGAAAGTCCCACTGACTAGATTTATGCCCCTGTTTTTCAGGGGCATTTCAATTATTCTAACCCTTCCAGCACAGTAACAATTTCTAATCCGGCATCTCGAGCCATCTGATAACACTGTTCCTGTACACCAGTCATTTCAAGTCTTTCTGGGCTATGGGCATCAACCCCTAGGATAACAGAGTTTCCAGCCTGTTTTGCCAGTTTCAGAAAATGTTTTGAAGTATAATGGCGATTTTCGTATACTCCTGATAAATTGATTTCTACTGGTATATTTTTTTCTTTCAGATATTGACATAAGCGTAGCATATGTTTGTCATAAAATGCAGTATCTCCCGTATAATGGATTAGGTCAGGATGGGCTAAATAGCGGTATAACCCTGTTTCCATTCCTTCAATGGCAGAATCAATATATTCCAGAAAAAGGTCCTTGTCCTCTGTTGGAAAACCAGTGTAAGTTCCATAAGGTTCTGGATTTAAAAAATGCTGTCCTAAAATCATATAATCAATAGGATAATCTTTTAGCAGCTGTTCCTGCTGTTCTGTATATTCTGGCAGGTATTCGGATTCAAATCCAAGATAGATTTTAATATCGTTTAGGTATTCTTTTTTCAAGGACTGAATGGAATCTACATAATCATCTAAAAGAGAGAGTTCCATACGAGAGGAAGAAACATACCCTTTTTTCATTTTCCATGGGAAATGGTCGGAGAAACCAAGAATTTTCATGTCGCCACGAATGGCAGCTTCAACATATTCACGATCTTCTCCTGCTGCATGATGGCAGCGGGATGTATGAGTATGATAATTAGCAAGCATTGTAACACTTCCATTTCTTTAGCATTTTAAAGTAAGTATAGCATGAAGGAAAAGGATTTCCAAGTTTTTTGGAAATGGGAAAAGAAGGAAGGCGAGTAAATGGTATTTTTGTGGAACGTAAGAGGAATAAAGTGCTGTTTTTTATGCTCAGGATTTTGCCAAAGCCTAATCCAAAAAGGGTACATCAGCTATATCCAACAAATTACGAATTTCACTGTACTTATTATAGAACCTATTTGATTTACAAGAAAAGCATTGATGTGACATAAAAATACATGTAAAATAGAAAAAAAGAAAAAAGGAGGATATTAAAATGAAAAGAATTACAAAAAAATCAATTTGTACAATCTTAAGTTTTATGTTAGTTTTTGTTGCTGCATTTGGGGTAAATATAGGATTTGTGTCGGTTAAGACAAAAGCTGCTTCCTATGAAAAAGCATGGTTTCCAATGAGTACCATGAATCTTACACAGCTTGCCTACGAAAGTTATTCCCATACAAATTCTGCCCACATTGACTGTGTTGGTTCTGATTACGCAATAGCACCATTTACTGGAACGGTAAAGTATTCTAGCAGCAATTATGGGGTTATGATTTTCCAGAGTAATGACAAAGTTTATTATGCAGATGGTTCGCTAGATTATATGACGGTTATGTATATGCATGGAAAGTGCTTAAAGGGCGTAGGTTCTGTTGTTAGCCAGGGAACGAATTTATATGAAATCAGTGGTCTTGGTTCTGGTGGAGCATATGTCTATGCAAAACATCTGGATTTAGGAGTATATAGAGGACGTGCAAGCACTCCAACTTCCTATTATTCTCAATTTGGCAATACTTATCCATTTAATGCACTTTATATTAATAAGAGTTTTACTACATCTATTATCAATAAGGGAGTTGTGGCATCTGGCAATTATGTAAATAATGGAGGACCAACTAATTACAGTAATCTTTGGAAATATACAACAGATACAATAGATACAAATCAAATTAATGTTACTTACCAGACTTATGACGTTTCAAAAGGTGCTTGGTTATCCAACGTAGTAAACGGATCGGATTATGCAGGAATTTTTGGACATTCGGTATCTGCCGTATATGCTAGCTTAAGCAAAGGAAACATTACATATGCAGTACATACCAGAGGAGGCAGCTGGCTTCCAGCAGTTACGAACCGTTCAGACTATGCAGGCATATACAGTAAACCAATTGATGGCATTATGATGAAAACGGATACAGGAAAGACCATTCATTACAGAGTACATCTTAGAGCTGGATACTGGTTACCATATGTTACGGGTTACAGTACATCTGATTCTAATAATGGATATGCAGGTGATTTTGGAAAGGAAATTGATGCGATACAGATATACCTTTCATAAGGAAGGAACGTAATTCTGTTTGAGTGAAAAGGCATGATTCTTGCGAATGTTTGCAAGAATCATGCCTTTTTTATTTGAGTTGCGAGAGTCTGAGGAACTCAGACTTTATTCTAGCTGGAATAAAGTTTGTAATCATGATATAGTTATATTATGCGAACTGAAGAAAAAGCAGGAAAGCAGAATTTGATAGAATGGCAAAAACGGAGTGTAGCAATTATATAGAACAGGATGGAGGCTTCATGAAAATGGATGTAAAAAAAGTGATTCAACAGATGACATTAGAAGAAAAGGCGGGGATTTGTTCGGGTTCAGATTTTTGGCATACAAAAGCAGTGGAACGTCTTGGAATACCACAAATGATGGTAAGCGATGGACCCCACGGGCTTAGAAAACAGGATTTAGAATCCGATCATTTAGGAATTAATGAGAGTATTAAAGCAGTATGTTTTCCAGCAGGCTGTGCAACTGCTGCATCCTTTGACAGAGATTTGCTTTATTCAATGGGACAGGCTTTAGGAAATGAGTGCCAGGCAGAAGGAGTAGCAGTAATTCTTGGGCCGGCTGTTAATATTAAACGTTCCCCTTTATGTGGAAGAAATTTTGAATACTATTCGGAAGACCCTTATTTGGCAACGGAAATAGCGGCAAGTCATATTAAAGGGGTTCAGTCAAAAAATGTAGGAACAAGCATAAAACATTTTCTGGCAAATAATCAGGAACATAGAAGAATGAGTTCTAGTTCGGAAGTAGATGAGAGAACTCTTCGAGAATTATATTTAGCAGCGTTTGAAGGGGCTATTAAAGAAGCAAAACCTTGGACCGTTATGTGTGCTTATAACCGTATCAATGGTGTTTATGCTGCAGAAAATAAAACATACTTAACAGATGTATTACGTGATGAATGGGGTTACGAAGGGATGATAATTAGCGACTGGGGGGCAGTAAACAATCGGGTTGCTGATTTAGCAGCTGGTCTTGATTTGGAGATGCCATCTTCTAGTGGATTAACAGATAAAATGATTGTGGAAGCAGTGCAGAACGGAACATTAGATGAGGCTGTTCTGGATAAAGCAGTTGAGAATATTTTAAATGTGGTTGAGCGTTTTGAATCAAATCGTGATACAGAGGCTGTTTTTGATAGAGATGCCGACCATGCACTTGCTAGAAAAGTGGCACAGGAATGTATCGTATTATTAAAAAATGAGGATGTTCTTCCATTAAAAACAGAAGAATCCGTTGCTATCATTGGAGAGTTTGCGAAAGCTCCACGTTATCAAGGTGGCGGAAGTTCCCATATCAATTCTCATAAGGTTGAATCTGTTTGGGAAATTCTTATGGAATGTGATAGCTGTAAGGATAAGGTGTACTTTGCACAAGGATATTCGACAAAAGAGGATATTATAGATGAAAAGAAAATTGCACAAGCAGTGGAACTGGCAAAACAGACAGATAAAGCTGTTCTATTTGCAGGTCTTCCAGATTCTTATGAGTCCGAGGGATTTGACCGTTCCCATATGAAAATGCCAGAAGGACAGAATGCATTAATTGAAGCAGTGGCAGAAGCGAATCCCAATACAATTGTTGTGCTTCACAATGGCTCACCAGTAGAAATGCCTTGGGCAGATAAGGTAAGTGGAATTATAGAAGCTTATCTTGGCGGACAGGCAATTGGAGGTGCAGTTGCTGATGTGTTATACGGAAAAGTAAATCCAAGTGGACATTTAGCAGAAAGTTTTCCAATAAAACTTGAGGATAATCCTTCTTATCTATACTATCATGGAGAAGGAGACCGTGTGGAATATCGAGAAGGAGTATTTGCTGGATACCGTTATTATGATACGAAGAAAATGGAAGTACGTTTCCCATTTGGACACGGTCTGTCTTACACTGCATTTGTTTATAGCAATGTGAAATTAAGTGAGGATTCTATCAGGGATACAGATAGCCTGGAAGTGTCAGTGGACGTTACAAATACAGGGGACAGAGCAGGAAAAGAAGTAGTACAGCTATACGTTGCCCCGCCTAAAGATGGAAGGATAATCCGTCCAGTCCATGAATTAAAAGGATTTGAAAAAGTTTTTCTGGAACCAGGAGAAACTAAGACGGTAACATTTACTTTGTCTAAGAGAGCATTTGCATATTATGAGACTAAGATAAATGACTGGCATGTGGAGACAGGAAAATATACGATTGAACTAGGACAGTCTAGCCGTAAGATTTTAGCAGAATGCGAAGTACAGGTAGAAAGCACAAGAAGACTGCCTCTTAATATTAATCTGGATACGCTATTTGGTGACATACAGAAAATTCCTGGAACAGAAAAAATCTTAGAGCCATTTATTAAAATTTTTACAGAATTTGACATGGGTGGAGATGACAAGCTGGGTTCCTCTACCAAAGAAATGATGGAATCTATGTTAAGGGATTTGCCTCTTCGTGGACTGGTTTCCTTTGTTCAGGGTAAAGTGTCCTATCAGCAGCTGTATGACTTAATGGAACAGTTAAATTATCTTTTATTTAAGATCGGATAGAAATAATAAATATTTAGGGGATGGAATAGCATGGAAAACCAGACAAATCGGCAGAAACCAGAACAAGAACATAAAAGACGTGTCCGTTACAAAGGCACTCATCCACGTTCTTACAAGGAAAAATATAAGGAACACAATCCAGAAAAATATGCAGATATTATTGAGAAGGTAAAAAGCAAAGGAAGTACTCCAGCAGGCATGCATATTCCAATTATGGTGAGAGAAATTATAGATTTTCTTGAGATCCAGCCAGGCCAGAAAGGGTTAGATGCTACATTAGGTTATGGCGGACATACATTGGAAATGCTTAAACGTCTGGATGGACAGGGGCATTTATATGCGATGGATGTAGATCCAATTGAATCTGTGAAGACAAAGGCAAGATTAGAAGCAAAAGGATATGGAGAGGATAAAATTACGATAATCCACGAGAATTTTGTGCACATAGATAAAGTAGCACAAGAATATGGAAAGTTTCATTTTGTGCTAGCAGATCTTGGAGTATCTTCTATGCAGATTGATAATCCAGAGAGAGGATTTTCCTATAAGTCTGAAGGACCATTGGATTTGCGTTTAAACCCGAAAAAAGGAATTTCTGCAGCAGAGCGTCTAAAGGAAGTGACTAGAGACGAGCTGGAAGGCATGCTTATTGAGAATGCAGATGAGCCTTATGCAGCAGAGTTATCAAGAGCTATTACATCTGCTATAAGAAAAGGGCATAAAATCGAAACTACTACTCAGCTGGAACAGATTATTACAAAAGTGCTGTCTTTTGTTCCAGAAAAAGACAGAAAAGAAACCATAAAGAAAACTTGCCAAAGAGTGTTTCAGGCATTACGAATTGATGTAAATAGTGAATTTGAGGTGTTAGAAGGATTTTTGGAAAAACTTCCAGATACGTTAGAAAGTGGGGCAAGAGTTGTCATTTTGACTTTCCACTCAGGGGAAGATCGAATGGTAAAAAAATCGTTTAAGCGTTTGTTAAAGGAAGGTGTTTACAAAGAAGTGGCATCTGATGTAATCAGACCTTCCAAGGAGGAATGCAGGCAGAATGGGCGGGCACGTTCTACAAAGATGCGATGGGCGATTAAAGCATAGTTAGGAAAATATAATTATATATGAAATTCTTAGTAGCTGTTTTATTATTTAGATAGTTATGATACAATGAATATTATTCAAAAGAAAGGGTATTAGCTATGGTACGTCAAAAAAATCTTGCACTTTGTGTAATACTTTATTTTGTTACTTGTGGATTATATGGGATTTACTGGTTTGTCTGTCTGACTGATGACACCAATGCAATTGCACAGGAAGAAGGAACTTCAGGAGTAGCGGCACTTTTGCTAACAGTTGTAACCTGTGGTATATATGGTTTTTATTGGGCTTATAAACGTGGAGAAAAGATTGACCGAGCGCATCAGTTACGTGGAGAATATGCAAGCAATGGTGGAATCTTATATCTTTTACTGTTTATTTTTGGTGGAGTTATTACTTACATTTTAATTCAGAATGAAGTAAATAAATTCGCATATTAAGACGATATGAAAACGCATAAGCAAAAACTTGGAATTGTTATTATTTCAGGGCTTCTTTATTATGTATGGATACGGTGTACGAAGATAGGTATACCGTGTCCTTTTTATAAAATCACACATTTAAAGTGCCCTGGATGTGGCATTACCCGAATGTTTTATTATTTATTCTGTTTTCAGTGGAAAAAAGCAATGGCAGCTAATTATTTTTTATTCTGGACTTGTCCTATAATTCTTATATTTATCTTATATGAGCAGCAAAGAAAATACAGCAGAAGAAAAGCAGATAGAATTTGGACCTGGCTAGAAACGGGATATGTAATCACTCTCATTATCTGGATGATTGTGCGGAATAGAATAAATATTTAATACAAAGGGGATTTACCAAAACAGGGAAATCCCCTTTGCAGGTTAAAAAAGATATCTCTCATTGGCTTAAAGCGGCGTATCAACCCCATTTACGGTTGCGTGTTCATTTTCCTCCATTGGAATGACAAGACAGCGTTTTCCGTTAATAATCTGGGAACTGATCTGGCCTGCTTTCTGTGGACTGACGTTAAGAATTATCGTATAGTCTTCGGAAAGTTCCTCTAAAGCAGCAGTATTTTGTTCCATATCCTGTTGGGTTTCCTCTAATTTCTGCTGCAGTACCTGAACCTGTGCAGTCAGTTCTTTCTCTCTTTTACGATGAACATTGGCAGCCAGTGCTTTGGTATCCAGCAAATGTTCCACAGCAGGAGGAGTATCTCCAAATTCTTCGGTGTAAGAACGTTTGATTTCAGAGGTTATTTCCTCCGGAATGCCGCTTTCTGCAAGGACTTCTTGAATATTATTATTTGTAAGAAGCAAAGGCTCGTTTTGATTATTTTCAAAAGCTTCCTGTTCTTCTACAAGACTGTTCAGGCTTTCTTGGATTTCCATGAAATAATGGCCTTCTTCTTGCTCAATTGGAGCTATGGCATGAGTAATTATGCTTTTAAATGTTTCCTTCTGTTCTGTAGCAGTTGGTTTTGGGTCACAGCCTAGTCCGAATTCCATAAATTCTGGATGAGGTTCTTTGGCATTTTTAGTGTAATATATAATAGAGTGGATGTCACTGCTCCGGTCGCTGAAAGAAGGAAACACGAATCCATTTTCAGGTATGCCAACTACCCAGTCACGAATACGAGGTCCAATCCGGTTTTCTGCTTCCAGATATCCAAGACCAGGCTTGCTTAATGTAACGGGGCAAATGGCACAAAGCAGATATTCATAGACTTCCTCAGATTCCTCTAATTTGTTATTATCGGATGTTTTGGCCATAACGTCATATGCATCATGGAAAATCAGAATAAGATAATTGCCAGCGTAGTCATAGGTATCAATTACGTGGTGGTAAAAACTTTCTAATAACGCATCATTTTTTAATGCACTTTCCCTTAAGCCCATAAGAAACTGCTGTTTTCCGCCTGGTGCTTCTTCTGTCAGTGGGAAGTTCAGTTCTAATAGGTTATTGCCAACTGTACCAGAAAGGGTTTTCTTGGCAATCTCTAAATATTTATAAAATTCCTCTTCTTCTAAGTTTAAGAAGGTTTCTCCTATGTTTAAAACAATTTCTTTTTCGCCGTTCACGTAGCAGCCGCTTAATCTTGTAAAGGTGCATTCGTTCTTTTTAAAACGGCGTTTCAATTCTAATACATCTTTCTTTGTCATGTTTTCCTCCATGTCCTATCATTGTATTCCAAAATTCGTCTAATATAAATAGTATAGTGGTACTTGGAACGGTGTGCAAGGAAAAAAAGAAAACACCAGCCAAAATTTATGGCTGGCGTCAAAAAAGAAAGAAGTTTATGAAAATGGGTGAGTATGCTTAATTAATTTACTGGCTTCATGGTTATTGTAACAGGAGCTTTGTTTTTTGCAGCTTTTGGTGCAGAGGTTTTCATGCCGCATAACTGTTCTAACGTTCCAAAGCTATAACCCATCTCTTCCCATTTTGTAAGCAGTTCGTCTAGGATCTGCGCATTGGTTTTGGAAGTACTGTGAAGCAGTACGATGGCACCAGGATGGATTCTGGTAAGAAGTTTGGAGAAAGCTTCTTCTTTACTAGGCTGTGCATTCTGATACCAGTCTACATAAGCAAGACTCCAGAAAAATGTCTTATAGCCTAATTTGTGTGCCATTTCTAAATTTTTTACACTATACTTTCCCTGAGGTGGACGATAAAATTTTACTAGTGATTTGCCAGTAGTCTTTTCATAGAGATTCGCTAAGTCATCCATTTCTTTTTGAAAGGCTTCCATAGAAGAAATGGATGACATGTCAGGGTGATGGAAGGTGTGATTTCCTACGGTATGGCCTTCTGCTACCATCTGCTTTACCAGTTCTGGAGCAGTTTCAATATAATTGCCAACTACAAAGAAAGTTGCCTTGGCTTTGTGTTTTTTTAGTGCCTCCAAAATAGCAGGAGTATTGCCATTTTCAAATCCAGCATCAAAAGTTAAATAAATGGTGTTTTTGGAGGTGTCACCTATGAAGTAGGAATCGTAAGATTTTAATTCTTCAGGGGAGGCATTGCCAGTAGGTGGTTTTCCGTCAGAGGAAAAGCCAAGCCCCCAGTTTTCGTTTTCCTGTATCTGTAAAGTTGGAGCATCTTTGTTATTATGTACTATCCAGGAAAGCCCAGCTCCGAAAAAATATGCACACACCATGACAAAGGTGTACATAATCAGCTTTTTTATAATTTTAAATTTCATACGGAACCTGCATTGAATTCTTTAGTAATATATATGGAGGGGGGGATGTACACTATACCCAATGTTGACAATTTTTCTTTTTTGCTTAAAATAATAGTATGCAGGAAAAGAAAAAATTTGTGATTTCAATTGTAAGTTTACTAATGATAACCGTTCTATTCTGGTGCATCTGGATTTTACGTGCATATGCGTGGGTGGAATATCAGGATGTAAGGGTGAAAATGCTAGGAAGTGTGTTAATTGCATTTGCAGCAGCTATGACCGTTTGTGGGTATCTTGTTTTTAGGCTTGCGAGACCGTCTTATATGTATGCAGGCAGAAAGAAAAAAATTTTAATTGCAATAGGAAGCCTGTTAGCTGTAATGCTTCTTAATTTTTTGATGTTATCCCAAGTAAAAGATTATGGATATACCATCACAAGTATCGTTGAAGTTCAGAATAAGGAATCCAAAGGAGGGAACTATTATTTTGAAATTAAGGATTCCCAGAAGAAAATGCTTGCATTTGACTGTGATCAGAATCTGTACGAACAGTTAAAAACCGATGGCACCCAATATACGATACAGTACAGAAGGTTAAATTTTGGAAAACATAAAGTGAAGCTTGGTTTTATTGATGTAAAAAATGCCAATTAAAATAAGGGAAAGTTATGAAAAGCTGTCATAACTTTCTTTTTTATGCTATAATAGGTATGTTTGAAAAAAATTAGCATAATGAAGCTTCAAATGTTAGAGGGAGGATGTAGGAGCCGTGAAGCTGTCTAAAATATTTTTAGCATATTTAGCGCTAGTAGAAAAGACTAGCAAAATCACGTTTGGTGGAATGGAATTATTAGAGCAGCCGAACATTGTTGGATTTTGGCACGAAGATAGTTTTATTACATATTTAATTTTAAAAGAACTGGAAAACTACAATCAGAAGGCAACAGTACTGGTGACAGAAGAATGGAGAGGAAATGTAATTCAGGAGATGGTGGAGAAAAATAAGGGCGAGGTTTTTCGTGTTGCATACTCTGGAAGGACTGTTGACCAGTTCAAAAGTCTGTTTAAAACGGCAAAAACAACTAGTAATATTATTGTCTTAGCATTCGATGGGCCCAAAGGACCTCGTCATAAGATAAAAAAGGTTGCATATTTGCTTGCCAACAAAAATGATAAACATTTAGTAGGATTAAGGGTTGATTATAAATATAAGCTGAGAGTGTTTGTAAGATGGGATAGATTTGTAGTACCATTACTGTTTAATAAAATAAAGGTTCAATTTATGGATTTAGGCAAAATCTCAACAGCTCACATGCAGAATATTGAAAAAACCAATCAGAGAATACTGAACCAGCTTTATCAAGAGAAAAATAAGCAAGAGTCCATAGAAGAGGAAACTGCCATCTGGACAGCAGATAATGTAGAATAGGCAAGAACAGTATATTGAAAAAGAAGTGGTTGCGTGCTGGCTTATATAGAATATTCGCCAGAATATTATAAGCGCAGCCATTTATTATGTCTGTTTTTGCCATTATGAAAAGAAAAGCAATGCTATTTTTTCTAGTTTGGAGAAAAAGGTAGAAGAACAGCAGGAGAATCTTCAATTAATTAAATTAATGGAGAGAAATAATGGAGAGAAAGAACATGCATTTTCAACATAAATATAAGATTATTGATATTTTTTTGCATCATAGGATTGCTTATAATCATTATATATGGAAATCAATATAAAATAAGGAGAAGGGAAGCTTATGAGCAAAAAGTGGAAAGCATTTTGTAGTTGTGTATTAACTATTGTACTTCTGATTTGTTCGGTTTATTTACCAGATAATTGGGTAAATTTATCTGCAGATAATGGTGCAGAAAACGTTGTAAAAAGTTTAAACAATGTTGTTGAAGCTGTTATTGATGGCAGAGAAGAAAAAACAGCATTGCAGCTTTATCGGAATGGGGTTTACGAAAAAGGCATTGAATTAGGTGCTGGAACGCACACCTATCAAGTGTATGTAAATGGGGAAGCCTTTGGAACAGAAAAGGAGATTCAGGTAGAAGAAGCAAAAACCGTATTTATACGTCTGCAGGATGAAGAAGTGTATGATTCTGTAAATAATGCTTCTGAAAAATTCCACACAGCAAAATGGGTTGGCAATTTTGCAGGACTCAGTTTTGTAAAGGAAAATAATGAAAGATATAACATAGGAAATTGGAGCCCAGCAGATGAAAATGCAGAGCTTGCCTATGTAGGTGGCGGTATCTATACACGTACTTTTTACTTTGAAAAGTTGGGAACAGATTTGGAATTACCAGATGGTGGATATAAGGTGGCATTCGATAACGCATGGGATTATTCCATTGGATATTATGGCTCAAATGTTGCGCTTGCCATTCCAGCAGGAACGGATCATATTACAATTTTTGCGGATGAAATCAGCCAGCAGGTTTATGATTCGGTACGTTCTGGGTATTACAATGTTACACAGAACTCTGGTAATATTACATATCAGGCATTTCATATGAAGGTATCTCTTATCGGTACCGTAAGAGGGGAAGAATCTATTAACTGGTCCGCAGATGCAAAAGGATACGAATTCTATCAGATTAGCGATCATTTATATTTGTATCAGGATTCATTAGCAAGTGGCACTTATGAATATAAAACCATTATGAATTATAAAAACTGGTATGAGAAGAGTGGCAGCAATAAAGTATTACAACTAGAGGAGCCTGCCCAGGTTGTATTTCTCTATGATGCATCAACAGAGGAGCTTTATGATTCCGTCAATGACAACAGCAATGTTGCAGCTGCTTTAGGTTTTGAAACGGGAAAACAGGAGGCAGAAAGAATTTTAACGGTTCCGGGAACATTTCCAGGGCCAAGCTGGAATACCGCATCCAACAAGATGGTTTATTTAGAAAATGGTATCTATTCGTATACATTTAAAGATGTTCCGGCAGGAAATTATCAGTTCAAAATTGCAACTGGAACCTGGGTAGAAAATTACGGCCAGGATGGTATAAAAGATGGAGCGAATTATACCGTTATGGTACCAGCAAAACAAGATGTTACCATCTACTATAACGATAACTCACATCGTGCAGTGACTAGTGTTTCCTATGAATTCAATACCTTAGTATTGACAGGAGATGGGATAAAGGCAACGTTGGAAGATCCAGAATTAACTGGTATTTACAAAGCAGCTGTTCCAATGAAGGCAGGAACTTATAATAATCTGGTTTTAAATTATAACGGGAAAGAGAATTTAACAATTGGAAAAGTGGAATTAGCACAAGATAAAGAGGTTACGTTCTATTTTGATTCTGCGACTCATCTTTATTATAACGATGCTTCCATGATGGAGACTGATAAAGAAGCTGTTCTATATAACTCGAAGGATAGCAGATACAAGAGCGTGTTTGGTGCAGTAGCGGAAAATGAAAAGGTTCGTTTTGCAATTAAAACTGGTTCTGATGTGACCAAAGCCATTTTAATTACACAAGGAAATAAACTGAA
Organism: [Clostridium] polysaccharolyticum; assembly: GCF_900111595.1. Lineage (GTDB taxonomy): Bacteria > Bacillota > Clostridia > Lachnospirales > Lachnospiraceae > Clostridium_AI > Clostridium_AI polysaccharolyticum. The sequence continues at coordinate 18,502 of NZ_FOHN01000021.1, read as the reverse complement.
AACCTATGAAATGACAAATGATGGTGGTGAGGACAGCCAGACATGGTCTGCAACTGCATCATTTGATACCTATGGAAGATATACGTATTTCTTTGCATTATATTATGGTTCTTATGTACAGATATATTGTGATGATGATGGCTATTATGGAACAGGTGTATTAACCAATCTGTCCCAGTTAAAACCATATGATCTGGTTGTATATAAAGCTGGTTATAAAACTCCTGACTGGATGAAAAATGCGGTTGTTTATCAGATATTCCCAGACCGTTTCTTTAACGGCGATAAAGAAAATGATCAGGCACAGATTACATCTCGTGGAGATACGAATTATGAGTTTGTAAATGACTGGTACATGTATCCGGAAAACCCAGAACAGGAAGAACAGAATCCGCAAGCTTATCCAGAAAATGCATGTAAGGGTGATTTGCACTGGAATAATGAAATTTATGGTGGAGATTTAAAAGGAATTACGGATCGGATTGATTACTTAAAAGCATTAGGTGTTACTGTAATTTATTTAAACCCTATATTTTCTTCTATCTCAAGCCATAGATATGATGCAGCAGATTACAGAAAAATAGATCCGGTTTTAGGGGATTTAGGTGATTTCTCTAAACTTGTAAAAGCGGCAGAAGATAATGGCATGCATATTATTTTAGATGGTGTATTTAACCATGTTTCAGACGATTCTATTTATTTTGACCGTTATTATAAATTTGTTGGGCAGAATGGAAAAGTTGGGGCATATCCATATTGGGCATATGTGTATGATTATATGAAAGAGCATACTGGTGCCAGTCAGTCAGAAGCACAAGCAAGTGCGAAAAAACATTTTGATGTTCTTGGGGTAACAGATTATTCCTATACCAAATGGTTCCGAGTAGACAATATGGCAATGGTGGATGAAAACCAAAGAGAGGTAACGGATACAATTGGAGAAAGAAAAGGACTTCCCGTATATGCTTATGAAGGCTGGTGGGGATATGACAGCATGCCGGTTATTTTCTCTACCAATGGTTCTGAGTATCAGACTGGTAACTGGGCAGAGCAGATTATTGAGGGTTCTAAGTCTGTTACACAATACTGGATTAGTCAAGGTTCTAATGGATGGAGACTTGATGTAGCGAACGAAGTCTCAGACGAGACCTGGCAGCATTTCCGTCAATCGGTAAAAGGGTTAGATTCCGATGCCGTTATCATTGGGGAAATATGGGACGATGCAACGGAGTACATCATTGGTGACATGTACGATTCAGTCATGAACTATGTGTTCCGTAATGCCGTACTTGATTTTGCAAAAGGTGGAAAGGCTTCTGCTTCTGTTAAAACTTTAGAAAAGCTTCGTGAAAGATATCCGAAAGAAGCTTTTTATGCAATGATGAATTTAGTAGATTCTCATGATACTGCACGTCTTTTGTCCTATTTAGATGGTGTAGAAGATGATAGAAACCAGAAAGATCCGGCACATGCATTTCCAGCTTATGAAAAAACTTCCATGACAGCAAAACAGCGTCAGTATTTAGTGGCGTTCCTTCAGATGACATATCCAGGGGCACCAACAATCTACTATGGTGATGAGCTTGGCTTAACGGGAGCTGATGATCCAGATAACCGCCGGGCTATGCCTTGGGGGGAAGGAAATAAAGAGTTAGTAGAATGGTATGCTGTTCTTGCTAACTTACGAAGCAAATACACCGCTTTACGAACAGGTTCCATTGAACCTTTGGAGACTGCTAATGAAAGTATTATGGGTTATGTAAGGGCAGATGAAAATGCAAGTTTAACAATCCTTGCCAATAACTCAGGTAAAACAGTGGAATATGTATTGGATACAGAGAAAAATGTTTTGTATGATATGATTTCGGGCAAAGAATATGTTTCAGAAAATGGAAAAATAAAAGTTATCATTCCAGCATATGGTGGCGTTGTTTTAACAGATGTGGTAAAAGAATTAGATGTGAATTATGATGGTTTAAAAGCTGGTTATGAAAAAGCATATAAGGTGGGAGCTGAGGTGGCAGAACCAGAAGTATCACCTTCGCCTGCAGTAAAACCGTCAGCAAAGCCAACACCAGAAGCATCAGTAAAACCGTCAGTAAAGCCAACACCAAAAGCGTCAGTAAGACCATCAGCAAAGCCAACACCAAAACCAGTTGTAAAAGTACCTGTAGTAAAGCTGAAAACAGATAAGAAAAAGAAAAGGGTTACACTTTTCTGGAAAAAGGATAAGGATGTTAAGAAATATGAAATTACGTATTCTACAAATAAGAACTTTAAAAAGAGTGTTAAGAAAATTGTAACAAGAAACAGTACACAGAAGACACTTACTGGCTTTCAGGCAAAGAAGACTTATTATATACGGGTTAGAAGCTGTAAAATGATTAAGAAAAAAGCATGCTATAGTAAGTACAGTGCAGTGAAAAAAGTGAAGTTTTAGAAAAAATCGCTGGAGTCGTAAGATTTCAGCGATTTTTAGTGTGCGTTCGGATAAGGTAAGATCTGCTTTATTATTTACACAAAATTTGAAATATTTTTTAGAAAAATGTTTTGCAATATTAGAAATATGTATTGTATAATGATAGCGTGGCATAGGTAATTGCGAAATTGATTTAAGATTTTGGCTGTGCATATTATGTACAGGTAATTTTTTTACGAATTTAATTAACTTATTTTAACAAAAAGAATCATTAATTTATAAAAAAATTATTGTTTCGTAAATGCCTGTATAAATACTAGGAAAAAAGGAGGAGTATGTTAAAAATAATAAACTCTCGGAATTTTGAAGAATCAGACTTGTAATATGCAAGTATTGTATTTGGGAAAGTAATTATTATCATGGCTTGGACATTCCGAAAGTTTATAACAAAAAAGGAGGAAAGAGAATGAAAAAGCGAATCAGATGGAAGACAATTACTTTTTTAATTGTAGTTTTTTGTCTTTTTGGAAGCAATTTGGGACGTTTGCCTGATACAGTGGCAATGGTAAAAGCAGATTCTGACACAGAAGAATCTTTGGAAAGTGTTTATTTGCAAGAAACAGCAGGGGAAGCAGGTTCTGAGACAAAAGGAGAGCCTACGGTAGATATAGAAGATCCTAACGCAGGAGACGTTTTGGATTATTCTAGATTACAGATGGAAGTAGATATAGCAGCCATGTATCTTGCCAATGAGGAGTTTCTGGAACCGTATACCGAGGAATCGGTGGCGGTATATCGGTTAGCTTATGAAGGAGCCAAATCTATTTTAAGGGAAAGAAAAGCAGGCTCACAAGAAGAAATTGATGAAGCCAGCAGAGCATTGGTTCATGCATATGAATTCCTTTTTAGAAAAGTATTATCTGTAACTTTTGATACCAAAACAGAAGAAATCAGTATTGACGGACAGAGGGTTGTGTATGGAGAGAAGGCAAAACAGCCAGCTGTTCCAGAAAGAACAGGATGTACGTTCAAAGGATGGTATCAGGATAAAGCCTGTACGATAGAATATAATTTTGACGAACCTGTGAAAACCGATCTGGTTCTTTATGCAAGATGGTCCGTTTTTTCAGCAAAACTGGAAGAAGCCATTCGTTATGCCGAAAAAGTACTTCAGGATGAAGACTTTATCATTGCATATACAGAAGAAAGTATAGAGATATACCGGGAAATATTAGAATATGTAAAAGAATTAGTGGCACAGGAACGGATTCAGACGATGGAAGAAGCACAAGACTGTGAAACCGTATTAAAAAATCCAGAAGAAGCCATGAACAGAAAAGAAATTCAGATTCTGTTTATGGATGGAGAAGAGTGCATAGGTAAACAGAACGTTTTATATGGTGATCGAATTGGATATTATACTCTGGAAAAGAGTGGATACCTGTTTGCAGGATGGTTTATGTCACCAGACGGTACAGAGAAATTCGATTTTGATCGCATTATAAGAAAAGAGTATGTGCTCTATGCAAGATGGAATCTGGATTATTCAGAACTGGAAGCAGCAACAAAATCAGCAGAAGAAAAATTGAATGATCCAGAGTTTGTTGCACCATATACAAAGGAGTCTCTTGAGAAATATCAAGAGGTACTGAAAGAAGCACAGAATGTTTTGTGGAAGCGGAATGCACAGTCTCCAGAAGAAATCCAGGAATTAATTGAAAGATTAGGACAGGCAAGAGAAGATCTGGTGAATAAGGTGTTTACCGTTACCTTTGTAAGTGATGACGGTACGGTACTGGGAACCCAGGAAGTAGAATATGGAGAAACAGCAACATTGCCAGAACCTCCAGAAAAAGAGGAATATCTGTTTGATGGATGGTACATAGATGGAAACTATAATACAGCATTTGATTTTGAAATTGAGATTTGGATGGATACGATTCTTTATGCAAAATGGAAGGTTGATTATTCCAGCTTGGAAGAAAGCATTGCACATGCAAAAGAAAGACTGGCTAAGGAAGAAGAGATGGCTAAGTATACAGAAGAATCTGTTAAAAATTATCAGCTTATAACGGAAAAAGCGGAAAATATGCTGACAGAAGAATCTGCTTTATCGGCAGAGGAAATCAATGCTATGATAAAAGCACTGGAAAAAGCAGAACAGGATTTGAAAGTAAAAGTTTTCCATATTGTATTGGATAGTAATGGTGGAACTGATTTTGCAATACAGAACGTCAGCTATGGAGAAACCGTAGAACAGCCAGAAAATCCAGAGCGAGAAGGATATGTATTTATGGAATGGTGCAAAGATGAAACACTGGAAGAACCATATGCATTTGAAACAGAAGTGACAGAACCAATGGTGCTTTATGCAAAATGGGAAGTGGACTATGCTCCATTAGAAAAAGCTCTGGAACATGCAGCAGAACTTCTTTCCAATAAGGAAGAATTAGAAATATATGAAGAAAGAACAGTAAAGAGACTTGAAAGAGCTTATACGCAGGCTCAAATGGTCTATGAAGAACAGAGTGCACATACGGCAATGAAAGTCGCTGTGCTGGTTTCTGAATTGGAACATGCAGAAAGTGCATTGGGCATAAAAGAATGCATGGTAACCTTCCAGACAAATGGTGGAAGCGGAATTCCAGACCAGAAAGTAAAATATGGGGAAAAAGCAGTACGACCAGAAGATCCAGAAAAGGAAGGCTACCTGTTTAGAGGCTGGTATCAGGAAAAGACCTGTCAAACGGTATATGATTTTGAAACTCCAGTAAAAGGAAGAATTATGCTCTATGCAAAATGGGGGATCTCCTATGATGGATTAAGTGAAGCCGTTCAGCATGCCAACGAGCTTATACAAAGTGAAGATATGGCAGCTTATACGAAAGTATCTGTTGACAATTATAAGGCAATCATAAAAGAAGCCACAGATATGATAGAACAGGATACCGCACTGACAGCAGAAGATGTTACCGTATTAATTGCGACACTGCAAGAACCACAAAAGGTATTGGCAAAGAAAGTATTGGAAATTACATTTGACAGCAATGGTGGAACAGAAATACCAGTTCAGAAAATTACATATGGAGAGCAGGTAACACGGCCAGAGGATCCAGTAAAGGTTGGCTATCTATTTGAAGACTGGTATGAAAACGGTACATTTGCAGAGTTATATGATATGAATGCAGAAGTAACAAAAGGACGGATCCTCTATGCAAAATGGGCTCTGGATTATTCTGAATTACAAAAAGTGTTAGAAGAAGTAAGGCAGGATCTTGAGAGCGTTGACTTTACCACTGGAAAGATTCAGGCAGATTTGGAAAACTGCCTACAGATTTGTGAGAAAGCAGAGCAGATGTGTACCAATAAAACGGCAACATCCATTGAACAGATTCTTGGAATGATTGAGGAATTGAAACTGGCGAAAAACAGACTGTCTGGAAAGAAACTGACCGTAAAATTTGACAGCCAGGGAGGAACACCAGTTACAGACTGTACGGTATTCTATGGAAGTGCAGTAAAAGCACCAGCAGTTCCAGAAAAAGAAGGATATGTATTTGCTGGATGGTATAAGGACGAACAGCTTGCTCAGAAATATGATTTTGCATCACTAGTTGAATCAGAATTGACACTTTATGCAAAATGGGAGATCGATTATAGACAATTAGAACTGGCAGTAAGCAAAGCAAAGGAGAATTTACAAAATTCTGCATTTGTAGAAAAATATGAGGCAGCGTCCATTAATGAGTATCAGAAGACAATCCAAGAAGCAGAACAGATATTGAACAGCCAGTCCTGTCAGACACCACAAGAAGTAACGGATCTGGTAAATACATTACGCAATCCAGAATTAAAATTAGTCTGCTTTACGGTATCCTTTATCAGCAATGGAGATTCGGATATTATCGAACAGACAGTGGAATATAATAGCTGTGCAGTGAAGCCAGAAGGAGTGGAAAAGGCTGGATATGTATTAGAAGGCTGGTATGTAGATCAAAGCTATCAGAAGGCATATGATTTTACAACATGGGTAAGAAGTGATATTAGGCTGTATGCAAAATGGGCTCTGGATTATCGTAAGCTTTCTTGGGAAGTAAGCATATCAGATAGCAGTGTACCACAAAAGGATGAATGTTATTATAAAGAAGAATTCTGGAGTGTATATAAAGAAGCATATCGGAAGGCACGTACTATGTTAGCAGAACGAAATGCAAAGACAAAAGAAGAAGTGGAAAAATTAGTAAATGAATTGAAACAGGCAAGAGAAAAGCTTGAGAAAGAATACCTTACAGTGAAATTTGACAGTCAAGGTGGAACAGAAGTAAAAGACCAGACAGTAGTAAGTGGACAGATGGCAATAGAGCCAGATACACCGGAGAAGGAGTCGTATGTGTTTGCCGGCTGGTATGTGGATCAAGAATGTTCACAAAGATATGATTTCGATACAAAAGTAACCAAAGATATGACTCTTTATGCGAGATGGGAACTGAACAGTTTCGAACAGTTAAAAGCTATGGCAGATGTGATAAAGGCTCAGAAAGAAAGCGGAGAGTTTGAGAAAATGTACAAAAATGATAAAGCAATGAAGAGCTTTGAAAGAACCTGGAAACGTATTGTAGAATTTTTAGAAGAAGACGATGTTGATCTGGAAGACGCACAAGACTGGTTAGAGGAATTAGAAGAGAAACTGGAGAACTTAACAAGAATAGGCAGCAACTAAAACCAGCAGATTACAGGAACGAAAGAGAAAGTTTAGAGGAAAGCAACTCTTTAATAAGGGTTGCTTTCTGTCTTGTAGTAAGGAAGGCATAAAGGAGGAGGCATATGAAAGATGGTGTAAAAAGAAAACTGCTAGTTCGAATAATCATTGCACTGGGGATTTTTCTAATAGCAGGAGTGGATGAAGGAGGTGTGGTCCAAGCAAAAAAATATGAAACATATGAAGAAACCATACAGGAAGTGAAATGGAAAATAAACGTATATCCAAGTGGGGAAGGAGTCATTTATCCAGCGTATTCCAAACAGATCGCTGGGAAGATTACAATACCAGATACCGTAGCTGGGCAGAAAGTAACTGCAATTAAGGAATATGCATTTGAGGAATGTGGTAAGCTGGAAAAATTAGAATTTTCACAATGTACGTCTTTGAAAAAGATAGGGGATAGTGCATGCATAAAATGCAGTGCGTTAAAAGAAGTAGAGGTATCAGGCTGTATTAATTTAACAACCATAGAGGATGGAGCGTTTGCTTACTGCAGTTCTCTGGAAAGCATGGATCTGTCATCCTGTACAAAACTGGATGTCATAGGAGACTATACGTTTTATTCCTGTGACAAAATAGAAACGATAGATCTGTCAGGGTGCAGCAGTCTGAGTAAACTAGGAAAAGAAGCCATGGCTTGCTGCGGCAGTTTAATGGATATTCTGATATCACCGGAAAATGGGAATTATCTGTCAGCCGATGGAGGCGTATATACAAAAGCAGGGAACAAGCTTATTACATTTTCAGGAGGACGACAAGAAGGAAAAGGAATAGACAGTGTGAAAGAAATTGGAGAGTATGCATTGGAAGGAGCAAAGATAGAAAGGCTGGACTTGTCAGAATGCAGAAAATTAACGGTAATAGGATACTATGCGTTTACTTCTTGTCAATATTTAAAAGACATTTGTTTGCCAGACAGTCTGGAAACTGTGAAATACGAAGCATTTTCTGAAACAGTGGTTCAGAATATTTATTATTGTGGGACTTACGAGAAGTTTAAACGGATTTCAATTGATACAGGCAGCGGGATGTTTAAGGGCTCTCCTAATATTATTTATATGGAGATTTCCGTTATAACCCAGCCAGAGAATCAAGTGTGGGAATACCCGCAGGACATCATTCCATTGGAAGTGGAGACAACCTATGGAATCGGGAAAGATGGAAATCAGACAGGAACGTTAAGTTATCAGTGGTACCAGAATACAACCAATTCCAATATAGGCGGAATCCAGATTCAAGGTGCAACGGACAGGAGGTATAAACCGGATATTGAAAAAGAGATTACATACTGTTACTGTGAAATAACCAGCCAATGTGATAACTTTACGTATACCACAGTTTCAGATGTGGCTGTGGTGGAGGTAACATGCGGGACAGAATTTCTAGAAAATTTCGTAGAACTAAAGAAAACAATTTGTGATGCCATGATAAAAATAGAAAGTGGCATATATGTAGAAAATGTAAAATTTAAAACGTATAAAGTCTATGTAATGATATGTAAAAACAAATTGGAGGAAAATGAGATTCATTCCAAAGAAGAATTACATTCTGCGAAACAAAAAATACAGCATACGGAAGAAAAATTGACGTTACGATAAAGTCTGGGGATGAATTCCCTAAGGTGATAGAACTTATTATATGAGGAGGATGTTTATGAAAGAATATGTGAAAAGAAAAGCATTTCTGGGAATGGCTCTGCTAGGAATGTTTGTGCTGGGTATTTTTGGAAAAAAAGTTGCAGTGAAGGCAGCAGGTTACAAAACGTATACACAAGAGATAGGTGGAATTACATGGTGTGTAGATGTTTACGAATCGGGAGAAACCATTCTTTATCCAGATGATAAAAGTCAGATACGTGGGGACATTCATATACCAGGTGAAATACAAGGCTATAAAGTAAATCAAATTGAGGGGGGAGCATTTCAAAACTGCAGGAATTTGACAGGTGCAGATCTGACACGATGCACCCAATTAGTTATGATAGGGGATGAAGCCTTTTCTGGCTGTGTCAAATTAACTTGGACTAAGTTTTTAGACTGCAAAAAATTAACAGATATAGGATCTGAAGCATTTGCTAACTGCAAAAGTATGGTAGAGATGAATTTAAAGTCATGTGCAAATCTGGAAACAATAAGAAGAAAAGCATTCTGGAATTGTACCAGTATGGTAAAGATGGATTTATCAAAATGCGGTACGTTGAAAACCATAGAAAGCCAGGCATTTTTAGGCTGTGGAAAACTGGTGGATATTCTAATATCTAAGAAAAATAAGGAATATACATCGGAAAACGGTATTCTGTATAGCAAAAACAAGGACAAGATTATTGCCTATCCAAGTGGAAAGGAGAGAGTGAGAGTTTTAGCGGAGGTAGAAATAATAGGCGAATCTGCCTTTGAAGGGCTGCCAATCGAAGCCGTAAATTTAACACAGTGTAAAAAACTTACCACCATAGAAAGTCGTGCCTTTGCCAATTGTACCAGTTTAGAAAAAATAGACTTGTCAGACTGTACCAGTATCACAACAATAGGAGAAAGTGCCTTTGATGAATGTGTCAGTTTAAAAACGGCAGATCTGTCCGGATGTGCCAACTTAACGGCAATCGGAAGAAGTGTTTTTTATAGATGCAGTAACTTAACAAAAGTCAATTTGTCCGGATGTGCTAAGATGAAAAAAATAGAGGCAAGTGCCTTTTATGAGTGTTATAGGCTGGGTGTTGTAGATTTGTCTGGATGTGCCAGTTTAACGACAATAGGAGGAAGTGCTTTTTCTTACTGCAGTGATTTAGCCAGTATAAATTTGTCTGGATGTGCCAGTTTAACGACAATAGGAGGAAGTGCCTTTTATCGATGCTATGATTTAGAAAGTATAAATTTTTCAGAGTGTGTCAATTTAAAACGAATAATGTGGGATGCCTTTGAGTATTGTTCGAGATTGGAAACTGTCGATCTATCAGAAAATAAAGAACTGGAAGAAATAGGAGGAAGTGCCTTTTATGGGTGTTCTATGTTAAAAGAAATGGATTTGTCCAAATGTAATAAATTGACAAGTATAGGGGATAGAAGTTTTTCTTATTGTAAGGCTTTAAAAAGCATACAGGTGTCAACTGAAAATGTACAATATACATCGGTAGACGGTATTCTATATAACAAAGACAAAACCAGGCTTGTTGCCTATCCAGGTGGAAAAGAAGAATGGGAAATTCTCTCTAGTGTAACAGTAATCGGAACATATGCCCTAGAAGGTGCAAAGATTAAGAACGCAGACTTTTCAGAGTGCGTAGATCTGATAACAATAGAAAACGGTGCATTTTACAAGTGCACTAGTTTAGAGGAACTTATGTTGTTACAATGTACCAAATTAACAGCAATAGGAGATTCTGCATTTTATAACTGTAAGTCCTTAACGGAAATTGATCTGACAAAATGTGAGGATTTGCAAACAATAGGAGATTGTGCATTTTCCTATTGTACTAGTTTAGAAGAAATCGCGTTGTCACAATGTGTCAAATTAACAACAATAGGAGATTGTGCATTTTCCTATTGTACTAGTTTAGAAGAAATCGCGTTGTCACAATGTGTCAAATTAACAACAATAGGAGATTCTGCATTTTGTGAGTGTTACTGCTTGGAAGAAATGGATCTGTCAAACTGTGTAAACTTATCAGCAATAGGAAGTGATGCCTTTTCCTATTGCAGAAAATTAAAGAACATACACATAGCAGTGGAAAACCAGAGGTATACTTCTGTAGAAGGAGTTCTTTACAATAAAGTTATGGATGAGCTGATTGCATATCCAGGAGGAAGACAGGAAGGAGCTGTATTGGGAAGCGTAACGAGTGTAGGAGAAAATGCATTCGAAGGAGGCAGTATTGTAACAATTGATTTGACCGAGTGCACCAATTTAGCAGAAATCAAATACCAAGCATTTTATGACTGTAATAATTTGAAAAAAGTATATTTAGCCGAGAATATTCCGTTAACTACAATAGGAAGTGAAGTATTTTGTAATTGTTATAATTTGGAAACAATGGATTTATCGAAATGTGCAGATTTGGTTACAATAGGAAGTAGTGCATTTTGTAATTGTTATAATTTGGAAACAATGGATTTGACAAAATGTGTGAATTTAACTTCGATAGGAGGTAGTGCATTTAATTATTGTTCTAGATTAGAAACAATGGATTTGTCCCAATGTATCAAACTGACTTCCATAGGGACACAAGCATTTTCCTACTGCAGCAGATTAAAGAGCATTCAGATTGCTTTAGAAAATGCACAATATGCATCAGAAGACGGTGTTCTCTATAATAAGGATAAGACAAGGCTTCTTGCTTATCCAGCAGGAAAAAGAGAGCAAAGCATAGTGCTAAGTGTGGAAAGTATTGGTGAATATGCATTTGAGGGAGCCAGTATAGAAAAACTGGATTTATTAGAATGTACCAAATTGAAAAAAATAGAAAGCTATGCATTTTACAATTGTCATTTAAAAGAAATAAGTTTACTAGACAGCCTGAATACAATTGGATATTGTGCGTTTGAGTATGTACCATTACAAGCGATCTATTACTATGGTACTTATAGAGACTATAGCAAAGTGAATGTATCAGAATGGAGTTATATGTTTAGCAGAAATCCAAAGTTTTATTGCATGAAGATATCTTTTACCCTTCATCCAAAAAGTAAAAATTATGTTCTCCCAGGCGAGGTACAGCCAATAACAGTAACGGTTTCCCGTGGAACGGATAAGAATGGCAATCCAGCAGGAACTGTATCGTATCAATGGTACCAAAGCAAAGAAGGCTTAAATGAAAAAGGAACTTTGATTCCAGGGGCAACTGAGGCGACGTATATTCCACAGACAGAAGAAGGTATCACATATTATTACTGTGAAGCAACAAATGAGTGTAACGGTTATAAGTATACGGTCGTTTCAAAAGCGGCAACCATAGGAATTGAGTATTATATGGATTGTTCGGAGTTTGAGATGTATATTCAAAATGTCATTACCAAAATCCAAAGTGGTGCTTATGTGGAAAATATAAAATTAAAAACGTATAAATCCTATGTATATGCATGCCAATACAAGATACAGGAAAAAAAGATTGAGTCACAGGAAGAAATAGTGGCTGCCATGCGGAAAATTTTCAATATGGAAAGGAATTTGACAGAGAAAGATCAGACGGGACGTGTCATAATAGAGAAAGGATCGTCAGAAAATGCAGGAGCAGAAGAAGGACAACCAGAAGATACGAAAGCAGAAGAAGGACAACCAGAAGATACGAAAGTAGAAGAAGGGCAGCCAGAAGATCCGAAAGTAGAGAAAGAGCAGTCCGAAAATCCGGAAGCAGAAGAAGGACAGCCAGAAAATGTGGAACTAGGGAAAGAGTAGTCCAAAAGCGTCTGATAGAAATGTTCTTTTAAAATTAGGTTCAGTTTTTGGAAAGAAAGTATACATATAGTATAAGAATTGCATTTGGAACCTAGATAAAATACAATCTTGTTTTTGAATATTATGAAAAGAAAAAATCGCTGTATCCATTAAATTACTGGATTACGGCGATTTTCTTTCTTATTATGCTGTTTGGGAGATTATTCTTTTTTTTAAGAAAAGTACCTATTCATAAGGATTGCATCTTGAATCAAGATAAGATACAATAAAAGACATAAAAGTACAATGAGGAGGAGCATATGAGAAAAGTAACCAAAAAAGTTCTGGCATTTCAATTGGCAGTTGCCATGCTAATTCCAGTACCAGTCTTAAAAACAGCAGTGGTTCAGGCGGCAGAACAAGAACTGGCAACTGGCATGCAGAATGGTTCTACCACGCTGGAGATGAAACATTACGGAAGATTTTATGCAGATTCTATAGATACAGAAAAAGCCAAACTTGAAATTGTTTCTTATAGTGAGGAAACAGGTTATGCTTATGCTATAAGTGGAAAAGAGCAGAAAATAGAAGTGATTTCTGTAGATAAACCAGACGGAAAGGAAGAAGCAGCTTCTTTTTCCGGGATGGATTATGATGTGAAAAACGATATAGAAGAAAAAAATAGTACATTTGTATGTGGAAAAATGACAAGCATTGCCGTTTCTCCTAGTGGAAGATATCTTGCTGTTGCGGTTCAGCATAAGGAATATAATCAAAAAGGGCTCCTTGTGATCTATAGATGTAGAGAGGATGAAAGTCTTAGCAGTCCTGTTATATATGAAGCAGGGGTGCAGCCGGATATGGTTACATTTGCAGATGAAAATACCCTGCTTTGTGCAGACGAAGGAGAACCAAAGGACGGATATGGAGAAACAGCTGAAGATCCCAAAGGAACGGTAACCATTGTAAATATTAAGAAAGGTACTAGTACCCATGTGGGATTTGAAAGCTTTACAGCAGATGAGCTTATAAAAAAGAATGTTTTAATAGGGGCTATGGATGGAAAGCCAATGGATCCATCCAAAGATTTAGAACCAGAATACATAGCCGTGTCACCAGAGGAACAAAAAGCTTATGTAACGTTACAAGAAGCCAATGCAGTGGCAACACTGGATCTGGGAGCAAAGAAATTTACCCGTATTGATTCCGTTGGATTTGAGGATTATGCCAATGTCCCAGTGGATCTGGTAAAGGATGGTGCATATAAACCGAAATGCTATCCAAATCTTGTTGGAGCCAGAATGCCAGATGGAATTGCTTCTTATGAAGCCAATGGAAAGACATATCTTGTAATCGCCAACGAAGGAGATGACAGAAGCTGTGGAACGTATACCAATACATGGATGACAACGGAACTGACCAATACAGAGATTGTGACAATGGATTCCTCCAAAGTGCTTGGAATACCAAGTGGCAAGACAGCACTGTCAGGTGGACGCAGTTTTACTATATTAGAAGTGACATCAAATGGACTAAAAGAAGTCTATGACAGTGGAGCAGATTTTGAATCCATTACAGCCAAAGTCAATCCACAGCATTTTAACTGTTCTTCTAAAAATACGACATCAGAGTGTACCAGTGCAGAAAGTGGTCCCGAACCCGAAAATGTAACGGTAACAGAAATAGAGGGAAGAATCTATGCCATGATTGGATTAGAAGGAACGGGCGGCATTATGGCATATGATGTTACGACACCGGAATACAGTATGAATGTGAATTACATCTGTACTAGGGATTATTCTTCTGCCACTGGAGGAGATGTGTCGCCAGAAGGACTTTGTGTGGCAGATGTGGAGGGCAGTCCAGTGCTTCTGGCTGCCTATGAAGTAAGTGGAACGCTTTCCGCTTATAGCCTGACGAAAAAAGAAGCCGAGGATATCATTGTCCTGTATACAAATGATGTGCATAATGCTTATCAGAAGGCAGAGGGATGTCTTGGCTATGCTTCTGTAGCACAATATAAAAAACAGCTGGAATCATTAGGCTATCAAGTACAGTTAGTGGACAATGGAGATGCAATCCAAGGTGGCATAATTGGTACCGTATCAAAAGGTTCTTATATTAAAGATATTATGAAAGCAATCGGATATTCTATTGCCATTCCAGGAAACCACGAGTTTGATTTTCAGATGGAACCTTTTTTACAGCTTGCCAAAGAAGCCAAAGCAGATGGGGGATACGAATACATTAGCTGTAATTTTGACGATAAAAGAACAGGAAAAACCATATTTGCACCATACAAGATGGTGGATTATGGAAGTAAAAAGGTTGCATATATTGGCGTATGCACACCAGAGAGTTTCACAAAAAGCACGCCATCCTATTTTCAAGATGAAAATGGAACGTTTATTTATGATTTTTGTGAAGGAAATCAAGGTGCAGATTTATACAAAAGAGTACAGGAAACCATAGATACCGTAAAAGAAGAAGGGGCAGACGTTATTGTGGCAATGTCCCACTTGGGAACGGATAAAACAAGTACGCCTTTTACTTCGCAGGAGCTGATTGCCCATACAAGCGGGATTGATGTTTTACTAGACGGACATTCCCATAGCACCATTATCGGTGAACTGTGTAACGATAAGAACGGAAAGCAGGTGATAATCAGTTCAACCGGAACTGCTCTTAAGAATCTTGGAGTGCTTCGGATTCAGCCAGATGGCAGCATGTCAAGCAGTTTGATTGATCAGATTAGCATGCAGGATTCCCAGACATTGACGTATGTCAATTCCATTACCGAAAAGTTTCAGGCACTTGCTGACAGTAAAATAGCCTATACCGATATTACGCTGGCTGTAAATGATCCAGAAAGTGGAAAACGTATGGTACGATCCCGAGAGACCAATTTAGGAGATCTTTGTGCAGATGCCTATCGGAGCTTGTTAGGAACGGATATTGCATTTGTAAATGGCGGTGGTATTCGTGCAGATATTCCAAAAGGCGACATTACCTATTCCGATATTATTAAGGTCCATCCATTTGGCAATAAGGCTTGTGCGGTGGAAGTAACAGGACAGCAGATTCTGGATGCATTGGAATTTGGTGCGAGAGCAGTAGGAACAGGGGAAAATGGCGGTTATCTTCAAGTATCTGGTATCACATTTGACATAGACAGTACCATACCAACATCGGTAGTTGTGGACAATGGGGTATTTGCTGGCGTCAAAGGAGATTACCGCATACAAAATGTAAAGATTGGTGGGGAACTGCTGGATACAAAGAAAACGTATACCGTAGCTTCCCATAATTATATGCTGAAAGAAGCTGGGGATGGCTATTCCATGTTTACTGGAAGCAAGCTTTTACAGGATGAAGTAAAGATAGATAATCAAGTACTTATGGAGTATATTACCCAGTTATTAGACGGAAGGATTACACAGGATAGTGACTATGCCAATCCATATGGAGCAGGAAGAAACCGCGTGATTTTAGAGAAGAAGAAACCTACCCAGAAAGAAGATGGATATGTGAAGTATCAGGTGGGGAACGAAGAAGTTACAGAAGTAGTAAAAGCTATAGGAAATCGTTCGTCAGCAGAGGTTCATAACCATGAATTTGAGGAAAAAGTGATACCTGCCACATTAAAAAGGGATGGAAAAATTGTGAAGGTATGTACAGGATGTGGAAAAGAAGATACAGTGGTTATTCCGAAAATCAGAAAAGTTTCACTTTCCACATACTCATATGTGTATGATAAGAATGTGAAGACACCAAAGGTTATAATAAAAGATAAAACAGGCAAGTATTTATTATGGGGGATAGATTATGTTGTAAAATATGAATCAGGACGGAAAAAAGCTGACAGATATGGTGTGAGCATTACGTTTGCTGGAAATTATAAAGGAAAGGTAAGAAAATCTTTTGTGATCCGTCCAAAGGCAACGAGTATTATTAAGGCTGTACCAGATGAAAAAGGCTGTGTTTTAAGCTGGAAAAAACAAAAAACGGAAACAACAGGTTATCAGATTGAGTTTGCAACGGATAAGGATTTTGCAGATGGAATACTAGTGTCTGTACGAAATAATATGATTACAAGCAAGTCTATTAAAAGAGTGAAAGCCAAAGTAAGAAATTATTTAAGAATCCGGACTTATAAGGTTGTTAGGATAAGCGGGGAAAGAAGACGGGTTTACTCAGAATGGAGTGCTCCACGGACAGTTATTCCAAAAAAATAAGACTGTAAAGTTCATTTGGATAGGAAGGAAGAGAGTTTTGCTTGACAGAGCACACATAAAAGGTTACTGATTATTCAGAGAATTTTATATGTAACTTGTAATGATTAAAAGTAGTAGAAGCTGTCCTAAGTCACAGAGAGTTATCATATGGTGGAAGATAACTTGAGAAACTTTAAACTTGCTTATGAACACGAAAGCTGAACTTAAGCAGGTTTTGGTGGGAATTCCCGTTATAGAATATTAAGTGCAGGACAAGTCCTGAATAAGAGTGGTACCATATAAGATTTCGCCTTTCGTCTCTTGAGAATATATGTTAAGAGACGGAAGGTTTTTTATTAATGGTGCTTCATCCAATGGATTACGATTCATTAGGTTTCTCTTTTTTTAAAATTCTAGGTATGTAGTAATAATTATTTTGTTTGCTTGTTAATATCATTAATAAAAATAGAAAGTATATCATTTTTTTTAAGCTTTCCAAAAAAATATTTTTGATGGCCAAAATCCTTTCGTATTGCGAATATTATCTCTTCCATTGCATAAAGAATGGCAAAGTTATCAGATGGCTGATTATCAAAAGCTATTTTTCTATAATTTAACCATTTTCTAATTACATCGTTAGAACCCCATAAAATTAATTCTTTGGAAAAATCAGAAATCAATTTTTGGGATTCTTCTTGATTAAAATCATTTTGGTTCTGTACTTGTTCCAATATTTTAAAGACCATGTTAATGTATTGCTGATAAGGTGCTT
This sequence comes from [Clostridium] polysaccharolyticum, assembly GCF_900111595.1. GTDB lineage: Bacteria > Bacillota > Clostridia > Lachnospirales > Lachnospiraceae > Clostridium_AI > Clostridium_AI polysaccharolyticum. The sequence goes on along the minus strand of NZ_FOHN01000021.1, from coordinate 968 downwards.
CTCTCTTTTCATATAAAAACTTTTTAACATTAAATTTATATTCAAATATTTTTGAAACAATAGAACTAATAACGACACCAATAATAGAAACACCGCCAGTTATTATTGCAACAATTATAACGGTATCTGTTTTTTGTGCAAAATGTTTTAAATAAGATATAAATGAATTGATTTTTTGACATAGTTCTGTAAAAAGATAACTTATTACCCCAAATATTACAATGAGTAAAATGATTATAATAATAAACCAAAACAATCTATAATTAGCAGGAAAATGAATGGATTAGGTTGCTTCTTTTGCAACGGAAAGGATATTTTATGAAATTACAGAAAACTTTGGCGGCTGTTGTGGCTTTCTCCACAATGCTATCTAGCATTCCTATGTCTGTACGGGCAGATGAAACCGTCAGTTTCCCTCCGGAAGAATCGGAATACTGCCAGCAGGACGAACCCATTATCACGATCAATGGCTGTGGATATACTGCCCAGCAGTTTGTGGAGAGAGTCCTTGCATATACCATTGTGCCAGATCCCATTGCCACAATGGAAACAGAAGATGGAACCGAGATTGAATTTGAATACAATGAAGAAAGGCAGAGAACGGAGAAAATCGTAGGACAGGAAATCACTACGTATCAGTATGATGAGTTTTCCAATCTGGTATCGGAAGTGCTGCCGGACAAAAAGCAGATTACATATTCCTATACGGCAAGGGGCAGTGAAACCAGTGCCTACAGCATATCCTATTGCAATGCTACCTACAAATACTGTATTCAAAATGGCATTATCACAGGACTGGTTGACAGGAACAACAAGACAATCTGCACGTATGACTATGACAAAAACGGAACAACCAGGCATATCTATGAGATCAGGGGAAAAAAGAAAATAGAGCATAAGGACAATTCGGGAGATATGTTTGTTGGCTGTGTAAATTCCCTAAGATATGATGGGGAATGTTACGATCC
>NZ_FOHN01000047.1 GCF_900111595.1 [Clostridium] polysaccharolyticum | reverse complement strand
CTAATATCAATGTTGGGGTTGCGGCTATTGATAACAGAGGGAAAGTACAAATAGCGGTTGATGATACGATTTACAGGGAGCATAGGTATGATACGAGTTTGGAATGGCATGATATCAAGGAGCTTTCTTATGCACAAAGTCGGCTAGATGGGCTGGATCAAACGGGACATATTTATTCAACAAAAGATACGGATCCTGCTTATAACTATGTTGCAGAAAAACTAAAATCCTATACAGAGATAGAAGGAATATCGACCGATTTTGATAGTTATGCTTTGTTATCTAAAACTGGAAAAATCGAAGCATTTTCCGAAAAGTATGATAAGTCATTTGAATTTTTTAAAGAGGAAACTTCTACATGGACAGATGTGGTAAAGGCAGTAAACGGTAAATCGTGTATTGTCGCATTAAAACAAGATGGCACTGTATATGTAGCAGATTATAATAAAAAATGTGGTGGCAGTGAAATTACATATGATGAAGTGGACGAGTGGACAGATATAGTGGATATTGCTGATGATACAGGGGGCTCGATAGTTGGACTGAAATCGGATGGAACAGTAGTTTGTACCAAAGAGGAAATAAAAGGTCCAGATGGATGTTTTGTCTATAACCCGAATACTTTTGATGTATCCGACTGGAATGATATAATTGCCATTTCTCAAAGCACTTACAGCTTACTGGGATTAAAGCGTGATGGAAGCGTGGTTGCAACTGGCAATAATGAAAACAAGCAATTAGATGTATCCGACTGGCACGACATTGTAGCAATTGCCGCTGGAGACTGGATTTCAGTCGGGTTAAAATCCGATGGAACAGTGGTGATTGCAGGGGATTGTGGAAGAATTGCGTTACCAGATGTCTCTAATATGAAGAACTTATATGTACCAACAGTCAAATATTGATAGATTCACAGTGTAAGCAAGGAAAGGAGAAAGCCACTTTATATTCCACGATATATTGGAATATAAGGTGTCTTAACAGGAATGTTTAATGTGCTTCATTCCTATAAAAGTGAAACATTAAACATCCAGTATGTTTATTATAATTAAAGGAGTAAAAATCAATGTCTATGAAAAATAAAGCAAAGGTTCTTTTTCTGATTCTTGCTGTCTGTCTGTTAAGTGGCTGTGGAATGGTTAAAGAAAAGAAGGAAGCCACAGAAGCAGAACACAAGGAAGCTGTAATAAAGAAAGCCATATCCTGTATTGAGGAGAAAAAATATCCCTAAGCCATCAGATTGTTATCTGGTTTGATGTCCTTTTGCACTGTTAGAAAAAATAAAAAGCAGGAAGAAGTTTTAGTTAAAATGTATAAATTAAAATGTTCTGTATAGGAAATCTTTGTTAAGATATACAAAAAATGACAAATAAACAAAGGGTAAAAGAGTTACAATTTGTTCATGTTGCGTAAGAAAAAAGCACATATTATGCAAGGATTGTTCACTTTTTTTGAGATTGGCTTATAATAAACTTACTAATGAAACAAAGAGAGGCGATTGCTTCTAAAAGGAGGATAATATGGTAAGTAATAAGCTTAAAAAAGTGTGTGCAATGGGATTAAGCGCAAGCATGGTTATAGCTACATTGGCTAATATAGCTCCTGTAAAGGCAGCTTCCATCGACTACAATTTAGCATTAAAGGATGCCGTAACATTCTATGATGCAAATAAATGCGGTAAAGATGCCGGGGAAGATAATGCATTTTCATGGCGTGGCGCTTGTCATACAACAGATGGTAAAGATGTTGGTTTAGATCTTAGTGGTGGATATCATGACTGTGGTGATCATGTAAAATTTGGTATCACACAGGGGTATGCAGCAAGTGTTTTAGCATGGAGTTATTATTCCTATAAAGATTCCTTTGCTAAATCAGGTTCTGAAGAAAAAATGCTTCAGACATTAAAACATTTCTGTGATTACTTCATGAAATGTCATCCAAACAGCAATGTATTCTATTATCAATTAGGCGATGGCAATCAAGACCATGCTTACTGGGATGCTCCAGAAAAACAGGGAAGCCGTCAGACAATGTTCAAAGTAGGCGGTGGAGACAAAGGTGCTGACGTTTGTGGTGAAGCAGCAGCAGCTTTAGCAATGGTGTCTATGACATATCCAGATTCTGCATATGCATCAAAATGCTTAGATTATGCAAAATCTCTTTATAAATTAGGAAAAGCAAACGAAGGATGCAGCCAGGGACAGAGTTTCTATACATCTTCCTCATTTAAAGATGATATGGCTTGGGCGGCTGTATGGTTAAACAAAGCTACAGGTGACAGCAGCTACATTTCGGATGCAAAATCCTATTTAGCTGATAAAAATGGCCCTCACACAGATGAATGGACAATGTGCTGGGATAACATGTGGATTCCTGCAGATCTTATGATGTATGAAATCACAAAAGACAGCAGTTATAAATCAGCAGTAGAACATAATCTTGATGCTTGGTATAACAGTATCCCTAAAACACCAGGCGGAATGGTATATTTAAATCAATGGGGCTGTTTAAGATATGCAGCAGCTCAGTCAATGGTTGCTATTGAATATTATGGTTTAACAAAAGATGCAAAAGCTAAGAGTTTTGCTACAAAACAGATTAACTATATTTTAGGTGACAATCCAAATAACTTCTCTTTCATTGTTGGATACGGAAGCAAATATCCAAAGCATCCACATCATAGAGCAGCGAATGGATATACCTATGCAGACAGTGGCAACTTAAGAGAAGCTAAGAACTTATTATTAGGAGCTTTAGTTGGTGGACCAAGTACATTTGGTGACAACTACAATGATAATGCACAGGACTATACAGCATCTGAAGTTGGCATTGACTACAATGCAGGTTTCGTTGGAGCGGTTGCAGGTCTTATTGCAGATGGAGCGATTTCTACACCAGTTGTACAGCCAAGTGTAGCACCAAGCGTGAAACCAAGTGTAGCGCCAAGCGTAAAACCATCCGTAGCACCAAGTGTGAAACCAAGTGTAGCGCCAAGCGTAAAACCATCAGTAGTGCCAAGCGTGAAACCAAGCGTAGCACCATCAAAAGCACCATCTGGAGAAGTTACAGGTTCTGTAGTTCCTAAGGTATCTGCAAATATTACAACAGGTGGACAAGTAAATTGTTCCTTTAACATTACATCTGCTGGAAAAGATGCTGTTGATTTATCTAAATTAACAATTCGCTTAAACTATACAAGATCTGGAAATGCAGCACAGACACTTACATGTGACAATGCTGGTTTACAGTTAAACGTAGCACCATACTACACAAGCCTTACAAGTGATGTAAAAGCAGCATTTGGTAACGGATATGTAGATATTACATTTGATACTGCACAAACAATTGCAACAGGTGCAGGAAGCTTAGCACTTGGATGCCGTATGTATCAGTCAGACTGGTCAAACTACTCTGACTTTACAGATGGTGGAGTGCAAGTATTCTATGATGGACAATTAGTAGGCTGATTCTAATATAAAAAATACCAATGATAAAAGCATCCTGCCTTTCGGGGCAGGATGTTCTGAGTTGATGGAAAGGAATTTTATATAACAGGAGGTAAAGAAAATGAAGAAAATGCAGAAACAGCTTTTATCTTTTGTAGTAGCATTTGCTATGGTGCTTACAATGTTTGTACCATTTCAGACTGCAAGTGCAGCATCTACAAAAACCTATGATTTTAGTAAATTATCTTATGCTACTGGATGGTATTCATCTTATTATATAAGTGGTGATGCTTTAAATGTGACTTATGATGAACTTTACGGAGAAGTAAAATTTACATTGCCAGAAACATTAGATATGTCGAACTGTGATGGTGTAAGTTTTAAAGTAACAAAATCAACAGGAGAACTTGCATTTAAGTTATACAATACAGCAGGTGACGAAGTTGCAGTAAAATACAATTTTGCTACGACAGGTACTTGTACTTTCGTACCAGACTGTGCGGAAAAAGTAAATTGTATTGGTATCATGTCTCAGACAGATGGAAGCATGCAGGCAACTGTAAGCAGCGTAGCATTTGACATGGGAGACAAAGTATCAGCTGAGCCAGTACCAGTATCTTCTGATGCGACTTTATTAAATACATACGGGAAAACATTCGGAAAAATCGGCAGTTGTGTAACACCAAATCAGTTATCCAATAGCAATACATTGAATGCAATTAAGAAACAGTATAACAGTGTTACAATGGAAAATGAAATGAAGCCAGATGCTGTAATTGGATATGATACTATGACAGTTGCACAGGCAAAAGCGGCTGGTTACTATATTCCAAGTAACTACAAAGAAAGTGTTGTACCAAAATTAAACTTTAACACAATGGATAGTGTAATGAAAACCTGTTACCAGAATGGCTTAAAATTACGTGCCCATACATTAGTATGGCATAGCCAGACACCAGACCGTTTCTTTAAGACAGGATTCCAGTCAGGTGGCAGTTATGTAAGCCAGGCACAGATGGATGCCAGAATGGAAATGTATATTAAAACAATTATGCACCATGTATATGACAGCCAGTACGGCAGCGTAGTTTATGCATGGGATGTTGCCAATGAATATTTCCACGCAAATAATTCTGGATGGCAGATTATTTACGGAAGTACACAGACTCTTGGTTCAAAACCAGGATTTATCAAAAAAGCATTCCAGTTTGCTCATGAAACTTTAGTAGAATACGGCTTAACAGATTCCGTTTCTCTATTCTACAATGATTACAATACATATATTGAGGCAGATAAAATTGTTGCATTAATTAACTGGATGAATCAGGAAGAAAAAATCTGTGATGGTGTTGGTATGCAGTCTCACCTTGATACAAGCTATCCAAGTGTTTCTTTATATAAGAGTACAATGCAGCAGTTTGCTAATGAAGGTTTTGAAATTCAGGTAACAGAATTAGATGTTACTTGCAAATCAACAGATGTCCAGGCACAGTATTACTATGATTTAATGAAAGCAATCCTTTCCTTAAAGAAAAAAGGAGCAAATATTACCAGCATTACTTACTGGGGATTATATGATAGTGTTTCATGGCGTTCCAGCCAGAGCCCACTTATTTTTTCTAGTTTAACATCACCTAAAAAAGCTTATACACAAGTATTACAAGCATATGTTGATTCAGGCATTGAGGCAGTACCAAGCACAGAACCAAGTGTGCAGCCAAGTGTGCAGCCAAGTGTAGTGCCAAGTGTGCAGCCAAGTGTAGTGCCAAGTGTGCAGCCAAGTGTAGAACCAAGTGCAGTGCCAAGCGTAGAACCAAGTGTACAGCCAAGTGCAGTGCCAAGCGTAGAACCAAGTGTACAGCCAAGTGCAGTACCAAGCGTAGCACCAAGCAAAAATCCTGTATCTGGTGTAATTCCAGTGGTTACAGTGAAATCTCAGATTGCAGGCGGCATCAACCAGAATTATACCATTAGTGCAGCAGGTTCTGATGAAGTAGATTTATCAAAAGTAACAATTCGTTATAACTATACAAAGAGCGGAGATAAAAAACAGATGTTCTGGTGTGACAATGCAGGACTTCAGATGAGCAGAGCACCATATTATGTAAATATCGCTCCATCTGTAAAAGCAGTATTTAAAGATGGCTGTGTAGAAGTATCTTTTGATTGCCAGCAGACATTAAAAGCTGGTGACAGTCTGGCAATGGGCGTACGTTTAACACAAGAAGACTGGAGTAGTTACAGCGCATTTGTTGAAAATGGTTATGAGGTATATTATGATGGGGCATTAGTTAGCTCTAATAAATAAGATTATTTAGCATTTTTATTAAAGGAATATGCATCTAAGGAAAGATGTGGCATTATGTAAAATAGTGCTACATCTTTTTTTTCTTGCGTATTAAAGTGTGGTAAGGTAAAATAAACTCGAAAAGGAGAATAATGGTATATGAAATTAGAAATTTTTACTGTGCCCAAATATGGATATCATGTCTTTATGATTGCTTTCCTATTGATTTTTTCATTTTACATAGAACAAGTTGGAGGGTTATTTCCTAATAATAAAGAAAAGATGGATTATGTTCATTTTGTAGGGACATATCAGAAAACAGAATCGGCACAGCCAAGGAAACTGGCCAAAACTGATTTTCCTGACGGAAAAACATATTCTCAGATTATAATAAAAGGACATTTTGACCAGCAGGTTCCAAAGGGAGTAAAACTGTATATGTTTATGTCCTCTATGAGAGTACAGATGTGGAAGAATGCAAAGCGGATATTTACATATGGAGAGAGGGAAAGTCTGCCATCTATCATAAAATCGGCTGGAAGAGAGTGGGCTTACTATCAGTCAGAAGGAATAGAGGTTCATGATCAGATAGAAATTCATATTCAGCTAGTTTACAGGAATAATGGAAAATCTGTGTATCAGAATTTTCTGTCAAGTTTCTGTATCGGAGAGCGTTACACATTGCTTACTGAACAGTTAAAAAAATATTTTCTGAAAATCATAATATCCTTTATTGTTTTTGTAATGGGCCTTCTTTTTTTGGTTTTCTTAATGGCTTTTCGACATATGAATATCCCTATTGCAAAAGGAAGCGTATCCTGTGGAATGCTTATGCTTACAGGTGGTGCATGTACGTTAATTGATTATAAATGTACTACTTTGCTTTTAGAAAATGGAATATTTATAATGATTTTTGATTATGTACTTCAGCTTTTGATAGGAGGCTTTCTTCTGTTAAATCTGAAGAATTACTTAATCAGTGCGAAATTCATAAAAGCTGCTAATATATTTGTTTACATATGGAGTGGTTTAGCTGGGCTTTATTTTATATTGCAAGGAACGGGAAAGGCGGATGGACAAGAGCTGATTCTTGATTATATATCTGTGTTAATAATAATGATAGTTATAATTTTGATTTTGCTAGTGGTTGATTTAAAAAAACATTCCGATAAAAAAATTAAGGAATTGCTTTATTCTTGCATTGTACTTACAGCAGCATGTATAATAGAGGTGCTTCATTTTGCTATAACAAAGAGGTATTGGATTATTGTCTTAGAAGCAGGACTGTTCTGTTTTACTGCTGGGCAGACCAGAATGCTGCTGATTTATACAAAACAGAATTACGAGAAAGGAAAACGGGCGGATGAACTCGAGAAAGAACTGGTTCAAAGCCGCATTGCAGTTATGTTAAGCCAGATACAGCCGCATTTTTTATATAACACTTTAACCAGTATTCAAGAATTATGTTTAATGGACCCTGAGAAAGCACATCAGGCTATTACATGGTTTTCGCAGTTTCTACGAGGAAATATGGATTCTTTGTCAACCACAGAACTTATCCCTTTTGAAAAGGAATTAAATCATGTTAAGAATTATTTAAAACTTGAGAAAGTAAGATTTGGGGACTTACTAGAAGCAGAATATGATATACAGGTTAAGAATTTTAAGGTGCCGGCACTTTGTATTCAGCCAATTGTAGAGAATGCAGTCCGTCATGGCATTGTAAAACAGGAGAAGCCAGGAACTGTAAGTATACATACCTATGAGGATGCACATGGAATACATATAATAGTTATGGATAATGGGAGAGGCATGAAATTTGACAAGGACAGGAACATTGTTATACATGACAATATAAAGAAAACACATATAGGTATAGAAAATGTCCGTAGGCGAATTAAGGAACAATGCAGCGGGACTCTTGATATAGTAAGTGAAGAAGGGAAAGGCACACAGGTTAAAATAAGCATTCCAAGGCAAAATGCCGAGAAATTTTAGGAAAGGAAATGTAAGATGGATGATTCAGTAAATGTTATACATGAGACAAAAAAGATGAATATTATAGCAGTTGATGATGAAGTATTAGCACTAAAAAGTTTGATTCGTGTGCTGGAAAAGGTATTTTCGGACTCTAATATTAAGGGATTTCAGAAAAGTACAGAAGTCCTTGACTATGTAAGGCAGTTGATGGAACAGAAAGAGAAACTAGATTATGCTTTCCTAGATGTTGAGATGAGGGAAATGAGCGGGATTGAGCTGGCAAAGGAACTTAAAGAACTGTGTCCAAGTGTCCGTATTTTATTTGTTTCAGCCTACAACCAGTATGCATGTGAAGCATTTCAGCTTCATGCCAAAGGATACATATTAAAGCCTGCTACAGAAGATTTAATTGTAGAAGCATTAGACAGTATGGAAATAGAGTGGCGTCAGCCGAGGAAAATTGCCGATCTGGAAGAAGGAAAATGTGTATCCGTTCACACATTTGGTAACTTTGATGTTTTCGTAGAAAATGAACCAGTACAGTTTGAAAGAAGTAAATCCAAAGAACTTTTTGCCTATCTAATAGACCGTTGCGGTGCAGGGAGCAGCACAGCCGAAATTGCTGCTGTATTATGGGAAGATGTCGTAGATCGAAAAAAGCTTAAAAATTCAACACAGACAGTTATACATTCTATGATGCAGTCATTGAAGCAAAGAAATATAGAAGATGTGGTTGTGAAAAAGTGGAACTACTTAGCAGTTGATATATCCAAAGTGGAGTGTGATTATTATAAATTCCTTGAGGGTGATGCAGTAGCAGTAAACTCTTATATGGGAGAATACATGTCTAATTACAGCTGGGCAGAGATGACAACTGCAAGCTTGTTAGAAGATAAAATGGCTCAAAGGAACAATATAAGAAGATAAAAAAGAAAAATAAAATTTTTTGTTGTACTTTTTGTAATACTTTTGTTGTACCTTGAGGTGTAAAATAGACTCATCAAAATGATTCGTTGCCAGTAGAAAGGAGTGGAAGCAGTAGAAGCAGCAGAATCATTCGTTTAGGGAAAAAGGAAAAATATTAGTAGAATGAAAGGATTATTTATTAAAGTTTTATTTGGGGATTTTTTTATGAAAACGCAGGTGGTTGTGCTTGCGTTTTTTTTCGTGGGAAAAATAGGTTTATAAAACTTTTTTAGGATATAATTGATAGATGTTTCTATGAAAATCGTCGGGTGCTATAATTCACATATGTTAATTTGATGTTTTTATTTTCCTGAAAAGTCTACAAATGCCAAGTTATTGTTTGAAAAATCAGAAAGGAGCATACCATGAATCGAAGATACAGACAAAGAAGAATACTATCTGCCATACTGGTACTGTCAATGGTGTTAAACCTTATAGTGCCATCCAGTATACAGGCAGAGACTGCCAAAGAAAGTACGACGGTACAGAAGATGGATTTGCAATAAACTTTCAGATAACAAGCCGCTGGGATGGGGCATTTACTGCCAATGTGACCATACAGAATACAGGCAGCAAACCCATACAGAACTGGGCTTTACAATTCAGTATGGCATGTAATATCACAAACATCTGGAACGGAGCAGTCTATCAGCATTAAGAGAGGAGTTAGCGGGAAAGAAGCACTGGCAAAGGAAGTTGGAGGAATTCCGCAGTATTATTTTGAAACACGTGTAAATGGAGAAAAAGGTGGTCGATTTGTTGATCGGTTTGCAGATAATGTGGCA
>NZ_FOHN01000048.1 GCF_900111595.1 [Clostridium] polysaccharolyticum | reverse complement strand
GTACATAGAAGCAACCAGGGGAATGTTATGCAGTTACTCCAAAAAGGCATTTCCATGGGACAATGCCTGCATAGAATCTTTTCACGCAGTGTTAAAAAGAGAATGGTTAAATCGTTTCAGAATATGCGATTTTAATCATGCATATAGACTTGTATTTGAATACATAGACACCTTTTATAACACAGTAAGGGTACATAGCCATTGTGCCTATCACTCTCCAAATGAATATGAAAAAATGTACTGGAATGATCAAAGGAAGAAAATTAGTAAGATAAGCTGAAAATTGCTAAAGAAGTAAGAAGTTTGTTCGTATTTAACTTGTACTTTTTCTTGACATAGTACCACTTTTTGCTTTACACTGTTTTGATATTGTCGTTCTCGTGCACTTTCCTTATCTGGTGGGATTTTGTCTTCTTGCCACTTTATATATTTTGGTTGTTTCACCTAAATGCATACATAAAGCGATTTCGCTTATGGTGTATCCTTCTTTTCTTTTTTGCTTTGCAAAGCGGATTCTTTGTGACAGGTTTCTGGTTTCATAGAGTGCTGCCATTTCAATAGTCGCTGCTCCTTTGTTCGACGGAATTTCTATTCTGGCTGGAAACTGACGCATAAGGAATCGTGAAAAAGCTTCAGACAGATTCTTAAACAAATGAAACCGATCACTAATCTGGTATGCTTCTGGGTGCGAAAGACTAGATGCATTTGCATAAGTACTTGCTCCATCTCTTGAAATTACTTGGATATTTGGATATGTTTTCAGCCATTCTGCTACTTTTTCCGTTTCTCTGGAATTCATTATATCCACAACTCTGTGTGTCTCCAAATCTATCATTACTGTGCCATAGGTATATCGTTTCCTTATTGCAAAATCATCCACACATATTTTAGAAATAGATGATTTATCCACTATATCAGGTATTTTTTTTAACCAGATCGCAAAGGCTGCTTTTGCTGATTTTTATGCAGTTCTTCTTGAGAAGGGATGAGGCTGATACAGAACTAAGTTTTAAAGAAGTATTTAAAATATGTGAAACCAGCCTGTTTGTTTTTTGGGCTTTGGAATCCACAAAGTGAAATCTTTCCGCAAAGGTTTTATGTCCGCAGTCAGGGTTCTGGCAAAACATTTTTCTTGTGTTTAGCAGTAAGACTACCTGCATATCCTGGATTGGAAGGTCTTGAATTTCTCTTTGGTATCTGGAATGTACTTTAGTTGAGCTTGTATTACAATAAGGGCAAGTAACAGCATGGCTACTAGATTCTGCATAGATAATGCATTGATGTTTTTCTGGATGAAGAATATAATTTGTACAAATAAGATTGTTATCTAAAAGTTTAAGAAAGCTATCCGTAGAAATTCCTCCGTTTCGGTTAATTTATTATTATGATAGCACTATATTGTGGTAAAATCAACTAATATTGGAAAGAACCGAGTTGACGTTTACACTTTTTCTACAAAAGATTCTGGCAAATGAGATTGGTTCTTTTTATACTTTTTTTATCAAGCACCTGGTCATTAGAACCGTACAAGCTGATTACCTGCAAATCCGTTTTGCTAATATCAGCAGTTGAATATGCTCCTAGCAGCACAAGTCCTTCAAATTCTTTGGCATGTTTTGAAACATAGAATGCTGCCATTGCACCTCCAAGTGAATGACCACCTATATACCAGTGTGTAATCTTTGGAAACTGTTGCTGTAATCCATCTGCTGCTTTAGAATCAAGTACAGCAAGATTACCAAGCATGTGTACTAATATGGATAAAATTCCATTTTTAGCAATCTCCTGCATAAGAGGTGCATAAGCTTCGTACTGGACTTTTCCTCCTGGATAAAAGATAAAACCTATATTAGATTCTTCCTCTTTTGGCGAAAATACCATTGTATTTTTACTGATTTTTGATACGGTTACTTTTTCACTAGATTCCACTTGAGACAATGCAAAATCCGATGTACAATAATCATCATTTATATATATAACAGAAACTGTGGCAAAAAACAGAATAACTACATCGCAAACCACAAAAACAATTTTTTTCCTTTTTTCTTCATATTTGTCGTCCTTATTTTTTCTCACTCTACTTACCTTTTTGTTTTCTTTTGTAATTAACCATTCTAACACAAATTCAAATATTTCTTATATCTGTTTATTAAAATAAGAAAGACGCCTATGCTCCGTTCAAGACATTTAAATTTAATAACATTGATTCACTCTACCATTTCTAACTTATTCAAAGCTTAAATTCTTTTCCTCTGCAATACGTAACACTTCAAGATACTGATCCGTATTTTTTTTAAATAAGGTTATCGCCTTATCTGCCCATGATTTGCAGTAATTGCAATGTTTACATCCTTGTTCACAAGTATTTTTCATAGAAGCAAAGTACTTAATAAATCCATCCATCTTACTATTATCCAGATAAACTCCTAACTTCCAGTAATCTACCTCAACATTTATAATTTGATTAAATTCCTTCATATCTTTTGGATAATAGTTCTGCATCAAATACAACAAATTACCACTATAATGTCCATCCATATAAGCTTTTGCTACTTCAATATTATATTCTTCCCTCTTGTCTCTGCCATCTAATTTAAAATCTGTTATTCCTATCTCTTCATAATAAGATATATCTTCTGGCCTAATCCAAGGAGATTTTATGTATTCTGTTACATTTTCCAATCTCCTTCTCTGACACCTACTTGCTGTATGTGACAAAAAATCCCCCTGTACTTTTAATGCTTTTTGTAAAGAATTATCTCTTACTGAAGACAAATTCATATGATAATATAAATCACTACATTTATACAAACAAGGTGTTGTACAAAGCACTTTAATTGAAGAATTACATGCTGTTACCATATTGCGAAGTGTTTTAAAATCACGATTTACATCCTTGGCAGGAACAATACAGTTTACGCCAATTTCTTCAAAATCCAATGCCCGCTGAACAGACTCAACTTCTGCACAAATAGAGGCAGTTATATTTAATTCTGGATAAAACTTCTTAATCAGACGAACTAAATATGGTGCTGAAATCGTAATTGTATTTAAACCAGCATCAACTAGTCTTCCAACAAACTCGACTATTTCCTTTTTTCCTTCATTAGTATATTCTCCTCCATCAAGTACAGTCGAATTCATAATATAATCGAACTCCAAACCGCATTCTTTTACTTTTCTAATATAATCACATAATTCTTCTGTTGTAATAGAAGGCAAAGTAATACTTGGTCTTATTGTTCCGACTGGCGCAGATGGCATTGACCCATACAATTCTTTTATTCTTCTATTGTTTTTTGAATTATCATTCAAATTTTTAATTTCTATTAATTGAGTCTCTGTAAACATTGCAGGTATTGCAAAATTAATCATTGATTTTCTCCTCCTTTTGCACAAAATACATTTTATTCCATATAAGTGCTACTGCAATGAGCAATATATATAACGGAACGGTTCCAAGAAAAAAAAAGTTCATATTGCTATTCATTATATTTTTTGTAATAAACAATAAAACACCAATTGATAAAATACTTGTAGACGAACTTAATATTGAAAGTGTACTGGATATACACTTTTCTTCTGATTTTTTTATAAACTGCGATTGAAAAATACTTTCTGCTATAGTAACGGTGCCTTGAATAACAGCAAACAAAACAATGTGTAATGCGATATTCACATTATTAATACAGCTAAAACCAATCATACTTAAACATGCAATTAAAAGACTCCACACTGCAATTATAAATGGATTTTTTTTCTCAATCATTCTTTTTCTCACAATTCGATTCATAAAAAAACGCGAAAAACAATATACAAAAAATACAACTCCTACTAACAGTTCCTTACTATTAATAAACCAACTGACCCCTGTATTTTTTTTTGCCAGTAATGTAAAGTAAGGCTGCCAATAAAAAAAAACAACTTGATATGTACAAGATAAAAGGCTAAGTGCTACAAAATAACATCTTCCATGAATATTAGCAAAACAACATTTTGTTCCCTCTTTTAATTCTTTCAAATAAATTGCAAATGCACCTTCCATAGTCTCATCTTCTTTGCTAGAAGCTTTTTCATTATTATTCTTATAACAAGGTACTTTACTAAATGCAAAAAAAAGGAGAAACATAATGACAGCACACATAATGTATAATATAAAGTAACTCCCACTATTTAAATACACAATAACTGCTCCTGCAGTCCCAGAAAACATTGTAATAAAAGAGTTTACTTCATATTTTAGATGTCCATAATAATTCAGCATATCCTCTTTACCTGGATGCTCCCTTTTGATAATCGCTGTCTGCCAACCCTCAAAAGAACCTGACATTAAACATAATGCCAAAGCATAAATCACTTGTGATATCACCAACAAACACATATTAGGAGCCCCAAAATACATTAATGGATAATAAATTACCAATAGGATACATGAAAGCTGTACGGATAGCTTTCTACTGATTACATCAGCAATCACTCCTGTTGGAACTTCCATGCATAACACTGTTATCGTTTGAATCATTTCAAACAATGCTATACTACCTAAATTAACACCTTGACTCAAAAGAAACAAACTATTTATTGCTCCAATCAACATTCTTGTCCCATTATATCCACTTTGAAGATATGTAATTTTCTCACTCCATCTCATAACAAACTCCTTGAACCTCTTGATCATGAATATATTCTTCTAACAATTCCATATAATCACGCCTATTTCCATTGACATTAAAATAGGCACACATATAATCTAGAAAATCAACTAGTTTATCTGGAAAATACTGGCTTTTTATTTTTTCTTTTAAAATTCCAATAACTTGCCGAGTCTCATTTTCCGCCAATAGTCCTTCTTTTGCTATATTGTTTTCAAAATTATCTTTTATACATAGAAGAATTTCTTCCGTTGGTTCTTGCAGAATTAAAGGTGTGAATCTTCTCTTAAATGCTTCATCCTTTAAAAGATACTGAGATTCTTTTAATGTAGTTGCTCCAATAAAACATAGTTTTTGATCCAGTAAATATGGCTTTAAAATATCTGTAATAGCTATGCCTCCTATTGTCTTACCCAAATTTAAAAGTGTATGGATTTCATCAAAGAACAAAATCAGCTCCATTCCCTTTGCAAATTCCATCAACTCAACAACCCGTTGCTCAAACGCACCTCTATATTCTGTATTACCTATTAGCTTAGCACATTCTACAACAAATATATTTTTTATATTAAAGTGCTTTGCATAAGCCTCAACTAAACTGGTTTTTCCAACACCTGGCTCTCCAATAAGCAATATATTATTCTTAATCCTTTTATGCCGAATTACATTCATCTTGCTAATTTCTGCTTCTCGACCGACAAATACAGATAGAAATGGATTATTCATCTCTAACATATATCCCATTTTTTTTAACGCACTTGGCAATTTATTAATTCTTTTATAAATGTGAGTACTTAAAGAACGATATTTTTCCTTTATTTCTTTTACTATATCATCCGCATCAGAAAATTCACTGGCTATTGTCTCCCATTGCTTTGCTTCTAAATCTTCTATTCCTTCAAATGGAATAATTTCATAGTTTTTTGTTAGATTTAACTTATAAATATAATTTATTGCGCCTTTTGCTTTTTTTTCATCAAACATAATCTACATGCTCCATTTCCCATTCATCGGTATTGACATAATATCTTCGATTGAGAATCTTAGGTTCACTGTTACCTGTTAAAAATTTAAACGCTTCAATTGCTGCAAATTGTGACGCAAATCCATTATAAGGATCACATATAGATGCAACAAAATTCTGATTCATTTTATTTACTCTTTCACTTACGGTTTTTAATGTAGGTGGATAAATTTCATTATATGTTTTGCTTTTTCCTGGAACAAATAATGGTCCAACCATTATTTGTGAATGTTGAAAAGGTCCATATAGAAACCATGGTATATGAAACTTAGTGCAAACAGCATCTACATAACGCTGTATTTCTCCACGAGGGGTATCTGCACAACATATTAACAAATCAATTTTTTTTTCTCCTATAAACATTAAATCATCTGGTGATGTAATATGAATATTATGTGTATCAATCAAAATTCTGGAATTATATTTTTGAAGTTTTTCCTTCGCAACGTCAATTTTATATTTTCCCACATCTGTCTCATCATACAAAATTTGTCTTGACGTATTGCTTAGCTCAATTTTGTCAAAATCAATCAATGTCATTTTTTCAACACCAATAGACGCCATTGCTAATCCCAAATGGCTTCCTGTCCCTCCAACACCAATAATACATACGTGAGAATCACAGATCTTTTGCTGCATCTTTTTTGCATCTTTTTTTTCATTACCTGGTAATGAAGCTAATGAACTAATCTGCCTTTTATATTTCTCTAATTGAAACTCATTTAAAGTAGTCTGTGACTCATCATACTCTTTCAGCAAATTATTAGTTCTCATAAATTCAAACGTTTCCTGAAATTCATCTTCGATCACAAAAATTTCTTCACAAGTTTTCTGGTATGCCTCTTCATATGTTCTTGGCTTCATAAATGCTTCAAAAATAGCAAAAACTTCTTCCTCTTTTTCTTTAATATTAATTAATTTATCACCTGCTGCAGTTATATATACTCCATCTTCAAACGCATCATGAAATAAAATAGAATCACTCAATATATATTTCATAATTCTCTTCCTCCCTTGTTAAAAATAGTAATGGAACAAAGTTTCCTTTATCCCATTACTATTGCTTATTCCTAATTAGTAAAATACATCTGTATTTTAGTTGCAGACACTTGATGTGTTTGTAAATTCTTTAATCTTAATATTTTTTTCCTTTACTACTGTCATCATAATTCTCACCCTCCTTTTTCAATTTTACAAATGAACACCTATTATATTCATCTGCTTTTTTCATTTTATCATTTTTTTTTCCATCTGTCTACTATATTTAGCATTTCACAACATTATATATAACACCCTCAATCTTCCCACTTGCTACATTTGGTTTCTTCCATCCCCCCCTTCTAATTCCTTATACTTAAAGTCAGAATTCTAACAAAACATTTTTCTTTTAGTTAATTTAACCACAATAAAAAGACACCAGCTCCAGTATCCGAATCCAGATACTGAACTGGTGCCTTTCTTTTACTCATCTATCTCCTATCCACTGTTGTTAGCTGGCCTTTTTTTCTACAGATCTAACACTTGCGAAATCTTATCTATATACAGGGTGCCTGCCCGTTCTCCGAATAAAATCTTGCCCAAATACTG
>NZ_FOHN01000049.1 GCF_900111595.1 [Clostridium] polysaccharolyticum | reverse complement strand
CCCATCCTGCAAATCCATCTGAATTATAGAAACGATACTTTCTGGAACTCCACGAAGTCCCATACAGCTATACATATCCAGACCTTCTTTAATCCCATAAGCTTCACAGTAGTACGCAATGCCTTTCAGATTTGCCAGAACCACTGGTGTTGCTTTTACGGTTGCCACAATTGCAATGATAACTGCCCCAGCCGCTGCAATGCTATTCAAAACCGTATAAATATCGCATACCCGGTACAGCTTTCCGGAAAAGTTCATATCGGCTTCCGAAAGAACCGTTCCTTTCAAGAAGCTTCCCTGTTTCTTCTTGGAGACCTTTTTCCACTTTTCCCAGCCTAGCACCCCTTTATGCTGGTAGTTGTCGCTTGCCCTTCCTGCCAGATTCCGAAATACCTTTTCTCTGGTGCTTCCTTTGCTGGAATCCATATACAGCTTTGCACCTTCTGGATTGAAAAGACCGATTGCTGTCAGCTCCGTTACGGTAAACTTCTGTTTACAGTTCTTCTGATAGTACTGTACAAGCTTCTTCCATTTTTTTGCGGGAATCGGATGTTTTGCGGGAATGCCGAATACTGCTTTTGCATTATCCCAATAATCGTAAGCGGTACAGGATATCTGGTTCCAAGTCCTTCCTGTATTAAATTCCAATGTATGCTTCGTCTTCTTTGTAAGCAGGATATCAAATCGTTTGGGATTCAAGTCTTCGGAATCGTTCCAGTTATCCCCATCCGTATCCTTTTTGGCAGGATTGCTGCTAAAAGTCCAGACATTCTGGTACTCATATTTCTTTCCATAAGGATTATAGAGTTTCATCTTTTTCGTAATTCCCAGTTCTATGGAATCTGGAATTCCGTCTTTATCGCTGTCTACACTGGAATCATTTAGCAATGGATTTTTCTTAAGATGGACTACGGTATGATTGGCTAACCGTACCCAGCATCCTCCACTTGCCCCTTTCCCGACTTTCACTGCTAACGGTGCTGCTTCTATGGCAAAGTTTTTCTGAATATCGGCAATCTCCCCGCCAGATGTCTGAATGGCATTCTGGTAAACTGGATAGAGCTTTGTTTTGGTAAACACCGATACAGTGATCTCTTTTTGTGCAAGTTTTGTAATCTGTGCATCCAAAGTAACAGTAGTATCCTTTACAATTCCATCATGATAGTCTGCATCCGTTACAAGGATCACATACCGTTTCACACTGGTCCGGTAACGCATCTGGAAAGCAGATTCCAGACCGTCAAGTGGTGTTTCTGGACCATCTCCGCCACCACCGCCTACTGGTAATGCCTGCAGCCGATCGGCAAAAGCATCTGCAGACGTATACCAGCCATAATTTTTCGTGGAATCAATGTCATCCTGATAGATATCTTTAAAGGTAACCAGTCCAAATCTGGCATCCACCTTTTTTTCTTTTAATTTTTTTACAAAGGCCGGAATGCTTTTTCGTATCGTTTCAATGGGCTCTCTCATAGAACCTGTCGTATCAATTACAAATACAATATCTGCCTTTCCAGTCTCTATCAGCTCACTTTCATTTTCCCAGTCGCTGTAATACAGGAACTTGGCAGTATTGATTACCATGTAGATACTAAAATGTTCCACTGCTGCCGAAATGGTTTTTGTCTTGGCATCATACTTAGATTCCATTGGCTCCAGGCTGTTTTCTTCTTCATTATACCATGCAATGGCTAATTCTTCTGGATTATTTTGTCTCAGTACCTTATCACTTAACTGAAAAGCCAGTTCTCCTGTTTCAAAAGCAAGAGCATCTTCATGGAAGAATTCGTAGGCAGTTCCGACTACACTGTCAATTTCCAGTATGGCATCATTTTCTGTAACTGGCTCTACCCAAAGCTTATGGCTGTAATCTCCTTTTCCTGTCAGAGTTACTTCTGGCAATGTTCCTACCTTCGCCAGTTCCAGTTCATATGCCAGGTCCAGAGATACTTCCTGTGTTACCACCTCTTCCCCATCACAGATTCCATCTCCGTCTGTATCCTGCAAAAGCGGATTCAGGCCTGTCTTTCTCTCGGTTCCATCTGACATCTGATCAGAATCCGTATCCGTATCACAAGGATCCGTCTGATAAACCAGTACCTCTTCCCCATCCTCTATGCCATCTTCATCGGAATCTTTTTCAAAAGGATTGGTATCATAGTCATATTCCTGTTTCAAATCCAGTCCATCCCCGTCATAGTCATCGGCCAGCCTAATGGGATCGGCTGGCAAGCCCTTCATGGAAAGATTCCGCCTGATGACATCTAGATAGGATTTTTCTAATTCTTCGCTTTCACTGGCTGGTTCTGGTTCCTCAATGGTCCAGTGTTTCAAAACAAAGTGTTCTGGTGCCCTGTCTGTGGAAGCTCCTCCAAATCCAAGTTTCAGTGTGCTTTCTGCTGGAATCTTGTAGTTATATCCTCTGTTTTCGATTATGTAATGGTTCTGGCTGTGTGCTATGATATCTGCTTCCCAGAAGCTGTATATTTCCCCTTCATAATCAAATTCCAGTGTCCATCCTTCTATGCTGTTAAGGGAATGGTTCTTCACCTGAAGTTCTCCATTAAAACCAGAATCCCATTGGTCTGTGACCTGAAAGTCCACCTGAAAATCCTTGTCTTCTGCTGTTTTTTGTCTGGAAAGGATTTTAACGCTATCTGGAAGTGCAAAAGCAGCATTTGTTTTTGTCATGTAACCAAACTGGATCGACTGACCGCTTTTAATCTGCTCGTTATAGCCTGCGTTTTTAATGATATACTTGTCATTCTCATGCTGATATACTGTGCCATTCCATATCTGTACGATATCGCCTGCCATACGAAACTGTAATGCCCAGTTGTTTCTGGTTTTCTTGCTTGTATTCTGAATGGTTACCTGCGTATTGCATGCCCCATCCCACTGGCTTGTTATCTGAAAAGTAATGTTAAGTCCATCTTCTGTATACGTTTTTTCTGTTTCTATCTGTTTTACGGCTTGTCCTTCTTTGGCTGTTTCTGCCTGAATGCTGGATGGAACAATAACATTTCCCATTATTGCCAGTATAAGCAGTACAGAAAGAATTCTCTTTTTCCATTTTCTCATACTCCTAACGTATCTCCTTTCCTTTTCCAAACAGGACCTTAACATGTATGGCGAATTATGTTAAGTTCAAACCTTTGACTTATACAAAAAACTACTGCAAAACGATCTCTTACGCTTTGCAATAGTCTTTTTAAATCTTTCCACTTTTCAATTAGCTTTGCGAATATCTTCCCTTGCTGCCAAACTCCCTTAATGTTCTTTTTGCTGATTATCTTCACGCATTTTCAACGCCTCAAAAGACTGCTGGTTCATAATCAGGTTTTCCCCTGCTGGATTAATTACAATTCCTATCTCCGGATTCAAAGTAATTGCTTCCTCAAAGGAAAGAACCAGACCATTCCAGCGGTCACTTGGATAAATCTTAATAAATTCTGTCCAGTCCGAAAAAATAGGGGTAAATGCAATATGATCTGCAGTTTCCAGTTTTGGTATAGCCATATTCCTGCCCGCTTCAGGCACAACCTGTTTTCTATCGGCGGATGCCTGCTGCTCACCTTCATATAGCATAGGAACAATAAATCTTGCCTTCTTTAATTGTGCAAGCATTTTATCTTCTTTTTCATGAATCACTTCTTCACGTTTTTCGTATGTAACTGGCCATTTTACTTCCTGGAAGAACTCAATCAAAGCATAACGGAATCTTGGATTCCTGATTGGCTTGTTTAAGTCATACTCAGGGTTTTTATCTGTAACTGCTAAGACATCCTCACGGTTTACAACTGTTTTATATCTTCCATTATCAATAAGCAGATGTTCCATTCCTAAATAATATAAAAATTCAAACACACTCATTTTATCTGGCAATTTGCTGTCATCTTTACGGATTTCGCAAATAGTTACTGCACGGTACTGTTCCCCATAATGCCTTACTGCATCTTGTGCATATTCTACTTCTGAATAAATTTCTACACATCCCTGTGTAATATATGGTAAATTAGTTCCTGCATCAAACGTCATGTAAAGCACTTCTGCCTCTGATAACTTTTTAGCCAATACACGGTCTAAAAGTTCGCATTTCTCTTCATAATTTTCAACGCCTTCTTCAGACTCTTCCTGAAAATGATCCACACTTACAAGCAGGAAAATCGTTTCCTGAATCGATAACGGTTCTAAATCGCTTTCTTCTATATGGCTTTTGAAAATGATCGGCCCAATTTCCTGTCTTCTCTCATTGGTAATCATTTTTGCTGGAATCTCTTGCTGTGGCTGCTCCATCTGTGGTACTGCTTCTTGTATTTCCTGCGCCTTAGGTGCTTCTTCCTTTACAGTTTCCTGTGTTTCCTTTGCTTCTTCAGCCTTATCTTCTGTAACATTTATCTCATCATCTGCTACATCCTTTTTTCTAAACAAATCTTTTAGACCCATGGAAAAACCTCCGTTTCATTTTTTAGTACAAACCTAACGTATATAATTTCTGTATCTCACTTTTCGACCACTTCTATTATACCTTACATTCAGCTTTTCCGCAAATATTTCCAAAGATTATTCATAAAAATGAGTCATTAATAAAACATTTTATTTTCCTCATTTTTCAAGTTTGTTCCAAATCAGAATCGCATTTTTCTAAAAACAAAAAACTTAAGAATAAGACTTCCTTACTCTTAAGTTTCGCCATTAAGCGTGAGACGGGACTCGAACCCGCGACTTCCTCCTTGGCAAGGAGGTGCTCTACCAACTGAGCCACTCACGCATTTTTTCTTTTTTACCTTTCGGCTAAGCGTGAGACGGGACTCGAACCCGCGACTTCCTCCTTGGCAAGGAGGTGCTCTACCAACTGAGCCACTCACGCATTTTTTCTTTTTTACCTTTCGGCTAAGCGTGAGACGGGACTCGAACCCGCGACTTCCTCCTTGGCAAGGAGGTGCTCTACCAACTGAGCCACTCACGCATATATCTTTTACAAGAAACAGTTTTCCTGTAACGTTGAATATCTTACCCTATAAATAGAGTTTTGTCAATACAGTTTTTCAAAAAAATTATTTGGTCTAGAAAAATC
Source organism: [Clostridium] polysaccharolyticum (assembly GCF_900111595.1). Classification (GTDB taxonomy): domain Bacteria; phylum Bacillota; class Clostridia; order Lachnospirales; family Lachnospiraceae; genus Clostridium_AI; species Clostridium_AI polysaccharolyticum. The sequence goes on along the minus strand of NZ_FOHN01000049.1, from coordinate 1,069 downwards.
GAATTATGCATTTCTACAAAATTTTATTTTTTATTACCTCTTGCATATCTGTCATAGAACTCAGACTTTGTCGCACCAAACGGGTGTCGCTGTTTTTTAGCAACTAACTTCCTTACCCGTTCGTGTGTATCTCACCCCTGTCCTTTTAAGGGCTTTTTTGATTTATAGTTTTCAGAATAACTTAAATTGTAAATATGATGAGTATTACATTTACTATATTATAGATACAATGCACACCTATCGAAACAGCAATATTCTTAGTTCTCAAGTAAACAAAGGATAAATATAAACCTTGTATAAGATAATTTCATAATTTAAAAGATAATAGTTCCTCTTTAAACTTTTGACAAACACTTTTTACAGTGTGCATATGTAAAGATACGTACAAAGTTTAAGTCATAATCTACTACCATATACTCCTTTATTTTCTAATTCTATCCTTATGTTCCGTTTATATTATTTTTTCCTCTCCTACAACTTATATTTTAATAAGATCACTAGGTTGCCAAACTAATTTTAACAATTATATTAGTTTATTTCCTTTTATGCCTTATTAAATCTATTTTATCTTTCAAGACTTTATATGTCAACCATGAAACTTTCTGCTTCCGAACAAAGATAAAAAAACTTAAATAAAATCTTTATGCCATGCGGCTCATAGCTTCCTGATCGCTAAGCATTTCTACTAATTTTCTCTTCAGGATCTTGCCTGTGCTTGTCATTGGGAATTCTTCTACCATGTATACGTATTTTGGCATTTTGAATTTTGGCAGGCATTGGCTGATATATTCCATAACTTCTTCTTTAATATAGTTTGCTCCTGGCTTCATTTGGATAAATGCTGCAATTTCCTCACCTAACACTTTATCCGGTGCGCCAACAACTGCTACGTCATGAACCATTGCATAGGTACGAATTACATCTTCAATTTCGCTAGGAGAAATATTCTCTCCTCCACGGATAATTAGCTCTTTCTTCCTTCCTTTAATGGTCAAATAACCTTCTTTATCTAAGAAACCTAAGTCTCCTGTATGAATCCAGCCATCAACAATAGTTGCGTCAGTTGCTT
>NZ_FOHN01000052.1 GCF_900111595.1 [Clostridium] polysaccharolyticum | reverse complement strand
TCGCTAAAAGACAGCGACAGCTAAAAGACAGCGACAGCTAAAAAACAGCGGCACCTATCTGGCACGGCAAAGTCTGAGTTTCTTCGAGTACATTTCAGTCGCAAGAGTCTGAGGAACTCAGACTTTGTTCCTTTGCAAGATTTTTTGTTACATTCCATTTCTATAAGGAAAGAATATCCACTTCTAATTCGTAAGGATTTGCATTAGGTTCTATTTCGACAAATAAAGTACAGGTATCTTTTCCGTTTACCTGGTCCGTAAACTTTTGTCAGTCCATAAATATCGAATAGTTGTACACCTAATTCAGAATTATCCTTTGATATGTAACATTAATAGTTCTATTATACATGGATTAAAAACATTAAAGTTTTTTTAGGCAGACTGGAGGAAAGAGGATTTCTGCAATGTGAACGCTCTGGACGTCTAAAAATGTATTATGCTGGTGATAAATCGTGTATCAGGAAAAAGTGTATCAGTATGAGATGAAAGTATGAATATAAAAGAATAAATGGAAAGTACTGTTTTATAAAGTTCAAAAGGACAATGAGAGCTGAATCTGCATAGTCCTTTTGAATCCGTAAAGTTATTCTTTTTCGTTTACAAGCCACTGGGCAAACTGATTAAGTTCTTCAGAATAAGTTTCTGCAAGTTCATTACCACAAGTTAAGAAATATTCGATTGCTGAATCAGAGTAATCATCTATGGCGGGAGATTTTTCAACGGAATTGAATTGCAATCGCAGGTACTGTTCATCTTTATCAACAATATGAAAGATGGAACGAAGCTGATAATCAACAGTTTGTGCATTACTATTTAGAAGAATTGAGAAAAGAGGAGCCGCCCATTCAATCAATCCCCATTTTTTTACATCTCTATAAAAATAACTAATGTCTGTTTGGATGTTGCCTACTGACATAAGCCTGACATCGTTGATGGAATTGCATTCTTTTAATTTAAACGCTTCAATAAGAGAACATAGTGCTGGATTATTGGCAACAACGCCTCCGTCTATAAAGCAATTAGGACAGCCCGCTGGTTTATCCAGACACATAGGTGGAAAATAGGTTGGAGCTGCACAGGAAGAAAGGATTGCCTGCCAGACAAAAGGATTTCTCTGCTTGTGTTTTCTTCCAGTCTCTGCATTAAAGAATACGGCACTTCTTGTTGTGGTATCATAAGATGCTATTAGACAGGGTTTTAATAACTGGCTGAGCTTTAGATCACCAAAGAAGTTTTGTAATGTTTTTTCAAAATCACGATTGATGTATTTGGATCCGAAGAGTGGGTAAAGGGATTGTTTCTGAAAGATAGCAGAACCTAGTTTCAGGTAAAAGTCCAATATCTCCTTGGCAGAATATTTAGGATGATTATTTTCTGGGGTAAGATAAAGTGCAGTAAGAATAGAACCAGTACTGGTTCCACCGATTAAGTCAAAATAATCTCCAATGCGGGCGTTAGTATCATTACTATATTGTTGTAGGAGCGTTTCAAGTTTATGAATTACGACGGCTGGAACGATCCCTTTCATTCCACCGCCATCAATGGAAAGGATTGCTGTTTGCATACAAATCACCTCATACTGAATATATGAAGTGATTTAGAAATATAGTATTATTATTCAAAAATGTCTGTAGGAACTTCATCATTTGTTTTTGCATAGACAGAAAGTTTATTATAAATGTCACAAGTTGCAAATAATACTTCGGATTCGTCATTTACACCTTGTGCTTTTAGCTGGCTGTGCAGCCATTTCAGATCATTTCCAGTCTGCTTTAAGTTTTTAGCCATAATATTCCCGTCAATAATAACAGTAGCTTGAATGGATTCGGGAGCAACACTTAGGTGTAGATCAGATGGTGTTACAGGACGATGGTCTGCCTTTGGCAGGATGCTGAATTTGCCATTGCTTTCTAAAATTACCGAATGTATTTCAGATATATCAAAGTATCCGGAGTTTCTACATTGACAGAGAAATTCATCTACATCAATACGAGCTTTTTTTAAACTTTTATAATTTATTTTGCCATTGCACATGAGAATTAAGGGCTTTCCTTCCATAAAACGACGCATTTTAATGGATTTATTGCTGACACAGGAAATACTTATCACAATTATAGAATAGACAATCATAGCAGTAAGTGTATTTTGAAACTGATCCAGATTTGTTGCCATTTCTGCTGCGATGGAACCTATGGTAATGCCATTAATATAGTCAAACATGCTAAGTTCGGAAACTTCACGGTAGCCCATAAGTTTGGTAAGAATAAATAGTACAATAACAGAGCCAAGAGAAGTCCATATTATCTTTAATATATCCATATTAATCTCCATTCCGCCGCCTTCAGCTGGCGGCACAAATAGTAATGAAAGGGTTCCAACATCCACTCTGTGTTGTAAAATAACTTGTAAGAAGCTACACTACAAAGCACGGCAGGAGGAGTTGTAAAACCTTTCTTCGTTTTAGACAGCATATTAATCAGTGCAAGTTCTGCCCTTTCAAGCACAAATAAGTGGCACAATGCTGTCCGGTTTCTCTGTACCATTCCGGGTGTTGAACGTGATAGTGCAATCACTATCATCTCCGAAATCGGTATGGATATGTCTCATTTCTCTAGTTCCAAACGACTTTGCTGCTGGGCTGGTTTAACTCCAGGAAACAACGAATCAGCTGGCAAGAAGAAAACTGTCCGCATTACACGTGCCGGTGTCTATCTCAAACCTGCTTTAGTACAATGTGCTCATGCAGCCGTGAAATCGGATAAATCTCCTTACTACAAAAAGAAATACGAATTGCTTGCAAAACGTCGTGGCAAGAAAAGAGCCATTATCGCTATTGCCCGTATGATTCTCACTGCTATCTATCAGATGCT
>NZ_FOHN01000054.1 GCF_900111595.1 [Clostridium] polysaccharolyticum | reverse complement strand
GGGGCTTCCTTTGCTGCTATTTTAGCACCTTTTCCTGCGGTTCTCAACATTGGTCCGGAAACTGCTGGAAGGATGGCTGCGGCTCCTGTAACAATTCGTTCTCCCTGTTCGATTTATTCGAATTGTCAGTTTCTTGCCTGCGATCAGAGCCCTTCCTACAGATTTTTTCTTGGCTACTTCCAATGTTTTTCTTTGTACTTCGTAGCTTTTTGCTAGTCTGTTCAGGGAACTAGCTTTTTCAAAATATACTTGGCAAAAAGGACAGTTCAATGACTAAATCGACGGTTACAGCAAAATAGGTGTGGTAACCTATGAAATAGATCACCACACCCATTTTATTAATTCACCTCTTAAATCAGAACGTAACTCTTAACTTAACATATTGTTTCTAATTTTCAATATCTATATTCATTTCTAAAAAGGACTCTAAACAATTGGAGATGTCTTCAAACCATTTTCCTAACTGGTTCTTTATTTCCCTGCCAAGCTTGATTTTACCTTTACTTAAAATACGCTTTTCATAAATTTCTTCTACTAACCTGCTTTGTGGATCTGTCATTTCATAATAATCTGTCCAATACTTTTTTGCATCTTCAAAGCTATACAGAAATGGCAATAGTATATTATCTGTTTTTTTCATCAATTGTTCTTCCTCTACATTTGCATAAAACTTTTTTCCTTTGCTCCAAAACAAGGCAGTTATTCGTATTTCTGCACTGTTTTCATTTTCTGACATCATATACGGTAATGCTTCATTTTGAACAAATGAAATCGTTGTGTTATCTGCTCCTTCCAATAAAACCATATCATCTTCTCCAGATGCAATCATTTCATTTTGAAGTACACATGCTAGATCTTTTTCACTAAATGATATAACGCCCCTTATTCCTTCAAAATTTTGAAAATTATAGTTTGTTTCATCCCACCATTGTTCTCCTGTCAACATATCGTATTTACCAACCATAACAGCATGAGCTATTGAAGCTAATATACACCTTTGATACATTTCCTCTACATCTGTGAAATTAAAAATTTCTTTCATTAATCCTCCTACTATTTATTCCATTTTTCTCTATTATATTTTCTAGATACAATTTGACAATTTGAAAAACTATTTGTTCCTCCTTTTTCCTTTGGTATAATATAGGCGTTTGCGAAACGCTAAAACCCTTATAAATAAAGGGCATTTTTTATGACAAAATAAAACAACTCCTCTCTGGTTTGTGGTAAAATTGAGTTGTCGAAAACAATTCACCTACACCCGAAAGGAGTTGCATCTATATGATACCATACAAACAGCTTTCTTTGGAA